>NZ_JAIVFX010000009.1 GCF_020829625.1 Nostoc sp. XA010 | reverse complement strand
AGGCACTTATTCAATATAACGAACCTAATTAATTGTGTCAACTATTTTTCCAAAAATCTTTTGGACCGCTTCTGATTCCCCTTGAAACTCCCCACACTGCCCGGTTCTAGGCAACAATGGTTTATGCGCTGTGCTGACCAAAGAAGGGGGAAGCGTGAATTTTCAGTCGGTTATAGCTTTATTGCATCAATGTTTTGTTTTATATAAACGTAAATATCGCAGCCTCGTCGTCAGATGGGAACGTCAAAAGGTTTATTTTGGGGAATTTTATAGACCTCGGTACCGTCGATATTTAGATTAGCAAAATAGACCTGCCGCAAAACTAAGAGAGAGTATACACCAGTAGTAGGAAAGGATGATGCTGTATATCAAGGGACATCGGTAAAGCGATTAATACCAAATTTTTCCCGAAATTACTGGTATTTGTCTTACTGGGTTACGACATGGGTCAGTATGGTGAAGTCCCATTTGAATAATTTTAAATAGTTGTGCTGGCAAAGCTCTCAGGGCTTTGAGATAATGCTTGTCGGCTCACAGAGACACAGACATTGCCTTAACTTACAACAATGCTTCCACTTCCAGGCAGCGTAGCACATCTGTTAAATGCTGTACTTTTCGATACACTAGGCTCAACACTATTGCAGTCATCATAGGTAGAGTTCTACTTGATGGCTGCTTAAGAAAACCCCAATTGCAGACCACCATTGTCTCACTCATCTTTTATTTACCGATATTTCCCGACAGCTATAATTCTAATATTACTAGTGGGATAGGTTTTTGGTATCTTACTTTCTCTACAAGTCCCTAACGCCTCTTGGTATCTTCGTTTAAAGAAGATAACTTAATCCGCCGACTTTCACGTGATAATGGTACTAAAGCTGGCGCTTGATTTTGAGGATTGCTTTCTTTAAAGCCTTCCACTATCTTAGATATTTGTGCAATTGTCGGTGCTTCAAATATGCTACGCAAAGGTAACTCTACACGCAAGCCATCGCGCACTCTAGAGACAAGCTGAGTTGCTAATAATGAATGACCCCCTAATTCAAAAAAATTGTCATAAATTCCTACACGCTTAAGTCCCAAAACCTCAGCAAAAATTTTCATCAACACTTGTTCCACTGGAGTCCGGGGTGCGATGTAATTTTCAGATAATTGGGGCTTTGCATCATAATAGAATGCTCTTAAGGCGCGGCGATTGACTTTACCATTAGCTGTTAGAGGTAAAGACTCTAATATTACGAAAGCTGATGGAATCATGTACTCAGGCAGTTTTTGTGCTGTGTAAGTCTGCAATTGTGGCACTAATTTACGCGCAGCTTTGGCTTGTAAGGGATTATTGGCGTAAGATTGCCAGGAATGATAGTGAGTTGTGCTATGTCGAAAGATAGCTCTCTTACCTATTCTATTTTGCCGTACAAAAACCACATCATAGCGTCCTTCAATACTTGAATGTGACCAGGTAATATCAACTTTGTAATTTATATCTAGTATATAAAAATCTTCTGGTTCTACTCCTATATTTTCGAGTTCTTGCAAAGCTTTACGCATTTGTCCTACAGTTTTAAAACCTTCTACATCTGATAACCATTTTGCTGTTTTAACTGCTGCCATCACCCGCGCATTAGGTACATTATTAATACATAATATTTCTGGTTTAGTTTCAATTAATAACTGACGCACTGCTGACACTGTTAAATTCTCTTCAGACCAGTTCATCTCTAAATTATTTTTAATATTATTAATAGTTCCATCATCAATATGTAGAATCACATTGTAACGAAATTGAGTTAATTCATTGTGATCGCGTCCCCGCAGCAGTTGAATTTGTACATTGCTAATCTGGGGAAAGCATTGCTTTATTGCATTAAAAAAAGCTGGGTCAATCACTAACTCTGTCTCTTGGAAAATTTGCATTTGAACCCGTTGCCCTAACTCAGAGCGAGTAAGAAAAGGTTCAGCTTCATAGAGTTGGACTGATGCATGGAAAGCTTCTAAAAGTGGCAAACTACGCACATCTCCTATGAAAATAAAGCCACCTGGAGCAGTTGCCCTCACAGCACCTTCTAATACACGAATCAGATAATCAATAGTAGGAAAATATTGTATAACTGAGTTCAGAATTACTGCATCAAAAGCTGCTGTTTCTACTTTCTCGAAGTCAGTAGCCGTTTGCTGATACAGCGTTACCTGCGGTATTTCTTGCTTTTCTAACTGCTGCTGAATGTAATTAAGTGAAACTGGGGAAAAATCTGTTCCCCAATACTTAGTGCAGTGAGGTGCAATTCTGAACAGAATTAAACCTGTTCCACAACCAATTTCTAACACTCGCTTGGGTTGCAAAGTTAAAATTTGCGCTACTTGGTTATTTACCCACTCATTCATTTGCTCTATTGGAATAGGCTGATTTGTGTAACTACTGTTCCAGCCGATAAAATTGGATGTTGGATCTGAATCAGCAGCAGGCTGATTATAAGTTTCGTCATAGAGCATCTGCCATTGCAAAACCTGCTCATTCTGCAACTGCATTAATTCAACATTCTCTTGCTCACTGCTGTATTCAGCTTTCGCTACCAGATAAGCTACTAGGCGCTTTTCCTCGTCATCCTCATGAATTATTACTACAGTTTGCTGTACTGCTGGATGCTGACTCAGCACCGCTTCAATTTCGCCCAACTCAATCCGGTAGCCACGAATTTTTACTTGCTCGTCAACCCGACCTAAAAATTCAATGTTGCCATCTACTCGATAGCGAACTAAATCACCTGTTTTATAAAGTCGTGCTTTTAACTTATTAGTAAAACTATGAGAAATGAAGCATTCAGCAGTTAAATTAGGACGGTTTAAATAACCTCGTGCCAATCCATCACCACTTGTATATAATTCTCCTGGCACACCAATGGGTACTGGTTGTAAATATTTATCTAGGATGTAAACTTGGATGTTAGCGATCGCACTACCAATTGCAGGTGCTAAATTATCTTTATTCTTAACAGAAATATGACCAGAAGTTGTAACAACTGTGTTCTCTGTAGGGCCATAATTATTATATACTTGGAAGAAGTGGGAAGCTAAAGGATATTGATTTAATTTGTCTCCACCTGTAAGCAATATTCGTAAAGCGGCATCTTCAGGAAAATCTAATAATAGAACCTTCTCTGCTATAGGTGTTGGTAAGAAGGCAATTGTGATTTTTTGCGATATTAACCAATCTCGGAGATATTCAGGCGATCGCCTGATTTCATCATCTACAATATAGATACTTGCTCCAGCACTAAGGTAAGGCCAAATTTCCCAACTAGAAGCATCAAATGCAACGCCGGCTATCTGCGTTACTCGGTCAAGAGGTGAAACTGCAAAGGCTTTTTGATGCCAAAAAACCAGATTCAATAATCCTCTATGTTCAATTTGTACGCCTTTTGGCTTTCCTGTGGAGCCAGAGGTATAAATAACATAAGCAAGGTTATTTGCTGCAACTTCGCTAGGGAGATTATCTTCAATCTCTTGAGCAATAATTTTACAAGCTTTGTCTAAACAGATTATATTTGAATTACTATTTTCTAAACGTTCAAGCCATCGCTCGTGAGTTAGTAAAGCTGAGACTTGAGCATCTTTGAGCATAAAATCCAAACGTTCAGATGGATAGCTAGGATCTAGAGGCAGATAAGCTCCACCTGCTTTCAGGATGCCCAACATTCCGATAACCATATCAAAAGAGCGTTCTACACAAAGCCCAACTAAAACTTCGGTTTTAACTCCTAATTTTTTTAGATAATGTGCAAGTTGGTTACTACGTATATTTAAGTCTTTGTAGGTGAGTTTATCATCGCCAAATACTAGTGCGATCGCATCAGGATTCTGTTCTGCAACCTTCTCAAATAACTGATGTATACATTTATCTTGAGGATAATTTAACTGAGTATTATTCCATTGAACTAATAAATTATGTTGCTCAGATTGACTTAAAAGTGATAATTGTGCAATTCGTTGTTCTGGATTGGCAACTATAGCTTCCAGTAATGTTTGGAAATGTCCTAACATTCTGGTGATAGTAGCGTCATCAAATAAATCAGTACTGTAAATTACAAACCCACTAATTCCTTCTGAGTTGTCTACCCATAACCCATTTTTAGTATTTGGCTCCCACAGGTGGAACTCCAAATCAAAGCGTGTTGTTTCTGTATCAAATGGTAATGGGCTTAAAGTTAAACCAGTTAACTCTAATGCTGACATAGGCGCATTTTGCAGAGCAAACACCACTTGAAATAACGGGTTTTGATTCAAATTACGCTCTGGATGCAGTTCCTCTACAAGTTTTTCAAAAGGCAAATCTTGATGAGCATAAGCTCCTAAAGCTACGTCTTTGACTCGACTCAATAATTCTCGAAAAGTTGGGTTTCCTGATAAATCGGTACGCAGTACTAAGCTATTGACAAAAAAACCAATTAATCCCTCAATTTCACTACGGTTGCGATTGGCAATAGGTGAACCAATAGCAATATCTTCTTGTTGTGTGTAGCGGTAAAGTAAAACTTGAAATGCTGCTAGTAGGGTTATAAACAAAGTTACCCCTTCTTGCTGTCCGAGAGCTAAAAGTGCTTCGCTCAAACTTTTTGATAATTGCAGAGGTTGCCTTGCACCCTGATAAGTTTGAACAGCTAGCCTTGGTCTGTCGGTTGGCAGATTTAATATAGAAATGTCGTCTAATTGCTTCTGCCAGTAATCGAGTTGCTTTTCTAATACTTCCCCTTGCAACCATTGACGTTGCCAGTATGCAAAGTCTGCATATTGGATTGTAAGTTTCGGCAGAGGAGAAGGCTGATTGCTAGTAAAGGCTGTGTAGAGTGCTGCTATCTCTTGAATCAACACTCCAATAGACCAACCATCGGAGACAATATGGTGCATATTCAGTAGCAGGATGTATTGTGTCTCATCCAACCACAGCAGTTTTACTTGCAGCAACGAATCAGTTGATAAATTGAAAGGACGTTGAGCTTCTTGATTAGTGAATTGTCGTGCTTCTATTTCTCGTTGGGCTTGTGGCAGTTGCCGTAAATCTATTATTGGTAAAGGTATTGTTAGCGTCGGATTAATTACCTGAACTGGTTGCCCAGACTGGATGACAAAAGTGGTGCGTAAAGCTTCGTGCCGTCGCACAATTTCGTTAAAAGTTTGCTCTAGCGCAGCTTTATTTAGCGAACCTGTTAAATGTAATGCTACTGGAATATTATAGAAAGGATTATTAGGGATTAATTGATCAAGAAACCACAGTCGTTGTTGAGCAAAGGAAAGGGGAAGATTTTCAGACCGCGAAATAGGTACGAGAGGTCTAAAGCTGTGGTTATTAGTACGATTAGTTGCTTTTAAAAATTCAATAATTTCTGCTTTATGCTCTTGAATTTTTGCACGCAGTTCTACTGTAAGAGTTCCTTCAGGCGCGTTACAACGGAACTTTTCACCATCAATAAAAATTTGAATATCTAAGCTGCGAAGATAAGATAAGAACTCTAGCGTATTCAAAATTACACCCCTTCGCAACAGTTGTTACTTACTAGTAATTAATCTCAACTTTTTATCACACTTGTAACAACGTATAAATCATTCCTGGGGGTGAAAGTTTCATAACTGTAACTATGGTATAGCAATCCGTCTTGATTTTTGAATTTACTTATGTAGATAGGGAGTAGGGAAGAAGCAGTTTCGATTTGTACCTAACTTTCTAAAAATCAAATAGGAATGCTGTTTGTAGCTAAGGGACTTCCAAATTAAAAAATATCCAATATTTAGGGCGCTTCAGTCAGATAAAACCTGGAAATACCAAGAAATTATTTGTACTGACGCACCCTAATAAGAGGAAATTTGGGATAATTTAATTTTTGGAGTTCCCTAATTATAGTGCGATAGCGAAGCGCTGCTGCAAAGCAGATCGCTAATTCACTCCTTCTAGACAAAAGGTGAACCTTTTATTAAATCCACCCTGCCTGGAACTTTGCTTAAAGGCTAGTTTTTATCTAGTCTTGTCTTCAATAATTCCGTCTTTGTTGATGATAATGACTTCTGGCATTGGGTTGCTGGAGATACGGGTATCGTTATCGTTAATTTCCTTCTTGGAAGATTCTGCCGCATTTTGGGCAGATAACTTAATATCATGGGCTGAATCTTTGGCAGATTCAGTAACATTCTGAGCCGATGATTTAACTGAATCACTTGCACTCTTAGCCGAGGATTTGAGGGATTCAGTCGCATTCTGAGCCGAGGATTTGAGGGATTCGGCAGCACTTTTTATAGATGGTTCGACTGCCTTCGCTGTTCCTTTGACAGTTGAGCGAACATCCTTAGTAGCACCTTCAATTTCTTTAGCAACAGCTTTAGCAGAAGGCTTAATTTCATCAGTAGCGCTTTTAATAGAGTTAGCAGCCCTTTCTACAGAAGGTTGAACACCTTCGATTGTATGCTGAACTGACTCTTTTACGTCTCTAATGGTAGGTTTGATTTCTTCGGATACATTCTTAACTGCGTCTACTACAGAAGGTTTAGCCTCTTTAACCGTCTCATTAACTGATTCAGCTATACCTTTAATAGAAGGCTTGGACTCTTCAACTGTTTGCTTGACGGCTTCTGCTGTCCCTTTGATGGATGGCTTGACTTCTTCAATCGTTTCCTTGGCTGCTGTGCCTATGTCTTCTATAGAATGCTTAACGCCCTCTGCTACAGAGTTAGCTGCATCCCCTAAATTATCTACAGCGCGGTTAACTGTATCAGCAGTTCCCTTACCAATGATGGCACCAGCAACTGAGCCTGCGACAGCACCGATAATGCCTCCAGAGCGAGCGCCTAATAGACCACCAATTGCAGCTCCCGCTACCCTAGCACTAATGCCTGAACCTGATGAAGAGTCTGATGTTTCTTCTGAGTTGGATTCAGAATTTTCTTCGACTTTATTTAAAGGCAATTTTTTCTCACTCTCACTTTTAATAATCTTTTCTTCACCAACGAAAGGATTGCCATCAGTTTGATTCAAAGGTTGCTTGTTGTCATTCATAATGCTTTATACGTTCAATTAGCTTCATTATTAAGATAACTATTAATCTTAGTAATTACCCCTAGCGCAAGGAGTATACATCTACTCATTAATGGTGAACCTGAGTGTAGGTGCAATATTATGAACAAGTGATTATCAAGTGATTATAATGTCACATAATTTTGTAGGGGTGCAAAAACGCTGATTATTCAACGCTCCTACGTCGCTCTAAGCGTACTCCTACGGAGAAGCAAGCTACGCGTAGCGTCTCCAAGAGTTGCCGTACCGTACCCCTGCGGGGAAGCAAGCTACGCGCAGCGTCTCGTAGAGAAGGCTTTACGCTACGCTATCCGCTTTTTTGGTCAAAATACCCAACTGAATTCTGACGCCTTGGCGGAGCGTCTCCGGCTCCGCTCCTGACTCCTGAATTGTGTTCGATAAATCATTCTTGCGAGTGAAAGTTGCATAATTCTAACTATGGTAGGAAGCTAAAAGCAGTTAACAAAGTATCACAAGGTTTAGGCTCATGATATTCATGCCTCATAATTTTCTACTTGTATGGCTGGTTCAACTGCTGTCTGTTGGGGTACTTGGCGGGGGAATTTACATTCTCTATGAGTGGTACGAACGAGAACTTGTAGGAACGTCCTACTTAGTCGCTGGACTAGTAATGGTTCTGTGGACTTTTGGCGGCCGTTTTATCAGTTTGCCACTGCTGCGCCGTCCTGGAAACGAGGAACCCAAGTTTATGCGTAGCAAAACCGTGCAGCGCTTACCACGTCCAGATGGGAGCGTATTGCAAGTAGAGTTTTTTGGTCCTGAAGATGGTCAACCAATTATTTTGTCACATGGTTGGGGGCCAAACAGTACTATATGGTATTATGCCAAGCGACAATTGAGCGATCGCTTCCGAGTAATTGTTTGGGATCTACCAGGGTTAGGAAAATCCTCTAAACCGAAAAACAACGATCACTCTATAGAAAAATATGCCCGTGACTTGGAAGCTGTAATTGCCATAGCAGGGGATAAACCTGTTATCTTGGTGGGACACAGCATGGGTGGGATGATTAACCTGACATTCTGTCGCCTGTTTCCAGAACAATTAAAGAGTCGGGTAGCTGGCTTAATTCTTGTAGATACTACTTACACCAATCCGGTAAAAACTTGCATCTTTAGCAATCTGGCACGTAAATTGCAGAAACCGCTACTCGAACCTGTGTTGTACCTGACTATCGTGCTGTGGCCGGTTTTTTGGTTGATGACTTGGCTCTCGTATTTCAATGGTTCGCTGTATATCACCGTCGAACTATCTGGATTTACGGGTACTGAAACACGCGGTCAACTAAGTTTTGCAGGTCTATTATCAGCATTGGGATCGCCTGGTGTTCTGGCTCGTGGCACACTGGGAATGTTAAAATTCGACGAAACAGACACACTTGCAACTATTAACGTTCCTGTACTGGTAATGTGTGGGGCTTCAGATATAGCAACTAAACCTGTAGCGAGCGATCGCATGAAAGCAGAATTGCCTTATTCTCAAAGAGTCACCCTAAAACCAGGTGGACACATGGCATTGATGGAACAAAACCAGCAGTTTGCTGAAGCAGTCAGCACATTTTGCGCTGGCTGCTCATAGCTGCCTGAATCCCACATTTAGCATCCATCAAAAAATATTGCTCCAGGGTTGACGTTTCCGTGTTTCGCGCAGTCTGTAGCAACTTCCGCCTTCCCTGCAAGAACTTCCGCCAAGACGTTTCAGTGTTTCGCGCAGTCTGTAGCAACTTCTGCCTTCCCTGCAAGAACTTCCGCTAAGACGTTTCGGTGTTTCGCGCAGTCTGTAACGACTTCCGTCTTCCCTGTAAGAACTTCCGCCAAGACGTTTCGGTGTTTCGCACAGTCTGTAACGACTTCCGTCTTTCCTGTAAGAACTTCCGCTTTGACCCCAGTTTTGCACTTTATTTAATCCGCATTCCTTAGTACCTTTTGATTAGATCCAAAGTAAAGGTCGCCCAATTCTTCCAAAAAAACATCGGTCTGCGATTCTGGATTACGGAGGTAGGGATGCATGGGAAGGAGTTCAGCACGAGGGCGGGTTTCTGGCGAAGACAGAATCTGTTCAAGCAAAGACAGGTAGTTTTCAGCAGTAGATTCCCAAGTGTAAGTCTTCAACACCCGTTGCTGTCCCGCTTGGGCAAAATACTCCCACTCCTGAGCATTACATAACAATCGCTCCAAGCCCTGTGCAATATCAGCAGGATCTTCTGGGTCAACGAGTACACCATATTCCTGATCTCCCTGTCGCAAGCTCTCGCTAGGGCCACCGTTCTTGGTTGCTACCACTGGTAAACCTGCAACTGCCGCTTCTAAGGGAGCAAGCCCAAAAGGTTCGTAGAGTGCGGTCAGCGCAAACACCGAGCGGCGTTTAACCAAAAACCGATAGGTTGCAGCTAGTGACTCTTGAGACTGATCTGGTAAGCCAAAGGCACTGATTTTGCCCCACAAGTTATTTTCTTCCACTACCTCGCGGATGGGGGCTAAGACCGCATCTTCAATGAAGTCATTGTCAGCCGGCTCATGTAACGGCTCGTCTAAGCCACCTGTAAGTAGCACCAGATTAGCCCGTTCCTGAAGCGTTTGACTCATTGCAAAAGCTTGCACTAGTCCCAATAAGTTCTTCTTGGGAGCTAATCGACTAGCTGTGAGAATAGCAGGTAAATCTCGACGCGAATCAGCAATGTCTCGCACCAATCGCTTCTGAATAAACTCGTAAGTAGCTTCCTCATTTTGCGATCGTACTTGGGCACCGAAAACTGAGGAGTCTGCTCCCGGTGGAATTACGGCGAAACATTGGTCGTTGTTTACATCTGTGGCACCATGATATGCTTTATGAGAGTATTGTTCAAAGCGTTCTTGTCGTGTACTGGTAATATTAACAGCCGAGCGATTCATGCTCAGGCGTTCCGCTATAATGCGATATTTAAAATGGAATTGCTCGTCTATTTCTGGCAGATTCTCTAGGGTGACTTCTAGTTTGTCCATCTTTTGAGCGCCGAGAGAATGAGCAGTAAATGTAAAAGGTATGCCTGTCTCCTCTTCAATTAGAACCCCACACAGTCCTCCATCGCCATAGTGAGCAGTCATAGCATCGGGTAAGCCACCTTGCTCTTGATAAAATTTCAAAATGTTGGGTACCCAATCAGCGACCAGATGAGGCCATAACAACTCTTTAGGGAGAAATTCTTTTGGCCCAGCTGGTAAGCGGATAATGCGGACGTTATCTATCCCTGGATAAGTGTCAATCACTTCGGCAAACTCTGGCCATTCCGGGTCAATGATTTGACGGGTGAGAATATCAACTTTATGGCCCATTTGAGCTATGGCTATGGCGACTTGCTTAACGTAGACTAGCTGACCCCCAAAATCTGGGTGTTTCGTTATATGACTATTGTTTGAATCAAAATTGCCTTGAGGGTTGAGAAATCCAATGTGCATCGCCCACTTCCTAATACAGGTTGATTTCCACTAGAGATTTTGCCTGAAGATGGTAGCATAACAGCTTAGTGAGCTTGTTAAAAACTCCCAAGCTGAAAAACGCAGGCAGTGAGGCTGTAGATAAATGCCATCAAAAAGTAAGCCAAAGGGTTTTTATTGATTCCCTTTAGCTTAAACCCAGCCAGTTCGCGTATTTTCCTAATGTTTAAGTTAATCGCTACTGCGGCTGGCGCACATATACCGGATGACATAAATAATAAGGTGATATTTCTCCTTAAAATTCAACGTCTTCTCGCTCTTGTCCCGTAGTTTCAGTTTTATCTGCACTTTTTGCTGCCCAAAACATTGTATCAATGCACTTAGCAAGTTGTTCAATAGTTGGTGCTTCAAACAAATTGCGTACAGTTACATCTATTTGAAAAGTATCTCGGATTCGGGAAATTAACTGAGTCGCTAGTAGAGAATGTCCGCCCAATTCAAAGAAATTGTCATGAACGCCTATCTGCTCTTTTCCCAAGACTTTAGCCCAAATTTCTCCAAGTAACTCTTCAACTTGCGATCGCGGTGCCACATAATCATATCTATCGAAAGTTACTATATCTGTTCTAGGTAAAGCACGACGGTCTACTTTGCCATTCGGTGTTAGTGGTATTGATTCCATTACCACATAGGCTGTTGGCACCATGTATTCTGGTAACTTTTCTTTCAAAAACTTACGTAGGAAAGATGCAGGATTTGATACTTCTACTACATTAAGAACAATATAAGCCACCAAATACTTATTATCAGGTATGTCCTCATCAGCAATGACCACTGTTTCTTTCACAGATGGATGTTCATTTAACACCGCTTCAATCTCTGATAATTCAATGCGGAAGCCACGAATTTTTACTTGATTGTCAATCCGACCTAAAAATTCAATATTGCCATCTGGTAGATAGCGGGCTAAATCACCCGTTTTATAAAGTCGTGTTTTTAAATCATTACTAAAATGATTTGTAATAAAGTGTTCAGCAGTTAATTCCGTGTGATTGAGATATTCTCGTGCCAAACCATCACCACCAATATATATTTCGCCAGTAACGCCAATGGGCAAAGGTTGTAAATGGGAATCTAATATATAAATTTGTGTATTATTAATCGGACAACCAATGGGAATAAATGTGGCTGATTCTGGTAATTCTTGGATATGATAATAAGATGAAAATGTTGTATTCTCTGTAGGCCCGTAAACATGAATTAAATGCTTTGGCGCACCATGTTGGATAATTTTTTTAACCCATCTTATATTAACAGCCTCGCCACCAAATAGTAAATATCGCAATGAAGCAAAAGCTTGCGGAATATCTCTGACAATCTGTTGAAATAAAGCTGTTGTCAAAAACAAGACACTAATTTTTTTTTGTTGTAGCTGTAATGCAAACTCATAAGGCGAAAGGATTACATCTTTGCTAACACCTACAAGTTGAGCGCCGTTAAGTAGCGCTCCCCAAATCTCGAATGTTGCTGCATCGAAAGAAGTATTTGAGGCTTGGGCGATTTTATCTGATGGTGACAACTTTATATAATTTGTATTGCACACTAGCCGATTTACAGCTTTGTGAGTTATAGACACTCCCTTGGGTTTACCTGTAGAGCCAGAAGTGTAAATAACATAAGCTAAATTGTTAGATGTAACGCTACTTCCAATGTTATTTGGATTTTCTTGAGTAATAATTTCCCAGTCTTTATCTATGCAAACAATTGGATTCAAGAAACATTCAAAATACTTGAGCAACTTTTCTTGTGTTAGCAATACTGAAACCTGTGCATCTTCCAGCATAAACTTTAGGCGTTCTTGAGGATAGCTGGAATCTAAAGGAAGATATGCTCCTCCTGCCTTCAGAATGCCTAATAAGCCAACTATCATTTCTATAGACTGTGAAATACAAATACCTACTAGCTTTTCTGAACCCACCCCGATTTTTTGTAAGTATTGTGCTAGTTTATTGCTGCGTGTATTCAACTCTTGATAAGTGAGTTGCTCGTTACCAAAGATTAATGCTATAGAATTAGGATGATGCTGTACTTGTTCTTCAAACAATTGATGGATACACTTATCATAAGGATAATCTGTTTCAGTGTTATTCCACCCCACTAAAACCTGATGTAGCTCCGCTTCACTTAAAAGCGGTAAATTTGCAATGCACTGTTCTGGATTGACAATAATGCTTGACAACAGAGTTCTAAAATGATCCAGCATCCGGGTAATAGTAGCTTTCTCAAACACATCTGTGTTGTAAACTATTACTCCACGAAGTCCTTCAGAGTACTCCCAGTTTGCACCCCATAAGCTCCTAAAATCATCAGAACACTTCCATAAGTGTAGTTCCAAATCAAAGCGCGTTTTTTTTAAATCAATATTCATAAAGCTAGGCACTAATCCAGGTAGTTCTAGTGCCGACATTGGAGCATTCTGCAAACTAAACACTACTTGAAATAACGGATGATAGCTCAAGTTTCGCTCTGGATGCAGTTCTTCAACTAGCTTGTCAAATGGCAAATCTTGCTGGCTATAAGCTCCTAGTGTTACCTCTCGTACTCTGTCTAAAAGTTCTCGAAAAGTTGGGTTTCCAGATAAATTGCTGCATAGTACTAAAGTATTGACAAAAAAACCAATTAGACCCTCAATTTCGCTGCGGTTACGGTTAGCAATTGGCGAACCTACCGCAATATCTTCTTGATATGTGTAGCGGTAGAGCAAAGTTTTAAATGCAGCCAACAGCATCATAAAAAAGGTTACACCTTCTTGCTGCGAAAGCTTTTCTAATGCATCAGTTAGCTTTTTTGGTAACTCAAAAAATTGTGTTGCTCCTTCATAGCTTTGTATAGCTGGTCTTGGTTTGTCAGTAGGCAAATGCAGCATAGAAATAGTATTTAATTGCTGGTGCCAATAAGTTAACTGCGTTTGCAGTACTTCTCCTTGTAGCCATTCACGTTGCCAATGGGCAAAGTCGGCGTATTGAAGAGGCAGTTCTAATAAAGGGGAAGGCTGGTTTTGTGTAAAAGCTGTATACAGCGTTCCTAGTTCCCGAATCAGCACCCCAATAGACCAATCGTCGCAGATAATGTGGTGCATATTCAGTAATAGAATATGTTCTGTGTTGGAAAGTACAAGCAACTTCACTCGCAGCAATGGCCCGGAGGATAAATTGAAAGGATGTTCTATCTCTGCGTTAATAATGCTGTTTACTTCAATCTCTCTTTCAGCATCTGGTAGTAGCTGGAGGTCTAATACAGAAATAGGTATTGTTAAGCTGGGTGGGTTAGCGCAGCTTTCCGCAGGAATCGCCTGTAGAGGTTGTCCATCCAACACTATAAATGTAGTGCGTAAGGTTTCATGGCGATGTACAATTTCGTTAAAAGTCTGCTCCAATGCCGTTAAGTTAAGTGAACCTGTTAAGCGAATTACTGTCGGCACATTATAAATAGTATTGTCAGGGATCAACTGATCGAGGAACCATAATCGCTGTTGGGCAAAAGATACTGGAAAGACAAAGACCTCTTTGGAAGACATATTGATCCTTATTTTAAAGTTTGTGCTTTCTCAATACAGGCTTTTAACTGCGCTGCGAGAACCTGAATATGAGGTTTTCTCAGCATGGTTAGGTGATTGCCAGGAATATGATGAATTTCCGTTCCTCCCACAGCTAGCTGATCCCAACCCATACTCCCTTCTCCGTCAGCGACGTTTAACTGAACTTTTGTTCTGAAAAGATTAATTCGCTTAGGGTAAACTTGCGGAACGTAGTTGAGAACTGCTTGGCTATTGGCATAAAAAACACGAAGCATAGGGACAATTGCTGACTCACTTAAAACCCTTTGCTTAGATTCATTAGATACAAGGTTAACTGTGGCATCCTCCTTTTGGATGAAATGCGAGAACAGATTTGTTTTGAGCGATCGCGTCAGCGACTCCCAAAAGGAGTATCGCGTCAAGCCCTGAAAATTATAAAATCGAGAAGTTAGCCTATTAATTCGGTTTTTACTAGGAGCAGTAATTAGATACAAATAATCGACGAAAAAGGGCCATATATATGGCACTACTGTAGTAAAAATAAACTTGAAAGCATTACTCAAAGACGGTAGATTGCTCTTAATTGGTGCTACAGTGTCAAGCACAGCAACTAAAGCTACTTCTTCCCCAGAATTTTGGAGTTGTTGAGCCATTTCAAAAGCAACCCATCCTCCGAAAGACCAACCTCCTATAAAATAAGGGCCTTTCGGTTGTACTGAGCGCAATGCTTCAATGTAATGGGTAGCCATATCCTCAATGCGATTTAGTGGAGTTTCCCCATCAATTCCAATAGGCTGTAGCCCATAAAATGGCTGATTTTCACCCAATTGATGAGCTAATTCATAATAAGGGAAGACAACACCAAATATTGGATGGACGCAGAAGAAAGGTGGATTTGAACCATTCGGTTGAATCGGAACTAAAGGAAAGCACGCCAGAGAATCTGTTTTGGAATATAGAGCAATTGCTAAACTTTCAATTGTTTGATTTAAAAACAGGTTAGATAAAGGTAAACCCCGCTCAAACTGTTTGTTTATCTGGTCTAATAAACGTATAGCCAGCAGCGAATTACCTCCTAAATCGAAAAAGTTGTCATGAATACCTACATTCTCAACATTAAGGACTTCAGCCCAGATTTTTGCCAAGGTTGACTCAGTTGGAGTACGAGGAGAAATAAAGGCTTTATCTATGGAGCGGCTCTGAGTATCAATTGCTTTTAGTGCATAATGATCCACTTTGCCATTAGCCGTTAACGGCAGATAATCTAGAATGACAAAAGCTTTTGGTATCATGTATTGTGGTAATTTTCCTTTTAAGAATTGACGTAGTTCAATAATTGTTTGCTCCTGCGGTGACTTAGAAACAATGTAAGCTACTAAATGCTTGTTATCATAAAGATTACCTTGAACAATTACAATTGCTTTTTTTACATTATTATGCTGGCTTATAACCGTTTCAATTTCTGACAACTCAATACGAAAACCGCGAATTTTTACTTGATTATCGATGCGGTCTAAAAATTCGATATTACCGTCTGGTCGATATCTGGCTAAATCACCCGTCTTGTAAAGACTTGTTCCTTTTTTACCATTAAAAGGGTTGGAAATAAACTTTTTGGCAGTTAATTCAGGGCAGTTAAGATAGCCTCGTGCTAGTCCGTCGCCAGCGATGTATAATTCACCTAAAATCCCAATTGGTACAGGTTGCAAATGCTTATCTAATATATAAATTTCAGTGTTAGCAATTGGGTGACCAATAGGCGGTTTTTCACTCACAGATTTAATTTCGGCAACAGTTGACCAAACGGTTGCTTCAGTAGGCCCGTAAGCGTTAAAAAACCTACGGCTAGGACTCCACCAACGTTTTACTATATCCTCAGAACATGATTCACCTGCACTAATAATAGTTTGCAATGCAGGTAATGATTCTGTAGGTAAAACTGCCAAAAGCGCAGGTGGAAGGGTAACGTGGGTAATAGATTTTTCGCGTAATAGTTGGAGCAAAGCTTTTCCAGATAGAAGGCATTCTTTATTTGTTAAATAAAGGGTTGCTCCTATTCCCAATGCCATTACAATCTCAAAAATTGAGGCATCAAAACTCAATGATGCGAATTGCAGAATGCGGTTACTCGGTTGCAAGTTAAAAACCTCAATCTGATCTGCTGCCAAATTAGACAGCCCTCGGTGTTCTATTAAAACGCCTTTTGGCTGCCCTGTTGAGCCAGAAGTGTAGATGACATAAGCTAAGTTTTCAAGGGTTATGCAACTGTTTGGGTTTTCTGGGTTATGTTGTGTAATAGCTGCCCAATGTTTATCTATGCTAATAATTGGATTTGAGAATTCTGTAAAATGCTGAAGTAATTTTTCTTGTGTCAGCAATACAGAAACTTGTGCATCTTTCAAGATGAAGTTAAGACGCTCTTGGGGATAGCTGGGATCTAAAGGAAGGTATGCGCCGCCAGCTTTGAGGATGCCTAATATGGCAATTATCATTTCTGGCGAACGCTCCACACAAATACCAACTAAAGATTCAGTTTTTACACCTATTATTTTGAGATAATGTGCCAGTTGGTTGCTGCGGATATTTAACTCTTTGTAGCTGAGTTGCTGATTACCAAATACTAGTGCGTTCGCATCGGGACTTTTTTCCACTTGTGCTTCAAACAATTGATGAAAACACTTACTATTTGGGTACGTTTTCTTAGTATCATTCCAATCAATTAATAACTGCTGTCGTTCTCCTTTGGTAAGCAAAGACAAATCTGAAATACGCTCTTTTGGATTTACGACAATGCTTTCTAAAAGTATTTGGAAATGCCCCAGCATTCGTGTAATGGTGCTTTGATCGAATAAATCAGTGCTATACACCACTTCTCCTTTGAGAGTTTCCAAGTCTCGCCACAGATGAAACTCTAAATCAAGCTTTGCAATTTTGCTGTCGAAGTCGAATAACGAAAGCTTTAACCCAGGTAACTCTAGTGCTTCAATGGGAGTATTTTGTAAGCTAAATACGACTTGAAATAAGGGATGGCGGCTCAAATCTCGGTCTGGGTGAAGTTCCTCCACCAGCTTTTCAAAGGGCAAATCCTGATGGGTGTATGCTCCTAAAGTTACCTCTCGCACTCGATTTAATAATTCTCGAAACGTCGGGTTCCCTGATAAATCGCTACGTAGCACTAAACTATTGACAAAAAAACCAATTAATCCTTCTAGTTCGCTACGATTACGATTAGCGATCGCTGAACCTACTACAATATCTTCTTGCTGCGTGTAGCGATAGAGCAAAGTCTGAAACGCTGCAAGCATTGTCATGAACAAGGTTACATCTTCTTGGTAGCTAAGTGCCTCTAGTGCTTGAGTTAAGGACTGTGGTAGTTCTAAAAATTGTTTTGCACCCCTATAGGTTGGAACTACTGGTCTTAGTCGGTCCGTGGGGAGATTCAGCACCGAAATCCCGTCTAATTGCTTTTGCCAATAAGCTAACTGCGTTTGTAAAGGCGAACAGCCGTTTTCCCCCACTGCTTGCAGCCATTCCCATTGCCATTGAGCGAAATCTGCATACTGAATGGGTAATTCTGGCAGAAGCGTAGAGATCAGACATGGGTTATCTTCTACAAAGGCTTTGTATAATACTCCCAGTTCTCTAATCAGCACTCCAATTGACCAGCCATCGGCAACAATGTGATGTAGATTTAGCAGCAGCACATATTCTGCTTCATCTACTTGTAGCAGCTTCACTCGCAGCAATGGCCCGGTGGTGAGATTGAAAGGATGTTGAGCCTCTGCAGTTGCGATTCGCCGTACTTGTGTCTCACGTTCTTGGTCGAAATTGCGTATATCTATTAGGGGAAGAGGTATGGTTAAGCTGGGTGCAATTAGCTGCACTGGTTGCTGTACCATCACAAACGTAGTGCGTAAGGTTTCGTGGCGACGGACAATTTCGTTGAATGTCTGCTTTAAGGCAGTAAAGTTGAGGGAACCTTTTAGGCAAAGTGCTGTTGACACATTGTAAAATGGATTGCCCGATGCTAATTGGTCGAGAAACCACAATCGCTGCTGGGCGAAAGAAGTGGGGAAGACAAAAACCTCTGTTTCTTCAGAAAAATTAAGTTCTTCATCAGCCGTGAGGCTACTGAAAATATACTGGCTCATAACAATATCTTTGTTAAAAAAAGAGTATGAAGACAGAGGGCTGATATAGTAAAGTTATTTCTTCTACAATGATGTGCATTCGCTAAAAGCAACCCATCTTTGACATCCTATCACTGTAGATGATGCTTGCTACTAAATATAAATGCTACAACAATAAGTCAATATAAAATTGGCATGATAATTTCATAAAAGATGTTTTAAGTAAATATACATGTTGGTATAAATAAATTTATTCACTTTGGTAGATATAGATATTTGCTATTTTTCGTAAGCTAATGATGCTGAAAAAATTTGTATATAAACTTGTTAGTAAATTTATGACTTTAGAAGTAACAAGGACGATACTAAAATTTTCAGTTAATAATATCTAATTTTTATTATTGCCTTAAAGTGACATAACTTCTTTTGATCTATATTTTAAAATTTTTTGAGGACAAAATAGTAATGATTTAGTTAATTAAAATTTATTAGCCTGAACCTTGAAATTAACTTAATAAAAATTACTATTAAACACATCTTCAAGTTTGTTACTAACACTAAAATTAGCTTTTGGTACTTCACTTATGTATATAGCTGTATGGCCTGGGAATGTATATCCTTTGGGTGCTACTTGGGATGGTAAAGGCACTAACTTTGCTTTGTTTTCCGAAAATGCAACAGGTGTAGAACTTTGTTTATTTGATACTGATAATCATGAAATCCGCTTGCCTTTAACAGAAAAAAATAATTTTGTTTGGCACGCTTATCTACCAGGAGTAGGGCCTGGACAACGCTATGGGTTTAGAGTACATGGCCCTTGGGCCCCAGAAGTTGGTCATCGATTTAATCCTAATAAACTACTAATTGATCCCTATGCTAAGGCAATAGATGGGGAAATTAGCGATAGTCCAGCTAATTTTGGCTACTCTTTAGATGCACCAGAACAAGACCTAGCTTTTTCTGATTTAGATAATGCCGAAATTATGCCGAAGTGTATTGTTGTCGATCAGTCTTTTGATTGGGGAGACGACAAACTACTTTCTATACCGTGGCACGAAACTATTATTTATGAAACTCACGTTAGAGGCTTTACTAAGCTACACCCAGAAATTCCAGAAGAATTACGTGGTACTTATGCAGGGCTAGCACATCCAGCCGCAATTCAATATCTCCAACAACTAGGAATCACATCTGTGGAATTGATGCCTGTGCATCACTTTTTATCCTCTCCAGGATTTCTGGTGGATAAAGGACTCAAAAACTATTGGGGTTACGATTCCATTAATTTTTTGACACCCTACTCTGGTTACAGTGCTAGTGGCTCACTCGGACAACAAGTTACCGAGTTCAAGCAGATGGTTAAGGATTTACACTCTGCTGGCATTGAAGTAATTTTAGATGTAGTTTATAACCATACTGGCGAAGGCAATCATTTAGGACCAACATTGTCACTGCGAGGCATCGATAATGCCGTCTACTACCGCTTGGTCAAAGATAATTCCCGTTACAACATGGACTTCACAGGCTGCGGCAACTCTCTGAATGTGCGTCATGCCCAAGTTCTGAAGTTAATCATGGATAGCCTACGCTATTGGGTAACAGAAATGCATGTTGATGGCTTTCGCTTTGACTTAGCTTCGGCATTAGCGCGAGAACTATATGAAGTAGATAATCTCGCAGCTTTTTTTGATATTATTCATCAAGATCCAGTTTTAGCAGATGTGAAGCTGATTGCTGAACCTTGGGATTTGGGAGAAGGCGGTTATCAAGTTGGCAATTTTCCTTTACGTTGGTCTGAATGGAATGGCAGATATCGTGATACTGTCCGGGATTTTTGGCGTGGCGAGGATGATAGCCTCGGACAATTTGCTTACTGTTTTACTGGCAGTCCTGACCTTTACCAAGCAAACGGGCGTAATCCCAGTGCCAGTATTAATTTTATCACTGCTCATGATGGCTTCACGCTCAATGATTTGGTCAGCTACAACGAAAAGCATAATCAGGCTAACGGCGAAGATAGCCGGGATGGGGAAAGCCATAACCGCTCTTGGAATTGCGGTGTAGAAGGAGAAACCGATAATCCAGACGTCATCCGCTTACGGGAACGTCAGCGACGCAACTTTTTAGCAACTCTAATGCTGTCGCAAGGCGTACCCATGCTACTAGCAGGAGATGAAATTGGTTGCACTCAGAAGGGTAACAACAATGCCTACTGTCAAGATAATGAAATTTCCTGGCGTGATTGGAGTTTACAAAAGTCTAATTCCGAACTCCTAGATTTTAGCCGCGAACTCATTTATTTTCGTTATCAGCATCCAGTATTTCGACGCCGTAAGTGGTTTCAAGGCCGTCCTATTCACGGTTTTGGGATCAGTGATATTGGTTGGTTTAATGAGGATGGCAGCGAAATGACTGAAAAGCAGTGGCTAGTTAGTTATGCCAAAGCTATGGAAATTTTCTTGAATGGCGAGGGCATTGTTACTCCTGGTCCCCGTGGTGAACGGATTATTGATGAAAGCTTTTTGCTATTTTTTAATGCTCACTACGAAACAATTGAGTTTGCCTTACCTAATGTTTTTAAGGGCAGGGAATGGGAAATAGTTATTGACACCAACGAACCTCGTTTCCTTAGCCCAGGAAAATTGATTATGGGTGAGCAAACTGTACCAGTTACAGACCGTTCTATCATGGTGTTACGTCGTCTTGCTTAGTAGCCGAAAAATATCAAGTGTTATAACAGTTCTCGGTTGGGTGCAATAAATATATAGCAGTCCTAAATAATTTGTAAACTTCTTTCCTTGTTTTCTTGGTGGCTTCTGTGCGAGAGGCTTCCGCCAATGTGCAGCGTCTCGTTAGAGAAGAACGCAAAGGGAAGAAAAAGAAAGAGATATAGATTGTTACAAATGATTAAGCACTGCTATATAAGTATGCCTAGTAATGGTGGGTTTTGTGCAATATAGTGCCCTGCTTTAGCCTTGCCATGCTTGTGCTGGAGTCTGAGCCGACTATGAAGCGATCGCTTCTGATACTGGAGGGAGTTTACTTCAATAAAGCTATATTTGACCTATTGAAAGAAAAGTTTCTAGTGATTGGTTTTTGTAGTAAATTTTTATCCGAAAATCCGAAACATTATCATAATAAATGAACATTGATAATATCCGATTAAAAAATATTAAAACACAACAGAATATTATTTTGCAATCGATTTTTAACTTAGTATCTAATTCTACTCTAAAATCTGCACAGACTCAACAAATAACACAAACTTTAGTAAAAATAGTAACAGCCATTGAAGAAATATGTTTTAACAAGCAAGCAACACCAGCAAACCTAAGTCGTTCATCGCGGCAAATCTACTCTTGGATGAAGTTTTTAACGGACGAAGTTAACCTACAACTTCACCTGGAAAGTACTTTTCGTATGCAGCAGATTGCTAAAAAAATGTTAATAAAACATGGACAACAGTCAGTAGAACTAATGATTGAATTCACTAATTTTGCACTTTTATACAAAGTTAAAAGGTCTGGTGATGCTGCTCATATTATTGTTAATGAGGGGTTGATTAATGCGTCAGAAGAAGTAATGACAGCGTTGGTGGAATCTGCCCTTTTTGGGAGAAATCAAGATAATACACGACTAATCAAGTCGTTTGCCAGTTCTGAAGAATACAGCAATGTACTGCTAGAGCTTGATTTGATTGCGGAGGTAATTGCAGAAAATCCACAAGGTAAGTTTTATAACCTAAATGAGTTATTTGACAAACTCAACCGTGAATATTTTGCTGCAACTCTTGCCAAACCGCGTCTTGCATGGAGCCAAATTAACACTTACCGGAAATTTGGGCATTATGAGCCAGCTAGAGATAGGGTGGTGATCAGCTTAACCCTTGACAATGTTAGTGTACCTGAATTTGTGAGTGAGTTTGTCTTGTATCACGAATTGCTGCACAAGTACCACGGCACAAATTGGGTTCAGGGCAGAAGAATGGTTCACACAAAAGAGTTTCGTGCCAGTGAAAGCCAGTTCAAACTGTACAAAGAAGCATCAACATGGCTGGAAAAGTTGGCAACTGGTCAAACCAGTAAACGGCGGCATTTTTAAATGATTATTTGCTCGTCATCGCTTTGGTTGCTAGAGGTGAAGTGTCATAATGTGCTAACAAGTCAGCAGGATCATTGTAAATTGCGATCGCATTTTTGAACTGACTATCATCAAAACCACCGCAACGAAGCGCAATCACGTCAACACCAGCTTTATTTGCAGACTCAATATCGTAGGGAGTATCGCCCAGCATTACTACCTCAGATGGCTGCATCTTCAACTCACTCAAAGCCACTTCCACAATATCTGGAGCGGGTTTGGAAGCTTCGGCATCGCTAGATGTTGCCGCCTCATCCTGACTGAGTAAATCATCAACTTGTCCAGCTTTGAGCAACACTGACAGTTCTTGACTCGTTGCTGAAGTAGCGATGATTAAACGCAATCCTTCATCCTGCATCTTCAATATTAGTTGCCGCGTACCATTAGCGGGAGTCAGATTTGCCCCAAACTTGTTGATGATTAGTTCTTTGCGTTTGTTGGCGATTTCCTTACCTTTTCCTTCTTTATCGGAAAGTCCTGGCGCAAACTTAGGAATAATCTGGTCGCCTCCCATGCCAATCAGTGGTCGAACTTGCTCGAACTCTACCTCATAGCCAAATGCTGCAAATGCTTCTACCCAGGCTTGAGCATGGGCATCATTACTGATAAGAAGCGTCCCATCTACATCTAAAATTACGCCCTGATATGCCATTGAGAAATTTCCAAGTTACTTTAAGCCTCTACACTACTGAAAAGTTGTTGCCATAACCTCTACCTTGGTTGTTACTTCCAATGGCAGAGTCAAAGAAGAGGAAAAGGGGCAGGGGGGCAGGGGGCAGGGGGCAGAGGGAGCAGGGGGAGCAAAGAGAAAGTATTAGTAATTTTTACTACCTGAATAGCCCTAAATACACTTATTTGTTTCTCTCCCCCTGCCTCCCCTGCTTACTTTGGAGCATTGCTCCCCCCTACATTTATGTATGGGGTTCTCCCCCTTGCTCCCTGCCCCCTGCTCCCCTGCCTGTTCGTTCTTCCATACCGAAGAGGCGGCGAAGAGCTGACTGCATCAAATTAGGAGACAAGTGATAAACAGCTTTCCAAAAGTTTGCTGTGCCTACGATGACATCAGAACGCTGATCCTTTACTGCTTCCCAAATTGATTTTGCTACATCTTCAGGCTTTTCTAGTACAGGAGCTTGAATTGCTTTACCTACCAACTCAGAACGCGCTTGAGCCGCTTCTTCGTCCTTACCGCGAAAGATTGCCCGTTCCATCAGTTGAGTACTGATAAAACTGGGATAAATTCCGCTAACGTGAATGCCTTTAGGTGATAACTCTGCGTGTAACGATTTTGTCAACCCAGTTATGGCGTATTTAGTGGTTGTGTAAGGAATGTGATAAGGAATCGGTTCTATACCACCAATAGAACTGACATTAACAATGGTTCCTTTGCGACGTTCTAAGAAATGGGGCAGGATGGCATTAATAGTATGGATGTAGCCCCACAAATTGGTATCAATTATCTGATGCCAATCATCTAAGCTAAAATCCTCGACGGGCCCTAAGCAAAAGATACCTGCATTATTAATTAATACGTCTATGTGACCAAAATGATCTATTCCCTTCTGGATCAGATTGTTTACTTGTAAAGGATCTTTCACATCGCAAGAAATAGCGATCGCTTCTCGTCCAAGTTCCCGTATCTGTGCAGCAGTAGCTTCTAAACGGTCAAGTTGACGAGCTGCCAACACAACATCATAGTTGTGACGGGCAAATAATAATGCTGTAGCTTTGCCAATTCCTTGAGATGCGCCTGTAATAATTACTGTATTTGTCATAATATTAGTTGCTTTTTTTTGTGCGTCTTAGAGGTTGTTTTAAAAATAGTACTTGAGGTATCCAAAACTTTAAATCCTCCTTAAAAAGGAGGACTTTGAGAAACTTATATTCATTTCGATTAATCAACAACGTCAATTATTGCTGCGTTCTAATTTCCTTGAGTAACGCCTCATCAGAGTATTCTTCTTCCCATTTGCCTTTTAACTTCAGCCGTACAGACTGTGCGCCGCCACTAGGAGTACACACAACCCAGTAAGTATCTGGTTCTCC
Source organism: Nostoc sp. XA010 (assembly GCF_020829625.1). Classification (GTDB taxonomy): domain Bacteria; phylum Cyanobacteriota; class Cyanobacteriia; order Cyanobacteriales; family Nostocaceae; genus Nostoc. The sequence goes on along the minus strand of NZ_JAIVFX010000009.1, from coordinate 238,214 downwards.
TTCGACCTCAGCTGCATCTTGAGCTTTTGAGATATCTGAAAGACCTGAAAATGCTTGAATACAAGTCCATGTAATTCCATCTGAATCTTTAATTTCTCTTTCCATGTCTATTCTTAGTACAACATTTCATTAGTTCGTAGGGAATTCAATTTGGCAATAGGCTGCATTGTTAATGCGTCGGCTTGCATTGTCACGAATGAAACACTTTATCCGGTGCTGATTGAGTAAACCACTCCATCGCTCTTTCGGCGATCGCAGTAGGAACTGTGTGCAACCCGTTAAACTCATGGTATTTTAGGTCATAGCCTGCTTGTTTTAACTGCTGCACAATCCGGCGACTGCACCGTTCAATCGGTAACACTGTATCCGACTTTCCATGAGAGATGAACAGACGGGGTTTCCCCGATTGGCTAGCAGGAGCGATGAATCCGGGTGAAAAAGCAATAATGTGGTTAAATAGGTCGCCATTGGTAATGCCAACCGAAAGGGCGTAGGAAGCACCATCAGAGAAACCAGCGATCGCTACCTGGTTCGGATTGATAGCATAATGACTGAAAGTTTGTGCTAGTGTCCGATCGATAAAGGCAATATCAGGGCCATAGCCACCCCGAATAATGTCCCAAGTTTGTTGGCGTGAGTCTACTGCCAACAGAATTGTCCCAAAGCGAATTGCTAGATGATAAAGGATTTTTAGCGCACCCTCTGCATCGCCTCCGGCTCCATGCAATATCAATACGAGTGGAGCGGGCTGATCTGCTCGATAGCTTTCAGGTACATAAATAAAACCATCTCGCTGCCCATCCAGTCCTAGTGGGTGTAACCCTGTCAAAGCGGTTGTTGTGGGGCGAGTTGGGCGGGATAACAACTGTCCTTCAGTAGCTCTAGATTCAACTTGCTTTGAGCTTTCCATAACTAATAAGTTCCGCTTTTGGCAATTGGATAGTTGAGAGGCAGCGAGTGGTAAAATCATCCCTGCTAGCCCGAACTGGAGTAGTTGTCGTCGTGTCCAGTCAGGAGGATTGTTGTTTTGTGTCATTGCGATCGCCTCAATCAGCAACTAACTGACACTACACCGGAGTTGCTTAATCAATCTCTATTGATAGATACATCAGCCATGCGCGGGAGATTTTAGCAGGTTAAGAAAAGATTGACAGCAGAAATTATTTTTTCTGCCACCAAATCTTATTGGATACAAAAAGATGTTAAATATTTTCCGCTACATTAACCCCCTTGACTTTAGCTGGTATAACAAGGCTGTAATAAGTAGCTGCGATCGCTGCTAATGCATTGAGCAAAACATTGTAACCAAACAGTGGCATTAAGCCAAAAGATGTCTTAGCGAAGGGCAACAATCCCATGACAGCCAGCAAGGCATAAGAAATTGCAAAAGCACGGTTGAACAAGCGGGCAGCGCTAGCACTACTGTAAGAAGTAATTCCAAACAATCCTACAGCGCAGCGTACAAGGTTATGCAAAAAGTTGGTTGGAATTAAACCAAAGATATAACCAAAGCCAGCAGAATAAGCGCTAGTAGAATCATCAAGTGAAATAAAAGATTCGTTCGTTCCTGGCAATGAAACTAAAGCTGGTATAAAGCCAGCTAAACCTAAAAGTAGATAAGCGATTCCGATAGCCAAAGCAATATAACGCTCTGTCATTTTTGCCGCGTTGATATTTTCCATTGCAGTCAATCCTTTTGTAATTCCATTAGTTAATACTGAGATATCTAAGGTTGTAACCCAAAAAAAATCTTTTATAATCTATCAGAAGTTTCAGCGTTCAATTAAGCTTTGTACACCTAGGGTGAGAAATTAAGATATTAGCCCTGCTGGAATTTTGGACTGCATAATCGTAGTATTTTTCCTTTGTATCAGTAATTACATATAAACTTAACTTGGACGATTATTCATATATGCCTGCAAGTACTCCATAGTTAGAGGCAAAGGTTTGGTGATAGAGGTAGCTTTTATAAAAGCAGATAACAAAGTTCCTAGCCTCTAATTACACTCTAGATTAGAGGCTTTCTCATAATTGAAGAGGTACTTAAAATAAAAATGAATAAATTACGAACTTTGCTGTTGCTGTCTTGATAAAAATACTAGTAACAAGATAGAATAAAGTTAAGCTAAGACAAAGTTTTACTAAAACCAGTCAAAAAACCTAAATCATTCGTGAAATAGAAAATCACTGAAAAGCTTAAAAACACCTACTTTTAATCCCTTTATTTTCTCAATTTGGATTGTTAAAGGTAAAAAAAACGGCTAACATATCAATACAGCGATAATGATTGATTTTGAACCTTGGGACAGATTGTTGCGTCAGTATGTTGATCAACAGGGTCGTGTAGATTATGTTGCTTGGAAAAAAGAGCAACCCCAAGCAATTGCAGATTGGTTATCGAGCCAAAAAAATCTGGCTTTTAAATCTAATAGCAACAATCTCGAACAATTGGCATTGTGGATCAACCTTTACAATGCGTTCACCATTTCGACAATTTTGGAGAGATACCCGATAGAATCGATTCGCCCGCAAATTTTAGGGATTCCCAACTGGCTAGCTTTTTTGTGGTTCTTCCAACGTCGTGCTTATTCCATTTTTGGGGAAAGTTATAGTTTAGCTAAAATTGAGAACTCTGTTCTACGGGACAAATTGCAGGAGCCACGAATTCATTTTGCGATCGTTTGTGCTTCGGTTGGTTGCCCTTTACTACGTTCGGGAGCTTATTTTCCTGAGCAAGTCAGTCAGCAATTAGATGAAGATGCACGTCGTTTCATAAATAACCCTGAAAAAGTCCGTTATGACATGGAGAGCAAAACACTTTACTGTAATAAAATCTTGAAGTGGTATCGTCAGGATTTTTTAAAAGTTGCACCTTCTATTCCCGAATACATTCGCTCCTACTTGAAAACAGACTATCCCCTTAATGCCTCAACGCGGATATCCTATCTTCACTATGACTGGAGCCTAAATCAGCGAATATCTTGATAAAACTGTTTGAGATAATTTGCATTAACGCCAATCCCCCACAAAAACCCAATGTAAAGGTAAATTGCAGTTGCTTTAAAGCTACCCCATTTGGCTACGCGACGATCTGACGAATAAACAATACGATTTACCAGATAAATACGTCCTTTTTTAACTAACTTCAGGCATAAATCTCCATCCTCCATAATGGGTAATGCCTCATCAAATCCACCACAATCCCAAAAATCAACCCGACGACAGAACATTACTTGATCTCCAAACAACAGACGTAATCCTCGAAAAAATAGGTGAGGCTTAAATAATAGTGGTGCGTAGTAGGTTTTTAGATAATTATGTAGAGAGATACCCCAACGAGTTGTTTGAGATCCTGACATCAGAGAAATGAACCCGCCACAGGCAACGGTAGGCTCTGCCAGAGTCTTATTGATGACGGTGATTAGATCATCTGGAACCCAAGTATCTGCATGAAGAAAGCAAAGAATATCTCCAGTTGCTGCTGATGCTCCATAGTTCATCTGAAGAGAACGCCCTGGCTGTTGAGATGAAATAATTTGTAGATTCAAACTTTGATTAAATAACTCAAAAATTTCCTTTGCAACTGTCACCGTCTGATCTTGGCTGCCACCATCTACCACTATCACTTCGGAAGGAGGAGGATTAAGTAAAGTCAGTTGGCGCAATGTCCGCCCTAAGTTAGTTGCTTCATTTAAAGTAGGAATGATAATAGAAACTTGAGACATACCGATTTAGTTGTTTTATCGTTCTCTTCATTTTACTTGTTAATGTTGATCGGCTTTAGCCCAAAGATAAATCGGGCAATATTTAGACGCTTTATAAACATTTCATACAAAGCATTTGTCACTAAAACGGTTGCTGTACTAATAATTAAAAATTTTGTAGTTACGCCTAAATCCCATTGCACTACATAAAAAGATATCGCTACTAAAACTGTCTGATGCAGCAAAAAAACTGGATAAGCCGCAAGGGTTGTATATTGCAGGATACTATTAGTAAATGATAGATATTGCTGACTTAGCCCAAGTATGGCAGTTACCCAACACCAAGAATTGAAGCCTCGCAACATTTGGTAAAGAATATATTCTCCAGAATAGCCACGTACAGGAAGTACCTCAGTTACCTGTATTCCAAAGATAATGGACATGGTAACTATTGCCATAAACAACATGAGCTTTTGATATTGGGCAATTGCTTGTCTAAATCCAGTATTAGAAGACAGAATAAAGCCATAAACAAAATAACAAAGATACAGCAGTAAATTTGCCCAGTCATCATAAAGATTTTGAAAACCAAACCATTTGGGGCGGAATGCACCTTCAATCATAGCCAATGGTAGAGCAGGCAAGAAAATGGCTCCTGGCTGTTTCATGAAAGTTGCAATAGTAGAATACCAACGCTGCCCCATCTCTTGCTTGAAGAATAATAACAGAGGGAGACTAACAATAGATATTACAAATAGGTAGATCACAAACCATAGATGCGCCCATTCAAAATTACCTTGAGGACGAATCCCGTTAAAAAACTGTGGGTAAAACTGTAAATAGGAACCGATATTTGTGTGATGAGTAAGAAGTTTGTAATAGACTTGAGGAGGAACTAACACTAGCGTGCCAAATATAAAAGGGATTAATAGTCGCTGAAAGCGCTCATTCACATATTCCATTGGTGTTCGTAACTGAAGAGAAAACCAAGAGGCAGCCCCAGAAATTAAAAAAAACAATGGCATGTGCCACTGATGAACAAAAAAAATAAACCATCCCAGGACAGGGCTTAGTAAGTCATTTTTAATATAAAAATTGCCTAATTCGCCTTGGTAAAAAACTGCGGCAGCATGAAAATAAATTAGCAATAGCACCGCCAATACTCTTAACCAATCGAGTTCGTAGTGTCTTTCTTCGTGATTATTTGTTATACCTATATCACATTTTAAATTCATTTATTTGCCTTGGTTATAAAATACCAGGACACTTGGCATTGAAGCTACTATGGCGCAATACCCAGAGATAGCTAGGTATCTCTCCTAAAAATTCTTCTGTCGCACAGCCGCAAAAAGCTGGTCTAGCTCAAGATATCATGTTAAATATAAAAAATAGAAATTGCGGGAAAAACGGTAAAATTCAACTCTATTACTCCAGAGCATGGTAGGGAGCTTTCAGCAGTTTTCCCCAGATTGCATTGTAAGGATGTACAACCTGTGTAGGTTGGTCGTCTTTAAAAATGAGCCTTCCTTCATTTGCCCACTGAAAAATCCCACCGCTCAAGTTATAAATGCACTTCATCCCAGCTTCATCAAGCTGCTGGACTAATTTTGCGCTACGGTAGCCAACGGCGCAGTACACAACAATTGGGTTGTCTTTTGGAAATGTTGAAAGTACTGCTAAGTCAGGTGTAAGAAAGTCTATGTGCGTTGCTGTTTCGATATGGCTCACTGCATATTCTGTCTGACTTCGTGCATCTAGCACTAATGGCCTCGGCTTTGCAGAATCTAATAGCAACTGAGCTAATTCTTTGCTTGTAATTTCCTCAACATTAGAAAATTTCAATCTAATCAGAAGTTTAAGAAACTTAAACACAAGTGACTGCACTTGTAAAAATACTCTTTCGCTTTTACAGATTATATTGAAGTTTTCCATTAGTCAAAATTGACAATTTCTTTACATACTTTCAAAATTAGCACGCAGCTTGGCGCATGTGTAATAAAACTATCCATTACCATTTTAGGTTTTTTCTATTGCCCAAGGGCCATTTTTTTGCACCATAATGATTTCTCTTGCTATTGAGGCATGGCATAGACAAAAAGTAATTATCATTTAATTCTTTTGCACTATTGGGGAAGTCCAACAGGGAATTTTCGGCTAGGGCTTCAGAAATAATTACCTACCAACACCAAGGTTAATTGGTTGATGGTAGGTAGTTAACTCTTTGTTTAGAGAGTTTGTTAGGGTTTTGAGACTCTCGCAATTCCTCATTTTTTGGAATTTTTCCTTTGCAGCTTGGATTTGTTCCACGCCAGAATGGTTTTCATTAACGAGAATCTGTTCCTTGATTGGGATGGCCGGGTGTACGACTAGCTCCAGCCGCTTCTGATTCAGCACCGTGATGAACTTCAGTACCTGATTCTTGACCAGTCATCCGATACCTTTCATCTAAAGGAGTATTACCCTCTTCTGTAGTTGGTACAGTAGTTTGGGTTCCAGGGTTATCTTCAGGGTCATATTTAGCGTCATCTTGCCGAGTGTCTGGAGGAACGTTTGATGTCATATATTTATACCTTATTAAAGAGGTTACTCAATACCTTTGCCAAAAAAAAGATAAGTCTAAGTTTTGCCAAGATAGTCCAAGACAATGAGATGCTTGATTATTAGGTAAAAAGGTCAAAACTTTTACAGGAAGGCAAGACAGTATAAATTACTGACATAAAAACCATACGGGATTCTATTAGCTCAATTTTCTGCTATCAGGCAAAAAGAAGCGTGTAAAATCTTAGGTTTGCTCTATGCCAATCCTCGAAAATTGGCGAAGGTATTATTTATTAGATTAGTTCTTTGTTCATGTTGAGTTTACTATCTTCAGATAGAAAAACTTCTATAACTAATTTGGGGTAAATTCTGAGTACAAAATCGTAAAGATTGCTTTTGAGGAAAGGTTTGTTTTTTTTCATTCATGTGATAGAAGGTTTTACAATACTTGAACCATTGAGAAAAATTGCATTTTCCTAGACATCACTCTTTATTTACACAGATTACTGCAGTTTACAATTATCCAAAAGGATGAAATTTAAATACAGAATTTCATCCAAAATTAAGTTTAAAAAAAGTGGATGAACAAAAATTTGCTGGCTGTAAGGTGTTTAATAAAGTTATTACCAAAAGTCTAGTAGAAGCAAAAACATGAAAGGTTTCAAGAAGTTATCTTCAATAGCGCTATTGCTATGTGCCTTTGTGTATCCGCCCTCATTAGCTGAAGCTAAGGGTATTTCTCTAAGTAATGCTCGCAATGAACAAAGCGCTGCACCAGAGGCTAACTTAGTTGGAGATAAAACTGGAGAGCTTTTAATTGCTCAACGGCGGCCAGGGCGATACCGAATGATCCGACGACGGCAGATCATCCGACGCCGACAGATCATCCGACGCCGGCAGCCCTTTGGACGATACCAAAATATTCGACCACGGCAGCAGTTTAGGCAACGGCAGATTATCCAGCGACGCCAGCCTTACGGACGATACCAGATTATCCGCCGTCGTTATTAATCAGGACTGATGCAACTAACTAATGGTTAGTGGTTGAATTACCAACCACTAACCACTAACTATGGTTACGTTCTAATGAGCTGCTACTACTTGTCCTTCAAGGCGAACCAGTCGGTCTGCCAAAAGTTTCTCAAGGTCTTCTAGTGCCTTGGTGAAACCTTTGATACCCTCATCTAGTTTGTCGGTTGCCATGCGGTCTGCGGCGTGCATCTTGTCATAAGTAGCTTTGTCAATGGATATCTTTTCGATTTCCAAGTTTGCTGCCTTAGCAGGATCGAGTTTGCGTGGCAGTTCTCCAATTGTTGCTTGCAATTCAGCCAAAAGTGATGGCGAAATAGTTAGCAAATCACTACCTGCAAGTTCAGTAATTTCACCAAGGTTGCGGAAGCTAGCTCCCATAACTTCGGTTTTATAGCCGAATTTCTTGTAGTAGTTGTAGATTTTTGTGACGGACAAAACTCCTGGATCTTCGGCTGCTGGGTAGCTATCGCGTCCGGTATCTTTTTTGTACCAGTCGAGAATCCGGCCGACGAAGGGAGAAATTAGGGTAATGCCAGCTTCTGCACAGGCGATCGCTTGGTGAAGACCAAACAACAAAGTAAGGTTACAGTGAATACCTTCTTTTTCAAGAATTTCCGCAGCGCGAATACCTTCCCAAGTGCTGGCAATTTTAATTAAGACGCGATCGCGGCCAATTCCAGCAGCTTTATACTGAGCAATTAAGTCCCGTGCCTTAGTCAAGGTAGCTTCGGTATCGTAGGACAAGCGAGCATCCACTTCCGTAGATACACGACCGGGAATGATTTGCAAAATCTTTAATCCAAAGGCTACTGCCAAACGGTCAAAAGCTAGAGAAACTATCTGTGCTTGGGTGGCTCCGGCTCCAGCATCTTTCTTCGCTTGGAGTAAAGTTTGATCGACAATTCCCTGATATTCTGGCATCTGCGCCGCAGCAGTAATCAGCGAAGGATTGGTGGTAGCGTCTCGGGGTTTAAACTTTTCAATTGCCTGGATATCCCCTGTATCTGCGACTACAACAGTCACTTGTCGCAATTGTTCCAGTAAATTCTTAGGCATAAAATACTCCGTGATGTTTGTTTAGGATTTACTTATTCCCCAGTTATTTACACTCTTTACTCTTCCTTCAATTCTGATTCTGGCAATTTTTCTTAATCATTGCCCAATTTTGCTTACTATCTTCAGCCACAGCCTTATTCTAAGTGCCTTATGCAGAAACTGGCTGTCCAATGGAATGCACTTTGATTAAGCTAGTTGTTCCTGATTTACCAATTGGAACACCAGAGGTAATTACTACTTTATCGCCCTTATTCGCTAAACCCATGTCTACAACTGTGTTCACCACATTGGTAAACATCTCTTCGGCATTGTGAACTGGTGGGATCAGTAAAGCTTCCACACCCCAAGAAAGCGCTAGTTGGCGATAAGCGGTGATATCAGAGGTAAGGGCAATAATGGGAGAAGTAGGGCGGTATTTAGACACCATTCTCGCCGTATTTCCTGATGAAGTGTTACAGAGAATTGCCCGTGAGCCTGTTTCATAAGCGATGCGACACACGGACTCTGCTACAGATTCAGTAACACTGAGACTGCCTGCTTCATGACACCAAGCATGTTTACTACCCTCATCTAAAGCCTGTTCTGTCCGCACAGCGATATTGTGCATCATCTCGACGGCGGCGATGGGATATTGTCCAACAGCTGTTTCACCAGAAAGCATTACTGCATCCGTACCATCTAAGATGGAGTTGGCAACATCGGTGGCTTCGGCGCGGGTGGGATCGGGGGCGCTAATCATCGACTCTAGCATTTGGGTGGCTGTAATCACCGGCTTGCCAGCCCGATTGCAACGACGAATAATATCTTTTTGAATTAGGGGGACTTCGTGAATTGGTACTTCTACCCCTAAATCGCCACGAGCAATCATAATCGCGTCGGCAACCTTCAGAATGGAGTCAAAATTTTCTACTGCTTCTGCTCTTTCGATTTTGGCAATTAAGCGGATGGAAGCACCAGCAGCTTCAATCATTCGCTTGGCGGGTTCTAAGTCTTGTGGCGATCGCACAAAGGACACCGCTACCCAGTCTACACCCAACTGAATCCCAAAGCGTAGATCCAGCAAGTCTTTTTCGGTGATCGAACTAACAGGTAAAGGAGTTTGTGGTAGGTTTACTCCCTTGTGCGTGGAAATTAGCCCGCCAATTTTCACTTGTGCCCGAATGCGATCGGCATCACGAGCGGTAACAATCAACTTGACGCGGCCATCATTAATCAAAATCGGTTCACCTGGTCGCACCATTGCGAACAAAGTAGGCAATGGTAAGGGTAGTTCGTCGATACTCTCACCCTTTTCTTGCAAAACAAAGGTGACTTCACTGCCAGCTTCCAGATTTAACCCTTCTGGTGGTAAAGTTCCCAAACGAATTTTCGGGCCACATAGGTCTTGCATAATTGCGATCGGCTTTTGCTGCTCATTACTAATTTGCCTGAGATAGTGAGCAGTTTGGGCGTGGAATTCATAAGCGCCGTGGGAAAAATTCAGCCGCGCCACATTCATTCCAGCTTTTACCAAGGCTTGCAGCTTTTCGGGTGCAGATGTAGCTGGGCCAACAGTACAAATGATTTTGGTTCGACGCATAGGGATTAGGGGTTGAGGAGTAACCTGCAAATTTGGATGGTGTGAGCGATCGCACAAACCAACCAAATTAACATGTGCTTTATATCACTACTTTTGTAAATAAAGATACTAAATAAGGTTTTTTTTTCAGCATATTTACTATTCAACCCAAATCCCAAAAGCCAAGGTCAAGGGTCAAAAGTTAATGACCAATGACCAATGACAAATGACAAATGACAAATGACCAATCAAACCACAGCAGCTGTCGGTGCGAGTTTTTCCTTCTGTGACATAGACAACATCAGGTCAATCACGCGATTTGAGTAGCCCCACTCGTTGTCATACCAGGCAATTACTTTAAAGAAGTTGGAGTTCAACTCAATCCCAGCACCTGCGTCGAAGATACTAGAATGGGTATCGCCTTGAAAATCTGTAGAAACTACTTCTTCATCTGTGTAACCCAAAATACCTGCTAGAGAACCTGCGGCAGCCTCCTTCATGGCAGCACAGATTTCTTTATAACTAGTAGCTTTGGCAGTTTTAAAAGTTAAATCAACTACAGAGACATCGGGAGTCGGAACTCGTAATGCCATACCAGTCAGCCTACCCTTCAATTCTGGTAAAACCAACGCTACAGCTTTAGCTGCGCCTGTGGAGGAGGGAATAATATTCTGGCTTGCACCTCGACCACCCCGCCAGTCTTTCTTGCTGGGGCCGTCTACAGTTGGCTGAGTGGCAGTCATGGCATGAACTGTGGTCATTAACCCTTCGGTCAACCCAAAGTTGTCATTGATGACCTTAGCTATAGGAGCTAGACAGTTTGTAGTGCAGCTAGCATTGGAGACAATGATATCCTTGCTGGGATCAAATAAGTGATGATTAACACCCATTAACAAGGTAGTAACTCTATCTGGATCTTTGGTGGGAGCGGAAATTACCACTCGCTTTGCACCTGCTTTCAGGTGGTTTGCGGCCCCTTCATGGTCAGTGAAGAGTCCGGTAGCTTCCACCACATAATCTGCACCTAATTTTCCCCAAGGTAACTCTGCTGGATTTCTCACCGACACGCAAGGGATAAAGTGCCCGTCAATGAGGATACCATCTTCCTTGGCTTCAACTTTGTGCTTTAATCTACCGTGAGTTGAGTCGTACTTTAATAGGTAAGCGAGGTTATCTGGTGGTACTAAATCGTTAATGCCTATAAACTCAATGTTGGGGTTATCGATGCCAGCGCGAAGCACAAGTCGCCCGATTCGACCGAAGCCATTGATACCAACCTTCAATTTAGTCAAGATTAAACCTACCCTTGTGGAAAGTTGAACAAAAGGAGAAAGTTAAAAGTCAAAATAGATTGCCTTTTACTCTTTACTCTATGATCCTGACAGTCTCAGTCAGCTAAGGCATATTTACTTGGCATATTTTAATGATTGCACATGGGGCATTGAGATTAAATAATTTTCGGCGTTGCAGAGAAAGGGGGATGATTTGGCAAACTTCTAAAATTCCCCCCCTGCCTCCCCTGCTTGTCTCAATTCATCGTACTGTTCTGTAACGCCAATTTTCTTTTGCAACCCACGATTGGTTAGGAGATAAACAGCAAAAGTACCTACCCAGTGGCTAGCTGCATAATGTTCACTTACAATATCTGCTAGTCCATGCTGACGATGGTGAAGGGCAGCAGAGCGAAGTGTTTCTATGCGGCGATCGCTATTTGCTAATCCAGAAATGATCCCCTCAAGCATCCAAGCACGGCTAAGATTAAGACCGTAGAAGTGGGATTGCATATAATCTTTAGGATTATCTACTCCGGGTGATTCTAACCAATTTGCTGAATTATCAATAGGTATTTGTGGAAGAAAATCGGTCAGCCAGTCAGCGAAAGCTGTTGTTGGCAGAACTCGCCGCATTAGGTCTGCTTCAGCAAGGCCAGGAGATAGAAAATCGTAGCCAAGCGGCTCAAATTGTAAGGAGTAGTTGCGATCGCTGAAATAAAATTGCCGTGCCTTATTCTCTAGCAACTGAATGAAGTCAGCATTTTCGGTAATCCTTGCCCAATCTAGCATCAAACCAAGTGCAAAAGCTGTTTGGCTATGCATCCCTGTGCGATTTGGGAGTTTCAATCCGTCAATCCAGCGCTGTAAGTTACCTGCAATTAACTTTTCTAGCGGTTCCAATATAATCCGCCATTGTTTCGCTTGAGGATGATTCCACTCGTGAAGTTCCGCAGCCAGTTGGAGAAGCCATGCCACACCATAAGGAAATTCAAAAAAGGGCAGCCGTTGGAAATGGGCAATCTCTCCTTGAATCTTCTCAGGTGTTAGGCTTTGCTCAAGTGCTTGTTTTGAGGCTGCATTGAAGGAGGCTTCAGGAAAATGACGCATGAGACGCACCAGCAACCAGTGACCATGTACGGCTGAATGCCAATCTAAGCAGCCATAAAATGTAGGAGTCAATTCACGCGGTGGTTTTATATCCTCGTCGCTATCAGCCCAATACAGACCACTGTGAGGATATTCCCGCCCGATACAATCCAGCACCAATTGAGCAAATTGTGCCGCAGTCGTTTCATTAATCTCCAAATTATCGGGTGGCATGGTCAACCCAACCCCTTTGGGGAAGTCAAAAGTCAAAAGTCAATAATTTTGAACCCCATAAATAAATTTAGGGGCTTTGTCGGCGCGGATAGCTCGGTAAAAGCGTAGCGTTTTTAATGCAGACGAACGCATTAACATTGCATCTCGATGCATTGGCATTGCAGACGAACGCATTAACATTGCATCAAGATGCATTGGCATTGCAGGGTGACGCATTAACACTGCATCGGGATGCATTGGCATTGCAGATGAACGCATTAACATTGCATCGGGATGCATTGGCATTGCAGGGCGACGCGTTAACATTGCATCTCGATGCATTGGCATTGCAGGGTATTGCCAAATTTAATTCGCTATCGAATTAACCATTACTTGTGCTTCAGGTTTTACCCTAGCTTCTGCTTCCAGAAATTCAGCGACTTGAGCCTCAATTTCATCGCGGACAATTTGGCGATACTCTAAGAAATGCTCAATTTGGGCACAAACGGCTAAGTAGCTACTGACTCCACCCCGATTATGCTGATACATGTTCCACAAGTTGCGCCAGAATTGCCAGCGCGTCTGACGACGTACACCCTGCCGCCAACAAATAATTAGAAACGCTCGGAGTACTTTCCAGTTCAATGGTTTCTTGGCAGCTTTGCCCTTTTTCGGGTAGGTTGCTTCGCCCAAAAGCCGGAAGTGTTTGTATGTACGCTCCAAAAACCGCTCTGGCTCATACAAATCACAGAACGCCTGCACATATTCACGAGCGATGTCTTCTAAAGGTCGAGTTGGGACAAAGTTCATCAACGTGGTTTGGTTGATGTTGGCTGATTTATTGCGGAGTCGTCCTTCCTTTTCTAATCTATGCCAAAGCGCTGTATCTGGAAGCGCTTGCAGCATACTAAATAAGGCCGTGGGAATTGCTGTTTCCTCGACAAACTTGACAATTCGTGGGCCTGCTCCTACTTTCTCGCCATCAAACCCAATGATAAAGCCTGCCATAACTCGCAACCCTGAGCGGGTAATTCTATTTACCGCATCACTGAGTGAGTCTCTGGTATTTTGGTATTTCTGAGTGAAAGTAAGACTTTCTTCGTCGGGGGTTTCAATTCCCAGAAAAACGGCTCCAAAATTACACGCTACCATCAAATCCATCAGTTCTTGATCTTGGGCTAAATCAACTGAAGCCTCTGTGGCAAAGGAAAATGGATAATTATGTTCTACCATCCAGGGCAGAAGGGACTTCAAAAATAATTTGACATTCCGCTTATTACCGATGAAGTTGTCATCCACCATAAAAATACTGCGTCGCCAACCCAGTTTGTAGAGATAATCTAGTTCTGCTAATAATTGCTCTGGGTTTTTAGTGCGGGGTTTGCGACCGTATAGCACAATAATGTCGCAAAATTCACACTGGAAGGGACATCCACGCGAAAATTGCACCGACATCTCCGCGTAGGCTTCAAATTCTAGCAAGTCAAAGCGAGGGGTTGGAGTGTTGGTAACATCTGGTTTCTCACCGCCAGAGCGAAAAATTCCTGTGCGATCGCCCCGTGCGATCGCTGCTACAAATAAGGGTAGGGTAATTTCCCCTTCGTCCAATATTAAGTAATCTGCTCCGGCGGATGTCATTTCATCTGGTAACGCTGTCGGGAAAGGGCCACCCACAGCTACCCGTTTACCTCTTTGTTTTGCTTCTAATATCTGAGAAAGCAAATCCTCTTTTTGGACAATCATCGCCGACATAATAACCAAATCTGCCCAAGCCCATTCTGCTTCGGTACAGGCGCGAACATTTCGATCTACTAACTTGTACTCCCATTCTTGAGGTAATATCGCGGCTACAGTTACCAAGCCTAAAGGCGGTAGCATTGCTTTACGGTCTAATAAAGCCAGTGTTTTTTCAAAAGACCAAAAGCTTTTTGGAAAACGGGGGTAGAGAAGTAAAACATTCATATTTGATGCTTATAAACCTTGATTTTAGCTGCTGGTTGAGTTCACATACAACTTAGCCACTCTGATAACACACTTAGAGAAGCCTTTGTATGCAGTAGGTGTAAACTCTACTATGACTGATTTAGACAAAGCAATATTTTTTAAGGGCAATTATTACTGCTTTTATACTAGAGATGACTTAAAATTGCTCAATGAGTGCCAGGAGTGCGATCGCAACTTGAAAATAAGCAGACAAGATCGACACTATTAATTAACCATCAAGTGCGAAGGGGGCTAACGGTATATTCCCCTAAATCACGCAATTCGGCAGTTAACTTGCGTCCACGAATAAAGCTTGGTCAACCCAAACTGACAACACAGACAAATAATTGTTGTCAATTTCGCGACATATTAAACTACGTAGTACTTCTCCAATAATTTTAGACAGCCTGGAGAAAAGCCCCTCAGACCTCCAATTTATCGGAGGTTGGGGGGATCTTCGAGAGACAAACATGTTAACCGAAGCGTATGCAGACGGTTATAAACAAGTAGCAGTTCAATATCGGTTCTTTTTCTGACTTGACAAATTGGCAACTCTGAGAAAATTAAGTGTGTTATGTTCAACACTATACAAGGCGTATTTGCACTTTCAAGCTATTTAGAAGGGCTGCAACCCGTCTTTATGTATCCCTAGTTTTAACTAATTCGGCGGAATTCCGTTGACCTAAGTCAGGTGATCGCCCACCTGACTTGGCTTCAGAACCGGACGTGAAAGTTTCCTTTCATCCGGCTCCTCTCCAAATGAGTCTGCGAGCGTCGGAATCACCAATTATTGTATTTTAGTGCTTTATCACAATATATGTTTATGGTAGAGTAAGCACATCAAGGAGGTGATGCTGAGTGTTACACAAGGTTGTACAAGTCCGTTTATATCCGTCACTTGAGCAACAAACACAACTGGCTCAAACTTTTGGGTGTGCTAGATGGTGGTGGAATTATGCTCTAAATAAATCTATTGAGACTTACAAGGAGACAGGTTTTGGGCTTGGCCGTGCTGCACTCAACGCATTCCTTCCTGCACTCAAAAAAAATGAAGAGACAATGTGGTTATCTGATTGTTATAGCCAAGTTTTACAGGCTACAACACTCAATCTAACTACGGCGTACAAAAACTTTTTTGAGAAACGTGCTGGATTTCCTAAATTCAAGTCTAAGCACGGAAAACAGTCTGTCCAGTATCCTCAAAACGTCAAGATTATAGATGGCAATGTTAAACTTCCTGGCAATATTGGGATAATCAAAGCCAAAATACACAGACCTATTGAGGGGAAAGTCAAAACTGTTACTGTAAGCAAAACGTCATCTGGTAAATACCTTGCGTCTATACTGACCGAGCTAGAGGGTGAAAACCCAATTATTACATTCGGTAAGATATATGGAATTGATCTAGGTTTGAAACACTTTGCTGTCGTCACGGACGGCGAAAAAGTATCCATTTACGATAATCCCAAGCATCTTGCCAAACACGAGAAAAATCTCAAACGTAAACAGAAAAAATTAGCACGTAAACAACTCGGGAGCAAGTCAAGAAATAGATATAGAAAAGTTGTTGCTGCATTGTACGAACGAGTTAGTAACTCAAGGCAAGATTTTCTGCATAAACTTAGTTACAAGTTAGTCAGCGATAGCCAAGCTGTCATAGTAGAGAATCTTAATGTCAGGGGCATGGTTCGTAATCATAAATTGGCGAAATCAATATCTGATGTAGGGTGGGGAACATTCACTAACTTTTTAGCTTATAAGCTAGAGCGCAGAGGTGGAAAGTTCGTTGAGATTGATAGATGGTTCCCCAGTTCAAAACTCTGTCAAAAATGTTTGTATCAAATAGGTGAGATGCCATTGGATGTCCGGGAATGGACTTGCCCTCATTGCAATACTCATCATGATCGGGACGCGAACGCCGCGCAGAACATTAGAGCAGAGGGTATCAGAATGATAAAGGCGGAAGGTTCAGCCGTCTCTGCTGTAGGAGGGGAGGTAAGTCCTACTCTTGGGCGAAAGTCTAAGTTTAGGCACTCCCCTATGATTACAGAAGCCCCAACTTCAACCGTACTCGGTAAGTTGGGGTAGTTCACGCTATTACTCCTGAAAGCGGGTGCAGTATTGTTAAATGAAAGCTATGCTTAGTTTCAGGTTTCAAATACCGTTCTTGTAAGGGTTGCCACTGCTGCCACGACTGGTAGCGGTTTTCAGTTAACAAAGTAGCAAGGGTAGGCAGTTCAGTCTGAATTTCTGACTTGAAGACATCAGTAAGCCAGTCAGTTAAGACGGCACTATCTTGCATCGTACCCAAAATTTCTTGGATACTTTTAACTTCTGTAAGATAAGCTGCGTAAGACTCACCATATAAGTCAGTAAATAACTCCATCTGGTAGCGTATACGTTTAGCTTCTTTTCGCAAACTGTGAATAATTTCACCTTGTGTTGTTAATTGTTTTTCTATTTTTTCTGGTTTCCAGTTTTGGTGGATTTTCACTTCTGATTCCACAAATTGAGTGCCAACCAGCCAACCCGGATGCAGTAAAAAGCTACTCACTTCTGGTAAAAGTAAATCGGGTAGTACCTGTTGAATAGTAAAAGATGCTAAAGGTTGATAACTAGGTTTCTCTAACCACTTATCTAATGCATTTTTTAGAGACTTGTAAGATTCATCTTTTAACGTTTTTTGCACACTTGATTCTACATCTTCACGTTGTTTAGCTATAGCGTTAAAAGCTTTTTGTAGAGATTCCTGCTCTTTGCAGGGTAAGTTTGGTTTGTAATTGTTTTCCAAACTTTCTTTAAGTACATCTAAATCTCTCAAACTACCAAGACAACGGGCTATTTTACCAATATTTTTATCGCTGACTGGTTTCGGCAGATCTACCGCTAGCCCAAAGCTAGTTACAGCTGTCCGTAAGCGGCGCATTCCCACTCGCATCTGATGCAGCGCTTCTGGATCTTCATCTTTCTTGACTGATTTTTCCCACTTCAAGGTTTTCTTAAAGTGTTTTTCAATCGCTTGGTAGGCGTAGTCCCCTAGAGTTTTTACTGTGGATTGCGTGGCTAATTTCATAATTTATCTTAAATGAAGATTACCTCATGAGGTTATTGAATAATAACAGCATAATAACAATAGTTAAAAATTTACATCCGCTTTTGCCATTTTTTATTCAATGATTCTTATAAAGTATGCTTATAAACATTAATAGTTGCATCCTCTTCTAGAAATATGCAATATCTATCAAAGGTATAAAGAACAGATTTTTTCAGGCGGTTTTATATGTACGATAGTTTATAAAAATATTTAACATGATCTTAAATCTATTTACTATGATAGCATTATTAACCTTTACGAAAACTTAGAGATCAGATAAGATGTCAAACTCAAATTTTATTAATCAAGTTTTCTTGAGTTTTATAGATAATTTTAAAGAACATAGAAAAGACTTATCAGCATTGCTGCTAACCCACCAGAAGTATCTATGGTTAGGGTCAGATGAAACCTCAACTATTGAACGTCTCTCTTTGGTTGATACTGATAAATTTACAGATCATCAACAATTTAGGGTAGCAGAATTTATCAATTTACCTGCGCCAGAAGATGAAGAAATTGATATAGAAGGACTTGCTTATACAGATTATTACTTATGGTTTGTTGGTTCTCATAGTTACAAACGCAAAAAACCGAAATCTGATAAGACCGATGCACAAAACTTTAAAAGGCTGACAAAAATTGAATCAGAACCCAATCGTTACCTTTTAGGAAGGATTCCTTTGATAGACGGTAAGTTATTCTCATCTTGCCCACATCCCCAAAACCTAGATGTGCAATTGAATGCCGCTAAACTAGAGGTGACGAACCAAGGTAATTTGCTTCTTACTGCTTTAGCAGATGACGCGCATTTAGGCTTATTTATCAAGGCTGGAACTGCGGGAAAAGATAACGGCTTTGATATTGAAGGACTAGGCATTTATCAAAACCGGATTTTTTTGGGTTTGCGTGGGCCTGTATTGCGGGGTTGGGCTGTTGTTCTGGAAATTGAGTTAGAAGATTCTAGCCCTGGAATTCTGAAGCTGCGGCAAATTGGAGAAGCGAAGGAGTTATATAAAAAGCATTTTATCTGGTTAAATGGCTTGGGAATTCGGGATTTGTGTGTAGATGGAAATGATTTGTTGATTTTAGCTGGACCAACGATGGATTTAGATGGGCCTGTGCAAGTTTATCGCTGGACAAATGGCCTTAACTTGCGAGAAAATGTTTTCAGCAATCCAGATTTTGTACAAGATATTCCCTATGGAAATCGGCAAGACCATGCTGAGGGAATGACGCTGTTTCAGGATGTTGCTGGCATACCTTCGCTATTGGTAGTTTATGACTCTCCAGCAAAAACTAGGTTGGTGGGTGATCATAGTGTAATAGCGGATGTGTTTAAGCTGGGCTAATATCAATTTTGGATTTTAGATTGTTAAAGGTTAGTGGAGATTGCTTGTACAGGACAGGTGGGGATACACTGTTCGCAGACGATACAACGCGATCGCGTGAATGTGAGTTTGTATGTCTCTGGGTGGAGAGTGAGAGCTTCGGTAGGGCAAACCCCAGTACACAACCCACAGTGGACACACACATCCTCGTCGATCGCAATTTCGCCTAAGGTATGAGAAACATTAACATGGCGCGATCGCATCCACTCAATCGCCGCATCTAATTGATCGATATCTCCCGATAGTTCTACTACCAGTTTGCCAATTTGATTTGGGGCAACTTGGGCACGGATAATATTGGCGGCAACGTTAAACTCTTTGGCCAGTACGTAAGTGACTGGCATTTGTACGGCGCGTTTTGGGAAGGTAAGAGTTACTCGTTTTTTCACAGGTTTAACAAAGGATTTTTTCTGTTGTAGCGTATTGGGAGTTTTATGGCTTGAAAGATCATTACTCAGTTAGAGGATGTAACTAGTAAGGAATGCTGTGGTTTAATTACTTCAAAAGCACTGTAATTAATTTTGCAATTTAAGTTTATTGCTTGTTATTTGTTGTATCCATTTTAACTTGGAAAGCTTTTAACATGAAAATTTTAGTTGTAGAGGATGACGAGTTAAATGCTTATGCACTCACCGCAGTTTTGACTAACCAAAACTATGCGGTTGAAGTTGCCACTGATGGAGATGCAGCTTGGGATCTTATTCAAACTTACGATTATGATTTAATCCTACTAGATGTAATGTTACCCAAATTGGATGGCATTAGTCTTTGCCGTCAAATCCGTTCTAGTGGTCTGCAAATGCCAATATTGTTATTGACAGGGCGCGATAGTAGTCATGATAAAGCAATCGGGTTAGATGCAGGTGCAGATGACTATGTAGTTAAACCCTTTGACCAAGAGGAGTTAGTTGCTCGGATTAGGGCGCTGTTGCGTCGCAAAGTTGTAACCTCACAACCTGTGCTGGAGTATGGTCAGTTGCAGCTAGACCCTAGTAGCTGTGAAGTGACTTATGCTGGCAAGCTGCTACCACTTACGCCAAAAGAGTTTGCTCTGTTAGAACTATTCTTGCGGAATAATCACCGGGTGTTTAGCTGCGACATGATTTTAGAACATCTTTGGTCTTATGAAGATACTCCACAAGAAGAAGCTGTTCGCACTCATATCAAAGGGTTACGGCACAAACTCAAAGCTGTAGGAGCGCCCAATGATTTGGTTGAAACAGTTTATGGTATCGGCTATCGTCTGAAACAACTAGGAGAGGGAGTAGAGAATAGAGGGGAATTAGATTATGCAAAATCCTCGGTTCCAAATCTGAAATCACAGCAGCAAGCACTAATGGCAGTTGCGGAAATTTGGCAACGATTTCAAGGGCGGGTGGATGAGCAGGTGAAGGTAATAGAGCAAGCGATCGCAACTTTAAATCAAAATAGTTTAAATCCCGAATTGCTCTCACTAGCAGCCAAAGAGGCGCATACCTTAGCAGGATCTTTAGGTACTTTTGGCTTGCCTCTGGGTTCAAAATTGGCACGCAATATCGAATTGCTACTGAGTTCTAATAAAAGCTTGAGTAAATCTGAAATTAGCAACCTCGCAAGTTGGGTAAAGTTATTGCGTCGGGAAATTGAGGGAAACGACACAGCAGCAATATCTGTATCACCAACGGCACAGGTATTAAAAACAGTAACGCAACCGCCGCAAAATTACCCCCATGCAGAAACTAAAATATTGGTTGTAGATGATGATCCGCAAATTCAAGCATTGTTGCAAACCTTACTTAGTCCTTGGGGATTCAAAGCGATCGCTCTTGAAGACCCGCTTCATTTCTGGAGTACTTTAGAAGAAATTGCGCCAGATATGCTGATTCTAGATGTGGAATTACCCTATAAAAATGGTATAGAACTTTGCCAATTGGTACGTAATGATTCGCGCTGGGGTGAGTTACCCATCTTATTCCTCACTGTGCATAGCGATGCCAATATGGTAAATCAGGTGTTTAGCGTTGGTGCTGATGACTTTGTAAGCAAGCCAATTGTCGGGCCAGAACTAGTTACCCGAATCGTCAATCGCCTAGAACGAATAAAATTGCGGCAACGCATGGTGCAGGGGGGTAGGGGAGCAGGGGGAGATAGGGAAGTAAATTCGGAAGTAAATTCTTCCTCATCTTTCGATTTACGAGCTATCAACGAACTGGAACTGAGGGTAGCAGAGCGCACTGCTGAGTTAATTGCCGTGAATGGACAGTTACAGTCACAACTAGATGAACGTCAGCGAACACAAGAAGAACTACGATTTTCTGAAGCCCGATTTGCGCGGATTTTAGATATTGCTGATGATGCAATTATTTCCATTAACGGATTCCAAACCATCACCTTGTTTAATCAAGGAGCAGAGAAAATTTTCGGCTACTCTGCCCAGGAAGTGATTGGGCAGGGTCTTGATTTACTCTTACCGCAGCGCTTTTTCCAAATGCATCGTCAACATGTGGTTGACTTTGGTCAATCTCCCAATATTGCTCGCAAAATGGGTGAACGGCGTGAAATCTATGGTCGCCGCAAGGATGGCACTGAATTTCCGGCAGAGGCTTCCATCTCTAAAATTGATATGGGCAAGGAGATATTTTATACAGTTATATTGCGAGATGTCACAGAGCGTAAGCAAATTGAACGGATGAAAGATGAATTTGTCTCCGTTGTTAGTCATGAACTCCGCACTCCTTTAACCTCGATTCACGGCTCTCTAGGAATGCTAACCAGTGGTTTGCTACCGACAGACTCAGAGCAGGGAAAACGTCTGCTGCAAATTGCTACTGAAAGCGCCGAACGCCTAGTACGCTTAATCAACGACATCCTGGACATCGAGCGGATCGAGTCGGGTAAAGCGAAGATGGAACCAAAAATCTGCAATATCGTTGATCTGATTACTCAAGCAGTAAATGTCATACAGCCTCTAGCCGACAAAGCAGGAGTAACGCTATCCATTTCTGCCTTATCCGGTCAAGTATTGGCAGATTGCGATCGCATTGTCCAAACTTTAACCAATCTACTGAGTAATGCCATTAAGTTTTCGTCTCCTGGATCTACAGTTTGGTTGGGGGCGCAACAACAAGGGAATGAAGTTTTGTTGACAGTCAAAGACACCGGACGCGGTATCCCATCTGACAAACTTGAGAGTATCTTTGAGCGCTTTCAACAAGTTGACTCCTCAGATTCACGCAACCATGATGGTACTGGTTTAGGTTTGGCAATTTGTAAGAGCATTATGCAACAGCACGGCGGACGCATTTGGGCTGAAAGTGTATTAGGCGAAAGTAGCACTTTTTACGTCACTCTGCCGTTGTTTGGGGCTTTTAAAAATGCTGATTTAGAAGATTCTAACATTCCTGTAATTTATAGTCTTTATGAGCAAACTACAAATAGCCAACTAAGTCAAGATACAGAATTTTTGAATAAAGAGAGTAGGACTAACGAAGAATTTGAACAACGCATGATCGAGTTACTTCAGCGAATTACCCTGAACCAACAAGAGGATGGCAGTAATGACAACAAAGCAAATTCTAGTGGTTGATAACGAGCAGTATATTCAAGAAGTTGCCAAGATTTGCTTGGAAACAGTTGCAGGCTGGAAAGTTGAGACAGCGAGTTCTGGTCAAGAGGGCATAATTAAAGCCGAGACTTACCAACCAGATGCAATTTTACTAGATGTGATGATGCCAGGGATGGATGGTATTGCTACCTTTGAAAAATTACAAGCTAATCCGTTAACCAAAGCGATTCCGGTGATTTTGTTAACTGCCAAAATCCAGGCTTCCGATCGCCGTCGCTATACCCAGATGGGAATGATCAGTGCGATCGCTAAACCATTCAATCCTCTAGAATTAGCCACTGAAGTAGCAAGAGCGCTGGGTTGGAGTCTAGAGTAAGCTAAATACCCCTTTGTCATCTATTAACAACACGGAAAGGGTAAAAATTTAAAATCTTTCTCCTAAAAGAGAAAGATTTTACAAATACCGTGGCTATAAATATAGACGAGGAAAGAAACAGATATATAATCACAAATCATTGAGAGATGCTATATGAGTGTGCGTAAGTCCTAATCATGGGACATGATATAAAACACATATAAATCTTAGATTAACGCAAACCTAAAATTTCGGAAATCGCCGCTACAATATCCAAATAAAAGTTGCCTTTGACTGCCCGAAACAATTCAAATTTAGAGTCAGGCGCACCAAAAAACGGTCTGAGAAACCATCCTAACTGCATACCAACAAAAGCATAAAGCAATAACCAGGATCTTAAAATAGTAGTGCGGGTTTTTTTGCCGACTTCATCTTGTTGAGAAAGTAATTGCATTCCTTCATAAAGGAACTTAACGCCAAAGATGCCTGTAATGCCAAAAATTAACACATTCAACAGTTTGAAAAATTGATAAGAATCGGGTGTAGTGATCAGAAAGAATAGCGTAACTGGTGCCAAGCTGAATAAAAGCACACTAATCACTGATACAGATGTGAGCAACACAACGAAATGCTGTTGAATACTGCTCCGGGAACCAAACAAAACGTTAAAAAAGAACAACGTTGGGAAACAAATAATCAGTGTTAATAAATAAAATGCTGGGAGTTTGATAGCACCAGATAATGCCTGTGCCCAACTGTTAGATGCACCAATAATTGCGCCATATATTGCAAAGAAAATCGAACTAGATACAAACAGAGAACTAATTTTATTTTGTAATCGGACTCCCTGACGAATTTCTTCTAAAAACGCCTGGCGATCGCGCAATAAATTAACCAAAACACCAAATTGTTGAATCCCGAACTTTTCCTTATTCCGCATATTTTTATATCTTTTATATTTTATGTAATTACTAATGATTAATTAACGGATTCCTAAGAGATAGCTAATAGCTTGAATCACACTTAAATAGAAATTACCTTCTCTTTCGCGGAATAGTTGAAAAGCAGAATCAGGCGTGCCAAAAAATGGTCTAAGAGTCCATCCTAACTGACTGCCGACGAAAGCGTAAAGAAATAGCCAAAATTGTAAAATCTTCTGGCGTGTCTTACTACCTTCATTATCTTGTTCTAAAACTAAACTTGTGGCCTGATATAAAGACGAAATACCAATAAATCCTGTTAATGCAAATATGAATACATTTAATAGAATTAAAAATTGGTAGTTATTGGTGGTAATTAAGAAAAACAGTGTAATTGGTGCAAAGCTGAATAAAAGTACACTGGTAACTGAAACAGCAGTCAAGACTAATGCTAAATGCTGTCCAAATGTGCGCTTTGAACCAAAAACAACGTTAGCAAAGTACAAAGTTGGAATACAAATTAGGAGTGTGATTAAATAAAGGGCTGGAAGTTTAATAGCGGAAGACAAAGCTTGCATCCAACTATGGTATGCACCAATGATTCCGCCATAAGCAGCGAGAAATAAGGAACTGCAAACTAGTAGAGAAATGATTTTATTTGGTAATCTCGTACCTTGGCGAACTTCCTCTAGAAATCCTTGGCGATCGCGCAGGAATCCAATCAGCACCGCAAAGTATTTGATTCCTAATGATTTCTGTTCTCTCATGTTATCCTCACACAGCTAAAATTCTAAGTTTCATCTGAGTAATCACCGCCAGAACCATACTTCCAGGCATCAATCAAACGATGCCAATAATATTGTTGTTCTTTTGGTTGATTCTTAATCCATGTTTCTAGCATTGGACTTAGCGAAAGCAAGGCAGTGTACACACCTAAATTACTGTAATGTAACATCCAATCTAACAAACTGGCTAAACCTACTTGCGGAATTATCTTGGCAACTAATACAGGATGATCTAAACCAGTTTTTAACAGTGTTTTTGTTAGTGCCGAAAACTGCACTATATCCTGTAAAAATGGTTTTAGCACTGGTGTACCCAACTGTTGCATTTCCTCAAACACCGCCGAGAGTAGTTGGTTAATTTGATCTGGGGCAATTTTCTGATTTACCCCAACACTCATCGCCTTTTGAAACAACCATGTAACAGTTAAACTTGGTTGATAAGGTTGCAGTAGTGCTAAAGCTTTTGCAGATAATTGTTCTGTTTCCAGCGCTTCGTAAATGCCATAAGTTAAACGCTTCAGGTGACGCACCATTGCCCCAAAACCTCCAAAACTCAAGGGAGATTGACTACCACTGCTATCTCCGGCTGGTAGAATGCGACTCCAAGGGGTTTTGATGGGGCTTTGGCGATAGGTAGGAAAGAAACCAAATAGTGATCGCTGAAATTTCAGTTTGCTCAATTCCACTCCCTGATATTCTGGTAAAAGACGCAGATATTCCTCAAATAGAGCTTCTAAACTTAAACGTTGAGGATCTGCATCCATATAAGTAAACAAGTAAGTTGTTCTGCCATCCCTGGCTGGAAAAGCTTCCCAGAAGTACTGACATTGATTTTGCAAAGGTGTAAATGATAATAACAAGTCGCCTGAGTTATTTTCCGCAAAACCTTGGGCGCAACTTCCTACAACTAAGCACAGTGCGTCTGGTTTTTTGCCTTGACGTGCTTGTTGAGTGATGGGTGAAAGATGTCCCATTGCATCGATTAATAACCGAGTTTTAAATTGGTTATTTACCATCACCCCATCTGGATGAACCACTGCTTCAGTAAAGGGTGTGTTTTCTAACAACTTTCCACCTGCGGCCAGAAATCGAGTTTTCAAAGTAGCTAATAGATAAACTGGATCTACGCCAATATTCAAAACATCCTCTACCCAAACTTCTGTACCGCCATCAAAACTAACTCGCGCTGGGTTATATTGAGTTGCGATCGCACTTTCTAATTCTTCCTCAGTCAGCAAGTTCAATTCCACAAACACATCTAATTCTTTGCGAGAAATATTCCACTCTTGTTCCCTCCCCCGCAAAATACCCCGTTCCAGCAACGCCACCCGCAGTCCCTTCACCGCTAAGGCGCAACCAATTAAAATACCCAAAGTGCCACCGCAGATAAGCACATCAAAGTCTACAACGCCTAAAGGCTGTTGGCTTTCTTTAACTAAGGTTGGTACTGGTGCGGAGTTTTCGCGCAGAGATGTTAGGATGCGATCGCTTTGGCGTAACCCTGCTAAAGCATCGCCGGGTAATTGGGAAAGAATTTCTTCAGTTAAAGACATTTTGGAAAAACTCAACTCTACATTCCAAAATTACCTGAGAATGAAGAAAGTAGCTGAATAAAAAGACCTATCCCTGGTTTTACTACCTAAAAACGTCCGTTTCCGAGTCGGCTACGGTGTACAGATAAGCCTGAAGTAGTTTACGAATCTGGTTTTTACCCCACCCTAACCCTCCCCTTGTAAAGGGGAGGGAACTAGATTTCTTTTTTCCCCCCTTTACAAGGGGGGATTAAGGGGGGTAATTCGACTTTTGTATAGTCAAAGGAAAGAATTGAGCTTTAATTTAAGGCTAGGAGAGGTTTGTTGAACTCGCGTTAAATTATGCTAAACCGAATAATTTTGCGATCGCAGGCAATAATTTATTACCCGCTTCTACCAGTGATGCAACAGCAGGTAAGCCTGTAAATATCCCTTTCAACATGGTGATTGCTGCCTTTGCAGTCTTCTGCTTGGTGGATTCTTGGGGATTTTTACCTGCTTCTGCCAAAGTGTTCACCTGTTCTAGCGCTTCGGTTTTGTCTTCTTCTGGTAAATATGTGGATTGGATGATTGCATCTTGCAACTGCGACAATAATTCTTTGATTCCTGGTTTCTCGGCATCGGTTGCATCAGGTAACTGAGTGAGGGCAATACTCACGTTACCGCTAATGGTTCCTAGATTAGCAATAGAATTATTGCCAGCAATACCGCTAACATTACTGCTGCCTTCAATATTGATGCCACTGATATCTGACATGTTGGTATCTCCTTGTGTATAAAATTTCGGCTGCCCAAGTGCAGTTGTGAGCATATTTTTTAAATCACTAACATAACTATCTTCTTCTATCAGCAATAATTGCTGACTCTGCGATAAAGCTTTAAGTTGATTATAGTCATCAAAATATTCTGCACTCAGTTGAGATTTATCGCTACCTGCGGCGGTTTTGGCTCTGAGCAAGATTTTATCATCGCCGCGTTTCTCCATTGCCACGATTTCTAACTGAGCTTCGGGATGGTTTTCGGCAAGGTTTTTGAAGGCAATGGCAACAGCGCGAGGGTCAACGCCTTGATTATGGTAAAGGTCGAGGGTGTCAAAAATTGGCTTGATAAAGTTGGCAAAATCCCCGTCTGCAAATACCTCTTGTTTATTATCAGGTTTACGGAGGGGGTATCTGTTGTATAAATTTGCCCATTTTCAGTGATTTGGCTACTCTAGAAGAAAAATCATTTGATGATATACCAAATACCATTATTGCTTTGACGTAAAAGCTGGTATCTTTGCTCAACAAATTCCAGCAGCTTGGGAAAATTTTCTTTGATAATCGCCTGTGGTTCATAATCAATGAAGATATAAGGAGGCTTTGATGAATCTAACTGCTCTACAAGTGCTAACCATTGCTCAGGCAAAAAATATTCAAGCGCCCAACCACGTAGTATTGTTGCTTGAGTCCGACCAGAAAAGTAGTAAATAGATGGATCACCAGCTACATAAATCTCACCAGCAAGACTTCCTGGTTGAGATATTAAGTTAGCCTCTGAGTGAAGGGATGGATATTTTTTTCTAAAGACAGTCTGATATTTCAATCGTGTATCTTCAGTTAAAGCAAACTTATTATTAACCAGAGTTACACTCTTTTTTATAAGAGTGGATGAAAAAGGTAAGAACAATAAAAATATGAGCATAATTGTCGGTATTTGCGAACTCAATTCTTTTAAAGAGTCCCATAATACATCTAATCCTTTTGTTGCTAAAATACCTACAGGTACAAATAATAATAAAAAATGGTATTCCCACAATGCTTTATATTGTAGAGCAATAACACTCAAACCAAAAATGCACCAAACAACAAGTAACAAAGTTAATATATCCTTAGACTTACGCCATGAAGAATCTATTGCCACAATAGCTATTAAAGCTAAAGGATAAAAATTCTGTAAGAACCATTTTATTCCCGAAATAAAATCTTTTTGATTTAATGCAGAGTTAGCAATAATAAGAGGCGGATATATAAAAAATGTCTGATACACTATTGAAAAACTATTAAACCACGCAAAGTAGCTGGCAACCATTAAAAGAGGAAAGATAATACCTATAAAAATCGGCAAACAAATCTCAATAAATATTTTTTGAATGCCCTGTCGCTTTATTAATAAAGAATACATTAATATAGTTAACCAAAAGGAAAATAATATCAGCAAAAATATTAATTTAAATAAAAGGACAATTCCGCCAATAAAGCCTGAGAGGAAAAGCAGGATAACTCTTTGCTTTCCTTTGCTTTTAAAAGATTGAAAAGTTAGCCAAAGACAAAGGAATAAAGGAAAACCAACCAGCGCTTCTACTTGAGTAAGATGCCAAGCGCCTGAAACAACATAGTAAACGCCAACCGTTAACAAAGGTACTAGGCTTGCGATTATCTGATGCCGAAAATAGCTTTTTAGAGTCAGCAGCAATATTATCGAAAATAATACCATGTAAATAAGTTCAAAAGCATGGATGCCAATCTCATTAAAACCAAACAAAGTTCCCGCCAAAAAGTAAAAGCAGAAAATTCCTGGTTGCTTTACATCCCAAAAATCACGATAGAGTATCTTCCCTTGCTGCATCTCTAAAGCACCTAGCCTAAAAAATGCTTGATCTCCGTCAAATGGAAAAGGTAAATGTACAAGACCAATGACGACAATAATAATTACAACTAAAAAGTCAATTCTATTTAATTTAGTAGTACTAATCATGACATTTTTAATTTAAATACAAGTGACTACCCCGCATTAGTGAATATCCTAGCGAGTTAACAGTAAGTATGTAGCTTCTTAGTCACTGATAATATTTAGATAATGTTTATAAACTGTAAAGAAACTGTAATAGGGAATGGCTATAAGCCTCTTATTACTTAACTTTAATCTTAACTTTGCAATGTTTTACCACACTTTTTAGAGTTTGCAAATGTTTGCAGTGTAAGCAAAACTTCATATTTATATGTTGTTTTAATAAGCATGTGGGCATGGAAAAACTAAACTATGTAAAGATAAATAAGTCGAATGCATTACTAACGGAACGTCTAAACCGTTGCTTTGATAAACTGCAAGTATGTCTTAAGTATTAATGTAGATATAGATACAGCACGATAACTTGCATTAAAGGAAATACTGATGGAGCGTTCAAAATTAGTTGCCATTATTACAGGTGCGATTTCGGTCATTTTAGCGATCGCTTACCTCATCTTAGTCCAACTCCTTGACTACCGGGACATGAAACCCGCGCCCATCAGCCAATTTGGCCAAGCACCTGCGATTATTTGTATTTTTTCGCAGATTGACAAAACTACCGAAGGGTGAGTCACATTTAGCTGAATTGTAGAGACGCAAAGGACTTGCGTCTTTTATCCTTTATGTCAATAAGTAAAAACTCATGATGAATAGATAAAAAACAATAGTTATTATTCATTACTCAAATAGTTTTTTATATAAGATTTATTTAGAGTATTTATCTCAAATTTGTTTAGATAAAGTAATACCATTTTGACAAAGATAACGGTAAGCTGTTTTTAAGAAAATTAAATAAAGATAAAATTGTCTGATCTGCCTAGGCGTAGCCTATCGTAGACATCGCTAGGTTAACGGGGATCAACGCGAGTTGATTCAAACCCCCAAATTTTTGATGACAATATAGAGGTAAGTTGATGGCTCAGTTTCTACTTGAGACTGTTTGGCTAGTTCCGTGCTATGCCTTAATAGGTGGCTTGTTAGCCGTACCTTGGTCGCCGGGGATCATTCGCAAAACTGGCCCAAGACCGGCGGGTTACGTAAATTTGGTAATGACATTTTTGGCGTTTGTACATAGTGCGATCGCCTTACAAGCAACTTGGAATCAGCCAGCCCAAGAAGTATTTATTCCTTGGTTATCTACAGCTGGTTTAGACCTCACCATTGCTTTGGAAATATCCTCAGTGAGTGTCGGCGCTTTAGTTGTGATTAGTGGCTTGAATTTGCTGGCGCAAATTTATGCGATTGGCTACATGGAAATGGACTGGGGTTGGGGACGTTTCTATTCCTTATTAGGATTATTTGAAGCTGGACTATGTGCCCTTGCTCTGTGTAATAACTTGTTCTTCAGCTATGTAATTTTGGAAGTCCTGACGCTGGGAACCTACCTACTAGTCGGCTTATGGTTTAGCCAGCCGTTAGTAGTCTCAGGAGCGAGAGATGCTTTCTTAACTAAGCGGGTGGGAGACTTATTCTTACTAATGGGCGTGTTGGCACTATGGCCCCTAGCCGGAACTTGGAGTTATCCAGAACTAGCAAAGTGGGCGGCTACTGCTAACGTCAACCCGACAACCATGACACTGGTAGGTTTAGCCTTAATTGCCGGGCCGATGGGTAAATGTGCCCAGTTCCCCCTGCATTTGTGGTTAGATGAAGCGATGGAAGGCCCTGTTCCGAGTACGATTTTGCGGAACTCGGTAGTAGTAGCTAGTGGTGCATGGGTACTGATTAAACTGCAACCTGTGTTAACCATCTCGCCCATAGTTTCCTCAGCTATGGTGGCCATTGGGGTAGTGACAGCGTTGGGTGCTTCTTTAATTGCGATCGCTCAAATTGACCTTAAGCGCTGCCAATCCTATTCTGTCAGCGCCTACATGGGTTTAGTATTCATTGCTGTGGGAACGCAACAAAATGAAGCGGCGTTATTGTTAGTACTCACCCATGCCATATCCGCAGCCCTGTTAGTAATGAGTACTGGCGGAATTATCTGGAATAGTATCACCCAAGACGTAACCCAATTAGGCGGATTGTGGACACGTCGCCCGATTTCAGCAATAGCCTTTATCGTCGGGACTTTGGGATTAATTGGTTTTCCACCTTTGGGTAGCTTTTGGGCGTTAGTGAAACTAGCAGATGGCTTGTGGGAAACGCAACCTTGGTTAGTGGGAGTAGTGATAGCGGTAAATGCTTTAACAGCCGTGAGTTTAACCAGAGAATTCGGTTTAATTTTTGGTGGTAAACCTACACAAATGAGTCAGCGATCGCCTGAAGCACACTGGCCAATGATTTTGCCAATGATGATTTTACTTGGTGTCAGTCTACATCTTCCTTTAGTGTTGCAAAGCTTATCACTTTTACCAGATTGGGCAACTGTAAATAAAGATGTCGCACTGCTTTTAATTTGGTCAAGTCTTTTCGGTTGCAGTATAACTGGCGTGATTTATTTAGGCAATATTCCTAAACCGATTCGCCTCCCTTGGCAAGGTTTACAAGACTTGTTCGCATACGACTTTTACACCCCCAAACTCTATAAAGTGACCATTATTTTTGGAGTTGCCAAAATTTCCCAACTTGCCGATATGATTGACCGCTTTGTAGTCGATGGCATCGTTAATTTCGTTGGTTTATTTTCGCTATTAGGTGGCGAAGGTCTTAAATACAGCACCTCTGGACAAACCCAGTTTTATGCCTTAACCGTTCTTTTAGGAGTAGGTGTTTTAGGAATGTGGGTGACTTGGCAATTTTGGGGAATCCAGTTTTTAAATTTGGTTTTTCCAATTTCGACAATCGGGTAGCAGTAACTATCCTACTAAAAGTTAACAGTTTAATATTTTGAGGAGAATTCCATGAGCAGACAACATCCCAAATTCAATCTTTCCAGAAGAAGTTTATTCAAGTTTGGTGCAGGTGCCATCGGAACAAGTGTATTGACAGCCGGACTTAGCTCAAACTTACTTGCTGCCGAAAAAAAAGCCCCAGTAGCGCCAGCAGAAGGT
Organism: Nostoc sp. XA010; assembly: GCF_020829625.1. Taxonomy (GTDB): domain Bacteria; phylum Cyanobacteriota; class Cyanobacteriia; order Cyanobacteriales; family Nostocaceae; genus Nostoc. Next base: position 206,390 of record NZ_JAIVFX010000009.1, on the reverse strand, counting down.
GATATTACCCCTGATAAAGCATTGCAAGAATTATTAGATGGGAATGATAGATTTGTTAAAGCAAAACGTCGCAATCCCAACCAAACTCAATCACGTTTACTCGAAGTTGCCAAAAGTCAAAAGCCCTTTGCTTCTATTTTAGGTTGTGCAGATTCACGAGTTCCTTCAGAGATTGTTTTTGACCAAGGACTTGGAGATTTATTTGTCTGCCGTATAGCTGGGAATATTGCCACACCACAGCAAATTGGTAGCTTAGAATTTGGCAGTTTAGTATTAGGCTCCAAAGTCATTATGGTAGTAGGGCATGAAAGATGTGGTGCGGTAGATGCCGCAATCAAAGGTGCTCAAGTGCCAGGGCGAATTGGAACTTTGCTTGAAGCAATTAAACCAAGTGTAGAAAGTTCAAAAGGAAAGCCAGGAGATAAGTTAGAAAATGCTTGTAAAGCAAATATTTTGGCGCAAGTTGAAGAATTGAAATCATCATCTGTTTTATCTGAATTGATCAAGGCAGAAAAGCTGAAAATAGTTGGTGGTTATTACGATTTAGATACTGGCAGAATCAGTATGGTTAGTTAGATTTTTTCAATCTCGTTTCCAGGTTCAACCTGGAAATGTAGTTTGTTGCTATGCTGCCGCGAATTCAGAGACATTTATAACAATTACCAATTTTCTAAAATCCCCAATTGCCATGTTAAGTGTTTTGATTTGGCTCCCAATTTTCGCTGCTATCGTTATAGCAATATTACCTGCAAGTTTCCCTAAACATCGTATTCGTTTAACAGCATTAATTTTTTCTGGGATAGTTCTTTTCTGGAACCTTTTTATCCTGCTAAAATTTGATATCAGTAATCCAGGGATGCAATTTAAAGAGTATTTACCCTGGAACGAAACCCTTGGCTTGAGCTATCAAATAGGTGTTGATGGGCTTTCTATATTAATGTTGGTGTTAAATAGCCTGCTCACCTGGATTTCTATTTACAGCAGCAGTAAAGAAACTGAACGCCCCCGGCTGTTCTACTCCATGATTTTATTAGTGAGTGGAGGAGTCGCAGGTGCTTTCCTAGCTGAAAATTTGCTGTTATTCTTCCTATTCTACGAACTAGAATTAATCCCTTTCTACTTACTAATTTCCATTTGGGGAGGGGAAAAACGGGCTTATGCTGGGATTAAATTCCTGATTTATACTGCTGTTTCAGGAGCATTAATTCTGGCAACATTCTTGGGTATGGTGTGGCTGAGTGGTTCTACCAATTTTGCTTTTGATGCAGTCTCTACAGAAAACCTGTCAACAGCAAAACAAATCCTTTTACTAGCAGGGATAGTACTGGGTTTTGGTATTAAAATTCCCTTAGTTCCCTTCCATACTTGGCTACCGGATGCTTACGTTGAGGCTTCAGCACCAATTGCCATTCTTCTCGGTGGCGTATTAGCAAAGTTGGGAACTTATGGATTGTTGCGATTTGGGTTAGGTATGTTTCCCCATGCTTGGAGTATCATTGCACCGACTTTGGCAATTTGGGGAGCAGTCAGCGCTATCTATGGGGCAGTAGTTGCGATCGCTCAAAAAGATATCAAGCGCATGGTAGCATACAGTTCCGTCGGTCACATGGGCTATATCTTGCTAGCTGGTGCTGCTGGTACTCCCTTAGCACTTGTGGGTGCAGTCGCCCAAATGTTTAGCCACGGTATCATCCTGGCGATTCTCTTCCACTTGGTGGGAGTCGTGGAAGCCAAAGTCGGTACTCGCGAGTTAGATAAACTTAATGGTTTGATGAGTCCCATACGCGGTTTACCTCTAATTAGTGCCTTACTAGTTTTAGGTGGGATGGCTAGTGCTGGTATTCCTGGTTTAACAGGATTTATCGCGGAATTTATCGTTTTTCAAGGTAGTTTCTCTGTCTTTCCTATCCCGACTATTTTGTGTGTAGTAGCTAGTGGATTAACCGCAGTTTATTTTGTCATCCTCCTCAACCGCACTTGTTTTGGCAAACTAGATAACTTTGCCTACTATCCTAAAGTTCTTTGGTCTGAGAAAATACCAGCTTTAATTTTGGCAGCTTTTATCATCTTTTTGGGAGTACAACCCACTTGGTTAGTGCGTTGGAGTGAATCCACAACTACAACAATGGTGGCTGCAATTCCCGCTTTAGAAAAAACCGTAATCTCTGAAGTCGCGCTCAAATAGAAAATACATCAAAACCCTTGTAGAGACGGCGATTTATCGCGTCTCAAAATTTATCCCCCCAGACGCGATAAATCGCGTCTCTACCAATTTACAATTACCATGACAGCAATTAAAACAGCGATTAAATTACCTCCTTCCAAGCACGAATTTGCTGATGTAATTCACCGCTTAGAAGCAGGCGGTGCAATGTTACCGGATACTCCAGAAAATTTGATGCAAATCATCGGTTTATATAAAGCTTATGCTGTGCCGATGGATTTTTACTGGCGCGACCTACTTTATATTGCCGAACGCGAATTTTTAAACCCGCTTCCCTTCTTCAAATACTTCTTACCCAAAGAATATTTAGAACTGCATAATCATTACGCTGGCGACGATGCCGATTTGCGAATTTGGCGCGGGGAAGCTACTGCACATCCAGAACTTTTGGCATTTATTGAAAAAGGTGAAACCTTCAAAATGCCGAAATTGTTGCATCACTTGTTCCACGATCGCATTAACATGGAATTTGCTGAAGCTTGTATGCGGGCGATGTTGTGGCACAGAGGGATGGGTGGACAATTTGACCCTTACTTAGATTCCGAAGAATACAAAGCCAACGCTGACAAGGCAATTAAAGCTTACTTCCAAGGCAACCCCGTAATGCTGGGGCTTTACAAGCTGTTCCCCGATATGTTTTTGGAACAGTGCCGCCAGATGTCATACTACGCTAATCTGGGCTTATTCTGGGAAATCATGGCCCCAGTGTTCTTTGAAATGTCCGATCGCTATGACGAAGGTACCATTAGCAGCGTCCCAGAGGCAATGAGTTTCTTAGTTAATGGTATATTTGCGATCGCAGGCCGTCCCATTTACCATCACGTTTATATTCGTGGTGAATGCTACGAAATTATCCCCAAATCTAAAGGTTTTATGTGGCTATATGAAGCAGCATTACCTTATGTAGAAGCTGTTTTCTACCGCACCGCACCCTTCCGAGGGACAAAATCTTATAATGCTCAAGCGCGTCAAGTACCAGAAGACCAGAAAGACTTTCATTATGGTATTCTTTACGCTGATGTATTTCCAGTGGGTACTGCTGGCATTCCCCCCACATTATTAATGCAAGATATGTTGCATTTTTTGCCGCCATATCTTGTTGATTACTACAGCCAACATTGCCGGGGTGAAGAAGATATGTTGATTCAGTTGGGAGTTAGTTTTCAACGGTCAATGTACTGTGTAACTTCTGCGGTAATTCAAGCCTTGAGAACTGCACTTTTATATCCATTAGATGACCCAAATCCCAAGCATTTACAAGCAAATCGAGACTTTTTTGAGATGCAGCTAAATCGCTTTACTCGATCCGATTACAATATTCGTGATGCTGCTCGTTTGGGGAGTATTCAAAAGCAAGATTATAGATAAGAGATACACCTAACATCATGTGCGGCTAAAAACTTATCATTTAGAGCGCAGGGAGCAGGGAGCAGGGGGAAAGAGGCTTTTCCGATTTTTGCACAGATCCGGTAATCATAAGTGATTCACCGGACTTGATATAAGAGATTATAAACTCGGCTCCTGCTCCTGGTGCTGAAATACACTAGAATTGCCCGTTTTTATGAAGAGTCTGATTCCGTCATCATTTGCCGAGAAAACATCCCAATAACACCTACAGTCTCACCTTCAATAATTAAAGGATAGCCAGCAAAAGCAACCATACCCTCACGCTTTGCCCATTCTTAATTGCTGACGCGGGGATCTGTTTGCGACTTTTCAGCAACTATACTTAGCTGTTTATTCTAAAATGAGTGTTCGATAAAAATTGATACTTTTTGCTAAGTTTTATTGGTTATAGAGTGTTAAAGTAAAGGTATATATAAAGATTGAAAATTTAGTCATTTAAATAAGATTTTTTATCAAATCATTTTACTTATTATTAAAACCTATTAATTGATCAAGAGAGCTATATATTTTAATTTTTACGATAAAATAATATAAAAAACCTTAATTATTGCTTAATTTTTTTGGTAATAATTTTATTTGAAGTCTTAAAAGAATAGTAAAATTACCGAAATTAATCAAATTAATCATATAGCGTTTTCAAGCGCCTGATATATTCAGTGTAAGAAGAATTTATATTGGTATATTATTAACTAATAAACTAAGTGAAAGCATGATGTAGCTGCGATAGTTATCTCATTACTGGAATTAAGATGCGATCGCCATCACCAATGTTTCGGTTCTAGTAATAGGTGTGGGCGTTACATCTGAGAATAGCTTTAGCTGATTAGGTTCCACGGATATTAGGGAGAGCGTGCCAACTAGCTGAATTACTCCCTAAAACCGAAATGTAATAAATCTGTTAACGAGTTTACCAGAGCGATCGCTCGTACACAGTATCATCTTAAAAGCCGCACTCATAATCCCAATGCACCCTTAAGGTATAGTCTCGGTCAAATTCAGCGTTAGGATTTAAAATAGCTTTATGATTTTTATGAGACGCATATTTGAAGTTATTTAGCTCTACTACCAAAAGATTCTTAAGTTTATTCTGGAACATAGTGAGTGGTGAATCACCTTTATGTATATTCGTGCAATGCTGGTATTGAAGGTTCTTTCATCGCCAAAGAAAGTGCAGGGAGATAAAAAAGTATGGCTGAACATGTATTTCATGACCAACTGAGTTTAGAAGAACAAACTGAAAAACTCGGAAAGCAAGCACTCAGCTTAGGTTTGATTCCCAGCTTTGTGGTGCATTACTTTCCCGATACCTGGATATTTTATATACCTAATGAAAGTCAATCAGAAGGGCTGACACCAGAAGAGGCATACTTTCGTTTAAAACAACTAGTTGAACAGTAGATATTTTGACGACAAATTTTTGAACATAAGACTAGACAGTGCAATTATTAAGTAACAGTAGTTATGGCGAAACCTGCAATTCTAACCGTCGATGATGATCCAGAAGTGTTACAAGCTGTGTCAAGAGACTTGCGGCATCAGTATGGCGATCGCTTCCGCATTGTCCGGGCAGATTCCGGTATTACCGCTCTGGACGTGGTGCAGCAACTAAAATTGCGGAATGAAGCAGTTGCTCTATTTTTGGTTGATCAAAGAATGCCCCAAATGGGAGGTGTGGAGTTCCTTGAACAGGCAAAAGGTATCTTTCCTGATGCAAAACGTGCTTTGCTAACAGCTTATGCAGATACCGATGCAGCTATTAAGTCAATTAATAGTGCCAAACTTGATTACTACTTACTTAAACCCTGGAATCCCCCAGAAGAGCGACTATATCCGGTTTTGGATGATTTGTTAGATGACTGGCTAGCTGGATTTCGCCCACCCTTTGAAGGTATTCGAGTCATTGGTAATCGCTGGTCGCCTTTTTCTCATCAGGTGAAAGACTTCCTTGCACGTAACCAGATTCCATACAACTGGTTAGATATTGAACTGGAGCCAGATGCAGCAAAATTAGTAGAATACGCAGAAGCTGATGGCAGACAACAATTGCCTCTGGTGCTGTTTCCCGATGGTTCCCGATTAATCCAACCATCTAATTTAGAGATTGCTGCCAAAATTGGATTGCAAACCCAGGCAGAGCGCCCATTTTATGATTTAGCGATCGTGGGTGGTGGGCCTGCCGGACTAGCAGCAGCCGTCTATGGTGCTTCCGAGGGATTAAGTACAGTCTTAATTGAGCGTGAGGCTCCGGGCGGACAAGCAGGCACGAGTTCACGCATTGAGAATTATTTAGGGTTTCCTGTTGGCTTGAGCGGCAGCGATTTGGCCAGGCGGGGAGTCACCCAGGCGCGGCGATTTGGGGTAGAAATTCTCACTCCTCAAGTAGTCACCGGAGTTAAGCTGCAAGATCCTTACCGGGTTCTGCAATTAGCGGACGGCAGCGAGATTAGTTGCCATGCACTTTTAGTTGCAACGGGTGTTTCCTACCGTTGGCTAAATGTCCCAGGAGCTGAGAAGCTTACAGGGGCAGGAATTTATTACGGTGCTGCCATGACTGAAGCGATCGCCTGTACCAATGAAGAAGTTTACTTGGTAGGTGGGGCCAATTCTGCCGGACAGGCAGCAATGCACTTTTCTAAATATGCCAGCAAAGTGATCATGTTGGTGCGGGGTGAATCACTATCATTGAGTATGTCGCAATACTTGATTGACCAAATTGCAGCTACTGCAAATATCAAAGTTTGCACAAATTGCAGCGTCGTGGAAGTGAAGGGAGATGAACATCTAGAAGAAATTGTAATTGCCCATGCCTTGACTGGACAAACTGAAACCGTGCCAGCGCGATCGCTTTTTATCTTCATCGGTGCTAGCCCCAAAACGGATTGGCTTGATGGCGTTATTCGGCGCGATACTCAGGGGTTTATCATCACAGGCCCCGACTTGATGCATAATGGCAAATCTCCTCCAGGTTGGCCTTTAGAACGCTCTCCTTTCTTGCTAGAATCCAACGTTCCTGGCATATTTGCAGCCGGAGATGTGCGCTATGGGTCAATTAAGCGGGTGGCATCCGGTGTGGGAGAAGGTTCGATCGCTATTCAATTCGTTCACCGCTACCTGAGCAATGTTTAGGGACTTCCAAATAAAAAATATACCATCCCTATAGAGGCAGGGGGCAGGGAGCAGGGAGCAGGGGGAGAAAAAATCGTTTTGATTCCAAAAATTGGATAATTTATTTTTTGGAGTTCCCTTAGCTGAAATGGGAAAAACTAAGGAGGTTGATTGATGTTGTGTATTGAAGAATTGATCAACTTAGACCCGTTTCAACAGCTTTCTAAAAAGCAGTTGGAGTGGGTTTGCGATCGCGCTCAAACAGTTGAACTCCGTGCCTCAGAAGTGTTGGTGCATGAAGGAGATCCTGGACGCGGCTTATTTATCCTAGTCAAAGGTAAAATGAATCTTACCCGCCGCAGTCAAGGAGTTGAAATTCCCATCGGGCAACATGAAGCCCCATCCTTTTTTGGGGAAATTCCAGTTCTCACAGATGAACCTGTACCTGTGACAATTCGGGCATTGACAGATTGCAACCTTTATGAAGTTAAGGCAGAGGATTTTCGTAAACTGCTGCATGAATGTCGTGATTTTGAGCGGATGGTCTTTCGCATTATGGAACGTCGGCTGCGGGGGCTAGAGTCCTTTATTCGTGGGCGGGAAAAGATGGCGGCTTTAGGGACACTTGCCGCCGGTTTGGCTCATGAACTTAACAACCCAGCTTCAGCACTTGTTCGGACTTTAGGGGAAATGCCAGCCGCTATCCTAGAGCTACAACGAATGAATTTAGTGTATGGGCAACGTAATGTTGAAGAAGCACATACTCAAAACTGGTTGAGGGTGAGGGATCAGGGTTATGATGCGATTTTAAATAATCGTCTAGATCCGGTGACATTAAGCGATCGCGAAACGGTGTTGCTGGAATGGTTAGAAGATTATGGCGTGAAGCAGGCATGGAAATTAGCAGAACCTTTAGCGGAAGGTGGGATTGAGGTCGAAACCTTAGATCATCTCATGGAACGTTGGCGCAACGACGACACTGAATTGCGAGAGATGGGATTGCACTGGCTATCGCTCTCGTTTGAAGTCATGTCAATGATTAAACATGGTTTGCGAGGAGCCGAGAGGATTTCTGAACTTGTGCAAGCGATGAAGTCATACTCTTACCTCGATCAAGGCGTTCAGCAAGAAGTGAATGTGCATCAAGGTTTAGAAGATACATTGCGATTGTTTGCTTATCAACTCAAGTGCGGCATTCAAGTACAACGCAATTACGATCAACATCTTCCTAAAATCCTTGCTTATGGCAGCGAACTCAATCAGGTGTGGACGAACTTAATTGACAACGCCATTGATGCAATGGATGGTAAGGGACTGCTGGAAATTACAACACACCATTGCGAGCGCTTTGCCCATATTGACATCATCGATTCTGGTAGTGGAATTCCACCTGAAATTAAAACCCGCATTTTTGAACCTTTCTTCACCACTAAATCAGTGGGGCGTGGTTCAGGACTCGGTTTGGAAACCGTTCGCCGGATTGTAGAAAATCGCCATCACGGTACGCTTTCATTTGAGTCACAGCCAGGCAGAACTTGTTTCACCATCCGCTTGCCTTATCTCTAAACCCTGCTTTCTGCATTTGTGCAAAAGTCTCTAACTGTTTGCTCATTCCAATAAAAATGGGCTGCTATTTTTCCATGTACCAGCTATGTGCGTTTAGTGTGACATGCTCCTACACTCCTCCTTCGGACTGAGTGTAGGCTTCCAAGATAATCCGGCTATCGCTTAGGAGGCTCTTGGCTTTAAGAACGGAATGCCCTGCCGCTCTATTCTTCACGTTAATTGCTGCGTTATGATCGCGGTCAAGACTGCATTTACAATTAGGGCAGTCGTGCCATCTTTCATACAGTTTTTTAGGAACTTTCACACCACACATAGAACAATCTTGTGATGTGCCTGATGGATTCACTGCAATTACCAACAACCCAGCATTTTCGGCTTTGGTGCTTAGAATTGACAGGAAGGTTGACCATCCAGCGTCATGCACAGACTTGGCTAGCATCGACCGAGAAAGACCTTTGACGTTTAAATCTTCGTGAACTACAACATCATATTTTTTTAGTAGATTGTTGACAGTTTTAAAGTGAAAGTCTTTACGCTTATCAGCTACTTTTTTGTGTTGTTTAGCAACTTGCTTAATAGCTTTTTTACGCCGATTACTTCCTTTCTTGCGGCGTGAGATACGTTTTTGAATGACCCGTAATCGCAACTGATCCTTGCGATAGTGTTGAGGAATTGAAACAACATCACCATCGGAAGTTGTCAGAAAATCTTTTAAACCGAGGTCGATACCCGTGATTGAATCTGGATTAAAGTCAGGCTTAATAGCTGGAACTGTCGTATCTTCAAGACTTAAAGTTAAATAGTAACCATCAGCTTTTTTGGTGACAGATGCAGTCTTGATTTTAAAGCCATCTGGAATAGGACGATGCAAAACAACTTTAACTATCCCGAACATCGGCAAAGCTATTAAATTACCTTGCAAACACCCATCCTTCATCTGTGGATATGTAAACGTGCGATAACGGTCGCGTGATTTAAACCGAGGTCGCCCACTTCGTTTTCCATTGCTATCACCTTTTAAAAAACGGTCAAACGTCACCTTAACTCGTTTAACTATATCCTGTAGCACCTGCGAGTAAATCTCACCGTACCAAGGATGAGTTTTTTTGAGCTGCGGTAACGTTTTCTTTTGCGAATAATAATCTGGGTTATCCCGCAATTCTGGTATGTGGCAAACAAGAGGACAGGCATTTATCGGTGAGCGATTACGTTCGTACCAATCAAATCTATCAGCCAACAAATAGTTATATTGAGCGCATAGCATAGACAGCCATCTGTCTATCTCAATGACTTGTTTTGTTGTTGGTCGTAGCTTGTATTGGTATGCTGTCCTCACCTTGTGCCCTCATCTATTAATATTATATTATCATAATAGTGACAACAATGGGTAGACAAACATGAAAACTACTAGGTTAAATGTCAGGATGTCTGAGCGCAGATTAAACAAACTTCGCTCTTACGCTGCAATAAAAGATAAAACAGTCACACAGATAGTAGAAGACTGGGTTGACAGACTGCCAAATATAGAGAGTGTTAAAAATAACGCTGACCCCCTCCCTATCAATTCTGCGGATTGAATTGGTCGGAGGTCGCGTTATTTTTAACCGCCTTATATCTCACCACTGAACGGAGTACCGTTTCAGTGGGAGGCTTACGGCGTAATAGCTAAATGAAACCCTATAAATTCTAAGTTATCCAGGTCAAACCAAAAATACTCTGGCGTGCGAAAAATATCTTGGTAGATTTGTTTTTTTAAGCCTTTATCTGTCGCTTTTGTGGAAGGCGAAAGCAACTCGACAATGATATTCGGATATTTACCATCTTCTTGCCAAATCACCCAACTTTTGCGCGGTTGGCGATCGCATCCTAGCACCACAAAAAGGTCTGGACCGCGAAATTATTCAGATTTAAGCTGACGTTGGCTGTAGTAAATTGTCAAATTCCCCGCCGCATAAAAGTCATTGCGATTTTGCCACCACAATTCTAAGCATTGTAATAACAGAATAATTTGGCGTAGATGTAAATCGCTTTCCAATGGTGGTTCGTGACTTTCTATATCTCCTGGTGGAAATATTATATCTTTTGCTGGTTCTAATTCTTGGGCAACTGACATGACTTTATTGGGGCTAAAGGTGAGATGTTCAGATAAACGGCTGCGGATGGCTGCACAGATGTAATTACTATCATAATCTTGCTGATTTATAATTATGTGCGATCGCTGTTAGCGGCGTATCGCGTAGCGTAAATCAAGATCCCATTTTAAAACTTGCAAAAGCCTTAATATACAAAACTTTTGACTTTTTATTTTTGCGTAGCGGTAGTAGTACCGCAACCCTATGATGTAAATATCTTTATTAAAAAATCTCACACTGCATTTATATCCCGCCTCGCATAAATTCCGAGTCTGATAGCTAAATTCCACTCAAGTGGACTGAATTGACAATCATTTAGTCCACTTGAGTGGACTTTCACTATGAGCCGCTGAACTTCAGTTCAGGGCGGGATGTCGGCAAGTGTGACAGTAATTTTATCTTAGTCTACGGAGGTAGACTTTGTTTGTGTAGTAGCGAATTCTATTAGCCTCATACTTTTCAAACTTTCGGTATAAAAAAAGTTGCTAATAACCAATTACCAGTAAGGCTTTCATCATAAAAGTAAGCTAAACTTTTATAGCCGAGTATTGCCTAAAAATATTTCATAATTGAAGGGAGAACATCCCAATGGAGAACATAAAAATGCTAGAACAATATCGTAAACACGTTGCTGAAAGAGCAGCACTCGGTATTCCTCCTTTACCATTGGATGCGAAGCAAACATCAGAATTATGTGAATTACTGAAAAATCCGCCAAAGGGTCAAGAGGAAATATTATTACATTTATTACGCGATCGCGTTTCTCCTGGTGTTGATCCAGCAGCTTATGTCAAAGCCGGATTTCTCACCGCGATTGCCAAAAAGGAAATCACCAGTCCCTTGGTTTCGCGCATAGAAGCGGTGCAATTGCTGGGCACAATGATAGGTGGTTACAATGTGCAAGCTTTAATCGATTTGCTGCAATGGCCCACGGTATCCGTCTCAGACTCATCTGAAACACCTTTAGTAATGGGTGGACAAGGAAAGGAACCCATTTCCGCCTACGCCGCCAACGCCTTAAGCAAAATCCTCTTGGTGTATGACGCTTACCACGATGTTTTAGAGTTGTCTAAAACCAATCCTTTCGCCAAGCGGGTGATTGACTCTTGGGCGGAAGCTGAATGGTTTACCCTTCGCCCCACAGTTCCAGAAGCGATTACCGTCACCGTTTTTAAAGTTCCTGGCGAAACCAATACCGACGATTTATCACCCGCCCAAAGCGCCACAACTCGCCCAGATATTCCCTTACACGCCTTAGTGATGTTAGAGTCACGGCAACCGGGAAGCTTACAAACCATTGCCGAATTGAAGAAAAAAGGGCATCCTGTAGCTTACGTGGGAGATGTAGTTGGTACAGGTTCCTCGCGTAAATCTGCCATCAACTCGGTGTTGTGGCACATGGGAAATGATATACCTTTTGTGCCAAACAAACGCGCTGGGGGTTATGTTTTAGGTGGTGCGATCGCGCCAATCTTCTTTAACACAGCTGAAGATGCCGGTGCTTTGCCTATTCAGTGCGATGTCACCAAGCTAGAAACTGGCATGGTAATTACCATCCATCCCTACAAAGGCGAAATCACAAACGAAGCAGGCGAAGTCATTTCCACCTTTGCCCTCAAACCTGACACCATCCTCGATGAAGTCCGCGCAGGTGGACGCATCCCCCTACTTATCGGACGTACCCTCACCGACAAAACCCGTCTTGCACTTGGTTTAGAACACAGCACCGTTTTCACCCGTCCCCAACAAGCCTTTGATACAGGCAAAGGCTACAGCCTAGCACAGAAAATGGTAGGTAAAGCTTGCGGATTACCTGGTGTGCGCCCCGGCACATCTTGCGAACCCATCATCACCACCGTTGGTTCTCAAGATACCACAGGCCCCATGACCCGCGACGAATTGAAAGAACTCGCCTGTCTTGGTTTCAGTGCAGACTTAGTGATACAAAGTTTCTGCCACACTGCTGCTTATCCCAAACCAGTAGACATCCAAACCCATCACGAACTCCCCGATTTCTTTGCTTCTCGTGGCGGTGTCGCTCTGCGTCCCGGTGATGGTATCATCCACTCTTGGTTAAACCGGATGCTGCTACCCGACACCGTGGGAACTGGCGGCGACTCTCACACCCGCTTCCCCTTGGGTATTTCCTTCCCCGCCGGTTCTGGATTAGTCGCTTTTGCAGCCGCCTTGGGTGTCATGCCTTTAGATATGCCAGAGTCAGTTTTGGTAAGATTTAAAGGAGAATTGCAACCAGGTATCACCCTCCGCGATGTCGTGAATGCCATTCCCTACGTAGCAATTCAAAAAGGTTTGCTGACAGCACAGAAGCAGAATAAGAAAAATATCTTCTCCGGGCGAATTCTGGAAATAGAAGGTTTGCCAGATTTAAAAGTCGAACAAGCCTTTGAACTCACCGATGCTAGTGCCGAACGTTCTTGTGCCGGATGCACAATTAAGCTGAGTGTAGAGACAATTTCTGAATATCTGCGTTCTAACGTCGCGCTGCTGAAAAATATGATAGCACGGGGCTATCACGATCCGCGTACCATGCTGCGCCGTGTAGCAAAAATGGAAGAATGGTTAGCAAATCCCGTGTTATTAGAAAGCGATGCCGATGCGGAGTATGCCGAAATAATTGAAATTGATTTGAACGAAATCAAAGAACCAATTGTTGCTGCTCCCAATGACCCCGATAATGTTAAGTTATTATCGGAAGTTGCTAATGATCCAGTGCAAGAGGTATTCGTCGGTTCTTGTATGACAAATATTGGTCATTATCGGGCAACAGCGAAAGTTTTGGAAGGCGCAGGTGAAGTGAAAACTCGCTTGTGGATAGCACCACCAACGCGCATGGATGAACACCAATTAAAAGAAGAAGGTGTATACAGCATTTTTGGGGCTGCGGGTGCTAGAACAGAAATGCCCGGATGCAGTTTGTGCATGGGAAATCAGGCGCGAGTTGCTGATGGCACAACAGTGTTTTCTACCTCTACCCGCAACTTCAATAATCGCATGGGTAAAGATGCGCGAGTGTATCTTGGTTCAGCAGAATTAGCCGCAGTTTGTGCGTTGCTGGGACGGCTTCCTACAGTGCAGGAATACTTAGATATTGTGGCGAGTAGAATTGAGCCTTTTGCAGATGATTTGTATCGATATTTGAACTTTGATCAAATCGTTGGTTTTGAGGATGAAGGGCGCGTGATTGCGTTGGAAGATATGCCGAGGCTTGAGGATCTTTTGGGTATGCCAGCTAGTAGTTTGCGTTAGTAAAGTTAGGTGGGCAATGCCCACCTAATTTTTATTATCTGGGTAAAAATGCCAGCAAAAGATATCTACCATAATGCCGTGAAAAATGCCTAAATTAAAGATAGCTCGACAATTACGGCTGATCCCTATCCAATCAAATATGCTGAAGTTAAACTGTTTGCGGATATGGCTGGTGAAAAAACCCTGGCTGTAAGTAGAGAAAATTAACAGTTGGTATAATTTCAGCTAAAGTGAGTCTTGACTTTAGGAAATGATATAATTCCTGGGGAAAAGATACCTAAGCTTAATGAAGTTAGGGTTTAGTATAATTAGTTAGATCAGATAAAATGTTTTTTCGAGGCTCACCATTAACTTAGCCAAGTGGGAAAATTTGGTCAGATTAGTTAAATCAATACAAAAATCTTTAAGACTAAACATTAACAAAAACAAATTATCAAGTTATGGTAACTCAATTAGAAATTACAGATGAACGCAAAGAAAAGGCTGAAGAAGAAATTCGTGACAAAAGAAGACGTGTTGACTACAACACCTTAGAATACCCTATCGAAGTAATTGTTCAAAAATATTTAGTTGGAAAGGATGAAGATGAAAATGAATTCTTTATTCCAGACTATCAACGAGAAATGGCTTGGGATGAAGATAGGCAATCAAAATTTATTGAATCTGTAGTTTTAGGTTTACCGATACCTTATATCTTCGTTGCTGATATATCAGAATCAGAAGATTTAGCACGTTTAGAAATTATAGATGGTACACAACGTATTCGCACTTTAACTAGGTTTATTAACAATGAACTTAGATTAAAAAATCTTGAAAAATTAAAAACTCTTAATGGGTTTACCTTTGAAGATTTACCGCCACAACGCCAAAGGCGTTTTAACAGAACTAGTATTAGAATGATTCAATTAACAGAAGAAGCAGATGAAGAAGTCAGAAGGGATCTTTTTGAGAGAATTAATAGTGGTAGTGTTGAATTAAATGAAATGGAGAAACGCAGAGGAAGTAAACCAGGAAAGTTTCTCGATTTAATTGAGGAACTATCAAAAAATAAAAAATTTCAAGATTTATGCTCTTTTACTAAACCTGAAATTGACAAAAGAGATCCACAAGAATTTGTCTTACGTTTTTTTGCATTTTTAAATAATTATAAAAATTACTCTGGTAAAAAAGTTCATGAGTTTTTAAATGACTATTTAGAACAAGAAAATAAATCTAGTTATCTAAGTATTGATAAAATGAAAAATGAGTTTTATTTGATGTTAGAATTTGTGGAAAAGTATTTTCCTAATGCTTTACATATTTATCGGAAAATAAAAAATCGCTATGAACCGACAACTCGAATCAAGTTTGAATCAATCTCTGTCGGTATTGCTTTAGCATTAAGAGAAAACCAAAATCTAGTACCAAAATCAACTGGTTTTTTAGATTCTCAAGCATTTAAAGATTGTACTCAATCTGATGCAAGTAGTTCTCAAAATAAGGTCAATAAGCGTATTCATTATGTTCGCGATCAGCTTCTAGGCAATTAATGAAAAGTACATTATTTCAAGATTTTGATGAACGCGCTCAAGAAGTTAGTAGATATTTTTTATTTTTGAAAAATTTAGAGCAAGGTTCAATTAAATTAAGCATGGGTAATGGTAAGAATACAAAAACAAAATTAATAAACAATGATTTAGAAAAAACTCTTAAAGCAACAGGGTTTTTGTTGCTTTATAATCTGGTCGAATCCACAATGCGTAATGCAATTACAACAATTTTTGATGAATTTCAAAATAAAAATATTTCTTTTGATGATGCCACAAATAAAATTAAAAAAATTATTATTAATAACTTCAAAGATAACAACTCTACTGATACTCTTTTAAAGAATATAAACAATATTTCATGTGATATAATATCCAGCAGTTTTGATAAGGAAAAATTATTTTCAGGTAATATTGACGCAAGAAAAATACGACAAACATCTGAGATGTATGGCTTTTCATGTACAACAAATTCTAAGAAAACTAAAGACGGTAGTGATTTACTAACAGTTAAGACTAATAGGAATGATTTGGCGCATGGTTTTAAATCATTTGAGGAGGTTGGTAGAAATGCTACTGCGGACGAATTATTGGAAATTCAAAAAAGAGTTATTTCTTATTTAAAGGGGATATTAGAAAATATAGAGAGTTATCTATCTAACAAAGAATATTTAAAATAGTTAGTTCAGGTGAGTTTTGTGGAAAATAAGATATAAAAACCCGCTTCATTACACAGCTTATAGTAAGGGTATGGATTTCTAAACATAGGAGTTATTAAAATGCTTGAACTTCATAAAAGCTATGTTATCGATGACAATCAACGACCTATTGCCGTACAAATTCCTATTGCTGAATTTGAAAAGATTAAAGAAATTCTTGAGGATTACGGTTTAGCAAAACTCATGCAGGAAGTAGAGGAAGAAGAAGCGCTAAAATATTATCAATTACAAAAAGAAAATTAAATATTGCTTCAGCTATAATTCTTTGGTTCGATTTGCTGTTGGAAGTAAGTTCGCAAACCATCTGCCAAAGCTGGAACCTGAACAGCGCGGCGCACTAAATTTTCATCGGCTTCACGCACGTAGATTTGCACAATATCGGCAACTGTGACATTGTTTTCGTCCCGACTCATCAGTTCAATCTCATCCCCTGCACCAATTTCACCTTCAACGACTACTGAAAAGTAAATGCCACTCAAGCGACTGTTGAGAAACCGTTTGACCATATCATCGCGCCCAAACTTGAGATTGAGCTTGAAGCAGGGAAACCGGGGCTGCGTCACCATCACAATAGCTGTGCCAATACGAAAGCGATCGCCAATATTCACTTTTGTTTCCAATAAGCCCTCAATTGTTAGGTTTTCCCCAAATGCACCCCAAGGCAAGTCCTCATCTGGTAACTCCTGCCGCCAGTAAGCATAATGCTCCATTGGATAAGCGTAAACCGCTTTCTCGACACCCCCGTGAACTGTCAAATCTGCCTGTCCATCTCCGTCTAGATTGAGCGATCGCAGCATTACTCGTCTATTCACAGGCTGCTTAAAAATGCTAGTTGTCACAGACTTTTTCTTCCAAGTCACTTCACGCGGTAGTCCAACGCAAACAGAAATTAATTTCATAGAGGCACTGATAGAAGACGACAATCCAAAATGAATTAATGTGGCAATTTTAAAAACTATTCAATTTGCTGTCTAAGGGATGGTGTTAGAATCATTAGTCCCCTGACAATCTCTTCAGGAGTGGCTGTGCCATCTATCGTCTTTTGAGCGATCGCCATCACTTCCAAAGCCAGGTTCGTAGGAATTCCACTTGCTTCTAACCGCTTCAATTCCAAAATGTCAATGCCTGCTGCCAATCCATCCAAATACTCTTCTACACTCACTCCTAAGTTTTCAATTTCCGACATGGGTATAATTAGTTTTTTGTTTGATTTTTACATTCAAGCATCTATTACGTAGCTATCTCCCAGTTAAATTATCCAATTTTTGGAATCAAAACGATTTTCCTCCCCCTGCTCCCTGCCCCCTGCTCCCTGCTCCCTGCTCCCTGCTCCCCTGCCCTAAAAGCGTTCGCGTAGCGTCCCGCAGGGATGGGATATTTGTCAGTCCCTTAAATATGTTCTTGTTGGGGGCGTAAGCTGCTAATCGTAGCGGTCAAAGCTAGGACAATTGCCAAAACTAACACGGTATTTCTGAGCATTGAATTATCAGAGTGTTTGATTGCGATCGCCACCAATGCCCAAAGTATTACTCCTGTATAAGCGATGTCTCGACGCTGGATGACTATAACTGCTGCAACTGCTGTTGCTATAAATACCATGACGAGAGTCCAGATTACAGCAGAAATCCCCCAACCGTTCCACCCATGAAAATACAAGGCAGACGCTACGTTGACAATGGTTGCTACGCTAATCCAGCCTAGATAAATGCTGATTGGAAAGTGAATACACCATTTTTTCAGCCGAGGTACACGCGATTTGCCAATTTCTAACCGCAAATAAACACCAATCAGGGGCAACAGAATCAAGAGCATTGCAATTACAGAAAGAGCAAAAAGCCGAGACAAAAACAGATACACCCAAATACTTTGAGCAACACAGGCAATAACCAATAGATAACCTGTTTTACGTAAATCAGGCTCATCGCGTTGTTCAGGTAGAGCTTGGTATACCCCAAAAGCAAACAACCCAAGGTAAATCAGCCCCCAGATAGCAAAGGCGTAATTGGCAGGGATAATCAGGACATTTTTAAACAAAGTATTGGAAATTTCCCCTATGCTGAGTCCATTGAGCGGAAAAATGTTCGATACTACGTTGATAATAAAAGCACCAAAGATTGCAGCTAAAGTAACAAGCTGCCGCCAAAAATCCCGGTAATTGCCTCTTGTGGAGTGCTGCATAGGATGTTAACTCATATCTTTTGTGCTTTTAGCTTACATCTGAAAAAGAGCGACGCATATAAACCACAGGCATATCGAGCAAGTCAATGAGAAGCCAGAGCGATCGCTCTCCACCTACCTTAAATTCCTTTCAAGGCATTGCACGGGATAACCCCAGCCACAGCCTGATATTATTTCCTCTAAGAAAATTAGATAGTACGCAAGGCAAGCTACGCATATTACAGCCAGCAGATGCTAAATTTGACTTTTAGCAAGACTTTGAACGATTTAACCATTTATTTGTTAAAAATCATTCATCATGAGCTTCAAAACAGTAGTCTTCTATGGTTCCTACAGGAGCGATCGCCAGGGCATTAAAGCTGCCAGATTCATGATTGATCAGCTTAATCAAAGAAACCATGAGGTGATTTTTGCAGATGCAAAGGAGTATGACTTTGGCATCTTAGACCGGATGTATAAGGAGTATGGCAAAGGCCAGGCTCCTGCAAAGATGGAAGAGCTAGCAGAGCATATCCGAACAGCAGACGGTTTTGTAGTTGTTGCGGGAGAGTATAACCATTCCATTCAGCCAGGGTTGAGCAACCTGATGGCTCACTATCTAGAAGAATACTTTTTCCGTCCGGCTGGTATTGTTTCTTACTCAGTTAGTAGCTTTGGAGGAGTGCGGGCAGCTATACAGTTACGCGCTTTTCTGTCAGAGATGGGAATGCCTACTATTTCAAGTATTTTTGCCATTTCTAAAATTGGGGAGTCTCTTTCTGAAACAGGTGCTTCACAAGAAGCGGCTTTGACGAAAAGAGTTGGTCAATTTTTGGATGAATTAGAGTGGTACGAAGAAGCTTTGCTTCGACAAAGAAAAGAAAAAGGAAACCCGTTCTAATCAAGTCAAAAGAAGTTATGTTTACAACGTATTCTATGATCATTGAAAAATCTCTTTGTTAGCAAAATGTCCAAGCGTAGTTACGCCATTCTAGGAACTGGTGCATTAGGTGGCTTTTATGGTGCAAAACTGCAAAAAGCTGGTTTAGATGTCCACTTTTTGCTGAAGAGTGATTATGAATATGTGAGTAAATCTGGTTTAGTTATTGAGTCAAAAGATGGTGATTTCGCCCTGACTCAAGTCAACGCTTACAATGATATAGAAAAAATGCCACAATGCGATGTGGTGGTGGTAGCACTAAAGACGACACAAAACCATTTATTGCCGCAGATGTTACCGCCACTCGTCAGGGATGATGGGGTAGTGTTGGTATTGCAAAATGGACTGGCGCTGGAAGAAGAAGTTGCCAAAATAGTTGGCAATGTCAGCATTATTGGTGGGTTGTGTTTTCTTTGTTCTAATAAAGTCGGAGCAGGACATATCCGCCACCTCGACTATGGAAAAATTATCGTAGGGGGATATGCTTCTGGCTATGATCCTACTGGGATTACAGATAAGATGCGGCAAATTGCCGATGACTTTACTAGTGCTGGTATCTCAATAGAATTAGTTGAAGACTTATTACTAGGGCGATGGAAAAAATTGGTGTGGAATATTCCTTATAATGGACTGTCTGTAATTCTCAACGCTAGAACAGATGAGTTAATGTCCTATGTCCACACCCGCAAATTAATTGAACAGTTGATGTATGAAGTTACAGCAGGGTCGAAAAGTTGCGGACGCATCATTCCTGATAGCTTTATTCAAACAATGCTGGATTACACCTTGAACATGAAGCCTTATCGTACCAGTATGAAAATTGACTACGACGAAAGGCGACCTATGGAAGTAGAAGCAATTTTCGGGAACCCATTACGGAAAGCGCAAGCAGCAGATGTAGATTTACCGCAGATTAGCTGTATATATCAACAGCTAAAGTTTTTGGATGAGAAAATAAGAGTGGGAGATCGGGAAAACGCTTAATTTTTTCTACCACTCTGCACTTTGTCTAACGCCAAGACTCAAGTTGACATCTCCGAATATAGATACCCGCGTGGTAGGGCTATCAACCCCACGAATCAGTTACTTGAGATTAGCAGGGCGATCATGATCCCGTTTGATTACGAAATCCGCCAACAAGCGGATGAGGTATCTATGCAACGCCCGAATTACGAATTAATCCGCAATACACTTCACCAAAGCTATGATCAGCATGAATCTCAATCACTAGATCAACCACTGTGGCATCTTTTAACAACGGCTTGATGAATAATTCCGGGTGAAGCGATCGCCAAAAATAATTGACAAATTGCTCTATCTCTGAATTGCTCATCCCCGATTTACCCGCAGCAATCATCTGCTGTTCCGCCTGTTTGCGCCACTCCAAAGAACAGCGATAATCAGTTGGATATAGCACAATTAAGCTGTCTAATTGCTCCCACAGTGGTAAATAATCGTGGAGGCGACGATTGATATCACGAGCAAATGCTTTATCTTCATCTGTAAGAATTGGCGGTGGTGCAGTGTCAAATACATCTGGGTCAATTGGTCGCACGCCCACAAACCAACCTTCAAATAGTACAATATCTACGCCTGTGACAATTTCTGAACTAGTGCGATCGCCAGCACCTCCAAAAGCAGATTTATCAAAGCGGGGAACCATCACAGGATTTTGCAACTGGCGAATTTGGTCTAGTACATTTAAGCCTAAATCTACATCGTGGGTTCCTGGTGGGCCGCGCCAAATCAAGCGGGGATCTTGCTGTGTTAAAAGTAAGCGATCGCTGTAAGTTTTATATAAGTCATCCAAAGATAAACTCACAGTCCGGTATCCCAACTGATCGAGAATCAAACTGAGAACCTTGGACATTGTGGTTTTACCAGTGCCTTGCCCCCCCAATATTCCTTGAATCAGGGGGCGTTCTAACTGTTGGCGCTGCGATGCTATCTTGATTCCCAAAGGCAGCCACAAGTCCCACAACACCTGTAACATTTCCTTGGGTTCGATTTTAAAAGTAGTTTGGCAGAGTTGGCTAAAAGCTGGTAAGACAGATTTTAGTAAATGCGATCGCTTTTCTATCACTTCATCGACATTTTCCGGCGTGATGCCAAAAGCTTTGGCCCTCAACTCATCTGCTAATGCCGCTTCTCTTGCTGACTGCTTCTCCATCTCCATCTCCCTACGATCCCAGCTTAAAGGCTTCGAGAAACAGGCTGTAGATGAAACCAACTTTCAGGAGATTTAGTGAGTCTACCAAGAGCGATCGCCTTGACAAAAACCTGGGACTATAAAATATCCTACTGGTAACTTCCGTCAGCAGTACTAAAAAAGCAGCTACCACAATATCCAACACACCCTCTTGACCGGCTGTAGTGGAAACTGCGTTTCCCAGAAAAAAACCGAACAAAAAACTAATTATCAGCAACGATAGTCGCCGCCAAGGATTTAAAAACCATTGCCCCAAGCGTGTAGCAATGGCATCGAATAAGTTATTGAGACGAGTGTTTTGCATCACATAGACTTCTGCGGAAAAGTCAAGATATCTTGAAATATCTTTATATTCAAAAGAGGATATTGGTTTTAACCTCAGCTTGTTTGTTAATATTATAGATATCTGCTGGGCTTTCAGCGTTGATTCAAATTTGCACATCCTATCATGTTTAGGCAAGCATAGCCCCTTAAAAGGCTGCTTATTCTAACGCAAGATGAAATATGCATCTTAGATTTATATAAGGGTTTGGCAAAAAACGCCTTGTTAGGGCCGCTAGTGGTTTCACGAAGTTTTTATTTTTCTTTATACAAATGAATTGGCTGGCTCGGTATCTAATTTTCTTGTTTTTATCCAAGCCTACGGTCAAGACACAAAGCAATGGGTATTTGTACCCCAAGTTTATCAAACATCAAGTAAATTATTTCCTCCAAATATTTTCTCATCAAAATGATGTTTATAATACATTGGTATCGCTAATTGTAGGAAAGTTTATATTAGACTACTTTCTATGATTCCCTTTTGGGATAATAGGCTACTATTTGGTCAAGCCTAAACAAAATATTTATTTCTAATAACTATCAATATGAAATCCTCAGTATATCGTAACGTCGGTATTACAGTTCTTTGCTTGGGACTGCTTGCTGCTCTAGTGGGATGCTTTGGAGTGAGCGTATCCCTTGAGTCTACAAACCCAGATACATCTTCACAACCGCCGACTGAAACTACTCAGTGGGAGACGGCTTCATCTACACCCGTTTCACCTGATAAGGGTATTTCCGCTAATCTATCAACTCCAGCAACTACCTCAAGCAATCAAGTAGAACATAATAATATTAAAGAGAATACTTATCCTGTCTTGGCAGAGCGTGATAAATCAGCTAGCAAAAGTAAGGATCAAGGAACTTTGCGAATGAGCAATCAAACAAATCAGCCTGTACGGTTGGCTCTACTGGCGCGACAGTCGCTCGCAAAAGGCTCTGGGACTAAACAGGCTAACTATGATGTACCGGCACATTGGGATTTTGCTCCCGAAGAAGGTAGTGAAAAGGGACTGATTTTATCTCTACCTCAAAATAATTTAAAGCTGGAGAAGGGAGATATTTTAGTTGCTTTCGCACAAGATGGTTCCCGTCGTTACTGGGGCCCCTATATTGTCGGCGAAACTCAATTACCTAAATGGAATTCCCAGAACAGAGAATGGCAACTAGTGCTGAGTCCATAGTCAATATTTAGTAGTACTAGTACGCGACGGCAGAAATAGAGTAACCATTTAGAATCCCTAAAGTGCTTATTCCATAATACTTTTGAATGCGTGACTTTTGACTTTTGACTTCCGCCTTGCGGTACTAGTGTATTGGAGAAGTTTCTTTGGCGACTTAGAACAACTGGCGTTACTGAACAGGAAAAAGTGTAATATTGTTGAATTTAAAACTCCGAAGAACAAAAGATAGATAATCAACGACTATTGAGTAGTGATTGTTGACTATTGACTAATGAGCATGAAATTGAGTGTTAAGCACACTGTTGATCAGTGGTTCAACAAAATAGCAAAGAATCCAGCCCTTGGTGTAACTGTGTCAATTTTGTGGTTGATATTGATTGGCTGGATAGCTTTTGGGTGGAATTTGGGCAATATTGGCTTGATTGATGAGACAGAGCCGTTGTTTGCCGAAGCTTCCCGCCAGATGTTCGTCACAGGTGATTGGATTACCCCATTTTTCAATGGTGACACTCGTTTCGATAAACCTGCTTTAATTTACTGGTGTCAAGCGATCGCTTATGCAATTATAGGGGTGAATGAGTGGGCAGTACGCCTTCCTTCAGCGATCGCAGCCTTCGCCTTAGTTTGTTTAGTTTTTTATACCATACAGTGGTATTTCGCTAAACAAGACGAATTAGAGCAAGTTTCACGTCCTAATCGCCGCTACAAAACATCTTTTATAGCAGCAGCGCTCATGGCACTCAATCCCGAAACTATTATTTGGGCAAGAACTGGTGTCTCTGATATGCTGCTCACCGGATGTATCGCATCAGCTTTGTTATGTTTCTTTCTCGGCTATGCAGGCAAGGGAGGGGGTAGGGAGCAGGGAGCAGGGAGCAGGGAGCAGGGGGAAAATTCCTCTCCTCTGCACCCTGCCCCCCGGACTGCCTCTTCTGCCCTATTCCCTAATAAGTGGTATTTAGCTTTTTATGTGCTGATTGCTGGCGCAATTTTGACTAAAGGCCCAGTGGGAATTGTTTTACCAGGGCTAATTGTTGCCGTATTTTTGCTTTACGTAGGAAAATTTCGAGAGGTGTTGCGAGAAATGCGCCTTCTCGTGGGTGTATTGATAATTTTAGGTTTATCAGTGCCCTGGTATGCTTTAGTAATTTGGCGTAATGGCTGGAATTATATTAATGCCTTTTTTGGCTATCACAACCTAGAACGCTTTACAGAAGTAGTTAATGGTCACTCAGCACCTTGGTATTTTTACTTTTTAGTAGTGCTGCTGGGTTTTGCGCCCTACTCAGTGTATTTACCACTCTCTATAGTAAGATTAAAGTTTTGGCAGCGATCGCACTGGCGATCCCTTGAACGTTTTCAACAGTTTGGTTTATTCGCCTGGTTGTGGTTTGCTAGC
This sequence comes from Nostoc sp. XA010, assembly GCF_020829625.1. Lineage (GTDB taxonomy): Bacteria > Cyanobacteriota > Cyanobacteriia > Cyanobacteriales > Nostocaceae > Nostoc. The sequence continues at coordinate 182,234 of NZ_JAIVFX010000009.1, read as the reverse complement.
ATCTTTGGCTTTTTCACCGTTGCTGTTACCAAACTCCCTAGCTACGTGTTGCCTTTAATGCCAGCAGCAGCTATTCTAGTAGCCTTGTTGTGGAGTGACTTTTTCCAGGATACAGAGGCTAGGCAAAAAATACCTGTTTCTTCCTCTCCCACCTCTCCCATCTCCCCCTCTTATCTCCGAGTGAGTGGTTGGGTGAATGTAGTATTTTTATCAGTTCTGTCTATAGCACTGTTTAACATAACCCACATATTAGGTACTGATCCAGCTATAAGCAACTTCCACGAACAAATTCAACGAACTGGTTTACCAGTAATAGCCGGGGTAATGTGGTTAGTTTGTGCCGTTTTAGTTGCGGGTTTATTACTAAATCACCAATGGAACCAGGTTATTGCTATTAATTTAATAGGGTTTGTGGCGTTTTTAATTTTTGTTTTAACGCCTGCTTCGTTCTTTATTGATCGAGAACGTCAATTACCTTTAAGGGAGTTGTCTGCGGTCATTCTAGAAGCAAAACAACCAAATGAAGAATTGATCATGCTTGGGTTCAAAAAGCCTAGTGTGGTATTTTACAGCCACATTCACGTAAATTATTTAAGATTTCCTCAAGAGGCTATAGAGCACATCAAAAACCAGGCTGCCAAAGGGCTAAAACCTGCTTCAGTGCTGCTGTTGGCTGAACAGAAAAAGTTTTTACAAATGGACTTACAGCCCGATGATTACAAGAATTTATCGACCAAGGGTGCTTATAACTTGGTTCGAGTTCCTTTTAAGAAAAAGAAAACTGAAAAAATGGATATATCTTGATTGGGAATTGGGGACTAGGAAAGATAAGTATGTAGATTTATATCCCAACCAATCTTAAAAGAATTTTTCCCCAGTACCCAGTACCCAGTACCCAGTTCCCAGTACCCAGTTCCCATCAACATTTGTCATTGTAACCATTGGCAGCTAAAGCATGATTGATCTGGTTTAAGAGGTCTTCCATTGATATTGATCGCGGTAATATTTGGGTAGCGATCGCACCAACAACAGTTTCTATAGATTCCAAACCATTCTTCTTCTGCTTGTCAATTTCCTTGTAAGCTACCCCAGACTGGAAACTGGTTTCTGGGTGATTTAATCGCTGATTCAGTACTAAAATTGGTGGTAATTTATCAGGCGAATCTCCCAATGTTTTCAATGCTTTTAGCACGTCTTTGTGGATAACGGATTCTCCTAAACAAATTAGCAGTAAGTCAACGCTTTGGTGGCGAATTTGTTGTAATACTTCTGCCCAACAGGGACTCATCGCCGCTTTGAAGCCTGCTGTTTGTAGGTACTGAATTAAAGCTTGGAACCACTCAGACCCCCGTTTTGCAGTTTCACTGCTAATTGAGCAATTTTTTGCTGTCCGAGAACTCTTAAGTTGCTTGCGTCTTACCTGTGGTAAATCACGCAGCATTGTCAAATCCACTACCAAGATGTTAGGAGGACAGCAAATACCAGAAGCAATTTCCAATACTGATAGTAAGGCATCTGTTTTCTCGGTGCGACTGCTGTTGTCTTTAGCAAATGGTGTTAAGTAAGGAAATACAGATAATTCTGGTATTTTAGAAGCTATTAGAGTAGTTGCAACATCGCAAGTAACTAGTGGTATAGCCGCCAAACGTGGATGCTGAATTAGTTCTTGTAGATAAATTTGGGCGGTGGTACTTTCGACATCTAGCAAAATAACATCAAACTGCCATACCCGCGCTAAAAGTTCTGCTTGATCTAAGTCATCTACTTCAATCACGCGGTGTTCTCGAAGTGAGGGGTGGGGATTAACCGATTCCAACTGGGGATTCACCAACCTGAGAATTCGCAGTGGGGTTTTAGTTGGCACAATTGCGCTGTTGTTTAACCCTTGCGACAAAACTGCTGGTGAAGTACATAATTTTTCGAGAACTGGTGCTAAAAGGTGATTCTCTACTGGCAAGCTTAAGAAACCATCGGCTCGGTTAGCAAATGCTTGCTCCTTTTCGGCTCCCGTTGCGGTCACAATTACAGATATATGCCGGGTTGCGGTGTCAGATTTCAGTAAAGTCAGCACATCCCAGCCTGATAGCAGGGGTAGCAACGGATTCAAAAATATGGCGATTGGTTGCAAGCGCCGAGCTTTTTCGACTGCTTCTGTTCCCGATCGCGCAATCACTACCCGATATCCTAAACCTTTTAGTTGTTCGGTCAAGTCTTCAATATATCGGGCTACTGCCTCGACTACTAAGACCAACCGTTGCGAACTGGCGGGATGATGCTGTGTGGACGTAGTAACATGCAAACGAGCGGCGGCAGAGTTTTCCCGTGTCGGTTGGTATCGTGTTTCTTCCTCTTCGCCAATTCCCATATCTGGTTCCGAAAAGCCTGTTTTCGGGGGACTGGGCGGCAGAAGTAGTGTAAATTGGCTACCTTTTCCTTCACGCGATAAGAAGCTAACATCTCCTCCGTGGAGACGAGCTAGGGCCCGGGTTAATACCAGCCCCAAACCAGTGCCTTCAAATTGGCGTGTGAGGGGATTTTCTAGTTGTTGGAATTTTTGAAAGATTAAGTGTTGCTGGTGTTCAGGAATCCCAATCCCTGTATCCCAAACAGTAAACGCAATCCAGCCTTCCCAACGGCTCACCCGTAGCCCAATTTCACCAGATATTTCGGTGAATTTAAAGGCGTTGGAAAGTAGGTGTACTAGCATCTGGCGCAAGCGCAATTCATCTGCCACTATCTGGTCTAAACCTAGTTCAATGGAAAGGCAGAATTGGGGAGCAGATGAACGGGCGTTTTGAGTTGGTGAGGCAGATGTAGTTTTAGTAGTTTGAGTGTGGATGGCTTTAGCATCTGATAAGGCGCGATCGCACACAGCCTGAATTTTCACCGGAGTCAGCGTCAAATCCATTTGTCCCGTTTCCATCCGGGTCAAATCCAAAATGTCATTCACCACGCTCATCAGGTGGCGTCCACTTTGATGAATCAGTCCCGCATAACGGGCTTGACGCTCATTAAGTTCTCCCAACTGCTGATCCACCAGCAACCGCGATAATCCTAAAACGGCAGTTAGGGGAGTTTTGAGTTCATGACTAATACAAGCTAAAAATTCATCTTTCAACCGATTTAGTTGAATTAAATCGGCATTCTTTGCAGCCAATTCTTTGCAAAGCTGCTGCTGTTCAGTCACATCAGTAGCTAAAATCAACCACAAATCCTCGCTGAGTGCAACCTCAGCTTCAGCACTCATGACTTGAAACTCAGGACTATCTAAAGGAATTTTGGCAAACTGCCAGATTCGCTCCTGACCATTTTGCACTTCGACAACGCAAGTACAAGTCCCTACTTGACTATCCAAATAGCAGCGACTGTATACAGGATCTGGTGATGCTTCTTGCTGAGTCAGTTCCTCTTTACCACCATGCTCATTCTCCCTACCATTGGGATAAACCTTGATTGCTTGTTGGCTGACATATTCTGGTTTTTCGGAGGGTTTAGGGACAAGTATTGCCTCCACCTGTTGCCTAACTCCTTCTGGATCTTTCAAGGCTCCTAATTGCTCCCACCAGGCGGGATTTCGTGCTAGCACCTCGCCAGTACCCGTTTGCAACATCAAAGGCCAAGGCAGTCTTTCCAACAACAGCACTAGTGGCTGGTGTCCCAATGACTTGGGTTGATTTGGCGGCTGTACACGAGTACCATACTCATGGCGATGGTCAGAACTTTGTAATCCAGCCATGCGTTCTTTAGCCAGCGATCGCAACAGGCGGGAACTATCTAGCAGCCCCAAATATTGGCCATGAGAGTCAATCAGCGCCCAATCTAAGTTCTGCTTTTCGGCTTGGGCATAATTCAAGTGCAAGCCTAATTGCTCTACACGCTCAGAAGCTGATATTGTCTGTATTGGCTCAATTAGACCTTTACCCCAGATAGAGAGTGATTCATGTAAATTTAGATTTTTATCGTCACTATGTGCTAATAATTTTTGGATTAAACGGGCAGAATACAGCAATCCGATGGGGGATTGTTGTTGATTCACTACTACCAAGCGATCGCACTGCTCTTGCTCAAAAATCTCTAACACCACTGCCAGAGAACTTGTTTGGGGGCAGCTAGGTACGGTTGCCTGAAAGTCATAAAGCGGGTAATCTAGCATTAACATAAGGCTTTTGGGGTCATTCTTCCTGTGGAACCCTCCGGCATTTCCATCTGCCAAATGTTGATGGTGTTTTCGCCTGAAGCCATATCCTCTAAGAAGACTCATATAAGCAACTCTGGTTATTTCAACGCCATTAAAAAAACGGGATTTCCCCTCACGGGCACTTTTGCGTCCTTTATATTTTTCCAAGAGGCGACGTTTCTAAGTTTTAGCAACTAGCCTCCCCAGTGTCTTACTGGTATTTAAACTCCTCATCGATAGCGACAGCTAAAACAATTATGGCCCCAAAGAATCGCTTTAGAACCTTGAGGAATTATAATGATTTAAAATGGGACAATCCTTTAAGTTCGTTTAAGTATCTTATCAAGGAGCAAAATTAAAAAATCTATCTATTTATTTATATACATAGATATAGATATGGAAATAATAATAGATTAACTACTGTGTCTTGCTATGCCGACAGATACCTCATCATCAAAAACCAGTCTAATTACTCAGTTGCTGCACTAAGTTGTTGAGTAGCTAGGGGCCGCAAAGCGGAAGTCAAAAGGCAAAAGTCAAAAGTCAAAATTTTTGTATGTCGAGGCTTTTGCAAGTTTTAAAATGGTAGCTTGATTTACGCCGCCATTTATTAGCACTACCTGTTAACATAGAGCATTATTTTGGGGTGTAATCACCAGTTTACTGCACACCTAGTATTCCCTTATAAGCGTTAGGCAAAGTTATCAGCCCAAGTTTCTTGGTCAGGGCGATCGAGGAGATAGATTTAAGAATAAATGTTATTACCGATATTGATTCTGCAACCTGATGTTAACAAATGTTTAGATAAGCTAGTTGATTTACACAACCAAAAAGGTTGGAGCCGATGGGTGTGGAAAGTTATTGACGCGATTATTGCCCAATTTTTCTATCTACCCCTTGTTGCAACTACCTCTGGAAAAATTAACTATTTACCAAATTTGCTGCAACAAAATTTAAATCAAGCATACACAGACAATTATATCTATGTATTTGCCAGTCACATCCAAAAAAGCCAACAGGTTTTCCAGGAGATGACTCCAGCAGAAAGGCAAGGATTATTAAGAAGCCTTAAATCAGATTACAGCCTGATTCTTATAAACTATTTTACCACAGATAAAACACTCAAAGAAAAAATTGATAAATTTATCAATACTATATTTTATGCGAATATTCCTGTGCCCCAAATCATCGAAATTCACATGGAGATAATTGAAGAATTTTCTACCCAGCTAAAATTAGAAGGCAGAAGCAACGAAGCCTTACTTGATTATCGTTTAACGTTGATAGATATCCTGGCTCACTTATGCGAACTCTACAGAAATTCGATTTCTAGATAAATTAAAATTATCAATGTTGAACTTAGCAGAAGCTACCTCTGTTAATCACCCACAATCTGTAAACGAATATTGTATTTATATTCTCATGACTAGCTTGTATGTATATGGATAAAGCCAGAAAAACCTACGTTCTCAAACTTTACGTAGCAGGGAATACCCCTAATTCAGTCCGGGCATTAAAAACACTCAAAAATATTTTAGAGCAGGAGTTTAAAGGTGTTTATGCTTTAAAAGTAATCGATGTACTGAAAAGCCCGCAACTGGCAGAAGAAGATAAAATATTGGCGACACCAACATTATCTAAAATTTTGCCTCCACCCGTTCGCAAAATTATCGGGGATCTTTCAGATAGGGAGAGAGTATTAATTGGATTAGATTTGCTCTATGAAGAACTGAGTGAAGGAGATTTTGAAGAGGAAAATAACTAATGAGCTAAAGTTTTAACTATTTAGAGGAGCCATGTTGACAAATAGCCTCGCCAAAATAAAATCAGAAATTTAATCATAAAAAACTGTTTTTAATACCCTTTTGTTATCAAGCAATGAGTGAAACCGAGCAACTAAAACCAAAAAACACACCAAAAATTGGGGGTGTAGAAAAAATTCGCACGATGATCGAAGGGTTTGATGATATTAGTCATGGTGGTTTACCAATTGGTAGAACTACTTTGATTAGTGGCACTTCCGGTACAGGCAAAACTTTATTCTCTCTTCAGTTTCTCTATAACGGCATCACCTACTTTGACGAACCAGGAGTATTTGTTACTTTTGAAGAATCACCCAGTGATATTATTAAAAACGCTCATGTTTTTGGGTGGAACCTGCCACGCCTAATCGAGGAAGGCAAGTTGTTTATTCTCGATGCATCTCCCGATCCTGAAGGTCAGGATATCGTTGGTAATTTTGACCTGTCTGCACTAATTGAGCGATTGCAATATGCTATTCGCAAATACAAAGCTAAACGAGTTTCAATCGACTCAATAACAGCAGTGTTTCAGCAGTATGAAGCGATGGGAGTAGTCCGGCGCGAGATTTTCCGCCTAGTAGCCCGTCTCAAACTACTCAATGTCACCACTATTATTACAACTGAACGTAGCGAAGAATATGGCCCCGTCGCCTCTTTTGGAGTGGAAGAATTTGTTTCCGATAATGTAGTAATTGTTCGCAACGTTTTAGAAGGAGAACGCCGCCGTCGCACAACTGAAATTCTCAAGTTGCGCGGCACAACTCACATGAAAGGCGAATATCCCTTCACAATTACTAATGAAGGAGTTAACATCTTCCCACTGGGAGCAATGCGCTTGACTCAACGATCTTCTAATGTCAGGGTATCTTCTGGTGTCAAAACCTTAGATGAAATGTGCGGTGGTGGTTTCTTTAAAGATTCAATTATTTTGGCAACAGGAGCCACAGGGACTGGTAAAACCCTGTTAGTAAGTAAGTTTATTCAAAATGGTTGCCTGAATGGAGAACAAGCAATATTATTTGCTTATGAAGAATCACGCGCCCAACTATCTCGTAATGCTTCCTCTTGGGGAATTGATTTTGAAGAATTAGAAGATCAAGGTTTACTCAAAATAATTTGTACCTATCCCGAATCAACTGGTTTAGAAGACCACTTACAAATTATAAAATCAGAAATTGCTGTATTCAAACCAGCCCGAATTGCTATTGACTCCCTATCAGCATTAGCTAGAGGAGTCAGCAATAATGCATTTCGGCAGTTTGTAATTGGTGTGACGGGTTATGCTAAACAAGAAGAAATTACTGGTTTCTTTACTAACACAACTGATCAATTTCTGGGAGCGCATTCCATTACTGACTCTCACATCTCCACGATTACCGATACAATTCTGATGCTACAGTACGTAGAAATTCGTGGAGAAATGTCGCGGGCAATTAACGTATTTAAAATGAGGGGCTCTTGGCATGATAAGGGCATTCGTGAGTATAATATTACTGCTGACGGGCCCGATATCAAAGATTCATTCCGAAACTACGAACGGATTATTAGCGGTGCTCCTACTCGCGTTAGTATCGATGAAAAGGCGGAACTTTCTCGCATTGTTAGACGTTTTGAAGACAAACAGAGTTCCGAACCCTAAATTTAGTATCGTAGTATATTCTTTCCTAAATTTAGTATCGTGCTATATTCTGTGGTGAAGAAAGGTTTTCTGCCGCTAGATTGATTTTCGTGTGAGGGATGCGGTGAAAGGACAGCAATTATTCCATAGCTTATTGCCTGGTGTGACAGCAGCAGTCTTAACAACTCAGCCAACTTGGGCTGGTACTGTAAAACTAACTGGGGTACGGCTGGCCTCTTCTCCTAGTGTTTTGACTTCTACTTATGGTCAAGACTTAATTGGGGGCATTGTGAATACGCAATTGCATAATGGTGCAAATGTTAGTGTTCCAACCCTAGTACCTGCTTTCGGTTTCAGTAAACTTAGTATGAAGCCTTTAAGTAATAACAGTATTCCAGTGTTTAGATCTGAAAATACTGTTGTGCCAATAAAACAAGTACTTAAGAAAGATAAAGGTAGATTTTTCAGTTCGACACCTACCTTTAATGCTTCCCAACAGCTTGCTGTCAGCCGTTCTGCTCAAAATAACCAAAAAAACAGTAATTCAAGCGCTTATGGGCAGAAATCAAAGAGCATAGTAGTTCCCAACTACACTTCAAAACCCTCTTCTGTCCAAAAAGAAATTTTGTCCCTGTCTTCTGCACAGCAGCGAGTGGTTCAAAAGATAAATACTGTTACTCAGTCGCAAACATTTTTACAAACTTCAGCTACAGGTGTAGGATCAGCAAAACTGTTGTCAGCGCAACAATGTCCACAGGAGTTAGGGAAAAGCAAATCAGTAGCAAAGCAGCTGATTTCAAGTACCTGCTCACAAGAAAATGCTGCTGGCTTACGCATTGCTCAGAGTAATGCCCCAATTCCGACAGATTCGACGCCAACTCCCACTGCACCGGAAACTATAACTCCTGCACCAGAGGGTTCGGTGCAACCTTCCACAGTGCCAGAAACCATAATTCCTGTACCAGGGGGTTCGGTGCAACCTTCCACAGTGCCGAGAACCATAACTCCTGCGCCGTCAGGGCCGGTGCAAATTCCACAGAACCTGATTCCTAGCTCAAATCCCCTGCAATTTCCCACCAAACCGGAGGAAGTGAGACTTCAGGGAAATCAGCCGATTACTTTAGCACAGGCTCTAGAGCTAGCACGGCGCAATAATCGGGATTTACAGGTGTCTCTATTGGAGCTAGAACGCAATCGAGCATCTCTACGCGAGGCGCAAGCTGCTTTGTTGCCCACTCTGGGAATTAGCACGGATCTTACTCGTAGTCAGTCTGCTGGTAGTCAGCTGACGGACGAATTAAGTGGGCGAAACGGCTTACTTTCTAACCAAGATCAACCCAGTACATCTTTTTCTGGTCAAGCACAACTTTCATATAACATTTATAGTTCTGGAAGAGTGCAAGCTAACATCAGAGCGGCTGAAGAACAGGTACGTTTTAATGAGTTGGCTGTAGAAACTCAGTCTGAGACAATCCGTCTGAATGTTGCCACTGACTACTACAATCTGCAACAAGCGGATGAACAAGTACGTATTGCCCAGTCGGCTGTGCAGAACTCTGAGGCTAGTTTGCGTGATGCAGAAGCTTTAGAGCGAGCTGGGGTTGGTACGCGGTTTGATGTGTTGCGATCGCAGGTAAATTTAGCAAATGCCCAACAAAATTTGACTAATGCTAGATCGCAGCAGGCAATTTCCCGTCGTCAGTTAGCAACTCGGATAAGTTTACCGCAGGCGGTAAATATTAGTGCAGCCGACCCTGTACAGTTAGCTGGTCTTTGGAACCCAACGCTAGAACAAAGTATTGTGCTGGCTTATCAAAATCGTCCAGAATTGCAACAGCAGCTAGCACAACGCAATACTTTTGAGCAACAGCGTAGGCAGTCCCTTGCAGAGTTGGGCCCTCAAGTTAGTTTGGTCGCCAGCTACGACCTGCTAGATCAGTTCGATGATAATGCCAGTGTTACTGATGGTTATTCATTCGGAGTTAGGGCAACCCTAAATGTGTTTGATGGAGGAGCAGCAAGAGCAAGGGCAGCTCAGTCGAGAGCTAATATTGCGATCGCAGAAACTCAATTTGCCGAACAGCGCAACCAAATTCGCTTTCAGGTAGAACAAGCCTATTCTACCCAGCAATCTAGTTTGGCCAATGTTCAAACCGCTAATACCGCTTTAGAACAAGCTAGAGAAGCTCTACGTTTAGCGCGTTTGCGATTCCAAGCTGGTGTAGGTACTCAAACTGATGTCATTAACTCTGAAAACGACCTCACACAAGCTGAAGGTAATCGAGTCACGGCAATTTTGGATTACAACCGTGCTTTAGCTCAGTTACAACGGTCTGTTACCCTCAGAGCATTACGCTAGCGCCCCTTTGGGGAAGTCAAAAGTCAAAAGTCACCCATGCTTTAATTTTGGGCTTTCTGGCTGTAATGAAATGGTAAGTTTATTTCCGCCGACCTGTACTTTCAATTAAAAATTCTAAAAGCCTCATTTTTCAATAATTACATTGAAGAATGAGGCTTTTTGCTAAAAGAACGTATTTTTAACAGCAATTTTGTGAAATGATGTAGCATAACTGAGTGTCCGTAGTTTACCGCCGTAGGCATCGCTCGCCTTGTCAAAGACTCATGACTAAAGTAACATCTCAAGAAATTGCACAGTTTCGCTCTCAATTGGCAGATGATCCCAGCGATATGGAAGCGCTGGATTTGATTGAAGACTGTGATGGAGATTTAGAAGATGCAGCGATGACGCTAGCTATCCGGGCAGGACAGCAACCAGAAAGAGCAAATTCCGAGTGGTTAGATGCTTTGGCTAGAAAATGGCGTGTGGTCATTTGCGAACAAGAATATCGGGAAGATTTGCTTAATAGTTCACCTCAAAAGATGATGGAACATCTAAAAGCAATGCCCACGTTTCCTAAAATTTTGGCAACACCAGTTTTGATATATGTCCTCAAGCAAGGCGTGAACAATTTTTGTGAGCCACTAGATTTGCTAAAGTGATCGGATGTACATTTAACTTGTGTTAACTTGGGCGATGCCTGCGGCGGGCTACGCCTACGCGGTTTGCAGTTGAGTTTTATACAGACCTAACCCCCAGCCCCTTAAGAGCGAGCGTTGGGGAGTAAGATTCCTAACTCCTAACTCCTAACTCCTCACTTCTAACCAATGCAGGATGATTCGACCAGGACTGATACGCTGTTAATTAAGGCAAAACTTCTATTAGACAAATTGTAAAATCAATGAATTACCTTGTTGCCGTATTACCAGACCGTATTCAAGCCGAAGCTGCTTACTTAGCTTTAGAAGAACAAGGCATAAACAGCACTATCCTGGGGAAAGGATATAAAACAGCTGACGAGTTTGGCTTAATTGACCCCAAAGACCAAGCTAAAAAGCAAGCACAACTGATGGCAACCTGGCTGATACCATTCGGCTTTTTTGCAGGTTTTACATTCAGCCTGATTACTGGTTTAGATACTTTTGCCTGGGCGGGTGAAATTGGCAATCACATCGTTGGCGGGCTGCTGGGTGCTGCTAGTGGTGCTATGGGTGGTGTGGTGGTCGGTGGCGGAATCGGTTTACTTGTAGGTGGTGGTGATGCTTTACCTTATCGCAACCGTTTAGATGCAGGTAAATATTTAGTTGCCGTTCAAGGTTCTGAAACTCTCACTCGACAAGCAACCCGAATATTACGTCAGTTTGATCCAGAAAATATCCAAGGTTATGCTGACACAAATACTGTGTATTGAATGAATCGTAGTTTACACGAGAAGAACTTTTAATTTGTAGCCCACTCTTCCTTATTTGCAGGAATTACGGTGTGGGTGAAGGATTTGGATGTTTTCCTGCGTAGTAGACAATGACTTTCAACTCTTCTTGATCAGGAACGTAAAATACTCTGTCCCCTTTTGTCACCTCATATTCCCATGCACCTTTGTAGGGTTTGCCCTTTAAAGGGCAAACCCTACAAAGGTTGTCTGGTGGTTGGTGCAATACATAAATCCTCGTAACAACGACGTGTATTTTCTGGATGGCGCTGCATTAAAGCTTCCCAGTCTCGATTCACCCGACGATTTTTAGCTACCACTAACCAAGTGCTTTCTATCTCAGATGATGCTGGAGCCGTCAGTTTAACGAGTGGCGGCTCCACATTCTCCACTATTGGATTTTCTTGTTGGTTATCTGACTACTCTCATTCAGACAGCACTCTGAGTAGATGGCGGCTTTAATGGTACTTCATCAGTCTCGGCACTAAAAGCATTTGCCAGTTCAGGACTAGCAGCAGCTACGGCGCTCTCATGCCATTCATGGATGATCGCGTCAATTATCTCCCATGCTGTAGTTGAAGAATCTATCAACCCAAAAGCCTCACTCAGTTCCTTAATAAAGTCTTGCAGATCATCTTCTTCAAACACACTCAGCCATCCATAAGGATGTTCAAAACCGATTTCCTTTCCCAGTAACAAAGAGAAGGCGACAGTTAACGCCTCAAAAACAGCTTTACTCTGTGTTGCTGCTTTCAAGAGAAAAGCCACTTCCTCCCGGCGCAGCAAGGCAAAAGACTGATCATTGCGAGTAATTGTCACTGGGCGTTCTAAAGCTTTGTCCAGAACTCGCCCAGGTTGACGATTCAACTCAGTGGCTGTAATTAATTCATCTGAGTAGATATTGCCGAAAGTCCCGATAGACATAAGTTATGCGTTTTTAGTCAACGCCGATTTAAGAAAATTATTAGTCTCTACGTATAATTTTACGTACTATTCATCAGGGGTCAATAGGGATTAAAACTCTGGGTGCTGGAACTATCAAAAGAAAAGCATGAGAGATTTTTAGACTAGAGAAAATGCCGTGTTATAGTTCAACATCAGTCGCTTTAGAAAGTTAGAATCAAGATAGTTATAAAGCTTAATTCTCAATTCATAACTCATAATTTTTAAGAATGTTGCCAAGAGAAGAACTTTTAAAAGGCGTTGAAAATCGAGATAGTGTAGCTCGTGTAATCGATCAAGCGGAGCAAGCCATCAAAACTTGGGAAGTGATTTTGACTGATTTTCTGTCTCCCCCAGAATTGGCAGAAATTCAACGGGTGTTTAACCGATTAACAGAAGTGCAATTAGTTGCGTGGGGCGGATATCCGCAAGCTGAACGCCAAAGAATAGCGATCGCTCGTTCGCAACTTCCCTTAGATCAGTCTGAAGTCAGCCTTGTGGCTGTGGAAATTGCTGGTAATTTCCTGTTTGATACCGCCTCTCACCGCGACTTTTTAGGCGCAATGTTGGGGACGGGAATTGTTCGTGAAAAGACGGGAGATGTGATTGTCTTGGGAGAACGGGGGGCGCAGGCGATTGTTGCACCGGAGTTGGTGGAATTTTTGGAATTGAGTCTGAAACAGGTGCGATCGGTTCCTGTGAAAACTCAGCGGATTGAGGTAAGTGAATTAAGGGTTAGGGAACCGAAGAAAAAAGAATTAACTACTGTAGAGGCTTCTTTGCGATTAGATGCGATCGCATCTGCTGGTTTTGGCATGTCTCGCAGCAAAATGGTTGATTTCATTGATGCTGGTGATGTGCGCGTCAATTGGAAGGAAGTTACTCAAGCTAGTTCTCAAGTCAAATCAGGCGACTTAATCGCCATTCGCTCTAAAGGACGTTTAGAAGTTGGGGAAATCGCTGTTACAAAAAAAGACCGCTACCGAGTTCAACTAACAAGATATATGTAATAAGCGGGGAGTGAAAAGTTAGGAGTTAGGAGTGAAGAGTGAGGAGTGAAAAGTTAGGATTCTTAAATTCCCCGCTTTCTTTAACTCCAAATCCCCAACTCCAAACTCCAAACTCCAAACTCCCAACTCTTAAACATATACTTAGGCTTTAAAGTGTTTTGCTAACATATTCAACAAAAGTTTGCGCGGTACAAGTCGAGATAATTTGCTTCTAATTTGAGTAATACTATCAGAGCTAATAACAGTTGGATAGCCTTTTTCCAAAGCCTCTAAACATTCCCAAACAACTTTTTGGGAAGAATACACTTTATCTGTAGTACTTGCCAGCGCTGGAGGAAAATTAGCTTCTGCAAAAAAGTTCGTTTCTATTGGCCCTGGACAAGTGACCAAAATACGGACACCATATTGACGATTTTCTGCCCATAGTGCTTCACTAAAGCTGAGAATAAAAGCTTTGCTGGCAGCATAAACAGAAAGGTATGGTATCGGTTGAAATGCGGTAATAGAGGATACATTAATAATACTTCCAGAACAACGTTGCCGCATCAAGGGGAGAAATTTGTGGGTTAAATCTACCAATGCCAAAATGTTTAATTGTACAATTTTGACTTGTCTTTCTCCATCCCCTTCAGCAAAGTCGCCATAGTAACCAAAACCAGCATTGTTGATTAATAAGTCAATGGTTAATCCCTTTTCTTTAGTAGTATCAAATATAGCTGCTGCTGCATTAGCTTCTGTGAGGTCTTTAACTATAACCTCTACTTGAATTTCATGTTGTTCTTCTAGTTCTTTAGCTAATTGCCTTAGTTTCTCTTCGGAACGAGCAACGAGTACAAGATTAGTCTTACGTGCACCTAGTTCTTGGGCAAAAGCTTTACCAATACCACTAGAAGCGCCAGTAATTAAAGCAGTTGGCATTCTACATATTCAGATAGTTTTTAAGCACCATTAGAATCTTAACGATGCTGGCTAGAAGTTTTAACTACCCAAAGTGATATACCCAAAAGGTGAAAAGCACAATTTAGTACTGAAATGAGAGCCATGACCAAAATAATGATTTTTCTCATGGCGATTCCAATTCAAAATTAAATTGTTAATCACCATTTTTCAGACCAATAAATAATTTCTGAGGCAGGAGTATTAATAGCAACGCCGTAACTATTTCCATGATTCCACTTGAAGCCAGGTCTACCTTTATCCTCTGTATTTAATACCAATATTTCATAGTTAGGTGGAAAAGATTCTGTATGAGAGTCGCTGGTGTAGAAAAAAGTTGTCGGCACACCATTAGGTTGATTTATGTGATCGTTTGTGTTGCCACCCCTATATTTGTGCTTTGCACTACTTCTGTATTGTAAAAGTAATTTTTCTATTTTTTCTGGTTGCTGTTTTAGCCTAATTTGAAAAAAACTACTTCCTTGCGATTCGGGAGAGTAAGCAATGCGAACATCTTTGGCATCAGTGGGAATCTCATTAGGAAAATGTTTTACTTGGTCATTATCAGACCATAGTTGATTACGAATTTCTTGATAGAGTGATGTATCAGTTATTACTTTAGGTTCCCTAGTACTGCTAAAATTTCTTCTCAGAAAAAAGCTTCCACCGACAATACTAAAACTAGCAAGGGCTAATAGAAACTGCGATCGCTTCATCAAGTTGGGTACGTTTAACTTTTATAGCTATATACCCAACTAATAAACTAAATTCGTACTATTGCGGATATAAGGTCAGAGATATTAATAGAAACTTTGCGTATTCAAGGGAAATTTCGGGTAATTGTAAAATTATTATGAAGTTGGTCAATGATTACCTAGTTAAATACTGTAGGTTATCCTCGAGAATATCAGTACTACTTTTGTAGCTAATGAAATGTATTCTACAGCTATCGATTTTTTTCAATTCTTCCTGATACAGTAATAGCTAAGGGGGATATATAAATAGTAGATGCACCTTAATTAAATCACAGCCCTCAGCTTTTAGTTGGGGGCTTTTTTTATTCTTGACATTTTTTGATTTTAAATTAAAATATTTTTTTGCAAAGTTAAATCTTCCCGGATATGACAATCAATAAAGCGGATTAATAAATGGTAGATGCACCTTAATTAAATTATAGCCCTCAGCTTTTAGTTGAAGGCTTTTTTATTGCTTATATTTTTTAATTTAAGAATAAACGTTTAATTTACCCGGATATGGCAATCACTAAAGCGGATTAATAAATGGTAGATGCACCCTAATAAATTGCAGCCTTCAGCCTAAAGCTGGGGGCTTTTATTATTTAAATATAGATGGCAGTAAACTGGGAGCTAACCATACTGCATAACCAATAAATCCAAAGAACAAGGTAATTAGGATAGTAATACCGTAGCTGATGCAAATTAATAAACCGTCAGATTCGATGGTGGCAACAGTCAAAAGTAAAATACCTACAGTGGGGATGGGATTTGTAAAAGGAATTGGTAATATTAGTAATACTGTTAACAAAGAGATACAAAGCCCATTAATTCGCCAAATCAAAGGATTATGAGCTATTTTTGCCAATCGAGGACGGGCGAGTTTCTGTAACACTTTGGTAAGACGTCCCAAATTTTGCAAAAGTAACTGGGCAAAGGGACGAGGAAATTTGTAATTAGCAATTCTTTTCGGCAGCCAAGGCTTACGCCTTCCTAAAACCATTTGCACTGACAACACTAAACAAGCACCACCAAAAGGGCCGGTTAATCCCGGTGGCATAGGAAATAAAAAAGGCAAAATTAATAATGTAATTACCAGGCAGAACCCCCGTTCTGAGGTTTCTGCCAAAATATCACCTAGAGTTAGCGGTTGTTCAGCTAGGCGTTGCAACAAGGACTTTATATCTTGAGAAAATCTCAGATGCATTTGGTGCAAGTTCCCACATTTTTAGTAGAGGGAGATGAGAGAGAATAACTCCTAACTCCTAATTTCTGGGGGTACTAAAACAGCTATAGCTTTAGGTATAACTCGAAAATGAGCAGGTGTATAGGTAGTGATTTCACCATCTGTATTAATAGGGCGAGGTTTGCGAGTATATACCTTTATTTCTTCACCTTGAAGAGAGCGTACACTCTTCCAATGTATATGTCGCCCTTGTTGCATCGCTGGGAGTAATAGTATAATTTCCCACCAATTTTTAATCTCCAAGCTATAGAGGTCTAGCCTTTGGTCATCTATTGTTGCATCGTCAGCCACTGCCATACCGCCGCCGTAATATCGGCCATTACCCACAGCAATTTGCAGTGTTTTCACGCGAACTGATTCACCATTGATTAAAATCTCCGCAGTAAAAGGTCTAGCTTCCAAAATCACTTGCAATGCAGTGGCAGCGTAAGCAAATATTCCCCAACGGCGTTTGACTTCTTTAGTAAGTCGCTGGGTAATTTTTACACTCAATCCCAGACTGGCAACGTTAAAAAAGTGCTTGCCGTTCACCCAACCCAAGTCGATGCGGTGTAAATTTCTATATCCAATAATTTTGCAAGCTTCGTTGAGAGAATTGGGGATTCCCAAAGTTCTAGCCAGATCATTGGCAGTTCCTAAAGGCAAAATTCCCAAGGGCAACTGAGTTTTAACTAAACCATCAACTGCCGCATTGAGAGTTCCATCTCCTCCACCAATGATTACTAAGTCAACTTGATGCTGATAGCGAAGTATAACTTCAGCAAGATGTTTGGGATCTTCTGTAGACTCCTCAATTAAATCAAAGCCGAGTGTTTTCAGATATTCAATCGCTTCCGATATACCTTTTTCTCCTTGGCGGGCATGACGATTGACTAACAGCAGTGCGCGAGAACTCATGGGTAGTACCTTTTGTAGTTAATATGTCCAGTTATCCGCATCCATGTATTCTGCTTCAAGTTGACTATCGAAAAGTGTTTAATTTATTATGACAGTTATCAAAAATTCATTTAGTGAATGGTTATTATTTTATGCTTACGAATTTTTAATTTCTATTTTATCTAGTTTATCTTTATTAACCGTTGGTGTGTTGATACTCACTAAATGACTGGATTTAAGTATTTTTTGGAGAAGATTTATGTCAATATTATAATACGTAGAAGATAATGCCTAAGAATAAGACATTGTTTTATGAGAGCGAATAAAGGCTAGAGGAATCTACCACTTCATGAACGAACCTTCTAAGGAAGTTATTCAGAAACAGTGAATTAAGGATTACTACGAAGGGGACATCCACCGAATAACTTTAGTGTTGCACCAGGATGTGTATTTCAGCGAACATAATGTAAAACCGTGTCCTATTTGGGGCAATAAGACACGGTTTTATAGAAGTATTTAGTTATAATATTACAAAAATCAAAGTAAGATTTGATTTATACCAAAGTAATCCATTTACTGAGAGTTGTTTCCTGGTTTATTAACTTTCTCTGTTGTGGGTAACCCTTGGTAATCGTAGTTTGTCCTTTCTTGAGTTAAGGCGATCGCACTAAAGAAAATGGCGCTCCCTACAGCCAAGGCTACTATAGGACGTTTCAGCAAGACAAAATCTCTGATAATCCTAGCTAAAGGTCGGCTTTGACGACGTAGCGACGAAGCAACCATCAATTGTCTCCAAGTAAACGGATCGCGCACATAATGACCGCTTTGACAAACTACTAGCCGTTCCTGGCAATTGGGACAGCAAAACAAGCCCATGCGCGTTTTAACTAGTTTGGGCGTATTATTTCTTTGGCAAATTGGGCAAGTAACATATTGATTATCAAAGGTGTGTATATTCATTTACCTCGTCCGCC
Source organism: Nostoc sp. XA010 (assembly GCF_020829625.1). Lineage (GTDB taxonomy): Bacteria > Cyanobacteriota > Cyanobacteriia > Cyanobacteriales > Nostocaceae > Nostoc. The sequence goes on along the minus strand of NZ_JAIVFX010000009.1, from coordinate 164,152 downwards.
AGTCCATTTACTCGCTCTATAACAATAGCTATACTGAATTCCGATCGATACTTAGCAGACTTCCAAGTATGGTCTGACATCAGCCATAAATCATACATATATTGTATTACTACCAAGGATGGTCCAATGGTCGCAACACGAGTATAGCTAGATTTAGGCAAGGATGACTCCTAGTACTTGACCAACCCAAAAATAACGGGTGAAGGGAAGTAGGGGAAGAAAACAACTTGATTTTCTTACCATAAAACCCGCGCAAAGTTTCTTTAATGGACTACTAGTTGATATTTGTGGGTGCGTCCACCCAGCCCACAAAAACTTGTTGTCTTTAAAAAGAATAGCGTTGGCGCTCACTCCCACGCCACTAGCCGCAGCTACATCCAAACTAGGCATCGCTGACCCTTAAATAATTGTCTCCCATGTAACCATTTTCCCCATAAAAATTCGCACAATCACATTTTTTACTAAATCTTTGTAAATCAAGCAAATAAAGTCTACTTGTCTGGTTGCTAAATAATGGCTCACAATGATAAGTAACAGATAAAAATTTAAATTTTTTCTTACATTTACCCCGCCTCTCAATGACTCTCTTGCCTCCCACTCAACTGAGGAAGGTAACGGAACAACCTGTCTTTCCTACACCTTCCCCTCGTTTAGCCTACCTAATTAATCGTTTTCAACCATCCCCAGAAACCGTTGTCCTGTTTTTAGCCATGCTCATTGGCGGTGGTACGGGTATGGGTATAGTCACCTTTCACTATTTAATCCAGCTAATTCACCAGTTGATGCTGGAAAATTTAATGGGTCAAATCGGCGTCTGGGGTGCTTGGACTTTAGCCTGCGTTCCCATCCTTGGCGGATTAATCGTTGGCTTGATGCGCTGGCGCACTCAAGATTTTGGCCCTGGACTTTCATCTCTTATCGCCGCTTCTCAGGGAACAGAGATTAAGCAACCACTACGACCAGTTACTAAGATGCTGGCTGCATCTGTTTCTTTGGGTAGTGGTGCTTCTTTAGGCCCAGAGGGTCCGAGTGTAGAAATTGGCGCAAATTTTGGGATGTTGTTGTCTGTGATCCTGAATGTATCTCAAGAACGCCAACGTTTGCTTTTAGGTGCTGGCGCGGCGGCTGGACTTGCGGCTGGATTTAATGCTCCCATCGCTGGAGTATTTTTTGCCCTAGAGGTGGTGATGGGAGCGACATCTTTCGCTACTTCTGCTGTGAGTGTGGTGCTGTTAGCGGCGGTGGTAGCAGCATTAATTGCCCAAATTGGTTTGGGGGCACAACCTGCTTTTGATTTACCTGTCTACCAAGTCCGCAGTCCCTTAGAATTACCCCTTTACCTTGGCTTGGGTTTAGGGGCCAGCCTAATTTCTGTCACTTATACTCAATCAATTCGTTTAGCAAAAGCCTGCTTTGCTGGCAAAGTTCCAGGTTTTGCCTTTTTGGGACAAATTCCTGAGCCGATTCATCCAATTATTGGCGGTGTGATGATTGGCGCAGTTGCTTTGCACTTTCCGCAAATTCTGGGTGTAGGTTATGAAACTGTAGAAGCAATGCTTCAGGATGTGGAGTTTCCACTCTACTTGTTGGTGGTGCTGTTGGTAGTGAAGTTAGTGATGACTGCAATTAGTGCAGGTAGTGGTTTCATCGGCGGTTTGTTTGCACCAGCAATGTTTTTAGGTGCTTCTTTTGGATCGGCTTACGCCAAAATTTTGGCTGTAGCATTCCCGGCTATTTGCGATCAGATGGCGGCTCCCCCAGCTTACGCAATGGTAGGAATGGCAGCAGTGCTAGCTGGTAGTGTTAGAGCGCCGTTAACCTCTATTTTAATGCTGTTTGAATTAACCCGCGACTATCGCATTGTTTTACCGTTGATGGCAGCTGTGGGTTTGAGTGTTTGGCTAGTGGAAAGGATTAAACCAACTTTTAACTCTAACTCTAACTTACAACAAATTGGTCTTTCTGAATTGAAAGATGAACAAGCGGAAATTGTGCAGCAAATTTTGGTAGAAGATGCTATGTATCCCTGCCCAAAAAAGTTACCTGCAACTCTTGGAGTATTAGATGCAGCTGTAGAAATGATCCGCGATCGCGTCCGCAGTGCTTTAGTAATTGATGAAGCAGAGCAATTAATTGGTATACTCTCTCTGGAAGATATTAACCGTGCCCTTGCTCTTTGGCAAACTTACTCAAATTCCCCAACTGAAATTCCAGATAATTTATCCAGTCAAACTCTCATAGACATTTGTACTACTGAAATCCTTTATGCATGGCAAGATGAACTATTATCTGAAGCTTTAGACCGCATGAGTCTTAGAGGTTTGCATCAATTACCAGTAGTAGCACGAGATAAACCCGATCGCATTTTGGGTTTATTAGAAAGAGAACAAATTGCGTTAACCTGCAATTTAGCAGTTACGCGCAAGGCACTTCGCCACTATTTACCGGTCTTACCAACCACAGATATAGTCATTAGTCATTAGTCATTGGTCATTGGTCATTGGTCATTGGTTTCCACAAAGGACAAATGACAATTGACTAATGACCATTTATATTTATTAAGCTGTAGCGTCTATGGCTTCATCATCTTCCCGATCTTCTGGGTCTACCTGTTTTAGACGAATGTGCTTTTTGCCTAAAGTGATCAGAAATTCATCTCCTGGCTTCAGATTCATCTGTTTTGTATAAGCTGAACCTATAAGTAAGTTACCATTCGATTGCACACTAATTCTATAGCTAGCACTACGTCCACCACGCCCATTAGCACTGGGTGTACTGTCCAACTGAATGCCTTCGGCATCAATTAGGGCATTTAAGAACTTCATCATATTGACGCGCTCTATACCATTTTTGGTAACGGTATAGTAGCCGCACTTTTTAGCTTTGTCTTCTTTGCTCTCGCTCTCTAGCTCTTTGACTTTTTTGAGCAGTTCTTCACCGAGTAGGGGTTCAATTTTTTTCTGTTTAGGCATCAACTTAGGTCGAAAATGAATGTTTGAAGTGTTGGAATCGATTTTATTTTAGCTGACGTTGAGCTAATAGGAACATAATCCTTTAGTTTTTATCTCAACCTAGCCAAGTATATTACACTCAGATGCACAATTGTTATCCCATTACCAATATTGCTAAGACAATCTATTTTAGATAACGCTGGCAATGCTGATAACTATATATATATAGTTAGTGAATCACTGCTAGACTATACAAGTTTTAAGTTTTCTAAAGTGACGCTCGAAAACTTGTTTACTTGCTGAGGATGATAACAGTGTCACAGAATGATAAGTAAAACTGATCCTTAACCATTGATAATTGGTTATTGGTCATTGGTTATTTACATAAGACAGAGGACAAACAATAAAGCTTGCCAAAATGAAACTAACTACCAGAGGACACTATAGTGTAAAGGCGTTGCTAGATTTGAGTTTACAGCCAAAATATGGCCCTGTATCTGTAAGAGCGATCGCTAAACGCCAAGATATCCCAGCTCCTTACCTCGAAAAACTACTAATAGAAATGCGTCGTGCATCTTTAGTGAAATCAATTCGTGGTAGCATCGGCGGATACCAATTGGCAAGAGAGCCTGCACAAATATCTATAGGACAAATTTTAGAAGCTGTTGGCGAGACTAGCCCTTTACCCCATCACACTCCAGCACCTGCACAAGCTGAAGATTGGGTAACATTTAGCCTATGGCAGAGACTCAACCAAAAGCTCAAAGAAGCTTTATACAGTATTACTTTGGCAGACCTTTATTATGATGCTCGTAGCTGGCAAGCTGCCCTTGGGGAAGAAGCTAGTTTTGTGGTTTAGTCAAAAGTCAATAGTCCAAATATTGACCCTTGACTCGTAACTTATGAGCAATAGCATCTATATCTTAATAATCGCTGCACTTTTAGATTACTTAATTGGCGATCCTTGGAATTGGCCTCATCCAGTGCAAGTTATGGGGTGGGTAATTTCTCGTCTGACCAAATTTTCTCTACAATTGTGTAAAAATTCTCTAACGCAACGCCTAGCTGGAATTTTACTAGGTATTATCCTAATAATTGGTAGTGGACTTGTTGGCTTTTTGATTATTCAAAGTGCCAAATTGGTTCATCCGTTGTTGGGAATTGTAATAAATAGCATTCTTTTGGCTAGTTGTTTTGCTGGCAGAAGTTTACGAGCCGCAGCAGTGGCTGTTTTAGAACCTTTAACAGCAGGAGATTTGGAAAAAGCTCGGAAGATTTTAAGTAATTATGTTGGTCGGGATACCCAAAACCTCTCACAAACAGAAATTTCCCGAGCCGTTTTAGAAACGGTTGCAGAAAATGCCACTGATGGGGTGATGGCTCCGCTTTTTTATGCAATTGTTGGTGTCTTTGTGCCACTTGTGGGGCCAACTCCTTTGGCTTTAGCATATAAAGCCAGCAGTACCCTTGATTCAATGGTGGGCTATCGAGAAGCACCCTATACTTATTTGGGATGGTTCTGTGCGCGGTTGGAAGATTGTTTGACTTGGCTACCTTGTCGGTTAACAGTTGTGACTCTGGCGCTGTTATCGGGTAAACCAACGCATGTTTGGCGAATTTGTCGTCGGGATGCAATTAACGATCCTAGCCCCAATTCAGGCTGGAGTGAGTGCGCCTATGCTGCTTTTTTGGGTGTGCAGATGGGGGGTACAAATTGGTATCGCGGGGTAGCTAAGTACAAACCACTACTAGGAGATGCTATTTATCCCATTACTGCAACTTCCATTCAGAATGCTTTGCAGTTGACCCGATATTGTTTTTTGGTATGGTTAGGGATAGCGATCGCAATATTCTTAATACTCCCAAATAGGTAATGATAAATATAAAGTTAGGAGTTAGAGAGGCGATTAATCGCGTCTGTACAGGAGTTAAGAATAAAAACTCCTAACTCCTAACTCATCACTCTTAACTTATCACTCACTATGTCTGCCAAAGTAGTTGAAATTCTCTCATCAGAAGAAATCCGTCGTACCTTGACTCGCCTTGCCTCTCAAATTGTGGAAAGGACGCGCGATTTGTCTCAACTGGTGCTTCTTGGTATTTATACAAGAGGTGCGTTATTAGCCGAATTGTTGGCGCGTCAGATTGAGACGCTCGAAGGCGTAGCCGTGTCAGTCGGCGCTTTGGACATTACATTTTATCGAGATGACCTCGACAAAATTGGATTACGGACTCCAGCGAAAAGCGAAATTCCTTTTGACCTGACGGGCAAAACCGTTGTACTTGTGGATGATGTAATTTTCAAAGGACGGACGATTCGTGCTGCTTTGAACGCAGTCAACGACTACGGTAGACCAGAGGTGATTCGTTTAGCTGTGTTGGTAGATAGGGGCCACCGAGAATTACCAATCCACCCAGATTTTATTGGCAAAAAGTTACCTACTGCTAAAGAAGAAATTGTCAAAGTTTACTTACAAAATTGCGATGAACGAGATGGAGTGGAGTTAATTAGTCATTAGTCATTAGTCATGGGTCATTGGTCATTAGTTATTCTCCCCTTGCTCCCCCTGCCTCCCCTGCCTCCTCTGCTCCTCCATCCCCCATCCCCCGCACCTCACCGCAAAATTGGGCTACCGTGATGATGTACTAAATACCACTTCTCGCCAAGGAACTGAAATATATTTGTAGCTGTTGATTGTGCTTCAAGTCTTCTCCCACCTACTACCTGGAATACATTTTCTCTCAGCACAACATAAGCAATATTATCAGTTATATCTGTAGCAATTATATCTGTGTTTATTTCAATATAAGCGGTGTTTTTAAATATCTGCTCCCAAGAGGTGCGAATTTCCTTCCAACCTCGCAGTATATTACTTCCAGGATGAATACAAAAACTACCAGTTCCTTGTGACCATACTGCACTCATTGTCTCAATATCTTTTCTTTCAAAAGCTCGATAAAAAGCTGTATTAGCCGCTAAGACTTCATCCTTAGTCATGGGTAATTAAATAGTTAAGAGTTATGAGTGAAGAGTTAGGAATTCCTAAATTATAACTCTCAACTTTGAAAAATAAATTAGTAATTCCCAATGCTCAACTTCTAATTATTCTTGACTGTGCTAATAGTTTGCAATAATTGGCTAGCTGTATAAGGCTTGTATAAAAAAGCTTTGATACCCATGTCATAAGCTGTATTAACTTTATCCTGCGAAGTCAGTCCACTGACAGCAATAATTTTGACATTTGGGTTAATTTTTCGTAGGGTGCGGATAGTAGTTATCCCATCCATTGACGGCATGAGCATATCAGTTAATACAAGAGATATTTTATCTTGATGTTCTGCATATAAGGCTATTGCTTCAATACCATCACTAGCTGTGATTGCTTTGTAGTTATGGCTTTCTAGAGATGTTTTTGTCACATCTCTAATTGCAGGTTCGTCATCTACAATTAAAATTAATTCTCCTTGTCCTGAAGGTAATCCCTGTTCTTGTTCTTCTATAGTTTCTGCTGTCTCTTGTGCTGGCAAATATACCTTAAACTGGCTGCCTTTTCCTTGAACGCTTACTACGTCAATAAAACCACCGTGACTTTTAATGATGCCAAGTACTGTAGAAAGACCAAGACCAGTACCTTTCCCAAGTTCTTTAGTAGTAAAAAACGGCTCAAATATCCGATCTAATATTTCTGTTTGAATACCAGTTCCGCCATCACTAACAGTAATAACAATGTGATGACCAATTTTAGCATCTATATGCATCTTGGCATAATTTTCATCAATTAAAAGATTTTCCGCTAATATTTTTAAAGTTCCCCCATTTGGCATTGCGTCACGAGCATTGACACACAAATTCATCAGTACTTGATGTAATTGGGTAGCATCGCCGCATACAGTCCAAAGATTTGGCGAAATTTGAGTGGAAAATTCAATGGATTTGGGAAAAGTTTCTCTAATAATTTGCTGAATTTCCACTATTAAATGCTTTAATTGCAATATAGTGCGATCGCCCTCAATTCCGCGAGTAAAAGATAATACTTGCTTAACTAAAGTAGCCCCACGTTTAGCGTTTGTAATCAATATTTGCAACAGTCGCCGAGAACGCTCATCATGGATTTGTAGCTCTAACAGTTGGGCTGTCATCAGAATCGGGGCAAGAATATTATTTAGGTCGTGGGAGATACCACTGGCTAAAGTGCCAATACTTTCCAATCGTTGAGCGCGGAGAAATTGCGCTTCCAGTTGTTTTTTTTGTGTGATGTCAGTGTTAACAATCAGAATAGATTGTGCTTTATTACCGAATTCATGCACCAGTGTCCAACGGCTTTCAACAATAATTTCTTTACCTGATTTTGTTGTTTGATGTAACTCACCCTCCCAAGAGCCATTTTTCATCATAATATTGAGTGCTTTTTCAATTTGAGACACATGTTTTTCCTGCCAGAGAACTTGTGTCTTTTGATTGATAGCTTCTTCTTTTTTCCAACTGTACAGGCTCTCAGCAGCTTTGTTCCAAAATAAAATTTTCTCGTCTAAATCACACACAAAAATTGCATTGGTGGCAACATCTAGTAAAGCAGCTTGTTCGCGGATTTTCTGTTCTGTTTGTTTGCGCTCAATGGCATAACGAATAGAACGCTCTAACAAAGGTGCAGTCAACTGGCTTTTTTCGAGATAATCTGCGGCTCCGGCTTTCATCGCTTCAATATCTATTTCCCAGTCGCCCTGGCCAGTCAGCAAAATTATCGGAGAACAACAGCCGTTGGCAATTGCTTCGCGCAAAAGTTCCAGCCCACTGTCTGGCCCCAAACGGTAGTCTACAAGATAAATGTCATGTTGGTAGCGAGCGATCGCATTCCTTGCTGCTTCATAATTATTTACCCATTCCAACTCGCAGTTTGCTGCCTGAAATTCACTGAACCAATAACGAGTCAAAATATAGTCGTCTTCGTCATCATCAATGAACAGAACTTTGATAGGGCTGTTGTCCATGTTTTTCTCCCACGGCTTCTAGTGGCAGTTTCACAATTTCAAACCAGTATTTAACTAGAGTCTTCATGGCCTCAACTAATGAAGCAAAAGTCACTGGCTTAGTAATGAAGGAGTTTGCACCCAAATCGTAAGTATTAAAATAATCGAATCTCATTAATACTTAACATAATGGTCAATTTGTACAATGCATCAGTCCGAAAAATTACAGGGCACAGTTGTACAATTAAGCTAATCTCAGGGTTTAGCATTATCCCTCTCCATAAATAAAAATCAAGAATGGGAATTCATTGACAATACGATCATAAATTTTGATCCTTGCCCAGGTTTGCTTTGGGCTGTGATATTTCCGTGATGACGCTCAATAATTTTCCGACAGATAGCTAAACCTATGCCAGTGCCTTCGTACTCAATGCTACTATGCAATCGTTGAAAAACATTGGAAATTCGGTTAAGATATTTGTCTTCAAAACCAATACCATTATCTTCTACGATGATTTGACAAAGTTCAGAATTGGCAAAAATGTTATCTGCTTGATTGTCTAAAAATTGACTATAGATTTTGATAACAGGTGGTATCTCTGGGCGGTGGAATTTCAGGGCGTTACCAATCAAATTTTGCAGCAATTGACGCATTTGTAAAGGATCAGCTTCAATGGTGGGTAACTCCCCGATTTCTACACTTCCTCGAGTTTGCTGTACATAAAGTTCTAAATCAAACAAGACCTCTTGGGCAATCTTGGTGAGATTTACTGATATAAAAGCTTGCGCTCTGGTAGTAACTTGTGAAAGTATCAACAAGTCTTCAATTAATGTTTGCATTCTCGATGCAGCATTCTGCATTTGTTCTAGGTAGTCATGTCTCTGTTCAGTTAACGTGTCGCTATAGGTCGTTTTGAGACGATCGCCAAAGCTTTTAATCTTACCCAGTGGCTCTTGCAGATCGTGAGAGGCGACAAATGCAATAGCGATCGCGCTTTCCTTTTGTATGCAATACACCCCAATCTCTCTCTTTTTAGGAGAGAAGTTTTGAATCTTACTCCCCAACGCTCGCTCTTAAGGGGCTGGGGGTTAGGTCTGTATTCGACTCAACTCACAAGCCCTGTAGTGGTGGTTTCAATGCCCAAAACAAAATGTCATGAAAACTTGACATTATTACCATCGCTCAACATCTAACAAGCTAGTAATGTTATGAAACCATGACACTATGATCCCAGAAGGGCTTGTAAATTCGTGAAACAGGCAAAAAACCTAGTTATTACCCCTTGATCCCTAGATATGCTTAGTGGTTAATATTGACTTAACAGATAGAACTTCCTCGATCCCAAAGAAATGCTAATGGCATAACTAAGGAATTGATTGGATGTTACCCCAATTTAAAAACAGACTAAAAAACTTAAACACTGGGCAAAACCAGGAGTCAGGATAAGAAATTCATCTGGAGTGGATGACATTTTATATAGCATTCTTTAACCAGGGGAAATCATTTACCGCTTAAACTACTGGAGTCCAAAATAATGGCAAAAGAACGCCCGCCACTAGAGGAGATGACCTTACGGCAACTACGCAAAGTTGCTAGCGAATATAGCATCTCTCGGTATAGCCGAATGCGTAAATCACAATTACTGGCATCAATTCAAGAAGTCCAGCGCAGTAAAAATTTACTTAGTCCATCTCGTTCATTGGAGGCACAGGAAACCGTGGAAGCTGCAAAGTTTGAATTAGGTCAGGAAGATCGCACTGGTGGATCTTTGGCTGATGTTGATGAAGGACTCGCAGATTTGCCCTCTGGCTATGGTGACAGCCGGATTGTCCTCTTACCACGCGATCCTCAGTGGGCTTACACTTACTGGGATATTCCCAATGAACATAAACAGGAACTGCGCCGACAAGGGGGACAACAACTTGCACTACGGATTTATGATGTTACCGACATCAATATCGAATTCCAAAGCCCCCACAGCATTCAAGAATATCCTGCTGATGAACTAGCTAGAGAATGGTATCTACCGGTTCCAGTTAGCGATCGCGATTATGTAATCGATATCGGCTATCGTACTGCTGATGGACGCTGGTTGGTACTTGCTCGTTCTGCTAGAGTACACATTCCCCCCGTTTATCCTTCTGATTGGATAGAAGATGTCTTCATCACTGTTAACTTTGAAGAAGATTTGCGTGGTAAGACTCAGTACGAACTAGTTCCACCTGCCAAGAAGATTGCAACTACCGCCAATGAAAATGCTGCTGTTGTCAATGGTAACGGCAACCCCATCTACGATCAAATCTTTGGTTTAGCGGAATCTGCCGAATCACTACGGGTTGCTGGTTCTATCTTCGGTTCCCAGCATCAAGTACCAAGTTCAGCGCGTCCTGAACAAGCTATTAGCTCCTACATTTTCCCATCTGGTGTGGGTATGTGGGCAGTTCCTACCGTATCAGGCTTAACCGCTTCCGGTGCAGGAATGTCAGGTGTTGGCTTCTCGGCTTCCGCCGTACCAGTGCGTCCGCGCCAGTTCTGGTTAATTGCCGATGCTGAGTTGATAGTCTACGGTGCAACCGAACCCGATGCTACCGTAACCATTGGTGGCCGTCCAATTCAGCTAAATCCAGATGGAACATTCCGCTTCCAGATGTCCTTCCAGGATGGTTTAATTGACTATCCGATTTTGGCTGTAGCTGCTGATGGTGAGCAAACCCGGTCAATTCAGATGAAATTTAATCGTGAGACACCATCTAGAAATACCAACACCAAAGAAGAAGCTGTTTTAGAATGGTTCTCTTAAGTTTTGGTTCTGAGATAAACTCCAGACTGAAATTTTAAATTATTCCCCGCTATAGTAATTCTGTAGCGGTTTTTTTTGCATTAGTATGTCTACGAAAAAATTATTTTTGTTATTTATCTTGATAATTGGTGCAACCTTATTATCAGGTTGTCAAGAGATTGAAGCAAATTCAGTCCCAAAAGCATCTAAAACTTGCCCTGGCAAAGATGCTAAGTTCAGCATTGATTTTTTTAAAACTAATAATCAAGGTAAAAGAAATCAAAGAGGCATTAACAATGTGATTATTTTTAATCCCAAATCAGCAAAATTAGATTTCAAAGTTAATGTTGGCCTATCTCATAAACTCTACGCCAAAGATGCTAGGGGGAAACTACGTAAAGAATATGTACCAAAACAGTTTCGTGAACTCATCGGCGATGATAATGCCAAATTAAACGGACAGTTACCCATTGCCGCAATTAATGCCGACTATATAGATACTGATGATAAACCACAAGGCTTAAATGTTTCTCGTGGTGTCGAGTATTCAGGAGTATTTAAAAATAAGCGTTCTTCCTTTGGGATATCAGGAGGTACACCCAATCAGCGACAGGCTACTATCCAAGCTGGTAGAAGAAAAAGTGATATTCTCAATTACAATTTAGTAGGTGGTAATGGCAGATTCTATCGTCAGGGTAAATTTAAAGATATTTGTCAAGATTTAGGAGAATTTGCTTGTAAAAATGCTAAAAATCGCTCTATGGCAGCTATTACCAATCAAGGCTATGTAATCTTATTAGTTAATGACTTGAAAGCTAATTCAGATATTGAATTATCTCAAGTTAATCAAGAGTTACTGCCAGACATGTTTGATAATGTCCTAGAAGGTATTACTAGCAATAACTGTTTAGGTAAAATTCAAGAAGCGATATTATTTGATGGCGGTATGTCTCCAGGATTGTATTATAACCAGAAAACTTATGTAGAAAACTTTGGGCCGATAGGTTCAGTTTTTTTGATTTACAAAAAATAAAAATAATCACTCAATTTTATAGTATTGACTCTTTAACTTTTTGCGAATTCTCAAGCTTGTTTGGATTCACCCAACGATTGACAAATTCGTGATTATGTTTATACACCTTTATTTGCACTTGCTTGGAACTTAACTTGACTACTTCGGCAGGAATTCTTTGGACATCGCTAGAATCTGCACGAGGTTTGTAAAGCCAAATGACTTTTTGCCCTACTTGAAAGTAGTCAGCATTACTAGTTAAAGAAGGCGCTTTTTCTGCCCAAGAGGGGAAAGCAATTGCTAAGTTTATCAAAAGTACTAAAACCACTAGAGTGATTTGGAAAAGTTTCATGATCATTGCACTTGTCTTGGGTCTGGTAGGATAATCAATCTGCTGATCTAACATTTAATTATTATTCTCCTTTGTTCTCTCAAAGTTCCTTTGGGGAATTTAGTTAGCATTAGTTTGTTTGCTGGCAAGACACCTAAATTTAATAGCACTAATACCGCAAGGCGGAAGTCAAAAGAATTGTATTCCATGCTCTTGCGCCATTTGAAATGGTGAACCAGCGCTGCGAGAGGGTTTCCCTCCGCAGGCGACTGGTGTTAGCGCAGCGTTAGCGACGCAGGAGCGTCACCCGTTCGCGTAGCGTCTCCGATAGGAGAAGGGTATGTTTATTTCCGCCATATTGTAATAGAGATTTGCAAAGTTTATATTTGTTCAAAGTGCAAATCTTTGCTAATTTCAGCATAAAACGATTGATCCAATAAAAGCAAATAGTCTTATTTGTTAAAAGGATAAATTAAATTTATTATAAAATTTGTGATGCTCTGCCTTGAGATCGCAATCTGATACAATTGCTCTCAATTCTGATTCCGTTTGTCCCTTTGCGGAAGCGATGATTAGATTTTTCCTCCCCTGCTACCCCTGCTAGCCTCTCTACAAGGGAAATATTGCTAGCTCAGTTTCCGGGTCAAAAAAGTGAATTTTCTCTGGAGTTAGCGATAACCATAGTTGTTCACCAGGTTGTACAAATCGGTCTGGTGGTATTCGCACTTGTAAGTAATTGGTAGTAGCAGGTTGAGATCCCGGTTCGGCAATCTTAACTGCCAGAAACGAATCGTTGCCGAGATTCTCTACCAAATCTACTTGCACTGGTATATTTTTGGTAGCAGGCATACTCAAGTTCAAGTGTTCTGGGCGAATGCCTAAAATTAGAGTTTTCCCATCATATTTTTGTAAAGCTTTTCCCCAAACTTCTGGAAGGGTGAAACGCAACCGGGAATGAGTAATCAACTGTGGGGCATGAAATTTAACAGGAATAAAATTCATCGGTGGTGAACCAATGAACTCTGCTACAAAAAGATTGGCTGGGCGGTTGTAAAGTTCTAAGGGAGAAGCAACTTGCTGAATTTTACCCTCAGACATAATCGCAATGCGATCGCCCATTGTCATCGCTTCTGTTTGATCGTGGGTAACGTAAATTGTCGTTGTCCCCAATTGGCGCTGTAATTTGACAATTTGAGCGCGGGTTTCTGCCCGCAGTTTGGCATCTAAGTTAGAAAGCGGTTCATCCATTAAGAATACTTGGGGGTCACGCGCGATCGCTCGTCCCAATGCAACCCGTTGTCTTTGTCCCCCAGATAGCTGTTTGGGTAAGCGATTCAGCAATGTTTCGATTTGCAACAGTTGGGCAACACTACGCACCTGCTGATCCACCGCCCGTTCTTTATCAGAAATGTAGCGAAGTCCTTTAGGTAACTTTCTGGTTGCACCCACGAAGAGATTTTCTGTCCACGTCCGAAGATAAAGAGATGAGGGAGTAATTTCTCCCCCTGCTTCCCCTGCTTCCCCTGCTTCCCCTGCTCCCCCTGCTTTCCCAAAACGGCGACGCAGCCCAAAGGCGATGTTGTCGTACACCGTCATATGGGGATAAAGGGCGTAATTTTGAAACACCATTGCGATATCGCGTTCTTTGGGTGGTAGGTCATTGATTAAGCGATCGCCTATCCAGATATTACCGCCAGTCATCGCTTCCAAACCGGCGATTAAGCGCAGCAGAGTGCTTTTACCACAACCAGAAGGGCCTACCAGCACCATAAACTCGCCATCTGCGATCGTCAGGTTAATTCGCCGCAAGACGTTAACACTTCCGGCACGTTCTTGCGCTGCATCAGTTTTCTCGCCAGACGTGAGAGAAGATTGGTTTTCTGAGGTCACACTTTCCGCTTTACGCGAGGAAAAACTTTTATAAACGTTTTCTAAAATAACTTGGGACACAACTAATTAATTATTGTCATTGGGGATTGGGCATGGGGCATTGGGCATTAAGCATGGGGCATTGGACTAATGACTAATGACTAATGACCAATGACAGTTTAGCGCCAATCATAATACACGTTCTATGTAAATACGAAAAGTAAAAAAAACAGCTTGCACCATCACAAGCAAACTACCCTGAATTTTAAGGCTATCAGAAGGTGTTGTTATAAGAATGTTGGCTAAAAACCTCGAAATTGAAACCTAAAAACTTTTTGTGTTTTTAGGTTTCAACGTCTTTTAAGTTGGGGATGAAAGCTGCGAGGGGGATAAATCCCGCGCTTGATTTAGTGCTATACTTATCTTTAACAGGTAAGGGTAATTAACCTATCTAAAAACCCAGTAACCTAAACGGTTAACGCTGCACCTTGACAATTGAAGATATAAGGTTCTATTCCATAGTTCTAGTTCCTACCCAGGAATAGGTAAAATCTTCATGGGGGCTAGACGACCAGCATTAAACAAAAAAACAAATTTTGGAGTAATCCAACTACGGTAGGGCATACCGAAAGTTAAAGCTTGTGGAGAGAACCACCTCTGGGTTAGATGCCGCAAGGGGTCTAGTCTTAAGTGGACTCGTTGAACCAAGAATCTCCGCATCTTTAGACGCGGAGAGTGTCAAGACTACCGATGTACCTAAAAATCTTTCTCAAGACCCAAGTAATTAACCCTGTGCATGACATTGTAGACAGACAAACCACAGATTGTTGCATTGTGGGTGGGGGGCCAGCAGGAGCAGTCTTGGCGCTGTTGTTAGCGCGTCAAGGCATTTCGGTGATGCTGCTGGAAGCACACAAAGATTTTGACCGTGACTTTCGCGGCGATACAATTCATCCGTCGGTGATGGAAATTATGGAAGAATTGGGACTTAGCGATCGCTTGCTAGAACTCCCCCATGCCAAAATGCGCCAAATTAGGTTTAAAACTCCTCAAGATACTGTCACATTGGCAGATTTTAGTCATCTGAAAACCCATTACCCCTACATTACAATGCTTCCCCAGGTAAAATTCCTGGAGTTCATCACGCAAGAAGCGCAAAAATATCCTAATTTCCATCTGGTGATGGGTGCAAATGTACAGGAATTAATTACGGAAAATGGCGTAACTCAAGGTGTCCGGTATCGGGGAGGCGGTGGTTGGCATGAAATCCGGGCAATAGTGACAGTTGGTGCAGATGGTCGCCACTCACGTTTGCGCCACTTGGGTGAGTTTGAGTCAATCGAAACCTCGCCACCAATGGATGTCCTCTGGTTCCGCCTACCCCGTCAGCCAGAAGACCCAGAGGGGGGAATGGGGCGCTTTGGTAAAGGTAAAATCATTGCCATGCTTGACCGTGGTGATGAGTGGCAAGTTGCCTATGTTATTTCTAAAGGAGGCTATCAACAACTGCGGGCTGCGGGTTTGGAGGAATTAAAAAAATCTGTTGTCGAAGTAGTGCCAGAATTCCAGCAACGCATCCAAAATTTACATGAATGGTCACAAATAGCTTTTCTTTCAGTGGAGTCCAGCCGCGTCAAACGCTGGTATCGTCCAGGTTTGCTACTCATTGGTGATGCTGCACATATAATGTCCCCCGTTGGTGGAGTTGGCATTAACTACGCGATTCAAGATGCCGTCGTCACAGCGAATGTACTCAGCAAACCGCTCAAAAACGGACAAGTACAACTTAGCGATTTAGCAAAAGTACAGCGTCAACGCGAGTTGCCCACACGCATCATTCAGGCGTTTCAAACTTTTATCCAAAAGCGGATATTTGCCCCAGTTCTCGCCTCAAATCGCACCTTTGTACCACCTGCGTTTTTGCGCTTACCCATCTTGCGTGACCTTCCAGCCAGGTTGATTGCCTTGGGTGTTTTTCCAGTTCACGTCAAGACTTAATTTTTGGCAAAAATTTTTTCTATTTAATCAATGGGTGGTACAATTATACTACTCCAGACAGAATTCAATGCTCATTTAGTCAGGCGAGGGTGGCGGGCGGCATATTTAATGCTGTTCAAAGCGATCGCTTGGCTTTTATGCTAGAAATAACTAAAAACTCAAAGCGGATCTAGGAAATTTGTTCAAACATTATTAAAAAATGCAAAAGATTAGACCTATCTAGATATTAATTGCCACTACATAGAAAAACCTTCTCTTTTTGAATCAGTACTTTTTGCAGTCAGGAGTAATTTTAATGAACAGCTGCGTTTTGATGGCGGAAATTATTAACGAGCCGCAACTCCGCTATACAGCCGATAATCTGGGAGTCACGGAAATGCTGGTGCAGTTTCCCAATTCCCAGAAACCAGAAGATCCGCCAGCAACCCTGAAAGTTGTTGGTTGGGGGAATTTAGCGACAGAAATTCAGCAAAACTACCACCAAGGCGATCGCGTCATCCTGGTAGGGCGTTTAGGCATGAATACTGTTCCGATGGAAGGTTTTAAAGAGAAACGCGCTGAATTGACGGTGCAACAAATTCAACCTGTTGGAGGTAGTTTTAATACTGATCCATTACCCTCAGCAACCGTAACTCCATCATTCACTGAAACCGCTCCACGACAACCAGCAGCATCTCGTCCTGCACCGAAAGACGTTCCCAGTTACGATTCACCACGTCCAGCGCCTACCCCGGCTACAAATCCTGTTGGCGCTGCTCCCCAAGCGAAAACTTACGAACCCGTACCCCAACCCACAAATTATGAGCGAACCACTTATCCAGCAGTGAAAGCGGAAGAACCAGATCCAGATGATATTCCGTTCTAAAGTTGGTGTGTATTCAATTTGCTTACATACTTAGCAAAAAGCATTACGATTAAATAATTTTAGAAATAGCCATCTTTGAGGATGTGCTATTTTTTTGTCTGCGTTGACGCTTTGCTTCTTGTCGTGAGACATCGCTTAGTTTAGCTATTGAGCAGTTAGGGATAGAGAATTTTAATCTCTAAATCCCAAGCTTCAGCCTCTATTTGACAATTTAATAAACTTCATCATGGCTGCCAATATCAATCAATAAAATAACCATTTCTAACAATTTTTCATCCTCAGATAAATTAAAGATAATTCTACAATCATAAGTAACAGAACAAGACCACAACCCCGCTAAATTTCCTGTTAACTTATGAGGCTTCAAAGACGGTGTAAATGGATCATCTGCCAAAAGCCTTAATACCTTAACAATTTGATTCTTTAATTGCGGGTTTTTCTTTGTAATCTTCCTAAAAGATCGCTTAAATCCACTACTCCAGACAACTTCCATCATCATCTCCTAGTAAATCAGCGATCAAATCATCAACGCTTCCCCTATGAGCTGTCCCATCCTTAAAAGCCTGCATCACTTCCTGAGCATTAGCCAAAATTTCAACCCGCCGATTCTCAATTCGTTGCTGGCGAAGAAACTCAAATAAATACTCTCGATCTTCTGTGGGCAAACTTTCAATAGAATTAATAATTTCTTGTAAAGTCATCATAGAACCTCCTAATCAAGTAAATCCTACCTTTACTAACTCTATTTTAATCTTTAAATCCAAAGCCTCAGTTTCTTAGATTTGGGCAATTTTGGCAAAACTTATGACATAGCACAGTCGCGGCAAATGTTTTTGGAGGGCAGAAGCAGCGATTAGCGATCGCTGGATGATTTACTTACTATCCACTTTGACGGAATAGGGTTATTTGCTTCCAGAAGGAGGAAGTAAATTCCGATATTCCCAGTGTCCGCGTTTGCCCAAATCTTGAATAATATTTTCAGCAGTTTTTATTGCTTGGCTACTGGTGCTTTGAATAGCTTTACTGAGGATAGCTTTAGTTTCATTCTGCCAACCGTAGATACTCCAACCAGACTTATCATTTTTAATGAGCAATTCAAGGCACTCGACAGATGATTCTGGCATCGTATCAACAAGTACCGCTAGACGTTCGAGCAGCAAAAAGTCAGGGTCTACTTTACCAGTTAATTCAAGAATCTGTTTAATCTGTGCAATAGCCCAAGTGTCATCAAATTTCCCAGAACCGAACCACCAGCCAAAAGCAGCAAGTTCAGTGGCATAGGAACTACGTTCGGTAGAATTACGTGCTGTTTCCAAACGCTTTTTCCAGAGCAATTGGAGACTATTAAGTATTTCTGAATCTATCTCATTTTCTGTCCTATTAAGACTTCTCCCCACAAATTCGAGAGCATAGCCACGTAACGTATCAGAAGCTAACTCAAAAAACCTTGCCAATGCTCCTGGCTCATCCAAATTCAGCTTCCCACGCCAGTAGAGAGTCATCAAATGCTGGGCAAGACCTTCATCAGTATGTGTCAGTTTTTGTCGTTCAATCGAGGTGGGATCGATCTGTTCAACTGCATAGCGGTATTCCTCATGTAGTAAATCAAAAACATTGTTATAAATATCAGAAAAATTAATGTAGCTTTCCCAAGCAGCACGTCGCAGATTGCTGAAAGTTTCATCCTGTGGAAATATTTTTCCTATGCTTTGATTTGCCCATAGCGGATCTAGTAAAGCCAGCCAAGGAAACCACTGACCATAAACTGAGCGTATTGCTAAAGATTGCTCTATATCTGGGTTAAGATGTTCATCAAGTACCTGCCGTACTTCTGGCATTTCATCAAAACCTCGTTGCAAATGCTCTTCACTCTCAGGTATTTGCTCAAAGTGGCGACGAATCCAGAGGGCATAGCGAACAACTGTGTGCATTGCTTCCCCGCGAACAGTATTAATTGCGAGTTCACTATAACTATTATTTGAGCTATGGTAGCCCATTTCTCTTTCTGGTGTGGGGTCTGGATGTTGAGTTAAAAGTCTGAGGATGTTCCAAACCTGATTACGAAAATTAAACTGAATTGCTATTGTATCAAGATTCAGTCCGACTCCAAGCAAGTCTACCACTGTTCGGCAAGGTTCGAGCCAATTGCTGCTGGGTTCCTTATAAATTGTCTGAGATTTCTTCAATCCTTCAGATTTCTCTGCTAACCAATTGCAGATACTTAGAACAGATATCCAATCAAATTCTCTTATTTCTTGCTGTTGTCTTGATTGATTATTTAAAGCTTGACACAGACCTCTAAGCAAATTCGATATATATCTTGCGTGTAGACCTTGAAATTGAGCAGATCCCTGTGCATAACGTTCAGGACTTTTTTCAGCCAGTCTTGCCAGAGCAGATCCTAGCCCTGAGCGTGATGGTTCTTCAAAGGGATCTGTAGAATTTGGCTCCCATGTTCTAAGAAAGGCAACTAACTCCTCAATATTCATAGATTCTAATTCTAAGTCAGTTTTTGGACTTCCAACACCTGACACTCTAAACTCACCTACACCTCCAGAAACAATATCTGAAAGTTCAAGCTCCTTGCCAAATTTATTAACTAAATCATCATAGCGTTCACGCCAATATATTGAAAGACTATCTTTTATTATTGTAAGTTTGTGCCATTGCCAATATTTAACCCATTCAGCTTTTCTCTCTTGATCTTCTTGCCAATTCAAGTCAAGTTCAGGATTGTCAATCCAACTTAGAATTTGCTCTTGTTTCTCTATCGGCAGTTGAGCAAAATTCTCTTTTAGTAAGTGTGCGTACTCATAGTCTTCGTAAGAACTACTATCTGTAAAACGCTCACGTTCAGCCAATTTTTTAATAAGTAAATCTCGGTCTACTTCTGAAAACTTACGAATCAGGTAAAGTGCAATCCGGTGAAAAATTCGCCAGTGTCGCTTCTCTAACTCCGAAACTATATTTCCTATTTTAGTCTTATCGTCTTCTAAAATCCGCTCTGCTGAATCCCTTACTGCTTCTACTAAAATTTCTCTAATTTCATCATGCGAGTAATTTCTAGGATGTTCCTCAATAGCGTATCGCCAGTAACGTGAGCCATCCTCCCAGATAAGTGAGTTTTCTTGCAGTTGTTGAATTTCTTCATCACGGTGGGAAAACTGAACTGCATCAAATAGCAGAAAAGCTAACATTTTAAAAACATCTAGTTTGTTTTTACCTGCTACTTTCACTAATTCCGGTACATTGTTTTTAATAATTTGTTCATAATGCCAGTTATCAAAGCGTATTTGTGGTTTTGGTGAGGGAAGATAAACTCTGGTGCTACCTTCTTCTTGATTGTTTAAACTAAAGTCTTTCTTAACAGCAAGTAATATTCGAGCCAGTTCTAATGCTTTGTTAATCTTACCCCCTTTAGCAAGATGCACTATGAGAGCAGCAACTTTCTCTGGAAGTAGAGATGATGAGTATAGTGATTCTTCTATCCAGGTTTTAACTTTAGGAACTAATTGCCCTGCTTCTTGTGAGGGCATCTGAAGTGCTGCATCAACAAAGTCTTCATGAACACAGGGATTATTACTTTTTATTTGAAGCGCGATTTTTAGAACTTCCCTTGGCTTGTGTTTAGTCATCTGTGCCAAATAGCGAGACTCAGGCCACATAGGAAACCTTACAGTGCCTTGACTAGTATTTTCAATAATTTGTGGAGGATTTTGGAAGAACCCTTTGTTTTTTAATGGCTCAATCCACTCTGGATTTTGCAGATGATTGAAAAAATAAATGCGTTGCTGGGGATGAATCAGCTTTGCGATGGCTTTATCAAGCTGTTGAGGAGTTGGCTTCTTCCAGGATGTCATCGATTTCATCTGTAGTGTTATAAAAACTTTGAGCTAGTGTACTCAAAACCTGCTCGAATAATTGAAAGTGATAAAGGAGACGTTCCTCATTGTAATCTGCATCAACTGTCCCGTTATCATGTGCTTTTCCCACAAACCAAGTTGTAAAGTTTTTCCATTGGTTAACTAGAGGAAGTAGTGAGTTTTGGTACAATTGATTTTCAGGAACACACTCTACAAAAAAAAGCTGTACTCTTTCATCTATTTGGAAACTTGTTTCTTCGTGTTCTTTAATTATGTTAGTAATTTCAAAAAATAGATCGCGAGGTATGGTGATGTCTGGAGAAGAAGAAGGGAAACTAGCTTGAGAATTAATTCCCGATTCTGGAAGTATTCCATCTATGGAGAAACCCTTTCGTTTCCAGAGTGTAGTAAGTTGACTTATTCGGTCTACATAATTAAGCCTACCACCACTTTTTTTGCCAACTTTAACAAAAACTAATCGGTTGCAAATCTCCCGGACACAGTGACTAACAAGCCTAACTCTACCGGGAATATGTATTTCAAATATTAAACGCACTGCACTTTCATAAAGTTCTGCTAGAGAAGGAGCCTCTTCGTGTAACCAGAGGTATATTGTTCTGCGGTCATCTGTCCAGTGAGATAGAAGGATATCTTTAGCAGGGTTAGATTCAGGCTGTTTACCATTTAGTTCCACAACTTATTCGCTAATACTAATAACTAACCTAAACGTTGATTTGTTCAAATTATAATGCTGTTATGTAAAGACTGGAACTCTGAAAACAGAGAATACCATGAGCCGATCGCAATTTGCAGAGATCACAAGCAGTTCTATATCGCAAATGCATGTATATTGTGGAAGTATGCAATGTCAGAAAAACTGCCAAAGAGTGTAAAAACCAAATTTATCCACATATACATCAAAACTATTGTTAAAATCAAATAATTTTAAGTTAATATTTCTACCCAACTCCTATGAGAGAAACTGTCCTAGAGGTTCGCAATCTCCAAGTTGAATTTCCCGGTGATGGCAATACTGTCAGAGCTTTGGATGGTATTTCCTTTGGGCTGCATCGAGGTGAAACTCTAGGAATAGTAGGGGAATCGGGGAGTGGTAAATCAGTGACAGCCCTAGCTGTGATGGGTTTGTTGCAAAGTCCCGGTATAGTTACTGGCGGTGAAATCTGGTTTCGTTCTCAAGAGAATGGCAATGCAATCGATTTGGTAAAATTGCCTCCTCAGCAAATGCAGTTACACCGGGGTGGCGATATCGCCATGATTTTTCAAGAACCCATGAGTTCGCTTAATCCGGTTTATAACATCGGGTTTCAGCTAACAGAAGCGATTATGCGGCATCAAAATGTGTCAGCAGCCCAAGCACGACAAATTGCGATCGCAGGTCTACAAGAGGTTAAACTTCTACCTAGCGATGAGGAGATCCAGCAGCAGTATATCGAAACTTCATCGAAACTAGAACCATCAAAGTTGGCACAGTTGGTTAAAGAACACAAAGAAGCCATGCTAGAACGCTACCCTCATGAACTTTCTGGGGGTCAGTTGCAACGGGTAATGATTGCAATGGCAATTTCTTGCAACCCATTAATCTTAATTGCCGATGAACCAACCACAGCTTTGGATGTGACGGTGCAAGCGACAATTTTGGACTTGTTGCGAGAATTGCAGCAAAGCCGTGACATGGCAATGATTTTCATCACCCACGACTTGGGGCTAATTTCAGAAATTGCTGACGAAGTAGCGGTGATGTATAAAGGTAAAGTTGTCGAATCTGGGACTTCTCGGCAAATTTTTAGCAGTCCCCAGCATCCATATACTAAAGGTTTGATAGCTTGTCGCCCCACACTCAACCGCCGTCCCCAAAAATTACTTACCGTTTCTGACTACATGAGTGCAGAAGAGACAGCAACGGGACAAGTAATAATTCAGGCGAAAGAACCAGCACAACCCACAGAAGTCACCACTGAAGAGATTGCTGCAAGATTGGCAAACTTCAATAAAAAGGAACCCCTGTTGCAAATCCGCAACCTGAAAGTTGGTTTTCCAGTGCGCGGGGTGTTCGGTGGTACAAAACGCTACAATATGGCAGTTAATGGCGTTTCTTTTGATGTCAAACCAGGAGAAACACTAGGTTTAGTGGGAGAATCTGGTTGCGGTAAAACCACCCTTGGCAGAACCTTGCTGCGATTAATTGAACCGATGGGTGGTCAGATTATCTTTGAGAAACAAGATATTACTAGTCTCAAAGGTGAACCGTTGCAAAAACTGCGGCGGGAAATGCAAATAGTCTTCCAAAATCCTTTTAGTTCCCTCGATCCACGGATGAAGGTTGGGGATGCGGTGATGGAACCATTGTTAATTCATGGCGTGGGTAAGACAAAGCAACAACGACGCCAACGGGTAGCCGAACTTTTAGAACGGGTGGGGTTGAGTGCAGATGCAATTAACCGCTATCCTCATCAGTTTTCTGGTGGTCAACGCCAACGGATTTGCATAGCCCGTTCTTTGGCTTTAAATCCTAAGTTTATCATCTGCGATGAATCAGTTTCAGCACTAGATGTTTCAGTACAGGCGCAGGTATTAAATCTCCTCAAAGAATTACAGTCAGATTTTCAGCTTACTTATATCTTTATTTCTCACGATTTAAGTGTGGTGAAATTTATGAGCGATCGCATTTTAGTTATGAATCGCGGTCAAATTGTTGAAGAAGGCACAGCCGAAAGCATTTACCAAGAACCCAAAGAAGAATATACGCAAAAATTAATTGCTGCGATTCCTACTGGTAGTGCTGAACGGGTGCGAAATCGTCATTTACGGGCTTTATAGAAAGGTCGGTTAGAAACCGGGTCTACACGAGACTTTACCCACCTCCGTGGGTTTCAAACACTCAATTTTTCTTTAGGCGGACTTGGTTTGTATAGCCGCGTTCGCCCTTGGCGTGCCGGAGGCATCATTCTATTCGCCCTGGCTCTAAATTCTCATTTTTTCAACAGATATTTGTGCAAACAAAATTAATTACATCTGCAAGTCCTGACTGAGTTTTCAAATTAGTAAAAATAAAAGGTTTATCGCCGCGCATTTTTTTAGCATCTCGTTCCATTACACTTAAATCTGCACCAACATAAGGTGCTAAGTCAGTTTTGTTAATCACCAACAAATCAGATTTGGTAATACCAGGGCCACCCTTGCGGGGAATTTTATCACCAGCCGCAACATCGATAACGTAAATCGTTAAATCCACCAATTCTGGGCTAAAGGTAGCAGCTAAATTATCACCGCCACTTTCCAAAAATACTAAATCCAAATCGATAAAACGTTCTTCTAATTGTTCAATTGCCGCCAAATTCATCGAAGCATCTTCGCGGATAGCAGTATGGGGACAACCACCAGTTTCTACACCCAAAATGCGATCGCTTGCCAACGCCTGAGAACGCACTAAAAACTGAGCATCCTCCTGAGTATAAATATCATTCGTCACCACCGCAATCTGATATTGCCCACGCAACCCCTTGCATAAAGCATCCACCAAAGCCGTTTTCCCCGAACCCACTGGCCCAGCAACCCCCACTCTAAATGCATTCATTGTTATTTGTCCTTTGTCATTTTTCCTTGGTACATGGTTATTAGTTCTTAGTTTTTGACTAATGACTAATGACCGATGACTAACTCCTAAACAACCTTGTATACTGCGTTTCATGCTGCATACTCGCCAGCGATAAACCCCAACTACAACAGGCGAGTTCATCATCCTCCAACGCGAGAATTTCTAACGCCGCAACGCTAAATAATGGTTGTAAATTTAGTAATAACTGCTGTCCTGCTGTTTGTCCAAGGGGGATAAGTTTCACACCAGCAGTAATCAAATTACTTGCCCAACTATGCAGATATCCTAGTAATGCGGCTTGGATGCTGATTTGCCAATGGGCAACGGCAATACCGAAAGCGATCGCATAATTGCAAGGGTTACCTACAGTATTGGCAATAGGTATAATCTGCGGTTCTAGTTTACCAAGTAATTGGATCAGCGATCGCCCCATCTGCCAACTAGAGGCGCGTAACTCTTCTGTTTCCCTAGCAGCCGATAACCAGAGATTCCAACGGCATAGCGACTCTAGATCACCCATTTTTGCCGCTTGCTGCGATCGTACCATTACCGCCGCCTCTAGCCTAATTGCCCCGTAGAGCAACTCTGCTTTTAACCAATCTTTCAGATGTGTGTGGTTAGCGATCGTACCATTTTCTACCAGCATTTCCAAACCTTCAGAATAACTATATGCTCCTACAGGTAAAGCGGGACTAGCCAACTGTAAAATACTCAAAAGATGACTATCAGTGAGCATGATGGTGTTGTCCATAAGCTCCCAATTCTGGCTGAAACGGTAAAATTTCCTCTTTAACTTCTAACCCCAGTTGTTCTAACATGGTGCGTAAAACCGAATCTGAAGACAAGCGTAAATAAGTTGGAGTAATTTCTACAGGTACATGGCGATTTCCCAAATGATATGCCGCCCGTAATAATAAAAGTGGTGTTTGGGCAAAGGCAGTCAACACTAGTTCTGGTTTAGCAGTAATTCTGATTAAACTGCTATGGGTTTCTTCTTGCAAAATATCGCCATCATGTAAGACAGTTCCTCTAGGTAAATGTAAAACTACAACTTTACCATCTTCCGTTTCAAAGCGATGACGGCTGCGGGTTCGTTCTTCTGCTGTCAGCGCTAGAGTAAAAGTAACTACGGCATCGCCATTAGGTGGTTTAAGTTGAGTAAATGTCAGCATACAGAGTTTCGCCTGAACTTTTGCTTTTTATTATGGTTGTAATTTAAATACCATATCTGCCTTGTCTGAAGAAAAGATAAAATTAAACAAAGGCAACGAGCCAAATGGGGACAATCATGAACCAAGCCATTGAGGGAGTACGCTGGACAATTTACGATTTAGAGGTTCTACCCGAAAATGAGTGGACGCGCTATGAAATTATTAATGGAGAACTCTTTGTGACTCGCACTCCTCACCGCCGTCATCAACAAGTTTGTGTAAAAATTGCTCGACAACTCGATGTTTGGTCAGATTCGAGTGGTTTAGGGGAAACAATTGTGGCTCCAGGGGTGCTTTTTTCGCAAGCAGATAGCGTTATACCAGATGTCGTTTGGGTAAGTCGAGAACGACTGGCGCAAATTGAAGATGAAGCGGGACATTTGACAGGTGCACCAGAGTTAGTAGTAGAGGTTTTATCACCTGGTAAACAAAACGAACTTCGAGACAAGGAAGCAAAACTGAAACTATATTCAGTTCAAGGCGTGCGTGAGTATTGGATTGTTGATCGCTTTACTAAACAAGTCGAAGTTTATCGGCGAGAAAAAACACAGTTGGTTTTAGTTGCTACTTTGTTAGGTGATGATGAGATAACATCGCCACTTTTAGCCGGATTTTGTTGTTCTATTAATTTCTTTTTTCCTGAATAATAACAAACTCGATAAGATTTATGGAAATCTAACCGCTAAATATAGATGCAAATATTGATTCCAAAAGTCATGATGGGGTTAGCCTAACTATTTATGCAGACATGATATTACTCATAATTTTGACAAAAAACGCTTAATTTTATTAGTACCCCCTTGAATAACATTATTTTGTCATTAATACTAAGATTTATATAGCAATCCGATTTGATTTCTGGTAAGAATTCAGGAGTCAGAATGGGCTAAATTTAGGGCTGCTGAAACCTTTTTCCAGCTTGATTTGAGCGTATCTTTCTCCCCTCCCTGCCCCCTGCTCCCATGCTCCCCTGCCTATAAAGAAAGGTCAGCTAATAGGCAATGTAAACCAGAAAATTGCCCCTGCATTCAATGCACTATTAATACCAATTTCGCCGCCGTGAGCATTGATAATTTGCTTACATAAATACAAGCCCAATCCCAAACTTACAGAATTGCGGATACTTGTACCCCGAAAGTAAAGCTCAAAAAGCCGATCGCTTTGTTGTTGACTAATGCCCACGCCGTTATCACTAACAGTACAATAAATCATCTCACCCTCACGGGTAGCCTTAATTGTCAAGAGCAAACCAGGCGCATTGTGTTTAAGCGCATTCACAATTAAGTTAGAAAAAACTCGCCATAGTTGCGTGGGATCTGCATTCACTAATGGCAAATCTGCGGATACTAGATTTGTCAGCTTGGCTTGATTTTGCTCTAACAATGGTTCTAAATCTACGATCGCAGCTTCGACAACTGTCAGTAATTGTACGGCTTGACGCTGTAAAACAACACCTTGCACCTCGCTGATATGAGCTTCCATCAACGAATTAATTAAATTAAGTTGGCGATCGCTACTTTGAATCATCCGCTCTAAAATTGAGCGTGAAATCGAAATATTCTCTTCTGGACGTGCTAGCAAATTTTTCAGCACCATTAAAGTACCCAGCACTGGGTTACGTAAGTCGTGAGAAACTGCATGGAAAAATACTCGTAGTTCTTCTTCAGTTTGTTTACGCTGGGTAATATCTTCAATCAAACCTTCGTAGTAAAGTAGTTTTCCTTTTTCGTCACGCACTGCATAGGCTTTTTCCGAAATCCAGACAATACTTCCATCTCGGCGATAAATTTGGGACTCAAAATCGGAAACGCTGCCATACTTTTCCATCAGGCGGACAAATTCGGCGCGGCGGTTCGGATCAACGTACAATTGTTCAATAACAGTAGAATTTGCTGTCACTTCCTCTGTTAAAGAGTAGCCATAAATCCGTGCTAAAGCCGGATTTGCTGTAATGTAACGTCCATCAGGACTGCTTTGAAAAATCCCTTCAACGGCGTTTTCAAAAATGCTGCGATATTTAGCTTCTGCAACCTTGAGTTTTTGGTAGGCAGATTCCAGTTCTTTATGGGCGTAAAACTCAGAACGTTGCAGGCGATCGTACAGATAAACACCGATATCACATATAGCACAAAACCAAAAAATGTATAAAATGAATGTTACATTATATATTTCTGGATGGTCGGGGATTGGTGTTTTTAGCCCAAGTGCCGTATTCACAGCAAAATAGTAAGTTAGCACACTCGCTTGAGTCAGCAGGTGAAGAATCCAGCAGACGGGCATCAACACAGCTTGACTCAAGAATAGCAGCGACCAACCGATGGTATCAGGTAGCGCGAAACCTCGGATCGTTGCAAACAACTGCGATGCTAAAGTAATTGACCAAGAAGACCCCAAAAATAATAAATCTGGACGATCGCGACCTAACTTAGTTTTATGTAAAGCAAGGCAGATTAATATATTCAGCAACAGTGCAATATTAATTACAAGGCGCTGAGTTATAAGCACTTCTGGCAGCTGCTGCAACTCTGCAAAAGGAAAAAACAAGCCGTAAATGTCTCGCAAAGTAAAAGACAACAGACACATCAGCGCCAGCCATAACCATAAACGCAATCTCTGCCACAAAAAACGGTTACGCCAATCTCTGTAAAGAGTAGTGGTTTCATCTCTTATTGGTGCAGAAAAGGTTTGTCTGCACCACCTTTGC
Organism: Nostoc sp. XA010; assembly: GCF_020829625.1. Taxonomy (GTDB): domain Bacteria; phylum Cyanobacteriota; class Cyanobacteriia; order Cyanobacteriales; family Nostocaceae; genus Nostoc. The sequence goes on along the minus strand of NZ_JAIVFX010000009.1, from coordinate 135,984 downwards.
ACTGTTGTAAACAGAGTAGTCATTAACATCCGAGCAACTTTGCCCATACCTTGAGGGTGTTTCCCTAACTCAACATTGCCATAAATAACACCCTCTCATTTTTTGGTGATTTATGGGCGATTTGTTGCAGATGTTGCTAAAGGTAGTGTAAACCAGAAAGTTAACCCGCGCTTGCGGTTACTAATAACACCGATTTCGCCGCCATGTGCTTTAATAACTTTCCGACAAAGATACGTTTTTAAGCCAATGCTTGTGGAACAACAATCTTGGGGATCGCGGACATGCAGATCGAAAAGGCGATCGCACTCTAGTTTACTCATTACCACACCGTCATCTTGAATCTGAGTGCGAATCATTTTGCCCTCAACGCTGGCACTCAAAATAAAATTTAAGCCTGGTGGATTATTTTGCAAGCTATGTGTTATTAAATGTGCTAAAACTTTCTCTAACCGAGTCGCATCTGCCATCACTAATGGTAAATCGGCGGGAACCAAGTTCTTCAGAGTTGCTTGATTTTGTCTCAGTATGGGTTCTAACTGGGTGAATGTTGCTCCCAGTAGAGTGTTAAAATCCACAGGTTCGGGTTTGATATCAATACCTTGTTTTTCACAAGAATTAATTTCTAGCAATGAGTTAATCATCGTCAGTTGGCGATCGTTGCCTTGAATCATCCGCTCAATTATCGAGCGAGATACTGGAATTTGTGATTGGGAAAAAGCAGAGGGGCACTTAGTAGGAAGCAGAGAGGAAATAGGTAATTTTTTATTCTCCCCCTTGCCCCCTGCCCCCTGCTCCCCTGCTTCCCAACTCCCCACTCCCAACTCCCCACTCCCCACTTTTTGATTTAACAAATTCTTTAACACCATCAAGTTACCCATCACCGAAGTGCGTAAATCGTGGGCAACTGTGTGCAAAACAACATCTTTTACCCGATGCAATTCTTCAACTTCTTGCATTTTCTGCTGCAATTGTGCTGTTCGTTCTTGTACCTGGTGTTCTAAATTAGTATTAAGTTCTGCAAGTTTTTGGTAAATCTGGCTTTGGTGAATGGCGATCGCTACCTGTTCTGACATCTGCTGTAACAAATCAATTTCTATTGGTTGCCAATGACGCGGGCCTGAACATTGATTGGCAATTAACGCCCCAAATAATTCATTACCTAGCATAATTGGTACGCTCAAAGTCGCCCTCGTTTGAAATTTTTGAAAGTGCGTTTTGACTTTGGGAGATAATGCTACTTGCGTTATATCTTCAATGACACCCACAACATTATCTTTGAGTAAGTTTCTCAATTCTTGTAGATAAGCTTCATCATTAGTAGACCATCCTGTGACTGATGGATACTTGGGATCTACTGATTCTGCAAGAGTTTTTGCTCCTAATTTGGTATTATTTAAACCAATAAAAACCCGATCTGCTTGCAGAAATTGCCTGACTTCCGTCACGGTGGTTTGAAGAATTTCCTCTAACTTAAGCGAAGACCGAATTCTTACTAAGGTTTCTGCCAACAAGCGATCGCGTTCTGCTGATAAACGTAATTGCGCTTCCACCTGCTTGCGTTCTGTAATGTCGTGATGGACTGCTAGAATCGAAGGCAGACCACCTAAATCAATGATTTCGGCTGAAAGCAGCGTTGTAATTATCTTGCCAGACTTTTGCCGAAATTCAAATTCCAAGTTGCGAACAACTCCTGTGGCTTGCAACTCCTGTAACAAATTTATGCGATCGCGATCGTGTACCCAAAGATTTAACTCAAAAGAAGTTTTACCAATTGCCTCATCTCGCTCATAACCTGAAAGTTTCACAAAACTGTCGTTAACTTCGATGAAGCGCCCTTCTTGGAGTGTGCTGATGGTAATTGAATCGGGGCTGCAACTAAAAGCTTTAGCAAACTTTTGGGCAAGATTTTGTAAAGCAATTTCTGCTTGTTTGCGTTCTGTGATATCTCGGACAATTGCTACTACCTCATCTTGACCGCTCACTACCAACCGCGCCTCATAATCTTTGACTCCCAAAGGCGTTGGTAGTTGATATTCGCAAGTTTGCAAAGCTCCAGAATCTAAAGTTTTAGCGATCGCTTCCAGGCTAATTGCAGCAACATCACTAGGCAATAACTCTTGCACATGTTTGCCAACTATTTTTTCTCTCGAAAGAGTGAGATTTGCTCCCTCACTTTTCAAATCAAGATATTCGCTATCACGGCTGATGCGAAACATTAAATCGGGGATAGCATCCAAAATTGCTTGATACCGGGCCTCGCTCTCAAGTAATTTTTCTTGGGCTTGTTTTCGGTCTGTAATATCCATGACCAAGCCATTCCAAAGCAAATCACCTGATTCTTGTAATTCACGTTGCGAAGTAGCTTGAATCCATTTAAGTTTCCCACTAGGCGTAATGATGCGACCTTCCCAATGCCAAGGTGTAATACTTGTAGTACAAAAATCTATAGATTCTGTAAAAGCTTTTATATCCTGTGGATGAATCAGTTTGTATAGCACCCGAAAGTCTTTCTGTATAGCTTCTGGTTCTAATTCATACAAATATTCACAACCAGAACTAACATAAAGGACTAACACAGAACCATCCTGCTGTTGCAGAACTTGGAAAATCATTCCTGGTAAATTGACAGCAAGTTTTGAAAGCAAGTTAATAGCGTCTTGCTGGCAATTTGGTGTATACAGCGATTTTACAACGGTTTCATCCACTCTTTGACCCTTTGATACACAAGCTATTGATGTACAATTAAAAGCCAGAATAACTAATTTAACAGTTTTAATTCTGTAGGCATAATCGCTAACAGAATTAAAACTGCACCTTCTTTCAGAGTAGTTCCTGGTGAGGCGATCGCATTCACCCAATCGGGTGAACGATTTGCCAGGGGGAAAATCATTTCAGGAGTGCTGAGTTGTATTATGTCCAGGTAATTTAGTTATGGTTCCATAGTCATTGCACGCCAGATGCTCCACTTTGCATCTCCTCTTCTTACAAAGGGAGAGGCTAGCGCCTGCCGTAGGATGCCTGAACGCGAATTTATATTGAGCGGAGTCGAAACACAGCGGCTCCTTGATGAGAAGGGCTGTAGGGAGAAGTTCCGGCCTAAGCCTTTCGCGTTGATTCAGAATTGCTATATTAGTCCATCAAGCTAACGAAAGCCTGCTACTTAGTAAGCATTGAAGTGCTTAATATAAGGACTAAAGTCATTACTACAAACTTATTTACCTAGCATCGTTAACTTGACAGACTACTAGAATAGAGATATCGCTTCCACCCAAACTGATAACATGAATACTACCACCGTCAGTTTACCTTCTACCCTCGAATTAAATATCGACTTGACTGACGAGCAATTTTTTCAGCTTTGCCAAAATAATCGAGACTTAAAGTTTGAGCGGACAGCTTCAGGGAAATTAATTATTATGCCACCTACGGGGAGTAGTACTAGTGACCGTAATGCTGATTTAACTTATCAATTAAGAGCTTGGAGTCGTCAAAATAAACTAGGTAAATCCTTTGACTCTTCTGGTGGTTTCAAACTTCCCAACGGTGCAGAGCTTTCTCCAGATGCTTCCTGGGTGAAAATGGAACGGTGGAATGCTTTAAGCGAAGCAGAAAAAGAAAGATTTGCTCCTTTGTGCCCTGATTTTGTAGTTGAGTTAATGTCTCCAAGTGATTCCTTAGAAAAAACGCGAGCCAAAATGAGGGAATACATGGAGAATGGCGCCAGATTAGGCTGGTTAATTAATAGAGGACAGCAACAGGTAGAAATTTATCGTCCCAATCGAGAAGTTGAGATTTTACAAAGTCCTAAAACTCTATCGGGAGAACGTATTTTGCCAGGATTTATTTTAGATTTGGTGGAAATTTGGTGAGTAATTGCCTACCCTAAACCATAAGTAGCTAATATTCGCAGAGATACATTACATAAACTCACTTCTAACTTGAGCAAAAACCACGCTTACGTTGGGATTGAGGACTTGAATGTATCTGAGTTGGTACATTAAAAAACTGAGATAATCAACTTTGATCGCAACAATCAGATAGAAAATACTTTATCGATACATTTAATCTAGTTTTACCTAATACCAAGTCTGTATGAAGACGCATAGAAAGAATCCCACCGCCTGCAGCACCTCCCCTTAGTAAGCTACGGTGTACACACAAGTCTGAAATAGCTGATTAGTCAAGGTTTTACCCCACCCTAACCCTCCCCTTAGAAAGGGGAGGGAACTAGATTTATTTTTCTCCCTTTGTAATATATCCAAGGAGACATAAATGCAATTACAACAGATAACAGTTTTGGAAGAAACTCTTTGGCAAGCAGTTCTCAATCGAGATCCCACAATTGATGGCAAGTTTTTCTATGGTGTTCGCTCTACAGGCGTTTATTGCAGACCTATTTGCCCTAGTCGCAGACCAAATCGAAATCAAGTTTGCTTCTTTGAGTCGGCACAAGAGGCTGAAAGCGCAGGTTTTCGAGCTTGTAAGCGCTGTCAGCCACAATTTGAAACAGTTCCAAATACAGCTAAGTCCAAAGTTTTAGCAGCGTGTCGATACATTGAAGCACAAGGCGATCGCATCCCAACTCTCTCAGAATTATCCTCTCAAGTTGAAATGAGTCCTAGTTATCTACAAAGAATATTTAAGCAAATAATTGGCGTATCGCCTTTTCAATATGCAGATGCGCTACGTAGCCAACGATTGAAGCAGCGTCTTCAGTCAGGGGAGGAAATTGCTCATGCAGTTTACGACACGGGGTATGGTTCAAGTAGCCAACTGTATGAGAAAGCACCTAAGCAATTGGGAATGACACCAAAGACTTACCAACATGCTGGAAAGACAATCAGTATTGTCTATGCGATCGCTCCATGTCCACTAGGATATTTGCTTGTGGCAACAACAGAGAAGGGTATTTGCAGCGTTAAGCTAGGTGATGAAGTAGACAAGCTTGAACATATCTTGAACCAGGAATTTCACCAAGCGCACATTATGCGTGATGACCACACACACAAGGAATGGATACAAGCAATCCTCGACTTCATTGCAGGAGGTGAAACACATCTTGATTTACCACTTGATGTCCGTGGGACAGCATTTCAGAAACAGGTGTGGCAAGCATTACAAAAAATTCCTTATGGCAAAACCCGCACTTACACTGATATTGCACGTAATATTGCCAAACCCCAGGCAGTCCGCGCTGTAGGTAATGCTTGTGGCGCTAATCCGATCGCGCTGATTGTACCGTGTCATCGAGTGCTGCGGAGTGATGGCAGTCTTGGTGGTTATCACTGGGGAATTGAGCGCAAACAAAAACTGCTTACACAAGAATCGAAATTTCTCAAAGATGACTCAAACACCTGAACTAGAATCGTTGACTGAAGAAAGTCTTACCCGTGGTTTAATGGTGCTTGCCAATCTTGATAGCGATTTGGCTTGGATTTTAGAAACACTGGGGCCACCACCTATGTGGAAAAGAGAACCAGGTTTTGCAACATTGTTGTGCATAATTCTGGAACAGCAAGTTTCCGTAGCGGCTGCTAGGGCTGTATTTAAACGTTTATGCGGGGTTGTTGTAACTCTGACGCCAGAAACTTTTTTGATATTGGATGATGTTCAATTAAGAGGAATAGGATTCAGTCGGCAAAAGATTTTATACTGTCGTGGATTGGCGAATGCGATCGCAACTGGTCAGCTTGAGCTAACCAAGCTGGAAACAATGGACGAAACTACTATCAGAACTGAGTTAAAGCGTCTTAAAGGTATAGGAGATTGGACAGTTGATATTTATTTGCTCATGGCGCTGCAACGTCCTGATGTCTTTCCTAAAGGCGATTTAGCGATCGCGATCGCTTTCCAAAAACTCAAAAACTTGGCGACGCGTCCAACACCAGTGCAACTAGAAGCGATGACACAGCACTGGCGACCGTGGCGAGCAGTTGCGGCAAGACTTCTATGGCATTATTACCTGAGTAATCCCAAATAATTACTACTTCTCCCTTCTCTAGGAGACGCTCCGCGTTCACGTAGTGTCTCGTAGAGAAGGCGCACTTGGTGGTTCATATTATAAATATAAACTAAATGGCAGAAAATCAATTAAGCCTAACACCAGAAAATGATAAAACTTCAAAAATCCTACCGATAATCATAGTAATAATTGCATTATTCGCTTTATCTTCAACAGCAATATTTATTAAAGTTGCTGTTAGAGAAATGAGCGCTGTTGCTACATTTTTTAATCGTTTATGGATAGCGACTATTATCTTTGGCTTATGGAGTGGAATTAACCAAGTACGGACTCAAATTACAGGTGATAAACCTGTATTACCACAGCAGCCTTATCCAATCAAAGATATAGCACTTTTAATCGCAGTGGGTCTAGTTCATGTATTAGGTCGATTATCTTGGACTTGGGCGTTAACTCAGACTGGTGCTGCTAATGCTAATGCCTTAGGTAGCCTCAATCCGCTATTTACTACTTTAGGAGGATGGCTATTTTTTAATCAATTTTTTGGGCGTAAATTTATCATCGGTCTGATCTTAGCCATAATCGGTGCGATCGCTGTCGGATTTGAAGATTTATTACGTTCTAATAATAATATTACAGGTGATGCTGTTGCCCTGATATCATCGGTTTTTTATGCAGCGAACTTTTTACTTATTGAGCAGATCCGCAATAAGTTTTCAGTTCTCACGATACTTCTGTGGCGCTGTGTGATTGGAACTACATTGATGATACCAGTAGTGCTAATCTTTGAAAAACAAGTTTTTCCAGTTACTTTGTCGGGGTGGTTAGTAGTCTTTGCCTTAGCTGCTATTTGCGAAGCCTTGGGTCATGGGCTAATTGTATACAGCCTCAAAAATTTTTCATCAGGATTTATCTCTTTACTCTTACTACTCAATCCCGTGATTGTTGCGATTCTTGCTTGGATACTTTTCTCGGAAAACTTGAGTATTTTTAACTTGTTAGGGTTGGCTCTAATTGTAGGGGGTATATATCTAGCAATTTCTAATAAAGAATCTATACAATCTAAAGTTAATACCCATATCCAATCTCCAGCAGAAAGTGAATCTTAAAAAGTTCGTAGTAAGGACTTTAGTCCTGATTTATTAAGCACTAAAGTGCTTACTACAAACCTCGAAATACTGAGTAATGCCAATGAAAAGCTGGTTACAGTTTACCAGTGAATACCTTTTGGGCCGGGCCTGTCATGTAAACTCGTTGGTCGATTTCTGACCATTCAATTTGCAAGGGGCCACCTGGTAATTCTACAGTTGCGGCGCGATCGCATTTCCCGGTTAACACTCCAGCTACCAAGGAAGCACAAGCACCAGTCCCGCAAGCTAATGTAATCCCAGCCCCCCGTTCCCACACCCGCATTTTCAAGTAGTCACGGCGTACCACTTGAATAAATTCGGTATTTATGCGTTCGGGGAAAGCTGGGTGATGCTCAAATTTAGGGCCGATGGTTTCTAACTCAATTGCTGCGACATCTTCCACAAAGGTAATGCAGTGGGGATTTCCCATATTTACACAGGTGACTTCCCAAGTTTGCCCCGCCACCTCTAACGGCTGAGAAATTACTTTTTCTTGGGCGGGTGTAAGGGTGGTAGGAATTTCGCTAGCGAGTAACCTGGGTAAACCCATATCTACTTTAACTTGACCATCAGATAACAGTTGCGGTGTCATTACACCACCCAAAGTATGAATGCGATATGAGTCTTGATTCCGGGATTCGCCTTCTAAATCTGCTAAAAAGCCAGCTAAACAGCGAATGCCGTTGCCACACATTTCCGGTTCTGAACCATCGGAATTATAAATCCGCATGGTGTAGTCAGTGCCGTTTTCTCCAGGTAGGGCAAAAATGACACCATCAGCACCGATACCAAAATGGCGATCGCACAACTCGAACGCTTGCTCTGGAGTCACTACAGGCACTGATGACGAGCGATTGTCAATCAAAATAAAGTCGTTGCCTAGACCATGATACTTAGTAAATTCGATTGCCATTTCTTCAAGGATGAATTATCAAGGATTAGTTACTCTTTATTTTGCCTTGTAGGTTCATCTTTACTAAAAATGCTTACCGAATTTGACACTACTTTACCCAGTATTATCCAAGTCCAAAACCTGATTAAACAAACAACGCCAGTAGAGTTAAAGCTGCTGACTGGTGATGTGCTGGCAGGAAAGGTTGTATGGCAAGATCCGCAGTGTATCTGTATTGCTGATGCAAACAGTCAGCACACCGTTTGGAAACAGGCGATCGCTTATATCAAACCCAAGAGTTAGTCATTTATCCTACCCTGCGGGTACTCCGTTGGAGAACTCGTTCGCGTAGCGTCTCCGTCAGGAGAAGAGTAGCCGCTAAGGCGTCTATGTCATTTCTTCTTTGTGAATGATTAATGACCAATGACTATTCTCGCAAATTATCCATCGGCAGAAACTCTTTGAGCGCTTCTGCCTCACCAGCTTTCAACACTGGGATGGAAATGGGTACTGAAGTGGCGACGGCAAATAATTGTTGTAATTTACTCAGACCTGTTAAGCCACCACATAATAATACTTGGTCGCCAACTCGCAAATCCATGCCGCCATCGGGATAGCGGATAAATTTACCATCGCGCCGGATCGCCTGTACTTGTACTCCATATTGCTTACCAATATCTAAATCTGCAAAGGTTTTACCTAGCGTTGGTGTATCTGCATTAACTGCAATCCACTGGCAAGCACTATTTTCTCCGGGGACAGCAGCTTGTCCTTTAGCGAATTCTGCCAAAGCCGCCAATTCTTCATCTGCTCCCACTACCAGCAAGCGATCGCCTGCTTCCAATTTGGTTTGATTATTGGGATAATCTATTTCATCGCCGTTAGCGCGGCGAATTGCCATCAAACTCGCTCCTGTTAAGTAGCGCATATCTGCTTCTTCTATGCTCATACCAATTAAGGGCGAATCAGATGGTAGAGGATACCAGCGTTGATTTAAATCGCGAGTTGCTTGGCGCAAATCACGAGCAACTTCAGTAGCGGAACGCTCTGGGCGAAAATCTAAATAATGATCGTTGCGGATTTGCTGCATTTCCCGTTGGACGACATCTGGCGACAACAAGCCTAAGCTAGTTAATAAATGAGTTGCCATTTCTAAGCTGGCTTCAAACTCTGGTTGCACAACTTCTTTCGCTCCCAATTGATACAGCACTTCAATATTTTTATCCTGGGTAGCACGGACAACCAAATCTAATTCTGGGCGCAATTCCAGAGCGCGTTTCAAGCAAAGACGAGTACTCATGGGGTCTGGAAGTGCGATCGCCATTCCTTTGGCATGATTCACCCCGGCAGTTTCTAGAACATGTAAACTCACGCAATTGCCATAGACATAAGACACCCCAGCCTCACGCAACTGCTGAATTCTACTCTCTGATTGGTCGATTACCACCACAGGTATGTCGTGTTGCAGCAACAACTTCACTAAATTTTTGCCGACTCGCCCATAACCGCAGACTACCAGATGGTTTTTGAAGGGCAAATCTTCCGACACATCCCGTACCTGATCTTCTTGTAAATACGGTTTCAACCAAGGCATTGATTCGGCAAAGTTAAATAAAAATGGCACTAACCGCAGCACAAAGGGAGTCAGCATGAGAGTGACTGCGGTGGTTCCCAAAATTAATAAGTATATCTGTCGGGACACCAGCCCCAAAGTTTGCCCTTCGCTAGCGAGAACAAAGGAAAATTCTCCAATTTGCGCCAGTCCCAAACCGGCGATTATCGCTGTTTTCAAAGGGTAGCCAAACAGCTTTACTAGGGGCGTAATAATCAAAAATTTACCTACGAAAACTATTGCCACCAACCCTAAAATCAATTCCAGGTTGTTCCACAAAAACACTGGGTCGATTAACATGCCAATGGCGGCAAAAAATAAACTGGCAAAGATATCTCGCAGTGGTTCGACATAAGTCAGGGTTTGATCGGCGTATTCCACCTCAGAAATCATCAAACCGGCGACAAATGCCCCCATCTCAATCGATAGCCCCAAATACTCTGTCAACAGAGCAATGCCCAAACAAAGGGCTACAACTCCTAATAAAAATAGTTCTCGGCTTTCGGTACGGGCTAGCAGTCGCAACAAAGGCGGTATCAGCCAATTCCCCGCAGCTATTGCACCAGCAGCGAATAAAGCAATCCACAGCAGTGCTGTTAGCACGGCAATGCCAATGGTTTCTGGGGGTTGGTTGAGGGCTGGTAAGACTGCTAACATCAGTCCCAGCGCCAAGTCCTGTACTACCAAAATCCCCAGCATCACTTGCCCATGAGGCGTTTCTGTTTCGTTACGCTCCATCAAGCACTTGAGGACAACTGCTGTGGAAGACAAGGATAGAATACACCCTAAAAACATCCCCTTAGCAGGTAAGGTTCCCCAGGCTCCGGTTAACCCGCATACCACAACTGTGACCAAAATTGTCAGAGCAATCTGGAGTCCACCTCCGCCAAGAGCGATCGCTTTTACCTTCTTGAGTTCCGCAAAAGAAAATTCCACACCCAAGGCGAATAGCAAAAAGGCGACACCGAACTGTGCCAGAGTCTCTACTTGAATAAGTTCTTTAATCAATCCCAGTCCGGCTGGGCCAATGATCATCCCGCCAATGAGATACCCTAGCAACACGGGTTGTCGCAAAAGTGCCGCCAACAGTCCACCGCAGGCGGCAACGCCTAAAACCAAAACCAAATCAACAATTAACCTAAAATCTTCTTGCACCAGTTTTAAAAGAACTATTTAAGACCTATTAATTCAGCATACAAAGTTTTATGATCTCAAAGAGTTTGTTTAGAGTCTATTCATAAAGGAAATCTTAAGTTTACAAATTACCTGCTAGTAAAGGTGCGACAAAATATGCATATTGAGCATGGGGAAGAGAACTTGAGGACAAGCAGAAAGAAAGACTTGTTGCAAGTTCTCACTCAGATCGCCTTGTCTCCCCTGCTCCCTGCCCCCTGCCCCCTGCTCCCCTGTCCAAGTTCGGAAGTGCAGGAGACTGAACCGCCATGTCCTTCTACCACAATTTGACGAGCGATGGTTACAGCCTAAATAAACACAATTGCGGTTTTTCCAAAAAACAGACTGGGGGATATTATCGATAATTAACCGCAAAAATTGTTCGGTCTGTCCAAGGTTTTTTAGAGTATCTTGTGCTTGCTGATAAAGTTGAGCGTTTTCCAGGGAGATTGCAGCTTGAGTACATAACAGATTCAGAATTTCGACGCGATCGCTGGTAAACGCCCCAGTAGTAAGATTGTTTTCTAAATATAAAATCCCCAAAAGTTTGCCTTGATAGCCAATCGCCGTACACAGCAAGCTTTTGGGTTGTTGACGAATGATGTAGGGGTCAGCTATCAACGCTCGATGCACTGTTGTATCAAGGATGATGGTAGTTTGTAGGCTGCGTTTGACGGTATAAATTAAGCTATGGGGAACATCTGCGCTATCTTCCAGAAAAATGGACTGTAGCATGTTTGATTGCTGCCCAACTTGAGCCGTCGCCTCAACTACCAATTTACCATTTTACGATTCATCCGCCCGGTTTGTTCTGGGGAAAGGTAGGCGAGAGTACCTTCTAAAACATTAGGACTGTGAATGTCCTGACTTTCTCTGGGTAAAAGAGAGGCAATGCTAAACCATCTGCCATCGCTTCAGGGCGAACCCATCTAAAATACCTTTACAAAATTCAAATACGGTTATTCTATGGATTTACAGTAGTTTTATCCTTGCAATTTTATCGTAGCTATGACATACTCTAGGTTGTAAGTTCATTATTCCTATAGACTTACCGTAGTTTAGAAATTGCTTCACAAATCTGCTGCAAGAAATTAATAATGCTTAAAGATGCACAAGGACTAGTAGTTACAACAGATTCAGCCAATGCGATCGCAGGAATTAACCATTTTATCGCTCAGATGCTTGGTTATGGTAAAGATGCAGAAACAGTAATTTTACAAGCAATTGCAGCAGATCCCACTTGTGCATTAGCTAATGCTTATGCGGCTGCTTATTATCTCACCCTAGAAAACCGCAAAGCTTGGCAGGTAGCTCTACCATATCTGCAAACTGCACAACAGTATTGCACCAAGATTACCGCCAGAGAACAGTTATATGTGCAAGCAATTTCAGCTTGGGCAAATCAAGAGATTGATGTAGCGATCGCTATTCATGAGGAAATTACCAGTAGGTTTCCCCGTGATTTGATTTCTGTTCAGCAGGGACAGTATCACTATTTTTATACAGGTAATAAAGATAAATTACTGGAAATCGCCCAAAAAGTTTTACTAAGCAATCCTGAAAATCATTATTTATCCGGCATGGTGGCATTTGGTTTAGAACAGTGTCATCAACTCCAAGCAGCAGAAGAGATGGCACGTCAAGCGATCGCCTTAAATAGATATGATCCTTGGGCGCATCATGCGATCGCTCATGTCATGGAAACTCAGGGAAGAGTCCATGAGGGGATAGCTTGGATGGAAAGTTTTGCAGACACCTGGGAAAACTGCAACTCTATGCTCTACACTCACAACTGGTGGCATATTGCACTATATTATTTGCAGTTAGAAAACTACCAGAAAGTTCTCAAACTCTATGATACGCATATTTGGGAACGTGCCAACAAACAATCTCCTAAAGACCAAGTAGGAGCAATTTCATTATTATTGCGCCTAGAATTGCGCGGTGTAAATGTCGAGAACCGTTGGCAAAGTATCAGTCCTTATCTTTACAGCCGGATTGATGAACACGCATTACCATTCCAGGATTTGCATTATGTCTATGCCCTTACCAAAGCCGGACACCATGATTGGGCAAACCAAATGCTTCAGAATATGGAGTATCACACTTTAAATATTAATCCCTTTCTGCGACGGAGTTGGATAGAAGTAGCAATTCCCGCAGCTAGAGGAATGGTAGCTCATGCCAAAGGTGATTTCCACAGGACTGTTGCGGAACTGAAACCTGTTTTACCACGCTTGCATGAGATTGGAGGGAGTCATGCACAGCGAGTATTATTTGAGAAAATTTATCAAGATGTGGTTTTGTCAGCACAAAAGCAGAGTTGGGACTATGCCATGTCTTAAAAACTGATGCAAAATAAAATTATCCTCCACACACTAATTATTCATACCAGAGAGTTTAAGCGCGTTAATAATTTGCTTACTGAAGATTGGGAGTCTGATTTAATATCTGATAGTCTTTTAATTCCACTGCGGCAAAACGTCTGACTCCAAACTGTTCCATTACTGTTTGCAACTCTGTATCTGGTTGGAGTAGTGCTAACTGCATTTGCTGAATTAAAGATATACCTAGACGCTGTGCTACTACTAAAGGTGGCATCGGGGAAGGCCCCAACACTTCAACCACCCGCAAATGCTGTAATAATTCGGGAAAATCTTTCAATTCCTGTTCTAGCACTACACTATCAATCGATGCACAATCTGCCAATCCCTCAACTACCCAGCGAATTGAATGCTGATGCGAACCTGATTGTAGCGTTTTGGCAAAAAAACTTTCAGGATATTTTTCTTGAATTAATTTATGACAGAGTAAATTGTAGCCACTGTTTGAACCAAGGTCATTATAACAAAATGTTTTTTTTGCTAAATCTGTAAACTTTTTGATATTACTATTAGCATTGACAATTACATCTGCATAGTAAATAGGGCGGTTACTATATCGTGATGATTGCATTACTGGCGCAACTAATGCCTGGAATTGATTTGAAACTATTTGACTATACCGAATTAGTGGTAATCCACAAATAAAAGCTAGGTCTATTTGGTCTTCAAATAACCGGGGATCGTCTAAGGGATCACATTCACCTGGTTGTAGTTGGAATTCTGCTTTTAAAATACGACCTAAATAAGCTGCGATCGCCTGATAAAATCCGAACCAATTGGGAGCCAGATAAGATGTAATTTGCAACTTTTTATAAGATATAGCCATTTTTTTCTCCAGCACTTTCAATCTGAAAAACTTGAGTCAGTTTTTTGCCACCTTGACCATCGCACTACTTGATCAGCAGTAGTATTATTACTACTATTTATAACAAAAATAAAGTTACAAATTTATACTCAAAATAGTTCGTCTAAATATTTTAATAAGGCTAGCGATCGCCATACCCAACATCAATATCATAGTTATCGATATAATTAGTCTAAAAACGACTATAAAAATAGAGTATGCCAAACTTACAAGTTGTAAACAAAGAGTTTTCAAAAGTTCCCGTCATTGATATTAGTACATTAGTTTCTCAAACTAGCAACAATTATGATGTAATTGCAGACCAAATTAGACAAGCCTGCCAAGGTTACGGTTTCTTCTATATCGTCGGACATGGAGTTGATGAACAACTACAAGAGCAACTAGAACATCTCAGTCAACAATTCTTCACGCAGGATATAGAAACTAAACTGAAGATTCGTATGGCTCTTGGTGGTAGAGCATGGCGAGGATATTTCCCCGTGGGTAACGAGTTAACATCAGGTAGACCTGACTTAAAAGAAGGTATTTACTTCGGTGCAGAACTAGAAGAAGACCATCCATTTGTGAAAGCTGGTGTACCAATGCACGGTCAAAATCTTTTTCCATCCAACATTCCCGAATTTAGGGAAACAGTCCTGGATTATATAGACTCAATGACCAAACTTGGACACACCCTAATGGCTGGTATTGCTCTAAGTTTGGGGTTGCAAAAATCCTATTTTGCTGAACGTTATACAAAAGATCCATTAACATTATTTCGGATTTTCAATTACCCTCCCAATCCATCATTATCTAAATCTGAATGGGGCGTTGGTGAACATACAGATTATGGAGTATTAACTATACTCAAACAAGATAATGTTGGTGGATTACAAGTCAAATCAAAGTCTGGTTGGATAGATGCACCTCCTATTCCTGGTTCATTCGTATGCAACATTGGGGATATGCTCGATCGCATGACACAAGGACTGTATCGTTCAACACCCCACCGCGTTCAGAACTTATCGACAAGTCATCGCTTGTCGTTCCCGTTCTTCTTTGATCCCAATTTCAACGTTGAAGTCAAACCTATTGAACTGAACGATGTAGTAGTAAATGATGATAAAAGCGATCGCTGGGATAAAGCCAGTGTCCACGAATTTCGCGGGACTTATGGCGATTATCTTTTGAATAAAGTCTCTAAAGTATTTCCAGAACTACAACACAAAGTGTTTTAGAGAGTTCAAATTAACTTTGATAAGGACACGGTAATTGGCGCAGTTTATGAGCCGTATCCAATTCACTATTGTTTTTTCTGCCATATCCCCAACCCAAGACGCGACGATATTCACCCATAATGCCACTTTCAATTAAATCATCCTCATTGACTGCAACATTAGTATGAGATTCAGGCGCAACATAGGGTGCATCCGCAGGACAATACGCCTCACACATGAAACAAGTTTGACAGTCTTCCTTACGGGCGGCTAGCCTCCATCTACAATCCGAGGTGTTTCGGTATCCACGCCCTCGCTCCAAAATTCGTAGTGATAGTATGCCTTACGGGGGGACAAAAAGGGCTATGATGCAGATAGAATAAGCCTCATAGCTCTCTGTCCTTGTTGGTAGTACTTACGCTTATTAGGACTTAATCTCAATAATTCGGTGACTAACTCATAGGAACTTTCTGTGAAATTGACCCAATTATGGCCATATAACCCAATATAAAAACTACTATGTCGTCGAACAATCCTTAAGAATTCTTTAATTCGTCCAACATATTTTTGAACACCCATGCGTTTAATTTTTTGACCAGATATAGTTGCAGCCGTATAGGCAAGTGAGATTAATAATATTAGATAAATTAGCCGTTTTCCTGATGCATTAGTATCTTCTAAGTTATAACCACCGCTTTTAAAATCTCTAAACATTTCTCGGAGTCGGAGCCACTCCGCCTCCGCTCAATATCAAACCGTTGTTTATAAGCTTTAATAGTAGACTCTAAAGTATCAAAGTTTGTGAGTTGGAATTAATAAAAGTTATTGATGTGGAAACAAAAATTGAGATATTGGTGACATAATGAGGTACATTTATGAGCATCAACTTTGGACGGGAAATTTGTGGAAATATTGATGCAGCAGAGTCGCGTGAGTGGTTAGTAACCAATGGTAGTGGCAGCTATGCTTCGGGTACAGTAGCAGGTTTATCAACACGGGGTTATCACGGTTTACTTGTGGCTGCACTGCAACCACCGTTGCAGCGAACCGTACTATTAGCAAAGCTAGATGATACAGCAGAGTATGAAGGCAACTCTTATCCACTGTTTGCAAATCGTTGGTCAAATGGCACAGTTGATCCTCAAGGTTATCATCATATCGAAAGCTTTTATTTAGAAGGAACAGTACCTGTATGGAGCTTTGCTTGTGGAGGTGCGTTATTAGAGAAACGCATCTGGATGCAGGCTGGATCTGATACTACATATATTCATTATTACTTGCGACAAGCAAAGCGATCGCTTAAATTATCAGTCAAAGCATTTGTTAATCACCGCGATTATCACAGCAGAACCCATGCTCAAGAATCGCCTGCCAAGCATTGGCGAATGAGTATAAACGCGATCGATCATGGAGTCAGTGTCACAGTATTTCAGGGAGCGCAACCTTTATACTTGTTGACAGATAGCGGTAATGCCTCACTTAATAACGAGTGGTACTACGGATTTGAACTTGCAGCCGAAAAGGAACGCGGACTCAACGATATAGACGATCATCTTCATCCAGCAACTTTTGAAGCCACACTTGAGCCTGGAAGCTCATTTACTTTTGTCGCTAGTAGAGAGCAAAATCCTAATTTAAAGGGTGCAGTAGCTTTAGACTTACGTCACCAGTACGAGCAAAAGCTGATAACAGACTGGCAAGCTAAACGATCGCCACAAGCACCTCCACCTCCTGATTGGGTGCAGCAACTTGTACTCGCTGCCGATCAGTTTATTGTTGACAGACAAGACGGAAAAACCATCATCGCCGGTTACCACTGGTTTACTGATTGGGGTCGGGATACCATGATTAGTCTACCCGGTCTGACGCTTGCCACTAATCGTCCCCAAATTGCAGAGTCCATTCTTCGCACCTTTGGCAAATATATCAACAAAGGAATGTTGCCGAATCGTTTCCCTGACGATAATAAGCCACCCACAGAAGATTACTACAATACAGTTGATGCAACACTATGGTATTTTGAAGCCATCCGCCTTTACCTTGCTACGACTGGTGATGACAAGCTATTAGCAGATTTATTTCCTAAACTGGCGGAGATTGTGGAATTTCACCGTAAAGGAACGCGCTACAATATTCACCTCGATCCCAGTGATGGGTTGCTTTATGCAGGGCAACCAGGAGTGCAGCTTACCTGGATGGATGCCAAAGTCGGTGATTGGGTAGTTACTCCTCGCATTGGCAAGCCTATAGAAGTAAATGCCCTTTGGTATAACGCTTTGCGAACAATGTCTCAGTTCGCCCAAAAGTTAGGAAAACCTGAGAAAGACTACGATGCAATGGCTGATGCCACTCAAAAAGGTTTTAGTCGTTTCTGGAATAATGCCAAGGGATACTGTTTTGATGTTTTAGACGGCCCAAATGGTAACGATGGCTCTTTGCGACCAAATCAAATCTTCGCCGTATCCTTGCCAGAAAGTCCGCTCACTCTTGAACAACAACGGCAAGTAGTAGAAGCGTGCGAGCGATCGCTTCTAACTTCTCACGGCTTACGCAGTCTTGCACCTGATGATCCGCAGTATATCGGTCACTACGGTGGAGATCAATTTCATCGTGACGGCGCTTATCACCAAGGAACAGTTTGGGAATGGTTAATTGGTTCATTTGTCTTAGCTCACTTGCGTGTGTTTAACAACCCATCCATTGCTCGGCAATTTCTAGAACCGATGCAACATCACCTCTATACTGCTGGAGTTGGAACTATCAGTGAAATATCTAATGGTGATCCACCAATGGAACCTAAAGGTTGTATTGCTCAAGCTTGGTCAGTTGGAGAAGTACTCCGCGCTTGGCTAGCTACAGAGTGATAGGCAGGGGGCAGGGAGCAGGGGAAGCAGGGGAGGAAATTTTATCAAGTTGTTATCATCCCTCGATTCGGCAACACTACAAATAATATTTAGGTTCGTTTGAAAGTTAATAGCTTATGACTGCTATTAATTATTGCAAATTAATTATCGCAAACATCATAAAAGGAAACGAAAAATAGACTTGTCGCTTTATAAAAAATTAGTGTCTGAAACCCTTGCTTTGCCTGGCTCAAAAAATTCAAAACCTTTATTAGGCGACAAGTCTAATGAACAAGATTCAAGAGACAGCAGAACGAAAAAGATTAATTTAACCCGTAAGCGAGGCTAGAAAATTTCTGAACGCAAAGGAAATACTAGCTATGGCATATCAATAGCAGTTTGTCAGTTAGTTGATACCATCCAGCGAGATGAAAAACAGATATTTCCAGTATCAGTAAGAGCAGATTCTAGGTATGGAGTTGGCAGTGAAGTTGTTTTTGGACTTCCGTGTATCATTAGCTCAATAGGTATTGAGCGCCAACTGGTGTTACCAAGAAATGCTCATGAACAACCTTTATTATAAGAGTCAGCTATCAAACTGAATCAAGCCTATAATTCGAGAGCATAATTAAAATCAACTCATATAGCCTGTCTAAAAATGTGGTATAAGCTTATCTAATTTAGTAGATATCTCCTAATAGGCTATAGCAATTGATTTTTTTATAGATATTTTTGACTTATTTTTCTTTTGTGCTTATTTGTTGAAAGAGACGTGCATACCCTAAAGCTAGTATATACAAAGACTTTTCTACTTGTACAAAAACTTTAAATAGGAAAATCTGGTTACAGAACCTATATTTTTGATACTAATTATAAGGCTATAGTATATCAAAGAAAGTTGTATATTTGCACTGTAGAAATAAAGACAAAATAAAAAATGATTGACTTCAGCCTCACTCAAGAACAGGAGATGTTGCAGTCTCTTGCGCGTGACTTTGCTCAAAACGAGATTGGGCCTATTGTTCAGATAATTGAAGAGTCTAACAATCCAGAGATGGAACCTTGGGATTTTTGCAAACACGTTTTCTATAAGGGAGCTGAATTAGGATTTACATCCTTGATGGTTCCAAAAGAGCTAGGAGGTGTAGGTGGAAACTGCATAGACTTGGCTGTAGTGTTAGAAGAAATAGGCGCTGTCGATGTCAGCATTGCTTGTAGCTACTTTAATCTCACCGCAGCTATGTCACTGTTTGTTAGCAGAGCTGCAACCCAAGAACAGCAAAAACGAATACTATCTTTTGTCAATTCTGGAGAACCCCATCTATTTAGTGCCGCAGAGAGTGAACCTAATGTCGCCACCTCAGATATGTTCTGCCCCTTGCCAGACTCGAATATTGGGATGAAGACCTTTGCAGCACGCGAGGGCAATAAATACATTCTCAATGGAACAAAATCCTCGTTAGTTACAAATGCTGGGATTGCGGATAGCTACTTCATCATTGCCCGTACAGCGATGGATAAACCATTGCACGAAAGTTTGTCTATTTTCTACGTTCCAACAGATACACCAGGGATTAAGTTTGGCAAAAAGACACAGATGATTGGTTGGAAAGCTTCTCATCATGCTGAGATTTATCTGGATAACGTGTTAGTCCCTGCGGAAAATCTGATTGGACAAGAAGGAGGAGCCGCAAAACTACTGATGTTGCTTCCAGAAGTAGCTATTGGGCTGGCAGCTTCTTATGTTGGTTTGGCTCGTGCTGCTTATGAGTATGCTTTGAATTATGCCAAGCAAAGAGTCAGTTGGGGTCGTCCGATTATCCAACATCAGGCAGTGGCTTTAAAATTAGCGGACATGATGATTAACACTCAAGCTGCACGACTGGTAGTATGGGATGCTGCCCATACAGCAGAAACTTCTCCCCAACTTGCCGCCACAATCAAAGCACCAGCCGCCAAGACCTTTGCAGTAGATGTTGCAATCAAAAATGCACAAACAGCAATTGAAATTCTTGGGGGTTATGGGGTAACAAAAGAGTGTTTGGCTGGCAAGTTTCTTGCCGATGCAACTATCGGGTATTCCTGTGACTTTACGCGAGAAATCTTGCGTCTGGGGATAGTGAACTTTTTGTAATAGATTGAGGGGTAGCTAGTTACTTCCAATAGCGGGCGTGTCAAGACAATATCTTATACCAAGTTGCCCCTTGGGTTTAAGAAAAGGCTTTTTTGTTATATTTGTCAAGTTGAGCAACAAATAAACCTGACAGATGGGGATTTTAACTAATACCTTCAAAGTCCCCTTAAATCAATTAAAAATTACAATTATTTAAAAATTGCAAAATATGTTGAGATGTAATTTCCGGTTGTTCAATTTGAGGGGCATGACCACAATTTTTAAGTTTTATTAATTGAGAATTGGCAATGGAACGCTGAAATTTTTCTGCATCTTCAGGTGGAAGGATGTTATCAGCTTCTCCCCATAAAATAAGTGTTGGTTTTTCAACTTTGGCAATTTTATCTGCCAAGTTGCTATAACCCCCGTTTTTTGTATAAGAAATCATGGCATCATGCCAACCAGGCATTTCTTGATGTAGCATGGCGCACTGAATAGCCAAAAGTATTTTGGGATCTAAATTAGGTAACTTACTACATAAATTTAATGCCAAAATTTGGCGTTGACGTAGATATTCCACAGCCAAAAAGTCAAAAGGAGGAAACAAGTATTTGCTAAAAGGGGGAGCATTAGTGTAACCTAAACTATTAATCAATACTAGTGATTTTACAACTTGAGGGTAAGTGAGAGTAAAATCAATTGCAGTTGCACCTCCCATTGATGCACCGACTAGTATTATCGGTCTGTTGATTAAAGTTTTCCAAAAATCGTAAAGGTGAATTTTGATTGTAGTTGGACTGTAATTTATTTCTTTTTGCCTTTGTGTAAAACCAAAACCTAACAAATCTACTGCCCATGTTTCATTTTGAGTAGCAAGTAATGGCAACAGAAGACGGAACTCTAGGATGGAACTGTCAAAGCCGTGTAGCAGCAAAATTGGTGTGACTCCACTACCTTTGTGAATGTAGGCTGTGAAGATTGGGTGTTGGCTCAGGGAGGTTGTAAGGGCAATTCTCTCAATACTTTGGACAAAAGCGATCGCTTTTGGATCTGTTAGTTGATTAACTTGTGATGGTAGAAAATTAGGAAACATTACTATTCACTCCAAACTAATTTTCCACAACCATTCTAGTGGATTAGATTGTTGCAATTGACTATCACTCCTGCCAAGCAAATTGCAAATAAAGAACTAGCAATAGTAGACGGCGTTGCAGCAGCAGCATTTCTACAATTTACCCTTGGTACGCACCCAAGGTTTTTCCTCAAATAGGCACTGGTATTATTTTAATAATCATGGCTACGGTTATTACTGACTTGTTTCAGTGTTGATGATCAATTAAAAAAATTAAATTATACAATTAGCATCCGGAAAAGAAAGATGAAGTTAGGAAAAATAGTGAAGATATGATTGTAACTTTCTTTGATTGAGTTCATATACAAGGCTTTCACAATGGTTACTACTCCTGTATACTATTTGCAAATTCTGGACAATCCGAATATTGAAATTTCTCAAGATGAGTTGCGATCGCTTTTAGGAGAAATAGAAGTACAACTGCATCGTAGCGGAGTTTATCTACGTGCTTTAGCGATTGTGCAGAAGTTAATAGGTTCAGAAACAGATCAGGCTCAAGATTTATTAAAAGCCGTAGGTAGAGAAGCGATCGGGTTAGCATTTCGACAATTTGCCCAACAATCTCAAAAAGTTGAAACAGTTACAGATCCGAAGCAAGCCACAGAAACAGTCAGTTCTTCACCAGAGATACAGCAAGAGCATTGCACTCTCCGCGAGGAACCCTCTAAAAATACAGCAGAAAATTCGCTGTGGAAAAAACCACTACAATTGCTGAATCATCAAAGAATTTCTCAAGCTGAACTTGCTGAACAAGCTGAACGAGCAGCCCAACAACGCATAGTGTGCCTACGTCAAATTGGGCAACAACTCCAAAAAACCCGTCAGTCCAAAGGGCTTTCTTTGGAACACATCCAGCTTTCTACTCATATCCGAACAGAGATGATAGAGGCATTAGAAAACGGCAACTGGAAAGAATTATCAGATGACATTTTTGTACGTGGATTTATCCGACGTTATGGAGATGCTTTAGGACTTAATGGTGTTGCTTTAGCTGCCTCTTTGCCATTCCTAGCAGCCATACCAGTAACTCAGCCCTTTTCGTATCAATCTAAAAAAGGAATGGGATTGGAAATTCGTCCGACGCATTTATATGTAGGTTATACAGCTCTTCTTGCTGATGCAATGGGAGGATTAGCTTTGATATCCCAGCAACAAGCAAATACCAATATATCAATTGAGCAAGATAACTCTTCTTCTGTTTTACAATCGTTAAAACAACAATCCCCTACTGTTAAACCAGGGATTAAATCTACTAACACTGGTGTGGCTGTTGGATCTGATATTTCCCCACCAGAAGGATTATATTAACGAACTGCACCTGCCTAATAACGGCTCTCGTGTGGGCTACGCCACCAATTTTAACCGTTAAGCGGTATCTTCTGAATGTCTACAATGCCGTAGAACGCACTGATATAGCAGTTTTCAGCCGTCTACACCCCAAAAATTTCTTCATAGAGAATTGGTATGAGACTAAACTTAAACTCTGTGAGGTTGAACTGATAATTCAATGAGATTATGTCTTTGATATTCAATCCGCACTTGCTTAACATCAGTTCCCTTAGACTCCCAAAACACGAGTTTTTCTACTTGTTGTAATCCAAAATTATCAAACTGTGCTAATTCTGAGTTTGATAATGGCCAAGGTGGGCCAGAGGGTTCAACTTCTGTGTCTCGAACATGAGTAATCAGCAACAGTGTTCCATTTGCAGCGATGACAGACGTAATTGAAGAAATCACTGAAGAACGCACATTCAACGGCAAAGCTTGAATATTGCGACATTCAAAAACAAAGTCAAAAGTTTGATGCCATTGTGAGGGAATAGCTAACAAATCTGCAACTACATAGTTGACAGTTGAATCAGGAAATCGCTGCTGACACCAAGCGATTGCTGTCGGTGAAATATCAAAGGCGGTTACTTCAAATCCCAAACTAGCTATTGCTTCGGCATCGTCTCCTAAGCCACAACCAATTACTAGTGCCTTTTGCTGTGAGGTAAATGGTTGATGATTCGTCAGCCAATCTTGCAGATAAGGATGAGTAGCTAACTTAGCCCAAGGAATTTGTGCTGTATCCCCTTTGGCTTTGGCATATAAAACTTCAAACCATGCTGATGGTTCTGATTTTTGTAACGCTTCTGTCGCTAACTGTTTAATAGAAAACTGTAAATTTTCTGGTTGTTGTTCCAACATAAAACTGATACCACTTTATTATGAACAGATAGGGAAATATCCTGAGACAAGTCCGATGACCTAACTAAATCTGAAAACTGGCTATAAAAAATCAACATTCCAGAATTAAGGCGTAGTTTACCGCCGCAGGCATCGCTACTCCAAAAGTATACAGTCGCCTTTTGCTATTCCACTCATACTGCACAGAGGGCAACTGCTCAATACCTTCTCTACAGCATTGTGCTGTGAATTATTCCTAGAAAATAACGTGACTGGTAATCGTTGAGTATCCAAGCCTACTCGGATAAATTATAGGACTTACGCAAGTGTCACAAGCAATGGCAGGTGGCTGTTAACTTTGCCACGGGATTAAATCTGTGATGTGCGTAGAGAAGGCGGTAATGTGGGTCACAAAGCTCTATGTCGGCGCTGCTGAAGCATGGGATGATTTTGCTCAATTAAGAACAACTTTTCAATGGTTTCAACCACCTATTCATCCCACATTTATGCAACGCCCTATGTCAAAGCTTGAAACCAAGATAACTGTTCACTGTTAACTGTTAGATAAGCGCAATCTGCCAGGATGGATACCTGAATCCTACTTGATTGCAAAGTTAGACGGGTCTTGATCTCGTCGATGCTTAGTAGGAATGGGGGCGGGCTGCCCATAACCAGCAAGGGCTGCGGTTTTTTCCAGGGATTCCCTCAATCGCTTGGCTGCGTAGATAGACATATCTCGTGGTACATTAATGCGATCGCGCAAATATCGTAGAGCGACATCAGATCCCGATGGAGGTACACAGTCTTCACCTGTCATCATGTGTGTTAAAGCACAACGTAGCGCTTGATCAAACAATTTATCATCTAAGGGGTTGACTCGGATAATATTGGTGCGGTGTTCGATAGTTCGTTGAAGAGCTTCCATACGGGAGTTTTCGGGTTCTGGATAAGTAACATCTGGTAGCCCAAACCAAGGACCATTATCCACCCGCGCTTTATTGAGAAGCATTTGGGTTTCGCCGTTTTCCCAACAGCCCCCCATCTGGGGCGGTAAATCATGTACGTGGGTGTGAAAGTCGCTCTGGGTACCGCAGTAAGTCGGTCGGCTTTCCATTGCCGCAAACCATGCGCTCAAGCGAGGGTTTTCCGAACGCAGGGAATAGCCTTTATAGTAGTAAAGGCTCGCATTCATCCGTTCGAGATATGGCGTAAAAATGACATCAACGATGCCGAAGCTATCTAGAAAGTAAGGACTTGAGGTGCGAGCGAGAGCCTCCTCGACCCTAGCCACCACTTTAATAAATTGTTCTCGGTTGCGTTGTTCTTGTTGAGAGGAATCGGTTCTAGAGCACAGCCAAGCGCACCAGGCTCTAAATAAAAGTCGTTCTAATTGACGTAGAGGAAGCACCGTGAGGTCTTCCATCCCTTGGCTCAATGGGTTAAATACCTTTTCCAAAGCGATCAAAATATCATCGCTTTCCTTAATAATCCGTCCATCTAGCTCGATCGCGGGGAGCATTCCTGATGGTACCTTACGTTTGTACCAACTTTCTTTCTCCCCATAGCAGAACATTGTCACTTTTTCGATGCGATAGGGGATCTGTTTTTCCTCTAGCCATAACCAAACTTTTTGACAGTAAGGACACCAGGCGTGGTTATCGCGGTATAGTGTTACCCGCACATCAGATTCTGGCTGACCAAACAAGCGCAACCTGGCTCTAGCGTTGGTGACACCATTAACGGTATCTATTTGATAGTCCGTGAGAGTTTCTAGTTCTTGCCAGCTTAAGGGTGCGGTAGTCATAGG
Organism: Nostoc sp. XA010; assembly: GCF_020829625.1. Classification (GTDB taxonomy): domain Bacteria; phylum Cyanobacteriota; class Cyanobacteriia; order Cyanobacteriales; family Nostocaceae; genus Nostoc. The sequence goes on along the minus strand of NZ_JAIVFX010000009.1, from coordinate 110,706 downwards.
GTGAATTGCGTAGGGCAATACTTAGGACAATTCTGTACTCTAGCATCTGTGAGAGATTAAAATCATTATATTGAACAACATCTTCAACAGCAATTTTAGGTTCTGTATTTATGTCAGAAAATTATGAAATTATGAGAACTAATAGTTTTAAGATAAATACAGCAATGCTATTAGTTAATCAGCAAATAATAGGCAACTCAATACTAAATTCAGTTCCCCAAGCTGGATCAGATATCACATTAATTTGACCATCATGGCTGTCAATAATTTGGTAACAAATTGATAATCCTAATCCTGTCCCTTTACCGACTGGCTTAGTGGTGAAGAAGGGATTAAATATCTGGTTATGAATCTGACTAGGGATTCCGCTACCGTTATCCTTGATGAAAATTGCAATGTAGCGATCGTTTAGTTTCTGCGTGCGAATCCAAATCCGACTAGGATCATTTTGCATTATTTCTTGCGATGAGCTGCGATCGGTCGGAGAGCATCGCATTTGTTCAGCTTCTTCTAAAGCATCGATCGCATTATTCAGGAGATTCATAAACACCTGATTGAGCTGCCCAGGAGAACAACAAACCAAAGGCAATTCTCCATATTCCCTAATTACTTCAATACCAAAATGCCGTTTGCTAGGGTTGAGCCGACTTTGTAAAATCATCAATGCAGACTCTAAACCCTCATGAATATCAACCACCTTAAATGTTGCTTCGTCTAATCGAGAGAAGTTTCGCAAAGATTTAACAATCTCGCTAATACGTTCGGAACCTGTCTGCATTGACTGAAGTAATTGTTTGATATCCTGTTGAATAAAGTCAAGTTCCAGGGCTTCAATTTCTTGCTGAATGACTAGGCTTGGATTAGGATATTCTTGCTGATAGAGTTGAATCAGTTTTAGTAAATCATCATAGTATTCGCTAGCATAAGTCAAATTTCCATGAATAAAGCTAATCGGATTGTTAATTTCATGGGCAATGCCTGCGACTAAATGTCCTAGCCCAGACATCTTTTCGGTTTGGACAACTTCAAGGGCATTTTGCAGTTTGAGTAAAGTTTGTCTTAAGGTTTCATTCGATTGTGCGAGTTCTACCTGAATGCGTTGGCGTTGTTGAATTTCTTTACTCAGTGCATGATTTTTTTGGTTAAGCATAACGAATTGATCGCTCGTTCGCTTTTCTAACCGCAGTAAATTAATGGCTGGGCTTTCTGGCGATCGCGGCTCGATCACAGATCCTTGGCTACGACAAGCAATTCCCTCTCCTTGGGCTTGTTGGATAGTTAAAACTCCCAAAATCATTTGACGACTTTGAGAGCAAGCTCGAAGATAGTCGATGACTTTCTGTGAAGAATCAGTAACAAACTCGGTAAGACATTGACCAATAAGTGCTTTACTGGTCTTATTAAAGAGCTTGACAGCAGGCTGATTAACTGCTAAAATTTCACCTGCGCTAGTCACAAGAAGCAGAGGTTCTGGTAAAACCTGGGCAAACTTTAAAAATTGATCGGGTGTCATGATCTGAAGGTACTGAAGCAGGGATCTTTATCGTTTGAGGCTACTACTATGCTTTGAAGTATTCTTGTGCTACAAACTCGTCTAATACTTCGCTAGGTTTAAGATGAATGACGATTTTGCATTCTTGTGCGCCTCTAGCAATCGTTTGCTGTAACTCGACTCTAGCGTAGCCAAGGTTGTCGGCTGTGATTGCGCCAAATATATTAGATGTCATGACACACATGGCTTCGCGCCCTTCTACCTGTTCTGCAAAGGGGCATTTGCGATTGCCTAAAACGATCTTCTCATCAGTTTCTTCAATCACGTAAAAGTCGCCTTGAATCCGGCGTTTCCAATCTATGAGGACGGCAGTTACCTGGCTACGAGAAAGATTTGACAGTTGCAAAGCGTTCTGGTAGACCTGATTGACATGTTGACCTGTTCGATAGCCGACCACATTCAAAAAGCCTTCTGCCTGTTCAATCCCAACGACATCTTGTAGGGTTCCAGCCAATTCTCTAATCATTGTACGCAGAAACTGATCGCGCTCGATCGGTAATTCTAAGGATTTTATTTGTTCGTCGAGCGAAGATGTGTGAATCATGATGGTGTTATTTCCTAAATTGTTAGATAGGGCAAGCATGAATGATACTTAGTTAAGCAAAAGTCAGTGACACACCAAAATTTTTTAATTAAGTACGATGTTTACTAAGAATAGTTTTCCCTAATTGGCTACAAAACTAACTTAAACTTAAGAGCATTTACTTATCAGTAAAGGATCAACGCTATGTCTTGTGCTCAAGTTGACTTTACAGCTATCGCCCCGCCATGTTTGCCAACGACCATTTGACGAGCGATCGCCAATCCTAACCCATTCCTTCATCAACATGTTTAATAGTAAATAAATGCATTAATGCCATTCACTAAAATACTTATAAATACCTGATTTAGAGGCTATAAGATACTTACGAAAAATTGAATATACATTTCAATGACTAATAATTTTTGCTGGTTATACTGTAGAGATGATCCTTAGTTTGTCAGAAATCCGGGTTAACCTTCTTTTGTGACTCTAGGCAGAGGAAAATATAAATAAGGGATTGCCAAAACAGTATTAGCCAAAACTTCAGCAAGTTCAGGGCTGAGTTAGTAAACAGCAATAGATTTCATGTTTGATAACTGCAACGCTTTAGCTAATCGTTGACCGATACCATCATCACTACGCAACTCATGACCGTAACCAATAGCGATCGGCGGGCGTTCACGTAGCGTCTGTCTGCGACACGCTGCGCGAACGGAGAGAAGCCATCGCCTCTGGCGGGGCGTAGCCTATCGCATTACAATTCATACTTTCTAGTTATCCTACTTATTTTGAAGTTAGGTAAAAGAATTGAGGAAGTTGTGAGAAAATATTTGAATTAAACAGTTTTTTAATCTGTTAAAAATAAATTATCAACATTGAGTATTTAAAATAAGCTAAACTGGGTGTAAAAGCTGGCAAGGATATTAGTAATCTACAATCAATGTTAATCTATTCTTTGAGAACGTAAAGCACATGTAGATGAATTTTATCAAAATATATCAGATGACGTTAAGGAGGTAAATATCATGCACAGAGAATATATGGAGATTTTAGAAACATTAATTAATAAATTGACATTATCTGCAATATTAGAAATGTTAGAACGAATATGTCACAAAAAAGCGGAAAATCTGAGAACTCATTGGCAAGATGAGACTTCAGCAAAGCTTTGGGATAAAGCTGCTAGACAGATAGAACAGATAAATGTTGATGTTTGATTAGACAATAAAGCTCAGTAAATAAAAGGGATTAGTTACTATAGCAGTCCTATTTGATTCGTGAAAAATATAAATAAGAAAACAACCTGTAAAGTACGCTAAGGGTGCAAAGGGAAGAAAGAAAAAAGAGATATATAATTTTCACAAATGATTTAGGACTGCTATAGGAAGATTTACAGTATTTTTAATTCATGAATTGTGTGCCTAATCTTTCTTATTTATCTTTTATCAATGGGTAATGAAAAGTCACGAGACCATTCATTCCAAGAGCCAAAATAATTTTTAGCAGAAATTCCTGCCTCTTCAAGGGCTATTAATGTATTAGCAGCCCTTGAACCCTTAAAGCAGTAAATGTACACAATGGACTCTGAAGTAATACCTAGTGATTGACAAATTTCTCGGATTTCTTCTGGCGAGCGAAACGTAGGGATTTCTAATTCAGAATTCATCAGACGATGCCATTCTAACCATACTGCATTAGGGATTCTACCTTTGCGAGGACAAAAATCAGGATTATAGGGAGAAGAACTCAGCCCAAGCCATTCTGAACTGTCGCGCACATCTAATTTAATAATTGTTGGATTGTCAATTGCTTGCAACATCTCGGTAGTAGTCACCATGATGTCAGCGTTGGCATGCAATCTAAATATGCTGCTTTCACGCTTTGAGACTTCATCGGTAGTAGGTAATTCTGCCTTGAGCCATGCTCTATATCCTCCGTGTAAAATAGATACCTGAGCGCAACCCAAATACTTCAGCAAGAAAGCTGCTCGACAAGATTGGCCATAACCTTTATTTAAAGCATCTTCATAAACAATTAACTGTTCTGAACCAGATATTCCTACTCTGCTCATAATTTCTGCAAAATACTCTTGCAGTTCCTTTAATCCTGTTGGAGAAGAATTCTCTAAAAGATAGGTGAAAAAATCTCTAATATTTATGGATTCAGGAATATGAGAAATAAAATAATCCTCTTGACTTCGCGTATCGATAATGACAGTCTGTGATGAATTTTCTGCTAAAAGTGAAGTTAGTTCTTGAGGAGAAATAAGGAGTTTTGCATTCACGGCTTCATGCTTCTGTTATTGTACCAGTAGGCATTATCGCCCTTGGTAGATTTGCCTTTTGGAATGCAAATTACAGAATAATGAATGTTAAATGTTACGAGATAACTTTTGGTATGTGTTGTTTGAAAGTAATAATTCCGAATCCAGAAGGTATGGAGCGATCGCTACTAGGGTTTCGCCCACGATCACTAGAGCATCTGGAAAAATTTTGATAGTTTTGCTTTAGAACCCAAGTCCGTTGGTTTGGAACACAAGTCCGTTGGTTCAGAACACAAGTGCAATTAATAAATCATTTGGAACAAGGGGAGTTCCATTTGTTGCAATCCGTAATCGTTTTTTCGATGATAATGAATTACTTATACAAAAAAGATAAGGGATTACTCATATTTTCAGCAAAACCAAGAATACCGCGATCGCGATGTTCGTAAATTAATTTTCCTTGAGAATCAAATAGAAAAGTTCCTCCCCGTTGTGTCAAATAAGATGAATCTGGTACATAAATATTCCAGTTGCTCAAAACTTCGGTCATATTCCGCAGACGCAGGGTTGCTAATTCAAAAGGACGCTGAAAGCCTTTTCCTCCAGCAGCTTTGAAAAATGAACCTTTTATTGGTGGTAAAGGTGTATTCCTGACAACTTCTTCATCAGCAATTAACTGAGGAGCTTTTTTATCACCTTTATAACCTCGAAAAACTTCCTTCAGAGTTCCCGGGCTAGCAATCCCAGCACACATTAGTATTAAATTCAGCCAAGCTTTTTGTGACGTTGATAACATTGGGAATTGTATAGTCAAACCGCGATAAAGCCCCAAAAAAGCGTGAATTTCAGCTTTTGCATCCACAAACAACCATTCTTGAGGGAAGCCCGTATATTCACAAAACTTGATCCCAGAATTGCGGTTTCCAATTCCAATAGCGCGAATTGTGATTCCTCTTGCTTCAATCTCTTCAAATTCTCTTCGCAGCCACCAAGCGTATTCTAAATTATCAAAATCTCCTAACTGCGACCAAATCAGCACGAGCAACTTTGAAGTATTTGAGCAGCCGTCTAAAATGGGTTTAATCTCTCCATCACTAACTCGCAAGCGTTGAGTTTGACTCAAAATCGAGTAAATATCTGGAGAATTGGTGCGTATTTGAGTATTCATGTACGTGAGGGCAACAGTATTTAATTCAATTATCCTGATATTAAGGAAGTAGTGTAAATTTAACCATGACCACAAGCATAGCCATTGCAGAAAAAATTACCACCCTTCGCCAAGTCGAGGCTACGGGAACCCGAACCCAATACAGAAAATTTAAGTCAAGCGCGAAACGTCATCGAAGCACTACAAATGGCTGAGTTAGATAATTTCTTCCGCGATGCTTGTTCCCTAGCACCAACTGTAAGTATTGATAATTTAGATCCGAATGCGGCGGTTATTTATCCTATAGTTTTAAGCGATCACTTAGAAATTATTATCAAGTTGCCTGGTAAAAATTCTTTACGTCATTATACACAAGCCAATACCTCTGAAACTAAAATTGATGCCGCAGTTGCAAATACTTTAAATGCCTTAAGAAAGCGTAGCAGCAGTTTAAGCCAAAGCAAAGCCGCAGCCAAACAACTTTATGATATTCGACCAATGTAGATATATTGTAGGTAGTGCCCGATATTACACAAGTAAGAGCGAACGCTATCAAAATATTTTGTTTCAAAATCATCATATTATGTAATTTATCTATGCCTAGTCTCAGATTGAATTTTAAAAAGTTGTCAAAGTTTCAGGGGAAGACTAATTTGAAATGTGGAGCCTTGACCAAGCATACTATTTACAGTAATTTGCCCTCCGTATCGTTGCACAATTTGTTGAGCGATCGCAAGTCCAAGTCCAAAGCCGCCTGTTTGCCGAGATCGGACAGTATCTACACGATAAAAACGATCAAATATATGTGGCAAATCAGTGGAGGGAATGCCAATCCCGTTGTCTTTGACCTGAATTACTGCGTAGTGAGACTGGGTAAAAAGATGTAATTCTACCTTACCGTCTGCTGGTGTGTACTTAAAGGCATTAGTCAGAAGATTAATCACAGCTTGTTTGAGCAAATTAGCATCGGCTTTTAACATGATGGGATGCTCTGGAAGGTGAGCATTGAAATTGAGGCTTTGGGCAGGAGCAAGGGCTGCGAAATCTTGGAGAAGCGATCGCAATATCTCACACAAATCAATGGGTTTTAATACGGTTTCCGCAAGGGAACCATCATGACGCGACAAAAAAAGCAGATCATTGATCAGCGTACTCATGGACTTAGCAGTTTGAGCGATATTTTGCAACCGCAATCTTTGCTCCACGGGGTCTTCGGGGGGCATCAGGGCGACTTGGGCATTGCTCAATATCGTAGCAACAGGTGTACGTAGTTCATGAGAAGCATCGGCTGTAAATCGCTGCAATTGCTGATAAGCACGCAGGCTTGGTCGCATCGCCAATCCGCCCAAAAACCAACCTGTAATGCCTATTACACCAAAAGTCACAGGAACCCCAAAAGTTAAAAATAAGCGGGCTTGGTTCAGATTAACGCGTAGAGAGTTCATTGGCACTGCTGCTTGGAAGTAGCCAATGAGCCGCTTATCTTCAAAAATAGGAATTGTGACTTGGCGAACCCAGGTTCTTATCAAATATTCAGCACCTAGTGGTAGTTGTAGCGTTTGAAATCCTGGTTCTGCTGTCAACTGGTTGTTACCCAATGAACCGATAGATTGCAAAAGTTGTTTATCAGAGTTGTACCATCGCGCATATATTAGGCCACCATTTAAAGATGCTCCGTTTTCTATGGGAGTTTTGCTGCGCTGATTTCTCCATTGACTTTGATAAAGCGAGTATTGAGTCTTGGCAGCAAAAACTTTACTTTGTGAAAAAAGTTCGTCGTCAAAAACCCGCAACTGTTCTTCTACACTCAGACAATAACCCACCCCTGCAAAAGCGAACAAAATTCCACCCATTGACAGGGCAAACCAGTGAGCAAGATTACGACGGCTACGATCAAACATTAGTCATTAGTCATTGGTCATTAGTCATTTGTCATTGGGCATGGGGCATAGTTATTCTTCTTGTCTCCTTTTCCCCTTGTCCCCTTTTCCTCTTGTCCCTCCCCTGCTCCCCCTGCTCCCTGCTCCCTACTCCCTGCCCCCTGCTCCCTGCCCCCTGCTCCCTCCCCCCGTGGTTACAAATTCGGCGGATTTATTCGATAGCCCATCCGATGCACTGTTTCTATCCAATCTTTCACACCAATGGTTTGTAGGCGCTGGCGCAAGCGGCGAACCAAGGTAGTCACTGCGTTACTTTCTGGTTCCTCTCCGCAACTCCAAAGGGCTTGCTCAATCTGGCTATGAGATAATACTTGCCGGGGATGACGCATTAAATACTCCATCAATTGAAACTCTCGGCTAGAAAGTTGAGTTGTCAACGAACCAAGTTCGAGCGTCAAACTGGATAAATGAAGTTGCAAATCGCCCAGGCTAAGTATATCTCCTTGCCACATGGGCGATCGCCTTCCTAATGCCCGGACTCGTGCCAATAACTCCAGGACATCCACAGGCTTTACCAAGTAATCATCGGCTCCAGCATCTAAACCTATTACCTTATCTAAAACCGTGTCTTTCGCCGTCAGCATCAATACAGGAGCCAGCTTACCTGCTTGTCGATATACTTGACACAATTCTACACCACTCACTTTAGGCAACATCCAATCTAAAATCAGCAAGTCATAGTCTTTGCGAAAGGCAAACCATTGTGCTGTTTCCCCATCAGCGATCGCATCGACTGTATGCCCCACCTTCAATAATGCTGCCCGCAGTGGCTCTAACTGCGATGGGTCATCTTCGACTAGTAAGATCAACATCCTGCTCAGGTTGCCATAATTTTTGCTTGCTAATTTTAGATTAAAGTAAAAGTGACGGGAAACACTCAACCTTATACCTTTCATGCAGCAACTCCAACTTTTTCAAGCGTTGCGATCATTAGGCTTTGTGTTTTGGTTGTCCTTGCCGTTGATTGGGTTAGTTTTTTGGCTGGGGAGCGGTTTTGTCGGAGATAGGATTTTAAATCGCTCCAACTTCACCAAAAAATATCTGCTAGCGGATACCCAATCGGCACGACAGATTATGAAAAGGATAGTAGCTATCAAAGTGGAAATTCTTCCCCAAAAAGGAATTTCACGGGTAAACGTTAAAACAAATAACTCAGTTCTCACAACGATAGTATTTGAATTTCCAGTCACAGAGATGAGCAAACTTGAAGCCGCTCTTAGTCAGGAGTTAGGCTTACCGCGCGATCGGGTTAAAGAATTAATAGTTGAGTCCAATACATTAAGGTAAAAGACCCGATTTATCGCGTCTTTTATTGCATCAACCTGCACCTTTATTGCATCGACCTGCACCTTTGTTGTATCGACCTGCACCTTTATTGTATTGACCTACACCTTTATTGCATCGACCTGCACCTTTGTTGCATTGACCTACACCTTTATTGCATCGACCTGCACCTTTGTTGCATCGACCTGCACCTTTGTTGCATCGACCTGCACCTTTGTTGCATCGACCTGTAAAAATTAATTTACCCTACACTATGCAGTAACTTTAAAAGATTTGTTTATACACAGTAAAGCAAGGTGGGGTTCTTATCTTTGATTTATACCAGAAGTCTCATGACCAATGACCAGCCTTGACATTTCTCTGTCATATTTATCCAATAAACTACAAGAAAGGTAACGTAATTTTACTTATATCTAAATAATTGACTGTTGATAGCGAACATTTGACTATTCATTGTTCACTTTCAAAGGTTAATCTTTAGCCCTTAACCCTCAGTAGCCCACTGTTAATTGCTATGGATACTTCTGAAAATCAAGTTTCAACGGTTGAAACCCAATCAGATAGTTCTGTGCCTTCTGAGTTAGCACCTACTCGTTCGCGTAAACCTTGGTTCTGGAGATTGCTGATTCTATTTCTGGCAACCGGTGGCATTATTCTATGGCGGATGTTAGCTCCTGGTGGGGAACCACGCTCCTCTATTGCACAGCAACAAGGGCCACCTCCAAAACCAATTGAAACAATCTCCCTCGCAACTGGAAGTGCTACAAGAAGTGTGCAGCTGTTGGGACAAGTAGAAGCCACTCAGCAGTCAACAATCCGCGCTCAAACTGGTGGAATTGTCAAGCAAATTTCAGTGCAACCAGGCGATCGCGTCAACATAGGAATGGCGATCGCTTTACTCGACGATACCGATCAGCAATTGGCAATTAGCCAAGCACGAGCGCAAGTGGCACAACAACGGAGCAATCTGGCACGTTTGGAAGTCGGTACTCGAAAAGAAATCATTGCTCAACGTCAAGCGGCTGTCACATCTGCTAAGGCGCGAGAACTGGAAGCACGGGATAACCTGAAACGCACGAGTGATCTTGTCAAAGAGGGTGCTTTGTCTCAAAGATTGTTAGTGGAAGCTCAAGCACAATTGAATAGCATTCAGGGAGAACGATTAGAAGCTCAAGCAGAACTTGCCGAAGCTCAAGCTGGGCCGATTCAAGAAGAAATCGCCGCTCAACGAGCAAATGTAGAGGCAGCTAAAGCCACCTTAGCTCAAGCAGAATTAGCAAAACAGCGAACTCGGATTTTGGCATCAGAATCTGGTATAGTCCAGACTCGCCATATCAGCAATGGTGATTTAGTTCAAACTTCTGGTCAAATTGTCACCTTAGTAGCAGGCGATCGCTTCGATATTTTCCTAGAGTTACCCGAAGAACTCAGTGGTAAAGTTACCCCAGGTATGACAATCGATCTCACAACTCGCGCTCTACCGCAATGGAAACAACGCGCCACCATCACTGCTGTAGTCCCTTCTGCCGATACAGCTTCCCGTCGCCAGCTTGTGCGTGTCCAAATTAACAAACCCCCGTCAGGATTAATACCAGGAATGGCGATCGCAGGCAACCTAAATATGCCCTCGAATCGCTCTAGCTTTGTGGTATCACGAGATGCATTAACCAGAAGACAAAACGAGTGGTTAGTTTTTGCAGTTGCAGATGGCAAAGCTAAACAAATTCCAGTCGAGATGGTTTCTGACATGGGTAAAAATGTCGCAATTTATCATCCCACTTTACGCACCGGTCAACGCATTGTGCTACGTGGCGGTGATGGATTGCAAGATGGTGCGCCTGTAAAGATAGTTGATCCAACTTAAAACATAGGTTGTACCACACTTCCATAGACTTCTTGCAGAAGTCGGTTAAAGAGGAAGAATCGTCTCTTTCTCCTTTAACTTTCCTTCTTTAAAAGACTGGAAACCCAGTTTAAATATGACTTTCTGAATTACTAATTAATATGAATTTTATTGAAACCGCAGTTCGTTGGCGACATGGAACTTTTGTTTTGTTTTGCTTGCTAGCAATGTTCGGGGTGTTCTCGCTACTAAAGTTACCCTTAGAATTGCAACCAGGAGGCGATCGCCCTGAAATTACGATCACAACCACCTATCCGGGCGCAGGGCCAACAGAAGTAGAAGACCTAATTACCCGCCCCATCGAAGAACAGATGCAAGAGGTGCTAGGTGTCCAAGAAATTAGCAGTACTTCCCGTGCTGGACGCAGCAGCATTACCTTAGAATTTGCTCAGGATGCCAACGCCAAAGAGCGGATGATAGATGTTCTCAACCGCTTGCAACAGGTGGAAAGCTTGCCTCCAGAAGCGCAGGAATCGAATGTAGAACTGGTGGGTGGTAACAGTTCACCGATGATGTGGATTCCCTTTGATACCAAAGAAGGATTTCAACCAGATGCAGACCGTTATCGGGACTTAGCAGACGAAGTGGTGATTCCCCGTTTGCGCCGAGTCGAGGGAACTGGACAATTTTTGTTAGTGGGTGGACAAGAACGAGAAGTCGAGGTGAAGGTTGATCCGAAAGCATTAAGCGATCGCAACCTCGCAATTGGCGATGTAGTACGAGTTCTTCAAGAAAACAACCGCGATATTCGGGGTGGGCCATTAATTCTCGGACGACGGGAATATCGAGTCCGCACAATTAGCAGATCGCAAGATTTATCGCAAATTGAAGGCTTTGTCCTACGACGCGACCAATCAGGCACAGTTTACTTGCGAGATGTAGCAAAAGTACAGATGGGACGCAAACCCCAAGATAGCGCGTTGGTGTTCAACGGCAAACCTGGGGTAGCAGTCGGTGTAATTCGGCAAATTGGGGCGAATGTCCCAGAGGTGGCTAAAGGCATCCGGGCGGAAATTGCTGCACTGCAAACTGAATTTGATCGGCAAAACCAAGGTATTCGCTTTGTTTATAACTATGACGAGAGTCAGTACATCAATCAATCGGTAACGTTCGTTCGAGATAACTTAATCAGTGGAGCATTACTAGCAACTATCGTCTTAGTTCTATTTCTTGGCTCAATGCGAACTGTTGCTGTAGTTGCAATCACCATTCCTATCGGTACAATTATTGTGTTCATTGTCATGTCTGCATTGGGACGCACATTGAACATCATCAGTTTAGCAGGACTAGCATTTTCTGTGGGTATGGTTGTAGATAACTCGATCGTTGTGATTGAGAATGTTTTCACCCACATGCAGCAAGGAAAAAGTGCCATGCGAGCAGCCATTGAAGGTACTCAGGAAGTTTGGGGCGCAATGCTTGGTTCCACTTTAACCAATGTAGTGGTCTTTGTACCATTGTTAATGGTGACAGGTGAAGCCGGGCAACTCTACGCTGATATGGCGATCGCTCTTTCTGCCTCTTCTCTATTCTCGCTGTTTGCGGCATTAACTTTAGTCCCAATGTTATCGGGATTGTTCCTCAAACAATCGGAAGCCATGCAAATGATGCAGGGTGGTGAATATCGGGGCGGTAATTGGTTTGAGCGAATGATAGCTAAAACCTCTGCGGTGTTTCGTCATTTTCAAAGCAAACTGGAAAACTTTCTCGCCGCTACTGTTAGTTGGTCATTGGGACGTAAGCGTATTGGTCGCCGGTTAATTGTGCTGTCGATTCCGATTGTTTTATTAGTGACTAGTATTTTTCTCTTACCACCTGCCGATTATCTACCCGAAGGAAATCGTAACTTAGTTGTATTGCGGGCAGAACCGTTACCGGGAACCAGTATCCCAGAAGCGATTCGGCAATCTGAACCTGTGCAAAAATTTCTGCGATCGCAACCAGAAGTTGAGCGCATCATGTATGTTGACCGTCCAGGGGCACTGCGAGGTATTTCAACTATTTTAAAACCAGAATTTGCCACGACTACAGGACTCGCTGATATGGTAGATCGGTTACGCGCCCAAAGCAGTAACTTTGCTGGATACCGCTTTGTAATCCCCACGCGGATTTCTATATTCCGCGATCCGGGTAAAGAATTTGAAGTGGATATTGTTGGGGCTGATTTAAATCAGATTGGTGATTTAGAAAAGCAAATTACCGGCAAATTGCGATCGCTTCCAGGGGTTCAGAATGTGCGCTCAAACTTTGTATTGGGTGCAGGAGAATTACAAGTAATTCCCAACCGCGAACGCATCGCCGAAGTAGGACTTTCGGAAGCGGAAATTGGTTCGATGGTAGAAGCAGCATTGGGTGGTAAAGTTGCCTCCGATTACATTGATGGCAAAGAAGAATTAGATGTCTCAGTGGAACTGCAAAATACTGCTGTGGAAACCCCAGAGCAACTGCGCCAATTACCTCTATATGCACAAGGGCGACAAGTACAACTGGGGGATATTGCCGAAGTCGTGGAAACAACGGGAGCCGATGCCATTAACCACGTTGATTTAGAGCGCTCAATTAGTCTTACTGTTTCCCTTGCACCCGATGCCCCTCTTGCTACGCTGGTAGAACGTACCGAAGAAGAAATTCTGAATCCTTTGCGTGCCAGTTTACCAACAGGCTATCGGCTAGAACTGTCAGGTTCAGCAGATCAGTTAGCAACAACTGTTGGTCAATTAGCTGCTGCCTTTGCATTTTCGATTTTGATTACTTACTTGTTACTGGTGGCGTTGTATCGCTCATTCCTTTACCCAGTGGTGATTATGGCAACAGTGCCGATGGGTATGAGTGGCGCACTATTGAGCTTAGTTATTGCTAACCTGATTCCGGGAATGAATGTGGCATTGGATATGATTACAGCCTTGGGATTTGTGATCCTTACAGGTGTGGTTGTTAACAACGCCATTTTGCTAGTCGATCGCGCCTTGCAACTCCAGCAAGCAGGTGAAGATTTTGATGCATCCTTATATAATGCGACAAGCGATCGCTTACGGGCGATTTTCATGTCTGCTGGAACTAGTGTGTTGGGGATGTTACCGCTAGCAGTTTTACCGGGACAGGGTTCAGAGTTATATCAGGGGTTAGGTATTGTCTTAACAGGTGGTCTGGCTTTTTCTACGATTTTGACTCCTACTGTCGTACCCGCACTTATGGGTTTACTGTACGATCTTTCTGGACGTAAATCGGCGCGATCGCCAACTGCAAAAAAGCCGGACAAACTAGCTACTAACTGATAATCATCTTTTAGAACCTAACCCTCTTCCATCAGTCTTGGAGAAAGTAATCGCTGTAAGGCTTACGAGACTTCGGTTTCCAAGTTTTAGCTATATTTTTGAATTTCTATTAGAAAATAAAGCCTCAAACCTTGATTGGGTCATAGTTTCAGCTTTCTGCTTCGATTATTGTTTTATGAGAGTGATGGAAGAGCGTTATCGTTCGATAGTATCTGCATGTCGGTGTGTCAGTAAAGCATTGATATGTCGCCGCACAAGATATTTTTGTTGATCTGCGGAGAACTGCTCAGGACAAATGACAACACCAGTGCCAATACCATCCACTAGGGCAATGAGTGCATTGGCTTCGAGGGTTAAATCAAGATCGGCTCGAATCAGCAAGGCTTTTTGTAAGTCAGCTAACTCTTGACAAATAATCTGCCGTAAAAAGTCATAGCGTTTTCGGTGTTCCTGAATAAGGCAATCGCGCCCGATAGAATAGCCCAAAAATGCCACCCAAACCTTCCAATCAGCTTTGTCAATGTCCTCCAGAGGTAGAGCCACAAAAATCATCTGTGCTAGTCTGTCAATTCCTTGTCGTCCCTCGGCACAGGTTTTCATATCCTGTAGGACGTTTTCAAACACCTGTTCCAGGGCAAATAGGGTAAGTTCTTCTTTGTCTCGAAAGTAATGGGTAACAACCCCGGTCGAAGAGCCAAGTTCTTGCGCGATCGCCCGCATACTGGCACGATCCAATCCTTCACGGACAATCACCCGCCATGCCGCTTTAGCGACTTCAATACGGCGATCGTCATAACTCATAGCTCTCCTCGGTTTACAGCAACATGAAACAAGTATCTTGACATCTTATCACAACAGTTGTTATGTTGCTTTAAAACATAACAACTGTTGTGATATTTACTTTAGAGACTAACCTATTTTACACACACGGAATTTGCGATGATTCGACCGACCATACCCGATGACACAACCGCACTGATTGCTTTAGCCCATACAACCGGACTGTTCCAAGCGAACCAACTTGAGGAGCTTGGCGAAATGCTGTCCAATTACTTCGGTGGTAGCAGCGACAGCGATTCTCTACCAGACGGCAAAGCCGAACGCTTTTGGATTACCGACGATGACAACGGGGCGGTGGGGGTCGCTTACTGTGAGATGGAACGGATGACTGATCAGACGTGGAATCTACAGTTGATTGCTATCCAACCCGACCGCCAAGGACAAGGACGTGGTACGATTCTGCTACGCTACGTTGAGCAAACATTGATGGCACGGGGTGGGCGTGTGCTGCTGGTGGAAACTTCGGGTACACCGGACTTCAAGCGCACGCGAGCTTTCTACCGCAAGTGCGGTTATGAGGAGGAAGCACGGATACGCGACTTCTATCAAGCGGGCAGTGACAAAATCGTTTACCGCAAGGCGCTGTCCGCTCACAAGCAGTAAACTTTTGAAAGACGCGATCGCTGTGACAGATCAATCTTCTACATAACTCTGGAAAAATAAAATTTAAAGACAACTTCTAATCTCATTGTTCGTTGATTTGAGCATCTACCTTACCGTTTTCATCTCGTGAGGAGCGCTCTTGAGCAAGTAACCTGAGTGAATCACCAATGTTGCGGGGTTTTGGTACTTTGCCTTTACCAGATGGCCAACCTTCACGCTGACGGGAGCGATCGCCATCTATCTGTTCTGTCTGGTCATGGAATAAAATTTGCTGTGTGGGAAAGGGTAAATCGATGCCATTTTCAACTAACGTTTTCTTAATTGTAGAAAGCACCTTGTCCCGTGAGGCGAGGTCATCTGCACGTCGTGGCGGGTTGATCCACCAACGAACGCGGATATTAACGGTACTTTCAGCAAGTTCCATGAGCAGCACATCAGGAGCAGGATCTTTGAGTATTTCCGGCACACTATGCAATGCTTCAAGCATTAACACCTTAGCTCGGTCTATATCATCGCCGTAACCAATACCGACATCATACTGTAGTCGCCGACTTTCAAAGGCAGTGTTTACAGTTACCGAATTAGTGAACAATTCTGAGTTAGGAATCACAATGCGACGACCATCGTAAGTTCTAATTGTTGTCGCTCGTGTCTCAATATTTTCTACAGTTCCCTCAAAATCTTTAAAAACTATTTGGTCATTGATTTGGAACGGCTCTGTCAAGAGAATCAGAATTCCAGCCAAGAAGTTTTGCAGAATGTCACGAAAGGCAAAACCGATCGCTACGCCGCTAATCCCCAGTAGTTGTATCAAATCTCCGGCTCGGAATGTTGGTATTACAATCGATAAAGCAACAAATAGCCCGATTAACAGTATTGTACCTTGCGCCAAGCGTCCCAGTACTAGTCCTAGATTCCGAGCTTGGTGGCGATCACGAGTCAATCGTTTAACTACTCTCTTAATCGCTCTAGCCACCACGAAGAAGATTGCAAAGACAATCAATGCCAGCACGATATTCGGCAGTAGGACAATGAATCCGTTAATCATTCCCTGGATTCTGTCCCAGAGTGCGGATATATCTGCATTCATGATTTTACTTGTTTAATTAGTCATTTTTAAAAAGTATATAAAAAAATCCTGATATTTAACTCCACCTTCAGTTAGTTTTTCCTATCTATAAATCGGATGAAAAATTTATTTTAAGGTAAGATAATAGGATTTTAGATATTAGACATAGGAGTGAAAATGAATTTACAGAAGTAGTATTACTTCGTCTATGCAAGAGTTTTGAATAACGCATATTTAAATTCGGCGATATCTATTTTATTTGAGAGGGGAATCTGATTTTTCTCCTCTGACTTCTTTTACCTGACTAACTTCAAAATCAGAGAAAATGTTGCCCGATTTCTTTTTCGAGAAACGCTTTTAAAAGACTTACTTATTTTGATGTTACAGGTTCTTGTGCGCTAACGCTCAAGCGAACTTGAGGCGGATTACTCAGCCAATTAGTATCAGTTTTCAGTAGTTCCAAACGCCCAAAAGTTACAGTTCGGTTCAGGAGTGCTTTTATAAAATGGGTTTCGAGTTCTGCTTGTCTAACTAATCGAGTAAAGCTCACAGTTAAAGGTATTAATAAAGCACCAGTCAATCCTAATGCCCATAACAGAGCTTTTCGTGCGCGATCGACAGGAGAATAGCCTGTGAATAAAAATGTCAGCATACAAGCAAGGCTAATATCTGGCGATCGCGATTGCGATGCGTAATCCCAAACCCGAACCGGCAGTTTATCAGCAATTCGTGAAGCGCCAGCAAGCAGAAGCTATTCAACAGACTTTAGCTTAAGAAAAGGAACTTAGCGAATTGAAGTTACGCTTTTTTTCAATGGTATCCTATGAATTTGGTACACCATTGAGTATTATATTGGGGTAGGCTCAACTATTGGCTCAAAGTAATCAGCACTGAACCGAAGAGAAGAAACTTAAAAATCTGTATTGCATTCCATCTTCAAAAATCTATCTATTCATACAAAATATAATTATAAAAAGCTAACGTTAATTTAGAATGAACAATGCCACACGTATTACTTGTAGATGATGAAGCGGCTCTTTGCGACAGTCTCAGTTATACGCTACAAAAAGAAGGTTACACGGTGACTACAGCCGCCGATGGACATAGTGCAATCAAACAGTTTCACAAGCAAGTACCAGATGTAATTTTGCTTGACTTAATGTTACCAGAAGTTGATGGTATGGAAGTTTGCTGGCGGATTCGAGCATTTTCCAATGTACCTATCGTCATGCTTACAGCTAAAGATGAGGATATTGATAAAATTTGGGGTTTAGAAGCAGGTGCAGATGATTATATTACTAAGCCGTTCAACACCCGCGAACTACTAGCACGCATCAAAGCAGTATTACGTCGTCGTTCTGGGGAGCAGCCTTCATGAGAGGCTGGATACCTGGGATTAAATTAAATACAATTTATGCCAAGCTGTTAGGCACATACCTCATGTTAACAGCTCTTGGAACGTCAATGATGGCAGGTTATATCCTTTGGTCGTTCCATGATTACTTCATGCGATCGCGACAAGCAGATTTGGATAACTGGACGAGTGCGTTAAGTGAAAGTGTTGCAGATGCACTAGAAGAAAAAGATATTAAACAGGTAAAGGTGCTAGTACAAAGGTATGGCGCACCACAAACTATAACCTTACGTGTTTTTAGTCAACAAGGCAGTTTATTAGCCACTTCTAACCCAAAGTTAGACAACCAAGTTAAAGATTGGTCTCAGGTTCCGGGAATACGGGAAGCTCTACAAAACCGTGTAAAGCAAGGAATTGCCAAAGGCGTTTTATCAAATAGCGATCGCCTCTACATTACCAAACCTATTGAGCGTAACGGTCAATTACTAGGCATAATCCGAATGTCTATGACTTTGGAGCAACTTCAGCGACAGTTTGCTAGGGTAATTTGGAGTATTTTGGGAACGCTAGCAGTAACGATTCTGCTGTGTGCGTTAATTAGCAGTCGTTTTGCTCGCAGTCTCTCAAAACCGATTGAGTTAATGCAGAATTTTGCTATTCGCTTGGGTGGCGGTCATTTTGGCGATCGGGTGACGATCCATGAGAACAATGAGTTAGATCAATTGGCAGCAGAACTCAACCGGATGAGTGAGCGGTTAGCTTCCCTAGACAAAGAGCGACGAGTGTTTTTAGCCAATGTCTCTCATGAATTACGTACCCCTATAAGTAACGTTCAGGTGACAGTAGACGCACTCAAAGCAGGAGCATTTGAAGAACCAGAATTACGCGATCGCTTTTTTCAAACTATCGAAAGCGAAATCAAACGTTTATCACGATTGATTCATGACTTGCTGGATTTAGGACGTTTGGAAGCAGGAGTTACTGAACTAGAACAGCAAACCATCTCGCTGCATGGATTAATTAACCGCGCTGTCAATGCACTAGAACCACGAATGCGAACTCTAGGAATTTCTACACAAGTGAACGTAGGAAATCTAATTATCCAGGGCGATCCAGAGCGGCTATTACAAGCGATTCTCAATTTGTTGGATAATGCGATTAAGCACTCACCAGCCAATTCTCAAATATTTATTTCTGCATACAGCCAAGGTAAACAAGCTATAATCCAAATTCAAGACCAGGGAAAAGGAATAAAAGAGGGTGATATACCCCGAATCTTTGAGCAATTTTATACAACAGACCCCGCACGTAAAGGTAGTGGCAATGGTCTGGGGTTAGCAATTACCAAGCGAATTATTGAAGCCCATCAAGGCAGTATTATCGCCAGCAGCACACCAAATAAAGGGGCAACTTTTACTATATACTTGCCGATAATTTCTAATTCGTAATACTTGTCTCCGGCGAGAAGCAAGCTACGCCCCGCTACCCTAACGTAATTAACAAACTGATATTTAGTCATTAGTCATTGGTGCTAATGACTAATGACCAATGACTAATGACTCGAAATCCCTCGGCTTTAAGCCGGGGGATGAGTTAACTTGTTCGCTGGCTCATTGTGAATAATGTTATTGCAATATTAATAACTTCTTAAGCCCTAATTAAACCCAATTTGGTAATTAATCTTGTTAGCAACTAGATGGTTGTTATTTAGGTTTTTTATTCCCTTTTATTGTAGAAATCTCAACAAGGACTTTTATGGAACGTGTACATTTCCAAAGCTTGTTGTCCACTACAGCAAAGCGACGACGCTTTCTGCTCGGTGTCGGCACATTGACCGCAAGCACTATTGCTAGTCTTTGGACTCATAAAGTTGTTGCACTGTCAAGATTCTCTGCCTATCCCTTCAGCCTTGGTGTTGCTTCTGGCGATCCTTTACCAGATAGTGTAGTGCTATGGACGCGGCTGGCTCCGGATCCCTTAAATGGTGGCGGTATGCCGCAGGTGAATGTGCCAGTACGGTGGCAAGTTGCTTTGGATGAAAACATGAAAAAAGTTGTGCTAAGGGGCGTGGCATTAGCAACTCCAGAATTAGCGCATTCTGTTCATGTAAATGTACGTGGTTTAGAGCCTAACCGTTGGTATTGGTATCAGTTTAAAGTGGGTAATGAAGATAGTCCGATTGGTCGTACCCGTACTGCTCCAGCGATTGGCGCTAAGTTGAATCAGCTCAACTTTGCGTTTGTTACTTGCCAAAAATGGGAGGATGGTTTCTATTCTGCTTATCGTCGCCTAGCTGAAGAAGATTTAGATTTGGTTTTTCACTTGGGTGATTATATTTACGAATACGGCATCCCTGCCACAGGTGGTGTACGCAACGTTTCTTTACCTGAAGAGTTTAGAAAAGAAACGAATACCCTTGAGCAATACCGCCTTCGATATGCTCTATATAAAACTGACCCGGATTTACAAAAAGCTCACGCCTTGTTTCCCTTTACAGTCACCTGGGACGACCACGAAGTTGAAAATGACTATACCGATGACATTTCGGAAAACAACGATCCGGTCAAAAAGTTTCTTAAAAGGCGTGCTGCTGCTTATCAGGCTTATTATGAGCATCAGCCACTGCGGGAATTTTCCCTACCACAGGGGCCAGATATGCTGATTTACCGTCGGCTGACTTTTGGTAATCTGGCGGAGTTTAGCGTACTTGATAGCCGCCAGTATCGGAGCGATCAGCCATGCGGTGACGGTGAAACACCCCGTTGCCCAGCAGCGCTAGATCCATTTAAAACCATGCTTGGTTCTCAGCAGGAGAGCTGGCTGCTGGATGGTCTTGATCGTTCTCAAGCACGTTGGAACATACTTGCTCAACAGGTGCTAATGGCAGAGCTAGATCATAAAATTGGCCCAGGCGAAATCTTTTGGAATGACTCATGGGATGGATATCCGCTTGCACGTAATCGTGTTTTAAGTCACATCGCCAGCCACCGGATTTCTAACCCAGTGGTGATTACTGGGGATTGGCATTCTACATTTGTCAATGACCTCAAGCTCGACTTTAAGGCTTCTAACTCTCCAACAGTGGCTACGGAGTTTGTCACTCCCTCAATTACTAGCAATGGTGATGCCAATGTTTACGGCCCCTACTACGGCCCGAAGATTCCAGAAAACCCACACATTAAGTTCTTTGATGGCGATCGCCGAGGCTACTTCCGAGTCAACCTTAACTATGAGCGCTGGCAGACTGATCTGCGTATTGTTACAACTGTGAGTCGTCCAGATGCGCCTGTATACACTTTTGCTTCGTTTGTTGTTGAGAATGGTCGTCCAGGTGCCAAATTAGACTAATACTTAAGTTTTTGTGTATTCAAATATTTGAATACGCAAAAAAGTGCGATGGTGTACCCGCCCACCCCACCGTAGGTGATGGGGCTTCATTACTCCCCGATAGCGATACTCTGGGTATAACTTTCTATACGATTGCTCATTTAGCCCTTTAACCCACGCGATCGCTCGTCTTGGATTTTTATGTTTAAAGAACTATTATGTTCCCGAACGAGAGCGAAGATGATCGGGTATATGATGGCGATCGCCTAATATTTCTAACAAAGGGCCATTAACGTCAAATTTAACCATACTTACCGACGCGACCAAAATATTCACCCGATAACGATAGCGTCCCAAATCAATCCCCAGTAAACTGCAAAGCATAATCCGAATCGTGGCTTTATGGGAAACTACTAAAACATTACCTTGGGGATGTTTTTCTTGAATTTCAGCAATTACAGGCATAGAACGGTTAGCAATATCTACCGCAGTTTCTCCACCAATGGGTGCATTCCAAGCCGGTTCTGTCAACCATTTTACATAGTTTTCTGCGTAATTCTCTTGAACAAACGATTTACTCTTAGTTTCCCATTCGCCGTAACTACCTTCTCTAAGCCCGTCACGCAACTGCATATCCATACCTATAGCATCACAAAATGGTTTGGCAGTTGCAATTGTGCGCTTCATAGGGCTAACATAAACAGCCTCCCACTTCAATTTTTGATAAACATCGGCAAAACTGGATGCCATCTGCATACCTTCAGAAGTCAACTCCGCATCAGTTTCACCGCAGAAATTACCACTTTGACTAAAAGTAGTTTCTCCATGTCGCAGTAAATATAAATTGAGTGTCATAGCTTGTATAGCGATTGGGATAAAGGAGTTTGTTCAAAAATAAGATACCATCAATCTCGCAATCAAGTCTGTGTCACCAGGACAAACTAATCAAGCAAAAAAGTCAATCGACCACAAACTTTAATGCAGTAACGCAGTAAATAGTTCTGATGTTGGTTGTAAAAATCCTTCAATACACGCTTTCAAGTTATACTTACTGCATCAATTCAGTCATGCAGTATGACAAGCTCAGTCTGTGCGTGGTGGTGCGCCTCAAGCCGCTATATTTATCAGTCGTGCTGCTAAAGGTACAAAGTTATTGGGTGAAGCGATCGCACTTCTATCAAAAACCAAAGAGGCGACAGTATTAAAAACTGTGAGTCACCTAAAAACAAGCGATCGCAGATACTTTTGGTCAAGTTGCAACAATTTGGGATTTACCTGGCTCTCAAGCAGCAGAGTCAGCGCGGGAGTATGAGCAGTTATTTAAGAAAATTCTGGGGATGCTGTACTTAGAGCATTGGCTTCTCAGGATATCCCTCTTGCTCAATCTTGCGGTTTGGCTTACCTGATCGTTTTCCATGATCGTTACTGCTATGAAACTGATTAAGGTTTCTGTTTAGTTAAATCTATAATTATTTTTAACTAAAACAGCAGAAGTCCCACATCTGTACTGTACTCAGTCAGTGTGGGGATGCCAGTCGCCTGCGACGGGAAACCCGTCTACAGCGCACCGCGAGTGAATGCGCGTGAGTAAGGAATTGACCAACAAGCGATATTGAACGCAGTTCAATTAGGATCGTTGGTCGTTGGCAGAGCCTCTCGAAGAGATGACGAACAAACTTTTTCTGAATTGAGAGAATCAATCCAGTCTTCTACCAAGGATGTAATAGTTTTGTCTTTAGTAGCGGCATAAGTTTGCAACAATCGCATTCTTCTTTCGCTGATTCTTAGGCTTAGTCTTTTATTCTTCATTGGGTGGTTATTGGCTATCCTTTATGTTATTATAGCAAGAGGTCGAAACAAAGGGAATAACCAGAAAGCCACATCACCAACTTTCCAGCGCCACCGGACTGTATTCTCAGGACGTGTGATGTAAGCTTGCAACAATTTCACGATTTCATCGGATTCATTCTGTGATAAACCACGCAGACGGCGCACAAACCCACCAATAAATAACCCACGTTCACCGGATTCAGGATGGACGCGGACAACTGGATGCAGGGTTTCGTATATAGTTGAGGTGAAAACAGCCCGATGCTCTAAAACTTCTTGGGGCAAGTCAATTGTAGCTGCTGCATAATCGTAGGCATTGCTGTGTACTGCCCAGAGTTTATCAGCAAGATTACGTAAGTGAGTTGGTAAATCTTCGTAAGCACTCACGGAGTTTGCCCAAATCGTATCACCTCCTGATGGTGGGATGACAAGCGCCCGCAAAATAGAACCAAGAGGGGGACGATCTACAAATGTGACATCGGTGTGCCAAGTGTTGGCGCGGCTCACAGTCTTGCCGTAATTTAGATCAAGAACTTCTGGGTTTTCTGGCAATGAGGGAACGGTGGGATGCGCTGTGGTGACTTCCCCAAAGCGTCGGGCGAAGGCTACTTGTCCTTGAGCGTCAAGGTTCTGATCTCGGAAGAAGATGACTTTGTGTTTAACTAAAGCTTTACGGATATCGCTGATGATTTCATTGCTGAGGTTACTGCTCAAGTCAACACCAATGATTTTTGCACCGATACGTCCGGCGATTGGTTTGATGTCAAAGTGTTGGGAAGTCATAATATTTGTGTCTCCAAGGGTTAATTAATTGTTTTACGCAGAGAGTAGGAGCTTGAGAGAAATTTTTGCGATCTATGCAGGGTAAAAGACGAATGTTCGTAGTTCGATGCTTTCTCGTGGGGGAGCGTTGGCTGGGCTGGTGGGGTCTTCAAAAGCTGTATGGCCGGCAAAACGGGCGGGTCCGTGTTCTGCGGAGTCGAAGCATTTGATAAATAGTGCTTCGTCTCTGTGCATTTGCGGGAACTAGAACCATTTATGTTTGGAGTTATACGTGATTCCGTAGGTTTCACCGACGCGATCGCGGTACACTAAATCACCAGCCACAATGTCTGTGGGTGCGATACTTTGCGCGTCACACACTGCTAATGGTGACTCTTGGATTGGTTGTGCAATCGCTCGCCAAACATTGATGATCGCAAATCGTTGTTGCAATAGTGTATCAATTTCATCATTATCTATCCGCCGCGCTGCTAGTTCCAAACGGGCGCGAGTATAGCCTGATTTGGCGGTGAAGTCATTGTGTACGCGCTTGGCAGGTTCTTTAATATTATTCTCACCTGGCTTGGACTGACCGGCGTTACGCAGGGTGTGATCGAATATTACTACCTTCGTTGCACCTGTCACTTCTTTTAACAATTGCTCGGCTTCTGGATAGTAGACGCGGCGTACTTCGTCTTCGTCGTAAAAGTTGCGGACATTAGTATTATGTCCAGTAAAGGCGAATCCTTCTCGATCTAACGAGATGTTGTTTGAGATAGAACGAGCATTGTAAATTGGCAGTTTGTGCGTCTGATAAGTTGCATTTGTGCGGGGAATGCCTGGCGGTGGTTCATAAGTATAGTTGACAGGTTTTTCTGCCATTGGAACCAGGTAACTAAGGTTAGCCTCTACGTATGGCAGTTCTGCGGAAATTGGTTTGTCTAGAACTTGGTTATTTAAGCTCATAGGTTATCCCATTTTGGATTTTAGTTAATTTCTGTCAATCCCTGTGCCCTATTTTTGAACTGCACCAACGGGAACAGGTTCACCGAGAACTTTGGCGAATCTTTGTAAATAAAAGTCCACAGGGTTTGCTACTGCTTGAATTGAGGAGCGATCGCTTAAGCTGTTCCACCATGTCTGCAAACGAGGTGTTTCTGCTGGTAGTGTGAATTTGCGGAAGTGTTCTAAGAGTGGTAAACGTTCAAACCAAGGATAGAAGCTGATATCAACTAGGCTAAACTGATCTCCTAATAAGTAATCACCTTTGCCTAATCCTTCTTGTTCAATATATAGAAGTGCTTCTGTAAACTCTCTTCGTCCTTGTTCCTGTTCTTGGCTATCTTTACCGCGCAGCAATTTATTAAAAGCTGGGACAAGGCGAGTATTAGCGTAGTCTATCCAGATACGAGCGATCGCTTTAGCTGCGGGATCGCGGGGTAACAAAGGTGGTTCGGGAAAAACCTCATCTAGATATTCATTGATAATGGCAGACTCGTAAATTTCAACATCCCCATGTTTGATAGCTGGAACTTTACCATAGTGGGAAATCTGTGTGTACCCATCTGGTTTGTTTTGTAAGTCAATTTCTATTGGGGTGAAGTCAATACCTTTTTCCAGTAAAACTACACGGGTACGTTGAGAGAAGGTAGAGGCTTTGGCGAAGTACAGTTGTATGTTACTCATGAAATCCTTTCCTTATAATCATCCTGAACAGAGAATATTCGAGATTTACAACTCAAACTCAAGCAATAAGAAGGAAGCAAGATGGGTTGATTAGTGCAGTTAAATAATTGACTGGCAGCTATCTATGTCAGTTAAATGATATATTACACTTTATCGGTCGATTTAGCGTAGTTCTTATATTATACAGTCTTCCTGAAAATATGTATACCTAATTATTAGTGTAACTAAATAAATATTTAGACATAATCAGGCTTGTCAAAAACAGGTATTATATGTACTCGAAAGCTGACTCTAATAGGCAGATCCGTCTTGGCTTGCTAGTACCCGCAGGTAACACGACGTTTGAGCCTGACTTTAACTCCGCTTTTTCCAGTCAAGTCAGTATTCATAGCCATCGCGTGATTGCTCAACGCTTACACGCATCTGAGAGCTATGAATCAATGGATGACATCAATGAAGAAGCTGTTAAGGAAGTAGAAAAATTAGCCAGAGCCGGGGTACATTTGGAGCATACGGCTTCACAACAGCAACATTTTACCGAGGGCGAGTTTTTGCTGAACAACTAGAGCAGGCACAACAACAGGTGCTAGGAGTACCTGTTGTTGTGCCTGCTCTGGCTCTATTAGAAGCCTTGGCATATCTAAAGATTAAGAAAATTTCTGTAGTCACTCCTTATCCAGAATGGAACAACCAAACGCTAAAAACGTTTTTGAGTGAAGCATCTTTTGAAATAGTGGGGTTTAAAGGTGATGAACGCTCAATAGAAGTAGCAAAAAAGAATTACCTTTGGCATCAGTTACCTAATGAAGCCGCAACTTTTATCAAGGAGGTATCTCACAAAGGTGCAGATGCTATTGTGTTGCCCTGTACGGCATGGAGAAGATTTGAGGTGATTGAGGAATTAGAAGCAGATTTAAAGATTCCTGTAGTTACAGCAAATCAAGCCACAATATGGAGTTTAGCAAGGGGTGCTTCTCAGGGCGAACGCATCGCCGTTTCCCCTTCCTAAATAAAATTATTGTAGAGAAATTTAGCTTCTCTATAAATAACAATTGAGAACTGATTTATGATTAATTTTTGCTAGATGATTACTCCATTTTCTGACGTAGGCTTAAAGGTCTCATATCTGTCCAAACTTCTTTAATATATTCAAGACATTCTGATTTAAGCCCTGATTTGCCTACATCTTTCCAGCCAAGAGGATTTTCTTTTTCAGATGCCCAAATTGAATATTGTTCTTCGTGATTGACTACAACTTTGTAAATAGTGGTGTCTTCTTGATCGCCTTGATACATTATTACGTCCTTTGAATTAAGTAAATGTGTATGACTTAAACTACTTTCGCACTGCTCAGAGTTTGAGGGTATTAAGGTAAAAATTCACCCTCTCGGAGTTTTGATATGCTATTTTTAACAGCCTGAATAATTTGATTAATATCTTCATCTGTATGGGCTGTAGATAAAAATCCTCCATTTCCTCTCAACATAATTCCCTGGTCAAGCAGATGATAATAAAGTAAATTATAAGCTAAGGAAATATCGGGATTGCCAGCATCTTCTTCGCTATCGTTTTCTGAATAAACAGGGCCAAAAAGTGAACCAAAATTTGTGAGTTGGATAGGTAATCTTTCTTGATCAAAGTAATTATTCAAGGTTTTTACAAACTTGGTTGTGCGTTGATTTAACTGATTTTGTAGAGTAAAACTTTGAGTTTTCAAATGTTCTAGTACTGCTTTAGCAGCAGCTAAAGCTAGGGGATGTTTGCAGTAAGTTCCGGCAAAAAAAGTAGTTTTTTGGTCAGGAGATGATAAATCTCCATAATTCCACATTCCACCATCGATCGCATCCATGAAATTGGCTTTGCCTGCAATGATGCCGATCGCTATTCCACCACCAACGATTTTACCATAGGCGGCTATGTCTGCTTCTATTCCAAACCAAGCTTGAGCGCCACCTGGATGAATGCGAAAACCTGTGACCATTTCATCGAAAATTAAGGCTATTCCCGATTCTTTGGTTAATTTTCTCAGTTGCTGAAGGAAGGCTTGGGGTTGTAAATCTAAATTTTCTTTTTGAACTGGCTCAACTAAAACCGCAGCTATATCTTGAGCATTATTGGCGATCGCTTCAATTGATTCCTGTTCACCGTACTTTAAAACTAAAATATCTTCAACAAAACTTGACGGTATTCCTAGTGCAATTGGTACAGTTTGTAAATTATCATCTATAATTTTCACTTTTCCTAGTGTACCATCAAAATGCCCATGATAAGAGTTAGAAAATATGACAATTTTCTTACGTCCTGTAACTGTTCTTGCCATACGAATTGCTGTCATTATGGCTTCTGTACCTGTGTTACTAAAAGCGACTCGCTCCATTCCTGTGAGTTCGCAAATCAATTGAGCAACTTCACCTATAATTTCGGCTTGAGAACCTAGCTGTATACCTTTCTCTAGTTGTGCTGCTAATGCTTCCTTGATAAAAGGTGGGTTATGTCCAAAAAGATTAACGCCAAATCCCATCACTAAATCTATATATTCATTACCATCCACATCCCATATTTTGCAGCCAGAAGAACGATTCGTAACAATAGGATAAAAAATTTCTTTAAGAGGAATATGAAAATCAACAAAAGTTTTATTATCAGCTAAAAATGGACGGTGGGCTTGGGAAAGCTGCTTTGATATTTTGGTCTTTTGATTATAGCGGGTAATAAAATCTTCTAAATATTTTTGCTGATGTGTAGTTAGATTGATCGTAGATACTATTTCACCGATTTTTTGCGTATCGATTAAAGAACTTTGTTGGGCAATGAACATATATTTTTTGGTGTTATTTAAATAATGGTTTTTTTATTTTGTGCATACAAAATAAGCTACGATAGCATCATCTGTTCCTGTGAGAATATCGTCTTTGTTGTAGCATTCTACTTTTTGGAATCCTACACTTTTGAGAGCAGATAAGACTTGTGCTTGAAAATAGCCTTTAACTAACCAAGTAATATCGTGACGTTGCCAATTATCATTAATTAATTCAAATATAGTAATATCGATTGTACCGATTGTTTTTTCTGAGCTATAGCTCCGCCTTAACGCCCAAGCATACTCATCTTTTATATCTCCAAGCATTGAGTTATTCCAATCAGACTGATATCGCCGATCTAGACTTAAGTCGAACATGAATAAGCCATCGGAGAGGAGTGCTGTATATACATTTTTAAATACATTGGTTAATTCTTCTAGATTGATGACATGATTAAGACCACAATCTGTAGAAATTACTCCATGAAAGCTTGATGTTAATTTAAAATCACGCACATCATCAATGATAAATTTAGCACTAGGAGCGTTCTCTCTGGCATATTGTATTAGTTTTTCAGAGCCATCAATTCCAGTAATTTTATATCCTTTTTGGAGTAGTTTATGAGCTAAATGTCCTGCTCCACAGCAAATATCAAGAATTTGAGCTTCTTGAGGAAGATATTTGAGTAGTAATTGTTCTATATCAGGAAGTAGTGATTCGCTAACTTCTGTCCCCCAAGTTTCATTGATGATGCGAGCAAAGGGATCGTAAGCGGAATAACAAGTTGATGAAAGCATAAGTTTATCGGATTTAAAATGCAAAGTGACGCTGAGATAAGTGCTAAGGTTCGCAGAGTTTTATTGTTATTTATGGTTTGAGGGATGTTCTAAGAAGCCGCTGCGAATTAGGTATGAAAGGTAGGTACTTAACAATTGTTGATCCAGTGGTGGACAAATAATTGTAGTTTCTGCTAATCCAGTGAGGGTGTTTTGCATATCAATTTGCTGGGTTGCGGAATCTTCAATACTGGTGTTTTGAGATTCTTTATTAGCCATTGTTGCAACTAGGGGAGACAAGGGATTATCAGGCGATCGCTCGACTTCTTTCAGTAGTTTTGAACGCCATTGTAGGTAGTCAATTTGTTTAAGTGAATAGCCAAAGGAGACGATTGAGTTAACTACTTCTCTCCAAGGTAAAGGTTGAGGATTGATCAGGTGAAAAACTTGGCCTAATGAGGCTTCTTGTTGAGATAAATAAACGATCGCTTGACTGGCATAATCTACAGGGGTTAGGTTAACCATCGTGTCATCCTTGGGGACGCTACCGAGTTGGATACAGCCGCGAATCATTCTAAAGGTATGGTCATCGATATTGCAAACGCCTGTTTTACTATCTCCAGAAATCCGTCCTGGCCGATATATAGATATGGGGATTCCGCGATCGCCTGCTATGGTGATTAATTTTTCTGCTACCCATTTACTTTGGGTATAGCCACTACTTATTTTTGCACTGTGATTAATCGGTATCTCTTCTCGGATGATTTCTACACCGGAGTCAGCAGCACCAACAACGCCAATGGTAGAAATAAAATGTACTGGCTTAACTTTAATTTGCGCCGCTAATCTTAAAATTTCTTGAGTTCCCAAGACATTTGCAGCTTTAAGTTGGGAATAAGGATAAGTGAAATTGACGAATGCACCGTTATGATAAATGATATCAATTTGAGCAGCGATCGCTGCAAATTTATCGGCTGAAACTCCTAAAAGTGGTTGAGCTAAATCTCCTATTAAGGGAATAACACGTTGATTAAAACTTTCATCCCACAATAAATAAGATTTTAAATGATTTTGCAGTCGTTCTGTAGCAATATCAGTTGTTTTCGCCCGAATCAAACAGTAGATATCTGCTGTAGTTTTTTGTAGGAGTTCGTAAAGTAAAAAAGCTCCCAAAAAACCTGTCGCACCTGTTAATAAAATAGCAGCAGGTGGGGTTTGTTTATATATATATTTAGTTGCAGGAACAATTGTTGGGTCTAAAACAGCCTCGGAATCAAGATTGATATCTGAAGTAGCTATTTGTGGGTTGTCTATTTGTGCGGCTAAATCAGCAATAGTAGGTGCATCAAATAAAATTTTTAAAGGAAGTTCTATACTGAGGGCTTTTCGGATTTTTGCCAGTAGTTGAGTAATAAGTAAGGAATGTCCACCCAACTCAAAGAAATTATCATAAATTCCTACTTGTTCTAAACCTAGGATTTCTGACCAAATTTCCGCTAGTTGTTTTTCTAAGCCTGTACGCGGTGCTACATAAAGTTGTTCTAGTTCAGGACGATTTTGTTCGGGAGTTGGTAATGCTTGATAGTCAATTTTACCGTTAGTTTTTAGTGGTAACGCTTTGAGTAGTACGAAAGTAGAGGGGATGGCGTATTCTGGCAGTTTATCTAAACAAAAGCTGCGAAGAACACTGGCGATCGCCTGATAATTATGATTGTTCAGACGAAACTGAGGTCTAATAACTATATATGCTACTAAACGTTTGTTATCTAGTGTTTCTTCTGTAGCTGTAACTACCACTTCTTGCACACCTAAATCTTGTTTAAGTATTGTTTCAATTTCCTCTAATTCGATACGAAAACCTCTGATTTTTACCTGACGATCGATTCGTCCCAGAAATTCCAAATTACCATCACTTAAATAGCGTACCTGATCTCCTGTTTTATATAAACGTGCTTGAGAATCAGATACAAAGGGATTTTGAATAAATCTTGTGGCTGTAAGTTCTGGTTGATTTAAATAACCTCTGGCTAACCCCGCACCACCGATATACAACTCACCCGGTACACCTATTGGTACGAGTTGCAATTGTCCGTCTAGGACATAAACCTGAGTATTAGCTAAAGGTTGTCCCAAGGGAACAGTTGATGATAATTGTTGTGTTTGTTGAGTGATAGGATAAGTCAACACTCCTACAGTTGTTTCACTAGGACCATAATGATTAAAAATCTGACATTCACCTGCTAGTTTTTGGAGTTGGTTTATTAGTTGCCAACTGCTGGCTTCACCACCCAAAATTAAACTCTTGCGGGGTATGATTGACGAGGTTGGAGATGCAGCCAAAAGAGCAGTGAAATGAGAGGGAACTATTTTGAGATAGTCTATCGGATGGCGCTGGAAATAGTCAGCGAGTGCTTGAGGATCAGATGCTGTTTCTTGAGGAATGATATGCAGACATCCACCTGTACACAATGCGGGAAAGATGACTGTATTGCCTAAATCTGCTGCAAAAGTGGAAACTGTAGCAAAGCTAGCACCTTTCGCAAAGTCTAATCTGTCTATGATTGCGTAAATATAGTTAACAAGTTGACAATGTACGATCGCAACTGCTTTTGGTTGACCTGTAGAACCAGAAGTATAGATGGCATATACTAAGTTGTTCGGCTGTACCTTACTTAAACAATCTTCTGGATTTTCTGAGTTAATTAGTTCCCAGTCTGTATCTAGACAAATTATTTGTGTAGTGTCGGCGGGAATTTTACTAACTAGCGATCGCTGTGTTAAAAGGACAGATACACCAGCATCTTGTAAACGATAAGCTAAGGCTGCTGCTGGTAGTGCTGGATCTAGGGGTAGGTAAGCACCTCCAGCTTTGAGGATAGCAAGTAGGGAAACGATCATATCAAGCGAACGCTCCATGTATATCCCCACTAATACTTCTGGTTGAACTCCTAGTTTTTGGAGATAATGTGCTAATTGATTAGAGCGAGAATTTAGTTGAGCGTAAGTTAATTTTTGGTCTTCAAATACAACAGCAATACTGTCAGGTGTACGTAATACTTGCTCTACAAATAGTTGCTGAAAACATTTATTTTGAGGAAAGTCGGCTTGGGTATTATTAAATGCGATTAACAATTGCTGGCGCTCGTTCTCATTTAATATCTCTAAATGAGCAATTCGAGTGTCAGGAGCATCAACAGCACTTTCTAGTAAAGTCTGAAAATTTCCGGCTAAAAGTTCGATAACTTCCGCACTAAATAAATTAACATCATAGTCGAAGGTAGCTGTTAAATAATCTATTTTCTGGTAGCAGGAAAGTTTGATTTTAAATCGATCTGTGCAGGCGAACTCTTTATCAATTGAAAAGCAAACTTCTTCAGCATAATACTTTGCTGTTTCTGCTTGAAACTCAAAATTAAAAGGTAGGTAAGCAGAATCAATATCAGTATCTGTAAATTCCGTGAAATTCTCCCAGGCGAAATATTCTTGCCATTCCCTAGCTTCTTGTACTGATTCGCTAACTACTTGCAATACTTCTCTAAATACTAAGTTATTTTCTAATTTTAACGATATTGGTAAATATTTGGTAATAAGTCCGACGACTGTCTCCAACTCCTCATATTTACGTCCATCCGCAGCGATACCAATAACAATATTTGATTTTTTAGCCAATCTCCATAATAAAATCTGCCAACAGCTAAGTAAGAAGTCAGAAATTGAAGATTGATGTTTTTCAACTATAGCGGCTATTTTAGCTAACAACTTAGACTCAATTTTGCACTCATAAGAGCCGATATTAAAAGTAGCAGAGTTAGCTATCAGCTTCTTCTCAAAAGGTAGTGATAATTTTGGTAATGCAGACAGATTATATTTGTCCCAATATTGTTTGCCAACCTCTGCATCTGCATCTTCTAGTAATTCATTCTGCCATTCAGAAAATTGCAAGTATTGTACGACTTCTTCGTTGTTTAGCCCTATACCTTGCAAGTAAGTACTATAACACTGACTAATTTCTTGTACTAAATTTTTGATTGACCATCTATCAGCACAAATTGCAGGTAGATTTAGCAGTAAAATAGACTTATTTACCGACAACTTAATTAACACAGCACGCAACAGCGCACCTTGCTCAAAATGCCAAGAGATTAACCTTTCTTGTTGGTACAAAGATTCGACTTGATTTAATTGTTCTGGATAGGCGCGATCGCTTAAATCAATTTCTTGCCAAAAGAGTAATCCTTGAGCATTTATTTTCTGTATCGGAGTTTTTATTCCAGGTGGTTTGATAAAATTAGTCCGGAGAATTTCTTGACGATTAACGACTTGTTCTAAAGCTAATTTTAGGACATCTATTTTCAAACTGCCTTCTACGGAGATAGCAGCTTGAACGCGATAAGCAAAGCTATCTTTTTGTAAACACCAGACACGTTTTTGTTGCGGTGAAAGTCGAAAACCGTTAATAACATTCTCTAAAATCTGCATTTATTTAACTCCTTTAACTTCTATATTTTTACCATTCACGATTTCGCCCATTGCTACGACAATCTTGCGTTTTCCTACATAGGGATTACGCGCGTGTGCAGCCAGCATATTGTCAAGCATTAAAACATCTCCTTTTTGCCAAGGGAAAATAATTTCAGCTTGTTTATAAACAGCAGTAACTTCATCAATTACTGATTGCTCAATTGGTGCGCCATCACCGTAATAAACATTTCGGGGTAGGTTTTCTTCATCGAATAACGATAAGAGAGACTCACGGACTGATGTATCTAGATAAGCGATATGATGTAATTGAATTTGGTTAAAAAATACCCATTCACCTGTTTTGGGATGTTTAGCGATCGCTTGCCGAATTTCTTTAGTTTTTAAACCGTCTTCTGCTTGCCATTCCCACTCAATTCCATTTTGATTGCAGAATCTTTCAACTGCTGATTTATCAGTGGTATGAAAAAAGTTTTGCCAACTTACATCTAGTCCATCTGTGTAGTTACGGACATACATTAATCCCTTTGTGGCAAATTTTTCTCTGATTTGAGCATCTAACAATTGATAAACCTTGCGACAATCAACAATTGGAGTTTCTCCCCTTGCTTGTGCTGGTTGTACACAGTAAAACCAAATTTTCATTGGCCATCTGTGCATGTGGGAACTTTCATTGTGGAATAAAATAGCTTTATCTGCTGGATAAGGTGTAGAGCCGTAGACTTTGCCACCTAATCCTTCCCGTGGTAAATCACCATATTCACCAAATAATTCTGGACAAATAGCTTGAGCAAAGTTTTCAAAATCCGTTACTGAATTGGTATTAAAGCCTCTAAAGAGGATAGCACCATGTTTCAATAAATTAGTTTCGAGAAATTCTCGATTGCTTTTAGCCCAATCAATGACATCCAAGCCAGAGACATTAGGTTGACAAACAAAGGGTAAAGTTTGTCCTGGCTGAAGATAACCAGTTTTAACTAATTGTTCTTGAGTCAAGCTAATAGCTTTAGGCTTGACCATTTTGAATTTTTGCAAGTTAACCGACTGACGTTTTGTTTTTCCGCTGATTTGTTGTTTTATTTCGTCTGGAGTTAGCATTTCTAAAGAACTAATCTTGGTATCTGGCTGCGCCACAATGCTAGTAAGGAGGGTTTGTAAATGACTTGATAGACGAGCGATCGCTGTTTCGTCAAATAAATCTGTTTTGTATCTCCAGTTAAATGAAATTTTCTGTTCTGTTTCTACCGCAAATAAAGCTAAATCAAACTTTGAATTTCCATCTTCAGTTTCCAGAGGATGTAATTTCAAATCAGTAAGTTCAATTTCTCGTGCAGGTGTATTTTGCAAAACAAACAGAACTTGAAATAGAGGCGTTTGTTGTAAATCCCTCTCAGTCTTTAACTCTTCCACCAATTTATCAAAAGGCAAATCTTGATGAGCATAAGCTTGTAATGTGACTTCACGCACTCGCTGTAATAACTCCCGAAAACTGGGATTACCGCGCATATCTGTACGTAAAACTAACAAATTAATAAAGAAACCAATTAATAATTCAGTTTGGCTCTGAGTACGATTGGCAATATCAGTACCAACTACAATATCATCTAGATTGGTGTAGCGGTAAAGTAAAATTTGCAAACCTGCCAGTAAAGTCATAAATAAAGTTGCATTTTCCTGGCGGCTCAATTCGAGAATCTGTTGTGATAAATTTCCAGATAGTTCAAAACTGTAACTAGCACCTTTATAACTCGGAACAGGGAGGTGCGAACGCTGAATAGGTAAGTTTAATGTTGGTAAATTTCCACCTAATAATTGTTGTTTCCAATAGGCTAATTGAGATTCTAAAACTTCTCCTTGTAAGCATTGTCTTTGCCACACTGCAAAATCAGCATATTGTATTGGTAAAGGTGGTAGTGGGTTAGGTTTGCCAGTACAGAAAGCCTCATACAAAGTTGCTAGTTCTTGAACTAAAATCCCCATTGACCAACCATCAGAAATAATGTGGTGCATTGTCAATAGCAATATGTGTTCTGTCTGATGCAGTCGCAGCAGCTTGACTCGTAGTAAAAAACCAGAAGCGAGATCAAAAGGCTTTAATTCTTCTTCTGTAGCCAAATTCTGCACTTGGGTGGCTTGTTCTGATGGTTCTAGTGCTTGCAAGTCTACAATCGGTAATGACAAATCTAAATTTGGAACAATAACTTGAATTGGTTGTCCTTCTACAGCAACAAAGCTAGTTCGCAAAATTTCGTGTCTTTGCACAACCTCATTAAAGCTATTTTTTAGTGCAGCTATATCTAGCAAACCAGTGAGGCGAACAGGTGCAGAAACGTTGTATAGGGAACTATCCGGTACTAGCTGGCTAAGAAACCACAAGCGTTGTTGAGCGAAAGAGAGGGGTAAGTCTCCATTTCGTGAAACAGGTTGAATTGGGGGATATTCAATAATATTTACTGATTGTAACTTGGTTTGGATGCTTTCGGCTAACCCAGCAACAGTAGGGCTAGTAAATAAACAACTCAACG
Source organism: Nostoc sp. XA010 (assembly GCF_020829625.1). Classification (GTDB taxonomy): domain Bacteria; phylum Cyanobacteriota; class Cyanobacteriia; order Cyanobacteriales; family Nostocaceae; genus Nostoc. Next base: position 74,767 of record NZ_JAIVFX010000009.1, on the reverse strand, counting down.
GCAGTTCCACATTGAAAGCGTCTCGCACCCGTGATATCACTTGAGTAGCCAGCAGTGAGTGTCCACCTAGATTGAAGAAGTTATCATGAACACCTATCTGCTGCACAACTAAAACTTCAGACCAAATTGATACCAGTTTTTCTTCGATGGGATTGCGTGCAACCACATAATCTGCTTCTAACTCCAGTCGTGTCTCATCGGGAGAGGGAAGCGATCGCCTATCGATCTTACCATTTACTGTTAGTGGCCAAGCATCAACTAACACAAATGCTGAAGGCAACATATACTCAGGCAACTTTGCCTGGAGATATTGGCGCACTTCTGGTACAAGCTGGCGAGCAATTTTTCCCGAATTTGGAATCACATAAGATATCAATCGATTATCTTTGCTGATAACTAAGGCATCTTCTACAGACTCATGTTGTCTGAGACTCGCTTCTATTTCTCCTAACTCAATGCGGAAGCCACGAATTTTAACTTGGTGGTCAATCCTTCCCAAGTATTCAATTTCTCCATTGGGTAAATAACGGGCTAAATCACCTGTTTTGTAAACCTTTGTTGAGTTGTTAGCAAAACAATTATTAATAAAGCGTTCCTCAGTCAATTGGGGACGATTAAGATAGCCTCGCGCCACACCAGCACCACCAACATAAATCTCTCCAGGTACACCAATTGGTACTAGTTGTCTATTTTGGTCTAACAAATAAACCTGTAAGTCGGGAATGGGACGACCAACTAAACTTTTTGTATGCTCAAGATCAGCTTTAGTCAAAGGATAATAGGTAACATGTACGGTAGTCTCTGTAATACCGTACATATTGACTAATTGTGGTACTTGGTCGCCGTGACGGTCAAACCAAGGCTTTACGCTTTGAATTTCCAATGCTTCACCACCAAATATTACCAAACGCAAGGCTAGTGGCTTGGTGTTGTCATTTGCTTCCGCTTCTGCACACATTAACTGCCGAAAAGCAGAGGGAGTCTGATTGAGAACTGTGACTTGCTCTTGAGAGAGTAAGTTATAAAAAGCATCTGGTGAGCGACTAATCCAGTAAGGAACTATTACTAGCCGTCCACCGTAAACAAGCGCACCCCATATTTCCCACACGGAAAAATCAAAAGCATAGGAGTGAAATAATGTCCAAACATCTTGCTGATTAAAGTGAAACCATTGATCAGTTGCCGTAAATAAACGCACAACATTTGCGTGGTTCACCAAAACACCTTTAGGTTTACCTGTGGAGCCGGAAGTATAAATTATGTAAGCTAGGTTATGGGAGTTAACATTGTAGGTAAGATTTTCTGAGCTTAGAGTAGCGATTTTGTTCCAGTCGCTATCTAAGCAAATTACTTGCCCTTGATGAGGGGGAAGTTTCTCAATTAGGTGCTGTTGAGATAATAAAATTGAGGTTTGGGAATCTTCCAACATAAAAGCCAAGCGTTCTTGGGGATAAGTCGGATCTAAGGGAACATAGGCACCACCAGCTTTGAGAATACCCAAAATCCCAATTAACATTTCAAGCGATCGTTCTACACAAATTCCCACTAAACTATCTGCTTCTACTCCCAAGGAACGCAAATAAAACGCTAGTTGGTTTGCTTTTGCATTGAGTTCACTGTATGTCAACTGCTGGTTTTCAAAGACCACTGCTACTGCATGAGGTGTCTGTTCTACTTGGGCTTCAAACCATTGATGAAGACACTTTTCTAAAGGATACTCGACCTGAGTATCATTCCACTCTACAAGCAGTTGATGTTGTTCCGTCTCTGTTAATAGTGGCAACTCAGACAGCTTGGCTTGAGGATTAGCAACAATACCAGCAAGCAAGGTTTGGAAATTTTCTATCATCCGCGCAATTGTGGTTGCATCAAATAATTCGGTACTATATTCCAAACTTGCGCTAATTTCCCCATCAATTTCTTCTGATAAGGACAGATGTAAATCAAATGCTGCTGTTTGATTTTCGTATTCCACCATACTTAAAGTTAAATCAGGTAAATCGAGCACTTCCATAGGTGTATTCTGGAGTTGAAAAACAACCTGAAATAGCGGATTGTAGCTTAAGTTCCGCCCTGGTTGAAGTTCTTCGACTACTTTTTCAAAAGGAAAATCTTGATGATCATAAGCTCCTAATGTTACGTCACGCACTCTCACCAACAACTCTCGAAAAGTCAGATTGTTACTGAGATGATTCCGCAACACTAAAGAGTTGATAAAAAAACCAATGAGTTTCTCAATTTCGGCTCGGTTACGGTTGGCGATTGGTGAACCTACGCAGATATCCTCTTGACCAGTGTAGCGGTGCAATAAAACTTTAAAAGCTGCCAGCAAAGTCATAAACAAAGTTACTCCTTCACTGCGACTTAAGGAATTTAACGCCTCAGTTAAATCCTTTGATAAGACAAACAATTGAGTCGCACCTTGCAAACTAGAAATTGCTGGTCGTGGTCGGTCAGTAGGTAGACGCAGTATTGGAGGATTGGCTAGTTGCTGCTTCCAGTAAGCTAGTTGCTTGTCCCATATCTGGCCTTGTAGCCACTGTCTTTGCCAAACTGCAAAGTCAGGGTATTGAATGGGCAATTCTGGGAGAGGAGATACCTTACTATGACAAAAAGCTGGATAGAGTACGGCTACTTCCTCTACTAGCACTCCCATTGACCAAATATCAGAAACGATGTGGTGCATAGTAAATACCATCACGTATTCTGTTTGATTTAACTGCAATAGCTTCACCCGCAGTAACGGGCCCCGCAGCAAATCAAAAGAAGTTATAGATTCTTCAATAATTATTTTTTGTAATTCTTGCTCTTGAGTTGCCGATGGTACTTCACACAAATCAACTATTGATAGTTTTAAGCTTAAAGATGAAGCAATTACTTGAATCGGTTTTCCTTCTACGGCAGTCAAAGTAGTTCTTAGAGCTTCATGCCGTCTAATAATTTCGTTGATGCTTTGTTCTAGTGCCGCTATATTTAGCTTACCTTGCAAACGCACAGCATTAGTAATGTTATAAAAAACATTACCTGGTTGTAGCTGCTCGATAAACCACAGCCTCTCTTGGGCAAAAGATAAGGGAAAAGAGTTAGACTCTCGAGTTTGAGCAGTAATAATGGTGGGTACAACTTTCTCTGTTTGCTGGTTCAGCCGTTGCATCAGCAGTTCGCGCTTTTCAGGAGAAAGGGCAGCAATTCGTTTAGTAAGGTCTGTCATAATTTTCGTTCTCCCTGATTAAATATTGTCTGCACTAAACACAGATGAAATTTCGTCTGCCTCTAACTCTGCTAACATCTCGGCTAGCATTGTCTCATCTGTTTGTTGCGCTAATGTTTGGGCTACCACGATCGCTAAATCAGCAACAGTAGGCGCATCAAAAAACTGACGCAAAGGCAACTCTACTTGCAAAGTTTGACGTAACCGAGAAATTACTTGTGTGGCTAGTAGGGAATGTCCTCCCAACTCAAAGAAACCGTCATGAATACCCACTTGCTCAACACCGAGAATTTCTGACCAAATTTGGGCGATCGCTTCTTCTACAGGAGTCCGAGGTGCGACAAAATTAGCTGATAAATCAGATTTAATTGTCTCTGGTGCAGGTAGTGCTTTGATGTCTACTTTACCGTTCGGAAGATGCGGTAAAGAATCTAACTGCACAAATGCTGATGGCACCATGTAATTAGGTAGTTTTTCTTCCAGAAAATGGCGTAGCTCACTAGTAGTGGGTGAGTATCCCTGTTGCGGTACTATGTAAGCTACTAAACGCTTGTTCCCTGGTTCATCTTCTCTGGCAATGACTATGAGCGATCGCACTTGTGAATTTTGACTTAGTACTGCCTCAATCTCACTTAATTCAATCCGAAAACCTCGGATTTTCACTTGCTGATCAATTCTTCCTAGAAACTCAATATTACCGTCTGGAAGATAGCGTGCTAAATCCCCAGTTTTGTACAGGCGAACGCCCTCTTGATGGCTAAATGGGTTTAGGATAAATTTTTCCGCAGTCAAATCAGGGCGATTGAGGTAGCCTGATGCTAAACCCTCGCCACTAATATACAGTTCTCCAGGTACACCCAAAGGAACTGGATGCAAATGCGAATCTAGTAAATAGATTTGCGTGTTGGCGATCGGGCGGCCGATAGATATTTGCGTTCCTAGTTCTGGCACACGACAAGGATATACGCTGCTCCAAACTGTTCCTTCAGTTGGGCCATACTCGTTGAACAAAGATGTATTTGGCAGTAACTCCAAATGGCGCGTCACCAATGTTTTCGGACAAGGTTCACCCGCTACGATAATGGTGCGAAGTGATGCCAAATTTTCTGGTTGTGCCTGTTCTAAAAGTAGGGCATAGAGTGAAGGCAGGCTTAATGTATGTGATATGCGATTTTGGGCAATTAGTTTACTTAGTTCTGGTAAATCCAGTTCTCCACCTTCTTGAGGAAAGAACAGCGTTCCTCCTTGACACAAAGTCCAAAAAATTCCTGCGACTGAACTATCGAAAGCAAAAGACGAGAGCAATAAGAAACTAGTTAAGGGTTCTTGGTAGTAATTAATCCGAGCAATCGTTGAGTGAACTAGATTGCGATGCGTAATTTTTACTCCTTTAGGTTTGCCTGTAGAACCAGAGGTATAAATAACATAAACTAAATTTTCAGATGTTACTTTAGTAACAAAATTCGCTGCGTTTTGTTGGGTAATAGTTTCCCATTCTGTGTCTAGACAGATTGTTTTTGCTTTGTGTACAGGCAAATTTTCTACTAGGTGTTGCTGCGTCAGCAAAACAGGTGTTTGAGTATCTGACAATAAGAATGCCAGCCGTTCTTTGGGATATTTTGGATCTATTGGTAGATATGCTCCACCAGCTTTGAGGATACCAAGAATGCCAACAATCATATCGAGCGATCGCTCAACGCAAATCCCCACCAAAACCTCTGGTTTTACACCTAATTGTCTAAGGTAATGGGCTAGTTGATTAGCACGGGTATTTAATTCACTATAAGTTAATTTCTTATCGTTCAAAGTAACAGCTATTTTGTTTGGTGTTTTTTCTACTTGCTCCTCAAATAGCTGGTGAATGCACTTGTTTTTTGGGTAATCTACCTGCGTGTTGTTAAATTCAATTAATAGTTGCTGTAACTCAACGGAATTAAGTATTTCTAACTCCCTAATTGTTGCTGAGGGTTGGTTGAGTGTGCTATTTAACAACGTCTCAAATTTTCCTGCCAAGCTTTTAATATTCTCTGCCGAAAATAAGTGAGAATCATAATAAAAATCGACAATCAGCGCCTCATTTTGATACCAACAGGAACATTTGACTTTGAACGTGTCAGTGCAAACATATTGTTTATAAATTGAGAACGAAACATCAGCAGTAGAATAGCTAGCAGGCTGTAACTCAAATTCAAAACAAAAAGGAAAAAAGTCAGCAATATTATTATTGATATTTGTGCTTTTAATTAGTTCCCAATTAAAACTATCCTGCCATTCATAAATTTCTGGTATAGATTTATTATTCTGATTTAATATATCTTTGAGGTGGCTGCTTTCTGATAAATGACAATGTAGGGGTAAATATTTTGTCAATAGTCCTAAAGCACTACTTAACTCCTCATATTGACGACCATCGCCTGCCGTACCAATAACAATATCTAGCTGTCCAGTCAAACGCATTAGCAATATTTGCCAACAAGTTAGTAAAAATATATCTACAGAAGTATTATATTCTTGCGCCAATGCTACTATTTTTTCTGCAATTTCGGGATTGATTGTTACAGAAAAAATTTGCGGTTGAAAATCTGAGTTGACTTCTTGCTGATTCTCTAATGGTAGATGCAAATTCAAAAACTGAAAAATATCTTGCTTGCGCCAATATTCTCTTCCTATTTTTGTATCTTCTGCCTCAAGTAATTCATTTTGCCATTCAGCAATATCAGCATATTGAATTGATTCATCAGATAATTCTTCACCAGTCAAGCAAAGTTCATAATAATTGCTAATTTTACGCACTAAGTTTCTCAGTGTTGCCGAATCAGCACAAAGTGCGGGCAAACTAATTATAAGTACATATTTTTGAGGCGATAGAGTGAATAAAGATGCGTAAACAACAGAGTTCTGCTCAAAATTGAAAGGGAGCTGGAGCATTTGAGCAAAACTTTTTTCAATTTCTGTCTCTTGCTGGGAAAAAGTATAATCACTCAAATTACATTCATCTTTCCAGAAGATGCTGCTGTCTGTTATTACCTGGACAGGAAGATCCATACCTGGCAAGCATTTAAAATTAGTGCGAAGAATTTCCTGTCGATTGACGATATCTTGGACAGCTTGTTTGAGGATAGCTGGGTTGACGTTGCCCTCTATAAGGACAGCACATTGAGAGCGATAAGTCCGTTGATTATTATTTGTTCGCTGTAACATCCACAGATTTTTTTGCTGTGGCGAAAGTCGTACTCCTTCTAAAATTTCTGTTTGCATTTTTCTATCCTTCTCTGTTGATAAATAAAGTTAGGTGGTTTTTGTTATTGTTATTAACTATTACTAATGAGCTTAAATTTAGATTTAGCTGTTAATTAACAAAAATAGTAATATTATCGATTGCTAAACGGTTCTGCCATGCCTACTAAAACTTGCCGTTGTCCTATAAATGGCTCCCTTCCGTGTGCTATTGACATATTATCTAGCATTAATATATCCCCTGCTTGCCAAGGAAAAGAGACCTTTTCTTGGTAATATGCATCTCGCAATTCATCTAATACTGAAGCTTCAATTGGGTAACCATCACCATAATAGGTGTTATTTGGTAAATCTTTTTCTTTGAATGTTAGTAATGCTTCTTTTATTTTAGTTTCTAGGGTTGAAATATGAAAAAAGGTGGCATGATTGAACCATACAAATTCGCCTGTTTGGGTATGTTTGGCTATGGCTTGACGACAGAAACGAGTTCGGAGCCGCTCGCCATCTTTCCACTCAAATTCAATATCATTATTACGACAATATTCTTCTACTTCTGCTTTGTTTGTAGTTTGAAAGACTGTTTGCCAAGGAAGTCCCAATCCATCGTTGTAGTTGCGAACGTACAACACTTTCTTTTCGATAAAACGCTCTCTCACTTTTGGATCTATGCGTGCAAAAATCTTGCGACAATCAGCAATGGGTGTTTCCCCTCCTTGTTGAGAAGCTTGAAGACAGCAAAAGTATATTTTTAGAGGCCAGCGCAACCAATATGTACCTTCGTTATGTAAAAAGATACTATGCTCCGCAGGGTAATCAGTAGAAGTGTATATTTTATCACTAATTACGTGACGAGGTGAGGAGCGATCGCGGTATTCTAGTAACTCCCCGTTAGAAGTTGCTTGGATGAACTCGTTGAATTGGTTGGCTGTAGAGACACCGAAGTTTCTAAAAAGTAAGGCTCTATGCTCTAACAAAAGCTTGGCGATCATTTCTCGATTGTTATTCGCCCAGCTAAAAAGATTCACTCCTTCGACAACAGGTTGAACTAAGACAGGAATATTTTTCCCAGGAAGTAACGGCTTAATTTCTACTAATTCGGCTGGGGACACCTTAATAGTTTTTCTTTTGATGTTTCCCAGATTGCCTATACTTTGCTTTTTTTGTGAGCCAAGATTGTTCATAGTATTTATTGACGATGAGATTTTTGCTTAATTTGACCTAGTTTCTGACGAATTGTATTTTTATATGCTTGTTCTCTAACGAGTTCTTTTTCTTGGTTTGATTCATTGAGTTTTGCAACTAATTGGTTAAGTTGGATTTCTGGTTGCGTAACTACACATCGCAAAATCATTTCTAATGCTTCTATCATGCATCCTATAGTGCTGGATTCAAATAAATCAGTTTTATACTCAAAGCAAGCACTAATACCTTCAGGTTCTTCTGAAAGTATTAGTGCTAAATCAAACGGTGAACTCTGCTTGTTAATTTCAAATGGGCTAAGGGTGAGATCGGGTAAATACAAAGTGAGTTTTTGAATATCTGGTGTGGCTATATTCTGAAAAGCAAACCATACTTGAAACAGTGGATTATAATTCAAGTCTCTCTTTATTTGCAATTCTGCGACTAACTTTTCAAAGGGCAAATCCTGATGAGCATAAGCTCCTAAATTTACTTCGCGTGTCCGTCTTAGCAATTCACTAAAACTGGGATTTCTTGAAAGGTCTGTCCGCAGAGCTAAACTATTAACAAAAAAGCCAATTAATCCTTCAATTTCACTGCGGTTGCGGTTAGCAATAGGCGAACCTACAACAATATCCTCTTGCTTGGTGTAATAGTGCAGCAAAACGTTGAACGTTGTTAGCAAGGTCATAGAGAGGGTTACATCCTCTCGCTTGCTAAGTAATCTCAGTGCATCGCTGAGGTCTTTGGGTAGGTGAAATGATTGGGTTGTGCCAGTATAAGTTGGCTGTAAAGGTCGAGGTTTATCTGTGGGTAATTCTAGCTTTGTTGGTGCGTCTTTGAGTTGCTGTTTCCAGTAATTTAGTTGAGTTTCTAGCACCTTTCCTTGCATCCATTCTCTTTGCCAAACAGCAAAATCTGCATACTGAATTGGCAAGTCTGGGAGTGTCAGCGATTTGTTTTGGCTAAAAGCTGCGTAAAAGTCTGCTAGTTCTTGAATGAGTATTGTCATTGACCACAAATCGGAGATAATGTGGTGCATTGTTAGCAGAAATACATACTCTGTTTCGTCTAGTTGGAGTAGGGTGGCTCGTATTAGTGGCCCTTGAGCTAGGTTGAACAGGTGTTGTGCCTCTTCGAGTGCAATGCGCTGTGCTTCAGCTTCTCGTTGTTGGGGGGATCGCTCATTTACTCTTAAGTCTACTATCGGTATACTAATCTCCGTAATCGGTTGAATTTTCTGGACTGGTTGCCCTTCGACTGTAACGAAAACTGTGCGTAAGATTTCGTGACGACTTACGATCGCATTTAGGCTTTGCTCTAAGGCTGTGATGTTGAGTGAACCGCTCAAACGCACAGATATAGGATCATTATAGGTATTATTTCCTGGGTCTAATTGATCGAGTAACCATAATCTTTGTTGAGCAAAAGATAAAGCTAAGTTTTCACTTCTATTAACAGGTTTGATTGGTGGAGCTTCTAATTTTTCCCCAGTTCTGATTTTAGTTTCGATTCTTTGGGCGCATTCTGCTATAGTTGGCGACTCAAACAAATAACTTAGCGGTATCTCTATTCTAAAAGTGTCCCGCAGGCGAGATATTAGCTGAGTTGCTAACAGTGAATGTCCGCCTAAATCAAAAAAGTTATCATCAATGCCAAAGCCATTTACACCAAGTACTTCTGTCCAGATTCCTGCTAGTACCTCCTCAATTGGAGTACGAGGTGCAACATAAGTTTCCGCAGTTGTAATTACAGCAGACTCAGGAACTGGCAGCGCGCGTCGATCTACCTTGCCATTAGGAGTCAACGGCAGTGTCTCCAGTTCCACAAAAGCTGAGGGAATCATATAATCTGGTAAGTGCTGTTTGAGAAAACTACGCAGTTGATTTGCTGCGAGTGTTTGCGATCGCTCAAGTACCAAATAGGCAACTAGACGTTTTTGCCCTGGTATGTCTTCTCGGTCAATGGCTACAGTTTTTGTTACACTTGGGTGTTGGTTGATGACGGCTTCAATTTCTCCCAACTCAATGCGGAAACCGCGAAGTTTGACCTGATGGTCAATGCGACCGATATATTCAATCTCGCCACTAGGTAAATAGCGTGCCAAGTCACTCGTTTTGTAAAGACGTGCCCCCCATTTGTCGCTGAAAGGATTGGGGATAAATTTTTGTGCAGTCAGTTCTGGACGGTTGAGATAGCCTCGTGCAAGTCCTGCCCCACCTATATGAAGTTCACCTGGTACACCAACAGGAACTAACTGAGTGTGTTGGTCGAGAATATAAAATTGTGTGTTAGCAATCGGGTGGCTAATTGGTACGGTGTTACTATCAGTTTTGACTAGACAGGCTGACGACCAAATAGTAGTTTCTGTCGGGCCGTACATATTCCACACAGATCCACACTTATCAACTAACTGATTTGCCAGCTGTCTAGGTAAAGCTTCGCCACCACAGAGAATTTTCAATGAATGATTACCCTGCCAATTAGCTGCCATAAGTAACTGCCAAGTAGCTGGTGTAGCTTGTATAACTGTAGCTTTTGAATCACTGATCTTTGCTGATAGCTGCATTGCGTCTGAGGCAATTTCCCGGCTAGCGATCACCAAGCGACCACCCACTATGATAGGGAGAAAAAGTTCTAATGCGGCAATATCAAAGGATATGGTAGTGACGGCTAGCAAAGTATCTTGCTCGGTCAACCCTGGTGTTTTCCGCATAGCTTGCAAGAAGTTACTCAAAGCACCGTGAGGAATCTGTACACCCTTGGGCTTGCCTGTAGAACCAGAGGTATAAATGACATAAGCTAGATTCTCAGTAGTTACGCTACAACATAAATTTTCCTGACTTTGTTGGGCAATCAGCGACCAATCCGCATCTAAATAAACAACTTTGCCGTTGTGTTGAGGGATTTCCTGCACAAGATTGGCTTGAGTTACTAATACTGGGGCTTGGGCATCTTCTAAGATAAAAGCTAAACGTTCCGATGGATACGCTGGGTCAAGGGGTATATAAGCACTACCAGCTTTGAGGATGGCTAATAACCCAATTACCACTTCCAGCGATCGCTCGACACAAATTTCCACTAACACCTCTGCACCAACACCCAATTTTTGTAAGTAATGTGCTAGTTGGTTGGCTCGCTGATTGAGTTGGCGATAGGTAAGTTGCTCATTTTCAAATACTACTGCTACTGCATCTGGTGTACGTTCTACCTGTGCTTCAAATAGTTGATGGATGCACTGATCTGAGGAATACTCAACCTGAGTTTGATTCCAGTCTGCTAATAGTTGGCTTTGTTCAGCTGCTGTTAACAGGGATAATTCCGAAAGTCGTTGCTCTGGATTGGCAATGATACTACCTAATAATGTCTGTAAATGCCCTGCCATGCTTTGTATAGTTTGCGGCTCGAATAAGTCGATACTGTACTCTAGAGTGCCTACTAATCCCTCTTCTGTCTCTCTCATATCTAGAGTCAAATCGAACTTCGCAGTACCACTGTCAGTTTCGAGAGTACTTAAAGTCAAACCCGTTAACTCAATCTCTGAGTTTTGTGCATTTTGCAGCACAAACATCACCTGAAATAGAGGTGTATGGCTTAAGTCTCGCTGTGGCTGCATTTTTTCTATTAGAAGTTCAAAAGGCGTATCTTGGTGGGTATAAGCCCCTAAAGCTACTTCTTTGACTCGATGCAGCACCTCTGAAAAACTGGGATTGCCTCCAAGATTAGTTCGCAACACTAGGGTATTGACAAAGAAACCAATTAACCCTTCTATCTGGTTGTAGTTACGATTAGCGATGGGAGAACCTATGACAATATCATTGCTGCCAGTGTAGCGGTGTAGTAATGTCTTAAAAGCTGCCAGCAAGGTCATGAATAACGTGCTTCCCTGTTGCCGACTCAAAGATTTTAGTGCCAGAGATTGGTCTTTTGACAAACAGAAAGAATAGGTGGCACCACGGGAGGATTGAATAGCTGGTCGCGGATAGTCAGTTGGTAACTCTAGGACTGCTGGCGCACCATCTAGCTGTTTTCGCCAGTAAGCAAGCTGGGATTCTAGTACTTCTTTCTCAAGCCATTGTCTCTGCCAAGCGGCGAAGTCTGCATACTGAATTTCAATTTCAAGTAAAGGTGACGGTTGCCTCTGGGAAAAAGCTTGATAAAGTGTTGCTAGTTCACGCACTAGCACATCTATTGACCAACCATCAGAGACAATGTGATGCATGGTCAAGAGTGTCACATATTCCTGTTCACTCAGGCGGAGTAATTTCACTCGTAGCAGAGTGTCAGCCTCAAGGTTAAATGGCTGTTGCGCCTCTGCTAAGGCTAGTTGTCTAACCTGGGTTTCTTGTTGAGCCGGAGGTAATTCGCTCAGGTCAATTACTGATAATAACTGCGGTGTTGCTGGCGAAATAACGGCTATGGCTTGCCCTGCAACTGTCCGAAAATTAGTTCGCAAGACTTCGTGACGGCGGAGAATTTCATTAAAACTCTGTTCTAGTGCTGCGAGATTCAATTGTCCTTCTAAGCGCACAGCCGCAGGAATATTGTAAAAAGGGCTATTTGGCTCTAACTCGCTCAAAAACCATAATCGCTGTTGGGCAAAAGATAGGGGTAATTGTTGCGATCTCGCAATGGGTTTGATGGGCGGTACTTCTAATCTTTTGTCGGCGTTAATCGCTGTTTGAATCTCTTTGGCTAACTCGCTTACTGTTGGCAACTCAAACAAGCGACGTAAAGGTATCTCAACCTCAAATACTTGCCGTATCTGAGACATAACACGAGTTGCAATTAAGGAATGTCCCCCCAAATCAAAGAAGTTATCGTTTACGCCTATCTTTTCTAAACCAAGTACCTGCGCCCAAATTCCAGCTAGCATTTCTTCTACTGGTGTGGAAGGAGCGACAAAATTAGATTCAGATATTAGTTGTGTTAGGTCAGGTGCTGGTAATGCTCGTCTGTCTATCTTGCCATTGGGTGTCAAGGGTAACACCTTTAACACCACAATAGCCGTTGGCACCATATAATTTGGCAGTTTTGATTCTAAAAAGCGACGCAGTTCGGGAATTGCGATTGTCTGCTGTGGCTGGACAGTTATATAAGCTACTAAGCTTTTATTCTCGGTTCCATCTTCTCGAACAATAACCACACTCGCAGATATCGATGGATGTTGGTTGATGACAGCATCAATTTCGCCCAATTCGATGCGGAAACCCCGGATTTTTACCTGATGGTCAATTCGACCAATATATTCTATTTCGCCATTGGGTAAATAGCGAGCTAAGTCCCCCGTTTTATATAAACGCGCAGATGGTTCATCGTTAAAGGGATTGGGAATAAATTTCTCTGCTGTCAAATCTGGACGTTGAAAATAACCTCGTGCCAGTCCCACCCCACCAATACACAACTCGCCTGCTATACCTACAGGAACCAACTGATTGTATTGGTCGAGGATGTAAAGTTGTGTGTTGGCAATTGGACAACTAATTGGTACGGTGTCGTTAACAGTTTCTATCCGGCTAGCGGCTGACCAAATAGTGGTTTCCGTCGGGCCGTACATATTCCAAACAGAACTACAGCGTTCTAATAATTTACTCGCTAAAGGTGCGGATAAAGCTTCTCCACCACAAATAATTTTTAATTGACTGTCTCCATCCCAACCTGCTACCAAAAGTAACTGCCATGTTGCTGGTGTGGCTTGCATGACTGTCGCTTTTGAGTCTTTGATTTTTGCTAACAACTGGTTGCCATCGGAGATAATTTCTTGACTAGCGACTATCAAACAAGCACCAACTATGATGGGTAGAAAAATCTCTAATGCGGCAATATCAAAGGAATAAGTTGTAACTGCTAGTAATTTGTCTTCAGATGTTAAACCTGGGGTTTCGTTCATGGAGTACAAAAAGTTGCTCAGAGCAAGGTGAGGAATTTGTACACCTTTTGGTTTGCCCGTGGAACCAGAAGTATAAATAATATAAGCTAAGTTCTCAGTTGTGAGTTCGGAATATAAATTATTTTGGCTTTGTTGAGCTATCAGATGCCAATCACTATCTAGACAAACTACTTGCCCTTGATGCTGTGGCAATACCTCTACTAATGAGGCTTGAGTTAGTAATACTGGGGCTTGAGTATCTTGTAGTATATATTCTAAGCGTTGTTGGGGATAATTAGGGTCAAGGGGTACATAAGCTCCTCCAGCTTTGAGGATGGCGAGTAACCCAATCACCATTTCCAGAGAACGCTCTACACAAATCCCTACTAATACTTCCGGCTGTACTCCCAGTTTTTGCAGATAGTGGGCGAGTTGATTTACTCTTTGATTTAATTCTCGATAGGTTAATTGCTGATTTTCATAAACAACTGCAACTGCGTCGGGTGTGAGTTCTACCTGTTGCTCAAATAGTTCATGGATACATTTATTCACAGGATAGGCAACTTCTGTGTCGTTCCATTTTTGTAATAATTGATACTCTTCTGGCGCGGTTAATAGTGGTAACTGGGATAAACGCTGCTGTGGATTAGTCACAATTGCTTCTAGCAGCGTTTGTAAATGCCCAGCCATCCGCTTGATTGTGCTTTCTTGGAATAAATCGCTATTGTATTCAAAAGTTCCTATTAACCCTGACTGTGTTTCTGTCATGTCTAGGGTTAAATCAAATTTAGCAGTAATACCATTCCCTTCCAATAAACTCAAAGTCAAATTCGGCAATTCTAAAGCTGACATCGGTGCATTTTGCAGCACAAACATCACTTGAAATAGTGGTGTGTAGCTCAAGTTTCGTTGGGGTTGCAGTTCCTCTACCAACAACTCAAAGGGTAAATCCTGGTATGCATAGGCTGATAGGGCGACTGAACGCACCTGATTTAGTAACTGTTCAAAGGTGGGATTACCAGCTAAGTTAGTCCGCAGTACTAAAGTATTGATAAATAATCCAATAAGCCCTTCAAGCTCTGCTCGATTGCGGCTACCAATTGGCGAACCGATCGCAATATCTTCGCTACCAGTGTAACGGTATAGTAGGGTTTGAAAAGCTGCTAGCAATGTCATAAACAAGGTGGTTCCCTGTTGCTGACTCAAATGATTTAAGGCTACAGATAGCTGCTGGGATAACTCAAAAGTATAGGTTGCACCTCGGAAGCTTTGAACGGGCGGACGGGGGAAATCTGTTGGTAACTCTAATAATTTTGGTACGCCCTCTAACTGCTTTCGCCAATAAGATACCTGCGACTCTAGTCTCTCTCCTTGCAACCATTGTCGTTGCCAAGCTGCAAAATCGACATATTGAATGGGTAATTCAGCTAATGGTGCGGGTTGTTCTTCACGAAAAGCTTGATAAAGGGTGGCAAATTCACGTACTAAAATATCTGTTGACCAAGCATCAGAGGCGATGTGATGCATTGTCAAAAGTAATACGTGTTCTTGTTCGCTCAGGCGCAGTAATTTGACTCGGAGTAAAAAACCATCGTTCAAATCAAAGGGTTGTTGTGCTTCCTCGATTGCTTGTTGTTGAACTTCTAACTCTTGTTGATTTACAGGCAAATTACTAATATCTAATATTGGCAATTGTACTGATGTTGGTGGTAAGATAACCGCCACAGGTTGCCCTTCAATGGTTTGAAAATTAGTTCGTAAAGCTTCGTGACGGCGTAAAATATCATTGAAACTTTGTTGTAAGGCTTCTATATTCAGTTGTCCCTGCAAACGCACAGCACTGGGCATATTATAGGAAGAACTGTGCATTTCTAACTGAGCTAAAAACCAGAATCGCTGTTGAGCAAATGATAAGGGTAAATGTGGCGATCGCTCAATTCGTTCAATCTTTGTTGCTTCAACTCCCAAGTTAGCTTTGGTAGCTTTTTCAATATCTTTAGCTAACCCAGCTATTGTTGGTTTTTCAAAGATGCGACGCAAAGGAAGTTCTATTTGAAAAGCTTGCCGTATTTGGGAAACCAGACGAGTTGCTAGTAAGGAATGTCCTCCCAAATTAAAAAAATTATGATGAATGCCTATATTTTCAATTCCTAATACCTCTGTCCAGATATTTACTAGCATCTCTTCAATTGCTGTTGAAGGAGCAATAAAACCTGATTCAGATAATAGCTGTGTCGCTTCTGGTGCTGGTAATGCCTGCCGATCTAACTTACCATTAGGGTTTATTGGCAAGGCTTCTAGTACCACAAAAGCAGCAGGTATCATGTATTCAGGAAGCTTTTGTTCTAGAACTTCACGTAAATCTAAGGCTAATTGACTCTGTTGATTTTTTGTTAAGGGAGCGGGTAAATCTGCGTTTAAAGGTGCTGATAACTGTTGTTGATTTATTTGATCAACCTGGAAATTCGCAATAAAATATGCAACCAAACGCTGATCGCCAGGAACATCTTCTCTAGCAATAACCACAGCTTCACCCACGTATGGATGTTGCTTAATAACAGCTTCAATTTCTCCTAGTTCGATGCGGTAGCCCCGGAGCTTGATTTGATAATCCAGTCTTCCAAGAAATTCAATATTCCCATCTGCTAAATATTTGGCTTTGTCACCAGTTTTATATAGTCGTTTTTCTCCATTCCAAAGGATAAATTTCTCTTTTGTTAAGTCTGGTCGATTCAGATAACCTTGGGCTAATCCCTCGCCACCGATGTAAAGTTCGCCTGGAATACCAACAGGGACTGGTTGGAGATAGGGGTCTAATATATAAATTTCTGTGTTCGCAAACGGACGACCAATTGGGACTAGTCCATTCTCAGATAAGTTAATTTCTGTAACTTCAAAATATGTACTATCAATAGTAGCTTCTGTGACACCGTAGGAATTAATCAAGCGTGTTTGCTTACCACAAAAACGCTGAAATTCTTGATATTCTTTGACATATAAGGTATCTGAACCAACTACTAGCAAGCTCATGAAGTGAAGATTTTGCTGAGTTCTTTCTAGATACTGAACCAAATTCTTCAACACAACGGGAACAAACTCGGCACTATCAACTTCTTCTGCGAGCATGAGTTGATATAAATTTTCTGCTTCTAAAAGCCATTCACGGGGACATAAGACTAACTTAGCACCACTACACAGAGCGCGAATTACATCCCCTGAAAAGACATCGAATGCAAAATTTGCCATTTGCAAATGACTAGTCAAACAATCAAGTTGATAGGCTTTGTCCCAAGCATAAAATTTATTTACCAAGCTGCGATGAGCGATCGCTACTCCTTTTGATTTGCCTGTAGAACCCGATGTATAAATTACATAGGCTAAATCATCTGGGCTGCTGTGAGTGGCTGGATTTACCTGGCTTTGTTGAGAAATTATCTCCCAGTCTCTATCTAAACAAACTACAGGGACATTCTCAATTGCTAAACTTGATACTAACCTTTGTTGAGTCAGCAACACTGAAACTTGTGAATCACTCAGCATGAAACTCAAGCGTTCTTCAGGATAAGCAGGATCTAAAGGTACATAAGCTCCACCAGCTTTGAGAACTCCCAATAAGGCGACAATCATCTCAACAGAGCGATCAACACAGATACCAACTAGTAAGTTTTGATTTACTCCTAAAGAATGTAAGTAATGTGCTATTTGATTGGCTTTGTTGTTTAATTCTTGATAGGTTAGTCGCTGTTGTTGAAATACTATCGCTACTGCATTTGGTGTTTTGTTTACACAGGTTTCAAACAATTGATGAATGCATTGTTTTTGGGGATATTCAAATTTGTTATTGTTCCACTTCCACAGCAAATCATTTTCTGCGGCTTTTGTAAGCAGAGGTAAGGAAGCAATGTGTTGCTCTGGATTAGCAACAATTCCTGCTAGCAAATTTTGGAAATGTTCTGTTATGCGGGTAATAGTATCTGCATCAAACAAATCGCTACTGTATTCAAATGTACCTATCAGTTCCTCTTCGCGTTCTACCATATCCAGGCTTAAGTCAAACTGAGCCGTTGCTCTCTCAGCCTCTGATATGGTCAAAGTTAGTTCCCCTATTTGCAAAGCTGGCATGGGGCTGTTATTGAGGGCAAACCATACTTGAAAAAGCGGGTTATGGCTGAGGTTGCGTTCTGGCTGAATTTCTTCTACTAACTTCTCAAAAGGTAAATCCTGGTGGGTATAAGCATCTAATGTTACCTCCTTAACTCGTGCCAGTAAATCTAGAAAACTAGGATTACCACTGACATCAGTTCGCAACACTAAAGTATTGACAAAAAAACCGATTAATTTTTCAATTTGAGGAAGATTGCGGTTGGCGATCGCAGTCCCAACAATGATGTCATTTTCTTGACTATAGCGATAAAGCAGGATTTTGAAAGCAGTCAGCAAGCTCATAAATAAAGTAGCTCCTGCTTGCTGACTGAGTATTTTTAGTGCAGTGGTTAAATATTTAGGGATGGTGAAACAATAATTGTTCCCCTTGTAAGATTGAACCGCAGGGCGAGGATAATCTGTTGGGAGTTGTAATACTGGTAGAGCGCCTCCTAATTGTCGCTTCCAGTAATTTTTTTGTGCAGTGAGGGCTGCTCCTTGCAAGTATTCTTGTTGCCAAATAGCAAAGTCTCCATACTGAATTGGTAGTTCAGGTAATGATGTACCCCTTTGGGGAAGCAAGCTATGCGAAGCGTCTCGCAGAGAGGTTTTATCATCACAAAAAGCTTGATATAGTGTTGCTAATTCATGTATCAATACACCTATAGACCAACCATCAGAAACAATATGGTGCATTGTAAATAATAATATATGTTCCTCTGGATTTAGCCGCAGTAACTTCACTCTTAATAACAAGTCACGGCTGATGTCAAAGGGATCTTGTGCTTCTTGAGATGCCAGTTTTTGTACTTCTGCTGCTTGTTGATTTATAGGTAATTCGCTAATATCCAATACTGGTAACAGTAATGACTTTGTGGGATAAATAAATGCTACAGGTTTATCTTCTATAGTTTTAAAATTACATCGCAAAGCTTCATGACGGTTGATAATTTCTTGAAAACTATCTTGCAGAGCCTTAAAATTTAATTTTCCTTTTAGACTAGCTATAGCAGACACATTATAGAAAGGGTTATCTGGCTCTAACTGTGCCAAAAACCATAACCGTTGTTGAGCAAAAGACAAAGGAACAGGATTATGCTGCGAACGACAGGGAATAAATTTTTCTTGATTATCTGACTTGTATTCACCCCGTAAGCGTTTTTCTAAAAGTGCTTGTTTTGCAGGTGATAGCTGAGAACGTTTAATAGAAATGTCATTTTTTTTGTTATTCATAATAATATCTTGATAATTTTTAAAATCTGTAATGTTCCTTATTCCTTGCCTCTAAAAAATTAACTAGCCTGAAATTTGATATATGAGGGTACAGGCTGAATCCGCGTTAAATCATTTTCTAGAACTATCAAGCCATCATTTTTTTCAATTTCTTTAAATCCAGCAAATTTATAAGATATATACATCATACGATTACGATTATTGGATACAAATTCTGCTAACAGGCGGACATTGTTGCTTTTAGCTAAACTCATCACATAATTCAACATGATTGTTCCAACACCTCTAGACATAACGCGACAGGACATCAGTAAAAGCTTTATTTTCCAAGCATCTGGTTGACATTCAATTAGCATTAAACCGATTTTCCCGTAGCTTCCATATTTATCTTCCAGATTGGCAATTAGCAGTTTGTGATTTTCTGAAGAGCGAAAATGATTGAGTTCATTATATGAATATGTATAACCAGTTGTATTCAATTGGTTAGTGCGTAAAGTTAATTCTTCTGCTCGTTGTAAATCTTCTTCTTCTGCCAAAGATATAGTGAAATTCATGTTGAGGGTAGCCAAGAATTCGTCTGTTGTTCCGACAAAATCCTTCTCTGCATTTTGACGATCAATATCGCTCAGATACATTAACCTTCTCATGCGTGAATCCTCTGTAAAAAAGCAGGGATTCATCACAGGCATATGTAGAATTTTATCAATTTCATCAGCATTTATACAAAGAATTTCTGGTACAGAAAACCTGACTTCTTCGAGTTCAAATAATTGGTCATCCACAAAGGCGATCGCATCTAGACCAATATTCAATAATTTAGCAATCTCTTTCACTGAAGACGCTTTAGAATTCCAATTGATTTGTGGATATAGAAAATATTCTTTCAACCCATATTCTTCTAATTTAGCTATTGCTGTTGCATAATTATTTTTGCTAGCAATAGATTGTAAAATACCACGATCATCCAAAGTATGAATAATATTTACTATGTCTTTCCGCAGGGAAAGTTTTTCATCCTCTAATAATACTCCATGCCATAAAGTATTATCTAAATCCCAAACTATACATTTAATAACTTTTTTATCTTCTTGTTGACTATTTATGTCTTGCTCTTGAGTAATAATCATAGTTAAATTTCTCAATTTTTCAGTTATACAGTTAATTCAATAATTTTAAAATATATAAGTGATTGCTATATATTAAACTTTTTCTGTTAGTTTCTTTTCCCAACCAGGAGAAACGCTAGAGATAAAATAATCTTGATATGCTGACTCAGCAATAGTAATTTCTTGAATTTGAGTACTACCTTCAATAATTTCCATAATCTTAGAATCTCGTAAATACCGTTCCACGGGGTACTCACTACTACAGCCATTTCCACCATGAATTTGTACAGCATCATTAGCTATTTTGCTCGCTGTTGTAGATGCAAAATACTTGGCAATAGAAGTCTCTATAATCGAGTTGGGATGGCTAATATCTTTGAGATAAGCAGCTTGATAACATAACAATCTTGCTGCTTTGATATTAGCTATCATCTGAGTAATCTTTTGGCGAATTAATTGATGTTCCTTGAGATACACATCAAATTGTTTGCGATCGCTAGTATACTTGATGCAAGCTTCTAAACAAGCTTGAGCAATACCTACACAACCAGATGCGACACTATATCTGCCATAATCAAGTGCAGAAGCAGCAATGTAGGAAAATCCAAAACCTAATTTACCTACTAAATTCTCTTCAGAAACATGACAGTTATTAAACCGTAATTCTGCTAGCATCGAAGCTCTAGTACCTAATATACCAGATATCGGTTTTACTGAAAGACCTGGATTATTTTTTTCAACTAAGAAAGCAGTCGGTTTACCATCGCACTTAGCAAAGACCAAAAATACATCTGCTATTTGTCCATAAGTAATCCATTTTTTTTGCCCATTTAAAATATAAGCATCTCCCACAAATGTTGCTGTTGTTTCTACACTTTTAGCATCGCTACCTACATTCGGTTCGCTTAATGCAAAAGCAGCTATAATTTCTCCCAGTGCAAGTTTAGGAAGCCAATAGTCTTTTTGAGATTTATTTCCCCATTTGCATAAAGCCTGGGAAACCATGTTATGAACTGTCAGCAAGCTCCGTACAGAAGAACATCCCCGTCCCATTTCTTCATTGAGAATACCGAAAGTAATCATGTCCATTCCTTTACCAGCATATTCTGTTGGTAATATGCCACCGAGGAAACCACGTTGAGCTATTTTTTTGATCAGTTCAGGGGGAGTAAATTCTTTCTTATCCCATTCACCAGCATGAGGATATATTTCCTCGTTTACAAAAGCTTTAATTTCAGCTTGATAATTCTTTTGTTGCGGAGTTAGTTCTAGTTTCATATACCATCAGTGCCATAAAAAATGGCTATATATTTGATTACTGCACGAGGATAGCAGTTTTACGCTCAATTAGATTGGCGATAGAGTTGATTGTTCGGAAGTTATCAAATTCCAAGTCTTCGTTTTCAATGCTGATTTTAAACTCTTGCTCTATAAATAAAACAAGTTGCATAGCAAACATGGAATTAACAAATCCTAAAGCAAAAATGTCTTCATCAGCTTGCAAATCATGATTGCCAAAAAATCTGGAAAGAAATGTTTTAATTTGGGTTTGAATTTTGTTCATTGTGATTGATCATTCCTATTTATTGATAAGCATAAAAACCTTTGCCATTTTTCCTACCATATAATCCTGCATCTACCATTTTTTTAAGTAAAGGGCATGGTCTATATTTACTATCGTTAAAGTTTTCGTACAAAACTTCGATAGAAAATAAAATTGTGTCTAGTCCAATCAAATCTGCTGTTTCTAAAGGCCCCATTTTGTGACCAAAACAGCCTTTAAAGATTTTATCTATATCTTCTGCGGTTGCAACTTGGTCTTGCAACAGAAAAACAGCTTCGTTAATAGTTAACATTAAGACGCGGTTGGAGACAAAACCAGGTGAATCATTAACAAGTATGCACTCTTTACCCATTTGAGATAGCATTTTTTTGGCTATTTCAATTGTTGTCTCTGACGTATGGTAGCCGCAAATCATCTCTACCATTGGCTTCATTGGTACAGGATTCATAAAGTGAATCCCCACAACTTTATCGGCACGTTTGGTAGCCGAAGCAATGCGAGTAATAGGAATTGCTGAGGTGTTAGCGGCAAATATACAATCTGCTGAACAGATAGGATCAATCAAAGAGTATACTTGTTTTTTAGTATCCCATTTTTCGGTAACATTTTCTATAACAAAATCTGCATTTTCTAAGAATTTGTAGTTTGTAGAAAATTCTATTCTGTCGAGGACTTCTTCTAGATTTGCTGGTTGGTCTTTTTTCTGAAAAAAAGACTGGAAGCGAATATTATTCTTGATTTCTTGTTTAGCTTTATCGAGAATTTCTTCTTTAATATCTACTAAAATTACATCATGACCTGTTTGTGCAAGGTTTTGGGCGACTCCTATCCCCATGACACCTGCACCAACAACGCCAACAGTTTTTATCTTCATAATTTTTATCCGGGAATGAGCAATTTTTGTGTTTTGTGTTTTGTTTTTTGATTTAGTTAACCACCAACATACGAATACCCAGAAGAGATAGATTAACTTTTTTGTAATTTTTTAGTAGCGTTTCAGTACAAAAACACTACTATTGATTTTTATTTTGACAATTGCATATCGGAAGTAGTAGTTGACTCTAAATCAGATATTTCTTCTAATTCTTCCAATTCTTCTATAAGAATTTCTTCAATTACTAACGCAAATTCAGCGATAGTAGGAGCTTCAAACAGAAGACGTACTGGTAATTCAATTTGGAAAATTGTGCGAAGTTGAGAAATTAATACTGTTCCTGTTAGCGAGTCTCCCCCCAAGGCGAAGAAGCTGTCATGAATACCTATTTGTGCAATACCCAGTAACTCTTGATAAACTTCAACCAGTTTTTGTTCTAAATCGTTAGTAGGAGGAGTATAGGCATTTTTTAAATTCGGTCTGGAATGGTGAGTAGATAAATTGGCTTTAGTAACAGTGTTTTTCTCAGTAAATGCTGCTGAGGCAGTTGCCTGAGCTAGAATTACATGGTCTGTAAAAGGTGCAAATTCTGAGAACCCTATCACCTGCTCAAAACCATGAGATTTGAGTTCTTTTTCCCATTTTTCTTTAGATAAAAAAGGATTGCACATATTACGATCGCTTTGGGAATCTTCTATCGGATTCATCAGCAGCGCGTCAATAAACTCAAATTCTAACCTGGGTTGAGTTGTTTCCCAAAATAGTAGTAAACCTCCAGGCGCAAGTAAAGAACGAAGGCGATCGAGAGTCTGTCCTATATTCTTAGCAACGTGCAGTACTTGGAAAGCTACGATCACATCAAAGCTGTAACTTGAGTATCCTTGTTCTTGTGGCGATCGCTCAATGTCTAACAACTCATATTCAACAAATGGATAATCGCTAAACTTCTTTTTGGCTGTGTTTAGGAAAAAACTACCCACATCGGTAAAGGTATAATTCGTCCTTTGCGATGGCAGTATGGGTAATAATTCAGCAGTACCTGTACCAGTTCCACCACCAATTTCCAGAATTCTCAGATTGATATCTGATGGTAATGCTTTTAACACTTGTTGTAAGCATACCTGCATGATTGAATTATAGTACTTATTCTCAGGTAATTGTTGAACTGAAAATTCCCCTTCTTTTAATAAGGTGGAAACATGAAACTCTAATGGTTCTTTTTCCCCTGTTAGCAGCGCCACCATATTTTCGCCATAGAGTTGTAGCAAATCTATTTGTTGTGGTGTGTCTCTCCATTTGGCTTTAACTTCTACTAGCAACTGGTTAACAAAGTCTGCTGATATTGGTGATAAATTGGTAAACAATTCTTGCTTTTGATTTAACTTACCTTGTTCTACCAATATTTCTAGCCATCGACTTAATAATTCTTTGTAGGAAGGAATAATCTGACATGTCTCTAACAATTCCTCTAAGGAATACTTTTTATCAGGATGGCTAAAAGCTCCTAATTGTGATATTGCCAGATGAATATAAGCAATGCACAGGCGATCGCGCCACGCTTTTTTATCATGGAAAATTTGCTCGTCAAATTTTGCAGCACCGACACTGGCTTGGAGTTGACTGGCTTCTACCAGAGATTGCCAAAGTCCTGATGTAGATGGAGTTTGAGGAGTTATTTGTCCAGGTGATAATTTTTGTGCTTCAATCCAATATCTTTGTCGCTCAAAGGGATACGTCGGTAAAGGAAGGCGATATCGACGCTCATGAGTATGAAATTCTGACCAATCAATCTTGACTCCCTCCAGCCATAGCTGCCCTAATGTATTCAAGATGAAAGCAATATCTGACTGTTGCTCATAGGCATAGCGGAGGGAAGATAACACAACTAAGTCATCTCCAGCAATATTATCTAAAGATTGCCTTGCCAAGCTGCTTAATGCTTGTCCCGCGCCTACCTCCAATAAAATGGGACTGTGTTGTTTCCACAACTGTTGTAATCCATCGGCAAATCGCACTGGTTGACACAGATGCTGTGTCCAATAGCTGGGATTTGTAGCTTGCTCGGTTGTGATCCAGGTTCCCGTGACGTTGGAGAGATAAGGAATTTGCGGTGGTTGGAGATTGATAGTTTGTAACAGTTGAGTGAAAGAGTCAGCGATCGCTTCCATCATGAAAGAATGAAAGGCATGGGATGTCTGCAATTGACGACAGGCTAAACCCTTAGCGCTCAACTCCCGTGACAATTCCTCTACAGCCTGGGTAGTTCCTGCCAGCACACATTGAAATGCGCCATTAACTGCTGACAGAGAAAGGTTTTCATTCAAGTAAGGTTGTACTTGTTGCTCTGTTAAGGGAACCGCTAACATGGCTCCCCCTGGCAACTTTTGAATCATTTGCGCCCTAGCAGCTACAAGCGCGATCGCATCTTCTAGAGATAATACTCCTGCTAAGGTTGCTGCCACATATTCACCAATGCTGTAACCAATCATCGCCGCAGGACGAATACCCCAGGACATCCATAATTGAGCTAAAGCATATTCAACGGCAAATAATGCTGGCTGAGTCAAATAGGTTTGGTTAAGTTTTTCTGTGGCGGGATCTATTGGTTGAGTATCACGCCCCAACATTTGACGTAAATTGATACCCGGTTTTTCATTAGTTGCTGCTGGTTTGGTTGTTAGGGAAGGAGGATAAATAACTTCTTTGAGATCAACACCCAAAAGAGGTTGGAAGAGAGCAAAACAACGATCTAGATGTTCACGAAAAGTTGGCTCTACTTGATAAAGTTCCCCAGCCATATTGATGTACTGAGTTCCTAAACCAGTAAACATAAAGGCGATCGGGCGCTGATTCGTCTCCTGAGTGTTAGTCAAAACTCGTTGGGGACTCTGAAGGGCAATTATGGCATCTGGAATATCTTGGCAAACAACCGTGCGCCGATGAGTAAATGGGTAACGACCAACTTGTAATGTATAAGCTACATCTGCAAGGTTTAGTTCTGGATGCTGTTGCAGATGATTGAGCAAATTTGTAGTTGCGGTCTCTAAAGCTGAGTCAGTTTTGGCAGAAAGTACCAATAACTGATAACCTCTCCCCTGCTCCCCTGCTCCCCTGTTCCCCTGCTCCTCGACCGGAGCTTCTTCCAAAACAACATGAGCATTAGTCCCCCCTAAACCAAAAGAACTGACTCCAGCGCGGCGTGGTGTTCCGTTTGTTTGCCATCTAGACAGTTGGGTATTGACGTAAAAAGGGCTGTTGGCAAAGTCTATCTCAGGCGATGGTTCTTCAAAATACAAGCTAGGGGGTATTTGTTGATGTTTTAAAGCCAAAGCAGTTTTAATTAAGCTCGTTACACCAGCAGCCGTATTCAAATGGCTGACATTAGGTTTAACGGAACCGATCGCACAAAAACCCTTCTTACTGGTTCCGGCACGAAACACTTTATCTAACGCTCGAATTTCGATTGGGTCGCCCAAGGCTGTACCAGTGCCATGAGTTTCAATGTAAGTAATGGTATCTGGATCAAAGGAGGCGATCGCTTGAGCTTGGGCAATAACTTCTGCTTGTCCCGTGACACTTGGTGCTGTGTAACTTACTTTCACTGCACCATCATTATTAATAGCTGAACCTTTAATTACTCCATAAATATAGTCACCATCTGCTACAGCATCTTCTAATCTCTTGAGAACAACAACACCTGCCCCTCTACCAAAAGGGCCACCAGTAGCTCTAGCATCAAAGGCACGAGTGTGAGCATCAGGAGAAGCCATCCCTCCAGCTTGATAGAAATAACCCTCTACTTGCGGAACTTGGATCGCAATACCCCCAGCTAGCGCCATGTCACATTGGTAACTCAATAATCCTCGGCACGCTAGATGAACAGCTACTAACGAAGTGGAACAAGCTGTACCAACATTCACACTTGGCCCTTTCAAATTCAATTTGTAAGAAACTCGTGTAGGAATAAAGTCTTTATCATTGCCAAGGGTAACTTGCAAATTTAGCGATTTCAGAAGGTCGGGGTGTGAAGCGAGATTATAGAACAAGTAAGTACTTAAGTTTCCCCCTGCATATAAACCAGTTAAGTTGTTGTCTGCTTTCGGATTATAACCAGCATTTTCCAATGCTTCCCAAGCACACTCTAAAAAAACTCGCTGCTGAGGATCGAGAATTTCAGCTTCTCTAGGAGAAAAACCAAAAAATGAAGCGTCAAACATCTCAATATTTTCTAGCACAAACCCAGCTTTCACGTAGTTAGGATCGCGCAAATAAGCGGGGTCTACACCTGAAGCTAACAACTCTTCATCATTGAAGTAGGAAATAGACTCAACACCATCACACAAGTTTTGCCAAAATTGAGCTACGCTTTTAGCTCCAGGAAACCGACCTGCCATGCCAATGATAGCTATCCCTTTTAATTTATTGTGCATATAATCTCCTTCTTTGCTTCATCAACTGTATTTCTTCTTCAATTGCGGCTTCTTGCCTCTTGGCACGGTCTTGTGCTTGCTCAAAGCCTGGTTGTTCATTATTTTGCCGGCTGAAATATTCTGATAAGTTACTAATGGTAGGATATTCAAATAACTCAGCTATAGAAACATTACAGTTGAAAGCTGCTTGCAACCTACTCCGTACTTGCACCATGAGAAGCGAATCACCACCCAACTCGAAAAAGTTATCGTAAACACCGACTTTTTCTGTGCCAATTAGTTCTTGCCAAACAACCGCTATCTTTTGCTCGGTTTCATTTCTAGGAGCAACATAAGAATTTTGTAAGTTAGGTCTGGGATGAAGTGATAAATTGGATTTTTGGCTAACTGTTTCTTCCGGTAAAGTAGCTAAATCTACCCATTGATTAATTCTGGTTTGTAGGTCTGCGGTAGATACAACAACTTGATTGATCTTATGACTACAATTCAAAATTCTTTGGAAAACTTCTACACCTTCGTTTGGTTTGATTGCCAAATCTGCCAGTCCGGTAGCAAAGTATGATTGATTTTGCTGCTCTATTTTTACAGTTTGCCAAGCATCCCAATTAATACTTGTCCACGACGTAGCACTACTTCTATTATGTTGATGCACAAAAGCATCCATAAAACTATTAACCGCAGCGTAGCTAATAAATCCTAATCCTCCTAAAACTGAAGATAAAGAAGACATTAATAAACAGAAATCAAGTTTTTTATTGTTTAAAACATTTTTTAATACTAATAATCCATATACTTTTGGCGTAAATTGAAGCTCACAGTCGATTTTACTGGTCTGTTCAATAAATGAAAACGATTTTTCCTCAGTTATTCCAGCAGCATGAATTACACCATTGATTTGACCATATAGTAATTCTGCTTGAACCAGAACTTCTTGCATTTGTTCAAAGTTGGCAACATCAGCACTGATTGTCAAAACCTCAGCACCTAGCATCTCCAAATCCTGCAACTTCTTAATCTTGCAGCTAATTGGATGTTGTTCATCATTAGTCCTTAGCCATTCAGACCAATCATCTCTGGGAGGAATTACTGCACGTCCTATCAAGACTAGTTTAGCTTTGACGGTTTTTGCTAGATATTCCGCTAATATAAGTCCAATTCCTCCTAGACCACCTGTAATGAGATAAACTCCTTCTTCCCTTAATCGTAGTGCTTCTTTTTGAGATTTATTTAATTGGATAGGTTCAAACGTTTGTACCCATCGATGATTACCACGGTAGGCAATTATGGAATCAGCACCAGGACTGATAATTTCTTCTAGGATCAGATTTGTTAGCTTATCCTCCTGTGAACTTCCTGGCAAGGGAATGACAATATCAATGTTCCGACATCGGATATTGGAATACTCTTGAGGGATAACCTTAATTGCTCCGAATAAAGTAGCCTTTTCAGGACAGAGATCCTCGTCTCCCGTCACTGCTTGCATGTTATTAGAAATAATCGTAATTTGTAATTTCTTTGAAGCATTTAATTTACTTATAGCTTGAACTATAAATAGTAAACTATAAAATCCTTGCGATTGAATTTCTTCTAGCCATTCTAATTCTGAAACTGTGTAATTATTTGACTTAATGCTCCACAGATGAACAATTTTTGTTGGTAGATTATTTTGTGCCTCAAGTTGCCGAAATAAAAGATCGTAGTCACTACTATGTTTAGGATTGATGCTGTATTGATTACCATTTAACTTCGTGAACTTTGTGCCCACTCTGACAACAATTACATCTTGATTGCCAGTTTCTAGCTGTCTTACCAACTGAGAACTTAAGCTCAACTCGTTAGTGAAAACTAAAGTGCTAGATTTCTGCAACGTCAATTCTGGCTGTTCTATAAGAGGTGGAGATTGCTTCCACAAAGGTAGATAAAGCCAGTCTGTAACGTCTGATTTTTTGCCAAATGATGCGGGTGCAGCTTTAGTAATCTTATTTTGCCTATGTTTATAGTCTTCAATCCAATAACGCTGGCGCTCAAAGGGATAAGTTGGTAAGGGAAGACGATAACGACGCTCGTTGGAATAAAATCCCAACCAATCTATCTGTACTCCATATAACCAAAGTTTGCCCAGTGTGTTCAGTAAGAACGCCACATCTGACTGCTTTTCCTGGGGATGGCGTAATGAACATAATCCTGCGGAATCAGAATGTTTTTTCGCCAAAGTACACAAGCTACGTCCTGGCCCCACTTCTAGCAGAATAGGATTTGATTCTTGCTGTAATGCAGAGATACCTGCTGCAAACTGCACAGTTTGCCGTAGATGTTTTGCCCAGTAGTTAGGCTCTGTGGCTTGCTCGGCTGTTATCCAGGTTCCTGTGATATTGGAGATAAAGGGAAGTTGGGGAGGATTTAGTTTGACTTTTTTAACTTCCTTGATAAATGGCTCCATGATTGGTTCCATCATCGCCGAATGAAAGGCATGGGAAGTATGCAGACGGCGAGATTCTACACCTAATGCTGTAAGTTGTTGATCAATTGTATCTACAGCTTCATCGGTTCCAGAAACAACACATAAGGAAGGAGCATTATTAGCAGCTAAAGATAAATTTTCATTTAGTAAAGTTTTAATCTCTGCTTCTGATTGGGAAACCGAGAGCATAGCGCCTGCGGGAAGTTGTTGCATCAGTCGCCCACGCATAGCAACCAAAGCCAAAGCATCTTCTAGGAAGAATACACCAGCAAGACAAGCTGCGACATATTCCCCAATGCTATGACCAATCATCGCACTAGGAGCAATTCCCCAAGACATCCACAACTTAGCTAAGGCATATTCAACTACAAATAATGCAGGTTGGGTGATGGCAGTTTGTTGCAGTTTTTCGGCTGCGGCTTTTGACTCAGATTCGTTGGGATAAATAACTGTTCGCAAATCTAGCCCTAAATGAGGTTGCAGCAATTGACAACACAAATCGACCTGTTGTTGAAAAATTGGCTCAGTTTGGTAAAGTTCTTTACCCATATCTACATACTGAGCGCCCTGTCCGGGGAACATAAAGACGAGACGATACTCCTGCGGAGTCACTTCTTGAACGCCACTTTCACCTAAGCGAGTGAAAGTTCTTTGGGGATCTCGTAGTTGCAAGGTGCTAGCTGCATCCTCGATATTTGGACACACTATCACGCGACGATGATTAAATTCAGCACGCCCCAGTTGCAATGTATGGGCAACATCCGCTAAGTTCACATCGGGATGTTGTTGGAGGTAATTAGCCAGATTTTCTGTTGCAGTTTCTAGAGCCGATTCGGTTTTGGCAGAAAGTGGCAACAATTGCCAAGGGCGAGAAGGGCTAGAAGGTTCCTGCACTGGTGCTTCTTCTAGAATGACATGAGCATTAGTCCCACCAATACCCAAAGAACTCACACCAGCACATCGAGGTGTGTCCCCTGATTTCCATTCTGTCAGCTTGGTATTAACGTGAAAGGGACTATTTGCAAAATCAATTTGGGGATTTGGCTGCTCAAAATTTAAGCTGGGTGGTATTTGTTTGTGTTCCAAAGACAAAACAGTTTTAATCAGTCCAGCAATTCCAGATGCTGCATCTAAATGACCGATATTTGTTTTGACTGAACCGATTGCACAATGTGCACGCTTCGCGATCGCACAAAAGCCTTTCTTGTTGTTACTGCTACGAAATACTTGAGAAAGTGCGGCGATTTCAATGGGATCGCCCAAAGTTGTACCAGTACCATGAGCTTCGATATAGTTGATTGTCTCCGGCTCAACACCTGCGAGCATCATTGCTTCGCCTATCACCTCTGCTTGACCATTCACGCTAGGGGCTGTGTAGCCAACTTTAAACGAACCATCATTATTGATAGCTGAACCTTTAATGACAGCATGAATGCAATCACCATCTGCTAAAGCGTCACTCAATCGCTTGAGAACCACAACACCTACACCATTACCAATAGTTGTTCCCTGCGCTTTAGCATCAAAAGCACGACAATGACCATCAGGAGAGAGCGTTCCTCCCTGCTCGTATAAATAACCTGTTTTTTGGGGAACATGTATAGAAACCCCACCAGCCAAAGCCATATCACATTGGTAGTTCAGTAAACTTTGACAAGCAAGTGTGGTTGCAACTAATGAGGTGGAGCAGGCTGTTTGGACTGTAATACTTGGGCCTGTGAGATTTAATTTATAAGAAACACGAGTTGTGAGGAAATCTTTATCGTTACCTATTAAGGTTTGGTAGCATTGGGCTGAACCCATGCGATCGCGGTTGATATCCAAAGAATAATAGTTATTGAAGCTCGCACCAGCATAAACTCCAATCCGACTTGTATATCTATGAGAATCATAGCCAGCATTTTCCAACGCTTCCCAAGCACACTCTAAAAAAAGACGGTGTTGGGGGTCAGTAACCTCTGCTTCTCTATGATTAAAACTAAAAAATGCCGCATCAAATAAATCAATACCTTCTAAGATGGCACTAGCTTTTACATAATTGCGATCGCCTAGAATCGCCGGGCTTATCCCAGCCGATATCATCTCTTCATCGGTGAAAGTGGAAATCGACTCTATCCCATTTCGTAAATTCTGCCAAAATTCTTCGAGATTTTTAGCACCAGGAAAACGCCCTGACATACCAACTATGGCGATTCCTTCTAGAGCATCATTATGTATAGTGCTAACCATAATTCTTTCTACCTTGTTTGCTCAATAATTGCTTTTGACGATTGATAGCCTCAATTTGCTTATTCGCGCGATCGCGTGTTCCTGTAAAAGAAAGTTGTCGATCTTGACTTAAATATTGCGCTAGTGAGTAAATAGTTGGATTTTGAAACATTGTCACTACTGATATATCTCGCTGCAAAGTTGTACGCAGTTTATGATTTACTTGCAGCATCAGTAGTGAATGACCGCCAAGGTCAAAGAAATTATCATGAATCCCTACTTTATCTAGATGCAGCACTTGTTGCCAAAGCTTTGCTATCTGCTGTTCCATTTCAGAATTGGGAACTTGATAATTTGTCGTTAGTGTTGGGCGTAAGCTATCAGGTACAGGTAAAGCTTTGCGGTCAACTTTGCCATTAGGCAACAGTGGTAAGGTATCTAGGAAGATGAAAACACCAGGAATCATGTAATCAGGTAACAATTCTTTGAGATACTTTCGCAGTTCCTTAATTGTAGGTATTTGGTCTGGGAAAGCCACTACGTAAGCCACTAATTGCTGATTGCTTTGCTTATCTTCTCGCACCAAAACAACAATTTCCTGCACTCCTGGATGCTTGAGCAGAGCATTCTCTATCTCACCTAGTTCAATCCGAAATCCTCTCATCTTGACCTGACTATCGGCTCGCCCTAAATATTCTAAATTTCCATCTGGTAAATAACGGGCTAAATCTCCAGTTTTATATAATCGCGAGTCAAGTTCATGACTAAGTGGGTTAGATATAAACAGTTCTTTTGTTAACTCTGGTCGGTTTAAATATCCTCTTGCTAATCCAGCACCACCAATATAAATTTCGCCTGGAACACCAATTGGTACTGGCTGTAAATGAGTATCTAGCAGATAAATTTGTGTGTTGGTGATGGGACGACCAATAGTTACATTGCTGTCTCTATTTACTCGAGCAAATGTAGAATAAGTGGTATCTTCAGAAGGGCCATAAAGATTCAAAACGTTTTGAATATGATGATTTTGATAAATTTGCTGTACGAGTTGATTTTGCAGAGGTTCGCCAGCAAGATTAACTGTTCTGACGGAAGTTGGTAAACCATTTACTCGCAGTAATTCTGCAATGATGCTGGGAACTGTATTAATTAAGCTGACTTCTTCATTCAAAGAGAGTAAATGCAAAGCATTCTCTACGAGAATTACTCTACCACCCCAACTCAGGGTAACAAAGAGTTCAAATACTGATAAATCAAAGCAAATAGAGGTTGATGCTAAAACTCCTACAAGGTCATCATCTGTAAACACCTCTCTTGACCATGTTAATAAAGCAACACAACTTTGATGTTCTATAGCAACGCCTTTTGGTACACCAGTAGAACCGGAAGTATAGATTACATAAGCTAAGTTATTGGGTTTTACTTCACTCAACAGATTTTCTTTACTCTGTTGGCTAAGTAATTCTGAATCTCTATCGATACAGACTATAGATACATTGGGTTGAGCAAGCAACTCAATTAGATCGCCTTGAGTCAGCAGTACCTTTGCTTGACTGTCTTCTAGCATGAAAGCCAAGCGTTCCTGAGGATAAGTTGGATCTAGGGGTACGTAAGCTCCGCCTGCTTTCAGGATCGCCAACAATGCGATCGCCATTTCTGGACTGCGCTTCATGCAGACACCTACAATGTCTTCTGGCTTTACGCTTAGTTTGTGCAAGTATCGTGCTAGTTGATTGGCGCGGTTGTTCAACTCCTGGTAGGTTAATTTTTGGTTTTCAAAGGCGACTGCAACAGCATCTGGGGTTTTTTCTACTTGTTCTTCAAAGAACTGATGAATGCACTTATGTTGTGGATAATCTGTTTTGGTATCATTCCAGCGAATTAATAACTGTTGGATTTCCGATGGTGTTAATAGTTGCAATTGTGAAATACATTGTTCAGGATTGCTAACTATGCTTTCTAACAAAGTCTGGAAGTGTCCCAGCATCCGGTTAATGCTATCTGCATTAAATAAATCCGTGTTGTACTCGCAAGTTGCAATTAACCCTCCCTCGCAATCCTCCATAAACAACGTCAAATCAAACTTAGATGTGCCGTTGTAACCTTCCTCATAACTAACTGACACATCCGTTAGATTTAGATTGGGTTTTGGCAAATTCTGGAGAACGAACATTACCTGAAATAGTGGATTGTAGCTCAAGTCTCTGCTTGGCTGTAATTCCTCTACTAACTTTTCAAAAGGTAAGTCTTGATGTATGTAGGCTTCTAAAGCCGTTGACTTCACCCGTGCTAACAACTCCTGAAAACTCAGATCGCCAGATAAATCTGTACGCAATACCAAAACATTGACAAATAATCCTATTAATGATTCAATTTCTGCTCTGTTACGATTAGCTATCGGCGAACCAACTATAATATCAGCCTGACCTGTGTAGCGATAGAGCAAGATTTTGAAGGCTGTAAGCAAGGTCATAAACAAAGTTACTCCCTGCTGACGGCTCAAATTTTTCAATTCTTTTGTCAGTGTTTGGGAAAGAACTAATTTGGCTTGAGCGCCTTTAAATGTTTCAATAGGCGATGTCTGATGACAATAAGCAAAGCTTCTACGCGGACGGTCAGTTGGTAAGTTTAGTACAGGAAGTTCACCCTCCAACTTTTGTTTCCAATAGGTGAGTGAAGATTGAAGGGGTTTGGAATCAATCGATTTGTGTTGCCAGTTGACAAAATCTCTATACTGAATGGGTATTTCACTAAGTGGGGAGAGTTTACCAATAGAAAATGCTTCATATATTGCAGCTAGTTCTTTGATCAAAACTCCTATAGACCAACCATCCGCAATTATATGATGCAGAGTGACAATCAAATGATAATTTTTATCAGTTAACTGTAAAATTTTAGCACGCAAAAGCGATTGAGCAGATAAGTCAAAAGATTGCTGTGCTAACTCAATAGCTAAACGTTGTGCTGCTAGAGTGCGTTCACTTTCGGATAGTATACGTAAATCTTCAACCGCCAAAGTTAAAGGTATAGCTTGATTGATAACTTGTACTGGTTGTCCATCAACCACTGTAAAGCTTGTACGTAAGACTTCATGTCGTCTAATAATTTCGTTAAGGCTGTCCTGTAAGACTGCTAAGTTAACACAACCTTGGAGGTTAATAATTATAGGAATATTATATGTAGGAGTATGGGGAGTCAGTTGATTGATAAACCATAACCCCTGTTGGGCAAAGGATAGAGGATGAATAGATGTATTGATTTGTTGTTGGGTAAGCGATAGTGACGGTAGTCCATCTGTCGTCATTTGAGCAAGGATCTTGGTGAGGAGCGATCGCACACTCATCCCTTCAAAGAAGTCTGCTACGGATATATCTACTTCTAAGTCAACTTCAATCCGATTCTTTATTTCAAATACTTTTAAAGAGTCAAGTCCTATCGTAGTTAATGGTTCTTGAGGATTAATATCATCTGATATAACTGAAAATACTCTTGCCAAGAGTTCAATTATGTATGCTTCTAGAGTCGTTTGACATTCCCTTGGAGAAAGTGCTAAAAGTTCAGAACGTTGTAAATGAGTTTCATTTTGGGTGATATCGCTAATTTTAATAATGTTACTTTCAACTATATTTAGTTCGCCATTCTGGAATTGAGCGCGAGTTGCACGTCGCTGAATCTTACCACTGGAAGTTTTCGGGATACTACCTGGTTTAATTAAAACCACTGCATAAACTTGTACCTCATACTCTTCAGTCACCGCTTGGCGAATTGCATTAACTACTTCTTCTAAATTAGGTTTGGCGCGAAACTCTAATTCTTGTACAATTACTAGCTTTTCTTCATTATCAACTTCAACTGTAAATGCTGCATTAGCACCAGTACGCAAGGATGGATGACTATGTTCGGCGGTTAATTCTATATCCTGTGGGTAAAGATTGCGGCCTCGAATGATTATTAAATCTTTAGCTCTACCTGTAATAAAAAGCTCTCCATCCTGCAAAAAACCTAAATCTCCCGTCCGCAGGAAAGGCCCTTCTCTTGTATCTGATAAATAAGCACGGAATGTCTCTTCTGTCTCTTGAGAACGATTCCAATAGCCTTGACCAACACTCAATCCAGATACCCAAATTTCTCCAATTTCATCAGGTTGACAAGTCTTAAGTGTTTCTGGATTAGTAATAACTACCTTCTGTTCTGGTATGACTCGACCGCAACTCACAAAATGATATAGATTCTCATCCGTAAGCGATGATGCAACAACTTGATTAGATTCTAATGCAGATTTCTGAATCGCTTTCACTCGCGGTGAGGTAGCTTTATCTACGCCTGATACCATTAGGGTTGTTTCAGCCATTCCGTAACATGGATAAAAAGCCTCCCTACGGAAACCACACTCTGCAAACGCTTCTGCAAAACGCTCTAAGGTATCGTAACGAATCGGTTCAGCACCATTAAATGCTACACTCCAGCTACTCAGGTCAAGAGTTGCTTTTTGTTCTGGAGTGATTTTTTGAGTACATAACTTATAGGCAAAATTTGGGCCTCCACTTGTTGTCCCTTGATATATGGAAATTGCCTGCAACCAACGATATGGACGTTGGAGAAAGGAAGTTGGAGGCATGATAATGCAAGGAAAACCCCCATACAAAGGTTGCAAGATGCCACCAATTAGACCCATATCATGGTACATCGGCAGCCACGTCACGAATTTACTTTCTGCGGAATGCTCCATAAATTGGCAAGTTGTCTGAGCATTGTGCAGTAGGTTTCCATGACTAATCATTACACCCTTGGGTGTGCCTGTAGAACCGGAGGTATATTGCAGAAAAGCTAAGGTATCTATATCAATATCGGGTTTTTGCCAACTTTCTTCTATTCCCTGTGCCAGATTATCAGTAGTCAGCCACTGCAATGATCCCAGATCACTCTTTTCTGTTATTAGAGGCTGCACTGTTGACAAAATTTCCGTAGTTGTCAGAGCGATCGCAGCTTGTGCATCTATGGCAATTGCCTTTATTCTTGGTGTGTTGCGTTGATTTCTGGGAGGATATGCAGTAACCGCCACAACTCCTGCATATAAACAACCGAAAAAGGCAATTAAAAAATCCAATCCAGCAGGATAAAGCAGTAAAGCTCGTTCACCTTTTAAACCCAATGCTTGTAACCGAGCCGCAACTCGACGCGCTAGCTGATCTAATTCTTGATAGGTCAGGGTTGATTGTTCTGTTTCCCCATCTAACAAAAAGGTGAAAGCATCTCGAGTTGGTTGGGTAGAACTTCTCAAACGTAAGAGTTCTGCAACAGTAGAACAGCTAGGATAACTTTGAGCAAAGGAACGATTGGATTGACTCATTTTTATTTTCGACAACTAAATGCACCTGATAAACTGGTGATTTTTCTTTTCGCTCTCACCACGGAAAAATGGGCAGGAAATCCTTAATATCTACAGAAATTTCGGCTGGCAATCAAAATATGCCTGGAAGCCTTTATTTTGCATTTGATTTATGACACTGTGGAGTATTTTCATCATCTGCTTTCTATGACTACTGCTTACTTATCATCAACAAGATTTACTTATCTCAAAACTTCCAGCTTAGTACGGCACGGCGTAAATAGAGCAACCATTTAAAATCCCTAAAGAGCTTATTTCATAATACTTTTGACTTTTGACTTTTGACTTTTGACTTCCGCCTTGCGGTACTAGTAGTTAACCAAACCTTGGTTTGCGAGTCGAATTAGAAAAGATTTTTGTTTACTTAACTCTAGACCTCGACGATTGATTATCAGTTTAGCCAACCACTAGCCCTGGCAAAATCATAAGACTGAAGGCTTGTCTATAAAAATAACTATCACTATTATTGAAAATCATTTTTATTTAGCTTGAATTACTTTAACGAGAATCAATGGCTTTAAGCAATAGAATATTTATGAGTAAAAATTATAGATTTTTATACTTATATAATTTATACCTATCTTTTGGCAACAATGCCTCAAATGTATTCCTTCACGAGAAGATCCCACAACCAAGCATGAAAATAGCTCTTTACTAGAACACCGATTTATTAACAAAACATAAGGCATATAAACCCTGTTTTAACGTCTTCTACAACCAAAAATTCCTTGTTTTAGCCCCAATGAACCCAGTTTTTGGTCATGATTCTGAATACTGAATCGGTGTTCTAGTCCCTAGCCCCTATTTTCAAGACAGTTTGAATGCAGAGCCTAGGTTCGACTCATCAATGCTGTATCTGCTTATGACAACAAGCGATCGCTAAATTTCTATTTTTCAGCATTAAACTGTGCATATTCAGTAGTATCATGGTCGGGTAAAATTTTCTCCATATCCCGCAGTTGGGGAATATAAAATCCAGCACACCCAACCAATAACATACATGCAGCACAGATCACATACAGCAGTGCGATCCCTGCACCTGCGTTAGTACCAAATATTCTTCCAAAAATCTCAACATGACCATCACCTGCGGCTAATGCAGGGGTAAATATATTATCTGCTAAAGGCCCTGCGATTAAATAAGCTGCTGCTGACCCAAATTGCACAACTAATGAATGGGCTGCAAATACCCGTCCCTGGATATGGGGAGCAACTTTGGCTAACCAAATGGCGTTATCGGAACTACCGTTGAAAGGGAAATTAAAAGAAGAACAAAACTGTGTGGGTATCCAAATCCAAGGCGTTCGACCCAAACCAAAGACAATTTTACTTAATCCTGCGCCAATCATCCCCAATAAAACACCGTTGACTTTCTTTTTGAAACCACCCCAGGTACTCATAATGATGGCTCCGGTGACACCACCAAAACCAGCTGCTGCGGCTAAACTGCCTAACACCACAGTATCATTTCCGGTTCGAGATAAAATCATCGCTGAATATAGAGAATCCCCAACATCATGAGCAAACCAAAACAAAAAGGTGATGATTAAAAGCGCAAGTAAGCTTTTACGAACTAAGATGTAGCGCAGACCAAATCCTAAACCTTGCCAAATATGGGAGGAATTTTCATGTTCATTGGTTTGTAGTGGTTTAGGGATGTGGGCAAATAGTAAACTACTAATGGCGATCGCAAAGCTAGAAATATCAATCAGCCAAATTCCCAATAGACCAATAACTTGATAAAGATATCCTGCTAAGGCGGGAGCAATAATATTACTTCCATAACCTGACAAAAATTGGAGACTGCTAGCACGGGTGTAGTTTTGCTTGGGGACTAATAACGATAGTGATGCAGAGTAGGCTAAAGATTGAAATTGATTGAATGTCCCGACTATGGCGCTAGTTAGATACAGATGCCAAATTTGCAAATGATTGGTGAGATACAGCAGCATCAGTATTATTGTCATCAAGACTGCTACTGTGTCACCCACCATCATCAGTAATTTCCGATTGAAACGGTCAACAATTGCACCACTAATGGAAGCGAGCGCTATGCTAGGTAGCAAGCTAAAAAAGCCCACTAGAGTCAGAGTGGTTGCCTTACCTGTAATTTCCCATGCCCAAATTGCGATCGCAAAGCTACTCATGCTACTACCAATGGTAGAAACCAATTGACCTGCCCAGATAATCAAAAAATTACGCATACTGCTGGGATTTGGTGATTGTGACATTTAAATTCCTATTACCGAACTTATGGCAGTATCGAAGGCGATCGCAAAGCCTATCTTGTGGAGAATTACTGTTTGTTCTAGTCTTACATTTTATACATAAGCATTAATATTAATTTGTATAGCTTTGAATCATGATATATATTTATCAATCAAACAATAAATCAGTATTTAAGAGCTTACATATATGTTTTTTCTATAGTTTTACTCTTAGAGGATGTTTTAAAAGTCGTAATTGATGTATCAAATATTTTTTACCCCTCCCTAACCCTCCCCTTGTAAAGGGAGGGAACCGGATTTTTGCTTGTTTCCCCCTTGTAAAGGGGGGACTAAGGGGGGTAACAACGCAATTAAAATCACAGTCAAACACTTTTCAAACATCCTCTTATATAGCATCTGATTTTTGCGAAGGTATTGAATCAAGACTCAGGAATTTCCTGGCTCATCACAGAAGGAATACAGGCCAAAAAGGCAGAGTCCAACTGTATGGGGAGTTTGTCCCAGTCAACTGCTCCCTTACGATGACTAATATACATCTGTGTAAATTCAAGTAATGCTGAGGCATTTTCTTCGTCAGGAGGCAAATCGCCAAGCAGATATGTCGGTTTATCCGGGTTAGAAACAGCAACAACACAACCACGGTTACAAGCCCACAGACAGTCGATCGGCTGAATTTCTAATTCTTCTGCTGCAAATTTTTCAGTAGATAAAGCGGTGATTTTATCAAGAAAAATACTGCCGTCGCAAGGCTGATTTTCTGATAATTCTTCTGATGAACGGCGACAGGATTTGCAAACGAATAGGGTATGTTTAGACATGGATTTAGGTGTGTGAAAGTAAAAGTGAGGGTAGTTGTTCTAATATCAGAGAATTAGCTATAGGTGCGCCAATTACACCACCCCATAGGGTGTAGTCTACAAAGTAAACTCGTCCTTCTTTCCATGCTCTCGAATTGTGCAATAGAGGATTTTTAGCCCATTTTTGCTGGAGTTCTTGGAGGGGAATTTTATAAGTAGATTCACCATTCCAATTATCTACCCAGGTATTAACAATGACTATATCTGCGTCGAGTTGAGCAAGGGTTTCCAAATTAATCTGTGGTCTTAACCCTAGTTTTCGTTCTATACCTGGCAGCAATACAGTTTGAAATCCAATTTTTTCCAGAAGTTCAATTGTATGTCCGTTGTATGTAACCTCTATATAGTCCATTGATTGACTGCAAGCAATATTTAGCACTCGCGGATGGGTGTTGACGAGAGGGGCTAATTGAGTGCGGACTTTAGCTAGTTGTTGCTGTTGTGAGGTGATGATTGATGGAATATTTTTCTGGCTATCAAGTGCTTTGGCGACAATTTTAATGTTGTCCTGCCAATTTTGCTCATTATCTATCAATACAGTGGGCGCGATCGCTCCTAATAACTGATTGTCCTGATAATTTAAGCCCAGAATCAAATCTGGTTTGAGTAGAGTCAAAGTTTCCAGGGAGGGTTGGGAGCGATCGCCTAAATTAATCGGTTGACTATTGACAAAATTACCTAAGTAGGGAATTTGTTGGCTAGGCTTGTCAAATTTAGGCGATCGCACTAAATAAGCATCGGCGTAAGCAGCAGGTTGGACATCGAGAGCTAACATCAGACTCAGCATCTTAGGTTCGAGAACTGCGATTTTTTGAGGTTTACCACAAATATTGGTTTTTCCTGCTGCATGTTCCACGACTCGACAATCAGCAGAAAGCGATCGCTCACTTTCTAAACGGAGGTTTTGAGGACTACCACCATGACAAGCTGTAATTAAGATGGCTGTCACCAGAACCCAGCCAATATATTTATAGAAGAAAGCGGTCGCGTTGCAGCAAGTTTCCAAGAACATGAGTAGATTCAATAAAAATCAAGGTTAGAACTGAATTGAAAATGAGCCGATAACAGTGAACGGTGCGCCGGGATAGATTATATTTCTGCTTTGAGATGTCTCATAATAAGTCTCATTGAAAAGATTTCGGAAATTCAGTGCTAACCTCCAGTTCTCTTGTTTGTAATAAATGGCTGAATCTGTTCTGAAATAGCTGGGCAAAACGCTCGTATTGTCCAAATCGGCGTATCTATCTCCCACATAGTAAAGGCCTAAACCAAAACCCAAGCCTTTTAAATCACCGCTTTGCAGTTCGTATGTTGACCACAAACTAGCAGCGTGTTCAGGAACATTAGTCAGCCGATTACCCACAGCAATGGCGTTGTCTTTTGAAGTAATCGCGTCGGTGTAGGTGTAAGAGGCAATGATATTCCAACCTGGCAAAATTTCGCCGCCAATATCTAATTCAATACCTCTACTTCTCTGTTCTCCCACCTGTATGGACTCATCGGGATCGTTGGGGTCGCTTGTAATAACGTTGGCTTTGGTAATCTCGAAGGCTGCTAAAGTTGCCGAAAGTCCTTCACTGATATCTGCTTTGATCCCCACTTCATACTGCGTTCCTTCTGTTGGCTTAAAGGGTTCGTTTGTTGCCGAGCGACCAAAAAAGCGATCGGGTTGAAACGATTGAGTGTAGCTGGCATAGAGGGAAATTGGTTGAATTGGTTGATAAACGATCCCAAAACGGGGACTAAAAGCGCTGAGGGACTCTTCACCCACTGTTTCTCCGAATTCTGTTTCTTTTCGTTGGAAAGTATCAAAGCGACCACCAACTAAAACCTTGAGATTCTCTGCAAAAGCAATTTGATCTTGGAGGTAAATCCCCAAGGTGTCTCTACGAGTCGTGTAAGAGGAAGTTTCTTCATCAGGTATGGCAGGTAAATCAACATCATAATTGGGATTAAAAATGTCTAGCTGTATGCGATTTGTCGCCTCAAATCCGGTATATTCCCAGGTGTTTCGTCTTAATTCCACCCCAATTAAAGGTTGATGGACAATCGATCCCGTCTTGAACTTTCCGACTAGTTCTGTTTGTAGGGTATAGATTTTTCGTGTGAATTCTTCACGACCTACAGATATTGGGGCAAACTGGTCATCAACTAGTGGTCTGCCACCAAAGGCATAAGCATCAGAAGATGATTTACCAGACACAAAAGAAAACGCATTACGAAGCTGCCAGTCTTTGCTAAATTCATGCTCAAGTCGATAGCCAAGCCGAAGACTGCTATCGTTATAAACACTTTCTGGCAGACCAATGAAGCGACTAATGGGGATGGGGGCGGGTCTGTCTCCAATGGAAGGGAGTCCGCGATCAAAGAGGTAATCATTGTTTAGATATTCAAGGTCGAATGTTAATGAAGTGCGATCGCTAATATTCCAGGTAATTACAGGTGCAACAAAGACACGTTCGGTAAAATTAAAATCTCGAAAGCTCTCAGAGTTTTGATAAGCCACATTCAGCCGATATAACACCGAACCGTCATCTGTGAGTGGCCCAGAAATATCAAAACTGGGGCGATAAAACCCATAATTTCCGACATTAAATTCAGCTGAATAATAGGGAGTGCTGAGGGGTTGCTTTGTAACAATATTGACAATCCCTCCCGGTTCAGCCTGACCAAATAGAACAGAAGCCGGCCCTTTGAGGACTTCGATTCGCTCGATATTTGCTGGATCTACCGAAGAATAAAAGTCATTGTCAGGAAATCCATTGCGGAAATTTCCATCTTGAGCGAAGCCACGAATATTATATCCACCGGCATCCGAACCTCCGTAGTTACCTTGTTTGCGTACACC
This sequence comes from Nostoc sp. XA010, assembly GCF_020829625.1. Classification (GTDB taxonomy): domain Bacteria; phylum Cyanobacteriota; class Cyanobacteriia; order Cyanobacteriales; family Nostocaceae; genus Nostoc. Next base: position 31,930 of record NZ_JAIVFX010000009.1, on the reverse strand, counting down.
ACTGACGTTCTCCAAGGCTTCTTGTATACGCGTCGTTTTTTGGTCTTCTAAAATTCGACGCGGGATCACTTGAATTGAACCAGGAATATCTCGTACAGGTGTATCGGTTTTGGTCGCAGTGGTCGCATTCGGCACGCGATATCCGTCTTGTTCTCCCGTCACCACCAATTCAATTGCTTCATCCTGCTCCGCTACGGGTTCTTCTGGGGGTGTCTGGGTTGCTGGTTGTTCCTCTGTTTGTGGTGTTTGAGGTTGTTGTGCTGCTGTGGTTGTAGATGCAACAGCCAAAATCAACCCTGCATCATCATCAAATAACTCAACCGCAGGTAACGCTTTTTCCCCGACTACCGTCACCCGCACAGTATTTGCATCAATATTCGCAACTGTTATCTCAGTAATCCCCTCTGTAGGTTTTTCCGAGCGGTATGTAAAACCATCTCCATTAGGCAACTTTAACTGTCCACCAATAATATCTGCGATAAAATTATTACCAGTACTGCGATTGGTAACTTGCAGTTGCTCCCCTTGCTTAGTTTCTAAAATTACCTCCAGCCCTTTTTCAGTGGAATTTGCCCTTACTCCCGTAATAGTTATGACAGTTATGACATTACTATCTTGAGTTGGTGTCTGTACCAAAGTGCCAGCATTCGTATTGGGAATTTCGATGTCACTCAGTTGAGAAATTTTTTTACTAATTTCATCCTTTGCTAATTCCTCAGCTGTCGCAGGGATGGAGAGTAAAACGGCAATAGTAGCAAAGCTAACTGCTAAAGGCATCGTACTTTTCAAGAGCAAGCTGGAAAATAACTTATATGGCTTCATTTTTGATGTTTGGCTTCTTACCAATGGACTGCGGCAATTGTTTGTTCTTTAAAGGTATTTATCAATTTGATAGGTCGATGGTGATAGTTGCACACATAAACCTTTTTCATCTTCCAATAAGGGGGTAGATGATACCTATTTTCGATTGGTGAAATAGGGTGCGTTTGCTCTGATACTAATCACATCAGCAAAATCGCTCCCTCCTATTTAGGTTTAGATTTTGGATGACAAAACCCACAGCAATGCTGGTAAAGTTTTAGCCATCTACTTTCCTGCTTGCAAGTTTAATTAATTGCTCTTGACATTGAAATCGGGTTATTGCTAACTATTATCAGTATGATTATTACACGATAATGCTTTTTAAATCAATCTTAGTCAAAAAGAATAGTATTTTTTGTCAATAAATCTCTACTTCTTTGTGCGTCATTTTATCAGTAGAGCTGATTTACAAGCTTGCCTGAGAACGTGTGGGGTTAAGAGAATAGACAATATAGGAATCGTCAAAGGTTACAAAAGATCTCAGAATCTTCTTTATATTATGTGCGGCTGATTAGTTATAATTTCCGCATCTGTGCAAAAACCTGAAAACCCTTTCTCCCCCTGCTCCCTTGCAGTCTTAATGATAAGTCTTTAACCGGACACGATATTAGAGGTATTTCTGCTGCACCGAGAGTGACATTTGCTTTGTGGTTTGCAAGGTGTAGCGTGGTGAATTATAAATCCTACCTCTGCACCCCTAATAAAAATAGAATCAGGAATTTAAGTAAATTTGTTGGTTATTTACCACTTTTCCCTTGCGCCCTATCGGTACACACATCGGCGTCTCCACCACTGGATCATGAATAATCCGACACTGCAACCCAAACACTTCTTGAACTATTTCTTGAGTCATCACTAGCTTTGGTTCGCCAGCAGCAAAAATTCGACCATCTTTAACTGCAACTAAGTAATCAGCATAACGACATGCCAGATTTAAATCATGCAGCACCATCACAATTGTCCGTCCCTGATTTTGATTCAATTCATACAACAAATCTAAAATCTCTATTTGGTGTGCCAAATCTAAAAAAGTAGTCGGTTCATCTAAAAGTAAAATATCTGTGTCTTGTGCCAACGCCATTGCAATCCAAGCTCTTTGTCGTTGTCCACCAGATAAAGTATCTAATGCTCTCTCTGCCAATTCCAACAAGTCTGTAATTAAGAGTGCCTGTTGCACGATTTTTTCATCTTTTGCCGACCACTGCTGCGACCAATTTTGATAAGGGTAACGTCCTTGTGCTACCAAATCTTGTACTGTTAACCCTTCTGGTGCTACTGGACCTTGAGGCAAAATGCCTAACTGCTGTGCTACTTCTTTGGTGGAAAGATTAAAAATAGATGTTCCATCAAGATAGACTGTACCGCTACGGGGTTTAAGTAATCTTGCTAAACCTCTTAATAAGGTTGATTTACCACAACCATTAGCACCAACTAAAATACTAATTTGTCCGGTGGGAATTGCCAGATTTAGGTCACGGATAATTAGCGCACCATCGTAAGCTAAAGACAGACTTTTGGTTGAGAGTCCTTTCATAAGTAATATTTCCCAGCTTTATTTTTTGCGGTTACGAATTAATAAATAAAGAAAATAAGGAGCGCCAATTGCAGCAGTTACCACCCCACAAGGAAGTTCGATAGGTGCAAAGAGTGTTCTTCCTAACAAGTCTGCCATCACAACAATCACTCCCCCCAAGAGTGCGGAAGTAGGTATCAAGCTTTCATGGGTTGCACCTACCAACTGTCGTCCTAAATGGGGTGCAATTAAACCAATAAAACTAATATTTCCGGCGGTGGCGACTCCTGCACCTGCTAAGGCTACACCCACCAGCACGAGTAAAGCACGTTGCCATTCCACCCGACTACCTAAACTTTTAGCAACATCATCTCCCAAGTTTAGAGCGTTCAAATGCCTGGCCAATGTCAAAGCCATTGGGACAAAAACAATTAACCAAGGTAATAGAGAAAATACTTGCTCCCAAGTCCGTCCGTAGACGCTCCCAGCTAACCAAACCAAAGCATTACTAACGTCAGAAATTTCGCCAAAGGTAATCATCAAGGTGGTTATAGCACTGGCGATCGCAGATAAGCCAATACCCATTAAAATTAATAGAATTGGGGAACTACCGTTATTCCAAGCCAGTGAGTAAATTAAAATCGCCATCAGCGAAGCACCAGCAAAGGCTGATAGAGGTAAAGTATAAATAGGTGCTGATGGAAACAGTACAATTACTACAACTGCCGCCAGACTTGCCCCAGCGTTGATGCCGATAATACCAGGATCAGCCAATGGATTGCGTGTCACTCCTTGAAATATAGTACCTGAAATTGCCAGCGCCATTCCCACCATAAAAGCCACAAGGGTGCGGGGTAGACGCAGATTTTGAATCACGAATTGATGGTCTGGGTTTCCTGTATCTAAACCCAATATAGTTTTCACAATATCCAAAGGCGAGATTGGATATTCACCTTTGGCCACATTCATCACCATCGCCAGTGCGATCGCTACTACCAAACATAACAATACGACTGGTACACGTCGGTCGATTCGGAAAGATATCGCCTGTGAACGAATGACTAGCCAATCAACCTTCATTTTTTCACCTTTGATTTAACCAGGTAGACAAAAAAAGGAGCGCCTACTATTGCTGTCATTACACCTACAGGTAACTCCTGTGGTTTGAGCAATACACGGGCGGCAATATCTGCAACTAAGAGTAAGATTGCCCCCAAAACTGCACAATAGGGTAATATCCAACGATAATTGGCTTTAATGTAAAATCTCACTATATGGGGAACGACTAAACCAATGAAGCCGATTGGTCCTGCAAGGGCAACGGAACTTCCTGCTAGTAAAACTACGCTGATAGCGGTAAATATTTTGATCCAAGCTGTCTGTTGCCCCAAACCTTTAGCGACATCTTCACCTAAACTTATAGTGGTAATTTGTTTGCCGAGGGCAAAAGCTATAACTAATCCCATGCCGACAAAAGGCAGTAGTTGCAAGAATAAATTAAAATCTCGACCAGATAATGAACCAGCTAACCAAAATCTCACTTGTTCGAGTGTTTGTTGACTAACAATGAGGATACCGGTGGTGAAAGAAGAAATTAGAGCAGTTAACGCCGCTCCCGCTATCGTCAAATTCAGTGGGGTGGCTCCTCCCCGTCCCAGAGAACCAAGGATGTAAACTAACACTGCTGTTAACCCTGCACCCAAAAAGGACACAAGAGCGTAAATACTTAGGGATGAACTGCCAAAAACAAAAGTTGCCACAACGACAAACAGCGCGGCTCCCGACTCAATACCTAAAATACCTGGATCTGCTAAAGGGTTCCGTGTCAAACCCTGCATTAATGCTCCCGATACAGCAAGGGCTGAACCTACAAAAATAGCAATTAGCGATCGCGGTAATCTCACAGTCTGAACAACTAAGTGATCATAGGAACCATCAAAGGCTATAAAAGATGTAAAAATCTTGTCTAAAGGTATTTCTGCTGCACCTAGCGTCACACTAAACAGTAAGCAAATTAGCAGTATACATAGTCCCAAAACCAGACCAAATAAGGCTGTAATGAGTGGCTTTTTCAATTCTCTAGGTGAGAGTGTAGTTGCTTTTGTCATGATCCTGCCGTCAATGGAAAATATTACGCTCTGCTGGTTAGTTGTTTTTTCACTGGACACTCTCAATATTTAACAGCTTTTTTGTCATAGGAGTTGATAATCTTTCTTGATAAATATATAGATTACATGATCGTGTAGCCTTTTCCCCATTTTTTAAAAGGAATAAAAGACACCCTTATAGCTTTGATATAGTTTCTCAATAAAGTGGTATTGTTAGATAAACTTAAATCTGCTTTGTCAAAGTCACTTGCACGCCAAGAGGGGATTGGGGACGCTATGTTGCTAGCAAACCCACATCTACCTTGGTCAGATTTATTTTCATGGTATGAAGCCCAAATCACCGCACCCGGAATTGATGCTTATGGGGCATTCGTTGCTTCCACCCACATTAATCCTTCTATTTCTAGCGATCGCAATGCATCCGTAAAAAATGTATTTTTTAATACAATAATGCTGCCACTATATCAAGTAATTCGCACTTCTTAAAACATTATTGTATAATTATTAACCATAAAAACATTTAAATACTCAGTTAACCTTGCTTCTTCTTGCGTTGTCGCCTGTATTATCGCTTCTACGGCTGCGGTAATTGCTCAACCCAAACCTTCACAAACCAATTTGGTCATAAAATTAACCCCGACTCAGTTAAAAGTTTTGCGATCGCTAGGGTTAAAAGTAGCATTACCAAGTTACGTACCTCCAAGTTTTAATGCCGATACAGTATTAGTCTCGGCTGGGCGCGAAAATGTTGACAGCTTGCGTTATTTAGTTGTTTACCAAAATTTAAGTGCAGATAAATGCTTTGTGATTGAGTCAGCGTCTGGTGGTATTGGCGACTTGCCTTCTGGGCCGCGCAGTTACTCAATAAATTCTCCGATATTTGGAAAAAGCGTTTTGGAGCAAGGATTATATGGGAATGCCAAACAACCAACATTGCTATCGCAGTGGTTGGGGGAGGAAAATGGCCCCTTTTACAGATTTGTTGGTACAGGAGTAATACCAGAATTGTCCAATTGTAGTAACGTTACTCCCCAAGAAGCAGTCAAAGTTTCGCAGTCGATTCGATACTTGAATTAATTAACTACGGTTATTAAACCGCAGATGTTTATTCATAATAGAGGTTGGAGATATTAAGGCGATTGAGAAAGCGATGCCTACGGCGGGCTGCGCCTACGCGATTAAACTAGGCAACTACATTTTGCCTCAATTGCTCCCGCTTTGACTCTTCAGCAATCTCCTCTACTGTGCTTCCCCACCTTCTCCACTACCTCTGGGTAAACATCAGTACTATACCCGGTAAGACTTCGATATTGCTAGCCAGGATGAGATCATGCATTTTGTAATCACAGTAGTACTCGCTAGCTTGATGTGATTGGGAGCGTTTTGCAGACAACATTATGATTGCACAGTTCGATAGCAGAGCGCGATGGTGAATGATGTCGCAGCCGCAAGCGCCGTCCCCGTCCGAATATGATTCCATATTGTCCAGTTGGCAAGGTAGCTAGACCATAAAGAGAGTTCGATGGCGCTACCCGGCTCGACTCTGGCCAGCGCATCGTTGAGTGGCACATTGAAAACAATAGTCACGCCTAAAGTGCCAACGAGATAAAGCAGGCTGCCGACAAGCAAATAGACAGCACCAGGTTGATGCCACCTTAACAGTGAGAAGATAAATAGAAAAACGCAAGCCGCAGCCGTTCCGAATAGCACCGTCATAAACAACGGATTGATCGCTGCGATATTGATGGATTGCATGGCAATAATGCCCTGCGTCGGTGCTATTCGGGCAAGAGCGTTCATTACAAAGGTCGAAAAAGCGAAAAAGACTCCAGCAATCAACCCACAGCCGAGTGCGGCTAAAAGTTTCAATCCGAAAAGCGAGTAGTCAAAATTTGTCAACAAATTTCTTTGGGAGTAAAGGTCTTGAATGAACGGTTTTGGAAAATTAGGGCAATATCCTCTAAGTGGGGCATTCAGTGTTAAGTTGGTGTACGACAATAATTGGCTCGGCAGGAGTGATAGTCAATCCCAAGAGTCAAATCTGCTAGACTGGCTGTGGAAAATTAGTTTGGATTGAATACTCATCCAATTTTAAAAAAGTTTTTTACTTTTGACAGGCTAACTAAAAAATATATCCTCTGCTAGATCCTAAGTAACTACTTAATTAATAAAGTAAAGTATATTATATGCAAAGATAATAAGTAATAAATGGAAGTTGGCATCCAAAATACAGCAGAAATCCTGGAGCAAGTTCACCAATTAGAATCTACACTAGGTCTTAAAAACGAAGCTTGTCGTTCCAAATTTTTAATTCATCCTTACTTAACATCAAAAGTTTTTTTGTTTTTGCATGGTTTTACAGCAGGGCCTTACCAGTTTGAGCCACTCGGTAAAGCCTTCTTTAACAAGGGATATAACGTTCTGATTCCTTTACAACCGGGTCATGGACGATCAGGTAACTGGAATCGTCAAAATCCTCCACCACTACCAACAGATATTCAGATATATCAACAATTTCTACTCAAATGGTTGGAGATTGCAAAAACGCTAGGTCAACAAGTTGTAATTGGTGGATTGTCAACGGGTGGAACTTTAGCTGCTTGGTTAGCTTTAGAGCATCCCCAGGAGATTGACCGCACTTTATTGTTCACGCCTTATTTAGCTAGTCGTTACTCACTATTGGATCAACTTATCAAAATTCTGCCAATTTACTTTGAATGGTTCAACAAAGATGCATCTGGCAATTTTGGTTATAAGGGTTTTTGTCTCAAGGCATTACGGATATTTCTTCAATTGGCAGAGGAGGTTTTAGAAAAGGCTCAAGACTGTATTTCTGCTCCTATTTTAATGGTATGTAGCGAAGGAGATCATGCTGTTAACCGTTCCAAACAACAGGATTTTTTCCGAAGGGTAGTTAACCAGCAACCAAAATCCTGGTATTACTGTTTCGATGATTCGCTTCACATTGAACACCGGATGATGACAAAACTGGAAGACAATGATTATGAGGAACTGGTAATCACCCTTGCTAAGGCTTTTGTTGAGAGTGATTTGACTTGGATAGAGTTTGAGCAAATGGCAAAGCTAATAGCGCAGGGACGAGCCTATGACCAAATCATGCTCGAATTCAACCTCGATGGTCAAATTTCTCAAGAGCTATCTGCAATGATGACTCAAGCTTTTGGCTGTGAGCATCTCAAGTGCATCAATCCATACGAATAATGCATAACACCCTTTGATTACTAAGTACAAGATGCCCTGTCCCCTTTTCAATGTCTAAAATCTAATAACCAGAACTGCTGGAAATAAAATTATCAACCAGTTGCGGAGAATTGGTAATTCAATCTGGAGCGATCGCACTCAGATTTATTGTCCACATTTACACGCTCTTTAAAGGTGTTAGGGCTAAAGTTTTCGTCAAATCAGCAAGGAGAAAACGATCGCAGAGGTTAAACATTTCTACCTCGGTAGAGGTCTGTCGCATCAGCCGCAGGAAATCACCTTCAGTGTCAACACTTAGGGCAATGTAGTTAAGAAACATTTTTAGGTAGCCTATGCGCGATCGCTCTGGCATAGTTGCTGCTGTGGGGGTTTGCCATAAACGATCAATATAGTTGCGTACCTCTACTAAAGGAACAGGCGTGATCGTCTCGAAGCGCAAAGCCTGCCGAATTTGATTAAAAAGCCAAGGATTGCCGATGGCCCAGCGTCCAACCATTACACCCGCCGCGCCCGTTTGAGAAAGCACTTTAAGGGCAGTTGTTGCAGAGTGGATATTGCCATTGGCAAGCACTGGACAATCAACCCGTTTCACCGCTTCAGCGATCAAATCATATTTCACTGCTCCGTGGTACATATCTTTCACAGTGCGACCATGCAAACTCAGCAAATCAATGCTGTGGCGATTGATCATATCTAGAATTTCGTAAAAGTTATCTGTATTTTCAAAGCCTAAGCGCATCTTGACTGTCAAAGGTCGATCGTTCACAGCAGAACGTAGTTCTCCCAAAATCCGATCCACTTTTTCAGGTAATAGCAGCAATCCACCCCCAACATTTTTACGATAGATTCTAGGTGCTGGACAGCCCATGTTCAAGTCAACTCCAGCGATATTATAGTTGCAGAGTTCCTTTGCTGTTCTTACTAAATCTGGAATGCTTTCGCCAATCATTTGAGCAAAAACGGGCCGACCCGTGTCATTTTCGGTGATTGCTGTCAGAATGCTACGATTGAGCCGTGAGGTATCATTCACCCGGAAATACTCGGTGAAAAAGTAGTCAGGGCTGCCGTAGTGGGCAATCACCTTCATAAACCAGAGGTTTGTTACATCCTGCATGGGTGCAAGAGCCGTGAAGGGTAGGTCTGGATGCAGCGATTGGGGGAGCGATACCTGGGACGACATAGAGATGAAGAGCGTTCAACAAAACTTCACTCTATCAAAAAATGCTTAATTGTTGGCAAATACAATAGATTTGTCCCCTAATAAAGTTTTTGAGTTTTTTGAGCCATGCAAAGCAAGGGTTTCAGACACCAATTTTTTAAACTGGAAGATGTATAAGAAATAAATTGCTGATGTAGTAGCATTTATGCTCAGTGATGAAGCACGATGGAGAACTGGGTCAAAAGAGGCAGGGGAGCAGGGGGCAGGGAGCAAGGGAGAAAGCTGAGACGGAGCTTCCCCAGCAAGAGCGCCCTTTATGGCGGGGCTTTATACCCATGTTCCGCTCTGCTCCACGGCTTCGGGTAGGGCTTGCTCCCCCTGCTCCCTGTTCCTCCGCTTCTTGGTAAAATATCTGCGTTAATGGTGGAATTGCATGAGATGATATTTGAAGAACTGCCGAAAAATCAAATTTAAATTTTCCACCTCTTTGGTTTATACGCCAAAAAACTTATTCTCTGGCTTTAAGCAAATAAAGATTCTGTTCATTGTAAAAGTCAATATTTTTTGCTCCGGGAGGCTCCTAAATGGCACCGCAATTATATAGTCGGGTGTGTCTTGTTCCGCTAGCTTTTTCTTTACTGACCGTGGGTACAAGTACGGCAAAAGCGATCGCCCAAACTACGTTTCCATTCGACGTAGTATATGACACAAACGTTACTCTGACACCTATCCCATCAACCGACGTATCAAAAGCGTTTGTCTCAGGCTTCAATCCTGATGCTGACTATGGTCTGACTAACTTTTTAAGCATAGACAACTACAGCCGAGTTGACCCGGATACTGGAAATCTCGTGTTCGTTCAAGACCCAACAAAATTTGGTTTGCAAGGCTTACCAATTGGCAGAGACGAGTTTTTTGGCAGTGGCGATGATAAATTATTTGCCAGCAGTAGCGCTACTGCTTCATTTGACTTTATCAACCGCCAATTAGTAGGTTCTGGTACTATAACCATCACTGGCTGGTGGTGCAGGCAAGTTTAGCGGTGCTACAGGCATATTTAACTTTAATGAAATTGAGTCACTTGATCAAGATCCCACTGCTCCTTTGAGAGGTCAAGCTTTTTTGAGCGGTTCCTTCCAGACACCGCAGAAAGTTCCAGAACCAAGAACTAAGGCAATAATATTCGGTATATATTAGGACTTACGCATTGACATAAAAGCAAAAATGACAGGTAGAGTTTTCAAGGCTTCTATCTAGGTTTTTCAATCATATTTTGGCGATCGCCAGCAATCAAAAGCAACCTCCAAAAGCCTGGAACAATGTATTTACGTTAAAACACAAGATAGCTCTTTTGTACAGTGCGTAAGTCCTATATATGTAATTGGGATTGGTTTGATGTCACGCAGACTTACTTTTAAACCACTGGGTAAATTATGACCAAAAAATAATTTGGGGCGTTCCTGAATGATGGGATGATTTCGCCATATTCTGAACGAATTATTAATATTTTCAGCCGCTAATTCATCCCGCATTTATGCAACTGCTAATTTGGATGCAGAGCAACTAAATTTATTTATGGGGTTCTTAAGTTTGAATGAGTGAATGCGTGACTTTTGACTTTTTCCAACGCGAGTTTATGTTGAGCGGAGTCGAAGCACAGCGTCTCCAAGAGTTGGCGCTGACGGCGTAACTTTCGGGAATCATATCATGTCCGGCTGATTAAGCTGATAATTTTGTAATTTACACATTGTGCTTTTTTCAAATCATTGTAGTGCGGGCATCCTGCCCGCGTTCAGTATGCAATTTAAAAGCGCGACAGCTTAGTTATAATTTCCGCATCTGTGGATAAGTCTTTAACCGGACACGATATCACTCCTTCTCCTGATATAGAGGCTATTGGAGTAGTGAGTAGCGTATTGGTGGGAAAACTGGCGCGAAGATTCGGGAAGTGCGATTGCTCCGAGCAATCGTCTGCTGTTTTTTACAGTCATAAATAACCCAAAATAACAGAAGCTTGTACCCTATAAATAGACTGTTGAGGCTGCTATTAAAAAAAGTACAATCACATGGCTGATTCTGATAAATTTCTGTGCCATCGGAGCGTGCGCTCTATCGATATGCTTCAAGGTGTAATTACTTCTATCCTATTGCACTCAATTTTATTAATAGGGAGCAAATATTGGTACAGAGCTTTGATGCGTGAGCCGAAGCAAGAAATTACCCAAGAGACTCCAATCGAGGTAGTTGAAGTTCCTGCTGATAAAACAGATATACCTCCTCAAACCTCATTCCGGGCTACTAAAAATTCTATTGCCGGTGGTAAAGCTTTGCCAGAAAGACCTGTTTCTGTAGTGAAGTCAGCGAATCCCACAGAATATAAAGCCTATAATAAGCGTTCTTCTGACTTAACAGCCTCATCTCCAGCAGAGGTATTCCAGACAGGACGGCAGCAGCAGAAAACAGAATCACCAAATATATCTCGTCAACGACCACAATTTAAATCTCAAAAAGCGGTATCAGCATCAGTAACCAAGGCACAACTACCTAACTCTAAAAAAATTGCAGTAGCACCAATGGCTACACCACTACCAGTTCCACTTCTTAAAACAGCGCCCAACCCAAAGCCAATACCTTCAGCACGTACAACCACAGTACAAGCACCTGATTCTAAGAAAATTGCAGTAGCACCACTTCTTAAAACAGCGCCTTTGACAACACCTTTAGTACTCAATCCAAAGCAAACAGCCTCAGCACGTACAACCATAGTACAAGTGCCTAACTCTAAGAAAATTGCAGTAGCACCAACGACTACACCATTACCAGCAACACTGGGAAAAACAGGGCTTGAAAGAGCTACGACATTACCAGTACCCAGTAATCCTAAGAAGTTAGGGCAATCGACAACTAGATTAAGTGCGCGAACACCGACCCAAGCTCAGTCATCTCTAAAAACAGGTGCAGCAAGTTTGTTGGGTGGTACTCTGGGTGTATCTAGCCAGAATTATCGTGGTGATGATCTGGCAGCCTTGCCTAATTCCAACCGCGATCGCCAAGCTCCTTCTGGTATTGATGCCCGCAGTCAAGATATAGACCTCACCTCTTACTTAAACAAACTAAAGCAACGCGTTCGGCAGCAGTGGCTACCAGGAATGAGCCAGTCTAATCGGCGAACGGTGCTTAACTTCACTATTAACCGTTCAGGTCAAGTTAGCAATCTCAATATTGCACAAACCTCTGGGTTCAGTATAACTGATGAAGTAGCACTCAATGCTATACAGCGAGCTGCACCTTTTGCACCTTTGCCCACAGGATATCCCAAAAACCAGATTGATATCGAATTTACGTTTGATATCAATGTTTATGGCGAACTAAATTTATGGAGGGATGGCGGTTAATAGCAGGAAAACAGAGTGCTGGCTGGCGATATCAAAGCTTGTCGAGTGTAGTGGTGCTGTGGTCTTGTTGGCATGATGCAGCCACTCTGCCTGCAACGCCAGCTTACCCGAACCGTATCAATGGGTACATAATTATATATATGTGGCAATTTTTTTTGTAACGAATTTATGCAAAGCTGTAAAAGAAAAATGCTTTGTTAAACGTTATCCATGAAGATCCATAAAGTTTCTACTACTCCTTTAAGCGACCAAAAGCCTGGTACTTCTGGGCTGCGGAAAGCAGTTAAGGCTTTTCAGCAGCCCCACTACCTAGAAAATTTTATCCAATCCATCTTCGATTCTGTAGGTGACTTGCGTGGGCAAACCCTAGTCCTGGGTGGTGATGGTCGTTATTACAATCGCCAAGCCATTCAAATCATTTTGAAAATGGCTGCGGCCAATGGCATTGGGCGAATTAAAGTTGGTCAACAGGGGATTTTGTCTACTCCTGCAACTTCTGCTATTATTCGCAAGTACCAGGCTATTGGTGGCATCATCTTGTCTGCTAGCCATAATCCGGGCGGACCAAATGGTGACTTTGGTGTGAAATATAACATTAGCAACGGTGGCCCAGCCCCGGAAAAAGTCACCCAGGCTATCTACGATCGCAGTAAAGTAATTGATAGCTACCAAATTCTGGAAGCACCAGATGTAGATTTAGAAACTTTAGGTGAGTCACATTTGGGAGAGACGGTAGTTGAGGTGATTGACTCCGTACATGATTATCAAGAGTTAATGGAGTCCCTGTTTGATTTTGATCGCATTCGTGAACTATTAACAAGAGAAAGTTTTCAGATCAGTATCGATGCCTTACACGCAGTGGCTGGCCCTTATGCCCATGCCATTTTTGAGCAACGTTTGGGCGCACCAGTGGGAACTGTGCGTAATGGCACACCCTTAGAAGACTTTGGCGGCGGACATCCTGACCCAAATCTGGTTTATGCCCATGAGTTGGTGGATATTTTATATGCAGAGGATGCGCCAGATTTTGGGGCGGCTTTTGATGGAGATGGCGATCGCAATATGATCTTAGGGCGTAAGTTTTTTGTCACCCCTAGCGATAGCCTCGCAGTGTTAGCAGCCAACGCCAAGCTAGTCCCTGGTTATAGTACAGGTTTAGCCGGGGTAGCGCGATCGATGCCTACTAGCCAAGCAGTAGACCGAGTTGCTGCTCAGATTGGGATTGAATCCTATGAAACACCTACTGGCTGGAAGTTTTTCGGCAATCTTTTAGACGCGGGGAAAGCGACTCTCTGCGGTGAAGAAAGTTTTGGTACCAGCTCTAACCATATCCGCGAAAAAGATGGGCTATGGGCTGTGCTGTTTTGGCTGAATATCCTAGCAGTCCGACAACAATCTGTCGAGCAGATTGTCCGGGAACATTGGCAAACTTATGGACGCAATTATTACTCTCGCCATGACTATGAAGAGATACAGACAGGGCCTGCTAACACTTTAATAGAAAGACTGCGTTCTTTATTGCCAACTCTCAAAGGCAAGCAATTCGGTAACTATCAAGTTGAATACAGTGATGACTTTAGTTATACTGATCCTGTTGATGGTAGCATTAGCGATCAACAAGGTGTTCGCATTGGCTTTACCGATGGTTCTCGAATTGTGGTGCGACTTTCTGGTACGGGGACTCAAGGTGCAACCCTAAGGGTTTATATAGAAAGCTACGAGCCAGATCCCAGCAAACATGACCTTGATCCACAAGAAGCACTTGCTTCTTTAATTACTATTGCCCAGGAGATAGCCCAGATCCGCGAACTTACAGGACGGGAACAGCCAACTGTAATTACCTAGTACTTTGCTTGCGCTATGAGTTTTGTAGTAAGCACAAAGCCTATTCTTTTCTAAGCACTCTTTGTGATTACTACGAACTTACCATTGCCATTAGTTGGTGAAGCCCAGATATTAACCCAAATTGCTAGTTATGCAAAAGTGCGATCGCAGCGATCATACTGAGAGAGCTTTTTTACCATCTCTCCGACTTTTCAAACACCCTCTTAGCATTCTGAGTATAAATCAAGTGCAAGCCCAAGTAGTAGCTGCACCCGATGGCATCAGTACAATTGTCACTCCTAATGGTAATCAAATTGATATTAACTATGGGCAATTAGCTGGAGACAAAGCCAATCTCTTCCACTTAAAACTGCGGCCAGAGAGGATAGTTTCGCAAGACTGCTTAAACAATGCAATAATAAATTTCACCCTTTGACTAAGCCGATAGTGCAATGACAAAAGCCCATCAATTAAGTCAATCTACTTACAGATGTTATTAACCTGTCCCTAATTCCTGAATTTGAGAACTGAATTTTTACTAGAAGTTTCAAGTATTACTTGTTCATTTAGGTACTCCTATGAAAAAATTGATTAAAGGTTTGCGCGAGTTTAAAAGTAGTTATTTTTCCGCCAATGAAGAACTGTTTGAACAACTTTCTCATGGTCAAAAGCCCAGAGTACTATTTATTACTTGTTCAGATTCGCGTATCGATCCAAACCTGATTACCCAAGCTGGGTTAGGCGAATTATTTGTTATCCGCAATGCAGGTAATATTATTCCACCATTTGGTGCAACTAATGGCGGTGAGGGGGCAACAATTGAATATGCTATTCAAGCATTAGATATTCAACAAATTATTGTCTGTGGTCACTCACATTGTGGTGCTATGAAAGGGTTAATGAAGTTAGACAGCTTGCGGGTAGAAATGCCTCTTGTACATGACTGGCTCAAGTATACAGAGGCAACGCGACGACTAGTAAAAGACAATTATAGCCACTACGAAGGGGAAGAACTCTTAGAAATAATTATTGCTGAGAATGTGCTTACCCAAATCGAAAATTTACGGACTTATCCGGTGATTCACTCTAAGCTTTACCAAGGGAAACTCAATATTTATGCTTGGATTTATCAAATTGAGACAGGAGAAATTTTGGCATACGATCCACAAAAGCACGCCTATGTCTTGCCTCAAAATCAGCTTCCTCCATCGGAGACAGATGAGACATTACTTAGCCCAGCTTTAAATAGCAATGTGGAAATACATTTTACTAAAACTCAACAACGGGAATTTGAATCGTCCCCGGAACTTCCTAACGCACATGAATGGTTTCCAATGACAGTGCTTTCTCCAGAGCAAATGGAGCGAATTTATCGAGGCTCGACAAAAAAGTAAAGCGACAACAAGCAGTCAGACGGTAAGCATTGCTTTCTGTTTGGCTGCCTTGATACCCTAGCCGTAACGCACTAAAAGCTTTGGAGAAAGTGCCGTACTTTATGCGCTTTCACACCTATGTATATTTTAAAAATCAAATATAAACCCTATATATGGCTCAGAATTTTCAGGAATTGGTATTAGTTAATCGCTGCTTAATCGATTCAGATAATCGTTCTGGATGCTTAGAAAAATAAAAGATTTTTAATAAAATAAAATTCAGGTTCCGAGCTAACCAAATCTGCCATTGTTCTATCAGTGGTAATGTTTTAATATAATCATTAAATACCTTTCTCATTCGCACTAGACTCATTCCTCTTGCAGAATCATCAAATGTTTTAGTTCCTGGATAATATCTATAGTTACCCCAAATCTCATTGAAATATTTAACATGAGATGATCTAACCGCTTTCAAAAGGAAATCTACATCCATTGCATAATGTTCTTCTACTTTGTATAGTCCTATTTGCTCATGCAATGATTTGTGGTAAAAGTAAGCAGAAGGATTTAACGGAAAAGAAGCATCGATAATTCCATCGTCATTAATTCGTCTTTCTAACAATAAATCAATCGTCCTTAATTGTTTAACTTTATTAATAGAAATTAGTTTCCCTTCCCGATTGCAAACATTACAGTTACCAACAATCAAGCTAGGCTCTGGTAAACTTTGGAAAATTTCACAGATGCGGTTAAGGACGTTTATTTCATAAAAATCATCAACATTTAAAACACCAATAATTTCTCCTTGTGCCATAGCAATTCCTTTATTGAGAGCATCAGATTGTCCTCGATCCTTTTCGCTAACCCATCGGATGTGGGGATATTGATTGGCTTTATCTTTAATAATGTCTATTGTTTTGTCGCTTGAACCTCCATCGACAATGATATGCTCCACTTCTAAACAGTTTTGGTCAATCACAACTTGAATGCAAGATTCTATGAATTTCTCACCGTTATAAACTGGTGTAATTATACTAATCATTAACAAGCGCCTCGTGTGGGTATTCCAAACAAAAAAATCATTTAAACGATTGCTCTCTAATCATAGAGTTCCCCATTTGCACAAGTTTATAACGTAACTGCTTTTTTGCGTAAGTCCTGTAGTTTATACAATAGCTCTGTCTGCGACAAGAACACGGATTTCAAGAACTCGTTTTAAATTATACATACTTATCTACGGTTTGGCATTCACTGTTGATGAATAGAGAATTCGCTGTTCATTCTTGTGCATACAGCATATTGCTACGGCAAGAAGATACTTTGACATCAACTATTCTCAAGCTTTCCATCCTTTTTTTGTTTGATACGGTAAATCCAACTTATGTCTGTACGGTTTACCCAACTTTTTTTAGATTTTCCTTTTATTAAATTAGTTTCTAGAGAGAAGAAACAAAACAAATAAAGCTTCTCTCTCAAAACGTAGAGGTTCGATAATTGGTTAAATATCTGAAACCTCTACATTCCCCTAAAACTTAGTTTGATTGCTCAAAAGTCAATTAGAAAGTTAAGGAGAGATTAAGATATGGCAGTCATTCGTTGGGAACCATTCCGTGAAATGGAGATTTTACGTCGTCAAATGGATCAACTCTTCTCTGAGCTTACAGCAGCCGAGCGCGCCAACTCTGATATTTCTGCATCACCGAGAACAGCTTGGGTTCCTGCTGTTGAATTATCTGACAATGGTTCAGAGTTCATCTTAAGAGTTGAGATTCCAGGCGTGGAAGCTAAAAACCTGGATGTTCAAGTTACTCAAGATGCAGTTTCGATTGCTGGTGAGCATCGTTACGAAAAACATTCCGAATCTAACGCCAAAGTTCATTCTGAATTTCGGTATGGCAACTTTACTAGAATAGTTCCTCTACCAAGCAAAGTTCAGAATCAACAAGTTAAGGCGGACATGAAAGATGGGATTTTAATTCTGACTTTACCTAAACTGGAGCAAGAGCAAAACAAGGTATTCAAAGTGAATTTAGGTAACTCTCAAAGTACTACAGCTTCTATAGAAGCTGGCAATGGTAATACACAACCCAGCATTACATCACAACAAAGCGTTTAAGTTACTTGAGAAAATGTTTTCTCTGATTCAATAGTTCTTATATCTCTGAAATAGTTGCATTTTGAGAAAAACCCCAGCTAAACTTCTCGGCTGGGGTTTTTGTCGCTTAACTCCTAAAAAATAGATAGGCTAGTATCGTCAGGTGGAAGTCAAAAGTCAAAAGTTTTGTATATCAAAACTTTTGCTGTTTCAAATGGTAGTTTGATTGATGCCGCGCTGTACTAAATATATTGCAAGAAATTCAGGGAGAGGGCGCTATTCCTCTTGTACATCAACCCAGATGCTACCTTCTTCCACACGAATAGGAAATACTGGCAATACTTTTTGTGGCGAAACCATCGAGAGTACTTTACCTACACCAGGTGGCCAAGAACACCAGCCTTTTACCACACCAGTCTGTAGGTCAAAAGCACTGCGATGGAAGGTACAAACTATTGCCCCATCTTCAGTGATTTTCCCATTTTTCAAGGGTAATTTTAAGTGGGGACAGTAGTTATCTACAGCATAAAGCTGATTTTCGTGGTTCAAAACCAGAATTTTCCGGTTGCCAACTTTCACCACTTGTCGCGTACCTGGGGAAAGTGCTTCGACTGCAAGAACTTTAGTCCAACTCATTAGGTGCTCCTCTCCTAATTAATCTGCTTTCAGTTTCTCGCAATTGTAACCACTGCGATCGCCTTTGAGTACTAGGGAGTCAAAAGGTTATACGATTTTGGATTTTGGATTTTAGATTTTGGATGGGAAACCGCTTGGTGTATCTGGGTTTTCTCGTTCTAGCCTCAAACCTCTTTCCATAAGCATCTGAGGTTCGATATTCTCAACTTTAGGTATCGCTTCTAACTGAGCAATCCTAGCGATCGCATCTGCAATATTACCTGATTGGGCACGCAACCAAGCGGTGTGAGGTGCATAGTCAAGGCTTTCTACTATTTCGTAACCGACTCGATTAATTACCTCTCGCTGCGACTTCACATCAACGCCTTCAGCAAAGCGGATGAAAATAAGCCCGGTTGGTACTGCTAGGGAACCATTTGGTTGTAAGGTGTAAATTGGACTTAGTGTTCCCTGTTCTGATTGATTGGGTTCGCCTGGAAAAACTGCTATTTTACCATCGTTAAGTTGTAAAATTGCTCCTGTTACCAGGGTTTTGGGTTGATTGTAATGTATTGCATAATATCCAGGCTTACGAGTGTAAGATACATCAGTGCGTAGTCGTAGCCCGGCGTAGGCATGGCTGCCAACGTGAATTTGTTCAGGATACTCAGAAAAGTAATCTTTTTGAAATCTCACTTCCGGAATCAGGGGTAAAGAATACACCTGTAGAAAATACTCTGCTGGGAAATAAAACATTTTTTCAAGTTCTAATGATGTTATAGCGTTTTTCAATGGTATGGAATACAAATTTTCTATCGGAATGCAAGCTATACGCCTTTATTCATATTGAAGATTCGTAAAACAGCCTGACCTTGAATTCCTCTTTTCTGGAAAGACGAATCAAAGGCTTGTATGAACTTAGATAGATTAAATTCTGTTTTAGTTGTATCTTTTTAAACTGTAATACACATATAACACATGAAATCAGAAGCATCCATAAACTAAACGTAAATACCAAGCGCACGGTGCAAGAATGCAACGTATGATGCAGTTTTTCCCATCCAAATGCCCAATTTTTAAGATAGTAATATTTCAAATATCCCAGGAGATAAAATTATGGTTCAAGTTCGCTATGGTGGGCAGAACGGTCAACAATATGAACTTGCTATCAGTGACGAACACGTTGTAGTGCGTACCGAAAGCCGCAGCGCTCTTGTTGGTGCAAGACCCTTTGAAGTCGCACCAGTGTCACCCACAGCTCGCAACATCCTTAATGAATTCGAGTTAGCAACGCGGTTTCGGCAAGCGGGTGTAGAAATTTTGCGAGCGAAAGTTCCGACTGAAGGTGTCGCTTTGCGCGATCGCGCCCGTGAAATTCTCAACCAAGAGCCTGAAGTCCAATTTGCGGGACGTGTTCTTGTCGATCCAGTATCCCAACAACCTATAATTTACACCGAAAACCTCTTCCTTAAATTCCATAGCGAAGAAGAGTTAACGGTTTGCCAAGAGGTCTTAAGACGTTACGACTTAACAATTAAACGCCAACTGGAATATGCGCCAAATGCTTACTTTGTCAGTGCATCTGCAAATACTGGTATAGCTATCTTTGACATTGCCGAAAGACTTTTGAATGAAGAATCAGTTGATTTGTGCCATCCTGAACTAGTGCGGGAGTTACGCCAACGTCAGGTTTTCCCGCAGCAGTGGCACTTAAAGCAAACAACAATTAATGGTAAGGTAATTAACGCCCATGCCAACGTTGAGGCAGCTTGGAAGTTGAGCGATGGCACTGGGACGATTATTGCAATTATTGACGACGGTGTGGATCTCGATCATGAAGAATTCCGTTCCTCTGGAAAAATTGTTGCTCCGCGTGATGTCACACGTAAAACTGACAATCCCAGCCCGGGAAACGACAATAACCACGGGACAGGCTGTGCAGGAGTAGCTTGTGCAAACGGCAACTTTGGTGCATCTGGTGTGGCACCAGGTGCAAAGCTGATGCCGATTCGTTTAGCTTCGGCGCTAGGGTCGCAGGATGAAGCAGATGCTTTTGTTTGGGCGGCTCAAAATGGTGCTGATGTAATTTCTTGTAGTTGGGGTCCCGCAGACGGTGTTTGGTATGAGCCAAACGATCCTGTACACAAGCAGAAAGTACCTCTGCCTGATTCCACACGCCTTGCTATAGAGTTTGCAATTAATAAAGGACGCAACGGCAAGGGCTGTGTAATTTTATTCGCGGCTGGCAATGGTAATGAAAGCGTCGATAATGATGGCTACGCCAGCTACCAAAAGGTAATTGCTGTGGCAGCTTGTAACGACTACGGCAACAGAAGCGCTTACAGTGACTTTGGTCAGGCGGTCTGGTGTGCCTTCCCCAGCAACAATGGTGAGAGTTCTCAAACCCCTGGAATTTGGACAAGCGATCGCTCTGGTGTAGTTGGCTATAATTCGGGTAATCGGAATCTGGGTGACGTTCCAGGCAACTACACGAACCAATTCGGCGGAACTTCTAGTGCTTGTCCAGGTGCGGCTGGTGTAGCAGCCTTAATTATTGCTAGAAACCCAAATCTGCGTTGGGACGAAGTGCGAGATATTATTAAACGCTCTTGCGATCGCATTGATCAAGCTGGAGGTAAATATGATACCAATGGTCGTAGTCCCTTCTACGGTTACGGTCGAATGAATGCTCTGAAAGCTGTAGAATTGTCCAAGCCACCTGAAACATCACCCATCAGCAGATTCCAGGCAGTGCAAGATATCCCAATTAACGACTTACAAACATCAACATTATCGTTGGCGATCGCTAGTACTAGCCTGGTAAAATCTATCAAAGTTAATGTAGACATCGAGCATACTTTTATTGGGGATCTTGTAGTTACTCTCCTTCCCCCAGTGCAAATAGGCGTACTTCCTGTAATTCTGCACGATCGCCAGGGCGGAGCTACAGATAATATTAAAACAACCTATGACGAGATAAATATTGTTAAACTTGCTGCTTTTAAAGGTAAAAATCCCCAAGGAACCTGGACTCTGGAAGTTGCAGATAAAGCTGACGCAGATACAGGAAAGATTCGCAGTTTGATCATTGAAATTGGATTTTAACCCAAACATATTCGCTTAAAGATAAGCAGTTATAAGGTTAATTAAACAATAAGGAATTTCATGAGGACTAAATTATAACATTTACCTAAAACATGCTGTATGTGTGAATTCATCAGCGTGGTATTTATTTTTTTAATTTCCATAGAGATAGACTGTCCTTGAAAACTAAACCTATGTTCAAGCCGTGTTCTTTTTTCAAAGTATCTTGTAATTTTTCAGAAGCATTGAGGAAAAAGACATCAGTAAAAGTATCAGAAATTTCTTTAATATTTGTTTCAGGAAATAATTGAAATTTTGTTTGTGGTTCTAGAAGATAACTTATAGATAATACATTTCCCCAACCCCAATCTCTTCCACATTTTAAGCAAATAATTAAAGGGTTTGGAGATTGCTTAATAATATTTACTATAGGAATATTATCAGAATTGTAACCTTTATTCCACCAAGTTTTTTTCGGTAAAATAATCAAACATGATATGATTTGTAGAAAAATTAACCCAAGGAGTAGTAATCTCCATAAATGCTTACGCATATTCATATCTGGAGATAAGATAGTTTTTTGAGCTAATAAATAAGCTATAGCTAAATGGCATCCTAAATAAACAGGAATTGAGTATCTAATAATTACAGAACGAATCCCACCAAAAATTACATCCGGTATGGCTTGGGCTAGTGCTGTTAATGAAATTAATATTAAAATAAAAGACCAAGTTGACTTGGAAGTTTTACGACAAAGAAAATAAACTGCATAAAGTAATAAAATTACTAAAAGTCTAATGATTAAAAACCAAAGGCTATTTTTTAACTGATCTGGGTAACTATACTCCGATGTTATATCAAAAAAAATACGCGCCCAATGAATCTGCCATGCATCTACTAAATCATTTAGCGGCACACTACTCTTCGACCATTTTATTGTTTCTTGAACTTTGCCTGATTGAGTAATTATTAAAAATAACCAAGGAAGAAAAGCTAATATTCCAGCTAATAATGCGCTCACATAAGCAATCAATATTTTTCTGGTTCGGAGTCCTTGATTGACAGCTACATAAATACCTTGCCCAATCGCTACCAAACTAAACAATAAATTTGTGTATAATCCTATTAATAAAGTGACAGAATAAATACTCCAACTTGGTTTTGTATGCAACCTGATTGCTCTGAGCAATGCAGCACTAGATAACAGGATATTTAGTGTAGAAAAACTATACATTCTTGCTTCCTGGGCATACACAAGATGAAATGGTGATACAGCTATAATAGCAATTGCTACTAAACCGACGATTTTTGATTGAAATAATTCCTGGCATAGCCAATAAAGAGCAGGAAAAACTAATAAACTTATAAAGGCAGAAAAACTTCTTGTGGCTGCGACTGTACTTCCAAAGCATTGCACCCACAAATTCGTCATCACAAAATACAGGGGTGGATGTTTTGGATCTTCTAGCGCTAAACCTTTAACAGTATCAATGATACTTTTCCCAACTCCAGGACTTTGATATTTTTCTAATAATGTTCCAGCAGTTAATATTTGGCTATTAACTACTTCTTGCATTAAATCTGATTTGGTGTAACCATAAATTCTTAAATAAGTAAATGTTTCATCTGCCCAAGTTATTTTTTCATCAAGATTGGTAAATCTTATCAATATCCCTATGACTATCAAAACAACAGTTAGCAACTTGAAACTATTAAAGAATAAATCATCATCTTTTTTTTGAATTGTTTTAGATGAGTCAGGCATAAAAGCAGATTATCAATAATGATTTTTAATTTATTAGTTTATTTGACTTTGGATATAAAAATTTAGGGCTTACGCATCATACATCTGAGTTTTCACGGTATCTGGAAAACCTCTCTCCATAGACGTGGTAGACGCTTCGCCTTCCATACTCTCTCACGGATGGACTAGTAGAGGCGCACAGCTAGCTGTGCGCCGTCTGTCCTCTCATCGATGTGAGCTATAGGTATTCAACTGGACTCGATATAATAATCTGTTAGCTTTGAGTCACAGTTTCTTTCGCCAAGAACTTCTCTAATTCTGTCAGCGCATCAGCATCAACCTTAGTTTGCATTGGGCAGAACTTAGGCCCACACATCGAACAAAACTCAGCAGTTTTATAGATATCTGCGGGCAGAGTTTCATCGTGATATTCCTTAGCTCTTTCTGGATCGAGTGATAATTCAAACTGACGGTTCCAATCGAAGTTGTAACGCGCCTTAGAAAGTTCATCATCTCTATCCCTTGCACCAGGGCGATGTCTAGCAATATCAGCCGCATGAGCCGCTATTTTATAAGCAATCAACCCATTCCGCACATCTTCGGCATCTGGTAGACCCAAATGTTCTTTAGGTGTTACATAGCACAGCATTGCAGTTCCGTACCATCCAGCCATTGCTGCTCCAATAGCTGAAGTGATATGGTCATAACCGGGAGCAATGTCTGTCACCAATGGCCCTAAAACATAGAAAGGTGCTTCAGAACATTCTTCCATTTGCTTACGGACGTTGAATTCAATTTGATCCATTGGGACGTGTCCAGGACCTTCCACCATCACCTGTACATCATCTTCCCAGGCTTTGCGAGTTAGCTGTCCAAGGGTTTTCAATTCAGCTAATTGTGCTTCATCTGAGGCATCATGGGTGCAGCCAGGACGTAGGGAATCTCCTAAACTGAAGGAGACATCGTACCTTTTGAAAATCTCAATAATATCTTGGAAGTGGGTATAAAGTGGATTTTGTTTGTGGTGATGCAACATCCACCGCGCCAAAATACCGCCGCCACGAGACACAATACCAGTGAGGCGATTTCTCACCAAGGGCAAATGCTCAATCAAAATCCCTGCGTGGATAGTTTGATAGTCTACTCCTTGCTGGGCGTGCTTTTCGATGATATGGAGAAAATCATCAGCAGTCAGGTTTTCGATTGTGCCGTGGACACTTTCTAAAGCTTGGTAAACTGGCACTGTACCAATGGGAACAGGTGAAGCGTTGATGATGGCGGTACGGATTTCATCCAAATTACCGCCGCCTGTGGACAAATCCATCACGGTATCAGCACCGTACTTCACCGCCAGATTTAGCTTATCAACTTCTTCCTGAAGATTAGAAGAGTTGGGAGAAGCGCCGATATTAGCATTTACCTTACATTTAGAGGCGATGCCAATAGCCATCGGCTCTAGGTTAGTGTGATTTATATTAGCAGGGATAATCATTCGTCCCCGCGCCACTTCCTCACGAATGAGATCAGCAGGGAGATTTTCGCGTTGGGCGACGTAGTGCATTTCTTCGGTGATAACACCTTGGCGGGCGTAGTGCATTTGAGATACATTACTTTGCCCACGTCGTTTAGCAACCCATTCTGTCCGCATATTGTAATTCCTCAATAAACAGCTTCCCTCCGCTGGTATTACCCAGACTCAGGTGTTAAGGGTGTGATCTCAGCCTGGTTATATAGGCACCCCTAGCATTGATGTAGTGTACCACCTTCGTTATATCTGGGGGCAAGGGTGTTAAAAATTTATGCTGTTTTTTCGGAGTCTGGGCTTAGAGACTTCCAACTAAAAAAATATTATCTCATCGCTTTGGCGAGCAGGGAAAGCAGGGGAGGAAGAATTTAATGATCATAATAGTCGCTCCCAAAATTGAATAATTTAATTTCTGGAAGTCCTTTTAATAAACTGTATTGACTTATACCGTTTCTTTGTGAAGCTGCATATATTTACCCCCCGGCTACGCCGTCCCCCCTTACCAAGGGGGGACTACAGGGGGGTCTTGTTACGTGCATCTTCATGCAGAATTGGTATTATAGACTTACCCCTTTAGGAAAGCAAGTTAGGGACATCCAAGAATTAAATTACTCAATTCCTACATCCAACGTAACTATCCAATTTTTTCTCCCCCTGCTTCCCCTGCTCCCCCTGCTCCCTCTGCCTCCCCTGCCTTCCAAAACGATTGATTATTTTTTAGTTGGAAGTCCCTTATGCACAGCATTTGCTATTGAAAGGGAATTTAATACAAAAATTACGAATTACGAAGTTGTTCAATTAGCTCAATAATTTGTTGATAATACTGGATATTTCCTTCTTGATAATACAAGTCTGCTGATTTCTGGAAATCTGTAATTGCTGGTTGATAGTCTCCCAGATTGCGATAGACATCTGCCCTAAGAATGTAAGCTGAAGCCCAATTAGGCTGACGCAGCAAGGCTTGGTTTAAGTCTGCAAGCGCCCCTTGTAAGTCTCCCAGCAGAGAACGGCTACGACCCCGATTGTACCAGTCTTCAGCAAAGCTAGGGTCGATCGCGATCGCTCGACTATAATCTTCTATTGCCCCTTGATAATCTTCTAGGGCATAGTGAGCATTAGCGCGATCGCTGTAAAATGCAGCAGATTGGGGATTTATTTGTAATGCTTGGGTGTAATCCGCGATCGCATTTTCATATTCTTCTAAAGCATAATGGGTAGAACCTCGGTTGTAATATGCTTCAACTAAATCGGGATTAATTTCTAATGCTTGATTATAATCTGCGATCGCTCCTTGTTCATCCCCCAAAAGACGACGAGCATTTCCTCGATTGCAGTACGCTTGCGAAAATTCAGGAACAAGCTCTATTGCTTGAGTGTTATCATCAATTGCTCCCTGTAAATTTTGCAAGGCTTCACGGGCAATCCCCCGACCGTAATAAGCTGCGGCTAAGTTATCATTAATTTGCAATGCCCGATCGTAATCTTTAATTGCTCCTTTATGATCTCCTAAAGAACGACGAGCCGCCGCGCGATCGCAATATCCTTCTGCTAAATTAGGATTGAGTTGTAATAAGCGATTACTATCTTCAATTGCACCTTGATAGTTTCCCAGTCGGCGACGAGCATTCGCCCGAAAGCCGTATACTAAAGCTAGAGTCGGATTTTCTTGTAACGCTTGGTCATAATCTGCGATCGCACCCTCATAATCTCCAAGAGTACTACGAATCAGACCTCGCTCAGAATAGGCTTGCACATCATCAGGATTGAACTTTAGCGCTTGGTTAAAATCCTCAATTGCTTGATGATATTCTTTGAGATGAGCAAGAACCAGACCTCGATTGTAATATGCTCCGGCAAACTTGGGATTGATTTCTAGGGCGCGGTTGAAATTAGCGATCGCACTTTGATAATCTGCTAAAGAGTAGTGGGCATTACCTCGGTTATGATAAGCTTCTGCCAAGTTTGGATCTAATTGTAATGCTCGGTCGTGGTCAGCGATCGCTTCGTGAAAATTTCCTAAGATATGGTGAATATTACCCCGATTGCTGTAGGCTGCGGCAAAATTGGGATGCCACTGTAAAGCTTGCTGAAAATCTGCGATCGCACCTTGATGATCGCCGCTTTCAAAACAAGCTACGCCTCGATTATGATAGGCATTAGCAATATCAATATTGATATTATCAGCTAACTGGGTACTAGTTTCAATTGTTTGGATATAATCAGCGATCGCTTTGTCGTATTTTTCTAAAGCAAAGTAAGCATTACCCCGGCTGTGGTAAGATTGGGCGAGATTTGGATCGATTTGTAATGCTTGGTTATGATCTGCGATCGCTCCTTCGTAATCGGCTAAAAAGTAACGTGCATTACCTCGGTGAAAGTAGGCTGTGGCAAAATTGGGATTGATTTCTATAGCGCGATTAAAATCTGCGATCGCACCACGATAATCTTTGAATTGACCACTTAGAATAATCCCTCGATTATGGTAAACTTCGGCATAATTAGGGTTGAGTTTGATTGCTTGGGTGTAAGCTGCGATAGCTCCTTGATAATCCCCTTGCAAGTTGTGATTTAATCCTTGGTTTAATAATTCTTCAGCATTCATATAATTTTTTTAGATTTCGACATTCCCTAACTTTCAGGCAACGGGATTTTTTACGATATGTTTTGAAAATCGCTCCAGTTACTATTGTGCCTCTTGCTAAGATTTTAATTCCTGATTTTCTGTGAGCTTAGATCAGTGCGACGTATTTCAGGCGACTTAAACAGCAGCAAGCACCGCAAATAAGAACGGTGGGTGTCTGACTCGCCGTTTTTTGCTGGTATTAACATAGTAGCGGATAACACATTTAACCAAGTGCGATCGTATCTACTATTAACATGAGTAATCGGTTAAAATATTTTGCTGGTTTACAGTCCAAGTATCAAGCAACACAATATATAGATGCTGAAATAAAACGAGTAATCAGGAGTACAAAAAATGAGGGAAAATGACATGAAGCAGCAGAGTATTTGTTAAAAGAAGATGCAGTTCGCTATGGTTGGGCTAAGTCTTATCTCAAAAAATCGTCAGACAATAGTAAATAAACTGGTTTGCATCACCAAACTACCAACATGACCAGATTTATTCACGACCAATTTGCCAAAGATTATCTCGAACAATTACTCACTCCTTACGGCGAAGTCCAAGCAGCTAGACGAGTCGCAGGAGAAGTTAGAGAAATTGACGTTTATTTCATCCCTAAACCACAACCAAATAACATACCAGAAACACTAGGATTGTTAGGTCAACTTGTCACTACCCCTTCTCTACTTGAACCATTTCGTAAGGCAGCATCAGCTACAGAAATTTGCGATTGCCTTTTAAAATTATTAGAGGTACGTGGCGATTTACAACGACAGGCAAATCGAAATAAAACACGCATTTTAGAATCTGACTTACCAAAATTATGGATTCTTACCCCCACAGCATCAGCGCAACTCTTATCAGGATTTGGTGCTAATCCAAAAGTTGGCTATCTTCCTGGAATCTACTTCATGCCAGAATATTTGCGTACCGCGATAGTAGCAATTCATCAGTTGCCATCTATCTCAAAAACCTTATGGCTGAGAATAATCGGTAGAGGGAACGTTCAAAAGCAAGCAATTGACGAACTAGAAGCCCTTACTCCTGATAATGCTTTCCGAAAAGCAGCGTTAGAATTGCTGTACAACTTGCAACAAAACTTACAAGTCACTCAAAATCAAGACGAGGAAGATAGGGAATTACTTATGCGATTAGCACCACTTTACCAACAAGACCGAGAACAGGCTAAACAACAAGGAATTCAGCAGGGAGAACGCTTAGTGGTGGAAAACTTGCTCAAAGTTCGCTTTGGTGAAATAGATAATGAGCTTCAAGCAATTATTGAACCTTTATTGACGTTACCACCAGAAGAGTTTACGCCTTTACTGTTGCAGTTATCCCGTGAAGAATTAATTGATAGGTTTTCGTAGTGTCAATCACATATCTTTTACTGATTATGAAAAAGAGTTTAACTCTTTTTCCTTCTTATTTTTTCCACTTTTTACCTCACGTTAAAATGTAAAATTAAAGACATTAATACAGCATTATAAACACCAGATTATAAGTTTTTCTAATAATGAAAACTTTATTTTATAGGTTTGCATAGTCATGGATTTTCTGACAATGTTAGGATTAGCGGCTGCCACAATAACCACAATCTCTTTTTTGCCACAGATGTTTAAAACGTGGCGAACAAAATCAGCAAAAGATGTTTCTATGGTTACACTAATTACATTCATAACTGGTGTTTTTTTGTGGTTAATCTACGGAATCTATTTACAAGCCTTGCCAATTATTCTTGCTAATAGTGTGACATTAGTTTTTAACTTGATAATTTTATGGCTTAAAATTAGATATAGATAAAGAAGTCCTGGCGACTATAAATCTCGGCTAGACAAACTCTCGTCAGCCTGCGCGGACTAAAATCAAACCCACGTTCGCGTCCCATCTCGTAGAAAAGAGAAGGAAAAGTGGTTTTTGCCTGTGTAGGCGCGAATTCTATAGGACTCATATTTGATTTTTGAACAAAACTCAGTACACCTTTATTCCTTGTTCCCAGTCCCCAGTCCCCAGTCCCCAGTCCCCAGTCCCTTGCCTCTACGAGTGATTCAGAAATCAAATCGGATTGCTATATAAGACTCCATTATTTAAACACCCCTAAAAAACATCTGTGACATCATCTGTATTTACCTCTGAACACCTCCTTTTCACCCCCGCTAACCCAGATACCAACGCTATCCCCATCATCTTTGCCTTTCCCAATGAGTACAGCGTAGGCATCACTAGCCTCGGCTATCAGGTAGTTTGGGCAACCTTAGCAATGCGTGATGATGTGCAGGTGAGTCGCCTGTTTACAGACACTCACGAACAACTCCCCAGAAGCCCGGAAATTGTGGGATTTTCGATTTCCTGGGAACTGGATTATGTGAATATTTTAAATTTGCTGGAATCTTTAGAAATTCCTATTCTGGCAACCTCTCGTGATGATTCTCATCCGATAATTTTTGGTGGTGGGCCCGTTCTCACAGCCAATCCCGAACCTTTTGCAGATTTTTTTGATGTAATTTTACTAGGAGATGGCGAAAACCTCTTGGGAAATTTTATTGAGGCGTACAAAGAAGTGAGAAATGCTTCTAGACAAACTCAACTCAAAAGACTTGCACAAATACCAGGAATTTATGTACCCAGTTTGTATGAAGTCGAATATCACAGCCTAGATGGTGAAGTAAAGTCAATTAAACCAATTTCTCCCGAAATTCCCGCAGTGGTGCAAAAGCAAACTTACAGAGGAAATACTCTATCGGCATCGACTGTAGTCACCGAAAAAGCCGCCTGGGAAAATATTTACATGGTGGAAGTGGTGAGAAGTTGTCCAGAAATGTGCCGCTTTTGTTTAGCGAGTTATCTCACACTGCCTTTTAGAACAGCCAGTCTTGAAAGTTCATTAATTCCAGCCATTGAACGAGGTTTAGAAGTCACAAATCGGTTAGGATTACTGGGCGCTTCTGTAACTCAGCATCCAGAATTTGAGACTTTGCTAGATTATATTAGTCAGCCAAAGTACGATGATGTCCGTCTCAGTATTGCTTCAGTGCGAACCAATACCGTAACAGTTCAGTTAGCAGAAACTTTGACGAAACGAGACACGCGATCGCTTACCATTGCAGTAGAGAGTGGTTCTGAGAAAATCCGCCAAATCGTCAACAAAAAGCTGCATAACGACGAAATTATCCAAGCGGCGATAAATGCCAAAGCTGGCGGATTGAAAAGCTTGAAACTCTACGGAATGGCGGGAATTCCCGGTGAAGAAACAGAGGATTTAGAACAAACCGTGGCGATGATGCGTAATATCAAAAAAGCTGCGCCGGGATTGCGGTTAACATACGGATGCAGCACCTTTGTACCCAAAGCACACACACCATTTCAATGGTTTGGAGTGAATCGCCAAGCCGAAAAGCGGTTGCAGTTTTTGCAAAAACAACTAAAACCACAGGGAATAGAGTTTCGCCCAGAAAGCTATAATTGGTCGATTATACAGGCTTTGTTATCGAGAGGCGATCGCAGAGTGTCCCAACTCCTCCAACTTACTCGTGGCTTTGGGGACTCTTTGGGTAGCTACAAACGTGCTTTCAAACAACTCAAAGGACAAATCCCCGATTTAGATTTTTACGTCCACGCCGAATGGTCAACAGAACAAGTATTACCTTGGAGCCACTTGCAAGGTCCTCTGCCACAGTCTACACTACTAAAGCATTTGGCTGATGCAAAGAGTTATATCAACCCATCCCCCAAGGAACTACAGCCATTGAATTCCTAGCTGAAAACTTGATGCAAAACACAGCCGAGTATTACTGCGCCTATTGCGGCGAACCGAACTTAACTTTTATTGACTTGAGTGCTGGAGGACAACAATCTTATGTTGAAGATTGTCAAGTTTGCTGTAACCCAAATATTTTGTATGTTCGGGTTGATGAAGATACCCTAGATATCGAGATTGATACAGAATCCGAAAGTTGAATTTTAGGTTTTTCTTTCCATGCTGCACTTTAAACATTCCTCAGTAATTAATGTCCCACCAGAAGTAGTTTGGAAATTTCACGAAAGGGCAGATATTTTGCAACTGCTGAATCCACCTTGGCAGCCAGTCCAAGTGGTTCGTCGTGAAGGGGGGCTGAACGTGGGCGCTATCACAGAATTTCGCCTGTTTCTTGGCCCATTACCCTTAACTTGGTTAGCGCGTCATACTGAATGTGAAAAATATCGCCTGTTTACCGACGAACAGATATCTGGGCCTTTTGAATCTTGGGTACATCGACATGAATTTGAACCGGAAGCTGGCAAAACTAGGCTGACTGATGCTATTTCCTTCTCTATGCCTGGTGGAGGAACAGTTGAATTTGTCAGTGGTTGGTTAGTGCAAGTGCAACTAGAAGCTATGTTTCGCTATCGCCACTATGTAACGAAACGAGAATGTGAGTCACAATAGCAAAATGTACTGATAGCAAAAATTAATTATCCTGATTCTGCAACCCTTACCGCGAAACCCACTTTATCAAACCGGGAAACAAGCGATACAAAGCTTGCGATAAATTCCCCGAAGCAATCATCGCACCTGTAATCAGTACCGTAGGAGTCATACTTTAAATTTGAAAAACCTATTTACTATTTATCGGTCTGGGCAATTACACTCCAGAAAACTTCTAGCTTTCGTTAGATTTTTTACTTGCGGGGCTACAAAAAGGGCTAGGATGCAGATAGAATAAGCCTCATAGCCCTCTCAAAGAGCTGGTAGTACTTGCACTTATTAGGATTTAGTGTCAATAACTCAGCGACTAATTCATAAGAGTTT
>NZ_JAIVFX010000099.1 GCF_020829625.1 Nostoc sp. XA010 | reverse complement strand
GTGCAAGGACATATCCTGATTTACTTAAGGCATTAGATGCGGCATTCGCAGAAGTGACGATAGAGAATTTACTGGGTTGGTTTACTCACTGCTGCTACTGTACTTCAGAAGACTGATAACCGCTATAGATGAACAGCTGAAACAACAACTAGAAGATGAACTGTTTGAAAAATGGTTAGACGACAGAATTCAAAACATTGATGTCAAGCTGCAAGTAGATTTCTAGGAATAAATTATGAATTTACAAGCTGATATAAAATGGGAAGACTTACCTTTTTGCTTGTTAAACCCCCAGCAACAAATTCAGTTGAAAAATCATGCTGAAACTCGGAAGTATGGATTAGGAAAAGTAATCTGGTCTACAGATAACTTAGGAGAAAGAGAACAATTTTTAATTGTCGCGGGTAGAGTATGTCTTAGAGAAGAAGGAAAATCAAACTCATTAGCAACACTATCAGCAGGCAATTGGTTTGGAGATTTACTTAATCTTTCTGGACAATTTAAAGCCGTAGCATCAAGCAAAGATGTAGTGTTAGTGTGCTGGAATGCAGCAGTTTGGAAGGAAATTTCATCAGAAGAAACTTCTCACTTTTGGATTCAGCAGCGATCGCATTATCAACCTCACGATCCTAACAAGCCTCAGCCAGTATCGGGGTATCCCTTTGTCTGTAGCCCTAACACAGCTGCTGCTTGTTTAACAATGGCAGCTCAATATTTGCAAAATCCTTTGCCATTAGAGTCGGTACAGCGTCAACTCAGAGGGCAACATCCTAATAATGTTGTAGAGGCAGGCGAAAAATTAGGGCTGCAATTGCGACAGTTAGAAGTTAGTTGGAACGATTTGCGTCAGCTATCTTTTCCCGCTTTGCTGCAATGGCATCAACTTGACTGGATTATCGCCTATGGCGTTAAGGGTAATCGCTTAATTATCGCCAACCCCATCAACCTGAATCAAACTTGCGAAAGTATTCCTCAAGCAATGGTTGAGGAAAATTGGCATGGGCAACTTTGGCAAGTAGAACCAATCCAACAACAAGAAAAATTCAACCTCAGTTGGTTTGTACCCGCAATTTGGCGTTACCGGAGATTAATGGCAGAAGTGCTATTAGTTTCTTTGGCTTTGCAACTGTTGGGGGTAGCAACGCCAATCATCACTCAATTTATTATTGATAGAGCCATTGTTTACGGAAACCTCGGCACTCTTGATGTCATGGCGATCGCACTTTTTGGGGTTGCGATCCTCGAAGCAATTTTTGGCATTCTGCGGCTATTTATCTTTACTCACACTGCTAACCGCCTCGATTTGAGCTTATCAGCGCAATTGTTTCGTCACCTGATGCGCCTACCTTTAACTTATTTTGAGTCTCGAAGGGTAGGCGATACTGTTGCCAGAGCGCAGGAATTAGAAAATATTCGTTCCTTTCTCACCGGTACAGCCTTAACTATCATTCTCGACAGTATTTTTTCAGTGGTGTATCTAGTGCTGATGTTTTCTTACAGCTTCACCCTCACCTGGGTTGCTTTAGCTGTAATTCCCCTATTTGCTATCCTGACTCTAGTTGCCACACCAATTCTCCGTCACTGGCTCAATCAAACCTTTGATCGTGGTGCTGATAGCCAATCTTTTTTAGTTGAGGCGGTGACAGGAATCCATGCGCTGAAGGCTCACGCCGCAGAACGTAAATCTCGTAAACGTTGGGAAGGGTTATTTGCTCGTTACGTCCGCACCAGCTTTAAAGCTTCCACAACTTCTAACATCGGCGGTAATATCGGCGACTTTCTCACCAATTTTTCTTACTTAATTATTTTGTGGTTTGGTGCAAGATTAGTTATTAACCAACAAATGACAATTGGGGCATTAGTTGCATTTCAAATGCTGGCAGCGCGGGTAACAGATCCACTGCTGCGT
Source organism: Nostoc sp. XA010 (assembly GCF_020829625.1). Lineage (GTDB taxonomy): Bacteria > Cyanobacteriota > Cyanobacteriia > Cyanobacteriales > Nostocaceae > Nostoc. The sequence goes on along the minus strand of NZ_JAIVFX010000099.1, from coordinate 4,472 downwards.
TTAGTGCAACTATGGCAGGAATTTCAGCAAGTTTTGCTATCTGTAGATCGGCTAGGAGATATTCTCAATACCTCACCAGAAGCCGAAGCAGGATCAGGTGTAGCTTTACCACCCCTCAAGGGTAAAGTCAGTTTTGAGCAAGTGGTATTTCGTTATCAACCTGAACAAGAACCTGTTTTGAAAGCTATTTCCTTTACAGTTCAACCAGGAATGTTTGTGGGAATAGTCGGACGTAGTGGTTCGGGTAAAAGTACCCTTTCCAAGCTTTTACAACGACTTTACCAAGCAGAATCAGGTTCAATCACAATTGATGATTTTGATATAAAAACCGTTGATATTGGTTCTTTACGGCAACAAATTACTGTTGTCTTACAAGAGGATTTTCTCTTTAACGGTTCCATTCTAGAAAATATTGCTCTTAGTGAAGCAGACATTACACCACAACAGATTATAGAAGCGGCTCGGTTGGCGGTAGCCCATGATTTTATTAGCGAACTACCTCATGGATATGAAACAAATATCGGAGAACGGGGAATTTCTCTATCGGGAGGTCAAAGACAACGCCTGGCATTGGCGCGTTTATTTCTTTCGCAAGCACCGATTTTAATTTTGGACGAAGCGACAACTGGCTTGGATAGTGAGACAGAGCAAAAAGTATTGCAGAACTTACAGCAAGTTTCAGGCGATCGCACTGTATTCATGATTGCCCACCGATTCGCACCTTTAAAACAAGCAGATTTGATTTTAGTACTAGAAAAAGGAGTAATTGTGGAAAAAGGCACACACGAAGAGTTGCTAGAGAAAAGAGGCGTATACTTTACTCTGTATCAACGGCAACTTAGTGCTGTGTGATAGCAAACTTGAGAAAGTTAAGATTTATGACAGATTGCAGAATTTAGTAAGATTGCTGGGGAAATAAAAGTAAGTATTTTATACTTATTTTTAGTTTTATTTAGTATCTATTTTTGATAAAAAGGCTAAGTTTGCAGCTATTCAGACACTGCATTTTTAGCTTTGTCAAAAACTTAAAACAGACCATTGTCAGCAAAACTTTTAAGATAGGAGTCTGAGAGCAATGCTTCAGTCAGAAGAGAATAAAAAGATTTCAGGCAAAAGTTCCAAAGGTTCTGGCGCAGGATTAACTACATCACATCCTCGTATTTCATCCCATACCCGTACAACCTTCAGTAGCACACCTCAGTCTAATCCTGTCAAACAAAGTTCTCTTGCTAGCAAGCCTGTCAATAATACTGTTAGCCTTCGTCGGGGTGATACTCTCTGGGAAATTGCTCAGAAAAAGCTTGGTAATGGTAGTCGTTGGCAAGAATTACGCAAAGCCGATGGAAGCCGATTTAAACCGCAAGAAGTTAGGCATCTTCAAGTCGGGACGCTCGTCTCTGTTCCTTGGACGAAACCGACGACAACAAAATCGCATCATGTTAATTCTTTTTCTCAGATACATCACCTAAATAGTGAAAGCAAAGGCATAACTCGTCGTGAGTTTACTTCAGGCTCTACTCATACCTCTCGTACCAGCCTGCCTAGTGCTTCACCTACATACTTTTCTAGAACCTCTCAGGTATCTGCAAATCTACTTGGTGCTGGAGGTACAACGCGCCATCAAGACCCCAATGAGTCCAGCCACTCAGCTAGAAGCACTAGGTCTCAAGATTCATCTGATGCTTGGTCGAATAATGCGCTAATTAATGGAACAGTCAAAGGAATTGCCGTAGGAAACTTTGTAAACAAAAGCTTATTATCAGCAGCAAACGCAAAAGTTAAAGTGACGCGGGCAAAGGACGTTGTCAGGTTAGTCGGTCGTCCTCTAAGCAGAGGAGATATAAATCTATTACAGGAGTTTTCACATAATCACAAGGTTTCTAAACAGCTTCAAGATATTTCTAGACAACTAGAACATAAAGTTACTGGCTCTCAAATAAGTACCTCTGATTTGGCAAGAGTGTTAAAGGCTAACAACTGGCAAAAGGAAACTATTTTTGAATTAAGACGGGGGGGTTATCAAAAAGCGGCTAAAGAAGCTAAAAGAACACGGATACCTTTAACGCGAACTACCTCTATTACAATAGTTCACGGGGGTAAGGGTAACCGTAACCTTAGTAAAACTCAGCTTTGGAGGAATGTAAATAAAGACGCTGAAGTCAGAATTTCGAGAGAAAGAAAAGTCGGTTTACCAAAACGTCGTCCAGGTTGGCATCAATATGCACGTGTGCAAAATCCTAAAAGCAACTAAGCTCTAGATGTAAACGGTAAGCCTGCAAAAAAAGCTTTTACACATTTCGCTCTTAATTCCGAATCACGTAAAATACGAGTCGTAAAGACACTGCAAGCAGCTAAAACAAAAGCAGAATACCGCGTAGCTAAAGGAACACTTCGCGTATCTAAAGCAGTTAGAGAATCGAGACTCTATAATCGGACACTGCAAGCCGCCAACACTGTTAAAAACACTAGACCAGCAACAGCAGTAGCTCGACGCGCTAACATTGTTAGAAACTCTTCTGCTGCTAATAAGACACTGGGAGTCACCAGAAAAGTTACACAATCAGGAGTTACTAAAGGTGTACTTCGAGGAGCTAGTCGAGTAGCTGCGCCCGTTGGCATTGCACTTGATACCTGGCAGTTAGGAAGTGCTTATAAGAAACATGGATTTGGAAAGGAATTTCGCAAGGAAGCAGGTAGTGTTGCTGGTGCATGGGGTGGTGCTGCGGCTGGTGCGGCAATTGGTTCGGCAATTTTTCCTGGAGTTGGAACTGTTGTGGGAGGTGTTATTGGTGGTGTCGCTGGGAGCGCGTGGGGTGATGATATAGAACAAGGAGCGGAAAAAGCAGGGAAAGCGATAGTAGGAGGAGCTAAGAAGGCATGGAATAAATTTTTCGGGTAACTAATTATTTATGGATGCCCTAAATTATTTGTGAATAAAAATATCCCCGACTTCTTAAAGAAGTCGGGGATCTAAGGCTCTTAATTATCACAAAATTTCTCAACTCAACAATCTTATTTTTGAGAAAATACCTCATCAAATTTCCGTGTAACTGGCTCAATCAATAAGCTCAAAACTGACTTCTGGCGCATGACAATTTCCCCCGTTGCTTCCATTCCAGAAGTTAATTTCTTCTCTTGTCCTCTTGCCACCACAGATAATCTATTCAGCTTAATTCTAGTAGGAAAAACTGACTTACCAGAAGTTTTATCCTTAACAACTGCATTTGGACTAACGTAAATTACTGCTCCATCAATAATGCCAAATTCTTGATAAGGGAAGGCATTTATCTTAACTTTTGCTTTCATGCCTTCATCAACAAATCCTCGATATTGGTTTGGCAGATAAACTTCTAATACAGGTTCTTTGCCGAATGGCAGAATTGACAATAATTCTTCACTAGATTGTACTGTCCCTTTACCTGCGTTGACGTTAATATTATAAATTGTGCCAGAAATTGGAGCTTTTATAACCTGCTGTTGTAATTGCTCCATAGACTGATCTAATTGCCTCTGTACAGTCTGCAATTCCTCCTGACGCTTACTCAATTGTGAAAGGTTTTCACTTTTATAATCTTCTTGCAGTTGCTGGATTCTTTTATGTTGAACAGCAATACTTTTTTGTATGTCTCTGGCTTTATCTTGAGCGTGTTCATAATCTAATCGGGGTATAGCACCGACCAAACGACGTAGCCTATTCGCATCCCGTTTGGCAGATTTAAGGTTATCTTGCAGCCGCTTCAGTTCAATTTCAGCTTCTTTGAGACGTGCTTGATGACCCTTAGCTGTTGCCTCATTCGCACGGCGGATATCTGCGCGAATCAACCCAGCTTGTTGTCTGAGTCCGTTAATATCTACTTGGGATTGTTTTGAGTCCAGCGATATGAGAGGCTCGCCTTTTTTAACTTGCTGACCTTCTTTGACGTTAATAGATTGAATGATGCCACCACCAAGCGATCGCACTGGTTGAACTTGCTCGGAGGGGATGATCTCACCGTGAGCTACAGCAACTTCATCTACTTTACTAAAAGCTGCCCAAGCGATTGCACCAAATAACCCTAAGCTTAAGCTCACCGCCACCAATCTTGTATAAAGAGGCGGTAACTGTTGCACGGACTTACCTAATTCATAATCTAGGTAAGCGTCTGGATTAGCAAACTGCTCTCTTGTCTGCCGAGTTTGAGATGAAGACGAAGCTAAGGGAAGCTTCATATCTTTAATATCGCTAATGTGTTTGTCTTTATCATACTAACCAGCAACCCCAATAGCACGAAACTTGACAAGCAATCAGTTGGATTGGAAATAAGAAGCCCATTTGCCAAGTTCACAACAAATATGAACTGCGATGATCCTTGCGGGGGGACAAAATGGTTTAGAATGCTTATATTGCAAAGAGTGTAGCAATTTGTGGTAAAAGAAAAAGAGCATTCATTCGCAACAAGCTCTATTTAATGATAATGTTACCAGAATTCTAC
>NZ_JAIVFX010000098.1 GCF_020829625.1 Nostoc sp. XA010 | reverse complement strand
TATCAGGATAGTATTGGATGCTCAACGATAACCAGTCACAATCACCTAACAAGCTAATTTTCTCAGAAGCTTGTTTCAATTCTTCATCTTCCTGGTGATTGCACTCCACTGGAGTAGAAAGACTCGCTTTAACTTCTGCAACAGCGCGTTTGAAAGACTGTTTGTGGTATCGCGCATATCCATGGATCATTTTTACCCAGGCGATATCATCGCTGTTGATCCAGATAGTCACCACATCTTCGGGCTGGCAGTTTTTGGAGTAGTCCGACTGATTCACAATGGTTGCAATGATTTGGCGATCCTGCGTGGTTAGCGGATCTTTTGTTAGCGCAGGGGCTGAAGTTTGTGTAATCATTAGAAATACCTCTTGTTTGGGGTAAAAAGGCGATCGCAGACTTTCCAGGGACGGCGATCGCCTTTTGTTGAGCGTAAACAACGTTGTGGTTTACCGCAACGCTCTCAAAAAGATTTGGCGTAGCCTCATATTTCTGAATTTCAGTTATTTTCTAGCAAGAATTCACAGCATAAGGCTCTAGAGAAGGTATTGAGCGGTTGCCCTCTGTTCAGTATGAGTGGATTTATTGAGTGATTTTGAGTATCTCCCCCAGCCGACTTTACCTGGCGTACCTTGTGCTATACGACGGGAGGTTCTCGTTTCTCAAATCTATGTTTTATGTTGATCAAATCTGGGTTTGGGGTTGAGCGCTTCTTTGTTTTTCTGAGAGGCATCGCGCTCGTCTCCTCTCTATATGATTATTATATTACTACGCTCACCAGTGATTGCCAAGCAGTTTTCACTGGTAGGCGTAGTATATACTTTTCTTAACTGTTGTAATCTATGTTCCAAATAAGTGAAGTGATATCCCCATTTAAAGCAGCACAAAGTTTCTCTAGAATTTCTGTACTAACAGTCATCTGAGTTGGTTTTTTTGGTTTGTTAATAAAGACGTGAGGAGTCTCTAGCTGCTGAATATAAGCCACAGAAACTCCCACAGCATCAGATAGCTTTTGTCTACTATATCCAGCTTTCTCTCTAAGCTCCCTGAGTTTTTGGGCATTTTCTTCATTCCACCTAAACGCAGCGATGGGTGTTACATCTACTGTGATATTCATTTTTACTTTAATTTTATTTTCACTGCGCTCGCCAGTTGACATGATAATATTATTAATATACTGGTGTCAACCATAAGGCTACACCAAGCAAAGGTGAAAGCGATCGCTTGCCCATTAGCAATGCGATTATTTCAGCCTGCATCAACTGGAGAAACACAACACCTGTTCAAAGACTCTTACGGTTAATTTCCTCAAGGCCAAGTGAAACTCACAAAGAATTCATTGCCGTAGAAATAAGAAACCGAAATCTAAAACTACTTAACTAGCTTTGAGAATCCAGGCAAGGTTTAAGAATGGCTCTCACCAGCAGTAATTGTGGAAGGGCTTGAAAGTTGATATTGCTACCCTAATCTCTACCGACAGAAAGATTTATACAAAGGACAAGGGGTTTAAGGTAGATACAACCAACAAATATGAAAATTAACCTATCCAATTTTCATCAAATCAAACTTATTAGCGCTAACGACCAACGTATCCTCTCAGTCTGCAAGCAAACATAGGACACCAAGCCTAAAACAGATTCCGTCGCTTCCCGAAGAGTGTCAAACAAAAGAGAGTTGTTTGTTCCCTTGTTCACCTCTGTCTGCTAGAAAAGCGCAGAATACACTAAAATTTACTCATTTAGGCGGTAATTTTTCGGTTTTTAACTCAAACACTGCTGTAAAACAGTTTCTTTCGGGCTGCTAGAAAAAATCTTTCTCAGTATTGTAGAAATTGGTAGAATTGGCTACCTGATATTCCTCTTGAAGGGTTGAAAAGTCATGATGGCTCAAAACAATAGCGATGGCAACATCCCTCATACTTTGTGATTTTTCCAGTCTCTCTCCCAAATAAATCTGCCAATAAATTTCCACATCACTTTCGAGAACTGGCTTCTGAATTTCTGTAACAACACCATTCTGCTTTGGATGAATCGAGGAAGCACTGTATTTCCACTCATTTCTATCCTTGAGAATGATATCAGGCGAATCACCAATCTGTAATTGGAGATGTAACTCGTTTAGACTTATCCCCTGATATATGTAAAACATTCTTGATACAAGTGCTTCAGGGGGGCGTGCAGCTACTTCCATTAGGATTGCTTCTTCGCTAAGAGAAGGTAGTAATAAATCAATATTTAGTACACCATTTTTAGGGTAATCGTGTTCTAAACTTTCTAACACATCGCTTGAAAATTCCCAGAGTTTCTGAAACTCTGCTTCTTCTTCTCTAACAATAATATTGCCAATTTGATGACCATAAATGAACTCATCATTAGGTCGAAACTGCTTGCAGGCAGCGAAATAACAAGGCTGACCATTTTTCATGACAACACTTGTATTGTATAACTGACCTCTAATGAATTCATTCAACTCAAATTCTGAATCTGAATCTACATTGCTTTCACACCAAGCTTTCAAATCATCAACAGTATAGATTCTTCTGGTTTTTTCACTTCCGACTCCCATAACTGGTTTAATAAAAATGTGATTACCTAGTTCTTCTAGAACAAACTTTAAGTATGAAACTGGCTCTTTACGGTATTGGTCTTGAGCAAAAATCAGATACTTAGGCACCCGAATCAGGGAATTTTTGAGGGCAGATTTGAGGTAATTCTTATCAGTAAACTGCTGGATCATCGTTGGGCGATCGCCTGGCAGATTTAGAGCTTCACGCAACTGTGCAGTTAACAGTACTGAATACTCATCGTTGGTGACAATCCGGCAGTTATCATCTAATAGCTTATAGTCAGTCTTAATCTGTTGATAGGTTTGGAACAGATTTTGTAAATTATAAGGTTCTACAATCTGTACAATATCTAAGTATTGATACTGGGAGGGTACAACCTCACTGAGTCCTCGCCTACTACAGAGTAAAACTAGATTTCTATTATCTGAGCAGATATGTCTAAAATCAGTTTTGCTCAGAAACATATCATGTAGCACAAAGACAGTCTGCTTATTGCTATCTATCTTACTACTATGCAAAGCAACTGGATTTGCCTCTTCGCAGAGCATTTGTTGTACTAAGTGGACAATTTCTTGTGAACATCCCCATGACAACGTTACGCCTGATCCTCCATGTCCATAATTATAAAATATGCGTGTGTTTAAAACTCTTTCTACACAAACATTTTCTGATGTTAATGGTCGTAGACCAGTCCTAACAGGCTCCTTCTCATCTAGGGGGAGTTCTTTTAATTCCGGTAGAAACTCTAAACAACCATCATACATCTGTCGAATAATTGGAACCTCAAGAGATAAGTCTGTACCCCATTGGTCTTGCTGTGTTAATCCTCCTAAGACCACCAAATCATCCCCTCTAGGAACTATAAAAATGATGTCTTGCTCATTTAAAGAAGATTCTTCATGGGAAATGCAATGAGCATCCTTCACAACTTCCCCTAGATTTTTAATCCTGACAAGTGCGCCCCTCACGGGATACATGGAACCATCCCCTGTAGTTGCTATTGAACCTAGCCCAGCACAATTAACAATTGCCCTTGCATTAAAACGGCTAAGTAGTTCCTGTTCGTTTTGAACTATATTGACAGTGATTTTCTCCTGGATAATCTCACATCCAATATCCTTTACATATTGAAGTAGCCAATTCATGTAAACATCGGTATTTGTCATCGGAGCCATGTGTTTATAAGCATCTTTTATCCCTCCTTGAAAATTCAAATCAATCGTTTTTTTGACAATATGTAAACCTCTTTCAAATCCATCAACTTTATCTTTCAACTCATTCATTTTGCTTAGATCAGCAGGTCGATTTTCCAAAACATCCTTAAAATAGAAATACCCATCCCTCAAATAAATCCCTGTTTTTTTTGAACCAAACTCTGTATGTATTTTCTTGAATTTATTATAGGTAGTCATACACCAGTCTTTAGAGCGTTCCAGCGATCTAGGAGATCCATGACGACCACAGACTGCTGGAGGCCATTCCCATAATGCACCTGCCACAATAGAGGTTAAATCTGGGGCAAAACGATCTGCAACAATCACAACATTAAAACCTGCCTCTCTTAGACATATAGCAGTTGTTAGACCACTGACTCCTGCTCCAATTACTAAAATGTTCGTATCATTTTTGGGTAATGGGTTGTTCATTAAAGGTTATCTCAATTTTTTGTACTACAAAATAAATGCATTCTCTTGCACATTACTAATATTAATTTAGGCGCTTTTGGACTGACGCAGCGTTAAGGAATTCTTAGCATTTGACATTTGCTGCTACCAAAATTATTTATCAATAGTCTTCGATTAAAAACTAAGTATAAGTAGTATTAATAATTCCGAAATTGAGTGACTATTTTTGAGTACTAGCTCAATCATGGATGAGCTTTTTAGTACAATATCTAATAAATTTGTGACTAATTGAGCAACCTACTGGTTAGGCTTTAAGAGACTCGATAAGACTACGAACTTGTAAATTTCTTACTTACAGTATGTCTGGAAAGTAAGACAGTCTCCCAATACACCACTCATCACTCCAATCGCCTATATCAGCACCGCTTTCGCCAATAAAAGAGAACATCAATTGGGGAAGCGATGAACTACGAAGAATAGAGCAAATTCAGAGGAGTTCGACTTCAACCTTCGACTAGCTTGAATCAACACATTGCACACTGAGTATGTAAAAGTAAAAGGCGAAATATTGTTATTGGCAGCCAAGGTGGAGCGAGGCTGTTAAAGCCAGATTATAGTAAGAGTATGAAAATTGGTATTTTCGAGCAGATGACAGTTAATAATGGATTGATTCTTACGCTTTTTATTCTGATTATAACCCTGCTAGCTCTTGGCTATGGTTTTGGTGTGAAAGCTCGACGTTTACCCTTTACGGCAGAAATTGGGTTTAACCAGCAGCAATGGCAATTTCTGAAATGGTGGGTCAAGTTAGCCTTGGTTGCTGGAGTTTTGTTACCTATGTGCTTGTTAGCTCTGGACTATAAACAACCATCTTCATGGGTATTTTGGGGAAGTTACCTGTTGATAGTCGCCGTACAACTCATCTCTGAACGTGTTTTTAGTCGTTCCCTAGTGCCAAGTATTGTTGTACCCATTGGCTTTTTCTACACAGCTTTTCGGTTGTGGCAACTGCTAGATGGATTCACACAATTAACATTTTCCTATTTAACATTAGTGGGTTTTGGTGTTGTCGTATTATTTTGGGTTTCTAACTTAATAATGTTGATGGTGATGGGCATTCCAACCAGGGCGAACGCACGGTATTTCTGAAACCCTTACTGGGTAAGGATATTGACGAAAAAATAGGCTAAATTTAAAAACGCCGAAACCCTTGCTATTAAAGGATTCTTATACTTTAGATGCGTTTGCCCTGGCATTCCAACGGTCTTTAAAGGTTCGGAGTCAATTTCACAATCTTGATATTAGAGTCGTGGGGAAATAAAGCAATAAATCCTTGGAAGCTTTATAAATTAAGGCTTCCAAACAACTTTATCATAAATACCTATAATTTCTGTGTCGCAAGGTTTTCAGGGATTTTTCTCGCTATTTCCTCCCGACAGGTCTATTAATGAAACATTTTTACTGCCTAATTAAAAGCTGTGTTTCGTTGTAGTTATTTTTCACATCCAATACCATCACCATCTCGGTCAAACTTGTGAGTGTCAGGTGGCAATACTCTAAACCTTCTCTGGGTAACATCTGGGCAATCTAGGTCTGGTGAATTCTTTGGAATGCAAAAATCTGGGTAAGAGGGATCGCAGTTATTCTGTTGCTGCGGTTGAATCGGCACTGATGTTGTCTTTTGGGTAGCTCTGTGGCGGAAGTCCCAAGGCATCACAGGACTAGCCTGATTCCAGAAAGCTAGGCGCTGTTGTTTGGCATAGTTTTCAGCTTGCAACAGGCTATCTTTAGACTGCGGACAGCCTTTGAGATACTGGCGATAGACTTTCATATTGTCCCTCTTGCACCATATTTACATTGATACTGCGATTACCGACATACACCTCTGCAACCAAACGCTTATACTTATCAGTTTCAACAGGGCGTAGAGTAATGGCTTGTCCTACTGGCAGCAATTGTTTAAGTCTTGCAGATGATTGTTGACCCCAAGGGCTTTGCTTCATCTCTGGTGCGTCAATGCAAGCGAGGCGAACAGTCACAGTTTTGTTACCAGTTTTCACCCGTATGGTGTCACCGTCACCTACGCTTACAACTGTAGCGGTAAGATTGTTGGCAAATACGGGTAATGACATTTGAGCTACAAGCAGAACGCTAATTGCAACAAAGGGAATTTTCTGAAGCATCTCTAGTAATAATCACTATGAATCTATCCCACTAATAATATTTATGCTAAAAAGCTTAAGCTTGTTGAGGACTGAAAACGAAAAATCAAGCTTTTCAAGCACATTTTACGACCTACATTCCGCACCCTAACTGTCACACATCAATAAAAAGCTGGCATAGTAGTACACAAGAACTAAGCTAGAGTCAAAAATTAAGAAATTTAATGCGAGTTATTATCATTAAGTAGCTTAATGTGGCGAGAAGAGGA
>NZ_JAIVFX010000097.1 GCF_020829625.1 Nostoc sp. XA010 | reverse complement strand
ATTAAATTTTTCGAGAGTGCCTTCAGGTACAAGCAACCTTTTTAGTTGTTTTTGTTCTCGTAGATTACACGCGAACAAATTATGATTTATTCCGTTATCTATTTTCCCTTAACCGAGCAGTATTGACATCTGCTCGCGCTACACTCTCAGGAAAACTTAAGCGGAAATTGTTGTTATCAATGTTCAACCCTACCGTTCCCCCTGCTGCCAATCCTCCTAATTCGATTCGACCATCTGGAGCAAACACGATCGCTCCTTGTAAATTCACATCGCCTCCCAATAGCACTAAACTCTGACTCTCAGGAACGAATAGAAATGCTTCATTGACTTGAATCGGCCCAACAGGCTGGGATGGAATTTGATTGAATAGAAATGCAGAAGGATTCACTCTCAGCAAGGGGTTAAGCGGATTGACGGGTGAAGTCATGGAAAATTCTCCACCACCCGGAAACTGGATCGCATTAGCTGTTGTGCCAATAAATGAACCATTAACATTTAATGAGGCATTTTGTCCAAATATGATGCCGTTAGGATTCATTAAAAAGAAATTAGCATTACCTTGAGTTTGAAGGGTTCCCTGGATGTCAGAGGGATTTCTCCCTGTAACTCGCACCAAAATATTGTTAATGGTAGAGGCGTTTTGGAAATTGACTATCTCTTCACTTGGAATACTAAAGTTGCTAAAACTATGGAATAAATTTGTATTGCCAACGGTTGTACCCCCTGTAATATCCAAGGTAGTGTTGTCGATTCGCTTCACTTGAGTTCCCACAGAGGGATCAGCAGTGACCTGAGCAAAGGTAGGATTGCACAGTTGTCCGCTAATCGTAATTCCCAAAAACCATCCCCAACAAGTACTCCTGAAAACAGACATTGCACCCCCTTGGCTTTGTAGTCGTTACCTAACAACAACACTGCATTAGTAACTTGGAACGCTTTATTAGTAAGCTTTTTTGAACTTACTTTAATCTAGTTCCGCTTTCGTGTCGCAGCTGAATTACGTAAAAATAAATTACCAACTCCAATCGGATTTTCAAAACGAGGGTTGAAATAAGCATCCGTGCAGAACTTACGCGCTTGGATTTGATGACCTCTTTTCAACATCCTGTAAAAAAGATCGGGAGATTTGCATAAGAATACTTCATTCCCATGAAATAAGGAAGGAGCTGTTCTAAAGGTGTTATTGCACCAAGAGAGAAAATGCCGAATTAAACAAACAGTGTGCAGCACTAAAGCGCATGCCAAAAGTTACAGCTTGCCGAAACTTACACACACATCACACACCGGAAGCGGAAAATTATATTATGTCCAGACTAATTGTTTCTTTGCCCCCATTAGAAGGCACTTCTGCTTTGGATCTAGTGGTGGGACAAGAGGATAATGCATTCCCAGCAATTGGAATTGAGGTTCTAAAAAACGGAGTCATCGATACTAGAGGAGGTAACGACACTATCAAGGGTAGTGCCACTGGTGGCGACCAAGATTTCTCCAGCAGTGAGGGCGCAGGCACTGGCACAGGCATTGCTAACAGTGGCATCATCAATGCAGGGAAAGGAGATGATACTATCTCTGGCACAGGCACTGGCGGTTTCGACTATTATATAGACTCTGCACCTGGTATAGGTATCTCTAACACTCAAGGCGGCTACATTAATGCAATACTCCGGACAATTTTTAGTTGAGGGAATAGACAAGAAAGCTATCGAGCCATTAAGGTGCTGATTAGAAAAAACTTGCACCGACTCGATAGCCATATGGAAATTGTACAAGGCTTACTGAGCAAAATGGGGATTTTCCACAAACCGCAGATCAAAGCATTGACAACGCTGTTTGCCACGATTCTAATTGCCTGTGGCAAAGTAAACTTTAGCAACTTGAGTCGTTACAGCCAACGAACAGAGAGAAGTTATCGCCGACAGTTTAAAAAACAGTTTGATTTTGCTCAGTTCAACGCGGAAGTAATCAAAGCAGCAACGTCTGAAAATCACTCAATGATTGCCGTGATGGATTGCTCATTCATTGCCAAAAGCGAGAAAAAAACCTTTGGCCTTGACCAATTTTATAATGGCAGTCACAATCGAGTCGAGAGAGGATTAGAAGTGTCCTTGGTGGCGGTAGTAGACGTAGAAACTGAAGTGGGCTATGCCCTGCTTGCCGAACAAACCTTTGACCAAGGCGAATGTCCAGACCTAACGCGGATGGACTACTATCTCCACCACCTAGAAATTACTCAACCTCAATTACCTCCCCAAATTCGCTATCTTGCAGTTGATGGAGCCTATGCCAAGGAGCCTTTTGTCAGCGGAGTGAGGAGGCTCAAGCTGGATGTGATTAGTAAACTGCGGCGAGACGCGAATCTGCGATATGTGTTTGAGGGTGAACAGAAAGTGCGGGGAGCTAAACGCAAATATGATGGCAAAGTTGATCTAGCCGACCCTACTCGCTTGGCTTGGGTACGCGAACTACAATCAGGGGTTAAACTCTATACAGCAATTGTATGGCACGTTTCACTCAAGCGCAAAATCCGCCTGGCTTATGTACTTGACCATCGTAAGCCTAACAAACCGAGTTATGCTGTCTTATTCTCGACAGATATCAACCAATCGGCAGACGAGATTTATCGTTTCTACAAACTGCGCTTTCAAATCGAATTTATTTTCCGCGATGCTAAACAATTTACCGGACTAAGTGATTGTCAAGCCCGTGATGTCAAAAAACTTGACTTTCATTTCAATGCTAGTTTTACTGCCCTCAATATTGCCAAGCTCGATACTCATCGACAGCAGTTGAGCCAACAACCCTTTGTCTTTTCAATGGCCAGTGTCAAGCGACGCGCACTCAATGACCATTTGCTCGACACCTTTATTTCAAAGTTAGGACTCTCGCCGACTTTGATTAAATCCCATCCTAACTATCAAAACCTACGTTCTTACGGGGTTATTGCTGCCTAATTTTGTCCGGAGCATTGTTAATGGAGGAGACGGAAAAGATTTGATCTCCGGGACCGGAAACAGAGGCGGCGATTTTGTAAGAGGCTTTGCTAAAGGCATCAATAATACTCAGGATAGCCGCATTGATGGAGCAAAAGGGGACGACTCTATCTTTGGAACTGGAAATGGACAATCTGGAGTTGCTGGTATAGGAATCTTCAACAGTGGTGGCAGCGATATTAATGGAGGAGAAGGGAAGGATTCCATCAAGGGAACTGGAACTAGTAGTTTTTTTGGAGGAGATGGTACAGGCATCTTCAACAGTGATGGTAGCGTTATTAGTGGAGGTCTTGGAAACGATTCTATTACTGGTATCGGCAAGGGCGGTAACGCGTTAGCATCGCCCGATAGGCTTAATACCCCTTCAGGTAACGGTATAGGCATCTCTAACAGTAAGGGTAGCACCATAAGTGGAGGGCAGGGAAACGACTTAATCTCTGGCACAGGCACCGGCGGTGCAGGGGACAATGGCCCTTTTGGGGATTATGAACCTGGTGTAGGTACAGGCATTGTTAACAGTGGCAGCATCAGTTTAGGCGATGGCAACGATACCCTTGTCGGTACTGGCATTAGTAAAGGCATAGGTATTGTTAATACTAATGGCATCATCTGTGGAGGGGCAGGAGATGATAGCCTTACTGGGTATGGTGCCAAAATTGGCATCCAAGGTGGCACAATTGATGGCGGAAACGGTAACGATTACTTCAAAGCCCGTCGAATTGATGATAGTAGTAATGCCGTTTCAGACCAAAGGGGCGCTATTGCCGATGTCGTGATTAAGGGTGGATCTGGAGCCGACACATTTGATGTTGGTTACGGTAATGCCACAATCAATGGTGGTTCGGGATGGGACAAACTAATTCTGCCTGATGTCAAAAGTGATTACACCATTCTAGGCAGCTCGAACAATTACACAATTAAACGCGATCAGTTCACATTGAATGTATTGAATGTTGAGGAAATTACCTTTTTTGGCGTTCCTCCACAGGACAGTGTTCAAGGCATTACTCTTTAGGTATTTCCAACAAGCACACTCGGGATGGATTTTCCTCCTTCAAGATGTTTGAAAAGTTCTATTGTAGGTATCAAAAAGTTCTGAACCTCCTAAACCCCCGATAAATTGGAGGACTTAGATTCCGGTTCTAGAACATTTTATTGGGGAGTGGGCGCAGTAACAGGGGTTTCCCCATGAGCGACTAGCTTGGGTGTTGGGGGATACCATATCTATGAAACAGGTACTGGGCTGGCATATTCCAGCAATCGTTCCCATCCCCAGACCCATGCAGTTTTTACTCTTATCTCTTTACCGTTGCTGAATTTGATAAATTCTCCACCTCCGTCAAAAAATACATCAACAACCAACTGATTCCGCATATCGCGTCCCCACATTTTTTCTGCGGCATTCCACCACCGTTGCCCAGGTGAAGAGAACATCTCCCTTTCTAAATATTCATCGCGCCATGCTTTCGGCTTCCAATTATCCTGTAGCGCACGAATTAATAAGGCATTGGGGAAAATCTCTTTCTCGTGTTCACTCAGCCACAGAGCATATTCAATTGCACTTCGCAAGGCATTTTCTAAATCTAAAGAACAACCTTCAAGTGCATCTTGGACTTCGGCATCTGCAAAATTTACACCGATAGATAAGAGCGCTCCTTCGTATTTCTTAAATACCTCGTACTCAACCGATTCCTTTTCCAAAACCACATAGCATACCCCTAACTATGTTGAGCATCTAATCAAAATTTACCATCGAGCATCCCAAACTGGGGTATGAAGTCAGCATAACCTAGAAAATCCGTGGGACTACCGCTAAGAGTGCGATCGCTTTCTTGGCGGGTGGTTACGTCATCGCTAAATTGATTTTTTAATCTTCACAAAAAATTAAAATTGTAGTGTTTTTAGCTAATTGAAGAGGTTAAACCCTCAGAGACAAGCTCAATATCGAAAGTGGGTATGAAATTAGGCTTGTTTTCAAGAGTAGCGAATTGGGTTCCCTGGAAAGACAAGCCACCAGTGTTGCGGTTGTAACTGAACTCGTTAGTGGAAGTAGTGCCAAACCCAATTGTGGAAATCTGAATTTTGTCGATCTGTAAGTAGCTGAAGTCTTTGATGATGTCAATGCCTTCAGACCTGAAGTTGAAGACAAATGTATCAGCACCAGCATTGCCTGTGAGTATGTTGTTACCAGCACCGCCATTTAAGAAGTCGTTACCAGAACCCCCATTTAAGAAGTCGTTACCAGCACCGCCAACAAGTGTGTCGTTACCAGCCTCGCCAACCAAAATGTCGTAGTCCCCATAGCCAAGCAAGTAGTCATTGCCATCGCCGCTAACCAAAAAGTTTTGACCGACATTCCCCTCAATTCGATTGTCCAGGGCGTTGCCTATGCCATTAATATCCTCGCTACCTGTGAGAACCAAGTTTTCTAGGTTGTCACCCAATTTGTAGTTGAACGAAGACTCAACCGTATCGGTTCCTTCATTCAAGTATTCTATAATCTTATCGATATTCTGCTCACTGGGTACATTGTCCTCAGAACTCTGGTTCCCGTATACATAAGTAATATAAGTGTCGTTGCCAGTTCCACCAGTTAGGGTATCAAAACTGTCACTACCATCAAGGATGTCATCGCCTTCTTCGCCATACAGTAGATTACCAGCATTGTCTTCTCCACCATTCAAATAATCATTGCCCAAACCACCGTACAGTTCATCCCGGTTTGCACCACCGTTAAGGCTGTCATTGCCCGGACTACCATACAACACATCGTAGCCATCGTTGCCATACAGTACATCGTTGCCTTCCAAACCATAAATATACTCGTCAGCCGAGGTTCCTTGAATTGTGTCAGAATCTGTGGTGCCGTAGATGGATTCGGTTTTTTCTAAACGAGTTACAACGGGTGCTGGGGCAACTACAACTGTAATTATATTTACATGATTACGGTTGTGATTCACGGGGTCAATACTGATAACCTCACCCGAAAAGTTTTTAATAATATCAAAACCATCAGTACTAAAGACGTACAATTCATCAGGAGAACCAAGAACGAGGACATCAATTACATTGTTGAAGACAAACTCATCAGCAGCACCAAGACCATTGAGAGTGTCATCACCTAAATCGCCGAAAATGGAATCATTTTCTAAAGTCCCAGTCAGATTGTCGTTACCAAAAGTACCGTTAATAGATGCCATGTCCATCACTCCTTGTCAAACTATGGTTCAGTGCAGAGTTAAGTTAATTTAATGTGAGTCCGACGGCAACGAAAGCCAGAAAGCTTGCTATCAAAGGAATTTAAGGAATCGGGGAAGGAAACAATAACTAATATTTATGGAGAATAAATAAAGAAAGCATAAAAAAACACCGAGACTAAAAAATATTTCAAAAAAATTATGCGCCAGTGGGATGCCGAACACGAGTGCGTCTCCAAGAGTTGGCAGCAAGCTACGCTTTTTATTCTTTTGTAACACCTCCTCAAATTTCCATTTCCTCTTCTGACAATTCTTTTGCAATCATGGATGATGACCAACTTTTTGGGAGTGCTAGTGCATTTTTTTCATGATTGATATATGTTAATAAGTTGTTTGCAACAGTTAATTAACAGCATACTTGAATAGGGAAACAACCGTTTACAAGTAGCAGAAATGACACAAAAGTTTTTAATGTAATACCAGAGAATATTCAGAGATTGCAAAAATTAATGAATAATTCAAAA
>NZ_JAIVFX010000096.1 GCF_020829625.1 Nostoc sp. XA010 | reverse complement strand
AGCCAACTGGTCGTCATCCCTTTGGTAAATCATTTAAACAAGTTGTTTGGGATATAGATGAATCAAGCGGTTCCGTTAACACTGCTATGTTTTTCCGTTTCTGCAAGAATATTCCCTTTGTTGGTCGCACTTGTACCCCCTATTTTATCGGGCCAGTGCCATTCATTACTTACCATGAAAAAGACCCAATTATTTTTGGTAGTCCTTCTACTGTTCCTGATTAACTATTCTTACCAAAAAGGGAGAAAGGGTAAAGGAAAAACTAAAAACCAATTAAGAATACTTACAAATCTAACTCTTTCCCCTACATCCTGTCCGTCACAAGGGTTTTACGCCTACAAGCGTGCTATTCCCCATTCCCCATTCCCCTTCTTCTTCATGTGATGAGCAATAATCTGACTACTTCTGCAAACAACCAACCATTTCATTTTGAACAGTTACAAAATCCACATAGCGACATTGGCAAGTACACTCATCATTTATTTACACCCAGTGGATTAGCAATTATAAGTATGTTGGGTGCTTACATTTTAATGAGAGTATTTTTTGGCGATGGCAGTAATAAAAAGAAGATTGCTACTAGCTATTGGGGAGGAAGAAAGGAGAATAATACAGCTAAGAAAAAAGCATTGCAACAGATACAATCTCCTCGGTGTGATAGTGTAGCTTTGTATATTGGTAAACATCAATTCAAAGGTACAAAAAAACAAAGTGGTAGTGGAGGTGTACCGATTTATGTACCAGAAGTGCAAAGGGGAACTGCTGCTATTGGCGCGCCCGGAAGTGGGAAGACTTTTAGTGCCATTAACCCCATGTTATTTTCCGCAATTGACCAAGGTTTTCCTATTTTACTGTATGACTTTAAATACCCATCTCAGGCGAAAATCGCTGCTTATGCTAAAGTTCTTGGCTACGATGTTCATATTTTTGCCCCTGGTTTTCCCGAATCAGAAGTTTGTAATCCTCTAGATTTTTTAAGAGATTCTTCTGACGCTGAAAACGCTCGGCAGATTGCCACGGTCATCAATAAAAACTTCCGCATTCTGAATAATTCTAATGAAGATGGATTTTTCGGCCCGTCTGGGGATCAGTTAACCCAAGCTGTATTGATGTTAACCAAAGAATTTGGAGATAGAGCAGATGTCATGACCAGTGCTGCCATCTTGTCTAGTGAGCAGATGATTGCGCGGTTAATGTCTGCTAATCTCAACCCTTGGGTCAAGATTGCCTTTGGTCAGTTGTTCAGTTCCGCCGCAAGTGAGAAAACTGTTGCTGGCATTGTTGCCACAGCTAGTATCATGTTTACCCGCTTCATGGCCAAAAACACACTGGGTTGCTTTATTGGTAAAACGACTTTACCACTCTCAATCAAGGGTAAACAAATGATTATCTTTGGTTTAGACAGAGAGCGCCGCGATGCTGTTGCACCCTTGATGACTAGCGTTCTCCACATGACCATCGCCCGAAATATAGCCAAAAAACGCTTAGATCCGTTAATAGTTGCATTGGATGAATTACCTTCCTTGTATCTGCCCGATTTATTCAGATGGTTAAATGAATCACGAAGTGAGGGTTTCTGCGGCATCCTCGGCTGGCAGAATATGGGGCAGTTGGAAAAGAATTATGGTCGGGAAGTTGCTAAGACTATCCTTGGTGCTTGCAGTACGAAATTTATTTTTAATCCTGGAGAGAACGAATCAGCACAATTGTTTTCTTCGTTTCTGGGAGATGAAGAAATTAGGTACAAACACAAAAGCCGTTCTACTGGTGGTGGAAAGAGCAATAATACCATTAGCGATCAAGAGAAAACTAAAAAGCTCTTTGAGTCCGCCCAGTTTTTGAAGCTCCCAGCTGGGAAGTGTGTTTTTATCAATCCTGCATACTCCAATACAAAAGAGGGGTCTGTTCCTCAGTTAAAAAGCATCAATATTCCTCAATTTCTCCGCGATATCGACAGATACAACGAAAAAAAATGGAAGCCAGTTGTCAGTAGATTAGCTCGCAGAAGTACCCAAAGATATCCGACTCAGCACGACTTAGATTTGAGGGTGGATGAAGTCAATAAGCATTTCCCTTTACCTGTCAAACAAGACAACAATCCTAACAATAAAGTTTTAAGTGTTGGAGAAATTAAATCAATTCTAGACAAAGATACTCAGATTCCAATTCCAGGGATAGTAAACAATGAGAATGATGATTAAAGAATATGCTCTTTCTGATTTTGAGATAATTAACCAATTAATGCAGACATTGACCATTCATTCCGGTCATCTTGTTAACATTCATGCTCCCGCTTGGATAATTAATAGTTATCAAGTTTTTAGCAAGCAAAGACCAAGATTGAAAAAGGTCGGAATTTATGTTCATATTACTTTGAAAAGTTTCCCAATTACTCTATCCTCAGATGTTTCTGAACAAATTCTCAATGAATATATCCAAGGTATCGGCTGGGATGATTTACAATATGTCACTTTCTTAAAATTTCATCAAGACTCTTTAGAATTTCATCTTATTTTTAATCGCGTGATGGCATCGGGGGAAGTGATTGATTTAAATTGTCTCGGTGCTAAACCACAGCAGTATGACGTTTTACAAAAATCTTTAATAAATATTATCAAGTCAGGCACTAGGCAGGAAGTAGAAGTCAGAAGTCAGAATGGGCGTTTACCCCATTCTGACTCCAGCAAGAACTGCCTCCTTCAATAAAACAACATGGGAACTGAGGTGAAATATGTTTGATGAACGGCATTTACAACTGGTTTCCAATTATGCTAAAAGCAGCAATTATTTTGCCATAAATGTCATAGCACCTTTAATAAAATATGTTTGCGCTGACACTGTAGAACAATGGAATAAAAGAGCAAGAATTGAACTTGGAAAAGATACTTATGCTCTTAACCTTGATGAAGGTGGAGGTTATTCTTGGACAAAAGTTGATCCAAAAACTAATAATTTTGTAACAGTAGACCCAGATGAAGCTAAAGAAGTTGAAAAAATTGTCGAACAATCTTTAGCAAATACAAACGCTCCTCAGCATTCGCCAGCTTCTACAGAATCATTATCAACGAATACATCTATAACCGACTCCAGGACAAACAACTCTTTAACCTCTGATGATTCTCGCTCCCAAATAGAGTTCTAATATGGATGAATTCGTTAATTTACGCCCAAATCATATCGAGCCTAAACACTGGCATGAACTGGTAGTTGATAGCGCCATTCATCCGATTATTGCCTCTGCTAATTTTACGTCTTTATATTATGATTCCATAGAGCAGTCCCATGAATCTTGGGAATACTTAATGTATAGTGACCAGATTGGGCGTAAAAATGCTGGTCGCTTAGGTAATAAAACTCTCCAAGTTTACGCATATCTTGATTCTACTGATGGTTGGTGGTGCAATGGTGGTGTTGACCCCCGCACTTTCTGTGATTTACAACCTGGGGATAAACCAAAAGAGAAACTTTGGGGCTGTTACAAGCCTGATTCTCCTAGACCAGATCCTCAAAAACCTGGGAAATTTATTAAATATGAACATCCCTACAAAGCTGAACTTAGTATCTTCTTATTAGAAGTACCAAAAAATATTGCTGAAATGATTTACATGAAAGCTGGCGTTAATCCAAGCGCCAGCGATCGCCAATCAGGTTTCTGGTTTTCTGTGTGGAAACACAATATACCAGTAACCATTGCTGAAGGCGCTAAGAAAGCTGCTAGTATTTTGACTCAAGGTGATGCTGCCATCGGCTTGCCAGGGGTTAATGCTGCATATCGCTCTAAAGATGACCAAGGTTATCCAATTGAGAGCAAATTACGCTCCGAAATTGCCATGTTTGCCACTCCAGACAGAGAAATTAGAATCTGCTTTGACCATGATTCCAAAAGTAAAACTCAAGTCAACGTCGGTAAAGCTTTGATTAAAACTAGTCAACTTTTGCTCAATCATGGGGCTGCTGTCAAAATAATCACTTTACCCGGGCCAGAAAAAGGTATTGACGATTTGATTGCAGCACTTGGCGCAGCTGCTTATGAAAAGCTCAAAGCCTTGGCGGTTTCTTTTGAAGATTGGCAGCAAAATAACCCTTTACCTGACCTGCGACAATTTATTTTTCTCAAAAATGGACAAGAGTTAAAGCTTAAGAGTGCGGAGAGTGCGAAGAGTGTGGAGAGTGTGGAGAGTGTGGAGAGTGTGGGGGGAAGCGAGATTCTCCTCACACCTTCTACAACTCCCACACCTCCTCTACCTCCTCTACCTCCCCTACCTCCCCTACGTCCTCTATCTCCTTTATCCCGTACTCACCCTCTGTATGCTGCTATCAAATCTATACAAGTACAACAGGCATCATTAACCCAGCAAACAGAGTCAAAAATTGCAGATTTTCCACAAACTAATTCCCAAACAAATGATCCAGTAATTATTCCCGAAGCCTCTCTGACTCCCCTGCGTCCTCTATCTCCTTTATCCCGTACTCGCCCTCTGTATGCTGCTATTATCAAATCCATACGAATACAACAAGCATTATTAACCCAACAGATAGAGTCAAAAATTGCGCCTCGTTTGCAAACTAATTCCCAAACAAATAATCAAGTAATTATTCCCGAAGCCCCTCAATCCCAAGTTAGTCCGCCTTCAGAACAGAGCAGCACTCATAACTCACAAAACACGGAATCAATATCAGTCGATGAATTAGACGAATTAGATGAATTAGACCTATTGAAACGCCGTCGTCGCCAATCCGAAATTATTTCTGACACCATAGAGGATAACAAAACTTTTGTTGAAAAACCCTCTAATCTTAACAAGGATTCTTTTGAATCTAGCAGCATACCTACTGGTAACAGTTGGGTCAATATCAAACAGGTAACAGTTTATAAACAAACAATTCCTCGAAGGTTTTTAGAAGCTAAACAAAATCAAGACATTGCTTTTGCTGCCAGAGAGCTTATCAAGAATTATGGCGTTCAACAAGATGATGGCTCTACAGTTTATCGTGCCGATGCTTTTCTTATTAAAAAGAAGAAATCTACTTATAGTATTCATCGTCCTCAAGCGACAAACTTAGATAATCCAATTATGGAGTTTGAAGCCTCACAATATCATATTAATATTACTCAAAAACCTTTAGATAATTTTTTACCTATAGAACGCCAGGAGTTTTTAACGGTTGCAGATACCTTAAAGCAAGGTAAAGAGCTACCCTCCCTCGATGAAGACCCCAGGAGAATTGCTAACAGTCTAAGCTCCCTTTCTCCTGATGGCACTCATAAAATACTTGAAAGTTTTAAATCTTTAGAAGTTTTAAGAATACTTACAAGTACCCTAGAAGCCTTTAACTCTCACGATTTAGAATTAGGTAATTATCGCATTACTTATACTCCTAATGATGAAAATAGTGGTGATATCAAGCTTTTAAAAACTGAACATAACGGAACTACGAGAGTTGCTGTACACCTAGAATTGAGCCGTACTGATGAAGAAATGAGTCATCAAGTTCACTCTATGGCTATTAACTCATTAGAAATTGACAAACTCCGCCTGCTGGCAACTAAACTTCAAATCCCAACAATAGCAAAAAGTCCCTGATTCCTGCCGTTGTTCAAACTATCATTGCTAAAGGTCAAGATACTAAAAATGAAGGCCGCGTTTATGAAGGCGTTCTTTATAGACTTCAATTACTCATTAAAGAAGGTATACAGTTTATCAATATTAACCGCAAAACCCAATCCAATCAAAAAGCTTTTGCTGCATATAAAGACCACACTAACGAGTTTACAATTACCTCCAATAACCTCTCAAATGAAGAAGCACAAAAAATTGTTGCTTTTAATCAGCAGCGAATTGCAAAACAACAAGTTCAACCTCCTATTCAAACTAATAAAAATCAGGAATTTTCTTTTGACAAAGATGATAATCCCGATCTAGGAGATTAGGCGCATTCAACTAAAATACCCCATGACTAATCCAAATATAAATCCACTGATTAAGAGATACCGTCTTAATATTGGATTTATTTTCACAAAAGGAGCAATTATTGTTGCAAGAAATATGTAAAATGTGGCTTCAAATATATCAGTGCTGAATGTGATAACGGCAGCAATAAACAGCCCACCAAATATCAAACATCCAACTACATACTCTATCTTGTCCCATAGCTTAGTGTCGTCCAGGTAGCGCATGAGCCTGACCAATTTTTATGAACATCGTATCATCTAAGCCGTAAGGTTTATCCTTTTTGTAGGAAAATATTACTGTAAATGTTGTGCCTTTACCAACTATCGAATCTACGGATAGCCTTAGTCCATGAGAAGAAGCTACCATTAAGGCAATATATAACCCTAGTCCCGAACCAGATGAGTCCACGTTTGTACTAGCCTCAGTGCGGAAAAAAGGTAAAAATATATTTGCCAGTTCTTCTGACTTAATACCAATCCCAGTATCTTCAATTAATACCGTTAAATCATTACCCTGGTTAACAAGCTTCAAAAACACATCACCAGTTTTTGTATATTGTAATGCGTTTTTTACCAAATTTGATATCATCCGATAAATATGTATTGCATCTCCATTTACCTTTGTTCCATATTTATATTCTTCACATATTTCGGAGTGCAACTTTAAGCCATTTGATTTTGCTAACGGCAAATATTCTTGATATACATTATTCAATAAATCGCAAATATCAAATTCACCTATCCCAGATGGATTTACCCCTATAAATCTATCTA
>NZ_JAIVFX010000095.1 GCF_020829625.1 Nostoc sp. XA010 | reverse complement strand
AGCCAACTGGTCGTCATCCCTTTGGTAAATCATTTAAACAAGTTGTTTGGGATATAGATGAATCAAGCGGTTCCGTTAACACTGCTATGTTTTTCCGTTTCTGCAAGAATATTCCCTTTGTTGGTCGGACTTGTACCCCCTATTTTATCGGGCCAGTGCCATTCATTACTTACCATGAAAAAGACCCAATTATTTTTGGTAGTCCTTCTAGCGTCCCCGATTGAATGGCACTAAGATTCATGTGAAACCTAGCCAGGAACATCAATGATTTACGCTTAACAAGAGTGCCATTACGTCCCAAAATAACTATTGTTACGTATGAGTAATAATTTGACTACTTCGCCAAGTAATCAACCATTCCGATTTGAACAGCTTCAAAATCCTCATGACAGTATTGGTAAGTATACCAATACTTTATTTACACCAAATGGACTAACAGTTTTAGCAATAGTTAGTGCTTACATTTTCATGAGAGTATTTTTGGGCGATGGTAGTAATAAAAAGAAGATTGCTACTAGCTATTGGGGAGGAAGAAAGGAGAGTCATACGGCTAAGAAAAAAGCATTACAACAGATAAAATCTCCTCGGTGTGATAGTGTCGCTTTATATATTGGCAGACATCAACTCAAAGGTACAAAAAAACAAATTGGTAGTGGAGGAATACCAATTTATATTCCAGAAGTACAAAGGGGAACTGCTGCCATTGGCGCACCCGGAAGTGGGAAAACTTTCAGTGCCATTAATCCCATGTTGTTTTCCGCAATTGACCAAGGGTTCCCTATTTTACTATATGACTTTAAGTATCCGTCTCAGGCGAAAATTGCTGCTTATGCTAAAGCTCTTGGCTACGATGTCCATATTTTTGCCCCTGGATTTCCCGAATCAGAAGTTTGTAACCCTCTGGATTTTTTAAGAGATTCTTCTGACGCTGAAAACGCTCGGCAGATTGCGACGGTCATCAATAAAAACTTCCGCATTCTGAATAATTCTAATGAAGATGGATTTTTTGGCCCGTCTGGGGATCAGTTAACCCAAGCTGTATTGATGTTAACCAAAGAATTTGGAGATAGAGCGGATGTCATGACCAGTGCCGCCATCTTGTCTAGTGAGCAGATGATTGCGCGGTTAATGTCTGCTAATCTCAACCCTTGGGTAAAGATTGCCTTTGGTCAGTTGTTCAGTTCCGCCGCGAGTGAGAAAACCGTCGCCGGGATTGTTGCCACAGCTAGTATTATGTTTACCCGCTTCATGGCCAAGAACACACTGGGTTGCTTTATTGGTAAAACCACTTTACCACTGTCAATTAAAGGTAAACAAATGATTATCTTCGGTTTAGACAGAGAGCGACGAGATGCTGTTGCACCATTGATGACTAGCGTTCTCCACATGACCATCGCCCGAAATATAGCCAAAAAACGCTCTGACCCTTTGATAGTTGCATTGGATGAATTACCTTCCTTGTATCTGCCCGATTTATTCAGATGGTTAAATGAATCACGAAGTGAGGGTTTCTGCGGCATCCTCGGCTGGCAGAATATGGGGCAGTTGGAAAAGAATTATGGTCGGGAAGTTGCTAAGACTATCCTTGGTGCTTGCAGTACGAAATTTATTTTTAATCCTGGAGAGAACGAATCAGCACAATTGTTTTCTTCGTTTCTGGGAGATGAAGAAATTAGGTACAAGCATAAATCAAGATCCACGGGTGGTGGAAAGAGCAATAATACCATTAGCGACCAAGAGAAAACCAAAAAGCTATTTGAATCGGCAGAGTTTTTAAAACTGCCAGCCGGGAAATGTGTTTTCATAAATCCTGCATACTCCAATAAGAAAGAGGGGTCAGTTCCTCAGTTAAAAAGCATCAATATTCCTCAAATTCTCCGGGACATCGACAGATACAACGAAAAAAAATGGAAGCCAGTCGTCAGTAGATTAGCTCGGAAAAGTACACAGAGATATCCGACTCAGTACGATTTAGATTTGAGAGTTAATGATGTCAATAACCGTTTCCCTCCACCTGCTAAACAAGACAACAATCCTAATAATAAAGTCTTGAGCGTTGGAGAAATTAAATCAATCCTAGACGAAAATGCTCAGAGCCAAATTCCAAGGGTATTAAATAATGAGAATAATGATTAAGGAATATGCTCTCTCTGATTTTGAGATAATTAATCAACTAATGCAGACATTGACTATTAACTCTGGCAATCTCGTTAACATTCATGCTCCCGCTTGGATCATTAATACTTATCATGTTTTAAGTAAACAAAGACCAAGATTAAAAAAGGTCGGAATTTATGTTCAAATTACTTTGAAAGGTTTCCCGATTAATTTATCACCGGATGTTTCTGAACAAATTCTCAATGAATATATCCAAGGCATCGGCTGGGATGATTTGCAATATGTCACTTTCCTGAAATTTCATCAAGACTCTTTAGAATTCCATCTTATTTTTAATCGGGTGATGCCATCGGGGGAAGTGATTGACTTAAATTGCCTCGGTGCTACATCACAGCAATATGACGTTTTACAAAAGTCTTTAACCAATCTTATTAAAACTGAATCCAGCCGTGGGGTGACTTATGTTTGATGAACGGCATTCACAACTAGTTTCTAATTACGCTAAAAGCAGTGATTATTTTGCCAGAAATATCATAGCACCTTTAATCAAATACGTTTGCGCTGACACCGTAGAACAATGGAATAAAAAAGCAAGATTTGAACTAGGAAAAGATACTTATGCTCTTAAACTTGATGGAGGTGGAGGTTATTCTTGGGCAAAAGTTGATCCCAAAACTAATAACTTTCTACCCGTAGAGCCAGAAGAAGCCAAAACAGTTGAAGAAATTGTCGAACAATCTTTAGCAAATACAAACGCTCATCAACAAAACCAAACTAATACTTCAAATACTCTTTCTACTCACAGTAATAATAATTCTTACTCCGAAATAGAGTAAAAACATGGATGAATTTGTTAATTCACGTCCAAATAATATTGAGCATAAACACTGGTATGAACTGGTAGTTAATAGCGCTATCCATCCTCTAATAGTATCTGCCAATTTTAAGTCTTTGTATTATGACTCCATAGAACAGTGCCATGAGTCTTGGGAATACTTAATGTATAGTGACCAGATTGAGCGTAAAAATGCTGGTCGTTTAACTGATAAAACTCTCCAAGTTTACGCATATCTTGATTCTACTGATGGCTGGTGGTGTAATGGTGGTGTTGACCCCCGCACTTTCTGTGATTTACTACCTGGGGAGCAGCCTAAACAAAAACTTTGGGGCTGTTATAAACCTGATTTTCCTAGACCTGATGTCCAAAAACCTGGGAAATTTATCAAATATGAACATCCTTACAAAGATGAACTTAGTATCTTCTTACTAGAAGTACCGAAAGACATTGCTGAATTTATCTACTCCAAAGCTGGCGTTAATCCAAGCCAGTGCGATCGCCAATCAGGTTTTTGGTATTCTGTGTGGAAACACAATATACCAGTAACCATTGTTGAAGGTGCTAAGAAAGCTGCGAGTGTTTTGACTCAAGGAGATGCTGCCATCGGCTTGCCAGGGGTTAATGCTGCATATCGCTCCAAAGATGACCAAGGTAATCCAATTGAGAGTCAATTACGCTCCGAAATTGCCATGTTTTCTACCAATGGCAGAGAAATCAGAATCTGCTTTGACCATGATTCCAAAAGTAAAACTCAAGTCAACGTCGGCAAAGCTTTGATTAAAACTAGTCAACTTTTGGTCAATCATGGGGCTGCTGTCAAAATAATCACTTTACCCGGGCCAGAAAAAGGTGTTGACGATTTGATTGCCGCACAAGGGGCAGCCGTTTATGAAAAGCTCAAAGCCTTAGCGGTTTCTTTTGAAGATTGGCGGCAAAATAACCCTTTGCCTGACCTGCGACAATTTATTTTTCTCAAAAATGGACAAGAGTTAAAGCTTAAGAGTATGGGGAGTGGGGAGAGTGGGGGGAGTGTGGGGGGAAGTGAGATTCTCCTCACACCTCTCACACCTCCCACAACTCCTACACCTCCCACACTCCCCACATCTCCCACAACTCCTACACCTCCCACACTCCCCACATCTCCCCTACCTCCTCTACCTCCTCTACCTCCCCTACCTCCTTTATCTCGTACTCACCCTCTATATGCTGCTATCAAATCTATACAAGTACAACAGGCATCATTAACCCAGCAAACAGAGTCAAAAATTGCACCTCTTCCAAAAACTAATTCCCAAACAAATGATCGAGTAATTATTCCCAAAGCCTCTCTGACTCCCCTGCGTCCTCTATCTCCTTTATCCCATACTCGCCCTCTGTATGCTGCTATTATCAAATCCATACGAATACAACAGACATTATTAACCCAACAAATAAAGGAAAAAATTGCGCCTCTTTCACAAACTAATTCCCAAACAAATGCTCGAGTATTTATTCCCGAAGCCCCTCAATCTCAAGTTAGTCCGCCTTCAGAACAGAGCAGCACTCAGAACTCACAAAATACGGAATCAATATCAGTCGATGAATTAGACGAATTAGATGAATTAGATGAATTAGACCTATTGAAACGCCGTCGTCGCCAATCCGAAATTATTTCTGACACCATAGAGGATAATAAAACTTTTGTTGAAAAACCCTCTAGTGTCAACAAGGATTTGTTGTCATCTAACAGCATACCTACTGGTAACAGTTGGGTCAATATCAAACAGGTAACAGTTTATAAACAAACAATCCCTCGAAGGTTTTTAGAAGCTAAACAAAATCAAGACATTGCTTTTGCTGCCAGAGAGCTTGTCAAGAATTATGGCGTTCAACAAGATGATGGCTCTACAGTTTATCGTGCCGATGCTTTTCTTATTAAAAAGAATCGATCTACTTATAGTATTCATCGTCGTCAGGCGACAAACTTAGATAATCCAATTATGGAGTTTGAAGCCTCACAATATCATATTAATATTACTCAAAGACCCCAAGATAAATTTTTACCTATAGAACGCCAGGAGTTTTTAACGGTTGCAGATACCTTAAAGCAAGGTAAAGAGCTACCTGACCTTGATGAAGACCCCAGGAAAATTGTTAACACCCTAAGTTCTCTTTCTCCTGATGGCACTCATAAAATTCTTGAAAGCTTTAAATCTTTAGAAGTCTTAAGAATACTTACAAGTACCTTAGAAGCCTTTAACTCTCACGATTTAGAATTAGGCAATTATCGAATTACTTATACTCCCAATGATGAAAACAGTGGCGATATCAAGCTTTTAAAAACTGAACATAACGGAACTACTAGAGTTGCTGTACATTTAGATTTGAGCCGGACTGATGAACAAATGAATCATCAAGTTCATTCTATGGCTATTACCTCATTAGAAATTGACAAACTCCGGCTGCTGGCAACTAAACTTCAAATCCCAACAATTAATTCTGCTGCTAATGCCCATGCGACTCGTGATATTCTTTTACCATTTCATCCAGCATTAGCTGAAATTTGGAACTTACTGGAGAGTTCTGTTAGGTGGACATCTGGAGCTAACCAAGGTAATGAAGGTTTTCGTGAGCGATTTCAAAAAGACCCCAATGCTAAACTAACTTTGGGTGAGCAGTCACAACTTTATTTTAAATTTTTAATTCAAACTAAAGAAGAAATTATTATTAATGGGAAAACTGATATTATTTTGCCACCACTTAGCGAAATCACAGAGGATTTAAAATTGTTACGTGAACAATCTATTAATAATTTTTATAGTCCGAAGATTTCCCAGAATGCCAAAACACAGAAGCCAACTCAAAACCAGCCTCGCAATCCAGAACCTCAGTTAAACAACTTGGAAGTTTAGTTATGCAATCCACAGATGTTAGAGAAACCATCGCTTCTATTAATCGCAACAGTGGGATCTCGAATAATATGATGGCTTATCGGCTGGCTCTAATGATAGAGAAAGCGCCACAGAGTACAGTACAATCCCCCATTAAGTTGGATTCACAATCGCGTCAAAATCTTGAAGATAATCTCAGAAGTATTTTGACTAAAAGTACTCAAAATGTTGAAG
The DNA here is from genome assembly GCF_020829625.1 of Nostoc sp. XA010. GTDB lineage: Bacteria > Cyanobacteriota > Cyanobacteriia > Cyanobacteriales > Nostocaceae > Nostoc. The sequence goes on along the minus strand of NZ_JAIVFX010000095.1, from coordinate 1,030 downwards.
ATTATAGGCTACAACTTAAAAATCAATATCTGGCTGAATATTCTCAAAGATTCGGTATCACTCAACCCGAAAAAATTGTGACTGAGCAGCCTAATAATTTCTCTAGAGTTGAAAATCTAATTACCCAAAGAAAGCATATATTCCTCCAACAAATGATGGCTCAAGGGGAAGCAAACACTAATTCAACTCCTTCCACACCAGCAAATCAAGAGGTTAATAAACAACATCAAGGCGATGACTTTAGCAAAAAGTCCCTGATTCCTGCCGTTGTTCAAACTATCATTGCTAAAGGTCAAGATACTAAAAATGAAGGCCGCGTTTATGAAGGTGTTCTTTATAGACTTCAATTACTTATTAAAGAAGGTATACAGTTTATCAATATTAACCGCAAAACCCAATCCAATCAAAAAGCTTTTGCTGCATATAAAGACCACACTAACGAGTTTACAATTACCTCAAATAACCTCTCAAATGAAGAAGCACAAAAAATCGTTGCTTTTAATCAGCAGCGAATTGCAAAACAACAAGCTCAACCTCCTATTCAAACTGATAAAAATCAGGAATTTTCTTTTGAAAAAGATGATAATCCCGATCTAGGAGATTAGCCCGGATTTCTCACCAATGCTCAAAGCCTGTGCCTGTGCAGGGGAGCAGGGGAGAGATTGTATAAGTTCTTTCCCCTCTGCCCCTCTGCATTTCAAACTTGTGAGAAATGCGGGATTAGGCGCATTCAACTAAAATACCCCATGACTAATCCAAATATAAATCCACTGATTAACAGATACCGTCTTAATATTGGATTTATTTTCACAAAAGGAGCAATTATTGTTGCAAGAAATATGTAAAATGTGGCTTCAAATATATCAGTGCTGAATGTGATAACGGTAGCAATAAACAGCCCAGCAAATATCAAACATCCAACTACATACTCTATCTTGTCCCATAGCTTAGTGTCGTCCAGGTAGCGCATGAGCCTGACCAATTTTTATGAACATCGTATCATCTAAGCCGTAAGGTTTATCCTTTTTGT
>NZ_JAIVFX010000094.1 GCF_020829625.1 Nostoc sp. XA010 | reverse complement strand
ATGGCAAGGCTTTCACTTGCATCTGACCGAGAGTTCAGCCTTTAATGACAGTAATCTGCTGTCGGGCTGGCTTAGTTATTTACGGACTGACTACCGTGATTCACTAATCAACGAATCGCACTCCAATACTCCGCCCCTTCCATTCTCCGTCTATCTTTTCCTCCCAATTGAAACCCCAGCGCCAATGAGTAGGATTATCAGGCTGTCTGTGTTCAATCACACGGGGGTAGCTTGCTATAGTTCCATCTTTTAGCTTTTTATGTTCAAGATGTTTATACAAACATCCCTTACGCTGTCTACGTTTAGATGATTGCTTGAGGCCCACGCCTTCCTTACTTTCCTCTAAGAAATTTTCAGGTGTCCGTCCACACATTCCACAACCATCATTCAGTTTGATTAATGGTGATTCACAACTAGGGCAACTTACATTATTTGATTGCTCTGTACACTCGATAGGTGGGCATTTTTCGCAGGTGTAAGACTTGTCTACCATCTTGAAACACCTTGTACAGAGTTGGAACTGGTTTTCCTCTAAGAATTTTTCTATTAATGTTTGGGGTGCGATCGCTAACCCAGCAATCATTTGATTATCTCGTTCCCAGTTGTAAGTAAACTCAGAAGAAAACCAGTCAACGACAAACCCAAATCCTAAATTCTGCTTAGTAATTCCCAATGATTCAGACTTATCAATAATGTAAGTTCCAGCCTTAGCATTAGCCCTGGTGAGTGACGGCTGGTTCTCTACACAAGGAGTTGAGGTAGACAATTCGTTGTAAGGCGATCCCTGCGACTCTAGGATCGAGAAGATTTCCTGCTGCCTGTCGCATTCTTCTAATAGTTCCGTCGCGGCTCGGCACTCCAAGGGGTCTAGCCAGGAGTCCGGGATTTCGTACCACTGACAAAGGATAGCCGGGTTTAATACCTCGCCTTTGTTTATCAAGCCTAACTTCTTCAGTTCTGCCTCTTGCTTGGTCTGTCCAGGAGGCCGCCCTTTCCCACTGAGGCTTAAGGCTCCGGGTGATCGCAACCAGCAATACTCGCTCTCTAATGTAGGGGCTGGCAAAGTGTCCGCTTCCGATAGTAATCCATTCCGCATCGTACCCGAAGAGGTAAAGCGTATAGACCACGCCTCTGAAATATGAGCCTGTGGGCTGTCCTGGATAATTGGGGCAGGTGATAAGTCCTGGGACGTTTTCAATAGCTGCGAATTTGGGCTGTAATTCTCTGATGGCTTCAAGGACGGCGGGGAAACAATCTCGCTCATCTGCGCCTCCAAGCCGTTGGCCTTCTGTGGAGAATGGGGGGCAGGGTGGGCAAGCTGTGATGATATCGATTCTATTGGAGTGCATATAGTACCCAAGTCTTTGTTTAGCAAGTCTTGGGATATCTCGCACGTTTCCGTAATTGTGTACGCCTGGGTATCGCAGTTTGAGGATGCCTGAGCAGTATTCGTCAATATCTGCGGTTCCGATGAGTTTAAACCCATGTTGCAATCCTGCAAGGCAGAATCCTGCGCCAACTCCTGAGCAGAGGTCAAGTTGTGTAAGTTGCATTCTGTCGCCTCCTTTTCCTCTAAGAATTTTTTGTAATTCCAAGCCTGCATTTGCTTTGGGGTATATTCGCCGGATAGCCCGTTTTTCCAAGTAATGGTAATTTTGTTAGTTATATTCGATACCACTCCTAAGCGATTGCCACTTGTAATAACGCGATCTCCTACCTCAAAATCCCCTACAAAATATTTACTCATCTTTGTTACTTCCTACTAAGTAAGTTTTATTCATTGCCTCCCACTGTTCAGGGGTGATGGCCTCAATTTCTGCCTTGCGCTGTGCCACCTCGCGGTCATCATTAGAAGTGCGGTTTTTTCTGGTTAGACTGTGGGATTGGGCAATATCGCTAGAAGCTTGATTAACACGCTGCTTAAACATTTCAAATTGCTTCTGTGTAACTTGCTTCCAGTCAGCGCGGGAAATTGCATCCAGTTTCTTGCACAGATACAAGTCAAAGCGGGTATCTAGTACGCCGTACTCCTTTAAATGATAATTGTCAAATTTGTTACAGCCTTGACAAACAGGGATGCGATCGCGGTTGGGGTTGTAGTCGGGAATGATTAGCCTGACTAAATGGGCTTGAATTTGTCCCGTATCTTGACAGCAAAAGCAGTTCCAAGACGGTTGCCATATTTCCTTATGCTGTTCTTCTTTTTTTGGCAGAATTGGTAGCCGCTCAAATTTGGGGAGTTCTTCAGTCATAATTCCTCCCTCAGCCAGCTAAATTGCTTGGTTTCGTTACACCACCTGACAAAATCCTGTTTTTCCTTATCAGTGGCGAATTCTAGAGGATTGGCTGTTTCTTCAATAATTGCCAGCCAGTCACGGGTACGCGGATCGTTCTCCCATTTTGAAGATTGCGTCGGAGAACTTTGCCCTTTTGATTTGTACCACTGGGCTGATAATTCCTCCCAGTTCGTCTCTATCCAGCGCCGGGGGAGTTGGGGGGGTGATGGAAGCTGTGCGGCTTTTTTCTCCCCAAATTTCAAAAAATTCTCTCTTTGGTCTTCTGAGAGAGAGTCTAAAAAGTCTAAATAAGTCTTATTAATCTTAGGGGTGCTGGAATCTTTGTCTGGTGCGGCTTTTGGCTCGTGCTTGTTGCGTGGCGATCGCGCAAGTTGCGTAGCGATCGCGCAAGTTGCGTAGCGATCGCGCAAGTTGCGTCATGATCACCTAAGTTGCCTCATCGCAACTTGTTGCCTCATCGCAACTTGTTGCCTCATCGCAACAATGCAAGCCCTTGGTGAGAACGTGAACCTTAACCTTAAGAAGCTCCATGTCAACAAACCCTTTTTCATCCAGCGCTTTAAGAGCGCGTCCTACAGTGCTGCGGTGAACTGGCTTTTCTGCGGTAGATAAATCCTTGGCAATCCGTGCTGGCGATACTTCCATTCCGGTGCTGTATGGGTCGAGAGTCCGAAGGTAGTAGAGTACATCCCTCTGTGCTGGTGTTAATTCCCGGCAGGCTCTGAGCCATTCTTCATGCTGGAGCGGATAGAACTTTCCCTGAATCTTTGTGTCTGTCATAATATGAATAAACGAGTTTTGCCCTTACTTGTATACGCAAGTAGAGCTAGTTTGTTGATGTAAAAATCGCTAAAATTTCACAAAACTGTCACCCCAGCACCATTAAGCCAGTGTGATTTTTGCTAGATTGTATTTCCGAGATAAATTTGATAATATTCAATAACTTGAAAAAAAGCAAGTAGTGGCAGCAATATGGATAAGCATCAAGAAATATTAATTACAGCAATTAATGAAAGTGGCCTAACAGCAAGAGAGATTTCTGTTAGGGCTGGTGTCCATGAGAGTACTATCAGTAAGTTTCTTGATGGCAAAAACGACCTAAAAGCTGGTAATTATTTCAAAATTCTTCATGCCCTGCCAGAAAGTTCTAGAATTCCAGCACTAGCAAGAATAGGAGTAGTTGAGCTAACGCCTGTTCAACTAATTGAATCTGCCACACCCAAAGAGAAAGCCGAGATCCTGCAAGCGATCGCTGCTTGGGTATTACAACCAGGGGCCATATCTGGAAAAAATACGGATACGAGTGACCTGCAAGTAGCTGTATGATAGCCTATTAATTTTTATGTATACAGTTAGGCGCTTATTGTAGTAGATCAAGGTGAAGATGATTTTTTAAAAGAATTAATGGAAAATAGCGATCGCTTGGATGCTGAGGGAAGAGCCAAATTAATCAAGCATCTGCTGGGCGAACCTGGCTTACAAGTGGTAATAGGCAGTAATCAAGTTCATGCTACGAATGTATACCAAGTTAATTTAAATAGCCCTGACCAGATATCAACGATATTGGAGGCGATTGCTAAAAAAATTTCCTCTGATGATTCCTCAGGAGATAAGACAGAGGGAGGGGGTTAATTCTTATGCCCACTGTGGTTGCTGACACTGTGCTGGCAGACAAAGGATACGATGCTGATGAGCGAGCGAGTGATTGAACCCCTGCAAGCCCAGGGCAAAACTGTTGTGATTCCACCCAAGCGCAACCGCAAGAATCCCCGTGACTACGACTTGGACTTGTACAAAGCTCGTCATTTAATTGAAAACTTCTTTGCTAAACTCAAACAGTACCAGGCGATGCCTACGGCGGGCTACGCCTACGCAACTCGCTATGATAAACGGGCAATCAACTTTCTAGGTGCAATTTATCTAGCTGCTTCTGTGATCTGGCTCAATTGATGACACGCCCTAAGTGCGGGCTGATAACCCGCTTTTTCTATGGTTTTTCAACCTGTTATTAATATAGCTAACTTGTTATAAAATACTAACAACAAATTATATCTTAACAAGTTTTTGGCATTATCTAACTTGTTAGCTATATTAATAACAGTTTAAAAATAAAAGGGAGTCGGTCAGATGTCAAAAGCAGTTCAAGAGCAAGTGGATCAACTCTTTGTTGCTACCAAAGGCTTACAGAGCTTAGAAGAGATTAAGCCACACTGCGAAAATTTTAACGAGTGGATAAACCAGAATACTAACTACAGCATTAAAAGCTTAGGCACTGTGTTGAGTCGGGCTGGCTTCTACAAAAAATTTAAATCACTGCCATTAGAGCAAGGTAAAAACGCCGCTTCTGTACCCAAGCATGATGCACAAGGCAACGTTACAGGAAACGAGTTAAAGCATTATGTCTTGCTGTTGTGTGGTCTGGATAAAAAAGATTGGGAGGAGCGTAACGAAACTACAAGGGTAAGCGATCGCCTTCTTACTGCTGGTGAAGATGGCAATACAGGCATTGAGATTAACCCAGAGACATATTTAGAAGTGGCTTCTAATTTGTTAGCCAGTGAACATCCTCACGAGTTAGCAGTGGGTTTGATAGCTGCTACGGGCCGCCGTCCTCATGAGATTTTAGCCAGAGGAAAATTTACCCCGATTGATGGTGAATCCTATCAAGTCAATTTTGAGGGTCAAGGTAAAAAACGCGGTGAAAAGCCAGTATTTAAAATTTCTACCTTATTCCCTGCTAGTTATATCATTGAGCGTTTAAATCATTTACGGAAAGAAGCATCTAGTAAATCACTTTTAAAAGAAGTCGCTAAGGAATTTCCTACTGATGTAGCAGCCCAAAATAAAGCTATTGAAGATAAACGCGGTAATTCATTACGTCGGGTAGTTCAAGAGTATTTTGGTGGCAAGGATAGCAGAGAACCGCTTTTAAACTTTCGTCATGGTCAAGAGCAAAATGACTGTAAAGCACTAAGGGCGGCTTGTGCCTGTCTTGTTACCGAGCGCGATTGTACAGGGTCAACAGGTGCAAAACTCTACTTTGCTGCTTGTTTCTTAGGTCATATTACCCCAGGTGAAAAAATCAGCGATAGCGATTTAAAACACATCACTACTACCCTTGGTTATTCAGACTATTACACTACGAAACCTGTAGGTTATCCAGATGCACCATCAAAAGAAAAACTTTCTAATGTTCGGGTTACTTCTTCAGATTTAGAAGCTATTCGCCATTTGCAAGAGCATTTAAATTTAGTCAATCAGCAATCGGTAATCAACCAGCTAATTGAATCATTTAACAGCCGTCTGGAGACTGCAAAGCAATTACAGTCAGCACATCAAAAATTAGCCCAATTAGAAGCACAGGTTAAACAGTTACAGGAAACCAATAACCAGTTAGAGACAGCTAATAATCAATTACAACAGGAGAAAGCAGTAATGGAAACCACAGCACAGCAACCCCAAACAGTTACTCTGAACGTCACTGAGTTAGATTCTTGGCTAGAACAGAAAGTTATTGAGGTGGTGAATAAGGTAACTCTTGGGGGAACTATCGCAGCTGCTACGACTGCTACACCTGCTAAGGTCGCACCACCAAAGGAAGAGATTGACTGGCAAGCCAAGACTGATGCTGAGGTGTGGGGGAGCAAAACGGCTGGAGCAGCTGTAGAGAAAATTCGTAGGTCTTATCAGGCAATCTGTTTGTATAACGATACTGTGGCAACTGGGGACAGCGATCGCCTTGCAATTACTAACCAAGCACTCAGAGATTTATCGGGCTGTAACGGGTTACTAGTACGCGATTGGATTGAGGCCCATAAGGATGAAGTAATCAGCCATAACGCGAAATTTGGTATGGAAAACAAGAAAGACCCCAGTAACCCTGCCAGCTATGCCAATAAAGGGAAGGACACAGATAAAATCCTGTTGCTGATAAACGAAGAATTTCTAAGTGGTGAAGGCTTTAAGGCAGGGAGAAATTAAAACGGCGTTATTCGTCTGAATGCCTTGCTGTAGGTGCTTTTAGGTGGATGTCGTCTAACGCACATTTCCCGACATCTCCCCCAACTGGTGACAGCATCGACAAGCTTGGCGATGCTCCTAACACTTGCTTGCCTTATCTTTTATCTGATAATGGTAGGCTAGTCTATCAATTCCGCAATAACTTTTGGGTACATTGATATAAGACGCTGTTGATTATATCTAAACTTATGAAAGCTCGTGACTTTATAAAACCAGGTGAAGAAATACTTGTTCTTATGACTGATGGTACGCTTCTTGAATTTGGTGAAGATAATACGGCTTTAACAGGGGATTGGCCGATTGATCCTAATCATCAAACTGATAGACTCATCATTTATCGGCGTAATAACGATTCTACAAATACGTTATACATTGGCAATCGTTCTGGTGTAATACCCGTTATAGAAAAAAATAAATATAAAATTAAGCTTACTCATATTCAATATATAGGTGAAACTATTTTGAATTGGAATAAATTTGCTGAGACAGACCGACATTCTGTTAGATACAGCACTTTCGAGATTGATGAGGTACACTTAAGTATTAGTGCATCAAGACTTACAATGAAACCGTACTCAATTGATTTACGAGAAAAAATAGTAAATGCGTATGAAAGAGGAGACACTTCGGTCAGAAAAGTAGCCTTTCAATTTGGTATAGCGAAAAGCTATGTACAAAAGCTCCTCCAACTCAAGAGAACCCAAGGTCATTTAGAACCCAAAAAGCAAGGTGGGACAATAAAGGGTAAATTAGATGAGTACGGTAGCGAATTAGCCGCAATGGTTAAAAGCCATCCAGACGCAACTTTATCAGAATATTGCGAGTATTTTGGAGA
>NZ_JAIVFX010000093.1 GCF_020829625.1 Nostoc sp. XA010 | reverse complement strand
GGGAAGACATGGTAGCCGAAGCCAGAGCAGAACTTGCTGATGAAAAAGAAACCCCCGTGTTTGAAGCGTCTGCCACCAATGGCGATAATGTCACCGATAATGGTGTGTAATTTCATCTGCCCATTAGGGACTTTCAAATAAAAAAATACTTAACTATTTCTTCTGGGGTGGGCGTCTCGCCCGCCCATACCCGAAGGCGGGCAAGATGCCCACCCCACAAGATTGAATAATTTATGTTTTGGAAGTCCCTAGTGCAAGATAGCGCAAAAACTCTCTCGCTCTTCTTATTCCTCTGTGTTCTCTGCTTCCTCTGCGGTTCGTTTTTTATTAATTTTGCACTCATTCCTGTAAATAACAAACCCACAACAAAGAATCCACTATCACACAAGTCAAAAAGGTGGTTACATTTTGACTAATGGTTATAGCACTTACAATAAAATGCCGGAAATTCTAGACAAGCCCACTTTCAAAACATCACCAAAACCGATATCTACAAAAGTTGTAAGTTCGACTCCGGGCAGATTGCGGTTAAGAGTGGCTCATTCCCATCGTCAACCAGAAAAGATGCAACGCATCGCCAATGCTTTGTCAGCAAATTCTCACATTAATCAAATTAAGACAAATGTCCATCATGGCAGTATTGTTATCAATCACGATGGTAAAGATGGCAGTTTAGAAAATGTGCTAGCAACACTTAAAGATTTAGGAATAATTTTTGCCGATGTTTCCGAGGGTAATACCGAGGCAGCAGCAGGAGTATCATCTGCGGTTGTTGACTTAAACCAGCGCGTCAAACAGTCAACGCATGGTGCTTTTGATCTGCGGATTCTTTTCCCTTTAGGATTAGCTAGTCTTTCGCTGCGACAATTACTTAATAAAGGATTGCAGTTAGAAGTTATTCCTTGGTATGTTTTAGCATGGTATGCTTTTGATAGCTTTATTAAGTTGCATGGAACTAGCCAAAAACAATCACAAAACGAGTAACTGAAAAGCTTAATTTATCTGCCAAATGTTGATGGTTTTATCAGAACTACCACTAGCAAGAAATTGACCATTCTGGCTAATAGCAATAGAGTTTACTGCCCCTGAGTGTTCTGTGATAGTTTGCAGTAACTCTCCCGTCCGCAAATGCCAAACTTTGATGGTTTTATCTGCACTACCGCTAAAGAGAATTTCTCCATCAGGACTAACAGCTAAGGATCTTACTTCTTCTAAATGTCCAGTCAAGGTGTGTAGTACTTTACCTGTAGCTAAATACCAAACTTTGATAGTTTTGTCTGTGCTACCGCTAAAGAGAATTTCTCCATCAGGACTAATGATTACTGATTTCACCGCACCTAAATGTCCGTTGAGGGTGCGTAATGGATCACCCGTGCGGGGATTCCACAGCCTAATTTTGTTGTCAGAACTACCACTAGCAAGGATTGTACCATCAGGGCTGATAGCAGCAGCATTAACTGCGGATGAATGCCAAAGGGTACAAATGCGATCGCCTTTATGCAAATTCCAAATTTTGATTTTATTGCTACCACTGGCAAGAATTTGTCCATCAGGACTGATGGCGATGCAGTTAACCGGTTTTTGATGTCCTAACAGAGTGTGGAGGAGTTTGTCAGAATTGAGTTTCCATACTTTGACATTACTTTTGGGATGTTGGGAACTACCAACAGCGAGATAATGTCCATCAGGACTAATTGCAACAGAAGAAATTTCGCCTAAATCTTCTGTGAGGGTGCGAATAAGTTTGCCAGTTTTAAGATTCCATATATTGATCGTTTTATCTGCACAGCCGCTAACTAAACTCTCAGAATCAGGACTAATGACGACAGATGTCACTTTTTCGGAATGTCCAGTTAGGGTATGGCTGAGAACGATATGTTGTAGTGTAACTTGGTGTTTGAGGTTTGCGACGCAATTCAAAATTTCCTCAACATCAGCAAGACTCTGACTATCACCGACTGCAACAAAATATTCTCTTAACTTTTTTACATATTCCTCATCTTTGATGCTGACGGCTGATTGCATTGCCTGAAGCGGGTTAGTAGAATCCTGTAGTGATATTTGGCGTAGTTGTAACCATGTACTCACAGAATAATCAAGCTGTTCATTTGCCCAAGAGCGTAGTTTATCGCCGTAGGCATCGCTTAAATGGGATAAACTCTGGGCTAACTGCAAAGCCAATTCTGGAATCCAGTAACAACGCTCATTTTCCAGAGCTTGGTAAATTTGCTTGTAACCTGAGGCGATAACCTGTACTGATTGTAAATCAAAAGTATCTGACAGCAAACTCGGCAGCAACTCTGGTAATACCGGAGGTACACCATGATTAACCAAGTGGTAAGCATCTGCTACCCAACCTGCAACCAAACAGTGATAGGTAATCAAAACCTGGCAAAGGTTTTCAAAGTCTTGATGGTTGACTTGATATTGTAAAGATAACTTACTAATATCAATTCCTTTTTCATTCCATATTTCTACCTTTTCTAAAATTGCTAAATTAACAACATTCTCTTTTCCAATGTGATTAATCTCTTCTAAGTCTTCTCCCAAAACCAGGAGTTCATCTCTAATCTTTCTCCATTCTAACGCCCGTTTTTTAGCAGACTCTTCCAGAATTTCTCGATAAGGTAAACGAGCAATTGTTTTATAATAATAATTACCTTGTTTCAAACCCCAGTAGGCAATCCGAAAATTTAAATAGTCGCCATCATGTTCTGACTCTAAAATCAAAATAGGCTCTGTTTTCAACATTCCAAACAGAGCCTTAATACTTGATTCACTGTGAAAACGCTTACTATCCCAAGCTCCTGCCAATAATTCTGTTGGTCTAACTTGACTGTTTAGAGAGTAATGCTTGTTGAGAAAATCTCGTAATCCTTCAGCCAACATTAACTCAATTTGGGAAATTGTTTCATGTCTATTCTCGTTAAATTGACCAAAATGTACTTGAGGAGGAGCGATAAAAATTTTTAGTGGAGTGCGCCCATAATTGGTGTGGTCTAAAATCTGTGAAGGGTATAACCTTAAGGGCCAGCTATCAAGAATTTTATTGACTTCTGGCAACTTTAGCGCTGTTTCTCGCTCTTGGGCGGCTATTTTTAATTGCGTTTGGTGATTGTCGGCTACTAATTGCTGCTGGAAAATTCTTTCTTGTTCAAAGTCTTCAACATAACTGCTTTTTTTATTGGAAGGATTTAGAACTTTGAGTATTTCGGGAATCACTTCAATGGGTTCATATTTACTCAAAGCTAAATCTTGATTTCTCTTTTGTACTAGCTCTGCAACAACAGGTGCAAACTCTAGTACCAGTTGAATTAGTAACCTTAACCCTTGCTGCATAAACACATACCTAGAGACTAAGTAAAATAAATAAGCAAAGCTTACATGAAATCAGGGCAATACTGCCATCAAGTAAATTGATACATACTCTTGATTTTACTAATTGAGAGTATAGTAACTCAACTGTAATACATCAAAACCCTTACATGTCAATAAGTCTATGTACTGAACACCTGTAAATAAAAATGATAATAATCTAATCAAGGAGGATAGAGAGCATTTATCAGCAAGCCAGAGGGTAGGAGGAAGCAGGGGTTTAAGCACAAAGCTAAATCTCGGATTTAGTAGCTTAAATTTAGGAGAGGTCTGAATCCCCGAATATATTGCTAAGTGCCTTCTGCCTTCTTCAAGGTTTCTGTTCTGCATTATTAGTGAAGCACAATGTTAAAGAAACTTAATCAACCTGATAGCACCGACAGCTAGATTCACTACTGAGATAGATTTTTTCAATCAAAAAAATAGGTATGACTAAAGTAAAGTCAATACAGTTAAATAAAATATTCTCTTAAAACATGAATTGAGAAATTTATAAGCCTGGTTGCGTTTTTTTTTAAATCAAAAAATAGTACTATGACTTCTAGAAACCGGTCTAATTCTGACAAAACTGCTAGTCTTAACCTGCCTTTGCCAACAAAAAAGGCAGCTAAAATCCTACCTAAGAAAACAGCACCATCCCAAAAGATATTCTATAGCATTGTCCATACAATTCCTGGGCGAATTCGTTTTCGTATTCCTCTGCTAGCCAGAGATACTGAGTATGCTAATCAGCTCAAATTAGCGATAGAATCCGATCCTAGAGTTACAAATGTCCGTGCTAACCCAAAAGCTGCATCTATCGTCATCAATTATAAAGTAGGTGTAATTTCAGATAACCAAATGCGCGAGCATCTGGTCAACCTGATTCAAACTGCCCAAGATGTGGTTTTGCCAAAAGAGGTAATGGCAAAATCAATCGTAGGGACTATTTTTGATGCTCTAATCAATCTAATTGATAGTACACGCAAGCTCAACCAAGCACGTAATGTTATTGTATATCGAAGGGTTAGGACAGACGTTTGGGAACGGATACTTTCTACCTCAAGAAGCATTATTAAGAGGCTAAAATCTGCCACTATGTTTATTTTACCTAATAAGCGATGGAGACTGCGCGGGAATGGGGGAATCAATTCCCAGCCTTTGAAACTAAAATCTGCTAGCGAACCTGAACCTGTGTAGTTACCTTGTGTAGTTACTAATACAGTAGCTATTAAAATGATTCCTGGTTAATAGTAAGTAGCCTTGAAATAACTGGGATTTTCGAGGATTCATGAAAATCTCTTCCCTAGTGGTCTATCGCATTAGTTATGAAGCGTGAAAAAGTTCGTAGTAAGGACTTTAGTCCTGGATTTTTAAGCACTGAAGTGCTTACTACGAACTAATCAAAAATAATGGGGCAGATTACTAGCCTTCAGTCAAAGTATTTTATTATCAATAACAAATGGGTAATCCTCACTTTTATAAACTTCCTAATGAAAACTATTGGGTTCAACCAATACATACTGCTGTTAAAGGAAGAGTTAGATATAAGGTAAATGGGCTTTATCATTCAGAAGCTCTTAAAAAATATCTGGAATCGAGATTATTAGAAGAGAAAATAATCTCACGAGTTAGTGCTAATAGTTACACAGGGAATGTTCTTGTTATCTTTCATCCAGATAAGAGTTTAAAGGCGATCGCTCTCCTCATTCAAGACATCCTCTTAGATTATCGGCAAAAAAGCAGTAAATCACTTGCTTCTGCCACAGTCACTAAAGAAAATACTGCTTTCGTTGGGGGTAATAACCGAAACATATCTGATTCAGCCGTACTGCCTCAAATATCTATGCAGCGACAATTAAACCAAACAGGTAGTCAACTTATTCCGGTATTGGGGGCTGTTGGCGCTCTTGTATGCGCCACCGGACTGGTGTATGCATATAATCTTGACGAAGCGATTTTGCTCTTGATCCAGAAGTTGCATACACCACTGCGCGATCGCATTATGCTTGGTATTACTTTTATGGGCGATCCAGTAGTAATGCTGTTATCTTCTTTGGGGTTGGCGATTAGTCCGTTATTTTATAATCGTCGCCGGCAAGCAGCTATCTTGGGCATCGCTGGAGTTGGTGCAACTTTACTAAATTGTTTGATGAAACTATTTTTTGGTAGAGCGCGTCCAGCCCTGTGGAAGCATATTATTAAAGTCGGTCAACATAGTTTTCCCAGTGGCCATGCAATGGTTTCAATAGTGATTTACGGTTTTACGGGCTATATTCTGGCAAAGCAGTTTCCTGAATGGCGCTTTTGGATTTATGGTTTGACTATTATTTTAATTGCTGCGATCGGTTTCAGTCGGCTTTACCTTGGTGTACATTGGCTAACTGATGTCACAGCTGGCTACGGGGCAGGTTTGGTGTGGTTGATTGTCTGTATTATTAGCTTGGAATCGCAGCAAAAATATCGCTCACTGCAAGAGACGCGATGAATCGCCGTCTCTACAATAATCAATCTTTCGTCTTGACGGCGATTTATCGTATGTTTGCGATCTAGAATTTTTATCAAAAACCTTAACCGAACTGTATTGAATTCTGAATTCTGAATTCTGACTTTTGTTCGATCAAGAACATCCCTTTTTCGCTATTTCCTATGCCTTAATCTTATCCAGAGCTAAATTCAGCTTCAACACATTAACTCCAGCTTCACCAAAGATGCCGATAAAGCGACCATCGGTGTTTTGAGTAATCAAAGTTTCCAACTGGTTCGGCTGAAATCCTCGCGCCTTGGCTACTCGTGCAATTTGCGCGATCGCACCTTCGGGAGTAATGTGAGGATCAAGGCTAGAACCAGAGGTGTAGACTAAATCGCCAGTCGGCTGCACACCTGCTGTTTTCAGACGAGTGAAGTCACCTTCAACCTTTTTGCTGGGGTCTGGGTCATCTTTACCTTTGATGCGTTCCAGTAATGCGGGATTACTAGGAGCCAAGTTACTAGCACCAGAAACCCCAGTTCTCAAAACTCCCGCATCATCTTTTTTTGGATCGCCTGTGCTGTAAGTCGTAGTACTGGGACGACTGTTAAAATAGCGATCGCTACTAAAAGGTTGACCAATCAAAGCAGAACCGACAACTTGACCTGTGCTATTTTTCAGTAGACTACCGTTTGCTTGAAACGGAAACACAATCTGCCCAATGGCAATCATCGCAAAAGGATAAATAATCGCGACCATAACCCAAAGTACCAGGGTAGAACGAACAGCTCTACCGGCTTCGCGTGCAAAACTCATTAGAATTTCTCCGGTACAAACATTACAAAAAATAGATAGATGGAAAGCCCTAGCGTCGTCAGTCCTAACAGTCCCAATCCCCAAGATTGACTGCGGGAAAGTTGTTCACCAGTAGCGCCATAAACCATAGGCGCAACCACTAGGTTGAAACACATCGCCAGGAATAAATACAATGGCAGCTTTTGTCTACGCCATTGACACCAGATTTCAGTTATTTCTTCTAATACTTGGGATGCAAGAATAGTGCGGCGGCTCTGAACGGGTTTCATAGTAAATTAAGACAAAGGTAGGATAATATCTATCAGTTTGATGGCAATGAAGGGAGCAACAATGCCGCCCAGACCAAAGATCAATATGTTACGACGTAGCAGTTGATCTGCTGTTAAAGGTAAAAACTTCACCCCTCTAAGTGCCAGTGGAATTAGTGCCGGAATAATCAAGGCATTTTGACCTCAGAATCCCCCGTTTATAAAACGGGGGATTCTGAGGTCAAACAGCAATTGCAGGCACTGCCCGACTTACATCACCTAACTCAACAGTCGATGCCCCAACTGCTTGAATATTTCGCGCTGCGTTGTCATCACG
>NZ_JAIVFX010000092.1 GCF_020829625.1 Nostoc sp. XA010 | reverse complement strand
TTACTGTTACTGATGCCAGTTCCAGTACCACCGATACCACCTTTACCGCCTTTATCACTAGTACCCGTGCCAGTGATAGTGTCATTTCCGTTCCCAGTATTGAGACTGCCATTATTGCTGATGCCAGTCCCTGCACCGTTATCGCCGGGTCCATTGCCGTTGCCGGCAATGCCACCGATACCGATGCCAGCGATAGTGTCATTTCCGTCTCCGGTATCCAGTTGCCCAGTGTTGCTGATACCTATCCCAAATCCGCCGTTACCGCTGAGGCGACCGCCACCACCAGTGCCGCCCTTACCAGTGCCAGCGATCGTGTCATTGCCCAACCCTGCATTCAGTTTGCCACTGTTACTGATGCCTGTTCCAGTACCACCAAGGCCGCCACCGCCGCCATAGCCGCCATTGCCGCCAGTGCCATTGCCGATGATAGTGTCATTGCCCAACCCTGCATTCAGTTTGCTACTGTTACTGATGCCTGTCCCTGCACCGCCATAGCCGCCACCGCCGCCAAATTCAAGAAAAGGAGAAGGAGGCGCATCCCCGCCCTCGCCTCCACGACCCCCAATACCCTTGCCGATGATAGCGTCGTCGCCCGACCCAGCATTCAGATTGCCATTATTGCTGATGCCGATTCCAGCACCGCCATCACTGCCATTGACGTTGATAGCACCATCACCGCCTTTACCGCCAGTGCCGTTGCCTTTAAAGGTGTCCTTTCCTGAGCCTGTATAAATGAAACCTCCAGTTAAAATATCAATCCCAATTCCTGGAGATTTATTTAAATCTTCCCCTACTATTGTGTCGTCACCAGCACTGCCTGTGAAATTGGGTGGAACCGTCAATCTAGGCATAATTACAATCCTCTAAATTTGGATTAGTACGGTCAGTTTGTTATCTGATGAGCAGTATACTAAAAATGCCCATATTAGCCAAATGCCGCGCTAGAGCTATCTCTGCCTCACCAGAAGTAGTGGTGATTTCCCAGCCGACTCCAGACTTAGGACGGTCGTGGGGAAGGAAGAATATTTTCTCTTGTTCTTTTGATTGAGTCGTGTAAGGATTCTGGGCAGATACCGAAGCTAAACCACCGATAGCGATCGCTACTGTTAATAGTCCTATTGTCCACGCAAGTTTAGATTCATGCAGATTCGGGTCTACACTGTTATGACGAAGATATATTACAACTAGCAATCAACTTGATATATTAATTTTTATTCAGTCAGAGCTTAATTTAGCCAAAGAAACAACTCAATATTGCTACGAGCCAATTTGTCCTGGAGGTAGCACAATGAATAAACTACCATCTAGACGCAAGAAAGCTACCTCTGCGGCATCTGTTGAATCAAAGCCAGCCAGCGACTCTGCGAAGCTTGATAGTGGCACGGTGATGCCAATTCTGGAGGTAGAAATAGAAAATCAAATTAAAACTTCAAACTTCTTTATTTTTTTGAATTATTCATTAATTTTTGCAATCTCTGAATATTCTCTGGTATTACATTAAAAACTTTTGTGTCATTTCTGCTACTTGTAAACGGTTGTTTCCCTATTCAAGTATGCTGTTAATTAACTGTTAGAAACAACTTATTAACATATATCAATCATGAAAAAAATGCACTAGTACTCCCAAAAAGTTGGTCATCATCCATGATTGCAAAAGAATTGTCACAAGAGGAAATGGAAATTTGAGGAGGTGTCACAAAAGAATAAAAAGCGTAGCTTGCTGCCAACTCTTGGAGACGCTCTGCGCGTTCGGCATCGCACTGACGCATGATTTTTTTGAAATATTTTTTAGTCTCGGTGTTTTTATTCTTTTTTTATTCATTCTCCATAAATTTTAGTTATTGTTTCCTCTCCCCATTCCTTCAATTCTTCTGAGAGTAAGCTTTCTGACTTTCGTTGCCGTCGAACTAACGTTAAATTAACTTAACTCTGCACTGAACCATAGTTTGACAAGGAGTGATGGACATGGCATCTATTAACGGTACTTTTAGTAACGACAATCTGACTGGAACTCCAGAAACTGATTCCATTTTCGGCGATTTAGGTGATGACATTCTTGATGGTCTTAATGGTGATGATGAGTTTGTCTTCAACAATGTAATTGATGTCCTCGTTTTTGATTCTGAATTTTCACGGGATGTGTACGTCTATAGTACTGATGGTTTTGACATCATTAAAAACTTCTCTTGGTCTCAGTATAGTATTATCAATATTGACCCTGTAAATCAGAATCGTAAGTATGTAAATATAAATTCACGTATAGGTTCTAACGGATCACCAGATGTATTTAGCCCAGGAAAAACCGAATCCATCTACGGCATTACAGGTTCTGACACAATCCAAGGAAGCTCGGCAGACGAGATTATTTATGGTTTGGAAGGCAACGATGTACTGTATGGCAACGATGGTTACGATATACTCTATGGTGATTCGGGCAATGACAGCCTTTACGGTGGTGCAAATGCTGACAAACAGTACGGTGGTTTGGGCAATGATTATTTGAATAGCCGAGAAGACTTGGGCGGTGGCAATGTACTGTATGGCGAGGAAGGCGATGACATCCTTGATGGCGGTGAGGTGCTTGATACCTTAATTGGTGGAACTGGCAACGACACTTATATTACTTTTGCATTCGGGTCTAGGGGCGATGTACTCAGCGATCTGTTTATCAATAGTAAGATTATAGAATACTTAAATGAAGGAACCGATACGGTTAAGTCTTCGTCCAGCTACAAATTGGGTGACAACCTAGAGAACTTGGTTCTCACAGGTAGCGAGGATATTAATGGCATAGGCAACGCCCTGGACAATCGAATTGAGGGGAGTGTCGGTCAAAACTTTTTGGTTAGCGGCGATGGCAATGACTACTTGCTTGGCTATGGGGACTACGACATTTTGGTTGGCGAGGCTGGTAACGACACACTCGTTGGCGGTGCTGGTAACGACTTCTTAAATGGGGGTTCTGGTAACGACTTCTTAAATGGCGGTGCTGGTAACAACATACTCACAGGCAATTCTGGTGCTAATACATTTGTCTTCAACTTCAGGTCTGAAGGCATTGACATCATCAAAGACTTCAGCTATTTACAGCTCGACAAAATTCAGATTTCCACAATTGGGTTTGGCGCTACTTCCACTAACGAGTTCAGTTACAACCGCAACACTGGTGGCTTGTCTTTCCAGGGAACCCAATTCGCTACTCTTGAAAACAAGCCTAATTTCATACCCACTTTCGATATTGAGCTTGTCTCTGAGGGTTTAACCTCTTCAATTAGCTAAAAACACTACAATTTTTTGTGAAGATTAAAAAATCAATTTAGCGATGACGTAACCGCCTGCTAAGAAAGCGATCACACTCTTGGCGGTAGTCCCACGGGAATTCTTAGTTATGCTGACTTGATACCCCAGTTTGGGATGCTCAATGGTAAATTTTGATTAGATGCTCAACATAGTTAGGGGTATGCTATGTGGTTTTGGGAAAAGGAATCGGTTGAGTACGAGGTATTTAAGAAATACCAACCAGCGCTCTTAACTATCGGTGTTAATTTTGCCTAAGATCAGCTAGATAATAACCTGCTTTCCCACCATTAATGCGGAACATGGACACTAGCACTTTTATCAAAGTCAAGAACCGAAGAAACGGTTCTTCGACGAATGCATAATTCCTCAATGAACCTCTGTTAAATACAACAGTGTTGACTCAATAACACTCCTAAACCGAAACCACAAACGGAAGTGAGTCTCAAAATTAGCCCAGTAAAGTATGCCGAAACCACAAACGGAAGTGAGTCTCAAAATCAGTCCAGTAAAGTATGCCGAAAGCATCACCCTTGAGGCGAGTTTTTGTGCTTAAAAACAGCACTAAATTTAAGGTTGAGAACTGAAGTTACTGAAAAAATCGATTTAGGTAGGTAAAGATTATGGCAAATATCATTGGAACCAAAGGTAACGATACTTTGGTGGGTACTTACGACGCGGACACGATTAACGGTCTTGCAGGCAACGATACCATTATACCTAATGAGGGGAACGACACCTTGACTGGTGGGGGCGGTAAGGATCAATTTGTTTACAACTTGGGCGATACTGCTACTATCACTGATTTCGGTGGCGTCGGTAAAGGAATAAACCCGACAACAGAAGTCATTGCCGAAGTGGACACCCTAAAATTCGAGGGCTATAACTTACGTGCCGAAAATCTGTTGCTCACCCAAAACGGCAGCAATCTGGAAATCACCTTTGAAGCATTTGTTGATGAGCCTAGTCCCAAAGTCATCCTGCAAAACTTCAAATTAGAAAACTTTGAGAACTTGAAAGCAACTGGTGCAAGACCTGCTATTGGCAATATCTTGTTTTCTGGGCAAACTAGCATCACCGACAGCTTTAATGTCCTAGATGCCAACTCCAGAGATACTAGCCTGGGTATCAAGAATACGGTGACCTTCCTCAATGACCTAGACAACAACATTATAGGTTTAGATGACTCAGATGATGTGATCAATGGTCAGGGGGGTAATGACATCATTGACGGCAAGCGTGGCAATGACCTGCTCAGAGGTGGTATGGGTAATGATACTTTGATTGGTGGTGTCGGTAATGACACCCTGATTGGTAATACGGGCAAAAACTTCCTTGTTGGTGGTATTGGTGAGGATACTTTAAATGTTGAATTTTCAACAGGCGATAACACCCTCAACGGTGGCGCTAATAACGATACCTTGAGTGCTGGGGCTTCATCTGGGAATAATCTACTCTTTGGGGGCGATGGCAATGATTCTCTTAACGCCTCTTATCTTATTACTAACTTCGGATACGGCTATATTGCCTCCTCAGGTAATAATACTCTCAACGGTGGTTCTGGTGACGATACCTTGGGTGCTGAGTCAGAATTCGGCAATAACCTACTCTCTGGGGGCGATGGCAATGATTCTCTCTCCACCTCTGGTTATAATCAATATAGAGGGTACTTTAGTTTTATCTCTAACGGCAATAACACTCTCAACGGTGGCGCTGGTAACGATACATTGCGTGCTGAGTATTCAACAGGTAATAACTTGCTCTTTGGGGGCGATGGCAATGATTATCTCTCCAGTTCTGGCTATGTCATAGAGTACAGCAGTGGAGATAGTTATTACCCCTCCAAGGGCAATAATACTCTCAACGGTGGCGCTGGTAACGATACTTTGCGTGCTGAGTATTCAACAGGTAATAACTTGCTCTTTGGGGGCGATGGCAATGATGCCTTATATCTAAGCACTACATCCCCAGATACTGCCCCCTCTTATTTAGTGACTCAAACGGTAGATGGAGGTTTGGGTGAGGATTTATTGTCCATAAATTACAATAATGCTACAGGGAGGATGACAACGACCATCAATGCTACTAATAACATTGGCTCTATTACAGCAGGCACGAATCTAGTTAGTTACAAGAATATCGAAAAATTAGATATCAGAGGTACACTCTTCGATGATTTGATTGTGGGGAGCAATGGCAACGATACGCTCTCCACAGGTGGTGGCAATGATACGATAGATGGGGGTAAGGGTAACGATGTGTTGTCTGTGGATTACATCGATCCTACAAAAGGGATTACTTCGGTAGATGGAGGTTTAGGTAACGATGTGTTGTCTGTAGATTACATTGATACTACAAGAGGGATCACTTCGACATTTAATGCTACTACTAACATTGGCTCAATTACAGTGGGCACGAATCTGCTTAGTTACAAGAATATCGAAAAATTAGATATTAGAGGTACACTCTTCGATGATTTGATTGTGGGGAGCAATGGCAACGATACACTCTCCATAGGTGGTGGCAATGATACGATAGATGGGGGTTTGGGTGAGGATTTATTGTTGTACGCCAATTACAGTACAGAGGTGGGGATCACAACGACTTTCAATGCTACTACTAACATTGGCTCAATTACGACAGGCACTAATCTAATTAGTTACAAGAATATCGAACGATTAAATATCTCAGGTACACCCTTCGATGACTTGATTGTAGGGAGTAATGGCAACGATACGCTCTCTGGGGGCTATGGTGGTAATGACACCCTTATTGGAGGAACTGGTACTGACACCTTTGCTTTCAATAATTACATTCAAGGCATTAATACTATTGATGACTTCAACGCGACTAATGAACTCATTCAAGTATCGGGTTATTATTTTTCTCCCGGGTTATCACTAGGTTCACTTGAGACAAGTCAGTTTACCATCGGAACATCTGCAACTACTAGCGAAGAGCGATTTATCTACAATAGCGCTACAGGTGGACTGTTCTTTGACTTTGATGGCAGTAAATCTGAGTATACTCAGATACAATTTGCTGTCTTTACTGCTGGATTGTCACTAACCGAAAAGAATTTTGTGATTGTTTAATCTTTATTACCGCTCATCAATCCTGACTTTCCACATCCCGTGAAAAGTCAGCTCTTTATCCGTTGTGTGTGATTGGTTAGTCTGCGATCGCTTTTCCCAAAATTGGGAAAATCGTGCCTGTGCTACTCTCCATTATTAGGTTTTTTTTATTGGGGCTTACGCTTTTCAAAAGAGCAGAACTGATGAAGACTTGAGAATATCCGCAATTTGACTGAAGGCAAGCGCTGCGGTTAATAACTGTGCCTCCAAGGGTAATTTTTCTAGCTCCGCATCTAAACATTCCCACATCGGTACAAGTGAGGATGTCGCTGGAGATTCGGACAACTCATCAAGCACATCCCAGATTGTCAATTGGCGGTATGTGGTCATTGCTACAATTCAGGATTTAACGGGCAGGGTCGCACTGGGCAGTAGCTTGAGGCAATCTCAAACATATCTTTATATTGATATAGTGAAACACTGTATTGTTTAGCAAATGCCCGCAACACCTGATCTGTATAGGCACGGATCTTGCCAGCCGTTAGCCCAAAACAGTGAATTGGTTCCAGGCGGCAAATTGGTTTTTGCCCCAGCCATAATTCTGCACCCAAGGCGTGTAATGGTTTGTCCCCTGGCTCTTTATATAGATACAGTACTGCAAAATATGTTGCTGGTGGTTCGACTGTTACTGAATCAATTTCTGCTGAATTATTCTGGGAGCGGTGGCGGTAGAATGAGCGGCGATTGTGGCAGACTTTTGGATTCCAACACCCGTCCCCTGCTGTTCCATGTAAAACCTTGGCTTGGGCAGTTGGTAGTTTGGAACATAACTGACACTTGGGATCAAGTGGCTTGGGCATACTTTACTCCACTTCCTCTCCAATACTGCTCGGTTAAGGGAAAATAGATAACGGAATAAATCATAATTTGTTCGCGTGTAATCTACGAGAACAAAAACAACTAAAAAGGTTGCTTGTACCTGAAGGCACTCTCGAAAAATTTAATT
>NZ_JAIVFX010000091.1 GCF_020829625.1 Nostoc sp. XA010 | reverse complement strand
TATTTCCCACTCTTTGTCTGTCAAATCGCTTGAATATCCCATTTTCAACCAAACCTGACCTTTAAATCCACCTAGCTTCTGTTGATTCTACTCAATCGCCTAAAAGATATCAAATGGGTTCTATAAAGGGGGAAGCCGGAAATCTAGTTCCCTCCCCTTTCCAAGGGGAGGGTTAGGGTGGGGTAAAACCTTGGTTAATCAGCTATTTCAGACTTGTGTGTACACCGTAGCTTTTTAAGGGGGGCTGGGGGGGATCTCCGGGTTCACTCGATATAACCCGTGTGTTTCATAAACCGTTCAGTCGAACTCTGCGATCGCTCCAACGCCTGATCGACTGAAAGGCGATTAGTCAAGGCTGCTGCCATTGTTTGTCCGACTGAAGAACCGATCGCCTGAAATTCGGGAATATCCACATATTGAATACCCTTGTAAGGCGTTGGTTGTGCGGCTGGACGGCTAATATCGGCAGATTGAATTGACTTCAGCACAATCGAAGCAAAGGGTGCAGCTTTTTGATAGTTAGGATTGTTATAGGTGGAAGTCCGCGTACCTGGTGGTACACTAACCCAACCACTTTGGTTAGCAACTAATTGAATGTATTCTTTAGAGGTTGCCCAAGCAACAAACTTTTGAGCAGCTTCGGGAGATTTTGAGGTTTTTGGAACCGCTAGCGCCCAAGCCCAGAGCCAATTCGAGCCGTTTGGATATCTCTCAATTGGTGCACGGGCAAAGCCAAGTTTATCATAAACTTGAGATTCTTTTGGATTGGATAACAACCCTGCGGCAACGGTTGCATCTACCCACATACCGCACTTACCCGTCGAGAATAGCGCCAGATTCTCATTGAATCCATTGGAACTAGCACCCGGTGGGCCATATTTCTTGAGCAAATCAACATAGAAGGCGATCGCTTCTTTCCAGGCTGGAGTATTTATAGTGGGTTGCCACTTCATATCAAACCACTGTCCGCCAAAGGTGTTGACCAATGTGGACACAAATCCCATGTTTTCGCCCCAGCCAGGTTTCCCGCGCAGACAAACACCATAAACTCCATGCGCTGGATCGTGAACCTTACTCGCCCATTCCCTAATTTGGGGATAGGTTGGTTGTTCAGGAACCGTAATCCCTGCTTTTCCAAACAAGTCTTTCCGGTAATACAGCATGGAACTCTCCCCATAGAAAGGCACAGCATAGAGTTTGCCGTTATTGGAAAGCCCTTCTCGGATGGGTTTTATCAGGTCATTCACGTCATAACTTGCGGGTAGATCCAATGGTTTTAACCAATCCCGTCTTGCCCAAATCGGTGTTTCATAGGAACCGATTGTCAAAACATCGAATTGTCCGCCCTGGCTAGCAACGTCTGTGGTAGTGCGTTGGCGCAAGACGTTTTCTTCTAGGACAACCCACCTCACTTGAATATTCGGATTGGCTTGTTCAAAATTGTGGGAAAGCCCTTGCATCACTACCATGTCACCATTATTGACAGTAGCGATCGTCAGTCTTGTTTTCCCTGCTGCTTGCGAACCCGCACAGGCATGTAGCAGTTGTGCCAGTATCACTCCAACGAGGAATGAAACCAAGATTTTAGCGAAGCGAGGCATACGCATCGCACAGCTCCTTTAGTATTAAAATCATATAAAAAAATGATTTTATGCTCTACTATGGGGCAAAGGCCCAATAATTGAATCATACTAGCTCATCTTAAATACTGAACACTTAAACACTATTTGCAACATATATTCACAAGGAGTTGAAGATATGACAGCTAAAGCAAGCTATCACTTTGCTGGCAAGACGATTTTGATTACGGGCGGGGCTGGTGATATCGGTCGAGCTACCGCACAGCGTTTTGCCGCAGATGGTGCAGGTGTAGTACTCCTAGACTTAAACGAAGCGAAGATGGCAGAGGTTTCTCACGAATTAGAAGTTTATAAAATTCCAGTTCTTAGCTTTCGGTGCAACGTCACCGCTTCTGAAGATGTTGCTCAAGCCTTTTCTGCTGCTGTAGAGCAATTTGGGCGGATCGACTATGTTTTTAACAATGCGGGTTATCAAGGAGTATTTGCCAAAACTGACGAGTATCCTGAAGAAGATTTTCAAAAGGTCATTGACATCAATGTTGTCGGAGTTTTTCACGTCCTCAAGGCGGCGGCGCAACACCTACGCAAATCGGGTGGAGGAGCGATCGTTAATATGGCAAGCTATGCAGGAGTGGTTGGCCCTCCAAATATGATCGCTTACTCAGCCTCAAAGTTTGCCGTAATTGGCATAACTCAAACAGCAGCGAAAGACTTGGCTCCCTACCATATTCGGGTGAATGCGCTCTCGCCTGCGCTGATTGGCCCTGGTGTAATGTGGACGCGGCAAACCGAATTACAGGCAGGTGTACGATCGCAGTATTTTGATACCGATCCTCAAGTAGTAGAGCAGCAAATGATTAATTCAGTCCCAATGCGGCGTTTGGGGAGCCTTGAAGAAGTCGCTAACAGTGTGGCATTTCTCATGAGCGAGGAGGCAAGCTACATTACGGGCTTTAATTTGGAGCTTACTGGCGGGCAATAGGGAAAAGGGTATTGCCAAGTTAGTAATGTTGTCAGGCTCCAGGATTATTACTGCAATGTTTTACTGCGCTTGAGTTTATTTCATACCACTTTTATTAACGTAGAATGTGATAACTTATACATATTCTGAGCAAAAAATCCATCTTTGAGCAGATACTCAAATAATTTATCTACTCTTTGGGGGATGCATACTTCCTATAGGTGCAAAATGAAAGAACCCTTCTTAGAGCGTGGCTTGTCCCTTCGGACTCGCAAGTTAGACCAAGCAGCACACGCAGCTTGGCTCTACTACATTGCTGGAAATACACAGGAAGAGATTGCCGCAAAGCTGAACGTGTCCCGGCAAGCGGCACAGCGTTTGGTTGCACTAGCGGTGAGTGAAAAACTGATCAAATTTCGGCTCGATCATCCCCTGAGTGAGTGTATTGCTCTAGCTGAATCACTCAGAGACAAATTTGAATTATCACTGTGTGAAGTGGTTCCAAGTGATGCAGGGAGTGGCGATACATTGAACGGGCTTGGCGTATGTGCTGCTACTCACCTAGAGACGTACCTTGTTGCTAAAACTCCAACAATTTTGGCGTTTTCCACCGGTCGGACTTTGCGATCGATGGTGGATCAAATCCCATCCATGAATCAACCTCAGCATAAGATTGTCTCAATAGTTGGGAATATGTCTCAATATGGGCGTGCAGGTCGTTATGAAGTGGTGATGCATTTGTGCGATCGCGTTGGTTCCCAAGTATATCCAGTTCCGACTCCAGTCGTAGCAACCAGTATTGAAGAACGAGAACTCTTGCAGACTCAGCGATCGTTTATCACCGTAAAAACCCTTGCGGAGCAAGCGAAAGCGACCTTTGTTGGTATTAGCCAAATCGGGTGGAATGCACCGTTACACCAAGACGGATTTATTAATGACGATGAAGTGACCCAATTAATTGAACTGGGGGCAGTTGGGGAAATTGCAGGTTGGGCATACGATCGCCAAGGAATCTTGATTCAAGGTGCAACTAATAGCCGAGTTGCCGGTGTCCCGCTCGAACAAACTGCTCAACGCCTGATTATCGGTATTGCAGGAGGTGTGAAAAAAGTAGAGTCAATTTTGGCGGCTCTGCATGGCAAGTTGATCACGGGACTGATCACTGATGAAGTTGTCGCCCAAGCTATTCTTGACAAAATCTGATTTTTCACACCTACTGTTATCAGCATTACAATAGCCCGATCAGATCGTGCATCCGCTCGATAACTTGCTCGGCACCAGCCGACTCAAGAGCATCTGCACGGCTTTTTCGTTCATCTTCGCTTACATGAGTTCCCCCTACATAACCGATAATCTGCCCAATTCCAGCAGCAACGGCAGCCCTTACCCCACTGATAGAATCTTCAACTGCCACACAAAGAGAAACTTCAACTTCCAGACACTTCACTGCGTGTAGATAGATGTCAGGAAGCGGCTTTGGCCGCCCAATGGGGAGAGAGTCGTGGGCGCTAAATATCTGCTCACTTGGGAAATAGTCGGTCAAGGCAGCAGAAGCAAGGCAAGCATTCAGGCGCTGGAAGCTGCTGTTACTTACTAGTGCATATTCAAATCCGTCGTCGCGCAGGTAAGAGAGAACTTCAGGCGTTCCTTCAGTCGCTTTAGCCTCTACACTAAGCCGTTCAATCGCTCTCTTTTCTTCCTCAGCCACTAGCCTATCGATATCTCGCTCATTAAGAGTAGTTAATGAGTCTGGATATATCTTCTTGAGTATTTCCCTGTAAGGTTTCCCTGCGAAGTTTTTAACAAAGTCCCCAAGCTCATAGTGTTGAGCGCCAGCGAATTCATGAGCCACTTCATTGGTCAGCCTCCAAGCGCTCTCAAGTGCTATGGTTTCACTATCAACGACAGTTCCATCGTGATCGAAAAGTATCACCTTATCATGCTGAAGCGGTTTCATTTAAAAGGTCTCCCTCACTGCAATTTTTAAGCGTAGCTAATAGTCCGTGGGTCTGGATATCGAGCATTGCTTGGTAGCATTCATCATCTACTACCTTTGTATGTTCGCAATTTTCCAATCCCAGAATGCCGCTAATCACCGCACCTTGTTGAATCGCTGTAACTGCGCTTTGGGTATCCTTGGCATGATAAGGCTGACCAGACTCGCTCGCCCCCTCTCGGACTGCAAGAAGCCACGCCGCAACGGGAAGTATAATCCGCTTCATGCTGACCTTTCGGCTGTAAGCATCCTGAAGTATGGGAAATATATACTTGCCTACCTTCCTACAGGTTTCTGAAGAGATTCTCTCAGTAGTATCAGGAAGAGCCTCGTTACTCAACCTTAGTAATAAGCCATATATTGTTCACACATGTGACGAGGCACGGGTGTCGCTGCTGCGATATCGTCCATCAGAAGCCGGGTAAATAAGTGGAATTCCGGTTGCCTGATTGCGTCATGCATATACTTTATACCCGCTCTTACAGCTAAACAGGCTACGAAGGAGTGGACTGCATTTAAGAATCTCGACTTCATATATAGAAAGGGAGTGATGTCGTTAGTCATAGTCACCCCCGCATCTTCCCACTTGGGCCGATCACCTGTGAAGTTGTCCTCTACGACAAACTGCCAAAATGGTTCTGTTACAATGGGGGCGCGATCGCGCACCTGCAACAGTCGGTTGGGATAGTTATAGTCAGATTCCTGCTCTTGAGGCACAATCCTATCTACAACCGTATTCGGAAAGGTCGCGTTATCCCTGATGTATTCTGCAAGAGTCGGATCAATCAAGTCAGCATAAGCTAGCACTGCTTTTCGTAGAATCTCCCCGTTTCTTGGCAGGTTATCGCAAGAAAGGGTGGTGAAGGGGGCCATGTTGTAATCGCATCGTCGGCGTAGCGCCTCTACTATAAAGCCAATAGCAGTGGTTGGAGTGGAAGGATTTTGCAGATCGTGCGCGATGTCTTCATTCGCTGTGTCGAGATTAAAATTCTTGTCTAGATGGTAGCCCCCTTGAGTAATTGTCAGAGTCACCAGATGCACAGAGGGAGACGCCATTTTTTCCAGCACATACTCGCACTTCTCTCTACCATTAACGATTTCCCTGATAGAACCGATAACTTCCGCTTCCTCACGATTTTTAGCGCAACTAGAGTGTTTGGTCAAAGTGTAAAGGAATCTCTGGGGTTTTAACGTCGTAATGGTGCGTTGGCTCTTGAGGCTAACTCCACAAATCCCCCATCTCTGCTCTGGTGAACCCTTCTGTGCAAGATAGTTATGTATTATGTAAGCGAGGTGGCCCCTAAAAAAACGACCTGGACCGAAATGGACGATACCAGTATTAAGCGCTCTCCTGTCGTAAGGAGACTGTTCCCCCCACAAACCAGTTATAGTACCGAGGCGATGACTCGAAACACTGGGCGGTCTGAGTAAGTTAACCATCAGACTTCTTAATTAAATAAGTGGATAATCAGGTAAAAACAGTAGGTCAATCGAGGTGTAGCTAATGACCTACAAGCGGCACAAATACCTTAAAGTACGAAAATTTTAGGCACACTTTATCTATGGCATCCACAAGGAAACGTTTAGCCACAGAATAAGTATGGTGCAACAGAAAATGAAGAAATCAGGTGAAGCTAATTAAGTATTAAATATCAAGTAGTGAGGCATAGTTATTTACTCCTTAAAAACTTGAAATAGAAGGTCATGTTTTAATAAACTGCGGATGTCGCTTTTTGGCCAAGTCTATTCTTTAGATGAAAATCAGAACCGGAATATTATTCTGATTTTCTGTTCTTTGGATTTATTTTTGTTTTACTTGTATTGATAATTTTTCTATAGGGATTTAGCATTTCAATGATGCTTAAATAGTAGCCACTCTCGATACTGTAATACCCTGTCTATAGGTTTAAACTACAAGCAACCTTAAGGACGATTATCGTGTTAAATAGTTATGTCTATCGGAACACGATAGTTATTTATTTTCAGAGTAATTATATTATGCTCACTAATATTGGCTTAAGATTTCAGCTTTCTTTCATCTGTAGATTTGCATAGGTTAGCTGTAAAAGCTTCAGCAATAAGCAATTATTGCTGAAGCTTTTACATAGTTATTTTTGGAGTTACAGCTTTATGAGTTATACCTCACAAGATTAGTAACTATCTGCTAAAAATGAGCGTCAGCACATACTTATTAACATGCTGAAAATTTTATCGCGCTTTGGTATTAAGACAATATTTTAATATGTAATTAAAAGTAGTACCTGCTTATGATAGCTTTCACAACGGTAAATAAAGATATCACGAAATCCAAAAGGAGCTAGCCTACAAAAGCGCTATCACATAGGCAGTCACCAAAGATAAATCAAAAATTAATAAACGCTTGTCATATTAGAACGATAGACGGCTTCCCATAAAGTTCCTTTTAGAGAATACTAAGTAATACTTGTGCGCGGTTGTGGCTACGAATAATTTAGGATTACTGTAGTTACATGATGAATTTAAAACTTGTGATTGATCAAAACAATAATATTGGCGTCATTTGTCAGAATTCAATTAAATATTATCTTTATGTCCGAAAATATAGACAGCGACACCAGAAATTGAGTCCATGAATGTCTGGATAAACTGCGCGCACCCTCAGCAATCATAGATTTGGTGGTCAACTTTCATAGTGAGAGTCTGAATGGAAACTGCAATTAATTTTTAATAATAGGTTATGGTTTAGGGACTTCCAAGAAATAAAATATACAACTAGTAAGAATGATAATCATTATAATGAGGGGAGGTCTTGGGTTGCCAACGGCAACCCAAGACCTCCCCAAATACACATGGAAAATCTGCACTTTCCTG
>NZ_JAIVFX010000090.1 GCF_020829625.1 Nostoc sp. XA010 | reverse complement strand
TTCGTAGAATTCTGGCAACATTATCATTAAATAGGGCTTATTGCGAATTAATGCTCTTTTTCTTTTACCATAAATTGCTACACTACTTGCCATATATCTATTTCAGGGTATTTTGTCTCCCCTCAAGGTCGCTGCCTCTGGGTCAACCTTTTGATCAGCAATCAACAAAAGCCAATTTTCATCTTGGGCAATCGTCTGAATCTTCAGGTAGCACGAATTGAATTCTTGTAGTATTTCTATGGGTGTCATTGCTATATTCGATGAATTGTGTTGTTGCATTTGGATAAACTAATAATTTAGTTTTGCTCCTCGCCATACAGGTGGGTCTTCCTGCCCACCCGTTTCTTTATGCTGCAACCAAATGTTTCGCTTGTGGAACGTACCTCTTCAGACGCTCCCACTCCTCAGTTGTCAGCGAATCAAATTCTTTATCCAGTAACTCTTCTTCCGTGGGTGGTCGCTCTGTAGCCGTTGTTAATATCCTTGCCACGTTCATGAAGTCGTCTAGCCCAACTACTGCATCAACCGGTTCGGCGTATCGAAGAGAATCCACTCCGTTAGACCAGTGCGTAATATGCTGAAATATCACCCCAATCATTGAATCAGCTTTGTATACTCGATAGTTTCTGCGGCAAGCTCCATTAACGTAAACCAGTTTGTAACCAGAGATTTCTATGACCTCTGCGCTGGGGTCGGTTGGAGGCAGGAGAATTTTCTCTAGGCAGTCACCTAAACCCGGATCAAGAAGTGGAGGGTTACTTGCTGTACTTTGTGTCATGATTGTACTTATTCGAGATTAACCTCGTTGGCGATTGCAATTCTTTTGGTGTGCAATCGCCCTTTCTCATTTGCAGAACGAGGAATTTCTTACACCTCTGTATTTGCATTTGCTGGAGATAGCACAAAATTCTCTTGGCAGTCATAGAAACCCGAATCTGAAAGTGTGATGTTACTTGCTGTGTTATGTGTAATGATTATTTGTAATTGCATATAGGTGGCGATTGCTTTTGTCTTGGGAAGCAATCGCCCTTTTTCCTTCAGCAACTTACGCCGCTACTGCCGTTCGGACTCCCAACGACGCAATCACTTGTTCAGCACTAGCAGCCACACGATTCACCCCGTACTGTCTTGGTCTTGCGTACCAGCTTTGTTGATTGCACCCGACGAAGCCGACAAAACGCCCGTCTTGGTAGAGTTTGGTGCTGAAAGATAACCAGTTAATCTCCCCGTGGTACAGACCAAAAACAGTGCAGGCTTTTTCCAGTTCATCGCTTAATCGTTCGTTTCGTTCCCGTGGCGTTTCTGGCAGAGTCGCTTTAACCTCTGCAACTCTTGTAGCGAACCAGTTGCGATCAAACGGTAGCCGTCCGCCACCGACTAACTGTACCCATACCGTAATCCCGCCTTCGATCCAGATGGTGCGAACTGATTCGGGTTCAACTTCGATAATCTCGCCAATGATGCGACGGTCACGAGATGTCAAGGGGTCTTTGGTTGGGGCTACAGCTTCGGCTTGGGATTCGAGGAGGCTGTATAGTTCTGCTTGGGCTGTGGCTTGCTCATCACGAGAAGAACTAGGAATTGCTTGCTGTGTTAATGTTTCGTAAGTCATAATATTGATCTCCGTGATAGGGGAAAAGGCGATCGCATACTTTCCAGGGTGGGCGGTCGCCTTTGTTATGTGTGCAAACAACGTTGTGGTTTAGCACAACGCTCTCTTTCTTGATTTGGCGTAGCCATATATTTGTGGCTCAAAGCCAGTGGCACTTGAGCAATACCAGAACAGGAGATACAAGGTATCAGGCGACGTGTACGACTTCAAAGGCTTCAATATATTCGCGGGAGTCCCTACCTTTAGGGAACGGAGAAGCAGCGAAGCGCCCTTTGCAGTGAGCAAGGTGGGGAGGGATAGCGACGGGTGACGGAGGCACGGAGTCGCCCACTCTCTTCTATCTCGACAGGCAGAGTCTAGTACTGCGCTGCAATAGTTTGACTTTTGAGGCTTTGAATTGTCCATATCGTCTCCAATTAATGTCATAAACGCTGACAACTTTTGTAGCTTCGCTGTACCCACCAATCCAGCCCAGAACAGTCTTTCCCGACTTCTTTGCTCTAACCAAATCACCAGACCTGAACCCAAAGGGCGTAATGGTGCCACCCTTGCGCTTACGGTTTCCGGTCACACCACTGACCGGATTCTCAAAGTGCAATTGACGACGGTAAAGATTGGGACGGCTAATGACCCGAAACACTGATTTTGTGACAGTGACTTGACCTTGCCAGTGATGACCGCGCCCATTGCTAGATTGAAACGACTGGTATGACATAAAGTGACTAGCCGCCAGCGCAATGCCGTCATTGGCATGAGTTTCAGGAATCTGCTTTGACTTGTCACCCTTGTCTTTAGCCAGCCCTAATTGCTGCCTAAGCGTCGAAGTTTGCCACCCTTCCTGAGAAATAGTCGGGCAGAGTTCTTCTAGCCACTGAAGCATGAATTTCTGTCCGACCATCACCGGAGAAAAGCCGCGTCCTTTACCCTTTTCAGTTCTGGCTTTGACGACCTCATAGCGGATGTCAGAGACGGGGAAGAGTTTGATTAGCTCTTTCGTAACCCGCAATTCCATCTGCCTGTTGGCTCGAATCGAAGGCGGCAATTTACCCTGCCTTCGATTCGAGAAGCGCTTCTGGCGATGCGCTCTGAGATGGAATGCCACTTTGCGGTTGATACGTCTGGCACGTCTGGCACGACGCAGAATTCGGCGACCATTCATCTTCTTTGTAATTGCCTGGAAGGGCAGGATGAGATGCGCGGTGAACAGCGTAAACCTGGATGACTGAACTCCAATACCCGTGAACATCTTGCCGGGGTCGATGCCGAGTGCGATGTCTTGAACCTCGTAGCCTGATGGCTCGCAGATTAGCTGAATGCAAAACAGATTCAGGTCGTTGTGAACGACTTTTGCCTTGCCCGCTTTGAGCCAGCGACGAGCGCGGCTGGGTTTGGTGGGCATAGCAGGAGAACCGTCTGGATTGAGAACTGAAACGCGCATTTTGGAGATAATCCTTATCGCTAAGTGAGAAAGTCCCTTCGCCCACCATCAAGATAGATGTCCTTTCTAAAAGCACCGATAACCAGTCGGTTTAGAGGCAATCCGAGTTAGGGAAACGCTCGGAAGTCTGTGCTATCTCGTTGGCTCGTTGGGCTAGTGCAACGCTTTGTTAGAACCTGGCTGTTCCAAGCCCCATCCTCAAAACCCGTGGCGCGGAGCGCTAGGGTTTAGGGTAGGGTAGTTGACCTGCCGTCCGTCGTCCTGCTGGTAATTTCTTATTAAATGCAATATCCATTTCCCTACTGTGTACCCCTCGCCTTCTCTGGTTGTGCCAGTGCCTCGGTTACTCATCAAGCGGTCACTCTGGATTGTGCTGTCAAGGTTCTGTAGTAAGCGCATCTTTATTTACTAGGAGGCGTTGCGCTTATTTCCTCCTTCATATTTACTATGTTAGTACGAGTTAGTACATTTGTCAATATAGTTAGTACGAAACCCCAGTCCAATATATTTCCTGATAGAATAAATCGTACTAACGGCTTGTGATAACCTAAAACAAAAGGAGATTGTCTATGGCTATTGAATCTCGTCTAACGATTCGCATTGAAGAGGAGATACGAACAGCTTTTCGGTCTAAAGTCGAAGCGCAGGGCAAAACTGTTACAGATGTACTTTTAAAATTTATTAAAGAATATGTAGAGACAGAAAATTCGGAAAATGGCCATGATGTAGCCCAGATTGAGCAAAGAGTTCAAAGACTTGAATCTCTTGTAGAGGAATGCCTGGGGGAATTAGTCGCCTGAGAGAGGAGAACACCACTCTCAGGCAATGGCGTGATCACATTATTAACACTGTTATCAAGGACAAACCCGCCGAGCATTAGGTGGGTTTTGTTTTTTATAGATCACAGCGTACTAACTCGTGCTAACATAATTCTTTAGTTATGTACGAGCTTATACAGTTATGAATCCCACGCCATTTTTATTTGAGTCACTAGAAAACTTTATTGACATATTTACTCTTGGACTAAGTTAAAAGCGATCGCCTCCCGCCAAGAAGAACAATCGCCCAGACTAATCCTTTAGCAAAGAAATAGTATGTCTAATTTACCAGTTTTCCAGTTACTACTCCAAGACAATCCCAATTTATTCAGCACAAAAGGCTTATCCTCACTGCTGCAAGACTGCCTTAGACTGAAATACCCCAAACGGCATAAGTTCATTTACCCTTCATTGTTAGACAGACGAGTTTACTTAGAGCTTGCTGGGCTTGGGAACGGTAATGCCAAACATGATGAAATTATTCATCGGATCATGACAGACCCTAAAGGCTGGTGTCTGGATGCTCCATCATCCGTACATGAAGGGGCGCGGTTCTACGAAAGCATGGGTAAGATTTTTGGCCCTAATTTTGGTACTGAACTTTTTCTTTACCACACGATTAGAGATAATATTCAGGATATTCAGAAAAACTTGGCCATCTCTGGAGTCAGCCAGCGAAACATTTCAATCCGCGATCGCTTGTTCTCCTACCCGATAGTAGAGGATCAACTGCTCACGCTGGAGAGCGATCGCATCATTCTTCAAAAAGCAGTTCCAGAAATCATCCAGTTCTTTGTCAGCCTTGTTCAGATCGCACCTGCATATAACTTGTTTTTGGTGAATAAGGACAAGAGAAATATCCACGCTTCAGTCACCACAGTAGAAAGTTATGCACCAAAGGCAATCATTGCAGACATTTATGCTGAATCTTGTAACTGGGAGAAATCAGAACAAAACTGCTGGCGAGGAAAAAGTACTTTCAGGAAAGATCCAGACGAAGTTCATTTATACCTTCATCTTGATCACAAAGAGAACGAAATTATTTACTTTAAAGCGGTTTACCCGGACTTGAGCCGATTCACAAGGTTTGCTGAAGTCGCCTAATGCGATAAGCCTAACAGCTCCTGCAAGCCCCTTACTAACTGCAACATTCCTAGTATTTACCATACATAGTGGGCAAGAGATATGCTGACACTAGAAAGAGAAGAAACATCAGCACTCGATTACAGCAACCTCAACACCAGTATCCAGGAAACCTTCACTGCCATCGACCGATTTGAATGGCAAGCGGTAGATGAAATTCTACAGATGAGGGAACAACAGCTTTACCTGCAAGCTGGATATAAAAACTTTGAAGAATATTGCCAGCGTGAATTATACGCCTGGGGTGGATACCGACGAATCAACCAACTGCTAGGAGCCAAAAAGGTCATAGACGCAGTTGGCGAGTTGGGCGGACACATCAAAAATGAGCGTCAAGCCCGTCCACTGCTGCGGCTAGTCAAGGAACCAGAGAAACTAAAACAAGCTGTAGCGATCGCTCTCAAAGATAATCCTTCCCCTGGTGAATCAGACTTTGCGGCTGCTGCAAAAAAAGTGGTTCCTCAACTTCCACGCAAAAAACAATCTACTCAGGAACCAATGGTTCCCAAAATTCAAGAACCAGTGGTTCCTCAAAAAGCCATTGTCACAGTCTCACAACAGTCCCATCCCAGATATGGAGAAGAGGGAACCATTGAGGCAGACGCACCGAATCGCTGGCAGCAGATCGTCACTTTTGCTGATGGCGAGAGGTTGTTGATCAACAATGCTGATTTAGATGCCCCCAGTGTCCCACTTCCCAGAGAAAGATCATATCCCGCAGAATATACGGAAGCGATCGCTACTATTGAAGAACGCCATAAACAGGAGTTAGAGCAACTTTCCCAGGAATTAAGAATTGGTTTGCAAACAGAGGCCACAGCCAGAGCCGAAGCCCTGGTACAAGAACAAATCCAATCTCTGCAACAACTATTCAAGCAACAGAAAGAAGAAAATATCCAGTTGCAGCAACGGTTGGGTGAAATGGAGGGGTTAAGGAAATTGGAAGCTGAAAATCAACAACTCAAGCAGCGTATTCAAGATTTGGAAAACGCTGTTGAACAACGCCCTTCTCAACAGTGGGGGAATACCATGACGCAACAGGCTACCAAAGCGTTGAACAAGCAGGTAAAACAGGCGTTAGAGAAAACCATTGATTTGCGATCGCTAGCCCAAGAACCGCCCAAGGAGAATGCCCAAGAATGTTTGCGCCTTATGGGAATGGCACTGAAAAACCTAGCCAGTGCTATGAACAACACCCAAGCGCTCGAAGCTGCTGCGATAATCCTGGGGAGTGAACCTACACCAACTGCGATCGCTTATCGAGCCGAACAACTGGAAATGCTGCCCCAGGCTGTTAATGATATCCGGCAGGTGCTTGCAAAGCCTGAGTGTACATGGCAGGAGTTTTTGAATGTTGCCCAAGAGTATGAGGTAATCAAACAAGACTATTGGGCGGAATTGACCAGTGAGGAAATCCAATTAATTGCCGCACTCCAAAACATATCTACTGAACTGGACACCATTGGCGTTAGTTCTGTCGTTGCCCATGCCGATCCATATCGCACTTTGTATGTGGAGAGGGGCGAAGTTGTAGAGGACTTGGGCGAAGAGTTGGTAGTTGCTTGGGATCATTGGCGAAATGAGTCCAAGAAGACTGACAGGTATTTCCGAGACGAGTTGCGGTTTTGGCAACCTCAATAGGCTTTCAATGTATCGGTAATTTTTTAGACAAACAAATATCGAACTAAACCCTGCGATGCCTACGGCGGTAAACAACGCTGTAGGGAAGTTCCCGTGCGTCAAAATAATAGGAGATTGTGAAATGACTGCAACTATTACAAAACCCAAGCTCAAAAAGGCTGCTACTAAAGCACAGTCACCATATAAGCGGCTTCATGTGATTATTCCCATTGAAGATTTGCTGTGGGCATCGCAGCAAAAGCCTTCAGTTACGCAATTGTGGCAGGAGTGCTGGACGGCTGATCCTTATGGTTCTCGATGGATGCCGCTAACAAGTGCTTTGGGGTACAGTACTTTTATCTCTGCGAAGAAAATTCTATCTGAAAGTGGACTGTTCATTTTCAAACCGGATAAGTCGATTCAGGATGGCCGGGAGACAGTGAAGTGGATGGTGCAGAATTTACACGGTAGCCGAATGAAGGAGTTCTGGGAGAAAGCCAATTCTCTTAATCAGCAACCAGATTCTGAAAAACAAGAACCAAATGCTGAGATTTCAGAGATAGATGCTGGCTGTGAAGAAATACGTGCTTTAAATCAAGCATCTATTTCAGGTGAAAATCATTTAGAGCAAGGGTTACAGGAAACCTCACGAACTGCTCAGGAACACCTCACAATCTCTTCAAAAGATATTGTGATACCAATTTGAAAAAAGAATGCGACAAATGGTAAATGTATAGAAGCAGCATTTGGGGTGTGTGATGGCAGGGATAACCCGGATAGAGATCAAAGAGAGTGCAGAGGAACTAGAGGCACTGCTACGT
>NZ_JAIVFX010000008.1 GCF_020829625.1 Nostoc sp. XA010 | reverse complement strand
GAGTTGCTGGACAAGTTAGGTTCGAGTAATTTGGATGAGCAGGAAGCAGTATTTAAAAAAACATTACCGATTTTCAAGAATTATAAAACTGTAGTTTTAGGAGATCGAGAATTTTGTTCAATAAAGCTAGCTAACTGGCTCACAGAGCAGAAAGTATACTTTTGTTTACGTATAAAAAGAGATGCTTTTATAGAAATAGAACCAGAGATTTGGCTGCAATTAAAAGATTCAGGTTTATCGCCTGGAGTTTCGTTCTTTTATCAAGGTATTAAGTATACAAAATCTACAGGATTTATCAGCTTTAACCTTGCTGCTAAATGGAAACGTAAACGTTTTGGAGTTGCTCCAGAGGAGGGCTGGTTTATTTTAACCAATTTAGATGATTTAGACTCGGCGATTATTGCTTATAAACAGCGTTTTGATATTGAAGAGATGTTTAGAGATTTTAAAAGCGGTGGTTATAACTTAGAAGATACTAATGTATCAGGTGAACGGCTAATTTCCCTAATATTATTAATCTCGCTTGCCTATACTGCTGCAACTATATCTGGTCAAAAAGTTAAACGTATGGGTGTTCAAAAATATGTCGGTCGAATTAAAGAGCTGGGACGGACAGTTCGCCGTCATAGTAGTTTTTATATTGGATTATATGGAGCTAACTGGGTCAATTTTATGGAAAACTCTTATGAATTAGTCGCTGAGTTATTGACACTAAATCCTAATAAGTGCAAGTACTACCAGCTCTTTGAGAGGGCTATGAGGCTTATTCTATCTGCATCCTAGCCCTTTTTGTAGCCCCGCAAGCGCGCTGACTGACATCCCCTCATAGTTCAAGTCCACTAAACGTGGACTGAAATTTTCGGTTTCATCAAAGATAGCTATGTACATCGCTTAAAATTTTGTATTTAGTCCTCTTAAGAAGACTTTAGCTATTAGCCTTGGAATTTATTCCAAGGCGGGATGGCAACGAGGCAGAAGATTTATAAGTATGTTGGTAATTCCAAGGGGCCAAATCCTTTGTTAAAGGTAAACAAACTTCCACCACAGTATACTCGTGTATTTTTAGATATGCGTTGACGTAACGCACCAAAGGTATCGCTTCATGCCTTTAATTACTATGAGCAAAGCTGATAATAATGTCTTATAATACACAACCTTAAGAAGAATAATCTGTTAGTAATATCAAATATGCTTAATAACGAACTATCTTTTGGTATTCAATTAGCAGACAAAGAGTTAGTAATGAGCAAATTTATTCAGTCTCTAATCTGACTGTGATGAAATGTTTTAGTGAGAGAATCAGGACTTATGCAAAGCTACTCGGTTGACAAAATTCAATTTTTGTGCCATTATTAATAACAAGTTTATCGCAACTTTGAGATCATTTTTATTAGCGCTTCGTTGTTCTTGAAAGTTAAGTTTCCCGGTTAGCCCTATTGTATTTTACGCTACGGGATTAGATGTCAAATTAGGATATAACTTAGGAAGCTTTGAAATAACACCACCATTAATTTTCACGCCACAATAGTGAGTTTGGGCGGCAAAAGCGTACAACAATTCATATAAAACCAATTTAGACCCATCGACTTTATTAAGGTAGAAAACCTAGAGGAAAAGCCCTCTTGGTAATTTGCGGATGAGTCTATATCTAATCGATTAAATATAACCAGGCTATCCCCTAGAAAACAGAATTGGAATGAAAAGATGGCAGTAAATAAAGAAAGCCGATTATTCACAAAACCCGTAGGGCGATCGCAAGTAATTTTAGCAGCTTCTCTCACCTTGGCGGCGGGATTAATAGCTTTTTATAGTGTGGTACCGTTTTGGTCTAAACCTAAAGTGACACCGCAAGCGAATCCTCCAAAAGCTGCCGCTCCTGCAAAACTTGCTGTGACAGCTTTAGGACGTTTGGAACCAGAAGGCGAAGTTACTTCTTTAACAGCTCCCGCTTCTAATAACGGGGTGCGAGTAGAAAGACTGTTGGTAAAAGAAGGCGATACAGTTAAAGCAAGGCAAGTACTGGCATATCTAGAAAATTATGGTCGTTCTAGAACCGCATTGCAACAAGCTTTAGACAAATTGCAAGTTGCCAAAGCTAAACTAGCGCAGGTTAAATCTGGAGCTAAAACCGGAGATGTGGATGCTCAAAAGGCAGCGATCGCCCGTTTAGAGCCACAATATAAAGGAGACGTTGCAACGCAAGAGGCAACAATCGCCCGCATCCAGGCGGAAGTAGACAATGCTCAAGCTGAGAACGATCGCTATCAGCAATTATATAGACAAGGTGCGATCGCGGCTTCTGTAGCAGATAGCAAAGCTTTGCAACTAAAGACTACACAACAGCAGCTAACAGAAGCCCAAGCCACTCTCAAGCGGACTCAAGACACA
This sequence comes from Nostoc sp. XA010, assembly GCF_020829625.1. Classification (GTDB taxonomy): domain Bacteria; phylum Cyanobacteriota; class Cyanobacteriia; order Cyanobacteriales; family Nostocaceae; genus Nostoc. The sequence goes on along the minus strand of NZ_JAIVFX010000008.1, from coordinate 287,984 downwards.
TACCAAGAACAACGCAAACAAGCACAAGCGCAACTAACCAGTATTAGTGAAGTGCGTAGTGTAGATGTTCAGGTAGCACAAACCGAAGTCAACAGTGCAACAACTTCTGTTCAACAAGCAAAAGCCGACTTGGATTTAAGTTATATCAAATCTCCCATAAATGGCAAAATTTTGAAAATTCACGCCAAAACCGGAGAAGTAATCAGCACCAGCAGAGGATTTGCTGAAATCGGTAAGACATCTCAAATGTATGTGATTGCAGAGGTGTATCAAACCGATGTTCAAAAAGTGCGTGTAGGGCAAAAAGCCACCATTACCAGCACTGCATTTACTGGAACAATAAAAGGCACTGTAAAAGAAATTGGTTGGCAAGTTGACAAGCAAAGCATCTTCAGCCTAAACCCTGGCTCAGATACAGACCGCAGAATAATTGAGGTAAAAGTCTCCATCGATAATCCCGCAGATAGTGAAAAGGTTGCTCGTTTCACCAACTTACAGGTAGATATAGCCATTCATATTTAGTCAATTGAGCATTGGGCATGGGGCATTAGTTATTAGCCATTCACAAATGACAAATGACAAATGACAAATGACAAATAACAAATAAATCCATGAATTTCAAAATTCCTTTAGGATGGCTACAGCTAGCACAGCAAAAAGTTCGTTTACTAGTAGCTGTAGCTGGGATTGGTTTTATTGTGCTGCTAATGTTTGTGCAACTTGGTTTCCAAGATGCCCTCTATTCAAGTGCAACCGCAATGCATCAGAATCTCAAAGGAGATTTATTTTTAGTTAGTTCTCAATATAAATCTTTGACCTCAAATCAAAGTTTTTCGCGGACTCGTTTGTACCAATCTCTAGGGTTTGATGGCGTAGAGTCAGTTAGCCCCATGTATTTGCAATTTGCCAAACTGAAAAATCCGGCAACCGGTGAGAAATATTCAATATACGTTATTGGTTTCGATCCCGGTAGGCCTGTGATGAACCTCCCAGAAGTTGAGAAAAATTTAGATAAACTCAAAATTCCCGATGTCATGCTTTTTGACCGGAGTTCTCGCCCAGAGTTTGGCCCAATAGCTACAAAATTTGATGCGGGAGATACTGCACAGACAATTGAAATATTTCCCTTTAATTCATTAGTTGGCTATAGAGTTAGAATTGGTGGCTTATTCAGTTTAGGGCCTTCCTTTGGGGTAGACGGTAATTTAGTTGTCAGTGACTCAACTTTCTTAAGGATAAATCCCAATAGTCGTCCGGCAGATATGATAGATATCGGTTTGATTTCCCTCAAACCTGGTACTAATGCAGAAGCAGTACTAAAAAATTTGCAAGCAACTTTACCTAATGATGTGCAAGTTTTTACACGCCAAGGCTTCATTGATTTTGAGAAAGAATATTGGGCTGTCAGAACACCCATTGGTTTTATTCTTAACTTAATGTTGACAATGGCTGCGGTTGTTGGTGTGGTTATTGTTTATCAAATTCTTTACAGCAATATTGCTACGCAGTTCGTTGCTTACGCCACTTTAAAAGCTATAGGTTATGCCAATAAATATTTATTAAATGTGGTATTTCAGCAAGCTTTAATTTTGGCAATTTTAGGTTATATTCCAGGGTTTCTTAGTTCTATCTTGGTATATAGTTTTGCAGCAGAAGCAACTAAATTACCAATATTGATGACCATTAATAATGCACTCCTTGTCTTAATTTCAACAGTTTTGATGTGCATAGCATCAGGAGCGCTTGCTATCAACAAACTCCGCTCCGCAGATCCTGGAGATATTTTCTAGCTATTCTTAACAGCAAAATAATCAAGTTATTTTGCGTTGATATAGCCTCATAAGTAAGCATTGGTGCAGACTCTCCACAGAAAAATTGATCTTTATATCCATTTTAGATATTAGGTTAAAAGCCTTTACCGAATCGCAATTTCGGTATAAGTTTGAAACTTTTTATCTAATAAATCAAATTCACTTATTTAACAATAAGCCCAAATTTATGAATCTCAAAAACAAAACCCTGCTAATCACTGGGATTGATGAACTTGTCGGTTTGCGTACAGCCGAGTTAGCTATAGCGCAAGGAATGAATGTTCGTGGACTGCAAAGTTCTACAGAACAGAACAAACAATTACAGAATTTAGGTGTTGAAGTAATTATTGGTAGTATCACCGATTCTGCTATTGCTCAAAAAGCTTGCCAGGGAGTAGATATCGTTTTACATACAGAGCAAATTGCCGAAGAAGCTGGCGCAATTAACCATTTTCGTGATGTGAATGTTGGCGGTACTGTCAACATAGCTAAAGCGGCTAAACAGGCTGGTGTCAAAACATTTGTGCATCTATCCAGCGTGATGGTTTACGGTTTCAACTATCCTAATGGTATTACAGAATCCGGGCCACTTTCGGGCGAAAGTAATCCATACTGTCAAACGAAAATAGAAGCTGAAAAAGCACTTTTAGAACTCAATAATTCTCCAGATTTTGGCATCATCATTATTCGAGCCGGAGATGTTTATGGCCCAGGAAGTATTCCCTGGATAGTCAGACCAATTCTGATGATGCGTCAAAAATTATTTGCCTATGCCAACGAGGGTAAAGGAGTAATCAATCATGTATATATAGATAACTTGATTGATGGTATCTTTCTTGCGATAGAAAAAGAAACCTATGGTGAAATATTTAATATCACCGACGGACAAGAAACTTCGTGGAAAGAGTATTTTATGCGTTTAGCAGCAATCGAAGGTTTATCAGCACCGCTTTCATTACCCAAAGATGAAATCAAGTTGTTTTTAAAACTACGCGTTCAAGGACAAAAACTTTTTCGCAAAAAAGTTGATATTTTACCAGAGTCTATAGATTTTATGACTCGTCCTTATGCTTGTTCGATTGCCAAAGCAGAAAGCCTGTTAAATTATAAACCAACAATTGACCTAGAATCAGGAATGCGGCGAACACATGAATGGCTGCAAAAAACAGATATTCAAAGCTTGATGAAATAGTCTTTTGGGAGTGGGGAATAGGGAGAATAGAAGAATTAGAATAGTAGGTTGGGTTGCGCGACTGTGAAACCCAAGAAAGCCTTGATAATTGATGTTGGGTTATCCTGCGGTATCTTGCTACGTTTCTCAACCCAACCTACTAAATTCTGACTTCTGGATTATTAGATTGCATCTGCCTAACAATTATCTGCAATTAAGCATCAAATAATCCACAGGTTTTCAGAATACTTCTTTTATATGACTAGCCATCAGCCACGATTGAGCATCGGTTTACCTGTATATAATGGTGAAAAATTTCTCAAAGAAGCCATTGATTCACTCTTGGCTCAGACTTTTGAAGATTTTGAGCTAATTATTTCAGATAATGCATCTACAGATAAAACTGAAGAAATTTGTAGAGCTTATGCCGAGCAAGACCAACGTATTTGTTACTACCGCAATGACAAGAATATCGGTTGCGCCCGTAACTTTGATCGCGTTTTTAAATTGTCTTCAGGTGAGTACTTTAAGTGGGCAGCTTATGATGATCTACATGCTCCAGATTTTATCAAGAAGTGTGTTGAGGTGCTTGACCAAGATCCTAGTATAATCTTGTGTCATTCTCAGACATATTTCATTGATGAAAAGGGAAGTTTTCTCCAAAACTATGATATCAAACTCAAGGCAGATGCACTAAAACCACACGAGCGGTTTCACGAATTGCTGACCAAGCATTTATGTTATCAATGTTACGGTGTAATTCGCGCCAGTGCCCTGAGAATGACACCGCCTATGGGTGGTTATGGTAATGCAGATGGAATTTTCTTGTTAAGACTTGGTATCCTCGGTAGGTTTCATGAAATTCCTGAATACCTATTTTTTGCCAGAAGCCATCCGCAACAATCAATGAGTATGTATTTCCCTAATTATTTGTTGTTTGCTACCAACAGAAAAAAACACTCATTGAGTATGCTGCCTGATTTTTATGCCTATGCAGTGTGGTTTGATTCAGCAAAAAAAGGACAATTTTTATTGCCACATTGGCGAATATTCTGGGAGTATTTACTCTCTATATGGCGTAGTCCCTTGAGCTTGCATGAGCGACTGTGTTGTCATAGAAGTTTACATCAACAGTTAAAAGGGACAGAATATCTTCTGCTGAAAGATTTGCTAATGGTAGTGCAAAGACTGTGGAAAGATTGGCAAGCAGCATTAATAAAAAAACAGCCAGTCAGACTTTGAACGAATCACTTCATAAAAATAAGGTGTGTTTGCTAGCTTATTTTCAACCCATGTATCACTTATTATTCACTACAAAACTATGTTGAAACTATCTCAAGTTTATCATATTTTGCTTGCTACCTTAGTGAGCATCAGCTTTGCTAAAACAGCGAATGCAGAGCCAACTACAACACTAAGCGTTGTGGTAAATGGAATACATCACCAAAAAGGTGAGATTTGCTTTAGAGTTTACGCAAGTGAACAAGGATTCCCAATGAGTAATTCTAGCAGCTCTCAAAGTGGCTGCGCTAAGATTACTGGCAATTCTGTAAAAAAACAATTTTCCGGTTTGAAGCCTGGAACTTACGCTGTCGCCGTAGTTGACGATCAAAATGGCGATCGCAAACTCAATAAAGACTTTTTCGGTATTCCCAAAGAAGGTTTTGGGATTTCCAAAAATCCAACTGTGTCTATACAAACAGGTTCGCCAAAGTTTCGTGATGCCAGCTTTGTTGTAAATAAAAATACAACAGTCAACATCATCATGAAATATTCGCTGGATTCGTAAAGGAGTGGGGAAGAAGCAGGGGAGCAGGAGGCAGGGAGAGAATAAAAATTACCTCTTCCCCCTCTGCTCCCCGCTCCCTGCCCCTTGTCCTCTTCCCCATGCCCCATGCCCAATCCCTTATTCTGTCGGAGACTAAAAATTTAATGGAAGATTTGGCGATATTTCTGTCTAAGTCTTTGACGGGTTGGCTGGTTATTCAGGTGTGTTTAACGCTTGTCTTTATATGGTATCTGCGCTCATCTAAAAAAAACTTATTACCAGATGATCAGTTACCTAAAACCGCAGTGATTCTTTGTCTACGCGGCGCTGATCCGTTTTTGCCTAGATGTTTGCGATCGCTCCTAAATCAAAACTATCCACAGTATGATTTAAAATTGATCGTTGATAGTCACGATGACCCTGCTTGGAAAATTGCCAGCGAAACTATCACAGAGCAAGAAGCGACCAATGTTCAAATTAGCCCCCTGAGAATAGTACGCAACAATTGTAGTCTCAAATGCAGCTCTTTAATCCAAGCTGTCCGTGAATTGGATGATTCCTACAAAGTGGTTGCTTTAGTAGATGCTGATACTATAGTGCATGTGAATTGGCTGCGAGAATTAGTCAGTCCTTTGGAAGATGCGAAAGTAGGAGCAACAACCGGTAATCGTTGGTATGTGCCTACAGGTAAATATTGGGGATCTATAGTACGCTACGCCGGCAATGTAGCCACGGTTGTGCAAATGTTTCTCTTCCAAATTCCTTGGGGTGGGACTTTGGCTGTGAAAACAGAAGTGCTTCGCCAAACAGAACTGCTTGATAAGTGGGGACAAGCTTTAGGCGAAGATTTTATGATGCACGACATCCTGAAAAAACAAGGGTTGAAGGTAAAGTTTGTGCCTTCGCTGCTGATAGTAAATCGTGAAGAGACTAATTTATTCAACTTAATAGACTATCTCAAGCGCCTCCTACTTTATTCTCGACTATATCACCCACGTTGGTTAGCTTTAATTAGTGAAGCTGTTTCTAGCATTTTGTTTCCTACTGCACTGATCATTTTAGTTCTTGAGTCGTTGTTAGAGGCAAAATGGGAAGCTGCGACTCTCTTGTTAGGCTGCTATACTATCTATACTGTCGGGTTACTCTTGATAATGCTGGTGTTGGAATTAGAGATACAGCGAGTGGTTCGCTCTAATGACCAGGCGATCGCAAAATTATCAGCTGCTACAATCATCAAAATGTTGATTGCAATTCCCTTGACACAGTGGGTTTATGGGTTAGCAATGCTATCATCCCTGTGGGTTTCAACAGTTAGTTGGCGTGGTGTTTCCTATCGGGTTCAAGGGCCTTGGAACGTCCGGCTAATCGAATATCGTCCTTATCAATGGTTGGATCAGCCTATTGATAGTAAGGTTTCTCTTTGAATTAAATCGCTAAATATGAACTAGGGCATGAAAGTTATTACACTAAACATTCCCTAGTATTCAAATTATATTATCTTATATTTAGTAGAACTATATTACCTATAACCCTTGTTGAAATACACGTTTTTACTTGTTAATTGCCAAAATCTATTTGCATTAATGGCAAGGGTTTAGACAAATATATGAAGGGGAATTTGACTTAGTATTCTGGAGATTTTGATAGTTTCTAATCCAGTTTTTAAACATCCTCTTCAAATCGAAAACTTCAGTTAGTTGAAAATGCGTAAATCCTTAGCCTAACTGTATTAGTGGGAATTTCTGAGCCAAATAATCAGGATGCTCATGAAGCATTTCCTGCGTAAGTTCTAAATTAAAAACCAGCCTTTTCGTGAAATATTCCTTTTTTTATGACTAAGAAACCACTTCGGATTGCACTGTTTACAGGATTGTACGCTCCTTTCTTAACTGGAGTTTCCGTGGCAGTCCACCAACGGGTTCGTTGGTTGCTAGAGCAGGGACATGAGGTTTTTCTTATCCATCCGCAAATCAACGATCGCTATCCCAAAAATGTAGGCGATCGCCCCATGCCAGGTTTAAATGAAATTCAGTCTTTCCCCAACTTCTCTGCTTACGCATTCCCCACACAACCTCTGCTATTTTACAAGTCTCTTCCTCAACCGTTGAGCTATCGGCATTGGAGCGATACCAAGTTGCTGAAGAAATTTCAGCCCGATATTATCATAGTTGAAGAAGCCGCACAAATGAGAGGTTTATACTCATTTTTCTTGCAAGGTTATGGTCGCCCAATCGGTACTAAATACGCAAGACAAACAGGCACGCCAACAATATCACTCTTTCATACAGATATTGTTGCATATATCAAATATTACTTTGGCGATAAATTCTTTAACTTTGTTCGTCCCATCATTCCCGCTTTAGTTAAGCAATTTAGTGAGTCTTATGACTACAATTACTTTTCTTCTAAAGAACAACTCACTAAATACGAAGAACTGAAATGCCAACGCGCGGAATACGTTCCTTATCAAGGCATCGATTGCGAAAAATTTCACCCGCGAAATATTTGTTATAACCCAATTCCTAACGACAATCGACCAACTCTCTTGTTTGTCGGCCGCATCACCCCCGAAAAGAATGTTAACCAACTACTTGATATATTTCCGCTTATCGCTGCTAAAATCCCTGATGTCCATCTGGTAATTATTGGTAGTGGCCCACTAGATGAGGAAATTCGTCAGCGTGCCCAAAAATTTGGATCGGGTATTACTGTATGGGGCGAGTCTCACGGTACAGAACTTTTAGGTTGGTTTGCCAGAGCAGATGTCTTTGTCAATCCCTCCATTACGGAAAACTTTTGCACTACAAATAACGAAGCGCTAGCCTCTGGAACCCCTCTGGTTGCAGTTATTGCACCCTCAACCTCAGAACAGGTATCTCCTGGTCATAATGGCTTTCTTGCCCAACCCAACAACCCCGCAGACTTCGCCCAAAGGGTGATTACGATTTTAGAAAATCCCGATTTGAAAGCAGATATGACTCGGAACGCTCGCCCTTCCATACTTGACTTTGATTGGTCAGCATGTATGCAAAAATTTGAAGAGAAACTTTACCAAATCGTTGAAGGATCGCAGAAGGTGAGGGTAGCTAGAGGCAGTATAAGACGATAACGTTGAAGAATGCAGGGAGACGTTCATCGAACTCAGGCTAATTAGTGATCGCTTCAGTTTGACAAAGCCTGTTAGTTCAAGGGTGCGATCGTAGACTCACACTGGCTCCCCTTAATCCCCTCCTCGCTTGCGGGGTGGGGAGACAAAGCATAGCTTTGGCGGGGTAGGGTTCTTCGGATTTAATAAGCAATCAAGCCAACATGATATAAGTCCTGCCCACCTAAAACTCAAACAAAGCCTGCTTATGCAGGCTTTGTTTAGATAACCCAGACTAAATCTCTGTGGGGGCTTTCATATTTTTAAGGAGATTGAAGAACTAATTTCAATCAACTGCCTTCTTTACTGTATTTCCTGCATCTTCAGCTGTGCGCTGAACATTTTTACCAGCGTCTTCAGCTCCACGCTGAACATTCTTTGTCACGCCTTCGGCTGCATTCTGGGTATTTCCCTTAAGATTTTCAATTCCTCGTTGAGTACCCTTAACTACGCCTTCTCCCAATTCATTAGCCGAACTGCCGATATCTTCACCCAAGTTCTTCACTCTTTCACCCAAGGGTGTACCTTGGTTGTAATTTCGGCCATATTGCTCTCGGCTGTCAATTCCCTTTTGATCAATATTTTTTTGAGAATTTTTCGCTAGCGCATCAGCTCTGTCATTAGCTGCCTTTTCATCTGCTTTCCCTCTAGGATCTACATCACTAAAGTTATTCATCCCACCCTGAGGAGAAGAGAGAGGATAATCTTTTGTGGGATCATATCGTTCGAGATAAGGTGACTCAGCCTTTGGTGGTTCTTTTGCTACTCCCGGATCAGCACAAGCTTGTGTCAGAAATAAGAATATTCCTGCAAATAAAACAGTTAAAACCTTTAAGGGACGAATGCTTTTGAGCCAATTCATTGCTTTTCTCATACTTCTACTCCTTGCATTTTTGTGACTAAGTTAAACTTCAACCAAGACGGCATTTGGAATTAATTTTGCATTCCAAGCATTCAGATAAAATAAGAGTTCTATCTGCCTACTGCTGGATTTTTTTGCAATTCAGGTCTGGCAGCAGCTTCATCTGCTTTATCTTGTAAAAAGCCGGAAGCTCTTTCAACATTCTCTTTTACAGTCTCAATCCGATCTTGAAACCGATCTCCTACCTTTGGTTCATCCTGAATCAAACCACCTGGTTCAGCTTCTCGGAAGTCCTTATCTGTGATAATAGGTAGTTGTGCTTCTTTCTCGATTCGACCTGCTGGTGTCTCAGCACCAGGATAAAGTATTTTGGATTCTCTATCTGTTGTAGCAATCAACAATTCCGAACTTGGTTGTAAGCTAGCTTGGTCGTGTCCCTTATTAGCTTTTGGGTTTGCTATTTTCGGATCGGTAGACAATCTGTTGTTGGTATAGTTGTCTCCACCATTCTTATAAGGATTGTTTGCTCCACCAGCTTGTACAGCAGGATTTTGTGGATTTGCACCTTGAGCATTTGCCCCACTACAAGCAGTGCTAACTATCAACAATAGTCCAGCTAAAAAGATAGTTACTATCTGGCGCAATCTTATTTTTTTCAAGAATAGTCTCACAGCGTTCACGTAGTCCTCCTTACCAAAATATTAATAAGTTAAGATTTTGCTGAATCTTTGGAGTGGTCAGCAAGTTATTGTGCTTGTCTTGGTTCGCTCATTTGACAACCTTTTTTAAGGATATGAATAATAAAATGCGCTTGACCTCTAGCGCAGGCTACATTTTAACTACTATAAAAATAATATTTTTATCTAACTCTAGAGAGATATAAAATAAAGTAATTTAGGTTTCTAAAAATAACTACATCAACTTGTTTGATACTTCAAAAGCTTTGAACCTAGTTCAGGAGTTTCAGTCCCCTGCTTCTATCAAGCAGCGCGTTTTGATGCCTAAGCTAAATCCCCGTTACAAAACGTAATTGTGTTAGCGTAGCGGGGCGTAGCCCATTGCGAATTGCGTTAGCGTAGCGGGGCGTTCGCTTTTAGCGTCTCGCAGAGAAGCCCATTGCGAATTGGTTTAATAGGTCGTTAATATACTGTAATAATTTAGGCATTGGCCCCTTGTTGTTCTAACCGTTAAATTACTAAATTCATGAAGCAATTTTTACGTTGGATAATTTTGGGCGGAACGCTGTTTTTTTTAGCGAAAGCTTTGAAGGATAATTGGATTGGAGTAACTGCTATCCGCATTGATGGGGTAAGATGGGCAATTATAGCGATCGCTACAGGCGTTACTTTACTAGCACATACTTGGGCAGGCTGGATTTGGACTTGGATTCTGCAAGAATTAAATCAACCTGTGTCGCCTCCCCAGTTCATCCAGGTTTATCTAAAAACGAACATAGCTAAGTATTTACCAGGTAATATCTGGCATTACTACGGGCGAATTGTCGCCGCCAAAAATGCCAATGTTTCTGCTGGTGCAGCCACTTTAAGCGTTTTGCTAGAACCCCTACTTATGCTAGCGGCTGCTTTAATTATCATTGTTTTATGCAGTAGCCAATTTGCAGCAGCTAATAGTAATTTTGTTCTGCAAATACTACAATTCCTCAGTTTAGCTGTAGTTCTTTGTGCGATTCATCCTTGGTTTTTAAACCCAGTTATTCGCTTTTTGTACAAATTGAAAGCAAAAAAGTCTGCTACTACCACTGAAGCAACTGTTCCCTTTACTCTTAAAAGCTATCCTCTACGACCTTTGTTAGGAGAATTAGGCTTTATGGGACTACGCGCCACTGGGTTTATGTTAACTATGTTCGCCTTGGGTTCGTTGAATGTGAATCAACTTCCTTTGTTATTAGGAGCTTTTAGCTGCGCTTGGTTGTTGGGGCTTGTAATTCCGGGTGCGCCTGGTGGGTTAGGTGTGTTTGAAGCGACAGCGTATGAACTTTTACGACACCACTTTCCATCTGCCCTAGTATTTAGTGCGATCGCTCTATATCGCCTCATTAGTATTCTAGCTGAAACTGCGGGTGCTGCTTTGGCTTGGTTAGACGAACGCCTTGCTAAATCATGAATCAGACACACTCATTTTTGTCTATCCACCTTTACCTGTGAAAACACCCGATAAGCATCCAGATTTAATTGCGGATTACTGCTTTCGTTTTCTTCCATTTTTATCAAGTTGTATTCTACATTTTCTGCGTAAATTGCAAACGTTATATTAAAAATTTCCATAAAATTGATTATCCATTTACACTCATCTTCAGGATACTTTTCGTAATAACGAATCAAATGAGCAATTCTGATTTCTAAATGCCTGCGTGAATTTCTAGAAATCAAAATAGTCTTTAATAGTATAATCACCAATGTTAAAGAGTGACCTTGAGTAAGTAGTAATACAAATAATAACGAAGGTTCTTTGCCGTTTTCTGTTGTAAAACAATCAATCACTCGATTACAGGCTCTCAAAAACAATTCTTTAGTGATAATTTCTTGATTATAATCTTTCTTCCATAAAGATAAAGTTTCTGCAAACTGCTGCCGTAAAGTCTTAACTAGTTCTTGATTATCTACAGAAAAAAATAGATACTTTTCTATACTTACTTTAAACTGTTCAAAGGTTTGCCCTTGAGTTTGCTTGATAAATATATTGGCAACATTTTCATGGCTAAATGCACCCTTTTTTAAAACAATTGCTTTTATTAAACGCAGAACATTATCTCCCAAGACACTAGGATTTTTGTAGCGTGTTGTACTTGAAACGGCAGATTGAGAACGAGCAACATACATTGCCAGTTCAAACTTATATTTCTCTTTTATCTGTCTAGAAAGCTTTCTGGCAGCCTCTTGTTGCTCTCTTGGATTATTCTCGTTAACAGATTGAGCAACTAAGAAATAGGAAGTGTAGCGATTAGCCCAATGACCTTTATGTAATTCGTCATGTTTAGCAGCAAATAGTTTTATCTCTTGATAGTCTTTGCTTTCAATAAAATTCTCTAGCCAGCTTTTACAGATATTTAATCGTGGCAAATAGTGAGATTTTATTTTTAAGTTTTTAATATCAAATAAGTTAACTAATTGTTGGATGTATTTATCTTTTCTATTAGTTTTCCAAGTATTAATTATTATATACAAAGAGCGTTTAAGTGTATTACGAAACTCATGTTCTTTATCATTTAGAAAAATCTTATATATCTCAGGTATATAATGAGAATATTCTAAATCAAGACCGTCTATAAAAAAAGCTTTGAATTCGCACAAAACTTCATCTGGCGACATTGTATTGACGATTCTTATGAAGAAGCTATAAACCTCTTCTTGTGCAATTTGCACATTTAGCTGTCTAGAGTTAGACGTAATACAATGCGGATATTCCTGACTAATTGATAAACTATTAGCGGTCATTCCAGTTATCAGGATCAAAAGGTTTCCTGTTCATATTATTACCAGCTTAACCTTGGTAAACAATAGTATCAATCTATTCTTCAGAGATTCAGTAATCTTTTTACACAAATTTGATAAACTCCCGCTATAGATAAAGTATTAAAGATAAATTGTTTAATCCTTTATCAAATTCTCCAGTGGAATTGCTTACTTCTATAGCTATTTTGATTTGAATAAACTACACGGATAAGGACACGGTATTACCCATACGTGTCAACTTAAGTTTAATTGTTGGCTTCCTCACCTGTCTTGAACTAAAGTTACAGGCTACACTACAAGCTTTAGCCTACTTCAGTAGACTAAAGATTCTTAGGTATATACTTTCTCATCTTCAGATGACTTTTCCTATTAGCAAGGAACTTGAGTTCCTTGCGGGACATGATTTTTAGGTTAAGTTGACACCAATGGGCATTACCGTGTCCCTATTCGTGTTCATTTATCATTTATGCGAAAAGACCCCTATAGCTTGTATAGAAGTCTTTTCGCGTGTCAAATGGGGGTGGAGGGACTTGAACCCACACGACCTTTTACGGTCAACGGATTTTCATTCTCCCGCAGTTTTCACTGCTACCTGATGGCTTTAGCAAAATCAGGTTTTAAGAATTGGACTCTCCCTTTACCCTCGGCTGAACGTTAGGGTAGCTCCCGTCGGGTCTCTGCACCTTCCCTCAATTTTGGATTTTGGATTGAAGACTAATCGTAAATCTAAAATCGCAAATCTAAAATTTCTGGGCTTGGCTCAGGATTGCCATGTCTGTCACCAGATTTAGGTTTCCCTGAGTTTGAGAGCTTCCACTTGAGGGATTTCTCCTTCAAGGCTCAGTTATCTAAGTCCGTAGCGTCTACCATTCCGCCACACCCCCGTAGGTATTTGGCAACTAGTATAACTAGTCATTTTTTGGAGGCAGCAAACACCTCCTCATCTATTCCACCATCAATTGTGTCTTTTGTCCAACTAGATTGAAAATATTTTTTCCAGATTGGGCGATCGCTTTTTAGAGTTACAAGTTTTCCTTGTTTTCTCGTAATTAATCTGGATGAGTTTTCCATCTTGTCTTACTAAAGCATTTTTTATGGCAGATTTACAACTTTAGCATAATACTACCTTTTGTCAATCAATCTGGACATAGACAAGGAATTCTGGGGTAGTTATGTTGACCAAGAGGCAAGGGAGCAGGAAGCAAGGGGAGAAGACAAAGGGACAAAGAGAATTGGAGACAAGGGAAAAGACTTATAGCAAGTTCTCACCCCCTGCCCCCTGCCTCTTCTTTAAAAGCGTCATAACTATACTTTCCTCAGTTTCGCTCTTCAGCCTATGATGGAAAACAGAAGCTTAAGACTTGAAAGTTTATGATTGTCGCCCTGCTGTATCTGATTTTGGCTGGAGCTTACCTTCTGGTAATCCCAATTGCTATTTTGCTGTACCTGAAGCAGCGTTGGTATGTAGCTACCTCCATCGAGCGCACCTTTATGTACTTTTTGGTGTTCTTCTTCTTTCCGGGTTTGTTGGTTCTATCGCCGTTTCTAAATTTTCGACCCCAACGGCGACAAATTGAAGTTTAACTAAATTGGTAGGTCATAACTCTCATGCGACGGATTGACGCTATTGGAATAGGCTTAGGCGTTTTTATTGCTGGCGGCTTGGCTTATATAGGATTGCAGCTAGTCGGTTTGGATAATCAGCAAGCTGGTATATGGAGCCAAGTTTTACTAGTCAGTGGGTTAGTTGGCTGGTTAGCCACCTATTTTTTCCGTGCGGTGGGACAAAAAATGACCTACCACCAACAACGGGAACAGTATGAGCAAGACTTTCTGCAAAAGCGGTTAGATGAGCTTACTCCCGAAGAACTAGCACGAATTCAAGCCGAAATAGAACAAGAAGAGCAATCTCAGGTGTAAAGTTATCATTGGTCAGTTGTCGTTTGTCTTTTGTTTAGTTACAAATGACCAACAACTAATGACCAAAGACCACTGACTAATGACTAATTACTAATGACTGCGATTTCTGATTGCTTTGAAACCCTTGGGCAAAATGGTGAGTGTGCTTTAATTCCGTTTATTACTGCTGGCGATCCAGATTTAGAAACAACAGCAAAAGCCTTGCAGATTCTAGATCGTAGTGGAGCCGACATTATAGAACTGGGTATACCCTATTCCGATCCTTTGGCTGATGGGCCAGTAATTCAAGCTGCTGCTACTCGTGCCTTACAAAGGGGTACGAAATTAGAGCAGGTGCTAGAAATGTTGCAAGGGATTACTCCCAAATTGCGATCGCCTATTATCTTATTTACCTACTACAACCCAATTCTGCACCGGGGAATTGAAAAATTCCTCTCTTCAGTCGCTGCGGCTGGGGTTGCGGGATTAGTAGTACCAGATTTGCCCTTGGAAGAAGCAGCAGGCTTGCTCAAACCAGCTAGTGAAATGGGAATTGATGTAATCTTGTTGGTAGCGCCCACCAGTTCTGCTCAACGGATAGAAGCGATCGCTCGTTCTTCCCAAGGATTTATTTATTTAGTCAGCGTCACAGGGGTAACAGGGGTGCGATCGCAACTGGAAAACCGCGTGTCTGATTTACTCAAACAAATTCGTGGTGTTACTGATAAACCCATCGGTGTAGGTTTTGGCATCTCCGAAGCTGCCCAAGCCCGTCAGGTAAAGGAATGGGGCGCAGATGCGGCAATTGTCGGTAGCGCTTTTGTGAAACGGTTAGCAGAAGGCACACCAGAGCAAGGACTAAATGCGATCGCCGAATTTTGCCAAAGTCTCAAGGCTGCCATAAAGACCACCAGCACCAGTACAAATACTCCTCTTGATTAGACCAATAAAGTAGATTAAAAAAGTATAACAGCGCAGTTTTCCTATGCTTGTTTGCTAGACAATTTGACCGTTATGGTTTTGAATATTAACATCAGATATCATCATGTAAAAAAACTAGCTGATCCGGTCGCTTATAGTTTGAGTATTATGTGAAGTCAAGTAGGCATAATTTATGAGTGTGAGAGTGAGTCAATCACAAATGGTTATAATTAGGTCGCAATTGAGGAGCAAAGGCGATGAGTGAGAGTATGGCGTTTATCGGTGGGGTTGCTGTAGCTGGGCTGGCGGCTCTCGTATTGCTTAAAGGAACAAATACCCCCCTACAGCCTAACTTTGCTGTTGCTCCGCAAATGCCAGGGACTGTAGTAGCGCCGGGAATGCAGCCACAAATGTATCCTTATGGGCCTTATGGGCAACCAATGTATCCCGGTCAGGTTCAGCCATCGACTGCTCCCAATACTGACCAGCGTCTGGAGATGGAGAAGCTAAATACGCAGATGCAGTTGGAGCGTTTAAAAAACGACAATGAACAGCTGAAGTTGCAAAATCAACAGCTCCAAGGTCAAGTTCAAAATTTCAATACTCAGCAGCAGTGGCAACAAGCCCAGCAGTATAACCAACAAAAAGTAACAGCACTCCAGCCTCAAAGTTCTTGGTGGTCTTCACCCGTGCTTTGGGCTGTGGGAGGCGCAACTCTCACTATTGGTGGTGGTGTTGTCGTCGCTGGTGTATTGGCTTTATTCTCACCACGGCAGCGTCCAGCCCGTACTGTACAAGTGATTCACCCTTACCCAGGAAATACACCACCCTTGGTTCCAGTGCGTCGCGCTGAGTTTTTGCCTGCTTCGCGGATGGAAGCAAGACGAGTTGAAGCCCCAGAATACGATGAAATGCACTAGTACCGCTTTGGGGAAGTCAAAAGTTAAAAGTTAAAAGTCAAAAGTTTTGTATATCAAGGCTTTTGCAAATTTTAAAATGGTAGCTTGATTTACGCCACGCTTTACTAGTAGGGAAAATCAAACCAGAGATAAACACCGATTTAAAATCTCGTTTCCAGGTTGTACCTGGAAATGTTTTTTATTGGGTTAGTGCCGCGAATTCAGGAGGCGATAACCCCAATTGTAGGCATTACCAGCAAGAGGCTGGTAACGAGGTAAAGAGTTTTTAAAAGCTACTTTTTGGAGTTTCTGTAGCATTAGGACTCTCTGTAGTAGCAGGTTGGTTAGTATTGGGAAGTTTATCTTGGGTAGTCTTTTGATTACCTTGATTTTCTAGTTTAGTTAATGCCTGTTTTGCCAGATTTTCGGCTGCTTGTTTAAATAATGGTTCTATTCTGTTTCGCCAATATTTAGTATTAGGCAACTTTTCTGGATGGTTTCTATAATCTAAAACTTTATCCCATTTACCATCATCTATTGCTTTGTTGATTTCATTAGATAACGCCTCTGCCTTAGCCCAATCATCTTGCCACTGGGCAATCATTTTGCCCGTTTCTTGGATACCAGAAGCAGCATTTGCCGGAACCGATTTTAAAAGTGCGATCGCTCTAACTATATCTCCTGATTCATACTTCTGTCTTGCTTGTTCTATAATATTGTTACTGTTATCAGTAGGCTGCGATCGCTCTGTTTTCCCAGCATCGTCAGTTGACCCCTTCAGCTTTTCTGGTAATGAAGTTACTACATCCCTAAATTTTGGTTTTGCCTTGGGAGTCGGTTGAGTCGCAATCAAGCTACTATCATCTACAATCCTAGTTGCAATGCCTTTTTCCCGCAGGCAAGAACCCCATTCTTGATTATTGGTTATCACCTTTGAGCGTACCCAAGCCGAATCACCAGAGTTAAGTTTAACTTCTATCCAACCTCCTTTTGTCCGTTTGCCAGTCACCTCAAAACTGGTGTTATCGGCAACTGTTTGCACAACATTATCAGAATTTCTCGAACTAGGTTCAGAACGAATATTAGAATTTCTGACGACAATAGCCGAGCATTTGTTTGCTAAGGCAGTATCGTTACCTGTAAGATTAAAAGCTAAATTTTTAACACTTGGAGATATATTTGCTACCAAAGCAGCCGTACCACCTGCCAATAGTATGCCAATTAATATCGGCCATGGGTCGGATTTGTCAGAGTCTTTACGCGCAGGTTTAGCGGGGACAGGATTTGCTGGTGCAACTGCAACAGTTTGCAACCGAGATACTTGAGGTTGGGATTTAGCAGTTTGGTAACTAGAATTTTTAGCAGATTCTTGAGGTGTGGAAAGTGCAGGTACAGGATTAATCGCCTCTTTACATGCTTGCAGTGCTTGGGTGGCGTTGAGGTAGCGGTCTTTAAAGTGATAACGCACCATTTTGGTCAACACTGCCGCTAGTCGATGGTTCACAGTTACTGAATGACGCCAGATGATTTCCCCCGTTTCTGGGTCTTCCTGCAATTCTGTTGGCGATAATCCTGTTAGTGCTTGAATGGCAATAATGCCGAGGGAATAGATATCACTGTTGGGGCGGGGTTTACCTTGCCCTTGTTCAGTGGGCATATAGCCAGGAGTGCCAATAACTACTGTAGCAGAGGCTTGTCCACCTGCTGTTACTAGTTGTGTACGCAGTTGTTTCACTGCCCCAAAGTCCACTAAAACTAACTTATTATCTAAAGCGCGACGGATGATATTATCCGGTTTGATATCGCGGTGAATCACGCCTTGGCGGTGGACGAATTCGAGAATTTCCAGAACTTCTTGTAATAGTTGAATTACTTCGCTTTCACTCCAGCGCTTACCAGGTATAAGTTCCTCGGCTAGGGTATGCCCTTCAATATATTCTTGTACTAAATAAAATTCTTGGTTTTCGTCAAAGTACGCCAACAGCCTGGGTATTTGGTCATGATTGCCCAGTTTTTCTAAAGTTTCGGCTTCGCTGTTGAACAGACGTTTAGCAGTATCAAAAACTCTGGGGTCAGTTCCGGGTTTGAGGTGCTTGACAACGCAGAGGGGATTGCCGGGCCGCCTAGTATCTTGGGCAATGTAGGTTTGACCAAATCCTCCCATTGCGAGGACTCGAATTACTTGGTAACGATGGTCTAGTAGCTTGCCTATCATGTTCACTCCCCAGAGTTATTGCCTAATTTTCCAGCTGGTAATAAATATCTCCAAATTTTCTTCAATGAAATCCGCTATCTTGAGAAAAGATTTAGATTAAAAACGCAGCTTTTTAATAAACGCAGACTGTTTATTTTTCTTTTAGTGCCCCTGTTTACTACCAATGCCACCTAAAATAACAAACTCAGTTGGATGGCAGCAGGCTGAAATCCTCATGCAACCTGCTTTCATTCGCGTTATCGACAATATCCGCAAGCAGCTTGATGAATCTTCCTGGACGGGAACTTACCACGATGTCTTGATTTGGCCGCCTAGCACCACTGATGAAATCAAAGCATTGGTGACTGAGTTGTTGCAAGGAATGGAAACTGCAACACCCCAAGAAGCAGATGAAATCAAAGAGACTCTGGCTCGTCTGCCGATGCCCCATCCAGGATATCATCTACGTTTACAGCGTCAACAGCAAGAAGCAAGTATCGATTTGTGGGAACTGTGTTATCAAGTGTGTTTTCTTGAATACACCCCAGAGAAGGAAAGTGCTGATATTGATACTAGTTTAATTGATGAACTCGGTGAAGTAGATTGGCTGCGTTTGGATGCTAAGTCCAAGGAGTTGGTTGAGGAGGCGTTTGCTAAATTGCCAGAGGATTAAAGAAGCCGGAAGTCGGAAGTCGGAAGTACAGTTTTGTAACGTTCGCGGAGCGTCTCGTAGAGAAGAGAAGTTTGTGGGGATGGTTTCCGTCCACAAAACTTCGGGGGATTTAGACCCCGCCACAAAACTTACGGCTTCTTTTGTAGCCGGGGACTTAAACCCGCCGAAGTTTGGCTAACTATTGTAAAATCATAAATTAATATGTCTTTTATTGATGAAATTAATCCTGTTAACGCATTGATTGTGGGAGCCAGCCAAGGTATTGGTTTGGGTTTTGTAAAAAAATTGCTACAAGATGACAGAATAGCCAAAGTTTATGCAACTTCTCGTCAACCGGAATCAGCCTCAGATTTAATAGCTCTTACAGGCGAACATTTTGAGCGATTAATTTGTTTAAAGATGGATATTACTGACGAATTGCAGATTGTTGAAGCTGTTCAAAAAATACGTACCCAAGTTGACAAACTGCATTTGGTAGTCAACTGTGTAGGACTATTGCATGAAGAAACTTTGCAACCTGAAAAAAGCTTAAGACAGATAAATTCAGAAAATTTGCTGCGCTACTTTCAAATAAATAGTATTGGTGCTGTCTTACTGGCTAAACATCTATTGCCTTTGTTTCGTCATGGAGAACGCAACGTGTTTGCCACTATTTCTGCTAAATTAGGCAGTATTGGCGATAACCAACTTGGTGGATGGTATGGCTATCGCGCTTCTAAAGCAGCACTCAATATGTTGATGCGAACTGCGGCAATTGAGTATAAAAGAAGTTGTCCTAAAGCATTAATAGTGACATTGCATCCTGGTACAACTGATACGCACCTTTCCCGTCCTTTCCAGGGAAATGTACCTGCGGAAAAATTATTCTCAGTGGAACGCACCGTTACCCAATTACTGACTGTCATCGAACAGCTTCAAGAAGGCGATAGTGGACAGTTTTTCTCATGGGATGGGAGCAGATTGCCTTGGTAACTGCGTTACGCTGGTGCTAGTGAAATTTACGTTACTTGTAACCATCTATGAAGTTTTTTGTGCCAGCAGCTAAGGATGATATCAAAGCAGAGCAGGTGTATAGTGCTTTTGCTCGGTCTGTCAAAGCATCAATAACCGAAAAGCGTATTTGGAAGTTACAGTGGCGTGATAACGAAAT
The DNA here is from genome assembly GCF_020829625.1 of Nostoc sp. XA010. GTDB lineage: Bacteria > Cyanobacteriota > Cyanobacteriia > Cyanobacteriales > Nostocaceae > Nostoc. The sequence goes on along the minus strand of NZ_JAIVFX010000008.1, from coordinate 268,018 downwards.
TGATATGGAATGCGAGGTAGGTAAACCTTTACCATCCTCTTATCAAACGGGAAAAGAGCTAGTTATGGCAATCTTTGAGTGCGAAAACCTTTATAAGATTTGTACTCTTACCCGTGGAGGAGTAAAGGGAGAGCCTATCTTGGCTGGAAAAAACTCTCAATCTTTAGCAACGTATTTTTCAGAATCTTATTAATTCTACCTCTATGCATCACTTTCTGAGTTTTACCTTGTGGAGTAATTCATCTTTAATGCGGTTGAGAATTGAAGTCTCATCCAGGTTTGCCAAAATACGATTAATCACTGCTTTTGGCCCATCAGGCCCCCAAGTCGCACCGTTGGCTAAATAAACTTTGGTAACTTGTCCAATCCCGTAAGAAGAAACACCAGCTACTCCCGCTTGCGTAATTGCCACCGATATATAAGGGCCCAGCGCAATACCAGCCGTAGCTGTTGCAGAGATACCAAGTAAAGTTTTTAATCCACTCAAGCCCAAATTTGCCAAAAGTTCACTAGCGCCAATTCCGCCCATACTCAGGGCAATTTTTTGTAGCAATTGTACAGCCCCGGCTTCGGTCATAGAGAAGCCATAGAGTTTAGATAAACCCAAAATCAAAGCAATATCAATTACCACACTACTCAGAATATCTACCACAGTTACGGGATTAAGTGCGATCGCTAATGCTTTAGTCATCACAGCCTTCCAAATCAACTGATTGGCATTCACCTCCCGAATCATCAGTTTTCGTTCTATCAACTGCTCATTTACGACATCGGCATAAAGCATGGTATTGAGGGCAACCAAAGCTTTACCTTCACGGTGCAGAATCTCCAAGATTTTCAGCTTGAGTTCCTCTACTTGGGCATTACCTGTACGCAACTGTATGCCCCTAGTACCATCAGGGCGACGAATCGCCGTCTTTACCAATGGCGATGCCGCAGCCATGACAATTTCCAAAGGTGTGAGCAATTCCCGCACCCTTTCATCCCGGATTTTGTGATAAATTGCCATCCGGTCTGCTTCTGGATACTGGTCTACTTTGTTAAATACCAGAATGATCGGTTTACCTGCTTCTCGCAACTGAGAAAGGGCGGCGTATTCTAGCTTTGTCATGTCGCCAGAAACCACAAAGAGAATCAAATCCGCTTGTTTAGCAATTTGTTCAGCTAACGCGGCACGAGTTGCACCATCTACCTCGTCTAACCCAGGAGTGTCAATTAATTCCACCTGGGATTGACCTACGCCAGGGAGAGTGACTCGCAAAGCACGTTCAGTTTCCCCAATCGCTTCCTCACTAATACTCCAATTAACTCTTTGTGCAGCACGAGTGACACCGTGCAGCGGCCCAGTTTCAAATACTGTTTGCCCAACCAAAGCATTAAGTAGCGAAGACTTACCACGTCCCACCATGCCAAAAGCCGCAATCTGCACCACCATGCGGTCTAACTTCCCTAACATGGTTTCCAAATCTGCAATTTCCGCCTCTAACCCGGTTTTTTCTTGGGGGGTGAGGTCGAGATTAGCTACCAAGTTTCGCAGCGCCGTTTGTGCTTGTTTATAGTTCAGTTCCGTCTGAATGTCTTCAAAACTGAAAATAGCACTATCTAGTTCTTCCTCCCAGCTGAGAGAATTTGCGTCAGTGTTAGCAGAATCACTTTGATGAGGTTCAGGCATGGGTAGTGTCGAAGTCATATTAATTTTAGATTTTAGATTTTAGATTTTAGTTTTTAGTTTTTAGATACACCCCCTTTACTATCCTAGTTATTTTTAGGAGCGGTTTGGGGAGAGGAGGCAGACAAAGGAGACAAGGGGAATAAGTATGCCCAATGACTAATGACTAGCAAAAAGTCATAAACTGAAAAATGCATCTAAATAACTCGTTAGGATCTGGACTAAATTAACTGTGCGGAAAATTGTTATTGCCGGCAACTGGAAAATGTACAAAACCCAGGCAGAGACCCAGGAGTTTTTACAAGGATTTCTGCCCCACTTACAGGAAACCCCCGAAGGGCGAGAAGTGATATTGTGCCCTCCGTTCACTGATTTAAGTGTTTTGTCTAAAAGTTTGCACGGTAGCCTCATTCAACTGGGGGCACAAAATGTCCACTGGGAAGAATATGGAGCCTATACGGGTGAGATTTCTGGCCCAATGCTGACAGAACTTGGTGTGCGCTTTGTGATTGTCGGTCATAGCGAACGACGGCAATTCTTTTGTGAAACTGACGCAACCGTTAATCTACGCCTCCGAACTGCTCAAAGGTTTGGTTTGACCCCAATTCTTTGTGTTGGCGAAACTAAACAACAACGAGATGCAGGAGAAACTGAATCACTGATTTCTCTCCAACTCGACAAAGGTTTGGTAGATATTGATCAGGATAATTTGGTGATTGCCTATGAACCAATTTGGGCGATTGGTACTGGTGACACTTGTGAGGTAACGGAGGCGAATCGGATAATTGGCTTAATTCGTAGCCAGTTGAGTAATCCAAATGTATCGATTCAATATGGTGGCTCAGTTAAGCCGAATAATATTGATGAGATCATGGCTCAACCAGAAATTGATGGTGTTTTAGTCGGAGGAGCAAGTTTGGAAGCTGAGAGTTTCGCTCGAATTGTAAATTTTCAGTCACTGTGATGTGCTTTCTTCTCGTTCCCATGCTCTGCATGGGAATGCCTAATGTAGATTTATGCGAAGCAACTTGATAATTCGAGGACGCTGTTTCGAGTGGGGACAGCGCACTTATTTGATGGGGATTTTGAATGTAACGCCTGATAGCTTTAGTGATGGGGGTGAGTTTAACACTACCTCTGCGGCTTTAGTACAGGCGCAAGCACTGGTGGCTGCTGGTGCTGACATTATCGATGTGGGCGGTCAATCAACTCGACCAGGGGCAAAGCAAATAACTCTGGCACAGGAACTTGACCGGGTGTTATCGGTGTTAGAGGTGCTAAGACCAGAAATTTCAATCCCGATTTCTGTAGATACCACCCGTGCTGCTGTAGCCAAGGCATCTGTAGAAGCTGGAGCAGATATTATTAATGACATTTCTGGCGGCACTTTTGACTCAGAAATATTACCAACAGTTGCAGAGTTAGGTGTGCCGATTATTTTAATGCACATCCGGGGAACACCACAGACAATGCAGCAACAGACTGATTATCAAGATTTGCTCGGAGAAATTTATAGTTTTTTAGATCGGCAAATTGGAGTAGCAACTGCTGCGGGCATTGACCAGGATAAAATTATTATTGATCCTGGTATTGGCTTTGCTAAGAACTATGAGCAAAATTTAGAAATTTTTCGCCGCTTGCGATCGCTCTCGCCACTCAATTGCCCTATCTTGGTAGGAGCATCCCGTAAAAGTTTCATTGGTCGCATTTTAAATCAACCAGATCCCAAAGCACGAGTTTGGGGAACGGCCGCAGCTTGTTGTGCTGCTATTTTTAATGGCGCTGATATCCTCCGAGTTCACGATGTTCAAGAAATGCGCGATGTTTCATTAGTAGCCGATGCGCTACTGAGAAAAGCCGCAAAGCCTGACTGTTAGGTATTACCGTTTTCGTGTTTTTTGCCGTTACCTTCTGTAATTCCTGACTCGGCTATCAGCTCCTGAAACATTTCACTTGAGTTAGCTGGGTCTACAAAGACAATTTTGGCATTATTGCTTTCACCTAATTTTTGGCTAGCATCTACGTAATCTTGAGCTACAAGATACCGCAGAATGTCCCTACTATCTGGATTGGAACGGAGAGCTTGAGAAATGATTTGCACTGAAGCCATAGTTCCTTCTGCTTTTTTAATCGCAGCTTCCTTTTCCCCTTCTGCTTCGGTAATCAGCGCCCGTTTTTTGATTACAGCAGCTTGCTCCTCTTCCCTAGACTTTCGTACACTCTCAGGTAGAGTAATTCTCTGAAGGTCTAACCGGAGAATTTCAACTCCCCAATCTATCGTTATACTATTCAACTCGAATAAGAGAGTTGAGTGCATCTCCACTCTTGAGACATTAGTCTGCTCCAGAGTGTTCTGGGCAATGATTTCCCGGAGCGTGGTTGTAGTCACCTGTGTCAGTGCGCCTTGCAGATCCTCAATAGCGTAAAAGCTTTTCTCAATATCTTTGATGCGCCAGTACAGAATAGCGTCCACTTCCACAGAAATATTATCTTGGGTGATCACATTCTGAGGCTTGATGTCTAAAATTTGCTCTCGCGTGGTATCTTCCATCACAACCTGATCTACCAAGGGAACAATAAAGTTCAGCCCAGGTTTAAGTTTCCGATGATACTGCCCCAGGCGTTCGACTAGGGCTTCATTACCTTGATTAATCAGTTTTGCAGAACCTAAGGCATAACCTATAAGCACTAAAACTATAAAAATGATTGGCTCCATATATACTCCTATTCAGCTTTTGGGAAAATTTAGTGTCAAGGATATGCTAGTAGCTTGTCATATTTTTGAGTTTAATGTTTTGAATCTGTAATTTTATGAACACCAGCAGCGATGTCTGATGTCGAATCGCTGCGCGTCTTGTACATATTCTGTAAGTAGGCTGTTTTGCGGAATGCGTAGAAGCTTTGCTTCTTGTCGTCAGACATCGCTATTAAAGCACCTTGATAAAATGCTGGCAAGGACTACTTTCTCTAATCAATATTACTTATACTGACATTCTCAGACAGGTTGGACTTTAATTCAGTATATTCACATAGGTTAATTAAATAATAGTAAAATTTATGATAGTTTTAAAAACTTTAGTATAATCTGATTAAGATTGGTTTCAGCCATTAAAAATATAAAAAAATTATAGGCAGATTGTTAATCAGACCTATATGTTTAAATTTACTTTTTCTTAATTTATAGTTTTTTGATCAAAACATCATATTTTTTAGCGGACAAAACCTGTATATATAATCATGTTTTACTACATTTAGTATTTGTTGATTTGGAATGGGTGGTTTATTTACGCCGCGCTGTACTAGCACCTCCTAGACATCGCCATTATTCTTACAAAAATTAAGCAAACTATGCCGCACCCCAAATTAGGGTCTAGATGATTCACTTCTTCTATGTATAGAAGGCGTTAAGGGGTTTATTTCAGTTGGATGGAACAAACATAAAATCGCTGCCCAGCAACCAAAATAAGCGCCTTTGCCAAACTTACAAGGCAGTATTCATCCAACCCTAAGACTCAGAATTATTAATGGTGCGGCTATTACAAACATTCATCGCCTTTTCTACTCCCTGCTTGAGGCTTAGTTCAATACACTCAACCACGAACTGAAGTACAAGAGACATCTGCTGATTTTCTGCTGCCGAAAATCGCCCCAGCACATGAGAAACAGCATCAGAATCATCGTTGTTAGCTGCACCTTTGGGTTTACCAATACCGATTCGCAAACGGGGAAAGTTTTGGGTACTAAGATGTGCGATCGCACTTTTCATGCCGTTATGTCCCCCAGCCGAACCAGATAAGCGCAGACGAGTTTTTCCCAAAGGCAAATCCATATCGTCATAAATCACCAGCACTGATTCAGGCGGCAATTTATACCAACTCGTCACCGATTGTATTGCTTGTCCTGAGCGATTCATATAAGTTAACGGCTTTAGCAAACGAATCTTACCTCCACCTGGGGCCATTCCCTCGCCATACTCACCCTGAAACTTGCGGTTTTCTGCTAAGGGAATGCGCCAAGAACGGGAGAGAGTTTCTACAGCAGCAAAGCCGATATTATGGCGTGTTTGGTCGTACTTGCTTTCTGGATTCCCCAACCCGACAATTAGCTGGGGAATCACCAAAGCTGGTTGCTTAACAGCTTCTGTCATTTTGCCTACAGTCAATTGATATCCAGCATTCTCCTAGTAAAGGCGGAAATAAACCTACTATTTCATTACAGCCAAAAAGCCCAAAATTAAAGCCTTTTAACTTTTGACTTCCGCCTTGTGGTACTAGCTAGGTTGGGAAGAGCTAGCGGTATCATGCTCAGATTTAGCAGGGTAGATTTGCTTAGGTTCCAATTCAGCAGTAGTCTTGACAACTTCTTCTAACTGTTCTGCTTCTTTTTGAAACTCGTTTTGAAAATCTTTGGAAGCCTCTTGGAAACTACGAATAGTTTTACCTACACTCCGACCAATCTCTGGCAGCTTCTTTGGGCCAAAGATTAACAGCGCCACTACCATAATTACACCCATTTCCGGCAGACCGATACCAAATATATTCATTTTTGTCTCCTGTAAACTATAGAACCAGTACTATAGACTCATATATTATTATGTAGTCTACCCAATAATCGCCTACCATAGAAAGCGATCGCATCAAACCACTCCAAGAAGAAATTAAGCGATCGCTGCTTGGCAGCAGAGGGAAATCAGCACATAACTCCAAACAACTCTGTCAAAAGATTGATGGAGCATTCTTTACAATTCGCAATATTTAATAAGAGGCTTACAGATGAATTCACACCAGATTGAACTCATCTAAATTTTTGTTGAAATTGCAGCGAGAGATTATGACAGGGCAAACACAAAAACAGCAATCATTCCTTGACAAAGTATTAGAGCGGAGTAGTTTGCAAACGAGCAATGATGCTCAACGGGCAACAAATATAGTGTTCCGAATTTTGCGGGACATGATGTTAAACAAAACAAGTGACCAAATTGAAAAGGATCTCAAAGAAAGAGCTCCTGAGTCCGAGCGGGAAGTGATAGACCTTTGGCAAGATCCTAACGTTATGGTTGCTTTCTTCAGTCGAATCAGTCCTGCACAAAACCTACATATTAAGCCAGGAACCTTTATGTTGCGCCTACAACAAGAAGGTGCTTTACCAGAAGGGGTTCCTCCAGAAGAGGTTGCAGAGGCAGTGTTCTCAGCCACGAAAGAAATTTTACCTCCAGAACGCAACCAAGAAATTGCTGGATTACTTCCAGGCGAAATTCGGCAAATTTGGGAGCGTGCTTGATTGCTTTTACGTAGCAGTCAATACTGGCTTGTAAATCGCTTCGATTTTTATTGGTGCTGGTAGGTTCTGTTGCAAAAAATTTTATGTTTTCAACAACTTACTTCCCATATAAAACCGAAATCTGAGCCGATGAATCAGGCACAAGCCCTAGTTTACTAACCCCTGAACAACTGCCTAACCTGAGATGGGAGCATCGGTGTCACCCTGGATAATGCCGTGATTTTTCTAATTGTTGCCGCTATTTACTACGGCATTATCAACCCCTAGTGTGTTGGTACAAAATAACTAAACTTTCAATACAGTGCAAAACAATGACTTTACCTGAACAAAAGCGCTCTATCGGTGTATTTCCTAACGATTCTGATGCCCAAAAGGCACTTACTGATCTGAAAACGGCAGGCTTTCCTATGGATAAAGTTTCCGTGCTCGGGCCGAATGCAAGTTCTGATGAGATAGTGGAGGCTGCTGGCAATAAAGGCAACGTTGAAAATCAAGGTGATCAAATTGCCAGAGCAGGTACAATCTCCGGAGGTGCATTAGGAGGTCTAGTTGGCGTAGTAGCTGGTCTTACGGCTTTAACAATCCCTGGTTTGGGCGCAATTGTAGCAGGAGGCGCGGCAGCAAATGCTTTAGCTACAACCCTTGTCGGTACTGCTGTAGGAGCAACAGCTGGTGGCTTGGTTGGGGGAATGAGTAGTTTAGCGATTCCTGCACAAAGAGTTGAAGCTTACAGAGATCAGCTATCACGCGGTGGCTACTTGGTGATGGTGGAAGGCTCAGAAGATGATATTGGTCGCGCTGAAGTTATTCTTAGCCGTGGTGGTATTCAAGACTGGTTTACTTATAGCTGATAAGTCTTTTGCTAAGTTAATACCTTCGCTAAAAAGGTAGGTATGATTGACACTCCCTCATCAGGGCGTAGCTGTGATGGAGGAGTGTCAATGCTCCATTTAGATAGAGAAAAATAACTTAGGGACGTTGATAAAATTAGACTTTTCAAACATCCTCTAACAGCATCGAAACTCTGAGTACTGAATTCTTGTTCAGTAGTAAATCACAACTGATAAAAAAACCCGGAAAAACCGGGTGTAACATAACTTGTTATCCAAACTTGATAGCTGTGTATGCTTTAGCGCCCTAAACTCCGCCAATCGACTACTACATCCTGAACCAACAGTGTTCTATTGTAAAGTTGCAGAATAATTAGCAGAAACACGAAAAATAGCAAGATAAAAACAGCCATTACAGGGGTAGTACCCCAACCTGGAGCCACTTTCCCATACTCAGAGTTCAGTGGTTTCAGGATATCTCCCAACCTAGTCCTTTGTGCCATAGTTCACCTAATATCACTTGCCAAAGCTTTTTTTAATCTTCTGTAATATTCTATAAGAATAGCACTCATCATCTATTCCTCAATTATGGAACCCGCAATAGTTCTTAGCATTTCTGTGGCTGCCGTAGTGGTTGCCATCACCGGATTGTCGATTTATACCTCCTTTGGCCCTCCTAGCAAGCAATTGAACGATCCATATGACGATCACGAAGATTAAAAGAGTCATTAGTCATTTGTCATTTGTCAATGGTCTGTGGAAAATCACAACTGACCACTGACATAGCACTAGTGGCTTACTCCAGCCTGAGATTAATCGCTGGTATCACCTTGAAACTGGCGATTTTCCAAGGCTGTATCGTCAAGACTTGTTGCTCAAATGAGAATTCAGTAGTAGAGGAGCGCTCTAATAAATCTACTGTATCTCCTAGATTTAACTCTAAATCACTTTGCAAAGATAACTCGGCTGTTTCTCCGTGACATTCATAACACCGCAGAATTAACTGCTGTGGGTCATCCTCAGATGGCTTGAAGGCCATCAAGATTAAATTTTCAGATGATAAATCTAGCAACCTTACCCCCATCCACTCTTTATCGGCAGATAGGGGAGAATTTTTATGTGGGTTTTGATTAACGGGATTCAATATCACTTGCAACGGTATATTCAATTCATAGCCACGCCGTACTGTATGGGCTGATTCCCAGCTACCAGCATGAGGATACAAAGTATATGTGAACTCGTGAAAACCTCTATCAGCCTCTAAGTCTGGCCAATTAGGACTGCGTAGGAGTGTTAAGCGGAGTTGATCTGGTTTGTTGTCGTAACCGTATTTACAATCATTCAGCAAACTAACACCGTAAATACCCTCTTGTGTTTCTTCTGTCAAATCACCCCAACGCAAGGCGGGAACTTCCCATTTTGCCTGTTCTGCGGGGGTTTGCGGTTTAGTTGGACGGCGAATTGCGCCACAGGGAATTTCGTATGTAGCAAAGTCTGCTTCAATATTCAAAGGAAAAGCAGCTTTTACTAATACATGATTTTCTTGCCAGTTGACAGTAGTAGCTATTTTCAGCAGAGGTAAACCAGCTGGCAGAATATAGTCTTGGCAAAATTCCGATTCACCTAACTGACGCACCACGCGCACACGACTTTGCACTGGGCCTTGTTCTACCCACTGAATAGATAGAAGATTTGTTGAGGGTAAAGGATGTTGAGCGTAATTAGGGTCTATATTCCAAGCATCCCAATATTGACCACTGTCTTTAAAAGCTTGTAGTTGATTCCCCGCCCCACTTAAAACTTCTCGTTGATAAGTTTTATCAAAAACACTTGATAAATCTCCAGTATCAGGATCTATGACAACTCGTAGGAATTCATTTTCTAAAATCCAGTCTGGGAGGAGTGGGGAGTGGGGAGAGACGCGATTAATCGCGTCTGTACTGGGGAGTGAGGGAGATGACGGGGAAAGCCAAAATATGCGGTAGCCTACGGGTGGAATTTCGGTGGCGAGAAATAGTAGCGTTGATGGTTCAGATAATTGGGAGACAACCTGCTTTCCAGAAGCATCGTAAATCTGCCATTCCTCTGGCGTGGGTAAAGCTACAGAGACTACCTCAGAGCGTTGCCAATTGAGAGAATTGAAAACGAAAATAGGCAAACTATTGGGTATTGGTGGTTCTGATAAGGTAATGTGAGATGCGATCGCTAAAAGTGATTCCTGTAATATCTTCGTTCCCATTTGTTCCACTTGCTGCCATTCGGGCAACGCATCTGTGTAAACTTGGGTAATTGAAGAACCAGGTAAAATATCGTGAAACTGTTGAAATAACACCTGCTTCCAAGCTGCTTCGATTTCTGCTTTAGGATATGTCAGACCACAGCTTACGGTTGCCAAAGTAGCAAATAGTTCAGCTTCATACAATAAATTTTCACAACGACGATTCCAGCGTTTTTGATCTGCGTGTGTAGTATAGCAACCGCGATGGAATTCTAAGTATAGTTCGTCATTCCAGATTGGGAAGGTAGGGGGAGCAGGGGAGGCAGGGGAGGCAGGGGAGGCAGAGGGAGCAGGGGAGGCAGGGGAGGATGGGGGAGAATAACAACTCCTGACTTCTGGCTCCTGACTTCTGACTCCTGATTTGATTTGCTGTAAATACTTTTCAGATGTTGTGAATTCTAAGTCTGGGAAGAAAGGCGACTTTTGCCAGCGTTGGGCGGTTTCTAACATATCACGGGTGGGGCCGCCGCCGTGGTCGCCGACACCGGGAAGCCAGAGGGATTCTGGTAAACCAGTCTGCGTTTGCCATTCAAGAGCGTAGGATGCCATTTTAACTGGGTCTATAGCTTCACCGATGGGTGCAGACATCAAACTAAAGACTTGGCTACCGTCAGGCGATCGCCACCAAAAAGCCCCATAATCAAATTTAGTAGTATCATTCCACCGCAACTTCTGGGTGACAAAATACTCAATGCCAGCATTAGCGAAAAACTGCGGTAAAGTTGCACAAAAACCAAAAGAATCTGGAACCCACACTACAGTCGAAAGCTTACCAAATTTTTCCTGAATGTAGCGCTGGCCATACAATAGCTGACGGACTATTGATTCACCAGCAATCAAGTTTAGTTCTGGTTCCACCCACATCCCACCGACAACTTCCCAACGTCCAGCCGCTACCTGTGCTTGAATTGCCCCAAACAAATCCGGGCGATGTTCTTCAATCCAAGCATAAAGTGCGGGAGTCGAATGACAGAAAATTAACTCAGGAAAATCTGCTTGTAACTTCAGAACCGACTCAAAGGTGTTTTGCGCCGCATTCCAAGTTTCATTCACAGGCCATAGCCATGCTAAATCTAAATGAGCATGACCCAATAAGAAAATTTTAGATTTTTGATCCCCCCAACCCCCCTTTTTAAGGGGGGCTAAGATATCAGATTGAATTAGGTTTTGACGTAGAGATAAAAACGACTTTACTAACTCTCCCTTCTCTCCCTCCGTGTCCTCTGCGCCTCTGCGGTTCGTCATTTCCCCCACCATCGCCGCCAAAATATCCAACCTCTCCGGTGCAAACTTTTCCAAATAAAGTTGCACCACAGCTAACTCATCAGCCACAAAACCCGGATCGGGATTATTATCAACAGTAGACTGATAAACTAGGAGCGATCGCACTAAAGCACCATCACAATGCCCCGGACTCACTAACCGCAAAGCCACAATAAACTCTTCCCCTGGCGTCACCCCTTGGCTTAGAAGCACTCTAGGCGAACAATCAAATAAATCACCCTCCAGCACTAACTCCCCATTCACATAAATCTCAGCAGAATCTGCCCACCAAACCAGTGCCAGCCGCAAAGATAACCCAGCTAAGGGATAGCCGTGTAAATCTTGGGGAACCACCAATCTTTGTACTAGCCATAACACTTTTTTCCCGCCTGTCCAAGCGATATGTTCTTTAGCATTCAATTGAACAGGTTGCCAATGAGACAAATCAGCAGCTACAACATCAGTAATAATCAGGTCAGATTCCTGGTATAGCCAAGTAGACTGAAGATTAACTTGACAAAAAGAGCGCAGTTGCTCAATTGCTTGTGAGATTATTTTGGTCTGGGATTGAGAGACAGTCAGGGTCATATATTCGCTAAGATGAGGTGTTGGTCGTTTTTATTGTTTGGCGCGAGTCTCACAACTTATACAAGACTTGAACTAAAAAATTACTACTATGTCTTCTGGTTCCTCTGGGCGTTATCAAAGCAGACTATTTAACTTTGTCCACCAGCAATCTCGCCGGGTGACACAACAGTGGGAACACACCTTCCGGCATTTGCAAGTTGCTACTAAGTGGGGTGTGGAGGCACTACTTTACCCAGTGTATCTACTGTTTCAGTCATCTGAATCATCTGGGAAAACGCTACAGACTAAAGAACCACAAACTAGACTAAAGTTACAACCAAATGATACCGATTTCCAGCCCGAAGTTCCAAATGTTGATAGTCCCATTCAACATGTACTGGAGGCAGTTAATTATCTGTCATCAAATGAAGCCGCTTCTACTCCTGCAAAAACAATTGAATCTTTCAAACCCTTGGCTTTCTTGGGAGTTTTACGGCTGAAATTCGCTGATAATAAGTCTACAAATAATGCTAATTTTACTCAATTATCAAATATTACTGAGAATCAGAGCGGAAGTCTCAACCCTTTACAGCTAGAAAATGCTCTCAATCAGCATCTTCCAGTAGTGCGGGGAATTGCCACAAATTTGATGGATCGAAGTTTAGTACTTGTTACTGCCGACAATGAAATTCTAGATATTTTGACACCCCAGCAGCAGGCAAAATTAGAAGACCGAATTATTAACGAAGTTGCTAATTACTGGAAGTCCTGGCGGTTGATAGTAGCTAAAAAAGAAACGGAGCTATTCCCACAAATTCACGATTTATTAGCAAAATTAACTGATGGAAATACAGATAACAATTCAATTTTAGCCGAGGGGATACCAAAAGATTCACTTAATACAGATAAATTATTAGCATTTATAGATATAGCCTTTGCTAAATTGGAATTAAATGCTTTAGTACCTGTGCAAGAACGTAGCCAAGAAATTGTCAAAGTTGCCCAAACTCAGTTAAATATATTTCTTTATGGCAAAGAGCAATTAGCTGCTAGGGGAGAAATTACAGCCAATACTGACGGTTTAGAAACTCATACACTGAATCTTCAGGCTTTGATTGAGGCAGCGCTTAATTACTTTTTTGGTGTTGGGAATAGAAAAACACTTGAGTCAACAACTAGTAATGAGCGATGTTTAGCGACAAGCCGCTTCTCCAGGAGACGCTTTGCGAATGCGTCTACGCAAGGTAAACTATCATCATCACGCTTTAGAAAGTCCTTGTCCAAAAGCTCTCAGTTGGAAAACCAGGATTTAACAGATGATCCTTGGCTAACATGGAATGATTTATTTGGCGACACCGTAACCATCGCCCAAAAGCCAGTTACACTTTCTGACAGGACAAATCCTGCTTTAGCCTCAAGTTTATCAGCAGGACATTTTCCACAAAATCATTTAACTGTAAAACAACCTAAAGTTGGATCTGGTTTGGGGCGAAGAAGTCAAAAAACATCTGGAAAAGTTTCTTCTGCAAAACAAACCCGAACTAGCATTTCCCAATCTAAAAGCGAGAGTCAGAAAGGGGAAATTTTCCACCAGCAATTTCACCAAAGCACTCAAGTTGAGGCGCAGCCAGACTGGATAGAAACCAAAGCAACTTCAATAGGTTACGAAAAGCACCCCTTAGAGCAACTTTTAGAATGGGTTGATTATGTTATGCTCTGGCTAGAAGACAGATTTGTAAGGATTTTTCAGTCGTTACGGCAACTATGGCAGGGGAAATAATTCGTAATTCGTAATTCGTAATTCGTAGTTTAGAGCAATAAACCCTCACCACAAGATGTGATTGAGGAAATAAGGTAAAAATTTGATTACTGTTGGTTATTAATAATTAGTTGACATGTTAGTAGCTTGCTGGGAAAATATCTAAAAAACTAACCCGATGATTGACCATAGCGATCGCGTCGTGTCTCGTAGAGAAGGCAGATTTCAGGGTGTTGGAGGACTTGAACTGTATTACCAAAGCTGGCATCTTGAGGGTAAAGTACGGGCAATATTAGCCATTGTGCATGGACTTGGAGGGCACAGCGATCGCTACAATAATATAGTTCAGCATTTGATGCCCAAACAATATGCTGTCTACGCTTTAGATTTGCGTGGTCATGGACGCTCATCAGGTCAGCGAGGCTATATTAACGCTTGGAGTGAGTTTTGCGAAGATTTAGGAGCCTTTTTACAGTTAATTCAGACTCAGAATCCTGGATGCCCAATTTTTGTTTTGGGTCATAGTTTAGGTGGGGTAATTGTCTTAGATTATATTCTGCGCCATCCTCAACAAGCATCAGTTTTGCAAGGTGCGATCGCTCTAGCGCCAAGCTTGGGGAAAGTTGGGGTTTCACCTATTCGGGTGCTTTTAGGAAAAATGCTCTCACGGGTGTGGCCGCGTTTTACCCTGAATACAGGCATTGATCTGAGTGCTGGTTCACGAGATCAGCAAGTTTTAGCCGCATCCGCCCAGGATACACTGCGACATACCCTTGCTACTGCCCGTCTGGCTACAGAATTTTTTGCAACAGTTGATTGGATTTATGCTCACGCAGCTGATTGGCAATTACCATTGTTGATTCTCCACGGTGGTGAAGACCGAGTGGCTTTACCTGCGGGAAGTGACATCTTTTACCAACGGGTAAATTGCACAGATAAGCTGAGAATCGAGTATCCGGGAGCCTATCACGAAATTCAGTGTGACCTAAATTACCACGAAGTAATGGCTGATTTAGAAGATTGGTTGGAGCGACATCTACCACCCCAGACGGCGCAGTTAGGACGGGGAAGCGGTGAGTTAGAGTTTCCTGGTTCTTAGCATTCCCTCTTTAAAGCAAAGAGCCTACGCACAGCAGTAGCCGGATTATCTAGTGGAAGCCCCCACCAAAATCGGTAATCCGATTTAGTGGTGGGAGATGTCACAGAGGAATTAGTTTCTACCTTTGAAAGAGTTTAGCCATTCTTGAACTTGCTCACGGGCAATATCGCGCCCCCCAAGACCAAAGGCTAGAGCAATAGCAACTGCGATCGCACCTAGTAAAAGTCCAAAGGCTAAATTCACAATATCACTGGCAACTCCAATTTGTTGCAATGCCATTGCAGAAACTAAGGCAATGATGGCAATCCGCGCTACTTGTCCTAAAATCTGGGCTTGGCGTTCGCCAGAACTGGTAATGATGTTAAAAGCCAGATTCGCTAGGAATAAACCAATGGCAAATATCACCAATCCCGCCAAAATTCGCCCGAATACGATCACAATCCCAGACACTAATGCTGTCAGGGCTGGAATGTTCAAGATATTCACCGCCGCCACCGTTGCAAACAGCATTATACCCACTAAGGCAACAATGCCTGCAATTTCCGATGGTGTGCGGGTTGGAATCGGGGGGGTTGTTGATTCTGTTGAAACTACGATTCGTCTGCTGGGTGTTGTCAGACCCAAAATAGTGAAAATGTTATTAAATCCTAAATTCGTGAGAATACTTGTAACCAAATCCGCGATAAACCGTCCCACAAAATAGGCAACAATCAAAATTGCCACGGCCGTAAAGATGGCAGGGAGGGCGTTGAGAATCTGTTGCAGCATTGCGATCGCAGGCACAGAGATCGCATTAATTTCTAGGGCATTAAGGGCTGCGATCGCCACAGGAATCAAAATCAAAACATAGACAATTGTGCCGATAATATTCGATAGAGGTTGCACCCCCGCAGCCGCAGATAATCCCAACCGACTACCTAAATGGTCAATACCAGTTGTCGCCAGCAAGTTTGTTACAATCCGCCGCACCACATTAGCTATAAACCAACCAACTACAGCAATTAGCGCCGCCGCTAAAATGTTCGGCAGAATTAGCAGAACTTCTGTAATGAGAGCTTGTACTGGTTGTAGAGCCTGCCTAAGTTCGAGAGTATCTAAAACTGGAGCGAGAAACAGTAAAAATATAAACCAATACAGAGCATTGCCAATCGTCTCACTCAGAGACAGCTGATTGAGGCTCGGTGCGCTGTCTTCTGGTTGTGGATTCAAACGTTCATCCAGGTTAAATGCCTGTAATGAGCGCACAGTAATAATCTTCACAATGGTCGCCAAAAACCAGGCGGTTACCAAAAGGATTCCCGCACCAACTAACTTTGGCAAAAAACCAATAAGTTGATTGAGAAAATTATTGAGAGGTCGAGACGCTACCTCTAAATCTAATGTCTGTAAAACAGCTACCGCCGTCAACAGAATAATGCTCCAAAAGACTAAGCTGGAGATTAATTTCTCCACTTGCGGAACATCTTGACGACCCGTTACCCCTGCGGCAATGCGGTTATCTATATTTGTGCGATTGAGGATTCCTCGCGTTAGCGCGGCTACGCCGAAGGCAATTAGCAAACCTACTAACAAAATTGCCACTGCCCCCAGCAGACGGGGTGTAAACAGAATTAACTGTTGAACAATACCTTGTACATCAGCAATTCCTTGATTCACTGCTGGTTGCGCCGATTGCAGGCTGGGCGATTGTGCCAAAAATTGCTGCACCCTTGTGGACAAAGCAACTTCTATCACCTGGGTTATTCCTTGCCAAGTTGTGTTCATGGTTTTCGGGAATTAAGCTTAAGTATTCGCCGCAAACACTGAGTAAGTGTTTTGCCTATCAATTTACCAGTAAAAACATATATTTATGCCATTGATATCAAGAGTAATTTTTGACTTTGTTACTAATATTTGATTTAATCTACTGATAGTACTGAATTTTGCGTTACTCTAATTGCAGCAACAGCATCAGAGATATAGAATGTCCCAAGTTTTGGAACAATCGATTCAAATTAATGCTACAGCTACGGTGGTGGAACGCTGTATTAGCGATTTAGCACTCATGCATCGCTGGCTCAACCCCGTTCTCCGTTGCGAACCTGTGGGTGAAGCTTGGAGTACTGATGTTGGCAGTAAAAGTCGTTTCATTATTCAAATTCCTCTACTGAAACCCACGTTGAATAGCGTAGTTGTAGAACGACAACCGGGTTTGGTAGTTTGGGAATTTCAGGGATTTTTTCAAGGGCGCGATCGCTGGGAATGTCAGCCAACAGAAAAGGGAACGCTCCTACTCAACCGCTTTGAGTACGATATCCCTAACGCCTTAGTTAGCTGGGGTTTCAACACCTTTGCCGCATCTTGGACAAAAGAAGACATGCAAGCCCAACTGCGCCGTCTCAAACGAGTCGCAGAAGAACAAAAATAATTCGAGCATTAGGCATTTTGTATTGAGTTTTCCCAGTATTCGTGCCAAAAGCTGTCAATGGCTAACTAGTGCAAGAAGGCAAAAGGCAGGGGGAGCGGACTTGATTCAACCATCCTTACCCAATTCGGTAAGCAGCCGCCGAATCATAGATGCATCCTCGGCATCAGGAACTTTTGCTAAATAATTTTGTAAGTCGTCTGCGGCTTGGGGGTAGTAACCAAGTTGGTAATAAATTAGACCGCGATCGCGTAACTCTAAAGTTAAACCAGGAAACAACAACAAAATTCGTTCAACTGCTGCCAGTGTTTTTTCTAACTCTTGCTGTTTAAGGTAAATAAATTTTAAATTTGTCAGTATCCGTGCTAAAAATTGCCGATTACTAACTACAGCTAAAAATTCTGGTTGTAGCGTCACAGGTTGCTGATAAAGTTGAGACAGCCGTTCTTCACAATCTTGGGCAAATATTATTTCACCGCCATTGAAGGCATCCACAAAAATCTCTATATCTTCAATATCTGGGCGAATCAGAAAATGTCCTGGCATCCCCACACCCACCATCGGGAAATCGATCCGTCGAGCAACCTCCAGATAAACCAACGCCAAGCTAATAGGAATACCTAGCCGACGGTCAATTACGTCATTGAAAAAGCTGTTACGCGGATCATAATAGTCAATTTTGTTACCAGAAAACTTTAAATCTTCATAAAGATACTGGTTAATACTTTGAACCATCCGCAAAGGATATCGTGAAGAAGGCAGACGTTCTTCAAGCTCACATGCCATTGTATCAAGGGCGTTGAGATATTCCTCTGGATCTAGCTTGGGATATTCTTCTTGTGCAATATACAAAGCTGCCTTTGCTAAGTCAATGTGTTCGTCAGACTGCTGTATCTCCTGGTAAAAATATTGTCGTGCTGACGAGAAATTCATAAGCTGTTGCTCGGTGGAAGTATGACGATGAAGCGAGAGCGGCTTGGCTGAACTGAAAACAGTTTTTTGTACCTATTTTTATATTAGGCATATTCAGAAGATTTGGAAATCTTGTTTGTGCATAAGTTTCATCGCCTTAATCTATCCAGGGGATAGAATTAGATTAATGTAGCTGTTTTATCTTGACTAATGCACCTTTCTATGGTATATGGTTGTGCTAAATCTGTTTTGAGCAATGTAAAGATGTATGGTATCCAAGTACCAATTAGTAATTATTAATTACTCAGATTCCGAAATGGCGTTGAGAGGATGTGTAGTAACTATTTGAATAAATGGTATAAAGCTGCTCTTTCTGCGATCGCAGGGAGGGCAGATTTTTTATGTCAGCTTTCCTAACGTAGTATAAGCCTAAAGATGTATGGTATCCAAGTACTAATTAGTGATTATTAATCAAGGAAGATTCCGGAATGGCGTTGAGAGGATGTGTAGTAACTATCTGAATAAATGGTATAAAGCTGCTCTTTCTGCGATCGCAGGGAGGGCAGATTTTTTATGTAAACTTTCCTAACGGAATTTAGCAAGCGTTAGCGTACTCTTACAGAGAAGCAAGCTACGCAGAGCGTCTGTCTGCGACACGCTGCGCGAACGTAGAGAAGCTCGCCGCAGGCATCGCTACCCTAAGTTTTTAACCACTACGATTTTAATCAGTAACTATTATAACATTGTGTTAATACGGTGCTTTTAGATGTAGTTATAAGTACATAAGCCGCTTAGACATAATTACGTTGATAAATCTGTCTTAAAGCAACAACTTAAGTTTACAAAGTTTTAGTCAACCATTCGTTTGATACCGCGTATATAAGTCGCATTAAATCCAAGTTTTGGCTGTTATTTAACATAATCTGGAATGTGATTATTATGTGAATACACGCAAAAACTCTAGCCATAAAAAAAAATTGCCACTAATCTAAGTGAATAAGCCAGTGAGGAAAACACTGATAATAACCTCTTGAAATAATTAGAAGGCAAAAGCTAAGTTCAAAACTTTAGTTATTTTCAGTAGTACTTATATCTGCGATCGCAGCGACAGGCTAAACCCTTACTTATCACAAGGGTAGTTTATGCCTAATTTTGCTGAAAAATTCGAGTGCAATCACAACGGAGTTTCTCAGCATTAATCGACGGTCATTAATTGTCGTTTGGAAAAATACACACCTTGAGAATTGTTGAAGAAACTAGAATTATGAATAAATCCATTGTTTTAAAAATCTTAAATAAAATTGGTATAGCATTAACAGCCTTGACCGCAATCGGATTTGCTAGTACAAATTCTGTTAAGGCAGCATCAGTTACAACCCTCTTACAGGATAGTTTTGATCAAGAAAATAGCACTGCTTTAAATTACGATCATTTTGCCAACTGGAATGTTATAAAGGGATCTGTGGACTTGATTGGAAGTGTTGGTTTTTATGATTTCCTTCCTGCTAACGGACTATATGTGGATCTGGATGGATCAACAGGTCAAGCTGGTACAATTGAATCTAAAAAAACATTTAACTTTCAAGCAGGAGACACAGTTAACCTCAGCTTCCAGCTTGCTGGAAACCAACGAGATAATGTGACTGATTCTGTCACCGTATCTCTAGGTAATTTGTTTAGCGAAACATTCTCACTACCCCGATCTCAAGCGTTTACAAACTTTACCCGAAGTTTTACCGTTGCTTCCATAACAAATGCCACTTTAGATTTTAAAGGGATTGGCAAAGATAATATTGGATTGCTGCTTGATAATGTCACATTGACTAAATCAGTTCCTGAACCTGGTTCAATTATGGGTCTTCTGGCTTTCGGTGCTTTCGGTGCTACTTCACTTCGCAAGCGCAAACAACCCACATTCCGCAACTAACCCCTAAATTATTCACCAAGATTTAAGTCTATAGTCTATAACTGCCGTGTTCGCTGACAAGACACGGCAATTTTTTATTTTGATGATCATTTGGGGACACCATACCGCAATATTGTAGCACAAGGAACGCTGTTTACAGTATCATTACTGAATATTGAGTATAAATTTTTAAAAATTTTCTAGCAGGTCTTCATTACCCACCAAATTATCTCAATCCCCAATCCTGAATACAAATTTCTGCTGCACATTAGAAAATGTAGCATAATCCTACTTGAGGACAGCCATCTTAAGGATCAATTTAAGGCGAAGGTGGGGGCGTTCAGTGCTAATGTGAAAGGTGACATTGCTTAAATTTATGTCTTCTCCGACCGTATCTGAAATATAGCTTCAATCATTAGGCGCAGCATGGTCACAACCGCAGAAAAAACAAACATTGGCTACATTACCCAAATCATTGGCCCAGTTGTAGACGTTAAATTTCCCGGCGGGAAATTGCCACAAATCTACAACGCTTTGAAAATCGTTGGCACCAACGAAGCTGGACAGGAAATCAACATCACCGTTGAAGTACAGCAACTGCTGGGCGACAACCAGGTGCGGACTGTTGCGATGAGTTCCACCGAAGGCTTAGTGCGCGGTTTTGAAGTCACCGATACAGGCGCTCCCATTACCGTGCCAGTTGGTAAAGCCACTTTGGGCCGGATTTTCAACGTCCTTGGCGAACCTGTGGACAACAGGGGCCCAGTAAATGCTGAGGCAAGTTTACCCATTCACCGCTCTGCTCCCAAATTCACCGACCTGGAAACCAAACCTTCGGTGTTTGAGACTGGGATTAAAGTTGTTGACCTTCTGACTCCCTATCGACGCGGCGGTAAGATTGGTCTGTTCGGTGGTGCTGGTGTTGGTAAAACCGTGATCATGATGGAATTGATCAACAACATTGCTACCCAGCATGGTGGAGTATCCGTATTTGCTGGCGTGGGTGAGCGCACCCGTGAAGGCAATGACCTCTACAACGAAATGATTGAGTCTGGGGTTATCAATAACGAGAACCTCAACGAATCAAAAATTGCTCTCGTCTACGGTCAAATGAACGAACCACCCGGAGCGAGAATGCGGGTTGGTCTTTCGGGATTAACAGTAGCAGAGTACTTCCGGGATGTGAACAAGCAGGATGTGCTGCTGTTTATTGACAACATCTTCCGGTTTGTGCAAGCAGGTTCGGAAGTATCCGCACTACTGGGTCGGATGCCTTCTGCGGTAGGATATCAGCCCACATTGGGAACCGACGTAGGTGAACTGCAAGAGCGGATTACCTCGACTACAGAGGGTTCTATTACCTCCATTCAGGCAGTGTACGTACCTGCGGATGACCTCACCGACCCCGCACCTGCAACCACCTTCGCCCACTTGGACGGAACTACAGTACTGTCTCGCGGTTTGGCATCTAAGGGAATTTATCCCGCAGTTGACCCCCTTGGTTCAACTTCCACCATGCTTCAACCAAATATTGTAGGTGAGGAACACTACAATACTGCCCGTGCCGTGCAATCAACTCTGCAACGTTATAAAGAACTTCAAGACATTATCGCCATTCTCGGTCTAGATGAATTGTCTGAAGAAGACCGTCTAATCGTGGCCCGGGCGCGGAAAGTTGAGCGCTTCTTGTCTCAGCCGTTCTTTGTGGCAGAAGTATTTACCGGTTCTCCTGGTAAGTATGTGAAGTTGGAAGATACCATCAAAGGCTTCCAAAAAATTCTGTCTGGTGAGTTGGATGCTCTGCCAGAACAGGCTTTCTACTTGGTTGGCGATATTAACGAAGCGATCGCTAAAGCTGAAAAAATCAAAGGTTAGTCATTAGTCATTGGTCATTAGTCATTAGTCATTAGTTCAACTGCTAATGACTAATGGCAATTACAAAAGACATAGACGCGCCAGCGGCTTCCCGCAGGGTAGGACAAAGGACGAAGGACGAAGGACAAAAGACAAATGACATTAACCGTTCGTGTAATTTCCCCAGACAAAACAGTCTGGGATGCTCCAGCTGAAGAAGTAGTTTTGCCTAGCACTACTGGTCAACTAGGTATCCTAACTGGACACGCACCACTTTTGACCGCTCTAGATACAGGTGTAATGCGAGTTCGCGGCGCGAAAAATCAGAATTGGGAAGCGATCGCCCTTTTGGGTGGCTTTGCCGAAGTCGAAGAAAATGAAGTGACAATTCTGGTTAACGGCGCTGAACGTGGTGACAAAATTAACCTTGATGAAGCCCGTACTGCTTACAACCAAGCAGAAGCGCGTCTAAGTCAAGTCTCAGCAGACGATCGTCAAGCCCAAATCCAGGCAACTCAAGCCTTCAAACGCGCCCGCGCTCGGTTTCAAGCGGCTGGCGGTTTGGTCTAATTTTACTTTCTATTTCAACTTTGTAGGTTGGACATTAGCCAACCTACAAAATATTTATTAAGAAGAACTCAGGAGTCAGGAGCGGAGCCGGAGACGCTCCGCCTCCGGTCAGAAATCAGTATTAATTCTGTATGGGTGCTAAAACTTTCTCCGTAAATAGATGGAGTATTTTGAATCCTTATTTATTAAATTTTAAAAAAATTACGTCAAGTTTAAGAAATTGAGGCAAGTCTTGGTGAAGTGTTAACTTAGCTAGTTAGTTGCCCAGATGGGCACAAATTATGAAAAGCTTTTCATCTTTACTTGGTACTCGTAAACAAAATAAGGTAGCTCGTCTTGCAGCATCTATCGTAGCAACGTTAGCGATGGCTGCGTCAACGTCTTTAACGAACGCTGGAAGTATTCACTCTGCTAATGCGACTCCTGTAAAAACAACTACTGCATCAGTCCAGCTAAATCAGACCAAACCAGATATTTCCCAGTTACAAATTAGTAGGACTCAATATCAAGCTGCTGGAATTGATCTTTTTGTACTAATCCCCATCGTCCTTGTCGGGGGTTTAGTTATATTTGTACCCCTATTTTTTGGTGGGCTTGTAGTAATTGGTGAGCGTGAAGTAGGTATTGTAGTTAGAAAATTTACCCTTTCCGGGCGCGGACTCCCCGCCGGCAGTTTGATTGCCCTCAACGGCGAAGCTGGCTTGCAGGCAGATACTTTAGCTCCTGGTTGGCACTGGGGCTATGGGCCTTGGCAATATTCTGTAAAGAAAGAATCGGTAATTGTCGTTCCCCAAGGGGAAATCGCTTTGATTGTGGCAGCAGATGGCGCATCCAACCCACCAGAGCGGATTTTGGGTAAAATCGTCAGTTGTGACAACTTCCAAGATGCTCGCAAATTCCTCACCCAAGGTGGGGAAAAAGGGCGGCAAATGGGTTTTCTCACGGCTGGTACGTACCGGATTAACACTGCCCTGTTTAAAGTGATCATGGCATCAAATGCCAGCACTCATGGCATGACTCCAGAACAGTTGCGGGTGTACAGTCTGGCATCTGACAAAGTTGGCATTGTCACTACCTTAGATGGTTTACCAATCTCTGCGGGTGAACTTGCAGGCCCCATAGTTGACGGACATGACAACTTTCAAAATGGTCAGAAATTTATTAATGGCGGTGGGCGGCGAGGTTTACAAGAACAGACCTTGCTTTCTGGTTCTTGGAACTTGAACCCTTGGTTTGTCCAAGTTGAGCAAGTGCCCATGACGGAAATTCCTATTGGATATGTGGGTGTGGTAATTTCTTTCGTGGGTAAGGCGCATCAAGATGTCAGTGGTGCAGCTTTCACCCACGGTAACTTGGTGAATCCTGGACATAAGGGCGTGTGGGTCGAACCGCTATATCCTGGTAAGCACCCGATTAATTCTCGGATTATGAAGATTGAACTAGTACCAACGACCAATATCGTCTTAAACTGGTCAGATCGCACCGAACGTCACAGCTATGATGCTCAACTGGCTTCTTTAACAGTGCGATCGCGTGATGGGTTTGCCTTTGATTTGGAAGTAGCACAAATTATCCATGTAGGTGCTTTAGATGCTCCAAAGGTAATTTCTCGCGTTGGTGCAATGCAAAATCTGGTAGACCATGTATTAGAACCAACTATCGGTAATTATTTCCGCAACTCAGCCCAAGACTATACTGTACTAGACTTTCTCACCGCTCGGAGTGAACGACAATCTGAGGCTGCTGAGTATATTAAAACAGCATTGCGGGCTTATGACGTGCAAGCGATCGACACACTCATTGGTGATATTCAGCCACCAGCATCATTAATGCAGACACAGACAGACCGGAAAATTGCCGAAGAAGAGCGCAAGACTTATGAAGTTCAGCAGATGGCGCAAACCCAACGGCAGCAGCTTGTCCGGGAAACAGCACTGGCTAATATCCAGCAAGAAATGGTGAAATCAGAGCAGAGTGTGCATATAGCTGACCTAAAAGCCAAAGCCCAAATTAAGCAGGCGAATGGTGAAGCCGAGGGTACGAAACTCCGGGCAATTGCTGAGGCTGAAGGTATTCGGGCCACAGGTAACGCCAAAGCTGAAACCTACCGCGCTGGTGTAGAAGCTTTGGGTTCACAAGGTTATACAGCAATGCAACTAATGCAGATTATAGGCGATCGCAATGTCCGCTTGATACCAGATGTCTTAGTTGGCAGTAACGGCAGCAATAACGGCTTAGTGGATGGGCTACTATCCATGATTTTATGGAATCAAACTGGTAAGGGTGAATTGACACCAACACCTTTGCATCCACAACCAGTAGTTACTAAAGCACAACCAACCCCAGAAAACGGTTATCCACCGATAGTTGTGAATTTTCCTGTAGATAAGTAACATCAGGAACATGAGGTAAGGGCATAACATTGTTGTGCCCTTACAAAAAACAAACGGCAATATCTTATGTGGGCAAAATGCCCACCTTGTAGGTAGAGAAATTTTGCTTTTACAAGAACGTTATCGTTTAATCAAGCAGATTGCTAAAGGGGGATTCTGTAAAACCTTCCTCGCTGTAGATGAAGGTCAGTTTCCTCCAATTCCTTTCGTCGTTCAAGAATTATCGCAAGAATACGAGACCTCTATTACTTTTCAGCAAAAGGCGCAACAGCTAGAAGAATTAGGGAAGCATCCGCAAATTCCCACATTACTAAATTATTTTCAGCAGAACGGGCATTTTTATTTAGTGCAAGAGTTTATTGCAGGTACTAATTTAGCTCAAGTGGTTGAAGAAGAAGGTGCTTTTAATGAAACTCAGATTTGGCAACTTTTAGAAGATGTGTTGCCAGTTTTTCAGTTTATTAGCGATCGCAACATCATCCACCGCGATATTAAACCCCAAAATATCATCCGTAGATCCCCAATTACCAAGAAGGGAGATTTTGTCATAGTCGATTTTACCACTGCGAAAATCGTCACAGCAATTGATCGGCTAACATCTGAAACCAGTCTTGGCAGTCCAGAATACGCAGCACCAGAACAAGCGAAGGGAAAAGCCGTTTTTGCTAGTGATTTATATAGCTTGGGTGTAACTTGTATTTACTTACTTACCCACATTCCGCCCTTTGATTTATATGATATTGCTAACGATTGCTGGGTTTGGCAACAATATCTTACTACTAAGGTAAACGATGTCTGGCGACAAGACTCTAAGAGTTTACGCTTGGCGCAAATCCTTGACAAGCTGCTGCAAAAGACTATTAACCGCCGCTTTCAATCGGCTGATGAAGTTATGCAAGCAATGGGTATGGAATGTAAAACTCAAAATTTTAAACTACCAAATCCTCCTTGGCGATGCTTATATACCTTAACTGGGCATTCTGGGACATTCAGTAGTGTAAATGCCCTTGCCATTAGTCCTGATGGTTATACTTTAGCCAGCGCTAGTGATGACAAAAACATCAAATTGTGGGATTTAAATACTAAAAAAGTCCTAGCTAACTTATTAGGACATTCCCAAGCTGTAAAATCAGTTACCTTCAGTCCTGACGGAAAAATTCTGGCAACTGCTAGCAATGATAAAACTATCAAATTGTGGCAGGTTGAGACATTAAAGGAAATCTGCACCCTCTTGGGACACGCACACGCTGTAAAATCAGTTGCTTTCAGTCCAGATGGACAGATTCTCGCTAGTGGTAGCTGGGATAAGACAATTAAACTCTGGGATGTAAATACTGGCAGAGAAATTTGCACTATAGCTGGACACCAATTAAAGGTAAATTCAGTGGCATTTAGTCCCCAAGGACAACTTTTAGCCAGCGCTAGTTATGACAGAACAATTCGCCTGTGGCAGATACCTGCATTAGGAAGAGGCAGGGGAGCAGGGAGCCGGCTTGCCGTGAGCGTAGCCGAACGGGAGCAAGGGGATATGAATAGTGCTGAGTTAAAAGACCACTCACAAAGGGCGGAGGACATTCCCCCTTTCCCCCTGCCCCCTGCCCCCTTGCCTCCTGTTGAAAACCGCCCATGCTATAGCTTGTTAGGCACCCTTTCGGGTCATGCATGGGCGGTTTTGACAGTCGCTTTTAGTCCTGATGGTCAAATTTTGGCGACGGGTAGTGATGATAACACTATTAAATTGTGGGAGGTAAGCACTGGTCAGCTAATTTGCACACTTGTAGGCCATTCTTGGTCTGTGGTGGCTATGGCTTTTACTGCCGATGGCGAAACACTGCTAAGTGCAAGTTGCGACAAAACAGTTAAACTTTGGAAGGTAAGCACAGCAGAAGAGATTGTTACTCTCTCTGGTCATATAGACTCAGTATCTGCTGTTGCTGTGAGCAAAGTTACACAATTAATTGCAAGCGGCAGCCGGGACAAGACTATCAAACTGTGGCAGCTTGTACAACAGGACAATAGCTAATTTGATAATATCAGGCGCTACCTGTGAAGGCAACTTCTGGAAATTTCAATTGAGCTTCTGCCATTGGACGGTTTCTGCCTTCCTCTTGCCAGTAGTTAATCACTTCTGTCGCTTTATTAAGCAACTCGACACGATCCACGTCAGTAATCCAATGTTTGGACTCTAATTCCTTTTTTAACTCTTCCCAGGCGTCATTTCTGGGCCAAAAAAAGTACTTAGTCAAGGGACTTGTGCCTTTGCCGACAATTTGATCGACTGCAAGAGCAACGTTCTCGTCTAACCACAGAATTTTCAAAATAAACTTGGTCAATCACACCTCCGGGAATTTCCGGGCATTACTGAACTAGGATAGCGATCGCTTATTTTAACGCAATACCATATCAAATGACCAAACAGTGATTGAGAATGGTCTACCATAAGGTTTAGTCGGCGCTAACTAAAGATGCTTATGACTGCTCAACTGCCCCAATCTCAAACAACATCTGGTTCAGATTTGTACGAGCAAGATTTTTACCTGTGGATTCAAACCACAGCAGAACTGCTCAAGCAAGGTCGGCTCACAGAACTGGATTTAGAGAATTTGATTGATGAAATTGAAACAATGGGCAGGAGTGAAAAGAAAGCACTAAGAAGCAATTTGGAAGTCGTGCTAATGCATCTATTGAAGTATAAGTATCAAGCCGAGAAGCGCTCTGGTAGTTGGCGAGCAACAATTAGGGAGCATCGCAAACGCCTCAGACAAGCTCTAGAAGAAAGTCCTAGCCTCAAACCATATTTTTATGAGGTTTTTGGGCTGTGTTATGACGATGCTAGACTCTTAGCTGCCGATGAAACTGAATTGCATTTGGCTACCTTCCCCGAAGAATCTCCCTTCACGCCAGAACAAGCCCTCGACCCTGATTTTTTACCTGAGTCATAATCACACCCTGATTTAGAAGATTTTGCTGTTAATTTTGAATTCGGAGCGTTCGCCCTTGGCGTCTCGTAGAGAAGCGACGTGACTGCTCAACTGCCCCAATCTCAAACAACATCTGGTTCAGATTTGTACGAGCAAGATTTTTGCCAGTGGATTCAAACCACGGCAGAACTGCTCAAGCAAAAGAATTTCACAGAACTGGACTTAGACAACCTGATTAAAGAAATTGAAACGTGAAAAGCGGGCATTGGAGAGCAATCTGGAAGTGTTGCTGATGCATCTGCTTAAATACCAAATTCAAACTGAAAGGCGCTCAAAAAGTTGGCAGTACACAATTATGGAACACCGCAGGCGAGTCCAAAAAGCACTTCAGGAAAGTCCGAGTTTGAAACCTTACTTTGATCAGGTTTTTGACAAAAGCTATCAACCGCTAGACGGCTGGCTGTAATTGAAACTGGATTAGGGTAGGCGTAGCCCGTCGTAGACATCGCTATCTTCCCAGAAAAATCTCTCTTCACGCCAGAGCAAGCCCTTGACCCCGATTTTTTACCTGAGCCATGAGCGCATTATGATGATGTAAAACTCTTTTGCTTCTTACCCCATGAATCAACCAACTTCTGCAAAAGTGATCGTTGTTTTCGATATTGATGGCGTTGTGCGCGATGTTAGCGGTTCCTATCGCCGGGCGATCGCAGATACCGTAGAATATTTTACAAATACAGCATATCGTCCAACCCCACTGGATATTGACCAACTAAAGTCTGAAGGCGTGTGGAATAACGATTGGGAAGCATCGCAGGAATTAATTTATCGCTACTTTGAAACCCAAGGACAGATGCGCGAACAACTGCAATTAAATTACAGTGCGATCGTTGCTTTTTTTCAATCGCGTTACCGAGGCTCAGATCCAAATAATTTTACTGGGTATATCTGTAATGAACCCTTATTATTACAACCTAGCTATTTAGAGCAACTTACCCAAGCCGGCATTGCTTGGGGATTTTTTAGCGGTGCGACTCGTGCTTCCGCTAACTATGTCTTAGAAAAACGCCTGGGTTTGGAATCTCCAGTGTTGATTGCGATGGAAGATGCACCAGGGAAACCTGACCCCACTGGACTTTTTGCTACAGTTCGTGAGCTAGATAATGGAATTGAGCAAAAATTAGCGATCGTGTATGTGGGAGATACGGTAGCAGATATGTATACCGTTGAGAAAGCGCGGAGTCTAGATTCTGCTCGTGCTTGGATTGGAGTAGGGGTTTTACCGCCCCATGTGCAGGAAACAGCAGCGTGTAGTGATGCCTATAGTGAGACACTAATAGCAGCAGGAGCAGCAGTAGTTTTGCGTAATGTGCAGGAATTGACTCCAAGACAAATTAAAGAATTGGTAAATTGATTTGCTTGATCTGTAGTCTAAGATTAATCAAGCTACTACAGCACGGCATAAATAAACCACCCATTCCAAATCAACGAAACTCTTACGCTGTATAACTGTTTGACTTTTGACTTTTAACTTTTGACTTCCGCCTTGCGGTACTAGGGGTGCATGAATGACTGGCTGATAACAATCTTGCTTTAATCATTGGGAGATTAATAAAAATGTCTGCACTTAAACTGCCTAGTGGCCCTCAAACTCACCCTTGGGTACAGATGTATCAATGGCTTACTAATCCCTTAGAATACATCGAAGACTGTGCTAAACGTTATGGTGATATCTTCACCCTTCAGCTAGGAAAAAATGTTGCTCCTCAAGTTTTTATTAGCAATCCCCAGGCGATTGGGCAAATTTTTACTACAGATCCAAAACAGTTAGACTCTGGTGAGTCAGCAGGGATTCAAGCGCCTTTATTAGGACGCCAATCACTACTGGCGCTGGAAGGAAAGCCTCATCAGCGACAACGAAAGCTATTGACACCACCCTTACATGGGGAACGAATGCTAGCCTATGGTGAATTAATCTGCGACATCACTGAGCAAGTAACTAATCAGTGGCAGGTTGGAGAAAACTTTGCAGTTCTGTCATCAATGCAAGCAATCTCTTTCCAAGTAATTTTGAAAGCTGTATTTGGTCTAGAAGATGGGCCACGTTACGAGAAACTCCATGAATTCCTGATTACAATTCTGAATCCCAAAATCCCTATCTTAAGAACAGTTCTGCTTCTTTTCCCATCACTGCGGCAGGATTTAGGAGCGTGGAGTCCTTGGGGGAAATACTTGCGTTTACGGCAGCAAATTGATGAACTCATCTACGCCCAGATTCGAGAACGCAAAGCACAACCCGATCCATCTCGGACTGATATTCTATCTTT
This sequence comes from Nostoc sp. XA010, assembly GCF_020829625.1. Classification (GTDB taxonomy): domain Bacteria; phylum Cyanobacteriota; class Cyanobacteriia; order Cyanobacteriales; family Nostocaceae; genus Nostoc. The sequence continues at coordinate 237,986 of NZ_JAIVFX010000008.1, read as the reverse complement.
GATGATGGCTGCTCGTGATGAGGCGGGAGAGCCGATGACAGACTTGGAATTACGTGATGAGTTGATGACTCTATTAGTAGCGGGTCACGAAACTACTGCAACTTCCTTATCATGGGCGCTGTACTGGATTCATCATCAGCCACAGGTGCGGGAAAAACTGCTGCAAGAATTAGATAAGTTAGGTGAACAACAAGATCCAAACACTATTTTACGATTGCCTTATTTGAATGCTGTCTGTTCTGAAACGCTACGCCTTTACCCAGTAGCGGTATCGGGACTAAATCGATTGGTCAAATCACCGCTACAAATTGGGGAATACAACTTTGAGCCTGGTACTTTGCTCATTCCCTCTATTTATTTGACCCATCATCGAGAAGATTTATATCCTGAGTCGAAGCAATTTAAGCCAGAGCGTTTTCTAGAACGGCAATTTTCTCCTTATGAATATTTACCCTTTGGTGGCGGGAACCGTCGCTGTATAGGTATGGCATTTGCCTTGTTTGAGATGAAACTAGTGTTGGCAAAAGTACTATATCACTGGGAGATGGAACTGGCTGATAGCAAATCAGTGCAGCCAGTACGTAAAGGCATTCTATTTAGCCCAGCAGGAGGTGTGCAGATGGTGGTGAAGGGGAAGCGTCAGCACAATCAGCCCATCTTTCAGACTAGCTCAAGTTCAGCGTGAAGAGTGAGAGAATGAGATGGTATAGGGTGGGAGCGATCGCAGATAGCCTTTTAGGGCCGATTAGATAAAACAGGTTTACCGCTAGACAGGACCTGTTCGATAATATCAGCCGCTCGACTCACTCCACCGGCTCGCTGAATCGCCTCTTGTAGTCTCAAGGCATTCTTTTTGTAAGAATTTTCTGTTATTACCCGCTTAATAGTGTTTCGCAACCTGTGTACACTCAAACCAGACAGTGGCAGAAATTCTCCGGCTCCGGTGTAAGCTATACGAGCAGCGATTCCTGGCTGTTCATTAGTAATAGGAATAGCTACCAGGGGGACTCCGCTGCTTAAAGCACCTAGCACTGCATTCATTCCAGCATGGGTAATAGTTAGAATCGATCTTGAGATTAATTGCTGTTGGGGTGCGTAAGCTACTACCAAAGGCGAACCAGGTAGATTAGGGACTGATTCCTTTCTTTCTGGTTGACCTAAAGAAATTACTAGTTGTATATCTAAACCTATACAAGCTTCAGCAATAGTCTCAAAAATTTCTTGTTTGCGATTTTGTAAGGTTCCCAACGCAGCGAAAATCAATGGTTGATCGTTTAACTTTTCAAAGGGGAAAGATGTAGACGAAGAGATGGGTTCTAGCCCTGATGGATCTTGCAAAGGCCCAGTGTAATGAAAAAACTTAGCTAACCGTTCTCGTGGAAAGTCAAATTCAGCAGGTAGCTGACAGATCTGAGCTAGTTTCCCCGCAGCATCTTCACGCTTGACATAAGGTGGTAAATTCCATCGACGACGTTGATTGACTACCAAATCCCAGATTTTTAGTGATAAACGGTCAAGCAAAAAGTTACCCACTTGGTTTCGCTTGCGAGACCACCAAGCTTGGTTGTTGGGCCAAGGTGTAAACTAGGGAGGAACTGCCTCTTCTCTATTAGTTAGCAGAGCATTACATACAGTAACAAAGGGTATATTTACAAAATCGGCAATAGTTCCACCGGCAGGCGTTACCTGGTCTACTAATAGGGCTTCTATACCTACCTTAGAGAGTGCTTCTGGTACTTCACGGAAAAGCATGACTGTTTCTTTTTCCAACCAACTGATCGTAAAACGCAACGCTGGTAATCCACTCATCTCACCCAAGTGTTTATACATTGGTTCCAGACTTCCAAGCGGGAATTCAGCCTCTCCAATCGTGTAAAATTCTAAGCCAGCTTTCTGTACCTTAGTTTGAACATCGGGCATATGAAATAAGGTGACGCGATGACCGCGCCGTTGCAATTCTCTACCCAAAGCACACATCGGGTTGAGATGACCGATCGCAGCAGGACAAAGAATCCCAAAATGAGTCATAGCGAAACCTTTAAAAAATGCAAGGCAAATACAAGTATTATCCGCTATTTGGTGCAAAATTTATGGACATAATTTTAGTATCAAACAATCCACAAGGGTATGATGTTTCACAGATGTTACTGGATTTTTAAGAACTTATCCAAAGCTGTAACTAGGCTGGGAGGCCAACGCCGGATATTTTTTACCCAGTCGATATCTTTGTAGCGGCTATCAAGTCCATAAGCTGCTACCCAGTTACTTTCGGCTTCACCTTGTTTCCCATTCACCCAATATGCAGCTGTGAGGGCGGCACGCACATCAGCAAATTTGGAGTATTTACGAGCGATATTTCGCATCTCACGGATTGCTTGCTCTTTTTGACCAGTTTCATAAAGAGCAAGGGCGTAGTTAGCACGGGCGAAGGCAAAATTCGGGGCTATCTCATTAGATTTTTTGTAGTCTGCGATCGCATCTTCCCATTTTCCTAAACCTGTTTTGGCATTTCCTCGATTGTTATACGCCATCACATCATTAGGATCGAGTTCTAAGACATGATTATAATCTGCGATCGCATCGTCCCATTTCCCCATCCCTTCCAACGCCGCCCCCCGATTCAAATAAGGATCGGTGACATTCGGCGCTAGTTCTATGGCTTTGTTATAATCTTCGATCGCCTCTTGTAATTTATTCTGACTCACCCGCGAATTTCCCCGGTTACTCCACGCCCCGGCATTCGTCGGAAATTGTTCAATAATCTTTGTCCAATAAGTTTCAGCCGTCGCAAAATCACCTTGATTCGTTGCTGCAAAGGCTTGATTTGCCCACTCATCGCCTTGTCTTAACTGTTCTTGAGTAATAGGCGGTTGAGATTGTGCCATAACTGGAGTACCCCAGCCAAACACAAGTAACAGACTGAGAAAAATACCAATCAACTTAATCATCTAGGTTTGCCTAATTTGTCATTTGTCATTTGTCATTGAGCATGGGGCAGAGAAATGGAGTTTAAAGGCTCATTCACGAGTATCAAAGACTCATCCCCTATTCCCCATAATTACAATAATGACAACTGTTCATTAGGCGGCGTGAATCCCAAATGCTTATATGCTGCCTTAGTCGCCATCCTGCCGCGATGAGTCCGAGTTAAATACCCAATCTGCATCAGGTAAGGTTCGTACACCTCTTCAATTGTTTGAGTATCTTCACCCGTCGCTGCTGCCATTGTTTCTAACCCCACTGGCCCGCCGTTAAATTGTTCAATTATTACACTCAGCATCTGGCGGTCTGTCCAATCTAGACCGCAAGGATCTACTTGGAATAGTTGCAATGCTTCAGATGCGATACTTTCATTAATCTCCCCAGATATTTTTACTTCCGCATAATCACGCACCCGTTTTAGTAGCCTATTAGCAATCCGTGGTGTTCCGCGTGAACGACGGGCAATTTCTGTGGCACCATCTTCTGTAATGGGGGTTTTGAGTAATTGAGCGGTTCGCAGTACAATTTGAGTCAGTTCGTCAACTTCGTAAAATCGGAGTTTTTGAATTAAACCAAAGCGATCGCGCAGTGGTGAAGTTAAAGCACCGACACGGGTTGTAGCACCCACTAAGGTAAACTTTGATAGCGGCAAACTTCTAATCCGAGCGCTAGAACCCTTACCAATAGTAATATCTAAGCGATAATCTTCCATCGCTGGATAGAGAATTTCCTCTGTCATCCGCGAGAGGCGATGAATTTCATCCACAAATAAAATATCTCCAGGCTTGAGGTTCACCAGTAGCCCGACAATATCCCGTGGACGTTCTAGGGCTGGCGCACTGGTAATTTTGTAATTTACCCCCATTTCCGATGCTAAAATCATTGCCATTGTGGTTTTGCCCAATCCCGGCGGCCCATACAGCAGCAAATGATCCAGCACCTCACCACGAGACTTGGCTGCTTTGATGGCAATATCTAGCACATCCTTTAAATCTTTTTGCCCAATGTAATCAGCAAATCGGTGTGGTCGAATACCCTCTTCCTGCTGTTCTTGTTCATCAATAGCAGCTTCAGGCTTCAAAATATTTTCTGTGGATGGTGCTTTCACCGACTCTCGAAGCTGTTTTGGTTCTCCGTTTGGTTCTGGAGGCTGTTTTTTCGAGGAGATTATCGCCATAATTCAGCTATCTACTTTTAAGGGACTAGGGACTAGGGAGTGGGGAGTGGGAGAGCAGGGGAGGGCAGGGGAGGCAGGGTGAGCAGGAGGAGAAAGAAGAACCAATGCCCAATGCCCGTGAAAATTTTAGTTTGAGAATACCCGCGCCAATTTAAAATTTAAATTCCGGTCAATTACCCAGAAGTACAAAAGTTATTATGTTATCTAAAAGAATCTTACCGTGCTTAGATGTGAAGGCGGGACGGGTTGTAAAAGGAGTTAACTTTGTAAATCTCCAAGATGCAGGCGATCCGGTAGAGCTGGCCAAGGTTTACAACGAAGCCGGTGCTGATGAGTTAGTATTTCTGGATATTACAGCTACTCATGAAGACCGAGCTACAATTTTAGATGTCGTCTACCGAACTGCTGAACAGGTCTTTATTCCATTGACTGTGGGTGGTGGCATTCAATCCTTAGAAAATGTTAAAGCTTTGTTACGAGCGGGCGCAGATAAGGTTAGTATTAATTCTGCGGCGGTGCGTGATCCAGACTTGATTAATCGGGCAAGCGATCGCTTTGGTAATCAGTGCATAGTTGTTGCAATTGATGCCAGACGCAGAAATAACCCGGAGAATCCAGGTTGGGATGTGTATGTGCGGGGTGGCAGGGAAAATACAGGCTTAGATGCTCTAATGTGGGCACAAGAAGTTGAAAAACGGGGGGCCGGTGAACTGCTAATAACAAGTATGGATGCTGATGGAACCCAAGCTGGGTATGACATTGAGATCACACGGGCAGTTGCCAATGCTGTAGAAATTCCAGTTATTGCTTCAGGTGGTGCAGGTAATTGTGAACATATCTACACAGCCCTAACTGAAGGCAAAGCTGAAGCAGCATTACTCGCATCTCTGTTACATTACGGGCAATTAAGCGTAGCAGAAATCAAAAATTACTTGCGCGATCGCAACGTGCCAGTAAGAACATTCTCCTGATCCATCATTTACTGTTTAATGACATCTATCTAAGGCTAAACACACTTCCCTGAAAGGGTGTTAATATTATTTTACAAGTATTAACAATTATTAAAAAATATGTTGCTTCCTATTCTACTTTTTGATGTCGCCCTGGTGGCGTGGTCACTGCACTTAATGGAAAGAGCCTACGAGAGTAAAGAATTTTCTCTCATGTTGGCTGGTACATTAGTTGCTCTGGCTGCTGCTGCCATGTTAGTAGTTTACTTTTTGATGGGGCACTGTATGACCTATTTGTTGCAAGTGTCGTTGTGAGTGCCCAGTGGTTGAGGAGATATTAAAAATTTATCCACCAAAAGCTTGACAAAATACCAATATTCAAGCGAGTATATATAATGGATTTTAAGGGGTTATAGCGCAGTTGGTAGCGCACCTCAATGGCATTGAGGGGGTCAGCGGTTCGAATCCGCTTAGCTCCATTCTTAAAACCCTAATCTTCTCTATTAAGGGAGAGGGTTATGAAAGTTTTCAGAAGGTTTTATTTGCTGTTTACCTAGCGAGTCTCGAAAGTTGGAATGATAGAGACTGTAATGGGTTTCTGAGGCGATTCGTTTTTGTTGTAAGAACTCTAGCCATTTTTCTAGCACTTCTTCAACTTCATACTCATCAGGATCAATGATTTGTGCGATCGCTGCGGTAGTCTGCGCCAACGCATCTAGTGATATTGCTTTGTGCTGCTGTAGTAGGACATTTAACACATCTGTGCTATGTTCCGTGTCTTGTTTGGGTGGAAACATTTTGTGTAAATGCTGCTGATAATATGCTTCTAAGCAACCATATCAATAACTAGAACCATAGATGCTTGGATCTTTAAACATAGCCATCTATGGTATAGAAATGTATAGAATCTTGTAAAGATATAAAATATAGTTTTTAAATGCACACATTTCTTGCTTCTTCCTCAATGCAGCTGTCTGTATCACCAAATGACTTTCAGCCCATGAAGATTGTCGCACTGGGGGACAGCTTAATTTATGGATTCGGTGACCCGGAAAAAGGAGGCTGGATCGAGCAACTGCGGCGATGGTGGATGTTGCCGGATAGTGCGGGTCATGTTCTTTATAATTTAGGGGTAAGAGGCGATCGCACGCAACAAGTAGCCCAAAGACTAGAAGTTGAATTTCGCCACCGGGGTGAACTGCGAAATCGTGTCCCCGACTTGATTATTTTATCAGTAGGCGTGAATGACTCAGCGCGGTTAGCGCGTCCCGATGGTCGAAGTTACACAGATTTTACATTGTTTGAAAAAGAAATTGCTTCTCTGCTAGATTTAGCACAGCAACTATGTCCTGTGTTATTTGTGGGCATGGTGCCAGTGGATGAAGCCAAGATGCCATTTTTAGATTGTTTTTACTATAATCATGCCGATCAGTACCGCTACAAAGAAGCAACTCGAATTGCTTGTACCAAACGGCGGATTCCCTATTTAGATATTTTTGAGCAATGGATGGAACGTGGTGAAAATTGGCGGCTTAAACGCTTGAGTAAGGATGGTCTTCATCCCAATACACTAGGTTATCAAGCTTTGCTAGAAGATGTGATCAATTGGGATGCGATTGCAACTTACCATTCTAAATTTGATTACCAACTTAAACCATCGTAATTAGATAAATATCTTGATGCTTTTGGGCTAACCGAATATTCTCGTATCTCCCATCCTTGCAAAAAGCACTACAATAGTGCTGAATTTTTAAATCCATCTTTTCCCTATTTTTTATTCAGTACTCTATTCAGTACTCTTATGACACCAACTTTATTTGGTCGTTGGCAAACTCGATTATTATTACTTGCAACGGTGGGCGTACTTGTGTCTTTGCCCTTTGTAATGGGTTGGATTGGTTCTAATGCTAACTCGGTTTATTTTTGGATACTTGGTTATGTCGCCGTCTTGGGCTTAGGTTGGGATGTGCTTTATAACTATCTCCAAAAATTCCGATGGGATAGGGATTGGCCCGCAGCCTATCAACTTTTAGCTGGTATATGGGAATTAATATTTGTGTTCTGTGGAGTAAAACTGTTTGGCTTCTTACCAATATTTTTACCTAAAGAAGAACTGTCGTTAGCAGTTTTTTTATTGCACTATACTGTCGTGTGGCTAGCAGTTTTTATTAGTTCACAAAGCCTGATGCGAATTATCTTTCCCCGTTGGCGTTTCCGGGGTGGGGAATGGTTGTAAAATTTCAACTTATCGATTATTTATACTAAAGTCGATTTTTACCCCTTGTTTGAGTTGGAGTTAATTAAACCTCTTCTAAGAAACAATGGGGTTTAGATTCAATCTTGTGCTGGCGGATACTTTATATGGTGAAAGTAGTAAAAATTTTTAAGCCTACTAAATGAATTAAACCTTAATTTAATTGTAGCGATTCGCTCAAACCACAGAGCATGGGGAATTACAGACTCAAAAGTAAAATACTCGGATTGGCAAAGATTCAAGCGTGTTTTCTCGGATTTAAGTTCAGAGAATAGATATATTAGAGAGATAATATGTGGCAAAAAATCGGATATCAGATATTGGCAAATAAAAATAATAACGGATAAGGAAGATCTTCCGAAAAACACGGCTTGGTACATAATGAGTAAATATCCAGAAATTACCCCAAGAGAAGTTGGTAATTTTTACGGTTTAAGAACTTGGGTAGAATATGGTTTGAAACGACTCTGGCTAGAACCGCTAAGTTGTTTGTAGTGGCATTTAAGCACCACTACAAATTGGATGTCTATTAACTAATTTTCTTGCCATCTTTACGGAAGCTCTTAGAGGTGTAGCTCCTAAAATCATCAAAATTTATGTTTCACGGCTACAACTGCATTGTAACAATAATTGACATGACGACGAAGCACAAATTAACCTTGGCTGTATCTAACAAGCTTGACATTTTCCCGTCTTTTAAAGAATTATCTTAGGGAAACCAGATAGTTAATTTTGAGGAAACCATGCATATAGTTATTCTCGTTCTGGTTGAAGTGCTGATTATTATTGGGCTTTCACGGCTAGTAGGGCTAGGATTCCGTTCTATTAAGCAACCACTAGTAATTGGCGAGATTGTCGCCGGGATTATGCTTGGCCCATCTTTATTTGGTTTAGTTGCTCCCGATGTAGCAGTTTCTTTGTTTCCACCAGAAACTATTCCTTTTCTAAATGTTTTGTCTCAGGTGGGACTAATATTTTTCATGTTTCTGATTGGGCTAGAACTTAATCCAAAATACCTTAGTGGACAATTAGAAGTAGCTGTTTTAACTTCTCATGTCAGCATTTTGGTGCCGTTTTCTTTAGGAACATTGCTAGCGGTAATCCTTTATCCCCTAGTTTCCAATGCAAGTGTATCTTTTACCGCTTTTGCCTTGTTTTTGGGGGCGGCGATGTCGATTACTGCCTTTCCGGTGTTGGCACGAATCATTACTGAAAACAATTTACAAGGAACGCGTTTAGGAACGTTGGCGTTAACTTGTGCAGCAGTCGATGATGTGACAGCTTGGTGTCTATTAGCAGTAGCGATCGCAGTTGCGCGAACTGGTGACTTTGCTGGTGCGATACCCACAATTATCGCCAGCATAGTTTACATCGGCTTGATGTTGACGGCGGGACGTTGGTTCCTCCAACGCCTCGCCAAATACTACGTTCGTGCGGGACGCCTCAGCCAATTGCTGCTAGCTGGGATTTACATGGGCGTAGTTGCGTCAGCACTAATCACCGAACTAATTGGTATTCACTTAATTTTTGGGGCATTCTTACTAGGAGCAGCAATGCCCAAAAATGAAGATTTGGTACGGGAATTGGCAGTAAAAACTGAAGATTTTGTTTTGATATTTTTACTGCCAATATTTTTTGCCTACAGTGGCTTAAAGACGCAGATTGGCTTGCTCAACCGTCCCGAATTGTGGCTTTTGTGTGCGTTGGTTTTAGGAGTGGCGATCGCAGGCAAATATGTTGGCACTTATGTAGCAGCCCGTGTCAGTGGCATTAGTAAACGGGAAGCCTCGGCACTCGGTTGGTTAATGAATACTCGCGGTTTAACCGAACTGATAGTGCTAAACATTGGTCTAGAGTTAGGGGTAATTTCCCCCTTAATATTTACCATGCTGGTAATTATGGCATTGGTAACTACATTCATGACCTCGCCACTGCTGGAATGGACATATCCGAAAAAGTTGATCAGGTTAGATGTCATGGAACCGGAGTCGGAAGCAGAAACAGGTATAAACACCTCTGCTGGAGGTGAAACTTACAGTCATCCTTTCCGAATTTTAGTGCCAGTGGCTAATCCAAGTACCCAAAAAGGTTTAGTACAGTTGGCAGTAGCGTTGGCGCAGCCCGCCGTAGGTATCGCTCTCAATTACCGATATCCTGCCATTGTTAACCCTCTTAGCCTGATTGAATTTGAAGAAGATTATGCTTTTGAAAGTACCCCAGTTGAAGCAGATCGATTAATCGCCCAGCGCCGCCACCAGCTACAAGAATTAATTAATACTCTCGAACCCCCAGAAACTCGTTCTTGTGTACATCCTATCGTTCGCATATCCAGCAATGTTGCCCGCGAAACAGCACAGATTGCCACATCACAACAAGCTGATTTAATTCTCGTGGGCTGGCATAGGCCAGCTTTTAGTAGTAATCGTTTAGGTGGACGAGTCGGACAAATGCTTATCACTGCCCCAGTGGATGTTGCAGTGTTTGTAGATAAAGGCAAAGAGCAATTAGAAAGTTTATTGGTACCTTATTCTGCCAATATCCATGATGATTTAGCACTAATACTAGCTCTAAGACTGCTAATCAATCGTGAAACTTGTATGTTGCAGATATTACAGATAGTAGCAAATCAGGTCAAGGAAGAATTGAATTACGAACTGCACACAATGATGGAGCAATTGCCCACCAGTGTACGCGATCGCATCGAAATCAAAATTATTGAAGCCCCCGAACCAATCCAAGCTGTAATTCAAGCCTCAGAAGGCGTAGACCTAACTATTGCTGGCACCAGCCGCGCTTGGGGTATCGAGCGCCAAACCTTGGGAAGATATACAGATCAACTAGCTATCCAATGTCGTTCCTCGCTGCTGATTACCCGCCGTTACAGCCAAGTCACCGCTCACCTTGCCTCTATGCTTCCTGAAGTTAGTAGTCAAGAGCCAACATTGAGGAGTTGAATTTTATGAATCATTTCAACCTCAAATCTTTAACTTTTTACGGAGTAGCAATAACTTCAGTGCTAGTGTTGTTTAAAACTGTAACAGTCTACGGGGAAAACAATCTCAAGGCTCCTCCTCCAATTAACGGTCGGTATCGTCTAACCTTGTCAGAGAATTTGCCTAACTGTGAAAAATCGGATACTCTGACGTTAAACATCCAGCAGTCGGGTATTTACTTAAATGCCTCTGTATTACCGGCAAACGCTAACCCCGATACTGACGAAAAGCACTCTCTGGCAGGCATCTTCCGAAATCAACAGTTAAATTTATCTGGAAAAGTTGGTAAATCAATCCTTTGTAATATTCCTCGCCCCCAAAATGATCCTCTGAACTTAGTCACAATTCAAATGCAACTTGTGGATAAAGGTAATATGACAGGCCAGTTAACCGTAAATGGCATTCCACAACCTCTGAAATTTACTGCTGTGCCCCAAAAAGCTAATTGAATTAGGAGTGGGTAAAAACGCGATTCATCGCGTCTACGGGATTGGAAGCGCGAAGTAAACACCAATGTGAGCGCATTGTATGGGTTTTATGGAGCAGATAAAAAGAATGGATCAGGGATTAAAGACTAGGCAATTTTGCCAATGGCGCAAGCAGCTATTTAGCATCAGTCTATTAGGCTTTTGTGCAGCGATCGCGCTTGAAACTTGCACTACTGCTGCGACACCAGTGGCAAAGCTAGAAAATTGGCGTTTTTCCTCCAAGACACAGCAACTCGAAATCACCCTCTCAGCAGGCACAACCCCCCGTTATTTCTACCTAGCCCAACCATCTCGGCTTATTGTAGATTTACCGAATACTAAGTTGGGCAAAGTTACCACACAACAAAATTATTCTGGAGCAATCAAAAGCATTCGCGTTTCTCAACTGAACGCAAATGACACACGCATTGTCCTAGATTTAGCACCAGGGAGTGTTTTAAATCCTAAACAGATACAACTGCAACCCGTTTCTCGAAAAAACCCCACTCGCTGGGTATTACGTCCGGTTATTTCTGGTAAAACTACTGCCATGAAACCGGGGAACTCCCCACCTTCACCCAAGAAACAACCTCAAACACCCAAAAATTCGTCTACTAATCTACCCGTAACCACTACTAATTTACAAGCGCCCTTACTCACAGTTCCGCCTATATCAAATAACCTACCCTCAACAATCACTAATAACTCAGGGCAGCCTTTTGTAACCGTACCTCCCCTAACTTCTAATACATCCTCTCAACAACCTGCTTTGATTCTTCCGCCTCCTTCTTTCCCAACTCAACCCAGCAACTTGAATAGCATTCCTCCTTTCGGTATGTCGGAATTTCCAGTTCCAACCATCCCCAATGTTCCTAATCCCCAGGTAATCGAGTTTGGTCAACCCCTTCCTAAAAATAGATAGGGAGCAGGGGGAGCAGGGGGAGCAGGGGGAGCAGGGGGAGCAGGGGGAGAAGAGTTAATAACCAATGCCCCATGCCCCATTCCCAATTCCCAATTCTAAAATCTGTCAGTTTCTTGAGGTGTTCCAACTGCTCCTGGTTGAGCCGTGAAAAAGTTTTGAGCAGCTTCATTCTGATATATACACCTTATATCAGGTTTGTCACTGTCTAAATTACCTGTAAAGCCAAAGGTGTTCAGGCGATTTTTGCATTCATTTACCTGATCATTAGTCACCAGCTTACGTTGCTCTAAAAGCGCCCAGTTATTTTGTCGGATCACACATCCAGGACGCATACTCGGCTGGGCAACATAGACATTGAAGGGGTTGAGAGTTACGAACAGTCTAGCGTCCATCACCATCGCGCTGGCTCCGTACTGCACACAAATCTCAGGGTTAGGTGCTTTCAAATCAATGAATTCACGAGAAGCCACATTTGATGGCGCCAACGTGGTTGTAGAACTAAAAGCAATGCCAATCCCAATTCCCAAAATCAACACCCCTCCCATAATTGCGATGGTGAAGAGGTTAAAAATTGGAGATTGGAAAATAGAGGGTTTAGAAGTAGTAGCCGATTTACCAGTAGGTTTACGTCTCATTGTTGCTTAATCACCTTCACGCCGATTTGGAAGGGAGTGGTCTAAAGTTTTCTCCCTCTTTCAGTATGCCTATTCTTAACTGTAATTGTCTGCGAGTTCTTGGGCAGTATTCTTCTTAAATCATAAAAATAGGAACTTATCTAGATATCTGGACAGAATTTCAACCTTGTCGGCTATCGTTTCCATCTTGAAGAATTGGTGAATTTTTTTGTTTATTTGCTGATTAAGGAATTGTTATTATTTTTGTGCTGCTTCACATGCAAATCATAGAGCTACTGAATTTTTAATTTCTATATTTTATTAACCAATAGTAGCATATTTTTAATATCTATCAGATTGTCTTGATTCAATTTGCAAAAATTATGCAGTGATAATGCTTGAATTAGCTAGCTTGATGTTTGTAATTTTGCGAAAAGTCTGAGCAGGAGAAACCTGTATTTATAACTTTCCCAGAGGAATTTTTCGTATTCCTATGAAATATTTTTGTTACCCCTGGTAATTGATGTGTTAAACCATGTAAATTAAAATTTAATAAAGTTTTAATAACTAATTAGAAGCAAGTGGCATCTCAAAGAGCATTATTTTCAAGCAAGAAGTTCAAAACTTCGCAACTTCAAATCCTTCTAGCTGATAGTCTCACTATTTTTTGGGGAGATTGGTTAGATTTACGTGTCAGAATCGTACAAGTTGCTGCATCAGGCTTAATTTCCCCACTAATATATATTTTAGCTTTTGGCTTGGGTTTGGGTAGTTCCATCAAACCAGGCTCAGGGATTAGTGGTAACTATAACAACTATTTGGAATTCATATTACCGGGAATGGTGGCGCTATCGTCGATGACAATTAGCTTTGGTGGAACGACATTTTCGATTTGTGGAGACAGACTATTTACCAAAACCTTTGAGGAATTGTTGTTAACTCCTATACATCCCTTAGCGTTACATATCGGAAAAATGCTGGCGGGAGTAGTGCGGGGGTTGATGACATCGGGTTCGGTGATTCTGGTAGCGGTGCTATTGACTGGAAACTGGAATTTTCTCAACCCACTATTTCTATTATTGGTAGTGTTGAATTGTTCGGTATTTGCTGGGTTAGGCGTGATTGTGGGATTGAGTGTGCGATCGCTCGAATCAGTTGGACTCTACAACAACTTTATAATTATCCCCATGTCATTCTTAGGAGCCACCTTCTTTGACCCAGGTACATTACCAGATGCCCTCAAAGTCGTAGTTTACCTGTTACCACTCACCTACGCCAGCATCGGACTACGTGCAGCGGCCCATTTACCTTTGTCTCAGTTCCCTTGGTACAGCATACCGATTTTGCTAGTGATTGCGATCGCTCTTTCTCTCTGGGGTGCTTATAAATTCGCTCACCAACAAGATTAAAACCTTGATTACAACCTGTGCTTCAACTGTTGAATTTCTTCCTCAAAATCAGAAAGTCGTTTGCCATAGTCTCTAAACCTTATAACCATTCCAGATACCCACTTATACCGTTTCTGGAACAAATTCCAGAATGAATTTATGCTGATCCGTCCCGCTAGCACAGATGACGTACCCGCAGTTTTCCCAATGGTTGCCAAAATTTCTGCCTTGCACCAGTCGTGGGATTCTGCCAAGTATGGTTTTGTGCAAAATCCAGAACAGCGTTATGAACAATGGTTGACACGTTTGGCAAATAGCGATCGTAGTGTATTTCTAGTATCCGAAAGTGAAGGACAACTTGTAACTTTTCTGGTGGCGACAATTGAGCAAGAAATACCAATTTATCGGTTACAGGAATTTGCTTTTATTCATGATATCTGGGTTGAGCCGGAATATCGCCAAAACGGAATTGCGCGGCAGATGGTGATGCTAACTGTTGAACGCTTTCATCAGATGGGCGTTAAGCAAATTCGTCTAGATACAGCAATTGCTAATGAGGCTTCACGGCAGTTATTTGCATCTTGTGGTTTTCGAGTCAGCATTATTGAAATGCTGATTGAATTGAGTCATTAGTCATGAGCAAATGACTAATGACTAATCACAAAGGACTAACTAGCTAACAGAGTTTTTTCTAGAGAAGTCCAACGGAAGGCGCGATCGCCACCTCTCTCAATGACTACTCTTACTCGTGGTTCTAGCTGAGGCAAATTCGTTAAATACTCAAGTTCCTCATTGGAAAGAATATGCCCTTCAATAATCCACAAAACCAGCCCCTTTGACTTTGGTGGTAGCTGTTCTAGATGAGAATTGATAATTGGTGGCAAATAGTACACATGGCCTACTGCCGCACCACTACCATTACTTTTTTTACCAAGATGAGGAGGTCTGACTCCATGAATTCGTGTGAGATACGTAGCTATGTCGCCCAACCCTTTGGCGGTAATGTGGAGGGTAGTATAGCCAGCTGCGCGTAGTCGGCGCTGATATCGACCTTCATAACCCCCTTCCAGAGGTACATACACGCCAAGAGCGCCAAATTTTTCCAGATCGCGCATTAAACCGTTGCCAGTGGTAATTAGTGCCATAGATTTTCGTGTTATCCCACTTAGATATTTCTATTATTTACCCTGAACTGATAGATTAAAAGCATTTTCTTTGGGAAGTGGGGAAGAGCCAGAGGGGCAGGGAGCAGGGAGCAGGGGGAAAAGGGAAACTTTGTCCACTGCAAAGCGCACCCTGCCCCAATCCCTCTTTTCCACCCCCCTTGCGCCCTGCCCCCTGCCTCCCTGCTCCACTGCTTCTTCCCCACTTCCCAAAAATAACTCTATAAATTACTAGACAAACATAAATAAATAATTTATATTATTAGATTGTGACCAAAAACGCAAATTAGACCCACTTCTTACTGTCATTTTGAGATAGTGTTAGTATCAGAAACTGATGACTCAATCCAAATTGGATAATCTAACTAAGATTGATCATAGACTGGTAAACTAAGAAAGCTTTCAGGTCAACATTGGAGCTTATGGACGAAAAATTAAAGCCAATCCAAAGCTCCAGAGTACAGTTACTCCTATGCGTCTGAAAAAGCAGGCGAAATCTTAAACAATAGTTTAAGGTGTTTAAGGAAGTAAAAACTGAGCAGCAATGTTGGTTTCATGGCATTACGTCAGTCTCAGTTAACGGATACTGGGTGGTAAAAACCGCTTAAGTCCAACTGCAACACGGCAGTAGCCAATCTCCGGGAAGCCGTCTTATGGGCGTCTAAAAATCGGAAAACCCGCCGACAGCGCTGCCTCCAGAAAGTGCCAGAGCAATTGCTTGGACGAAAGCATTGCTGCACACAGCTTAAAGCTGTAGCGCCTTGCATTGATTCCAGAAGTTACTCCTTCCCAATGGGAAGGGACTTGTGGCTGTTCTGGTGATCTAGTGAGTGAAGCTAAACAGATTCACCAAGCAGTACGGACACGGTTTGTTGTGTCCGAAAGCATTTGGAGCGGTTTATTTTAAACCATTCCAAATTTCGCAGGCTAACCCAGCCTAAATTGATGCGTACAAAGCGTGTCCTCTAGAGTCCAATTCCAAGGTCAGCAAGTAGAAAGGAGAACCAGTTACTGTGTCTGTAGGTATTCTCGGCACCAAGCTGGGCATGACCCAAATATTTGACGAAGCAGGAGTAGCTATTCCTGTGACTGTCATTCAAGCAGGGCCATGCACCGTTACACAAGTTAAAACGAAACAAACCGACGGTTACTTTGCCATTCAAGTTGGTTTTGGCGAAGTCAAACCAAAGGCACTGAACAGACCACTACTGGGTCATTTAGCTAAATCATCTGCCCCAGCATTGCGTCACCTAAATGAATATCACACCGAAAGTTCTGGTGATTATGCTTTAGGTCAAGAGATTAAAGCAGATATTTTTAGTGCAGGTCAGATTGTCGATGTAGTCGGCACAAGCATCGGTCGCGGCTTTGCGGGTAACCAGAAGCGTAACAACTTTGGTCGGGGGCCCATGTCCCACGGTTCCAAAAACCACAGAGCGCCAGGTTCTATTGGTGCTGGTACAACACCAGGTCGTGTCTATCCAGGTAAGCGGATGGCAGGCCGTTTAGGTGGCAAACGTATCACAATCCGTAAGCTGACCATAGTGCGAGTTGATGCAGAACGCAACTTATTACTTATTAAAGGAGCAATTCCTGGTAAACCGGGCGCTCTAGTAAGTGTTGTGCCTGCAAAAATAGTGGGATAGTCAAAAGTCATTAGTCAAGAGTCATTAGTCATTAGTCATTGGCTAAGGACAAATGGCAAAAGACAAATGACAAATGACAAATGACAAAGGACAAATAACAAAGATGGTTGAAAGCGTAGTTAAAAATTGGCAAGGAGAACAGGTCGGCGAGACGACCTTCGAGTTGCGCGTTGCCAAGGAAGAAACAGCGTCTCATATTGTGCATCGCGCCTTGGTACGGCAATTGACTAATGCTCGTCAAGGAAATGCCAGTACAAAAACTCGTGCTGAAGTCAGAGGCGGTGGCCGTAAACCTTGGCGGCAAAAAGGTACTGGTCGCGCTCGTGCAGGGTCTATTCGTTCACCACTGTGGCGTGGTGGTGGTGTAATCTTTGGACCAAAGCCTAGAGACTTCGACCTGAAGTTGAACCGCAAGGAGCGACGTTTAGCACTGCGGACAGCATTTGTGGGTCGTATTGAAGACTTGATCGTAGTAGAAGAATTTAGCACCGAGCTATCTCGCCCGAAGACAAAAGACTTAGTGGCAGCACTTGCCCGTTGGGGAGTAGTGCCAGAAAGCAAGGCACTGTTAATTTTGTCTGAAATTGCGGATACAGATAATGTTTATTTGTCAGCCCGCAACATTGAAAATTTAAAACTAATTGCAGCCGACCAGCTAAATGTTTTTGATTTACTGCACGCTGACAAAATTGTAGTTACGGCATCAGCCCTAGAAAAAATTCAGGAGGTCTACAGTGCCTAGCTTTGACCCCCGCGACCTTGCCGACTTAGTGCGTCGCCCAATAGTCACCGAGAAAGCGACTATCTTGATGGAGCAGAATAAGTACACGTTTGAAGTAATTCCAAAGGCATCTAAGCCAGAAATCAAGGCTGCGATTGAAGACTTGTTTCAGGTCAAGGTTGTAAAAGTCAACACAACCTTACCACCGCGTAAAAAGCGGCGTGTTGGCAAATTTATCGGTTATAAGCCCCAATATAAGCGAGCCATTGTTACCGTCGCCCCTGGGGATGAAGACAAGATTAGACAAGTTCTATTCCCAGAAGTCTAGGAATTTTAGATTTTAGATTTTAGATTTTAGATTGAGGAGTTTACTTAATAAGTCCCCAAGATGGTCGCAATTAGTTAAACACTCATTAAATCCAAAATCCAAAATTCAAAATCCAAAATTAAGTAAATCCAAAATCCAAAATCCAAAATAGATTATGGGTACTCGTTCTTATCGCCCTTATACCCCCAGCACTCGCCAAGTTACAGTTTCTGACTTTGCGGAAATCACAAAAACCGAGCCAGAAAAATCCCTAACTACCTCGAAGCATCGCGCTAAAGGTCGGAATAATACCGGGCGGATTACCAGTCGTCGCCGGGGTGGCGGACACAAACAACTTTACCGGATCATCGATTTTAAAAGGGATAAACATAATATTCCTGCCAAAGTCGCAGCAGTTGAATACGATCCTAACCGCAATGCCCGAATTGCCCTTTTGTATTACCAAGATGGCGAAAAACGTTATATCCTCCATCCCAACGGGTTGAAAGTTGGAACAATAATTATTTCTGGGCCTGAAGCTCCCTTTGAAGATGGTAATGCTTTACCTCTTTCAAGGATTCCCTTGGGTACTGGTGTTCACAACGTAGAACTGACTCCTGGCAAAGGTGGTCAAATCGTGCGTGCTGCTGGTGCTAGCGCTCAAGTTGTGGCAAAAGAAGGTAATTATGTAACTCTCAAGTTGCCTTCAGGAGAAGTCCGCTTGATTCGGCGCGAATGCTACGCCACCATTGGGCAAGTAGGCAACACCGATGCGAGAAACCTGAGTGCAGGTAAAGCAGGACGAAATCGCTGGAAAGGTCGCCGTCCTAAGGTTAGAGGTAGCGTCATGAACCCAGTGGATCACCCACATGGTGGTGGTGAGGGTAGGGCACCTATCGGTAGATCAGGACCTGTTACACCTTGGGGTAAACCCACATTGGGCGCGAAGACACGCAATCGTAAGAAACTTAGCAGCAAATTGATTATCCGTCGTCGCCGTAAGTCTTCCAAACGCGGTCGCGGTGGTCGTGAGTCTTAAAGAGTTAGGAGTTAAGAGTTAAGAGTTATAAGTTGAGAGTAAAATCTAACTCCTAATTCCTCACTCCTCACTCCCCACTCATAATTCCTAAATCCTAAATCCAAAATTGAACTATGGGTCGTTCTCTAAAAAAAGGTCCTTTCGTTGCGGATCATCTCCTAAAGAAAATTGAAAAGCTCAACGACAACAACAGAAAAGAAGTTATTAAAACTTGGTCAAGAGCTTCGACAATTTTGCCTCTAATGGTAGGTCATACCATAGCTGTTCACAACGGACGACAACACGTTCCAGTTTTTGTAAATGAACAGATGGTAGGACACAAGTTGGGTGAATTTGCGCCGACACGCACCTACAGAGGTCATGGAAAAAGCGACAAAAAAGCAGGTAGGTAGTCATTAGTCATGAGTCATTAGTCAGGAGCTGAAAGACAAATGACAAATGACAAACGACAAATGACAAAATTGGAGAAAATTATGGCTACTAATACTACTGAAGTAAAAGCGATCGCTCGTTTTATCCGCATCTCGGCCTACAAAGTGCGTCGGGTACTCGATCAAATTCGCGGGCGATCGTACCGTGAAGCATTAATCATCCTAGAATTCATGCCCTATCGCGCCACTGAACCCATATTGAAGGTTCTCAGAAGCGCTGCTGCCAATGCCGAACACAACGCTGGGTTAGATCGGACTCAACTAGTGATTACTCAGGCTTATGCTGATCAAGGGCCACCATTAAAGCGGTTCCAACCAAGAGCGCAAGGTCGAGCTTACCAAATTCGCAAGCCGACGTGTCATATTACTGTGGCTGTTGGAGCCGCCCCAGAAAAATAAGCACGCTTACACGAATAAATTACGTAAAGTAAGAAATCTTAGAGGAAGCATTCGTGGGACAGAAGATTCATCCAGTTGGTTTTCGCCTGGGTATTACACATGAACATCAATCCCGTTGGTTTGCTGTTGCTGATCGTTATCCAGAACTTTTACAAGAAGACTACAAACTGCGTCAATATATAGAACAAAAGCTGGGTAGGCAGGCTCAAAACAACGCCGGGATTTCCGAAGTTCGGATTGAGCGCAAAGCCGACCAAATCGACTTAGAAGTACGCACAGCTAGACCAGGTGTAGTAGTGGGCCGTGGTGGGCAAGGCATTGAATCCTTACGTACCGGACTCCAAGGATTGTTAGGTAGTAATCGCCAAATTCGCATTAACGTAGTTGAAGTTCAACGAGTTGATGCTGATGCCTATCTAATTGCCGAATATATTGCTCAACAATTAGAACGCCGAGTATCCTTTCGGCGGGTAGTGCGGCAATCGATTCAACGGGCCCAACGCGCTGGTGTTCAAGGGATTAAAATCCAAGTCAGCGGTCGGCTCAACGGTGCAGAAATTGCCCGGACAGAGTGGACTCGTGAAGGTAGAGTACCTTTACATACGTTACGGGCTGACATTGACTACTCTTATTGCACGGCAAAGACTGTTTACGGCATTCTGGGCATCAAAGTATGGGTGTTTAAGGGAGAAATTATTCCTGGACAGGAAGAAACCCCCCTACCACCTGCAAGCCGCGAACGTGAACGCGATCCCCGCGATCGCGATCGTGAACCCCGTCGTCGTCAACAACAACGTCGTCGCCAGCAATTTGAAGACCGCTCAAATGAAGGATAAATCGTCATTAGTCATTAGTCATTAATAAATGGCAGATGACAAATGACATAGACGCCCTTTGGCGGCTTCCCGTAGGGTAGGACAAATGACAAATGACAAGTAACAAACCATGTTAAGCCCTAGAAGAACTAAATTCCGCAAACAACAGCGCGGACGGATGGAGGGACTAGCCACCCGTGGTAGCACCCTCAACTTCGGTGATTTTGCACTCCAAGCGCAAGAACCTGCTTGGATTACCTCCCGGCAAATCGAGGCTTCTCGTCGGGCAATGACCCGTTATATTCGTCGGGGTGGACAAATCTGGATTCGGATTTTCCCTGATAAACCTGTAACCATGCGTCCTGCTGAAACCCGGATGGGTTCCGGTAAAGGTAATCCAGAGTTTTGGGTAGCTGTAGTCAAGCCAGGACGAATTTTGTTTGAAATCGGTGGGGTTTCGGAAGAAATCGCCCGTGAAGCTATGCGTTTGGCTTCATTTAAATTGCCTATAAAAACTAAGTTTATTGTGCGCTCTCAACCACAGGAGCAGGAGTAGCTTATGCCTCTTCCCAAGATTTCAGAAGCAAGAGAATTAAGTGACGAAAAACTTTCTGAAGAAATTGTCGCGATCAAAAGACAACTATTTCAGTTGCGCTTACAAAAAGCTACAAGACAACTAGAAAAGCCTCACCAGTTCCGACAAATGCGACACCGCCTAGCCCAGTTGCTAACGCTAGAGACAGAACGCAAACGGGCAGCAAGTCAATCGGCTAAAGAAGAAAAGTAGGAGATTATGGCAGTTAAAGAACGAGTTGGCTTGGTAGTGAGCGATAAAATGCAAAAAACTGTGGTAGTAGCCATAGAAAACCGCGCTCCTCACCCCAAGTACGGCAAAATTGTGGTTAACACCCAACGATATAAAGTTCACGACGAAGAAAATAAGTGTAAAGTAGGCGATCGCGTTCGCATTCAGGAAACAAGACCCCTGAGCAAAACCAAGCGCTGGAAAATCACAGAAGTCCTGAACGTCAAGCCTACTTAAACCTCATCGTTGTTAGAAACTAACAACATTACAAGGGAGAATAATTGTGATTCAACCCCAGACTTACCTGAATGTCGCAGATAATAGCGGTGCCCGTAAACTAATGTGCATCCGCATCTTAGGCGGAGGCAACCGTCGTTATGGTTTTATCGGCGATAAGATTATCGCCGTTGTCAAAGATGCTACACCTAACATGGCTGTAAAAAAGTCTGATGTTGTGGAAGCAGTAATTGTCCGCACTCGTAAAGCTGTATCTCGTGACAGCGGTATGAGCATTCGCTTTGATGATAACGCTGCTGTGATCATCAACAAAGATGGTAATCCCAGAGGCACACGGGTTTTTGGCCCAGTTGCACGGGAACTGCGCGATAAAAACTTTACCAAAATCGTTTCTCTGGCTCCGGAGGTGCTTTAATGGCAACCAAACAGGGTACGCCCAAAGTATTCCACAAAATGCACGTCAAAACTGGCGACACCGTACAAGTGATTGCTGGCAAAGACAAAGGAAAAGTTGGTGAAATTATCCAGGCACTTCCCCAACTGAGTAAAGTCATCGTCAAAGGTGTAAACATTAAAACCAAGCACGTCAAACCCCAGCAAGAAGGGGAATCTGGGCGAATTATGACCCAAGAGTTCCCAATTCATAGCTCTAACGTAATGCTTTATTCCACCAAGCAAAACGTTGCCAGTCGTGTTTGTTATACCTTTACCTCAGAAGGCAAAAAAGTCAGAAAACTCAAGAAAACTGGCGAGATTCTGGATAAATAGTCATTAGTCATTAGTCATTAGTCATTAGTTATTAGTAAAAAGACAAATAACAAAAGACAAAGGACAAATAACAAAGGACAATAAAAGTTCCCTGACCAAGCCCAGGGATATCAGGACAAAAAACTATGGCGACAACAAGACTCAAAAGCTTATATCAAGAGACAATCGTCCCCAAACTGATTAATCAGTTTCAATATACCAACGTTCATCAAGTACCGAAGTTGGTAAAAGTTACTATTAACCGGGGTTTGGGTGAAGCAGCTCAAAATGCGAAGTCGCTGGAAGCATCCATTAATGAAATTGCCTTGGTCACGGGTCAAAAACCAGTGGTGACACGGGCGAAAAAGGCGATCGCTGGCTTTAAGATTCGTCAAGGGATGCCTGTAGGGATCATGGTTACTCTCAGAGCCGAACGGATGTATGCCTTTTTCGACAGACTAGTTAGTTTGTCATTACCCAGAATTCGAGATTTTCGCGGCGTTAGCGCTAAAAGCTTTGACGGACGCGGTAACTACACTCTGGGTGTCAGAGAACAGCTAATTTTTCCAGAAGTCGAATACGACAGCATCGATCAAGTGCGTGGGATGGATATTTCCATCATCACCACAGCAAAAAACGACGAAGAGGGACGCGCCTTACTTAAAGAATTAGGAATGCCCTTTCGCGATCAATAAGTTCATCTATAGAGGGAACGATGGCGGCTAACGACACAATTGCAGATATGCTGACGCGCATCCGCAATGCCAACCTGGCGCGGCATCAAACTACACAAGTGCCAGCTACAAAAATGACTCGGAGCATTGCCAAAGTGCTACGGGAGGAAGGCTTTATTGCTGAAATCGAAGAAGCAGAAGAAGGGGTAAAACACAATCTGGTGATTTCCCTGAAATATAAGGGTAAAAACCGTCAACCTCTGATCACCGCCTTAAAGCGAGTGAGTAAGCCTGGCTTGCGTGTTTATTCCAACAGAAAAGAATTACCAAGGGTACTAGGCGGCATTGGCATTGCCATTATTTCTACATCCAGTGGCATTATGACTGACCGCGAAGCGCGGCGTCAGAACTTGGGTGGCGAAGTGCTTTGTTACGTTTGGTAGTCATTGGTCATTAGTCATTTGTCATTAGTCATTAGTGAAAGACAAAAGACAAAAGGCAAAGGACAAATAACAAAGGACAAAAAGTCATGTCTCGGATCGGTAAACGTCCAATTACTATTCCCGCCAAAGTTCAAGTGGCGATCGATGGTACGAATATTGTAGTGAAAGGCCCGAAAGGAGAACTTTCTCGCACTCTCACACCTAATGTTTCACTCTCTCAAGAGGGAGACATATTACAGGTAAATCGTCGGGATGAAACTCGGACTTCAAAGCAGCTGCACGGCTTAAGCCGCACTTTAGTTGCGAACATGGTCGAGGGAGTTTCCCAAGGTTTTCAGCGCCGTTTAGAAATTCAAGGTGTTGGTTACCGGGCACAACTTCAAGGGCGTAACCTACTTTTAAATATGGGTTACAGCCATCCGGTGCAAATTGAACCACCAGATGGAATTCAATTTGCAGTTGAAGGTACCACTAACGTCATTGTCAGTGGCTATGACAAAGAAATCGTCGGTAACACAGCCGCCAAAATTCGTGCCGTTCGTCCACCAGAACCTTACAAAGGTAAAGGCATTCGCTATGCCGGTGAAGTGGTCAGACGGAAAGCTGGTAAGACTGGTAAGGGTGGTAAGAAGTAGAAATGAAACTTACTCGTAGAGAATCAAAAAACCGTCGTCATCGACGTGTTCGTGGCAAAGTTATTGGCTCGCCAGAACGTCCCCGTTTAGCGGTATTTCGTTCTAATGAACATATTTACGCCCAGATAATTGATGATACTCAGCATCAAACCATCGTGGCCGCATCGACTGTAGAACCAGAGTTGAAATCTAGTTTAGCGTCATGTGCAAACCGCGACGCATCGGTGCAAGTTGGTAAGTTGATCGCAGTGCGATCGCTAGAAAAAGGCATCACCAAAGTAGTCTTTGATCGCGGTGGTAATTTATATCATGGTCGTGTTAAAGCACTAGCTGATGCAGCCCGCGAAGCTGGTTTAGATTTCTAAAGTCATTGGTCATTAGTCATTGGTCATTGGTTATTGGACAAATGACAAATGACAAAAGACAAATGACAGCTGACAAATGACGTTCATCAGAGCACTAAATTATGGCAACAGAGCGTAAAAGTAGAACAAAGCGTGCCAAAAAAGAAGAAACCACTTGGCAAGAACGGGTTATCCAAATCCGACGCGTAAGTAAAGTGGTTAAAGGTGGTAAAAAACTCAGCTTCCGAGCGATCGTTGTTGTCGGTAACGAACGCGGTCAAGTTGGTGTCGGAGTAGGCAAAGCCTCAGATGTAATTGGCGCCGTCAAAAAAGGCGTAGCCGACGGCAAAAAACACCTCATTGATATCCCCATCACCAAATCCAACTCCATCCCCCATCCCATTAATGGTGTCGGTGGCGGTGCGAAAGTGATGATGCGCCCAGCCTCACCTGGTACTGGGGTAATTGCTGGTGGTGCTGTGCGGACTGTGCTGGAATTGGCAGGAGTTCGTAACGTATTAGCCAAGCAACTTGGCTCTAACAATCCGCTCAATAATGCTAGAGCCGCAGTCAATGCCTTATCTACACTGCGGACTCTTGCTGAAGTCGCGGAAGATCGCGGTATTCCTATTGAAAGTCTCTACATTTAGTAGAGTCCCACTTACAGAGCTTTTGTGTAAACAAGAACTAATTACATCATGAGACTCAACGATGTTAAGCCGCAAAAAGGCTCAAAGAAACGCAAGAAGCGTGTAGCCAGAGGTATTTCTGCCGGTCAAGGTGCCAGTGCTGGTTTAGGTATGCGAGGTCAAAAATCTCGTTCTGGTAGTGGTACTCGGCCAGGTTTTGAAGGTGGTCAACAGCCGTTGTACCGCCGCTTACCTAAGCTGAAGGGCTTTCCGATTGTTAATCAGAAGATTTACACTACGATTAATGTAGAGAAGCTAGCCTCTCTTCCTGCTAATACGGAAGTAACTTTGACCTCCTTGAAAGCCGCAGGTATCCTGACTGCTGTCAAGGGACCATTGAAAATTTTAGGTAACGGGGAATTGAGCATTCCGCTCAAGGTACAAGCGGCAGCTTTCACAGGTTCAGCTCGTAGCAAAATTGAGGCAGCTGGTGGTAGTTGTGAAGTCTTATGAGTGAGCCGGAACAGCGCACTTAAATGGAAGCCAACTCGCTGTCAGCGCCTGGTTCACTATAAAGGTAGCACTCTATGATCAGTCGAGATAAAGCCCCAACGGCTCAAGAAACTTTTATGCAGATGGCGCAAGCAGCCGGACTCAGAGGTAGGCTGCTTGTCACTGTCGGTATTTTAATTTTGGTTCGCCTGGGTATATTCTTACCCGTACCAGGCATTGATAGACCTAGATTTGCCGAAGCCATATCGGGAAATAATTCCATATTTGGCTTATTGGATATATTTTCCGGGCGAGGACTTTCGACTTTGGGAGTCTTTGCTTTAGGAATTTTGCCCTTCATTAATGCGTCTATTATCATCCAATTGCTCACCGCAGCGATTCCATCTTTAGAAAATTTACAGAAAAATGAAGGCGAAGCAGGTCGGCGTAAAATATCGCAAATTACCCGCTATGTCACTGTAGTTTGGGCAATTCTACAAAGTACAGCTTTTTCGGCATTATTCATCCAGCAATTCGCCTTAAAGCCAGGGCCAATTTTCGTAGCTGAAACTGCGATCGCTCTGACTGCTGGTTCCATGTTCGTAATGTGGGCATCAGAACTGATTACAGAACGTGGTATTGGTAACGGAGCATCATTGTTGATTTTTGTCAATATTGTCGCGTCATTACCAAAAGCCTTAGGCGATACCATCGACTTGGTGCAAGTCGGTGGTCGGGAAACAGTGGGGCGTGTGATAGTGCTGCTCTTAGTTTTCCTAGCAACAATTGTTGGTATTGTAATTGTGCAAGAAGGAATGCGCCGCATCCCGATTATTTCGGCTCGTCGCCAAGTAGGTCGGCGAGTATTGGCAGAGCAGCGTAGCTATCTGCCCCTGCGCTTAAATCAAGGCGGCGTGATGCCAATTATTTTTGCCGCTGCCATCCTCAGTTTGCCACTGCTGATCGCCAACTTTACTAAAAATGCCGAATTGGCCAATATAGTTAACACTTATTTGAGTCCAGGTGGTTCTAGCTCCTGGGTCTATGCCTTGGTCTACATGATTTCCATCGTTTTCTTCAGCTACTTCTATTCTTCCTTGATTCTCAACCCGGTAGATGTGGCGCAGAACTTGAAGAAAATGGGTTCTAGTATTCCTGGAATTCGTCCCGGCAAGGCAACTAGCGAGTATATCGAACGCGTGTCCAACCGACTCACTTTTTTGGGTGCGATCTTTTTGGGCTTGGTTGCGATTATCCCTACCGCCGTGGAAAGCGCTTTGAATGTGAAAACTTTCCAGGGAATAGGTGCTACCTCTTTATTAATTTTAGTGGGTGTGGCAATTGAGACAGCCAAACAAGTCCAAACTTATGTCATCTCTCAGCGCTATGAAGGAATGGTGAAATAATAGTGACGCGATTAATCTTCTTGGGACCACCTGGAGCGGGTAAAGGAACACAAGCTCAAACTTTGGCTGAACACTTGAATATTCCCCATATTTCTACTGGTGAAATCTTAAGACAAGCCATGAAAGAGCAAACTCATTTGGGAATCAAGGCTCAAGGTTATGTTGATAGCGGTGAGTTAGTACCCGATCAGCTAGTGCAGGACTTGGTACAGGAGCGCCTCAGTCAACCAGATGCCAAAAATGGTTGGATTCTTGATGGTTTTCCCCGCAAAGTAACCCAAGCAGGTTTTCTAGAGAAGTTACTGGAAGAAATACATCAGAGTGGCGAAAGGGTAGTCAATCTAGATGCACCAGATGAAGTTGTGATTGCACGTTTGCTAGCTAGAGGACGAAAAGATGATACCGAAGAGGTGATTCGTCGTCGTTTGGAAGTGTACCGCGCTGAAACTGCACCTTTAATTGATTATTACGGCGATCGCAAAAAACTTCTAACAGTCAATGGTAATCAGTCCCAAGAAGATGTCACTAGTGAACTACAAAGGGTAATTGCTTCCTGAAAGGGGAGTAGGGAATGGAGAGTAGGCAATGGGTAATAGGAAATTTACCAATACAGACGCTATTAATCGCGTCTCTCTCCACTCCCCATGCCAAGAAAAAGATCAATTTTAGCTAAGATATATTAATAAACTGTTGATATATTTCTTAAAGTGTGTTCAGTTGCAGATAAAGTACTGCAACTGAACACGAAATTGTTGAGTTGAGGAAAAAACAAATTGTCTAAGCAAGATTTGATTGAAATGGAAGGCACGGTTACAGAGTCCCTGCCCAATGCGATGTTTCGCGTTGACTTGGACAATGGCTTTAACGTGCTAGCTCACATTTCCGGCAAGATTCGCCGAAATTATATCAAGATTTTGCCCGGTGATCGCGTCAAGGTAGAGCTAACTCCTTATGACTTGAGCAAAGGCAGAATTACTTATCGATTAAGAAAGAAGTAAGTATATGTAGAGAATTTTACCATAAAACCATTTTTTTGGCTGTTTGCTAGTCATTTAACTGGATTAATTTCCCTAGAAATGCTATAATTTTATATTTGGAGTCAAAAAATAAAAGGCATGAAAGTTAGAGCCTCAGTCAAGAAAATTTGTGAAAAGTGCAACGTGATCAAACGTCGTGGTCGCGTTATGGTGATCTGCGTGAACCCCAAGCACAAGCAACGTCAAGGATAACACTCTTACCAACAGAGTGAGTTGTAGCACGCATATCATCATTAAAACGAAAAAACGCGATTAATCACGTTTTTCCAACCAACAGTAATTGCGAGAACAATAGGGAGAGTTCATTGTGGCACGTATTGCCGGAGTAGACCTTCCACGCGATAAGCGCGTTGAGATCGGTCTGACTTACATCTACGGAATTGGGTTATCACGCGCTCAAGAAATTATAGCGGCTACTGGTGTGAACCCAGACATTCGCGTTAAGGACTTAAGTGATGCCGATGTGACAGCCCTAAGAGGGGAAATAGAAGCCAACTATCAAGTTGAAGGCGACTTGCGGCGCTTGGAGTCTTTGAACATCAAGCGCTTAGTTGACATTGGTACCTACAGAGGTCGTCGTCATCGCATGGGCTTACCAGTCAGAGGACAAAGAACTCGCACCAATGCCAGAACCCGTCGAGGGAGAAGGCAGACAGTGGCTGGGAAGAAGAAGGCTCCAGGGAAATAATTTTGCAACGCTTGCTAATCCGAGCAAGTTTTACCTTAAATCAACTAAACAAGTATGGCGAGACAACCAACTAAAAAAACCGGGAGCAAGAAGCAGAAACGGAATGTACCCAGTGGGATGGCCTACATCCAGTCTACTTTCAACAATAGCATTGTCACCATTACCGATCAAAATGGAGATGTCATCTCCTGGGCTAGTGCTGGTTCTAGCGGTTTTAAGGGAGCAAAAAAGGGAACTCCCTTTGCAGCGCAAACTGCTGCTGAAAGTGCAGCCCGTAGAGCCATTGATCAAGGAATGCGCCAAATTGAGGTAATGGTCAGTGGGCCAGGAGCAGGTAGAGAAACCGCTATCCGGGCGCTTCAAGGAGCAGGACTGGAAATTACGCTCATTCGGGATATTACCCCCATTCCTCACAATGGTTGCCGTCCACCCAAGCGCCGTCGAGTTTAAACCCCAAGACTTGGGCATTGAGTAAGAGAAGCTACAACCAAAGTAAGTAAAATTACTTTCAATGAACGATTGGGCGTCTAACGTGCAAATTGTCATTGTGTGAAAGCTTGGGCGACCGAAAATGAGTCAGATTTCCCAAAGGGAAAGCTGTTAAACTTCGGTAACCCAAAATATTATTAGCACCTGCAAGCTAAAAGGTAGTGTCAAACTATACCGTAATTTTATACTAATAGTTTGATATACCTAATAATCTACAGGACATAAATTCAATTCGGGAGGCAATTGATTTGTCTGCTAGCAGCACCTTAGAAAAAGGGAGGCTCATCCGTGGCGCAGTTTCAGATTGAATGTGTAGAGTCTAATACTGAAGAAAGTCGGAACCATTACAGTAAATTTGTTCTGGAACCTCTAGAACGCGGTCAAGGAACAACGGTTGGCAATGCACTGCGGCGAGTTTTACTCTCCAACCTAGAAGGTACAGCAGTTACAGCAGTGCGGATTGCAGGCGTTTCACACGAGTTTGCTACAGTTCCGGGCGTGCGGGAAGATGTGCTGGAAATCCTCATGAAAATGAAGGAAGTTATCCTCAAAAACTATTCCTCGCAGCCTCAGATTGGTAGATTACTCGTTACCGGACCAGCAACAATCACTGCGGCACATTTTGATTTGCCCAGTGAAGTAGAAGTCATCGATCCGACTCAGTATGTAGCCACCATCGCTGAGGGTGGAAAGCTGGAAATGGAATTTCGGATTGAGAAAGGTAAAGGCTATCGCACCGTAGAGCGAGGACGTGAGGAAGCCACATCGTTGGACTTTCTGCAAATCGACTCAATATTTATGCCGGTGCGAAAAGTCAACTATAGTGTTGAAGAATCTCGTGGGGAAGGCTTGATTCCAAAAGACCGACTGCTGTTGGAAGTTTGGACAAATGGCAGTATTTCCCCCCAGGAAGCACTATCTTCGGCTGCTGGAATCTTGGTAGATTTATTCAACCCGTTGAAAGACATCTCCCTAGAACCAACAGACACAGGTTCAGAGATTCCAGACGACCCAACTGCCCAGATACCCATCGAAGAGTTGCAACTTTCTGTGCGGGCATATAACTGTCTCAAACGGGCACAAGTTAACTCTGTGGCAGATTTGTTGGATTATACCCAAGAAGACCTCTTAGAAATTAAGAACTTTGGGCAGAAATCAGCAGAAGAGGTCGTGGAAGCTTTGCAGCGACGCTTGGGCATCACCCTGCCAATGGAAAGAGGCTCTAAACACCCTTAAAAAAACCGTTCATAATTCATAGTGCATAATTATGCGTCACCGTTGTCGCGTCAAAAAACTCAGTAAACCAGCCGATCAACGCCGTGCTCTACTGCGATCGCTCGCCACCGAGCTGATCCGTCATGGTAAGATCACCACCACTTTAATTAGAGCAAAAGTTCTGCGAAGTGAAGTGGAAAAAATGATTACTCTAGCTAAAAATGGCTCCTTGGCAGCACGCCGGGAAGCTCTTGGCTATATCTTCGACAAACAACTGGTTCACGCTCTATTTGAGCAAGCTCCAACTCGATATGGCGATCGCCAGGGCGGTTATACCCGCATCCTGCATACCGTACCGCGTCGGGGCGATAATGCAAAAATGGCAATAATTGAATTGGTTTAAGTCATTTAGTCATTGGTTATTGGTCATTAGTCATTGGTCATTAGTGAATAACAAAGGACAACTGACAAAGGACAAATGACGAAGGACAAAGGACAAAATCTGTATGTTAGAAAGCCACCAGCCTACACAAACTCATCGAGTAGCCTTGGTAATACAATACCTAGGCACTCATTTTCATGGCTGGCAACGGCAAAAGCAACATCGGACAGTCCAAGAAGAGATCGAAATTGCGATCGCTACTATTCTTGGGTATCATGTAACACTACATGGTGCCGGGCGAACCGATTCTGGAGTTCACGCTGCTGCTCAAGTAGCTCATTTTGAAGCCACAGGTTTAATTCCGCCTCACAAATGGGCAACAATCCTAAATAGCTATCTGCCGCCAGATATATTAATCAGGGCTTCAGCTAGTGTAGATAACCGTTGGCACGCTCGCTTTAGTGCAGCCTATCGGCGGTATCGCTACACAATATATACTGAAGATCGGCTTAACTTGTTTGTAAGACCCTTCAGTTGGCATTATTATTATGCACCCCTGGATGAATCTTTAATCCAAGCTGCCTTGAAACCTCTCTTGGGAAAGCATCACTTAGCTGCTTTTCACCGTGCAGGCTCAAAGCGATCGCATTCCTGGGTAGAGGTGCAAGCAGCAGAGTGTCGTCGCAGTGGGCCATTTATCCATATTGAAATACAGGCAGATGGATTTTTGTATGGCATGGTACGGCTATTGGTAGGGATGCTGGTACAAGTAGGTTCTGGACAACGAACACTTTCTAGCTTCACCGAACTCTGGAAAGAACAACGTCGAGAAGAAGTGAAACACGCCGCACCGCCCCAAGGCTTATGCTTGTTGCGAGTCGGCTATCCAGATTTTCCCTTTCCAAAAGAGATTTGGTACGACACCTTGCCAAAGTTCGTCACTAGTCAAGAGTCATTAGTCATTGGTTCTTAGTAACTACAAATGACAAAAGACAAATGACTAATGACAAATTAAAAATGACAAAGGACAAATGACAAATGACAACAGTTAAAACATACCTTCCTTCTCAAGCAACCCTTGAGCGTGAGTGGTACATAGTAGATGCCACCGATAAACGCCTCGGTCGCCTCGCTAGCGAAATCGCCCAGGTATTGAGAGGCAAAAAGAAACCGGAATATACACCCCATCTAGATACAGGTGACTTCGTAATCGTCATTAATGCCGAGAAAGTAGCAGTCACAGGCAAAAAGCGCACTCAAAAGCTTTACCGCCGCCATTCTGGTCGTCCCGGTGGGATGAAAACCGAAACTTTCGCTAAACTGCAAGAGCGCATACCAGAGCGGATTTTAGAACAAGCTGTTAAAGGTATGCTACCTAAAAATAGCCTCGGTAAGCAGTTGTTCACCAAGCTAAAAGTTTACGCTGGTCCTACGCATCCCCATGATGCTCAAAAACCTAAAGAACTAAAAGTTAGTACAATTCCTGGAGAAGAAAATTAATGGTAGTAGCAGATGCTAATAGCGGTCGCGCCGTATACTGGGGTACTGGTCGTCGTAAGAACGCAGTAGCACGGGTACGCTTGGTTCCAGGCAGCGGTCAGCTGACT
The DNA here is from genome assembly GCF_020829625.1 of Nostoc sp. XA010. Classification (GTDB taxonomy): domain Bacteria; phylum Cyanobacteriota; class Cyanobacteriia; order Cyanobacteriales; family Nostocaceae; genus Nostoc. Next base: position 205,888 of record NZ_JAIVFX010000008.1, on the reverse strand, counting down.
GTGAACGGTAAAGATGGAAACTTGTATTTCCAATTTAACCCCAACTACCTGGGAGTCATTAAAGCACCCCTGGAAACTCTGGGATTAGAAAATGAATATGACATTTTGGTAAAAGCAGAAGGTGGCGGCTTGACCGGACAGGCTGATTCTGTTCGTTTGGGAGTTGCTCGTGCTTTGTGCCAACTAGATCCAGACAACCGCCCACCTTTGAAAACCGAAGGTTACTTGACTCGCGATCCGAGAGCAAAAGAGCGGAAGAAATATGGTTTACATAAAGCTCGGAAAGCGCCTCAGTACTCTAAGCGTTAGGGAATTGGGCATGGGGCATTGGGCATGGGGCATCTCCCCACTCCCTAGCTTCAATTGAACGCTGAAAGTTATAATTTATATAGATTCATCACAAAAAGAACAATGGCTAAAGCTGATATTCACCCCAAGTGGTATCCAGATGCTAAAGTTTACTGCAACGGTCAAGTTGTTATGACCATTGGCTCTACCAAGCCAGAATTGCACGTAGATGTTTGGTCTGGAAATCACCCCTTTTACACCGGTACTCAGAAGATTATTGACACTGAAGGTCGAGTAGAGCGCTTCCTCCGCAAGTACGGTATGAGCAGCACTCAAACATCTGGCGACGAACAAGACAAAAAGTAGCGAGTTGGCTCTGCTGTTAACGACGGCCCTGCATCAGCTGGGTCGATTTTCATTTATATGCTCGAGCCAATTTGTTATTTTTTAAGGAGCGATCGCACTCGTCATGGCTGAATCATACTTACTGGACAAACTAAAATCCGTTGAACAAACTTTTAATGAATTAACACGTCGTCTTGGCGACCCCGATACCGCTAGCAATCCTGATGAGTATCAAGAAATTGCTAAGTCTCGTTCTTCTTTGGAAGAGGTCGTTAATACTTATGAAATTTGGAAAACAGCCCAAGAAGACTTGATCGGAGCGCGTCAGGTTTACAAAGAATCTGCAAGTGACCCAGAGTTGCAAGAAATGGCATCACTGGAAGTAAAGGAACTTGAAGAAAAAATAGAACATTTAGAGTCTCGGTTGAAAGTCTTGCTGCTACCACGCGACCCCAATGATGAAAAGAATATCATGTTGGAAATTCGCGCTGGTACTGGTGGCGATGAAGCAAGTATTTGGGCTGGCGATTTGATGCAGATGTACACCCGCTATGCCCAGACTCAAGGTTGGAAAGTTTCTTTAGTGAGCGAATCTCGCGGAGAAATGGGTGGCTGGAAAGAGGTGATTCTCGAAATTAAAGGTAATGATGTTTACAGCCAGCTAAAGTTTGAAGCTGGAGTGCATCGTGTGCAGCGCGTGCCGGCAACTGAATCTGGGGGACGGGTTCATACTTCCACAGCTACCGTGGCAATTATGCCAGAGGTGGATGATGTGGAAATTCACATTGACCCGAAAGATATTGAAATGACTACAGCTCGTTCTGGTGGTGCTGGTGGACAAAACGTCAACAAGGTGGAAACAGCCGTTGACTTGATGCACAAACCAACGGGAATACGCATTTTCTGTACAGAAGAACGCAGCCAGTTGCAAAACAAAGAACGGGCAATGCAAATTCTGCGGGCGAAGTTGTATGACATCAAGTTAGGCGAACAACAAGCAGAAGTAACTTCCATGCGGCGATCGCAGGTTGGTACTGGATCGCGATCGGAAAAAATTCGCACCTATAATTATAAAGATAACCGCGCTACCGATCATCGGTTAGGTCAGAATTATTCTCTTACCCCTGTTTTGGATGGTGATTTAGAGACGCTTATCCAATCTTGTATATCTCTAGACCAACAAGAACGTCTCGCGGAGTTAGCGACTTCTGCCGCTAACTAATTTTTGCTGTTAAATATCCTGTAAAACCCAATATCAGTTAAGACTTGATCCTCCCTAACCCTCCTTAAAAAGGAGGGAATTAAGCCCCGCTTTTTAAGGGGGGTTGGGGGGATCTTCCTGGGCTAAATACCACTCACTGAAACTATTGTTGTAAAACCACTTGTTGTACTGTTGCTTTTAACACACACAGGTGGTTTTCTAATATCCCGTAGAGTGCATCTTCCATTTCACTAGGATCATGGTAATAGGCAAATTCGTACTTCATAACGTAATTTAGCTTCGCCCATTCCTTGAGGTTTTGGCAGGTATAAATTAACTTTTCTGGTTCTTCTTGCCAACGCGCAAAAATCCGGTAGCTAAAAAAGCTGCTACACACGTTGCCTTGATTATCCCAGTAGGAAATACACACTTGATGCTTCAGGCGGTGGATTTTTTTGATTTGCTTAACATCATGACCTTTGGGTTTCAGAGCTTCTTTTACCTCCGCGTTTGAAATGTGCCACTGTTCTGGTTTAATTTTATTAGTGGCTATAAGATTTCGACCCTTGCGGCGATATTGATTAGTTTTGCGTGGCTTGCCAAACATGATGCACCCTTTATATTGTCGGCATTAGTACCGTTAATGTGATTGAAATTTTTATATCAATATTGCAAGTTTTATTGCAGTATTACAATAATCATTTTAATTTATTATTAACAATGAAGCTTGTCAAGCTAAAACTTTACTTTTAGGACTTCCTTACTAAACTTGTAAATACACTTGGCTAGCTATATAAGCAGTGAACATCGAAAGCAGAGAAAAACTGATTGAAATCATCAAGCTAGCTCGTGGTTCAATGAGCCAGCGAGCGTTTGGCAAGCTTTTGGGAGTTTCTGCTACTGCTGTTCAGTTGTGGGAAAAGGGCGTGAATGTGCCAGATACGGAATATTTAGCAAAAATCGCAGCGAGAGCGGGTTACACACTCCAGGAGTTACTTAGCTGTCTGGATGGCAAGCCAATTGCAGAAACTTCAGATTTGAGTCTGATTCTGAGACAAATCCAGCACATGCCTTTGGCCCAAGTGGCTCAAATTGTCCAAGCTGCGGCAGATAGATTGGCGGCTGTGGCTGAAGCGTCTGGAGATGAAGCGAAGGCTAGTTGAATATTTGTTCAGAATTGAATTGAGATCATTAAAATATAACGTTTCTCGTTTGTATGCAATACATTCTGACCTCTCTCCTAAAAGGAGAGAGGCTTTGAACTTTACTCCCTAACGCTAGTAGGGAAGGGGCTGGGGGTTAGGTCTGTATTGGACTCAACCCATAGGTGAGAGGTTAAGATAATCTTATTTTTGTCAATTAGAATTATGCTGAAAATTTGGAAGAAGCAGAGGTATCAAGTTAACTCTTGTACTGGAATTATAGGTCAAGAATGAATGATGCGTATCTAGATTACGTGTAGGCGTAGCCCGCCGCAGGCATCGCCTGCTCAAAAATTGTGTTTCCAACCCCGCTTTTCAGCCATATTTTGAGTACTCTTGCTTATTAACAAATGGTATCTGACTTTAACCTCTCACGAATGCCTCCTTATCCCCTCTGTCTTTTTAAATAGAGTATTCTTTGATACGCGGCATTAGCCCAAATAAATTTAAAAGCGCGATCGCACTCACCTCCACTGAAGTTGTAATCTCGAAACCTTCGACATCACGAAAACCTTGCTCAATTACTTTCTCGAACGCTGCTTGGTTAATATCAAAGGCTTTTTGATTAGGTATAGGAGGCATCTTCTAAAGCTTGCAGATTTATCTTATCTAACTCATCAGCGCCTGGGAGCAGTGTTTTGTCCATAATTTCGGCAGATGCGCGATAAGCCGTCAGCATTGCATTAGTCTCATCCCGTGCGTGCGAGTCTCGTGCTTGCTGGATTTTAGCCACGTAGTTACCTAAGTAAGCTTAACCACTATCTTAAATATACTGGTACTACTAATATTAGTTAATATCGATTTAAGTAATATTTGCTGCATTAATAACTTTTTATACACACTAATTGTAAAAGTAAAAGCTGATTCGTCAAGCAAAGCTTAAGGATACTTAATTCATTACTATATCTGGGTTTCAGAGAATAGGTAGTTGGTGGAATTAAATTACTGAAACCCTCACAAGACAAATATCTTACTATTTAGGTCTAAAATATGTTTGAAGTGGTGCTTAATTGTAATATTTTTAACTTTTATAAACTGTATAAATATGGGATTTTCTCAATTGCCTAAGCAACCTGTTATTATCACTTGTGCAATCACTGGACACCGTACTAATAGAGCAATAGCTCCTGTTCCATTAACGCCAGAAGATCAAGCGCAATCGGCTCAAGAGGCAGTTATAAGTGGTGCTTCTATTATACACTTACATGTACGTGGAAATAATGGCGAAGAATCTCTCGCGCCAGAGCGATATTATGAAGCTATGCAACAGCAATCACAGCCTAATTTTTCTTCTCTTATTTAATTTATTTCCTCAATGGTCAGTTGCCAATTACCAATATACAAATGATTAAAAGGTGGCAATTGTCCATCACTGATTAAGATGCTCTCTACTCTTCTTTTTTTATAATTATTAGCATGGCACCAGTAAATGTTAGCAGTATTTTAAGCGTGTTACATTTATTTCCGATTGGCATAGTGGTGGGCATTATTTCCGCTCTCCTTGGTATTGGAGGCGGTTTACTTTATGTTCCAGCGCTTGCAGCAGTTGGAGCATCACCCATTCAGTCGCTTGCAACTAGCTTAGTTGCAATTACCTTTGGAGCAATTTCTGGGACAATCCAGAATTGGCAAATGAAGTCATTTAAACTTGAAACGGTCTCCTTGTTAACATTCCCGGCAATGCTAACAACTGAAATAGGAGTGAACATTGCTAGGGCTTTACCTAGTAAATGGCTATTATTAAGTTTTTCTGCTCTCCAGATAACGGCAATCTGGCTAATAAATTTAAAAAATAAACTGCAAAAAGATGAAAAACAAGCCGCAAAAATTGAGTCTCCTCAAAGCCCAGGAGATTCAACGCCAATTTTAAAAACTCAAGGCATTGGACTAATTGCTGGAATTTTATCGGGTTTGTTTGGAGTAGGTGGGGGTATTGTCATGGTTCCCCTGCAAGTTCTGCTTCTTAAGATGCCAATTAAACAATCTGTACAAACCAGCTACGGAGCTATTGTATTAATTTCTTTATGGGCAGTTAGTCGTTATGTAATCGCAGATTCTACTAATGTATTGATATTACCAGGATTGATGTTGGGAGTAGGATCGCTATTGGGAGCAAATTATGGCGCTAGACTTTTGCCGAAACTGTCAGATAATTTAGTCAGATTTTTGTTTACATTTTTACTGATTATTTTAGCGGTTTATATGTCGTTTAAAGCTTTGGCACTCTAAGTTTTCCCACTTGAAGATGAAATTATTGGTGACAAGTTAAGGGAAAGTAGGATTTGTCAAAACCGCAGCCACCATCAATGTCAAGTTGAGAATCCGTTCTACCTGCTCCCGTTGACAGCAACTCTTTTGTTACGGTTATATTTTCATTTTTACTATCACTATTAAACCCACCTCCGTGGGTTTTGTCTGTATAGCTGCGATTTCTAATCGCCAGTGATAGGGTATTTTACTGGCTGTTATTTTCATCAGTTGAAATCAAACAAACAGCCTTCACAATAGATGGTGTGTTTCTACCTACACAAGGAAGCGAGAACCCGATTTACTTTGTTGAAGTGCAATTTCAAGCTGATGGGGAAATTTATTCACGGCTAATTGCAGAAATATGTTTATACCTCCGTCAGAATCAACCATCAAATGACTGGGGTGCTGTGGTTTTATACCCCAACAGGAATGTAGATACAGGAGATATCAAACATTATCGTGATTTTTTTACAAGTGGGCGCGTCAGGCGCATTTATTTGGATGAATTAGGTGAGGCTGTATCGCTTCCAATTGGCATTGCAACTACTAAATTAGTAATTGCAACCGATGATATAGCGATCGCACAAGCAAGGGAGTTGATAGATAGAACTAGTGCGATTCGTTGCTTAGTGAATCACGGTAAATAGCCCGTACATAACTAAGCCAGCCCGACAGCAGATTACTGTCATAAAGGCTGAACTCTCGGTCAGATGCAAGTGTAAGTCTTGCCATTCAGACTCAGAATTGACTCCTTACCTGCCCACACCGAACAAGCTCGGTTCTTGTAGAGTGAAGCTCTTAACTGGGCGCAATCAGACAGCCGTTGCGGGTTGACACTGGCGCTAACAGGGAGGTGAAACCGGGTCTAAAAAAGCAACCTAGTCTATCGAGAAGTGTTTCGACAGGATTAATCACTCAGCAATAATGGACGAACTCATCGCCCCCAAAGGCTTAAAACTCGGTATTTTCCGATGCCTCAAGGCAGGAGTTAACCCAGAATTCCCTGAACAAGGAACGCCCCAAGGGGGAGTGGTCAGCCCATTACTAGCTAATATTGCGCTCAACGGAATCGAGAGTATTTACAGATACCACTCTCAATATTGTGAGGGTAAAAGGATTACACCTAAAACATCGGCAGAAAAAACTGTCGAACCATCAATCCGATACGCGGATGACATGGTTATTATACTCCGACCCGAAGATGATGCAACAGAGATACTTGAAAGAATCAGCGAGTTCCTCCGCAAACGCGGAATGAATGTAAGCCAAAAGAAAACCAAAGTTACCGCCGCGACAGATGGGTTTGATTTCCTCGGCTGGCACTTCAAAGTCCAGAAAAACGAAAAGTTCAAAAGTACTCCCTCAGTGGACAACTTTAAAGCGTTCCGTAAGAAAGTAAAACACATCGTCAACAACTCGAATTATGGTGCTACCACAAAGGCTAAGAAATTAGCCGCTGTAGTTAGAGGATGGAGAAATTACCATAAGTTCTGCAAGATGGACGGGTCTAGAAACTCGTTATACCACATCCAAAAAAGAGCTTACACGGTATTCAACAAGGAAACCAAGAAAAATCGCGACTCTAGCAAGAAATTACTAGACAAAGCATTCCCAGCAGTTTCTTACTCCGAAAACAAACACGCTTCTGTCAAAGGAACTAAATCACCTTACAACGGAGATACAGCCTACTGGAGTGAACGTAACAGTAAACTCTATGACGGCGAAACCTCTATTGCTCTTAAGAAGCAAAACCATAGATGTGCCTCCTGCGGCTTAAAGTTCATCGATGAAGAACGGATTCACCTGCATCACATCGATGAAAATCACACCAACTGGAAGAAAAATAATCTGGAAGCAATTCATGAGAGTTGCCACGATTACGAACACATGAGCAAAGGCGCAAAGCTAAGAACATCGGAAGCTGGGTGCGGTGAAAGTCGCACGCCCAGATTTAACTGAGAGGTGCGGGGAATAATATCCCCCATCGACTCAACCAGTCAGAGATAAACTCACCATCAAAACAGCAACAATTATTACAATTTATAGAAACTATTTTGGCTTACAAGTTTCCCACAATGAGTAGGGAGGAGATCGAGCAAATGTTTAGCTTAAGCGAGTTAAAGCAAACTAGATTTTATCAGGAAGCCTTTCAAGAAGGTGTTGAACAAGGCATTGAATAAGGTAAGGTTGAAGGGAAACTAAAAGCAGTACCAGCGATGTTGGCAGCAGGGTTAACTGTAGAACAAGTAGCACAGGCGTTAGATTTGAGTGTCGAAGAAGTTAGACGAGTAACACAAAGCCAGCCTTGAGATAGATGTGGTAAATTTTATCCGTGGCTCAAGCCAAATTTGGTTTGCGGCTTCCAAACTTGATCACGACGAATTTATAGTTAATTTTTGTTAATATTAGAGGCGGTGTTAGTACTTCGTCCTCAACCACCCACTCCCTACCTGAGAGAAACTTAATGCTGCGACTAGAACATATAAGTAAAATTTATCCCACAGGCGAAGTTCTCAAAGATATCAACTGGGAAGTTAAACCAGGCGATCGCATTGGCTTAGTCGGTGTCAACGGTGCTGGAAAATCCACCCAGTTAAAGATCATTTCTGGGGAAACGGAACCCACCTCTGGCGTAATTATTCGTCCTAATAGCTTACACATAGCCTACCTCAACCAAGAGTTTGAAGTAGACCCCACCCGTACCGTTAGAGAAGAATTTTGGACTGTCTTTAAAGAAGCCAACGAAGTACAGTTATCTCTGGCGCATGTGCCACAAGAGATGGAAACGGCTAGCCCAGAGGAACTGGATCGACTGATCGACAAGTTGGATCGCTTGCAGCGCAAATTTGAAGCCTTGGATGGCTACAACTTAGATGCACGCATCGGGAAAATTTTACCAGAGATGGGGTTTGGGCTAGAAGATGGCGATCGCCTCGTCAGTGCCTTCAGTGGTGGTTGGCAAATGCGGATGAGTTTAGGTAAGATTCTCCTGCAAAAACCCGACTTGTTGCTGCTGGATGAACCGACTAACCACCTAGATTTAGAAACCATTGAGTGGTTGGAAAATTACCTCAGAGGGCTGGTTACGCCGATGGTAATAGTCTCCCATGACCGGGAGTTCCTAGACCGCCTCTGCACCCAAATTGTGGAAACTGAACGTGGTGTTTCTAGTACCTACCTTGGTAACTACTCAGCATATTTGGAACAAAAAGCCGAAAGTCAATCAGCACAACTGAGTGCTTACGAACGCCAACAGAAAGAATTAGAGAAACAGCAAACCTTTGTTGATAGATTTCGCGCCAGTGCTACCCGCAGTACCCAGGCAAAAAGCCGGGAAAAGCAACTCGACAAAATTGAGCGCATTGAAGCACCCATTGCTGGGGTAAGAACTCTACACTTCCGTTTTCCGCCTGCACCTCGTAGCGGACGCGAGGTAGTGGACATTAAAGATTTAACTCATCTTTATGGTGATAAAATCTTGTTTTTGGCAGCAAATCTGCTAATTGAAAGAGGCGATCGCATTGCTTTTCTTGGCCCGAATGGTGCTGGAAAATCTACCCTTCTGCGCGTAATTATGGGGATGGAACCACCCACAGAAGGCAGCGTTCAATTAGGCGATCACAACGTTATTCCCGGTTACTTTGAGCAAAATCAAGCTGAAGCTTTGGATTTGAAGAAAACTGTCATGGAAACTATCCATGATGAAGTTCCAGACTGGGATAATCAAGAAGTCCGCACGCTTTTGGGACGCTTCTTATTCACTGGTGATACTGTATTTAAGGCAGTTGGGGCATTAAGTGGAGGAGAAAAAGCTCGTTTGGCGTTGGCAAAAATGCTCTTACGTCCCGCGAACTTACTAATTCTAGATGAGCCGACAAACCACCTAGATATTCCAGCGAAAGAAATGCTGGAAGAAGCGCTTAAAAACTATGATGGTACGGCAATTGTAGTTTCCCACGATCGCTACTTTATTTCTCAAGTAGCTAACAAAATCGTCGAAATTCGTGATGGTGAATTCCGCGTTTACTTAGGAGACTATCATTACTATCTCCAAAAAATTGCCGAAGAAAAAGAACAAGCAAAGTTAGCTGCGATCGCTGCTGAAAAAGCTGCTAAAAAAGCTGCAAAAGCTTCCAGTAAAAAGAAATAAGTGATTGAATACGGACTTAGTAGTAGTGCTAAAATGCTACTACTAAGTAATTATTTGTTATTAGCAATAACCGACGTTACATAAAAACTGCTAAAGTTTAAAAAATCATTCAAAAAACTGTAAGTCTTTCATAAAATAAATTAATAAGCAAAAATTCACTTGCGGCGTGGTTTAGCAGTGGTATCATTCGGGTATTACAAAAAGTAAAGGGCAATTTTACTATGACCAAAGCACCTGTTGCTCCTGTGGTGCTAGTCATTTTAGACGGATGGGGCTACTGCGAGGAAAAGCGAGGAAACGCTATTGTTGCTGCTAAAACTCCCATTGTGGAAAGTTTATGGGCAGCTTACCCGCATACCCTCATCCGCACATCAGGAAAAGCCGTAGGGTTGCCAGAAGGTCAAATGGGCAACTCGGAAGTAGGTCATTTGAACATTGGTGCTGGGCGAGTTGTACCGCAAGAACTGGTACGCATCTCTGATGCGGTCGAAGACGGTTCTATTGCCTTAAACCCAGCACTCGTCAAAATTTGCCAGGAAGTTCGCTCTCGGAATAGTAAGCTGCATCTAGTCGGGCTTTGTTCTGAGGGAGGGGTACATTCTCATATCACCCATCTATTCGGACTACTTGACTTAGCCAAGAAAGAGCGAATTCCAGAAGTTTGTATTCACGCCATCACCGATGGTCGTGACACCGCCCCAACTGACGGTGTAAGAGCAATCACACTGCTGGAAAATTACATAGACCGCACAGGAATTGGGCGCATAGTCACCCTCAGCGGTCGCTACTACGCGATGGATCGCGATCACCGTTGGGATCGAGTAAAACGCGCCTACGATGTGATGACCCAAGATGGTCTGGTTGATAATCGCAGGGCTGTGGAAATCCTGCAAGCATCTTACGCTGAAGGGGTAAAAGATGAATTTGTCAACCCCATTAGAATTGCACCCGGCGCAATAGAACCAGGGGATGGGGTGATATTTTTCAACTTCCGCCCCGATCGCTCCAGACAACTGACTCAAGCTTTGGTCAGTCCCACTTTTAACGGTTTTGAAAGACAGCAAATTACACCACTGTCTTTTGTCACGTTTACACAATACGATTCAGACTTACCCGTAGCTGTAGCTTTTGAGCCGCAGAATCTCAGTAACATTCTGGGAGAAGTCATAGCCAATCATGGTCTGAATCAATTCCGCACCGCCGAAACAGAAAAATATGCCCACGTCACCTATTTCTTTAATGGGGGTCTGGAAGAACCTTTTGCTGGAGAAGATCGGGAACTAGTAAGCAGCCCAATGGTAGCGACTTACGATCATGCCCCAGCGATGTCAGCAGCAGCAGTTACAGATGTAGCGATCGCTGCGATTCAAAAGGCTATATATTCCCTAGTTGTGATTAACTATGCCAACCCAGACATGGTAGGGCATACTGGTCAAATCGACGCTACCATTACAGCAATCGAAACAGTTGATCGCTGTTTGGGACGCTTGTTAGAGAGCGTTATCAAAGTCGGTGGTACAACAATTATTACTGCTGACCACGGGAACGCTGAGTATATGCTAGATGAAGGGGGTAATCCCTGGACAGCTCATACTACTAACCCAGTCCCCTTAATTTTGGTGGAAGGAGAGAGAGTTAAAATCCCTGGATATGGTACAAATGTCGAACTGCGAACCGATGGCAAGCTATCCGACATCGCTCCCACGATTCTAGAGATTTTACAGCTGCCTCAGCCACCAGAAATGACCGGGCGATCGCTGCTGAAAACAGCAGAATATGAGCTACAACGCACCCGCACCCCCGTACAAGTCGGGCTGTAAAAGAGTCCTGAATGCTGAGTTAGGAGTTTCCTAAAAACTCCTAACTCCTGAATTCTGTTTTTTGAAACTTTTTATAAATGAGATTCCTACCATGACAGTTAGTAATATCGTGCAAGGCATTTGGGCGTTTTCCGCCACTGGTTTGATTATCTTAGTTTTACTGCATAGCCCTAAAGGTGATGGCATTGGAGCCATTGGCGGACAAGCCCAACTATTTAGCAGCACCAAAAGTGCAGAAAACACCTTAAACCGAATTACTTGGGCATTGACAGTAATTTTTATGGGTTTAACAGTAGTTTTAAGTGCCGGTTGGCTGCCTAAATAAGGATAGGTCAATGGGGAGAAAAACCAAATATCCCATACTTAACACCTTAATAAATTTAATTTCACAACGGTTAATTACAGCTCTTGCCTTTTTTATTGGTACAGGGCTGTTGATCATTTTTACTAATCTTCAGTCGAGTGATGGGTTTACAAGAATACCAAAATCTGTATATTCAGACTTAATAATCTCTCTCCCTCCATCATCTCCCCCAAAACTCCATCCCCTACCGCCCACACTTGCACAGTGGCAAGATGCCACAAACAGTGGTGATTACTTTTCCCAAGTCACAACAAGCCAAGTAGGTTATTTAGTCTGGTCGCAATTTCCTATTCGAGTTTACATAGAACCACCAAAAGCCGTTAGCGAAAAACAAGCTCAAGCATGGGTTAACGCTGTATTACAGGGTGTACAGGAATGGAGTACTTATTTACCTTTAACAGTAGTCGAACAGGCAGAAGTTGCTGATATTACAATTCTACGAAAAGCGCCACCTCTACAAATTTCCCCTGGTAATAATATACCCCGTGCGCGATCGGCACAAACTACTTATGAGTTATACACCAGCAACAAAATTTTATCCCACCGCTTCACCATCTTGTTAAGCCCCAGTCAAACAGGTGAGTATCTCATTGCAGCAGCCCGCCACGAATTCGGTCATGCGCTGGGAATTTGGGGTCATAGCCCGCTACAAACTGATGCGCTATATTTTTCCCAAGTTCGTAACCCGTCGCCTATTTCTGTTAGGGATGTGAATACTTTAAAGCGGGTTTATGAACAGCCAACCATTTTAGGATGGTCTTTAATGGATAATTCAGCGACTTAATTTTATGGTGTTGCTGAGTTAAAATATGAATATGTTTTGTTTGTGTAAAAAATCAAAATTTAAGATTAAGGCAACCAATTTTTATCCAAAATTTGCTCTAAAGTATAAGGACATAATTCAGGTAAATTAGTTAGCTTTGTTTTAGCTTTAACATAATCTAAGGCATTGCTATAAATTATGCTGAAATTTTCCTCTAAATAATTGCGTAAATTGGCACTTAAATCTTCATTTAGTTGGTTCCGAAAACTAATAATTTCCGCAGCCCAATGATTAGCATTTCTTGGCTTTTCTAAATCCCAATATTGATAAAGTAATAAATGTCTAATAATCTGTTCCAATAAACTTCTTACTCGCCTTTTTTCATTTTTAGCCAAATCTTCCAATTCTTCTATTAAGTTTTCATAGTCAACGTCTGCTAATTGTCGATTTTTGAGACATTTAATAGTCTCCTCTAACCATTGCAGGTAATTGGATTCATGTAATGTTTTTATGTCGATGATTGCAGTCATTTGTTGATTTTTAGCTTTAATTTACTGTTATTTATTATTTAATTTTAAAATAAATACACGTAGGGGAGCAAGTGCGTTGCGGTAGCGACGTTAGGAGCGTTACCCGAAGGGAAGTTCCCGACGCTCGATAGCATTCGCGCAGGTTTCATAGAGAAGCGTTAACGACTGTGCGCAGCTCTGACTCGTTAACGCTGCGCTATCCGATTGTAACAACTGGCGTTCCCTACGCTCTACGACTTAGCGGTAGAGGTCGTTGTGCTAAAACTTCTTTATAAAGTTCTTCCAGCAGAGTAATATTTTTACTAAGGGTATAGCGGTCTAATACACGCTGTCTAGCTTTTTGCCCCAGTAAGGTTGTTAACTCTGGATGGTCTTGCAATACTGGCAAGAGGGTTCTTAATTGCGATCGCGCTGTTTTAGTATTAATAACTATACCTGCGCCCTTTTCCAAAACTTCTCCATCTGCACCCACGTCTGTTGCTAAACAAGCCAAGCCACATGACATTCCTTCTAACAGAGATAGGGACAAACCCTCTACCAATGAAGGTAAAATAAATACATCTGCGCCCCGCAAAATTTCGATCCGTCGGTCTTCATCAGCGATAAATCCCAACCAGCTAATGCCGTACTCTGAACCATAAAACTGCTCTAAAGAAGACTTTAAAGGCCCATCGCCAACAATTAGCAACTTAGTACCAGGCCCCATTGCCGACTGCTTCCAAGCCCGGAGGAGGGCTTCGACATTTTTCTCTGGTGCTATTCGGCCCTGATAGACAAACAAGCGTTCGGCTTTAAATTCTGTTTTGACTTGAGAAAATCCTGGAGAATACTTAGCGGTATCAACACCATTGGGAATTACGGCTATATTTTCTTTCCTCACACCCATCCCTGCCAATAATTCTCGCTGAATTTGGGAAAATACAATCACGCGATCGTAGTTAACTAAAAAAGGTGCGTAGAGCTGATAAGCCAAAAGTTGTGTTCCCGATATCAGCTTTGCTCCCTTGCCAGCAAACGGTGTGTGAAAAGTGGCAATTAGGGGCAACCTCAGTTCCTCACAGATTTCCGGTAGAAAAAAGTCTAGAGGAGATAGCGTCAAGGAAGCATGGACTATATCTGGCTTGATTTTCCGCAGCGACTCCGTTAAAAGTTTGGTCGCTTTAAAAGTGGGAATTGTATAAACCTGGGACTTGTAAATGAAAGGGAGGGAAACCTCTCGAAGATTTGGCCAATTATCAGGTTCAGACTCTTCCTGGGCGAAGTGAAGAAAGCTAACTTGATGTCCCCTATCTAGCAAGGCATTTGTAATTTCTCGACTGTAGGTGACATTGCCGCAAAAGGGTGATTTTTTTCCAATCCAGGCTATACGCATTCTTTATTTAGCTGTAAGAAAAGCGGGTTTGATCTATTACTTGTGTGTCCTTGGTGATTTTTCTTTTATCTAGCTATACTTGCTGGTCTTTTTAGTTATTACAGATTTCCAACAGAATCTAGTTTAAAAAGCCTATAAGCTAATTAAACCCGGGGATTTATGGCTTTATTTATTCTACTTATAAGTTGTTAATCTCTGAATATTTAAACAACTTATTTTGACTAATGTCAAATTGATATCCCGCAAGTATGTGATAAATTTTCACTTACCACAGTTTACCATGAACAGAAAAGCTTTAAGTAAATATTAATTACTTAAAAGTAATGAATAATAGCTCCTGTTAGCTGAGAACTATTTCTGTGAGTTATACCAAGTTAATATGCCTCCTAAAAAGACGATCGCAGCTAATCCCAAAAAAACTGCCTGTAATCCTACAAAGGTTTCTGCTACACCTGCTAATGCCAAAGGTAAGGAGAGAGCAATATTAATTACATTGTTTTGCAAACCAAAAACTTTACCACGCATTTCTGGAGGTGTTTCTGTTTGAATTGCAGTTTGCATAGGAATTCCCACTAGTGCCCCAAAGATACCTAATAGCGCCACCAGTAACAGAACTAGCCACAGTTGGGTTGTAAATATTGATAGACCAATCAGGGATGCTGCCATGCCCATACAACCACACAGACTTAGTTGGGTATAGGAAAAGCGTTGACCAAATTGACCTAGAAGTGTTGCTCCCGCAGCTATGCCAACACCGCCAGCTGCTAGCAAAAAGCCAAACTGGGAGGCTTTCATGTTGGGAATGATTTCGGCCATGCGAACCGCTAGAACAGTTAATGCTGCAAAAACAGAAAACAAGATAATCAGCTGAAGCAAAGCATTGCGGACACGATGATTTGCTTTAAGGTAGGCAAAACCATCTCGCAAATCAGAGAATACGTGAGGGAATTCTGTATCAGGGTGGTAGTGTTTTTCTTTAGTTGCTAGGAGGAATAAAATTATTCCCGCGATCGCATAACTACCACCTACTAAAAATTCTTTGCCCAAACTACCACTACCACCAATTTGCAGCCAAAGTCCATCGGCGATCGCTAATAATGGTTCCCCGACAGCAAACCCAACAATCACCGATGCCATCATCGTTGTCGTATAAAGCGAATTTGCCGAGAGTAAATCTTGTTCTTCTACTATTAAGGGAATTGTCGCCTGTTCTGCCGGTGCAAAAAACTGCGTCAGCGTAGAAACTAAAAAAGTCACACCCAGAATGATCAAAAAGCCAACTGGCAAAACTCCTATGGGCTTCAAGTCATGAGTCAACCACATCAGAAAGGGAATTGACAAAACCAGGATACCGCGCCATATATTCGTTGCCACCAGCACAGCCTTTTTCGACCAGCGATCGACAAACACACCAGCAACGGAACCAAACAATACGGCGGGAATCGTAAAAGCCATCATCAAGGCTGACACCCAACCACTAATACTTTGATTACTACCCTGAAACTGAGTATTAATCAAAGCAATCATCAGCACCAAATAAACTTTATCTGCTAGTTGGGAGAAAACTTGACCGCCCCAAAGAGCCAGGAAATTAGGGTTTTTTAATACAGGCAAAAACCCCTGCTGTTTAAAATTTCCTGAAACAGGTTCTCCACCAGAACCAGATCCATTTAATGTTGGTGGTTCTTTTTCTGGGATAGTAGCTAATGGCAAATGCCCGTTGCTATCTTCTTGGGCAGTAGTTAATTTGTCGTCAGATTGTTTTTCTGATTGACTTAGAATATCAGTTTTTGGGTTCTGGTCTGTGCAATTTTGATCGTTTTTAGAAACGTCTTTTGGGGACATTTCTTGTCCATTTATTTGACTAGGTGTACACTTTGAAACAGCACTCAAGTGATTCCTGACTGTAGGATCTGATACCCTATTCTGTTTTTTAGCGAGGTTTGGTGACAAAGGCAGGATTTTTTTATCCAAATCAGACGGTTGCATCATGGTTGGCAGCAAAATAAGAATCGATCAACGTAGCAGAGCGAATAGGGCGACCTAATTGATACTGAGCATACTGGCGCAAAATCTGTTCAACAGATAACCAGTCATGATCTCTAGCACCATCAATTTGCATTATCTCTGGTTGTGACAGATGTTGAAGCAAAGCCAGTTCCATAGCACCCAGACGACTAGAAATCACAGGTATTTCTTGCCGATGCACAACAACTGTTTGGGAGCCAGGTTTTGGAGTTAATGGGATAATGGGGTGATTGGGTGATGGAGAAAACGATGAATTTCTTTGTATCTCCCTCTCCCTCTCACCCTCTCTTCGCAAACGTTCCCAAGCTTCTAAAGAAACCGTTCCACCCGCAGGGATACTAAATCCTACCTGCCAGTTTGGGTCTGTAAAGTTTGGCTTGAGGAGGTGTCCAGATAGGCAGCAGACTTGCACTTGTGGCGTTACTCCTGCTAACGCTAAAAGGTGAAACACCCCATGAGCCAGATGAGCCAAAACCCCAGATGGATTTGCACTAGATAACGCCTCCAACCGATGGAGATGTTCATTGAACAACTCATAAAGTTCTTCTTGGGGTTGTTCGCTCAAAGCTTGACACAAGACTATTTCTGCTAAATACTGACTGGCAGCTAATTTTCCTAAATCTTTAGCTAAACCAGGATAAGTTTTTAAGGTCTGTGCTTGAGTAATTTTATCAAGCGATCGCCCTTTCGCAATCAATAGTTCATTCACAACAAACATACCACTCCTCCCTCCCAGGCTAGAGTTGTGCTTGCGTGCCCCTGGAGCCACTGCTCGAATCAGACCAAATTCTGGTGTCAAAATCGTCACTATTTTATCCGATTCTCCCAGCACTTGGGTTTTAAGATTAATTCCCGTTGCTTTGTAGGTTCTACTCATTAGTTATTTAGTCATTAGTCATTGATTATTAGTCATTGGTCAAGGGTCATTAGCTTCAGACAAATGACGAATGACAAATGACAAAGGACAAATGACTATTCACCCTTTCCCAGGTTATCGCGCTGGCGGATCAAATCGATACCGCGAGATGTGCCTAATCTAGTAGCACCCGCTACGATTAAGTCTAGAGCTTGATTGATAGTGTGGATACCACCCGAAGCCTTAATTCCTACTCTTTCTTTTGCCAATTCCTGCAAAAGTCGTACATCTGCCACTGTTGCACCACCATTCCAACCTGTACTAGTTTTTAAGAAGGCCGCTCCCGCTTCCATAGCTATTTCAGCAGCTATTTTTTTTTCTGCATCTGTCAACAGGTTGGTTTCCAAAATTACCTTGACAGTTTGCCCAGTCTCTTCGCAAATTTCGGCAATTTCCCTGTGGACTTCTTCAGTTTTTCCAGCTTTCAACCAGCCCAAGTTCATTACCACATCCAATTCAGTGGCCCCATTATCCGCCGCTTCTTGAGCCTCATACAGTTTCACTGCTGAAGTCGTTGCACCAGAAGGAAAGCCAATCACCGTACAGACTTTCGGATTCTTGCCGTGCAGGAGTTCGACTGCTTGTTTGACATAGGCGGGAAATAGGCAAACCGCCGCAAAATTGAATCTGTATGCTTCTTCACACCACTGCTCAACCTGCTCAGGAGTAGCAGTTGGCGTTAAGAGGGAGTGATCGATAAATGGCGCAATATCAATGTTTGGATAGTCTGCTGCCATCGTGTCTTCTGCCAGTAATTGATTATTAAACTTTATAAAAAATTAAAACATTTCTTATATATATATTAAACCATATTTATTACAAGTTTATTCTGAAAAGAAGCTGCTGACTTTTATAGGATGTCAGCTTTGTAGATATCCCGGAATTATTCTAAGTATTTAAGTTGACATTAGATGCTACTAAGGTTAGGAAAGTAAAATCTTCTTGGCAAAAATCTTTATTTGCCAAAATTCCCCCCTTACCTTATCTGAAAAAACAAGAAAATGCTTAATGACACGGTATGGTTTACAGAAATATCAAATGGTAAATTTCGCATCAATAGCAGAGCTATCTACAGAAATTTATCTTCTGACATAGTGACTAAACTAGCTCAAAACTTATCGGTTAGTGAAATTTTAGACTGGATTAAAAACGAAACAATTAAAGCTTTTAGAGAAAAGTACTCACAAAATCCCCAAGTCGGTGCTCTCAACAAGGCGATAGGAGGATGGAACGAGTTAATAGCAACTAGCTTATTGTCTGAAATTATCTTTGATATTAATCAAGAAACTGGGGTATGTATTGCGGCTTTTTCTATGCCTAATTCAAAGTTACAAATAGAAGGAATCGATGAAGCATATTCAAATTTTTTAAACTTATTTACTAAAGAAAGTTTTTTTAATATAAATAATGCTCTAGCAAAAATTAAGCCTTTTAAGGACAAAATTTTTATGCCTAGTCCAGACTATATTATAGTTGTCATTGAAAATCAGGTAGTTGCACCCATAATTAACTCGCTTTTACAGCAACAAACAATAGAACCAGATAGTTTAGTACTCTATAATTTTCTAAAGGGTAAATTACATATAGAAGAAGTTAAAGCAGCTGTTTCTCTCAAAACTTCAAATCGTCCAGATCGACGTTATCAGCCTTTATTTGAAGCAGCTATGATTAAAGCTATTGGTTATGTACTACAGCAAAATTGGAAATATTACATGGTTGTCAGTGAGTTAACCCCTGCTGATAGAAGAATATTTAATACGGCAATTGCCCCTCATGGTGTGGCAGTAGAACAGAATTTTCATCTGGTAGATGGTACATATCCATACACTAGAAAAGCCGATTTAGTGCCATTAGTTGCCGCGGCTATTGAACATTAGTTAGTTATATAGGAATTTAGCTAAAACTCAATGGTAACTCCAATTGTTTAATTTCCTCTTCAGAATGGTACTCTTTAGTTCCTAAGAAGTCAAAAATAGTTTTAGCTAACGCCTTCGATGCCAAATATGGTACGCCATTACCAATAGTTTTAAACATATTCGTGAGTGACATATTCTCTGGAAGTACAAAATTTGCAGGCAAAGATTGTATAGCTAAAGCTTCTGCCACAGATATTCGCCGGATTTTATAGGGATGCAAATGTACTTCATTATTTCCATAGCAAGCTGTCGGAGAGTAACGCCATCTATGCAGACGCTTGAAAGACTTTTTAGAATCATCTCCTTCATCAATAGCAGCAAATCTTGTGATACCTGCCCTTGGTTGAAAACAGTTTTCAGCGTTGGGATGCTTCAGCACATTATTTTTTATAAACCAGTATTCAACTGTTAATTCTTGAGGTATGCCGTCAGGACAAGGCATTATAGAATTTTCTTGGAATGGTTCGGACTTACGCCAAGGATAAGCAAAAACCTTTGTTTGAGGATATAAAATATGATTTTTCCAAGGAAAAGCCTCTTCAGGTAGTAACTTTTCACTACCGACTTTTATTCCTATATCCTTGAGAAAACTATTTCGGAAACCAATGAGAATAATTCTTTCTCTATCTTGGGGTACGCCATATTCGATAGCATTAATTAATCGCTCTGTTAATATATAGCCTGCTTCCAGTAATTGTTGCTTGAGCGATTCAAAAAATAAACGGTGCTTTGTTGTTCTCCACAATCCCTTAACGTTCTCAAATAAAAAGAAATCTGGAAGATTGCGGCAAATTAATTCAACGTAAGAAGCGGAAAGCTTGCCATTATCTCCTAAACCTCCTCTATTTTTCCCGCCAATAGAAAAATCAGGGCAGGGAGGCCCCCCAATGAAGCCGACAATATTATGAGATTTACGGCAGTCTTGTACTAGCTCCCGGAGGTGTTGTGTTTGTAAGCCATCAAGAAGTTGGGTTACATCTCCTACTTCTCCTTCATGATACCCGTATTCTGGTAACGGTAGATTGAGAACCTGCCGTGAATAGCGGTATCCAGTCATGAATGGGGGAAAGATTTCATTGACGTAAACAACCTTAAAACCGTTGGTTTCAAAACCTAAATCTAGGAAACCTGAACCAGCAAAAAAGGAAAAAATACAAGGGCGATCGCTCATTCAATAACTACTGCCGTAAAACAGTCTTAATTAATATCGAAATACATTGGGGTTATACTTACGTAACCATTAAAAATGAACAATTTTAAGATTGCTTCAATAGTCACAAAATTCACACTTCCTCTAAGTGTTTATATCAAAATTTACTCAATCTTTAAGGAAAATACCTGACAGAAAAAGAGTCTGAAGCCACAATTAATAAATATAGGAGTTTTCAAACTCCAAATCATGTTTAAGACAAATATTTGTCATGAAATAAAAAACCGGGGTACTTCGGACTAATTTTTATGCGAATTTTAATTTACTCCTACAACTACTATCCAGAGCCAATTGGTATTGCCCCACTGATGACTGAATTAGCAGAGGGACTAGTGAAACGTGGGCATCAAGTGCGCGTAGTTACCGCTATGCCCAACTACCCTGAGCGTCAAATTTACCAGGAATATCGAGGCAAGTGGTATCACAACGAATACAAAAATGGCGTTCAAATTCAACGCAGTTACGTTTGGATTCGTCCCCAACCCAATCTATTAGATCGGGTGTTACTAGATGCTAGTTTCGTTGTCACTAGTTTTGTGCCCGCCCTTGTCGGTTGGCGTCCAGATGTTATTCTCTCAACATCGCCATCTTTGCCAAGCTGTGTACCAGTTGCTCTTTTAGGATGGTTACGTGCTTGCCCTGTAATCTTAAATCTACAAGATATATTACCAGAAGCGGCCGTCCACGTCGGTCTACTGAAAAATAAATTGCTTATAAAGTTATTTGCAGTGTTGGAAAAATTTGCTTACCACACTGCCAGTAAAATTAGCGTCATCGCCGATGGGTTTGTGGACAATTTGCGATCTAAGGGCGTAAAAGCTGAGAAAATTGTGCAAATTCCCAACTGGGTTGATGTAAACTTTATCCGCCCTTTGCCTAAAGAAAATAATCCTTTCCGCGCCGCACATAACCTGAATGGCAAATTTGTAGTACTTTATTCTGGCAACATTGCCCTAACCCAAGGCTTAGAAAGCGTTGTCAAAGCTGCTTCTGTGTTGCGTCATATCCCAGATATTGTTTTTGTCATCGTTGGAGAGGCAAAAGGTTTACAGCGATTGCAACAAGAATGTTTAGACTGTGGCGCAAATAATGTTTTGCTACTGCCATTTCAACCCCGCAAATCATTGCCACAAATGTTAGCAGCTGCCGATGTTGGCTTGGTGGTGCAAAAGAAAAATGTTATATCCTTCAATATGCCGTCAAAAATTCAAGTGCTACTTGCCAGTGGACGAGCTTTGATTGCTTCTGTCCCCGATAATGGTACGGCAGCAAAGGCCATCAGGCAAAGTGGGGGCGGAGTTATTGTTCCTCCAGAAGATCCTCAAGCTTTAGCAATGGCAATTTTAGATTTGTACCAAAACCCTGAAAAAGTCAAAACTCTAGGTTATAAAAGTCGCAAATATGCCGTTGAAAACTATGCTTTTGAGCAAGCTTTAAATCAATATGAGTCGTTGTGTTACTCATTGACGGCAGAACGTGGAGCAATTCAGTCCACAAGAATTACCAAACAAGAAGTTTAGTTTAATCGTCTAGTAGAACTACCTGCCCGTGAATTTGCTATGGCAGAAATGTTTTGCCGCCATGCAGGACAAGTAATCAGTCGAGAATAACTCCTTGATTACGTTTGGGGTTATGAAATCACCAACCTTGTTGAACTCATAGCCGAGGAGTATCAGCCAATTGGGAACTGCGAAGGGCAGAGAAATTACGTCTAAATATTATCTTAGGCAGCTTGTCACTATCGATCGCGATCGCCACATTATTAGCAATTTACACTAGTCAGGCCATTGCCCGTCCTATTCAAGCAGTCACCCATGTTGCCCAACAGGTTACAGAGGAATCTAATTTTGATTTACAAGCACCCGTAACAACTAATGATGAAGTTGGTATCTTGGTTACTTCCCTTAATCGTTTAATTTTGGAAGTTCAGCAACTCATCACAGTCCAAAATGATGCTAACGAACAGCTAGAAGTATACAGCCAAGTACTGGAAGAGAAAGTACGCGAACGAACACGGGAGTTAAATGAGAAAAATCTCAGCTTAAAGATGGCATTAGAGGAATTGCGGTGTACTCAACCTCAAGTCGGAGAAACTGAGGAAAATAGCGATAAAACCTGAAAAATCAATATTTTTAGCTGAAAACGTGCTAAATATTAATCCGCAACTGCTGATTATTAATGTCGAAATCTAAGCAGCCAATTATCAAACTAGTACAGCACGGCATAAAGAAAGCAACTATTTCAAATCGTTCAAAAGCCTGTATTCTAAGCTTTTTGACTTTTGACTTTTGAATGCGTGACTTCCACCTTGCGGTACTAGCCCCATAGACATGCGTTTTTTTGTTAGTATTCAAAAAAACCTATTGACACATTTTCAGATCAATTGTTTCTGATTTGTAAGTAAATGTAAACAATTGTTTCAAAAGAAAGCACCTGAGGTTTAATGACTGATTATTTCCAAGGCAATTTCCCATTACAATCTGTTCCACTGACGAAGAGTGTGGTAAAAAGCCACGTCCATACCGAAGAGGAAAGCGGAAAATTAGCTGCGACGATCGCAGAAGCTGGATCAGACCGCAAAGCGGGTGAGATTATATTGCTCAAAGTAGCAGAGGTATCTTACCTAGCTGATTACTTTGTGATGATGACTGGCTATTCTAAAGTACAAGTCAGGGCGATCGCTCAAGCAATTGAAGGAAAGGTCGAAACTGACTTGCAACGGCGTCCTATAAGGACAGAAGGAAAACTTGAAGGGAGTTGGGTACTACAAGACTACGGTGATGTGATCGTTCACATCATGATGCCCAAGGAACGAGAGTTTTATAATTTAGAAGCGTTCTGGATTCATGCAGAGCGTATTTCCCTTCCAGAATCTGATGAGGGTGAGGGTAAGCCAACATGATTAGGTCTTCGGTTTCAAATTGCCCAGTTCCTACAGACCAACAACCGCTTAATGAGTACGAAGAGTTAAAAAATTCCTGGCTGTTTCGTGATACCACTTTAGATTTGCGCGAGTATATCACGAAAATAGCTTGGATTTGGGGTTTATCTTGGCTGGTCGCAGGGCCTGTGGCAGCAGCAAGTTTTCCTCCGAACAAGTATATTGCACATTTTATCCTCTGTGGTGCGGCCGCCGCGAGTGTCGGCGTGGTGCTGGCACTGGTAAGGTTGTACTTAGGCTGGTTTTACGTGTGCGATCGCCTTTGCAGCCCCACAGTCTTTTATGAAGAGTCAGGCTGGTACGACGGACAAACTTGGACAAAACCACAGGAAATCCTCAACCGCGATCGCTTGATTGTCGCATACGAAATCAAACCTATTCTGCGGCGGTTACAATTTACCTTTGCTGGGTTGGCGGGAATGTACGTTATTGGTACTATAGGTTGGCATTTGTTTTAAAAAATCATTGGTCATTAGTGATTAGCTAAGGATTAATGACCAATGACCAATGACTAATTAATTAAAAAAGGTAATAAATATAAACCCATGACAATGGGAAAACGAACTCAAGCCGCAGCACTGGAAGTCCGGTTGCTGCGGGAAGGTATTATTGAATCCAGGCATATAGTCCAGGCTGTTGTATGCGACGAACGAGGACGGGTTCTAACCGTTGCCGGAAATTCTGAAACTGCTGCATTTATCCGTTCAGCGCTCAAACCATTTCAGGCACTTGCAGTCACCACCACAGGTACACTGGAACGCTATGATCTCAGCGATCGCGACTTAGCAATTATCACAAGTTCCCATAAAGGAAGAATAGATCAAGTCCGACAGGTATTTAACATTCTTTGGCGGGCCGATCTTGACCCGACTATACTCCAGTGTCCAATTCCTGAAGGTAAGCACAGTCCTTTGGAATACAATTGCTCTGGTAAACATGCGGGAATGTTAGCTGTTTGTCAGCAACGCCGTTGGCCCTTGAATAACTACTTGGATCGCAAGCACCCAATACAGCAGTTGATTTTGGGCAAAGTAGCAGAATTGCTACGAATGCCAGCTGAAGAATTTATCAGCGCTCATGATGACTGTGGCGTACCAACTTATCTGATGCAACTCGGTCACATGGCATCTTTATATGCATTGTTAGCCTCTAGTACCAATCTGGATATGGAGCGCATTGTCCGTGCTATGACTCATCACCCCGCGATGGTCGCTGGAGATGGAGAATTTGATACGGAACTGATGCGCTTAACTCCAGGGGAACTGGTTAGTAAAACTGGTGCCGAAGGAGTGCAGTGCATTGGTAGACTCGGTGAAGGCTTGGGATTGGCAATTAAAGTTATGGATGGGGCAAAACGAGCAAAATACGCCGTGGCTATTCACTTACTCCAGCAAATGGGTTGGATTAGTCCCAGCGCCGCCGAAAGCCTCAGTGAAAAGTTTGTCAGCTTGGGAAAATACAAGCGTTTAGAAGTAATTGGAGAATTATCATTTTTGTAGTTGCCAAACTCTTGACTATAGGTTATGATAAAAAAGTCAAGAGCGACGCGGGATAGAGCAGCCTGGTAGCTCGTCGGGCTCATAACCCGAAGGTCAGTGGTTCAAATCCACTTCCCGCCACCAAATAAAAGATAAAACAAAAACCCTACAATCATTGAAGATTGCAGGGTTTTTGTTTTATTTTGATCTATTCTGGAAGAAATAGCCATTTAAAAGGCGCGGAAAATCATGGTTGTGAAGTTGCAGCGACCAATTTTAGTGGGAGGATTGGGACTTTCCTTTTCTCTGTGGATGTTACAAAGTTGGCACGATTCTATAGTGCAGGTGGGTGAATTTGGTTTATTGAGTGCCTTAGCTGTAGGCGGTGGTTTGTGGTTATTCCAAAAAAATCGCCCAAAAGACAGTTTAGAGCAGCTAGATAGTATAGTGGTGGATCGGGCGACTGTCGAAAGTGCGATCGCTAAAACTGAAACTGTAATTAACCAACTGGCACAAGAAGCAGAAAACCACACAGCATTAGAGACACTTAGAGAACAAGTTGCCCAATTGTTGTTGGAGTTAGACAGACAACAAATTAAAGTTTCTGTGACTGGCGGTAAATCCGTAGGTAAAAGTACTTTAATTAAAGTGCTAAAGGAAAATGTCGAGACACGAAATTTGGTGTCTTTAGAAGAAACAGCACCTTTATTTAGAGAAGCGGGTGACAATTCAGATGCAGCTGTTTTAGCAGAAGTGGCAAAATCTGATTTTGTTTTGTTCCTGACAACCGGTGATTTGACAGACTCAGAATTTCAAGCCTTACAGCAGCTAAAAGCAGCAAATCAGCCCACAATCCTGGTTTTGAACAAACAAGACCAGTATTTAGCCGATGAAAGCGCCAGCGTCTTGCTGTCATTAAAACAGCGAATACAGGGAAATGTAGTTGCAACTGCGGCCTCTCCCATTCCCATCAAAGTCCGAAAGCATGAGACTGATGGTTCTGTGCAAGAGTGGATGGAACAACCAGCGCCAAATATCCAGCAGTTGACTCAGCAGTTGGGTGAACTTTTGACACAGCAGGAACAAGGGCTAGTTTGGTTAACAACCATGAGAAAAACAGGGTTGTTGAAAGCTGAGGCGAAAAACTGGTTGAATGGAACTAGACGCGATCGCGCTACCCCAATTATTGAACAATATCAATGGATAGCTGCTGCTGCTGCCTTTGCTAACCCAGTTCCAGCCCTTGACATCCTTGCAACTGCGGCAATTAATGCTCAGATGGTAATGGATTTGGGTAATATCTATCAGCAGAAATTTTCCTTAGAACAGGCGCAAACCGTAGCTGGAACAATGGGAAGTTTGATGCTGAAACTGGGTTTAGTTGAACTTTCTACAAAAGCTATTAGTACTGTTCTGAAAAGCAATGCCGTTACCTTCGTTGCTGGCGGCGTAGTGCAGGGAGTAAGTGCAGCTTATCTGACCAGGGTGGCAGGGTTAAGTCTAGTTGAATATTTCCAACAGCAGGAAATAGCAATAGATTCTGGCACTGGTTTGAATTTGGAGAATTTGCGGCAAACCTTACAAAAGGTATTTGGGCAAAATCAGCAGATTGGTTTTTTGCAGGGGTTTGTTAAGCAAAGCATGAAGCGTTTGTTGCCAGAGGTGCAGCAGGTTGAAGTCGTTGGTATTCAGAAAGCGGTGGGATAATCTGATGCAGAAGATTACCAAATTTTAGATTTTAGATTTTGGATTTTGGATTGAATAATTCAAAATCCAAAATTTAAACTTGGTTTCAAGCTCCCAATTTTAAGCTGGGATCAAAAATAAATAAACATCTTTGTTTCAAGAAAGATGATTCATCAATATGGTCAATCTAAAATCTAAAATTGGCTAACAGTCGCCTAGTACTCTAGGTGAACCTAAAATTTACCCAAGCCTAAACATAGGCTTGGGTGTATTTAACAATTATTGTGATTAGGAGTTAACAAAAAATTGTGAATAAGGGTAGTTAGCTAAACAGCACCACTGTTTCTATTAAACAGAATAGCTATAGTTTTGAAAATTAGCTTTAAATCGTACACCAAACTCCAATTTTTTTGATACTGCAAATCCAGACGAATTACATCTTCAAAACTACGGACTGTAGAACGCCCGTTTACTTGCCATTCGCCAGTCATACCAGGTTTAACATCTAAACGTTGCCACTCCGGTACTTCGTAGCGTTCCACTTCATCGGGTGTAGGTGGTCGAGTACCTACTAAGCTCATCTCTCCTTTGAGGACGTTCCAAAATTGGGGTAATTCATCAAGACTAGTTCGCCGTAAAAAGCGCCCTATTTTGGTAATTCTGGGGTCATTCTCATTCTTGAAAAAAGCACCTTGCACTTGGTTTTGAACTTGGGATTTCTTCGCTTCTGCATCCACACACATAGAGCGGAATTTCCAAATCTTAAACCGTTTCCCCATCCAACCACAACGGATTTGACTAAAGAAAATCGGCCCGGGATCATTAATTTGAATAGCGATCGCAATCGGAATAAATAAAACTCCTGTAATTAATAAACCGATCACTGACCCCACAATGTCTAACAACCGTTTCATCCAAGATGCCACAGAAGGGTGAGTAGTGGGTAATTGCTCTACTTTACGGGAAGTTGTCTTGCGATTATCTAATAAGTCTTTCTGTTTTATTAGCGACCCATCATTTACAAGCTCAAAGGGAAAAACCTGATCCAATCCTGTGAGTTTTAGGACTGCCATTACTTGAGGTGTTACATTTCGCAGTGTTAATGTAATCCCTTGAGTCTGAGAGTATTTAAAATTACTGACCAGGGCACCTAAGCCACTACTATCCATAAAAGTAGTTTGGTGAAAGTCAATGATGATTTGCTTAGGATGTGAATTGGGCTGGATTAAGCTTTGGCAGGTTTGCTTAAAGCCTAAAGCCTCCAGCACGCTCAACCGCTTAGGCATCTGCACTATAGCCGTGTCGTTTAGGGAATTAACTGGAAAATCGACCTCTGTCGGTTGGCTAGTCATGAAGCTCTGCACTTTCGTTGCCATGTATAATGTAATCTGCCAAACATTACTTTGTCCTAGAAAATTACCTAACCTAATATTGGAATCAGTAGTAATAAGGACTAATTGCGATTTACCGGGGCTGAGATTGGAGATCGCTAGCGACGATTCACAATAGAACAAGAAGCCAAAAAAGATCCTTGTTGTTGTGCCGCCGCAGCGCGATCGCGTTGCTCTCATCAAATGATTGCTAAAAATACGGTTACACCTACCGCACGCCTAATTGAAATCTTTTCTGCCATTCAAGGGGAAGGACTAAATGTAGGGACGCGTCAGATATTTATTCGTTTTGCTTTGTGTGATTTGCGCTGTCAGTTTTGTGATAGTGTCCACACTTGGAATGCACCTGCTAGTTGTCGGATAGAGCGATCGCCTGGATTGCGCGACTTTGAAATCCACTCTAACCCTGTCTTTTTACCCACACTAATTGAATGGGTTGAACGACAAAATGTACCTTCTCTACACGATAGCATTAGCTTAACTGGAGGCGAACCACTTCTTCATGCCCCATTTTTAACCCAGTTTCTACCCGAAGTGCGAGCCATAACTGGTCTACCTATATACTTAGAAACTGGCGGACATCGCCCAGAACAACTGGCAATGATTCTCCCTTACTTAGACTCTGTAGGTATGGATTTAAAATTGCCCAGTGTTAGCGGCGAAAGTCATTGGCAAGAACATGCTAAATTTCTCCAATTATGTCTTGACTCATATTTAAATGTTTTTGTCAAGATAATTGTGTCTCAAAACACAGATCCAGCCGAGTTGGAACGTTCAGCTTTGTTGGTGGCAGAGGTTAGTCCAGATATCTCAGTATTTTTACAACCTGTTACGCCTTTAGCAGTATCTGAACAATTCTCCTCAATACCTGTGTTTGCCCCTACGGCTGATCAAGTTTTAACGTGGCAAGCTTTGATGAAGGGCTTTCTCAAGCATGTACGTGTGATCCCTCAGACGCATAAAATGCTGAACCAGCTGTAAAATTTGAGTTTGATAAAGATGTAGTCAAGAAAAAAGTAAGATTGTATGAAAGGCAGTTAAAAGCAAAATACTTTTTGAAGGATATTTCTCCAACGCTCACAGAGAAATTATTCAACAGGCGATCGCTTAATTACAAGCTTTTATAAAACTTCGCCCAGATACTTGCCACACAAGGAAAGTGCTGGCATTCAAACTGATTTAAGCTGTTCTACATTTGAATTGCATATACTGGGCGGGCAGGACTTCGCCGTGAGCGCTCAGTCGAACGCTGCCCACCCCACAAGATTCAAGAATCACCGTGCGTTCACGCCGGGGAGTGTCAAAATTTCAGTTCATAAATTAGTGAGCGAGCAACCGGATTCTCTGATCGCTTTTCGGGATCACTCCATAGTGTAGCGTTATAAAATTGAACTGATTTTACTTGCTCGATAGTGGGGTAATTACGGCTAATTGTTTCCCAGAGGGAACTGACCTGTTGCTCTTTCTCAATTGCAGTTTTCGCCTTTTTAATTGGGTAAAAAACATTCCTAGCTAAGGAATTAAACTTTACAGGCCCCATTTTTTTCTTGAAGTCTCTTAAATCAAAGCTGAGAAGCGCACCCGTTGCACTTACAGGAACAATTTCCAGACTTTCTACTTGGGGACCTAAAATTTCCGAAAACGTTGGATAGCAGGCAAGTGGCCAAGCCCCTGTTCTTCCACTTAAACCCAGTACGCTATTGCCAATAATTAATGAAACAGCGAAAACTGTCAGTACTTGCGAATAAATCGGCAGTTGGAAATTTCGTTTTTTAGTTTCAGGAATCTCAGCTTGAGGCCGACTACAAGTACGAGAATCAGCAACACGCCGATAAATACGTTTACCAATCTCTGGTATAGGCCACACATACAGCAAAGGTAAAATCAGCCAGAAAATGGGTATGCGTGGTGCTAAAACACGATAGGCATAGTAACCCTTCCATGACTTTCTTTGGAGAACTACGTGCATATCAGCCAATAGGGCCTGGTAGTCTAACCAAAGAAGATTGTGGGTGGTTAGGGCTTCATTATTCAGCGCATTGACAAATGTTAATCGGCCAAAAATATCAAAGACTTTTAAACTTGCAATTGTCCGACGACAAAGTTTGCAATTTCCGTCGTATGCAACATACATGTCTATGGGAAAAAGCCGATTCCCTATCCATCTAAAAATAGCATACCAATCAAAGAAAGCCACGTAGCAAGTTTGGAGAAGTAAGAATTTAATATGCATTACTAGACCAATCATATTATGCAAAAGCAGCCCTCCAAAAGCTGCTATGTATCTAGTTGCAGGTAAGAATATTAGAAAAATAAAACCTAATTCCAAAAAGATTGAGCCAATAGCTGACAGGCGAGATAAGACTGGATATCCATCTAATCTTAAAAGCGGGTTCCAGCCATCTACTTGATACCACTCAAGCCATTTGGAAAATATTTGATACTTGAGATTGTCACTGAATGCCCAATCAAAACCGGATGTCCATAATTTATGAAATCCTGGAAAGAAATAAATGATCCCAAATAAAATCCAGATGAAACGTAACGGTAATGCATAAACTCTAGAAAGACCAGGAGGTTCCATTTGGCCGCGATCGGCTCGTTTCCAGGCCATGAAAATAGCATCTAATGACAACACATCGGCACATCGACTAAGACCGAGAATCGCAGCAAACCATAATAAATGATGGTAGTGGTCAACTTTACCAAAAAATTGGGGAATACCCAGAACGTAGAAACTGAAGATTACGGTCAGCCATGCTGAGGTACGAGTAAAAAGCCCAATCATGGCTGTAAATGAACAAATAATTAATAGCCAACAAGCTGTCTGAGTTAGTGCTGCATTTATTGGAATATGAGAAAATAGCCACCTTGAACCTAAAGGTATAAACAAAAGGTCTTTAGGGAATTGACTTAGCCACACAACTTTAGAGAAATTGTGATTAACTTCCCCAAATATAGTTCCAAATAAAAATATCCGAAATATAGCCAGGTTGATGGGATATGTTGTTCCTGCGAAATATTCTCTAATTATTTTTACGACATTAGTACGTTTCTGGACTCCCAAAACCAAGATTTGAATACAAATACCAATGAAGATGATTCTTGAAAATTGGATTCTAGTTGCTATTTGATTGGGAAATATAAGATATATCAACCAAATAGCTATAGGCCATACAATAGCAAAATATGCATGAAAAAATACAGTTTTGTGATATTTATACAGGCTCTCTACTTGTTCCTTTAAAGATGTGTTTGATTCCATAAAATTAATACCTCCACTGCTGAAGATTTGAGTTTTTACTTATGTTGTTTAACTTTACTTTTATTAAGTTTTGAATAATTGTTGTGCAAATCTTGGTTAGTAATACCATGAAATAATCTGACTAGCCAATACTTACCGACTTGAAAGCGGTGTTTGAGGGTTGGCATTCGCAGCAGCAGATAAACTAATCGGCGAGTAATGTGGGCTAAACGTCCCTTCAAATTGATGAAGCCGAGGCTAGAGACGATCGCTGTGTTTGTGCCCAGAGTGAGCATTTCTCCCAGATGGAGATAGTGAAAGTAGCGCAGAGATCGCTTTGTGAGAGACGCTCGGAGGTTATAAGCTGCACAGCTTGCCTGTTGATAAGCGGCTTGGGCTGTGGTGGGGATTTGTTTTCCTCGTCGCTCACGGATATCGGCTAAATCTCCCAGAGCAAAGACTTCCGGATGATCCACAAGTTGTAGTGTAGGACGAGTCAACAGTTGACCTTGACTATTTTGTTGGTAATTAAGATCCTGCAATGAGCGGCTAACGCAAGTCCCAGCAGTCCAAAGCACCAAGTCTATAGGGAGTGTTTTGATGTTACCCTGATGTTCCAGGATAATGAAGTCAGAACCAATAGATTGAATGTTGGTTTTGAGGTCTATTTTTACTTGACGCTCTGCTAATGCCCGATGGGCTGTTCTTTGGCTAAAGGTTGTGAAAGACTTTAAAAGTTGTTCCCCTCGTTCGATGAGGTGTATGTGACCTCGATCCTGCAAGCGGTCAGCAAGCTTGCCCGCTAACTCTACACCACTTGGGCCACCACCTGCGATCGCTATTCGAATAATTGGCTGGTCAGAAGCTTCTAGAG
Source organism: Nostoc sp. XA010 (assembly GCF_020829625.1). Taxonomy (GTDB): domain Bacteria; phylum Cyanobacteriota; class Cyanobacteriia; order Cyanobacteriales; family Nostocaceae; genus Nostoc. The sequence goes on along the minus strand of NZ_JAIVFX010000008.1, from coordinate 173,919 downwards.
ATCGCAGTTGTTCATCAAGCCGTTCTGCATCAGCTAGTGTGCGAAAGGAGAAAGCATGAGTAGCAGCACCAGGAACCATTTCTAACGAGGCTTCTCTTCCAATTGCCAAAACAAGGCGGTCATAGGTCAAAACTTGCCCATCTTGCAATTGCACTTGGCAATTATTGAGATCAATCTGCTCTACTACACCTCGACAAAACTGAATATTAGTACCTAGCAGCAATTTCAAATAAGGAGGTGCAATTTCCCATAGCTGGAGTTCTTGGGTAAGTAACTCGTAGAGGAATGGTGTAAATAGAAAGCGATCATTTTGATCTACCAGAGTAATCTGGGGTTTTGGCGATCGCTTCCAAGACAATTTCTCTAAGTGCAAGGCAGTGTATATCCCAGCAAATCCACCACCCAGAATACATATTCGAGCAGGGGTAACAGTCATAAACCTTCATTATCTATAGGGGAGTTAAACATTGCAGCTTTGGAATTGTCCATTAATCAGCCCGAAGTTTCGGGGATTGCCTTGTTTATTGGAAGGACAACTTAGTTAGTTTTCCGACAGGCTGTGAAATCTGGGACAAAGCGCTATCTTCAGCCTTCGTGCAACGTGTCGCACACAAGACAAGATGGGGTAGTTTACTACCTTGTTTGATAATTGAATTTACCTGGGAAGCGAGCTTTACTTTTTACAAAATTATTCTGTCGTTATAATAAACTATCTTTGGCAACTTAGTGTTTATACGTAGGGGTTGGTGAAACGGGTGTTTAGCTGAAATCCTGATGTAGTATGGGTTATAAAAATATAAAAAACTTTTCAATTTACTGATTACCGTCTAATTAGCCCAATCCAAATAACCCTAAAAGGTTTTGATATGAAAAACTGTCCCTCTCCGAGTTGGAGAGGGGCAGACTCGAACTTTAGTTCAAAGCAGGGAGAGTTTGATCGAACTCACCTTGATTTAGGTATTGTGTGGAGTGAGCAATATCCACCCAACCTAATTTCTGGTTTCTACAGTACGCCCTCGTCTGGAGTTTTGGATTTAGCTTTTGCCTTATTAGCACTGCGTTTGAGGGCAGAGAGCCTTGCTTCGTATTTCGACCGTTGGCGCTTACTAGGAGTATTATCAATCAGGGTTTTCAAGGCGCTACCTAGACTCTTGTAGGCATTGGGGAGGCTATAACCAAACCGAGTTGCCAAAGCGATCGCTTTCTCATCAGCATTGATCAATTCTCTCAGTTGCTTTTCCCCACTATTCTTTTGGTACAATCGCCAGCCTGACACGCCACACAGCGACAAAGCTAACACCAGAAGCAATCCATCTTGTACCCACAATTCGCCTACAGCACCACCTAAACCGATGGCTAGTGCTGCCATTTCCCAACCATCTTTAGGAATTGTGTCATTTTGAACGCGAGCAACTTCATGCCAGAACAGCAGATTACGCTGATCCATTGCGAGGGCATCCCATTTCACCAAGTCAATTTGAATTTCTACCTGGTCTTTACCAATTTCTTCGCAACGAACCAGGGGTGGATTGACCTCAGTTGTGCCTTCAACCGTGACCCAGCTCTGTAATTCTGGCGGTAATAAGCCTTTCAACCGCCGTAGTTCACTCATTTCCGCTTTGGCAGAGGAGGTTGCATAGGATGTCATAATATCCAGCCCCAGAAAATTTCAGTTTATATAGTGAGGGTATCACTTTGGAGTATAGCTATTTAAGTGATGATCCGTCTCACTCGCCCTTAAAACTTCCTCGCTTTTTTCGCGCTTCCATTGCCTTTTCTAACAAATCTAGCAATCCTGGGGCTTCTTCTTGGATACTGAGTAACAGTCTTTCGCCAAGTTCTATATTCCCCGGATCAAAACCTGTTGCCATAACTTCTTTCAGGCGAGGTATTGCTATGCTATCCACAATCTGGATTAACCCACTAAGACAACGGTGAAATTGTTTTTCTGTAAGAATCGAGTCTTCTAAAGGAAACTCAATAATGGCACGAATTTCGCCATCAGATGGGTCATATTCCCATTGCAACATTTTGGTTTCCCAGGAAATGGCAAGCATTGTCTGTAGGATAACTCCCTTGTGAGGATGGTCTTGAATTCCTGCCAGAACTTGAGGGGCAAATACCCGGAAAAATTTTCCCTCTTCATCCAACTGAACAACTATTAGAAAATCTTCTAAGTTATCAGCCTCCACACCTGTTATAATTCGGTCTTCTTCATCATCAAAACGGTAGTCCCAACCAAGGTTGTCTAAATAGTTGGCAATCTGTTTGAGGTTAGCTCCCATAAAAGCCTCATAAGGAACGGTGGAGCAGCTGTTACCAGACCTAGTTTAACCTGCTAGAGGTAGTTGTTTAGGTTGGTGTGGCTACTTCCGATCGCATAGAAGTATGCAATTAGGGTATTGGGCATTGAAGATAGGAAAAATAGATGATCGTTCGGCGCTGTGAATGATATTTTCTGAAGGACTCTTGTTAATTATTAAAGAAGCAAAAATCACTATTTTTCAAATCTTAGCCAGTTAGTGAAATTTTAATATTTTCTTCTAGTTTGAATTGATTTCTCACTAAACTAAGTATACTGGCAGGATTTTAAATCAAAATTGAAAGCTGAAGCCAAGGTTAGATACTTTATACATAGCATCTGATACTTTTGAAAATACAAGTAAAACCTTAAACTACCGTATTTAAAAGCGAATAAATATAGCACAGAGGCTGGCAACTAAACTTTGCACCTGTATAAGTTTCGCTCAAAGTTTTTCTCCCACAACTTCACACCAAGCAGCAGCAAAAAATCCATCTGGGTGCTGACTCCATTCTCGTAAAGCACGACTCATTGCTGTAAGCGATTGCTCATCAGTCCAACCTTTCTCTACAGTTCCATCCACCTTTGCAGAAGCCTCAATGAACAGCGCCAAATATTCTGTAGCTTCACTCAACGGCTCATAACATTCATAAGAAGCCGAAACTTTGATATTAGTAAACCCACTTTGGCGCAGCAAGGCGCGTAACTCTCTGCCTACGTAAGGATTACCAGAATTTTGCTGCTGGAGGCACTTGTAATAAGATAATGCTTTTTCCAGTTCTGGTGTAGACGGCGCAATCAAAAACCCGCCCCAGTCAGGACTACGAAGCCCAACAATTCCCCCCGGTTTCAAAACTCGCCACAGTTCTCGTAACGCCTGCGTCGGTTCTTGGAGATGCTCAAACAGTGCATGGGAAAAGATTGCATCAAATGAGTTATCCGGGAAGGGTAAAGCATAAATATTCGCCTCCAGAAAATTAGCATTACTAACACCTTGGGTAAAAGCAGTCTCAGCAGCTATCTGGATTTGAGAAGCTTCGCGATCGATACCTGTAAGCGTACCAGGAGCGATCGCTTTTGCTAAACCCAAAGCGATCGTCCCAGGCCCGCAACCGCAATCTAACAATTTCATCCCTGGACGTAAATAAGGCTTGAAAAACGCACCATGAGTATCTAAGCTGCGTTTTGCCATGAAATTCGTCGCATTACTTGAATAGCCTGGAGTATACTTTTCCTGCATTGCTCTGATTCCCTGCAATATTTGTATGAGTATCATAAGCAGGTACTTTTCAGATGTCCAATATATATTTAAATAAAATTGAAACTTATAAAATATCAAAAAAATGGAACTGCGACATTTGCGCTACTTTATTGCTGTGGCTGAGGAACTGCACTTCACTAGAGCCGCCGAGCGATTGCACATTGCTCAACCCCCCTTAAGCCAGCAAATTCAGCAACTAGAGGCGCAATTAGGGGTAGAACTGTTTCACCGTAAAACCAAGCGACAGGTGCAGTTAACGGAAGCTGGACAAGTATTTTTGCAAGAAGCTTATCAACTTTTAGCTCAATTGGAAAAGGCAATTGAGCTAACCCAAAAAACAGGAAGAGGTGAAAAGGGACAATTGCGAGTCGGATTTACCAGTTTAGTAACTTACGATTTGCTTCCTGTAATTTTGCGACGGTTTCGAGAACAGTTTCCAGAAGTAGAGTTGATTTTGCAGGAATTAACCACAACTCAACAAGAGCAAGCGCTACAAGAACGTCGCATCCATGTAGGCTTTGCCCATCCACCATTAGAAGACAACACACTCAATCAAGAGTGCATTCAGCGAGAAGCTTTAATTGTGGCTATGTTAGAAACTCATCCCTTAGCTGAACAAGAAAAGATTTCAGTGCGATCGCTAGTAAACGAAAACTTTATCATGTTCCCTCGCCATTTGGGGCCTGGACTTTACGACCAAATCGTAAGTCTTTGCCAGCAAGGAAATTTCAGCCCGAAAGTGACTCAAGAAGCGATTCAGATGCAGACAATTATCGGGTTGGTTTCAGCCGGAATGGGAATTGCGATCGCACCGTCTTCATTGCAAAATCTTCAAAGGGCTGGTGTAGTTTATCGTCCTGTAGAGGAGAAAACACCATTGGTAGAAACGGCTATAGTGTGGCGGGAAGAAGATATGACACCTGTACTAAAGGAATTTCTGCAAGTTGTCATGAGTGTCTTTTAAGAGATGACGACTTTCTGCTTGCAAAGACGCTATGCGAACAAGAGTTAGCTTTATTTTTGCCAATCTATATTATTTCGTAAAAAAAAATTGCTAGGTTGTCAATGTATTATTGAAATGGAAAATCTTAAATCAAGCACCGCCATAAATTGGAATTAAACCCGTGTCTGCTAAAGATGCTTTTCATACAATTGTCAAAACAGCACTTGAGAAAGAAGGGTGGTTAATCACTCACGATCCTTATGCTCTCCAGGCGGGAACACTTGAGCTATATGTTGATTTAGGAGCAGAAAAAGTTATTGCAGCCGAAAAACAAGGACAAAAAATAGCTGTTGAAATTAAAAGTTTTCTAAATCCGTCAAAAATCACAGAACTTTATGCTGCATTAGGACAATTTATCATTTACCGAATTGCTTTACAAAAACAAGAAGCTAATCGTACTTTATATTTAGCGGTTCCTAGTACTGTTTACAATGATTTTTTTATTCTTCCATTTATTCAATCTGTCATTCAAACTAATCAACTCTGTTTACTAATTTATAATATTGAACAGGAGGCAATAGACCAATGGCAAAGCTAGACGAATATCGACAATATATTAAGAATTTACTTCAACAACACGCTAGTATTGTTTGGGATAATCGCATTCAAGCACAGGCAATTTATGATACAGAACACGATCATTATCAATTAGTTTATGTAGGTTGGCGCGAGCAAGACCGCATATATGGGCCTGTTCTTCATCTAGATATTATTAACGATAAAATCTGGATTCAGCAAGATGGAACAGAGGTAGGAATTGCTAATGAATTGGTTGAATTAGGTGTACCAAAAGAGGATATTGTTTTAGGTTTTCAGTTACCATGTGTGCGTAAATATACAGATTTTGCTGTTAGTTAATTGAATTTATTAAAAATAGCGATCGCTCTCTTTCTTTGCTTTATATTGTTTGGTTAAAAAAGAGCGATCGCTATTAGACAGAATAGAACTCAAATTGGGAATATTGAGTAAAGCACAGGCATTTGCTGGGTAGTACCAAAAATTATAGGTATTGTATCTAAGGATTAAACCCAACACTATTGTAAATGTTGTCCTCTAGACCTTGGCTAATTGCATTATCCCTATCCTCAATAGTTTTAGGTTTTCCCTGATATTTTAAACAGCCTGCTACATCATCTAATTTAATTTCTAGAAAAGGTTTCTTAGGCTTTAAAATAATTCCATCACCCATATCAATAATAATAAATTCTTGACCTACTTCCCATTGATGAGCTTCCCGCAAAGATTCGGGAATAATTACTTCTCATTGGGGAGACAATTTTGTAGTTTCCATTATATTTAGAAGTAAAAAATTAAGAGTAATATAAAAATTTTAGCATTTTTGATTATTCCAATTTCTCCTCTTCCTCTGTGTTCTCTGCGCCTCTGCGGTTCATAAAAAAAAGGACGAACCCGAAAGTTCGCCCATAACATAGTCTTATGCTGTTGCTCAATCCAAACTCAAATCTAAATCTTCGCTTCTTCTCTCACCAACTTATCCCAACCTAAATCTTTCAAATTATTATTCCGACGCAACGGACGAGTCACCAACTCTAACATGTCACGCGCATTCGTAAAGCCGTGAATTTGAGCAAAAGTGAATTCCACAGACCACTTTGTATTAATACCGCGTGCTTCCAATGGATTAGCATGAGCCATACCAGTAATTACCAAATCTGGTTTCAACTCATAAATCCGTTGAAGTTGATTGTAATTATCCGGCTTCTCCACAATCCTTGGCAGGGGTGAATTCATTTCCTGGCAAGTTTTCTCCAGCAATGCCAACTCAGCAGCTTGGTAGCGCTTATCCATGTAGGGAATGCCGATTTCATGAACTGTCATCCCACAACGGATTAAGAATCTTGCTTGGGAAACTTCCAGCAAGTTATCACCCATGAAGAATACAGACTTACCACGAATCAGTTTCACGTAATCTTCCAAACCTGCCCAAATTTGGGCTTCCCGTTCATCCAAACCCTTGGGAGTAATACCGAACACCGAGCAGATTTTCTCAATCCAAGCGCGGGTGCCATCGGGGCCAATGGGGAAGGGTGCGCCAATGAGTTTACACTTGCGGCGGCGCATTAAGGTAGTAGCTGTGCGGCTGAGGAAGGGGTTGACACCAGCGACATAATACCCTTCTTCCAGTACTGGCAATTCTGTGAAGCGCTTTGCGGGTAGCCAGCCGGAAACTTTGATGCCTTGTCTCTTCAGTTCCAAGGTTAACTGAGTAACTACGGGGTCGGGAAGAGAGCCAAAGAGAACCAGTGGTGGATGATCCACGTATTCAGATTCATCTTGGGCGACATCTTCTTTCTTTTTACCAAAGTTGAGCAATTTAGCGATCGCATTACGTTCAATTTTCTCTGTTTCCGCCACCGGAGCCTTATCAGGGCAACGGTTAGCCATAGCAGCTAATACGGTGTCTTCCCCTTGGGTAAAGGCGTAATCTAGACCATTTGCCCGTGCTACAACGATGGGAATCCCAATTTCAGATTCCAGCTTCGGTGCTAAACCTTCCAAATCTGTTTTGATAATTTCCGTGGTGCAAGTGCCAATCCAAACAATTACACTAGGATTGCGATCGCGTTTAATCTGCAAGCACAACCGCTTTAACTCTTCATAATCACTCAGTTGTGCCGAAATATCGCCCTCTTCCAACTCTGCCATTGCATAACGGGGTTCAGCAAAAATCATCACCCCCATCGCATTTTGCAGGAAGTAGCCACAAGTTTTTGTCCCAATTACCAAAAAGAAGCTATCTTCAATTTTTTGGTATAACCACGCGACGCAGCTAATTGGGCAAAAGGTATGGTAATTTCCAGTTTCACATTCAAAGCTTAAAGCTTCTGGTTGTTGAGCGACAGTCATTTTGGTTTTTTCTCCCCTTGATATTTAATAGCATGTCAACGAATTTTAGATTTTAGATTGATAATTTTGGATTGAAGACTGGGACAACAAAAGTATCCTCTGTCTGACGACAATTTCCCTAATTCCTCATCCAAAATCCCAAATCTAAAACTTAAATTGCGAGGAACGGCAATAATTAAGCGTTGGGGAAGAGACGGGCAATTTCTGATTCATCAAAAACGCCTGCTGGTAGTTCTTCCCCCAAAAAATCGTTATTTTCTTTAGCTTTTTGCAAAGCTATTTCATCACTCCAGACATCTGACAACACGTCTTTAAACGCATTCTCATCTAGTGGAATATCTTCAAGCGCCTCGTCTTCATCGAGCTTGATTTCCATTGCACCTGTTGTACCGAAGCCCATGTCGCCAAACTCATCTGCTTCTAAAGTAGAGGTTTCGAGAAACTCTTCTTTTGAGTCGTGTCTGTTGGATAAGGAAATATCACCAAAGGCATCTTCGGTTTCCTCTAAATCACTGAGTTCTAGGGTTTGCTCCTCAAAATCCCCAATTGTGACTTCTTCAATTACCCCCATCGCCGCAAAGCTATTTGTATGAGAATGTGTCAAAGTTTCATCTTCAGGCTTTTCGTCAATGACAGCTGCTGCTTCTTCTACGAATCTCTCTACTTCTGGGTTAACGAAGCGATTACCAAGAGCGAAATCTGGGTCAAAATGCAAATCCAGCACTTCAATCAGGGTATCAGCATCAGGATTGAGTTTGGCAAAGGGCAACATTAACTGCGCTAGTTTTGGCTCTAGGGCGTTAACAACTCCCAGGATGAGGTAAGAAGGTGGTCGCTTCCCGCCATCAGGTGTGTACACCGATTCTACTTGCATGTGCAACGTGATCCAGTCCCGATTGTTCTGGAAAAATTGCAACCACTTTTGTTTTAATGAGCCTGTAAAGCTGTGAAAGAATGCCATGTTATTGTCCCCCATCCTGAGAACTTGGTGATTTATACAATCATCAAGTCTAGTTCCTCTTCTGAATTAGGAACCTGGGGTTTACCCGGATTTAGATAAAAATCGGATAACAAAGAGAACAACTCACGATCTGGTGTGTCATTAGGCACAACACCTTCTGGACGTGCCAGAATTTGGTCGGCGATGTTGAGATAGTAGTCGCAAACGTAGTTTAGGGAAGGATCTTGCTCTGCCATCTCAAACAAAGTTTTACCTTTCACGCGGGAAACACGGATATCTTCAATTAAAGGTAAAACTTCTAGAACTGGCATTGGCACTGCTTCTATATATTTTTCAATCAAGTCGCGCTTGGAGGTGCGGTTGCCAATTAACCCAGCTAGACGCAGTGGGTGAGTTCGTGCTTTTTCACGGACTGAAGCCGCAATCCGATTTGCTGCAAACAAAGCATCAAAGCCGTTGTCTGTAACGATCAGGCAGTAATCAGCATAGTTGAGTGGTGCTGCAAAACCACCGCAAACTACGTCACCCAGAACGTCAAAAAGAATTACATCGTATTCATCAAAGGCGTTGAGTTCCTTAAGTAATTTTACGGTTTCGCCGACTACGTATCCACCGCACCCAGCACCCGCAGGGGGGCCACCAGCTTCTACGCAATCCACACCGCCGTAGCCTTTATAAATTACATCTTCAGGCCAAACATCTTCGTAGTGATAGTCCTTTTCTTGGAGGGTGTCGATAATTGTCGGAATCAAAAACCCAGTCAGGGTAAAGGTACTGTCATGTTTGGGGTCGCAACCAATTTGCAGCACTTTCTTGCCACGTTTAGCTAGGGCGACTGATATGTTACAGCTAGTTGTGGATTTACCGATACCACCTTTTCCGTAGACTGCTAGTTTCACTTTTATTTGCCTCTTATAGCTTCTTGTCAAACTTGTGGCTCAAACATTTGCCTTCACCTTTCCTGAGATGGCGATGCGTGAGGTCTGTGAATGTCATTATTGGGCAAATTACCTAGAAAAGAAAGTGGCTCTTAATTTGGAAAACGGTCTTATGTGATGAATTAAATCACAATTACATTTATTTGTGGTTTTATAAGGCTTAAAGGCTTTATTAGCTCTAAAAACCATAAAAAAACAGTTTTTATTACTTATTTTTATAAAAATAGTTACAAAAAACAAAAAGCTGAAATTGGCTTTTTTGAATGCTTTTAATAAAATTACCTGATGGTCGGACAACGTGTTTTCAAGGCATTGGGGCGCTGGGGCTAGGGTAAAGAGAAGTATATGCAGCCTTATGCTTGAAATATTACTGAAATTTGCGTTAGCGTAACTCACCTAAGGTATCGCAGATAAATTGCCAGTTTTCAGTCGGTAGTCACAACCATTTAATTGCTGCTTGAGAGTAAGTTACTGTGGTTTTGTAAAAAATTATTAATTTGCTAAATATTTCCCAAGAGCCACGGCGAATAGAATTCGCGGCTACACAAAGCAAAGCCCACCTCCGTGGGCTAAAAGAAGAATTTTAGGGTATGCGTAAGTCCTAAAATTTATTTCAGTCTAGCTATTTAAGGTAATCAGGACACCTCAGTTTCAAGTCCGTGGATTTCTTCTAATGTTTGCCAGCCAGCTTGCCACTGGGAGTTATCTTGTAATAATTTGGCATTTATCCAAAAACGGACTTTCGGATCGCAAGCAGCAACCATTTCGGCGTAAACCCACTTAGCCTGATTCTTACGATTAACAACTTGGAAGTGCCGCCAGCCATCAACTTTTTGCTGTGCCGTCCACTTAGAACCAACTAGGTAAGGAAATTTTTGTTTTTTAGTCATTTGTCATTTGTCATTGTTATTCTTCGCCTACTCCTCCTGCTCCCTCATTTCCTCACCCCCCCTCTTTTAAGATGTCACTAAATCACCATTACGGGTAAACTTCTGGCAATGCAACTCATTATCTTGCTGGACGCATAGCGAAAACCATCTGATATGGCTCCAGCAGGTGTTGATGTTGTTGATAATTTTGCGCTTTTTCTTGGAAAGGCGTTGTCTTACGACTTCATTAGGGCAAAGAATCTCTAACGTCCCAGTACCATCTTCGTAATTGATGATGCGAAATAGACAGTCTTGCAACATGGCACGGCTGCTGCTGTCGAAGAACCGCTTAAATCGCTGTAGCTTTTCCCCTTCAGTCATTTGGCTGATGGGTTTTATTTTCAAGAAATCCTCATCCTCAAAATCAAAGTCATCATCTTCAAAGTCGTAGGGGTCAATCATTTTCAGCATCCACTAGGCGACTGGGATTATGGTAACTCTGTGTGGCGGCAAGGTAGAAGAACTTTAATACGTCATGCTTGGTGTACATATTTAGATTTATGCTGAGGTTCAGCCAGCTTCGGCAATAAGCTTGCCAATTTCTTGAAGGGTCGCACCTGTTGCCAGCATCGCACGTATCAACAGTTCAATTGAAACTGATGCATCACCATTCTCTGCTTTAGCAACACGCGGTTGACTTGAGTGAATTTTCTGGGCTAATTCAACTTGTGTCATTACTTTTTGTCGTCGTGCTTTTAAACTCCGGCTGAGTGCTAGTTTGATTCCAATCAGAGCATTTTCTTCTGGCGTTAATTCCAAAAATTCTGAAACTGTGCCAACCTTCCAACCCCTTGCTTCTAGACGTTCCTTTTTAAGTTGATCCATGACTAATACTGTGTATCTGTATCGTATTTACTCAATCGGTTTTTACAATTTTCAATAACTTGCTCAGGTGTTGTTCGCTTAGTTTTATTGAACACTTCGACAATTAAAATGGCATCGTTGTCAATTGAATAAATAATTCTCCAATTTTTGTCTACGTCTCGAATGCGTAACTCATGGCAATGCGCTCCAATACTTGGCATTGGTCGCTAGTGAGGCAATTCTAGGTTCTCACGTTGCTGCAAGCACCTCAACAGAAAACCTACTTCAACACGAGCTTCCTGACTAAAAGGTGGAGTTTTAACCTCGCCGCGTAGCCTAGCCAAACCAGAGGTTTATCGTCGTTATCCATGCCAATTTTTATACCATATCTGATATATTATAGTTGTCGTCAGTAGCTTAACGATCGCCTCCGGTGAGTTTAAAGGTTGGGTCTGATACAGCAAGAGAGTTGGTGAATCGGTATTACGCTGCGATCGCTGGGCGTGTCAACCATCGTTGTGAGTAATACCAAGCCCCTGAACTAATAGGAAATAGCAACTACGGGAAAATACGACTTTTACAAGACGTGAACACCGATCTAGGCGATCGCTCTGCTGTTCATACAATATCTATTGAGAACAGAAATTTTATTTACTTGGTGTTCTGGTGGTAGCCTGCAACAAGCCACTGCGCCTTTACGTTCCTGAAAAAGCCTATGCAACCTACTAATCCTAACCAATTTACAGAAAAAGCCTGGGAAGCGATCGCCCATACCCCGGATATTGTTAAACAATATCAACAACAGCAAATTGAAAGTGAACACCTGATGAAAGCGCTGCTAGAACAAGATGGTCTAGCAACTGGGATTCTCACTAAAGCGGGTGTTAATCTTCAAAAACTGCGTGATCGCACTGAACAATTTTTCCAACGTCAGCCAAAAGTATCCGGTACTAGCAGTTCTGTCTACTTAGGACGCAGCTTAGATACACTTCTAGATAGAGCAGACGGATATCGTAAAGACTTTCAAGACGAATATATTTCAATTGAACACTTATTGTTGGCTTACGCTAAAGATGACCGCTTTGGCAAAGCTTTATTCCAAGAGTTTGGTTTAGACGAAGGCAAACTCAAAAATATTATTAAACAAATTCGGGGGAGCCAAAAAGTGACCGATCAAAATCCAGAAGGCAAATACGAAGCACTGGAAAAGTACGGGCGTGACCTTACAGAAGCTGCACGTAAAGGTCAACTCGATCCAGTGATTGGGCGAGATGATGAGATTCGTCGAACTGTGCAAATTCTCTCTCGCCGTACTAAGAATAATCCTGTGCTAATTGGTGAACCAGGTGTTGGTAAAACTGCGATCGCCGAAGGATTAGCACAGCGCATTATCGCAGGTGATGTACCCCAATCCCTGAAAGACCGCAAGCTGATTTCTTTAGATATGGGTGCTTTGATTGCAGGGGCAAAATTCCGGGGTGAATTTGAAGAACGCCTGAAAGCAGTATTAAAAGAAGTTACTGAATCTGGCGGCAATATAGTTTTATTTATTGATGAAATTCACACCGTTGTCGGCGCTGGTGCAACCCAAGGCGCGATGGATGCTGGTAACTTATTAAAACCGATGTTGGCGCGGGGCGAATTGCGCTGTATTGGGGCGACAACTTTAGATGAATACCGCAAACATATCGAAAAAGATGCCGCACTCGAAAGGCGCTTCCAGCAGGTTTATGTCGATCAGCCTAGTGTAGAAGATAGCATTTCGATTTTGCGCGGTTTGAGAGAACGTTATGAAAACCACCACGGGGTGAAAATTTCTGATAGTGCTTTAGTTGCAGCAGCCGTATTGTCGAGTCGTTATATTAGCGATCGCTTCCTTCCTGATAAAGCCATTGACTTAGTGGATGAAGCCGCAGCTAGATTAAAAATGGAGATTACCTCCAAGCCAGAAGAACTCGACGAAATTGATCGTAAGATTCTGCAATTGGAAATGGAGAAGCTATCGCTCAAAAAAGAAAGTGATGCAGCTTCTCGTGAACGTCTAGAAAAATTGGAAAAAGAAATTGCCGATCTCAAAGAAGAACAAAGAACCTTGAATAGTCAATGGCAGTCTGAAAAAGATATCATTGATAAAATTCAGTCTGTGAAAAAAGAGATTGAACGGGTCAACTTAGAGATTCAGCAAGCAGAACGCGACTACGACCTTAACCGCGCTGCGGAGTTGAAATACGGCAATTTAACCAGTTTGCATCGTCAATTGGAAACAGTAGAATCTGAATTGGCAAATGCTCAAAGAAGTGGTAAATCACTATTACGAGAAGAAGTCACAGAAGCTGATATTGCGGAAATTATTTCTAAATGGACAGGAATTCCCATCAGCAAGTTAGTGGAATCTGAGAAAGAAAAACTGCTGCATTTAGAAGATGAACTGCACCGCCGCGTAGTTGGACAAGAAGAAGCAGTCACAGCTGTAGCGGATGCAATTCAGCGATCGCGGGCTGGATTGGCTGATCCCAATCGTCCCATTGCTAGCTTTATTTTCCTTGGACCTACGGGTGTGGGTAAAACCGAGTTGGCGAAAGCGCTGGCGGCGTATATGTTCGATAGCGAAGATGCGCTAGTGCGAATCGATATGTCGGAGTATATGGAGAAACACGCCGTCTCGCGTTTGATCGGTGCGCCTCCAGGATACGTGGGTTACGAAGAAGGCGGACAACTTACAGAAGCGATTCGTCGCCGTCCTTATTCAGTGATTCTTTTCGACGAAATCGAAAAAGCACACCCCGATGTATTTAATATCTTCTTGCAAATTCTTGATGATGGTCGCGTCACTGATGCCCAAGGTCATAAAGTAGACTTCAAGAACGCTATTATCATCATGACCAGCAACATCGGTTCGCAGTACATTCTTGATGTCGCCGGGGATAATGCCCACTACGACGAAATGCGCCGTCGGGTGATGGAAGCGATGCGGAATAGCTTCCGTCCAGAGTTCCTCAACCGGATTGACGAAATCATCATCTTCCACGGTTTAGATAAGAAGGAATTGCGGCATATTGTGCTATTGCAAGTAGAAAGATTGCGGCAAAGATTGAGCGATCGCAAAATATCTCTTAAGCTCTCGGATGTTGCACTTGACTTTTTAGCAGAAGTAGGGTATGACCCAGTTTATGGCGCACGTCCACTGAAGCGGGCGATTCAGCGAGAGTTAGAAACTCAAATTGCTAAAGCCATCTTGCGCGGTGAATTTACCAATGGCAACACCATTTTTGTAGATGTGCAAAATGAGCGTCTTTCTTTTAGTCGCTTACCTGCTGAGGTATTTACCAGCTAATTCAAAAAGAGGCAGGGAGCAGGGAGCAGGGAGCAGGGAGCAGGGAGCAGGGAGCAGGGAGCAGGGAGCAGGGAGCAGGGAGCAGGGAGCAGGGGGAGGTAGGAGAGACAAGGTGACTAGTGAGAACTTTACCCTTATCCTCTTCCCTCTGTCTCCTTTCCCGTTGCCTCTTCCTTGAAGTTCATCTCACGCCAAAACGCCAAGTCAAGCAAGAGCGTCTTGGCGTTTTTTTATCAAGCATTCGTAAGGTAATAATTACGAATTACGTTAGCGTAGCGGGGCGTAGCCCATTACGAATTACGAATTATCTTGACCCTTACAAAGTACTTGTCGCATTTTACGCATATTTGCAGGTAACTCAAAGTTCATTGCTTGTTGAATGAAAATTGATGGAATTGGAATAAGAGGTGTAGCTTGCACAGTATAAGCTAGCAAAGTACCATTACCGCAATCTTTTAGTTCTAAATGAGCGTTAAAATCCTCAAAAGTCCCTTTTTCCATGCGAAATTGGATTTGTTGCCCCAGCACTTCTACAACGTTGAGGTAAATTTCAACTTGAGCTGTGAAAAAGAAAAAGACTTTTTGTGCTGCTTGATACAGGCGTTTGACTTCACCTTTGTGTAATATCTCGCTTTTAGTGATATCAGGAAAATATTGCACCCACCGGGGGTAATCAGTTAATTGCTGCCAGACTTGCGATCGCACCATCGGCACATACATCCAGGCTGTCACCGCGCCACCCCAGCTTTTGTGCGATCGCGTTTCTACTAAAATTTCACCCTGTACGAGCAAATTTTGCTTGTCTTGATTCCAAGCCATATCTGAACCTGCAATAATTGAGTCTGATATATAAGATGCAGACATAATGATTTAAGTTACTCCTCAACTCATCCACCTAAATTAAGTTGAAACTACAAGCTGTAAAACTTGGCTTAAGATCCAACCCATTAAACTTTAGCTCCAGTCTAATACTTATCTTTTCCAGAAACGGCGATTTTTGCTAATTATTTCAGTTACTTTACTGTAAAAACTGTGTTTCTTATTACAATTAATACAATTAATACTGAAGTAAGTTTTATCAAAGCAATATTTATAGATGAAAAACTGCGTTGTTAGCAGCTAGAATGGCACAAATACGACCTAATATCAAGCACTTTAACCCAATGTTCGGATAGCTTTTCTAAACTTTTACGTATTATTTCTGATGAAACTGCAACTTCATGAGAACTTCATATCTTAATTATCAATATCAACTGTAATGTCTGTTGAGTTGGGAGGAAAAGTAGGTGAGTCAATCTTCTTTAAATCGGAGATTAATCCAGATTTTTGGTATCCTTCTCGGCATTAGCGTCGCCGTTTGGGTACTCAGAGGCTTTGGTATTCTAACTTTTATTCCAGGTGGAATAATTTGGCTATTGTTACTTGGAGCGATCGCGATCGCGATTATCAGTTACGTTCAAAGAACTTGGTGGCGTTTTTAGTCATTTGTCATTGGTCTAAAATACAAGAGCTTTTGGTATATATCGCCCCCCTCCTGGGCGAAAAAAACTACTGATATCGAACTAATTAAAACCACATCCCAAGGAATGCCCGTAGCTCTGCCGTTGGTGGGCGTGGTTTCTCTTCGACTAATGACTAAACCTATTTTGACTAACTACCAGAAGTATTTAATACTGAAGCAAAGCTAACAATTTATTAGAGGAAACGAACATGGCAAAGTATATATGTACTGCTTGCGCCTATGAATATGACCCAGAAGTAGGCGATCCAGATAGCGATATAGCACCGGGAACAGCCTTTGAAGCTATACCAGATGATTGGGTATGTCCGACTTGTGGTGCCACAAAAGATCAATTTGAACTAGTTGAAGAGTGAAGATAACGGCTAGCCTAGTAAAGTACGTGCTATTGAGAAATTTTAAAACTTGCTACCGTTACGAATCGTAGTTATTGGGGGTGGAGCAGCAGGATTTTTTGGCGCGATCGCTTGTGCTAAAGGCAATCCTGATGCCCAAGTTACTTTACTTGAAGCCAGTCGCCAACCCCTAGCGAAAGTGCTAATTTCTGGTGGCGGACGCTGCAACGTTACTCACGCTTGCTTTTTACCTGAGGAGTTGGTGCAAAATTACCCCAGAGGTGCAAAAGCTTTACGGGGGGCTTTGACTCGGTTTGGGCCTCAAGATACAGTAGCTTGGTTTGCTGCTGCTGGAGTCTATCTAAAAACTGAAGCCGATGGCCGGATGTTTCCTGTCACCAACACTTCAGAAACTATTGTGGAATGTCTGATTAAAGCGGTGGCGACATCTGGAGTAAAACTCCGTATCGGTACACACGTAACTTCAGTGACCGTAGCAGATGGGGGGTTTGATATTCTTTTGAAGTCGGGAGAGCAGATTAAATGCGATCGCCTACTTCTTGCGACCGGCAGCAGCCTTATAGGTTATAAAATTGTCAAAGAGTTAGGTCATCAAATAGAATCGCCAGTACCTTCTTTATTTACCTTCAATATTGCTGATCCTCAATTGCGGGCTTTAGCTGGAGTTAGCGTTAACCCAGTGCAATTGCGGTTATCTGGGGGTGGAAAATCCCAATTACAACAAATTGGCCCATTGCTAATTACTCACTGGGGTTTGAGTGGCCCCGCAGTTCTGAAGCTTTCTGCTTGGGGTGCGAGAGTTCTACACGAAAGCCGCTATCAAGCCACATTATTGATTAATTGGCTGCCCCAATTGCAACAAGAAGAAGTGCGAGGAAAAGTTTTAGCAGTCAAAGATGAATGGGGAAAGAAAGCGATCGCATTGCATCGCGGCGTTGACCTACCCCATCGTCTCTGGCAATATATCATTGCCCGTGCAGGCATTACCACAGAAGACCGTTGGGCAGAAATATCTAATAAAACCTTAAATAAACTGTTGCAAGAACTTACTCAGGGACAATATTTAATCAACGGTAAAGGAGCCTTTAAAGAAGAATTTGTTACCTGTGGCGGTGTCAACCTCAAAGAAGTCAACTTTAAGACCATGGAAAGTAGGTTAGTTCCTGGTCTTTATTTTGCCGGAGAAATCTTAGATATTGATGGCGTTACCGGTGGGTTTAACTTCCAAAGTGCTTGGACAACTGGGTATTTAGCAGGTGTAGCAATGGCGAGTAGCGACTAGTACCGCAAGGCGGAAGTCAAAACTAAGTGCACCTCCGTGGACTAAGAGAAAATCAATGATGTTTAACCCACGGAGGTGGGTTTTGACTGTGTAGCCGCGACTTCCAGTCGCCTTTTCAAGCAACCTCTAAGCTAATCGCCATTTATTTTTTCAGATTGATTCGCTTGTAGTAAGCGGCTCCAGCCCTGCTTTTACCCATCACACCTCATAACCTTTTGTTAGTCGTCTTTAGACGACTTTCGCTATTAGACTCAGAATTCATTCTGAGGCGGACTAGATGAGAATGTTACAAAAATGTGGGTAATTCTAACCTCATGTCCGCTTCACTCATTGCTATTTTTGGATTTACGTTGCAATTGTTTTAGCGATTGATACATATCTGGCAGACGACTATAAACAGCACATACCTTCAGATATAGTTTGTAAGGAATGGCTGGAGTTCCGCAGACAACTTCTCCTGGTGCAACATCGCTGTGAATTCCAGTTTGAGCAGATGTCATCGCCCCATCTCCGATCTTCACTTGATTGGTTATTCCTGTTTGTCCAGCTAAAATAACGCGATTTCCCAGCTTAACACCTCCGGCCATGCCAACCTGACCTGCGATCGCACAGCCTGCACCAATTTGGCAACCGTGACCTATTTGCACTAAGTTATCAATTACTGTATTGCAGCCGACCCGTGTTTCTCCAACGGCTGGGCGGTCAATGGCACTGTTGCAGCCAACTTCCACGCCATCTTCTAAGACTGTATAGCCAGATTGTTCCATTTTCAACCAACCAGTACGAGTAGGAACAAAACCAAAGCCTTCTGCACCAATGACAGCACCACTATGAATCACACAATCTGCACCGATGCGGCTGCGTTCGTGGATGGTACAGTTAGCGTGCAAGGTGGTGCGATCGCCTATTTTGGCATCTGGATAAATCACCACATTGGGATGAATAATTGCCCTATCGCCAATTTCTACCCCTTGTTGAATAACAGCATGGGGGCCAATGTAAACATCACTACCAACTTTTGCGGTGGAATGAATCACAGCAGTGGGATGAATTTCTGGGATAGGGCGATATGGTTGGTAAAAAAGTGCGATCGCTTTGGCAAACAATAATCGCGGATCTGGGGTTGCTAGCCAGACAATACCTCTCTCTTGTGCAAGCACCTGTAATTTTTCATCCTGGGGCAAAATTAAAGCACTAGCATTGGTCTTACCGATAAAAGACCCAAACTTTGCCCCTTCTACATAGCTGAGAGTACCGATAGTAGCTTCATCAATAGCTGCTACCCCTGTAATTTCTGGGTCATAGTCTGGGTTGCTAGTCAAACTATGATTGGTAGCAGCATCACCAAATTGGCCGAGGATTTCGCTGAATTTCATTGTTGGGTATATTCAAAATTGACACTCTCAGGTCTGAAGACACTGGGATTCTTAGTTCATCGACGTACCTTAAAATCATCCATCCTTTCGGCAATACTTAAACCGGAAACCCGTTTATTGAACAAAGTTTCTAGTCTAATTTGGTTGACCCCAGTGGCCTTCATCTCCCTAAGCGTTAGAGAATCGTTTCTCTAGTTCCCGTATGCCCTACGGTACTTTGTACAATCAATAAATAGTATGTTTACTGGTCTGAATGCGCGTTGGCATCAAGGCTTTTATTATCGTGGTTTTCTCGCTACCCACTATCCATTATTTTTTCCTAGCCAGTCGTTTTGGGGTTGATTATCCATTTGAGAAGCGCGGTTATTCTACCTGTGGCATAGCTATCTTATACCATGCCGCGTACCAAAAATTAATTCTGAATGCGGTTAAAACCGCACGAGTTGCTTATATCTCAGGGCTAAAGCCACTGAGCTTTACGCCTACCGGCTAACTTGTAATTTCGTAAACGCATAGCATAGTGGTGAGCCAGCGCGTTGCAGGGGTTGCACCCGTTGTAGCGACTGGCAAACACAAACTAAATAGTACTAGTACAGCGTGACGAAAATGAAAATACCATTCTCAATCTTTCAAAGCCCTAAAATACATGAATTTTGACTTTTGACTTTTGACTTTTGACTTCCGCGTAGCGGTACTAGTCCTACTAAAATCCTAATTTCTCCAACACTGGCTTTGTAGAAACAACGTGGCGATCTAAACCCAGTTCTTTTGGACTAACCCCAAGTGCCAAAGCAATCAACTGGGATAAATGCAGCACTGGTAAACCTAATTTTTGCTCAATCACCTTTTCCACCTCTGGCTGACGCGAATCTAAATTTAAGTGGCACAAAGGACAAGGTGTAACTATACAGTCAGCACCAGATGTCAAAGCGTCCTGAATATGCATCCCCGCCATCTTGAAAGATTGGGTAGTGGCATAACTAGCCAGAGGCCAACCACAACATTGTGTCCGGCCTCGGTAATAAATTGGTGTTGCACCCACCGCCCGAAACATATTTTCCATCGCTTCCGGTTGGAACGGGTCATCATAGGGCATAGATTTTTGGGCGCGGAGGAGATAACAGCCATAAAAAGCCGCGCATTTTAATCCAGTTAACTTCCGGGTGACACGCTTGGTAATTTCCTCTAAACCGTAATCTGTTACCAAGGCGTAGAGAAGATGTTTAACATCGGTAGTGCCGCGATAAGGTGAACAGCCTTCTTTATCCAGTAAGCCATTAACCTGTTGAATGTATGCCGGGTCAGAAGTCTTACATTCTTTCAGGTGTTCATTCACATGACCGATAACACCTTGACAAGTGCTGCAATGGGTAAGTAAGGGCAAATTTAATTCTTCAGCTAGGGCAATATTTCTGGCATTGACTGTATCTTCTAGCAGTTGCGAATCTTCTTTAAATGTGCCAGAACCGCAGCAAGCAGCTTTTTTAAGTTCAACTAGTTCAATGCCTAGTGCTTGGGTAAGCGCTTGAGTTGACTGGTAAAGTTCCCGACAGGCCCCTTGGGCAACACAACCGGGGAAGTAAGCATATTTAAGTGTCTGAGATAGCATAGAGGTATGTTTGGGTTAGAGCGATCGCTCTAAAACAATAACTGTTTTATTATTCCTTGTTAGCACCTAAGCTCTGATGTTTGACGTTCACCGTCTCTTTAACCGTCTAGGTTCAAAGCCGCAGCGTCTATATATTCTGATTGCTAGCAAGGCTGTAAATACTGACCGAGACATTGTAAAGAAAGTTAGCAATAATTGGACAACCGAAACATTTACATCCTGTTGGCAATGGCATAGTCCGTTCCTATACCCAATTCTAAGAAAACTTACCCGATTCTTTTGAGTAAGGGGAGGGATTTTCTAATAGAAAAACCCTTGGTAGTATACGGGCGATCGCGCTTGACGATAAGATGTATATGCTCAAAACAATGTTTCCCGTAAAGAGCAGAACCTAGCAACTGGTTAAGGACTTTTATTATTTATGAGCCAAACGGAACTTTTTGATAAGGTCAAGAAAATCGTCACCGAACAACTGAGTGTTGAAGATCCAGGAAAAATCACTCCCCAGTCCAAATTTATGGAAGATTTAGGAGCAGATTCCTTAGATACCGTTGAACTGGTGATGGCTTTGGAAGAAGAATTTGATATCGAAATTCCTGACGAAGCTGCCGAACAGATTGTATCGGTTCAAGACGCAGTAGATTACATCAATAACAAAGTTACCGCATCAGCTTAAAAAAGTTTTGAGTCTTTGAAGTTTAAATGGCAATGCCATGCCCCCTCTGGGCATCTAGGCAAAAACCACTGATCTGACTTTTCACTGAGTGCTGAACGGTTAAAAGTTTAGGAGTTAGAGTTTTAGGAGCTAAAAGTTCGGAGTTTTCTCCATCTTTGGGTGCTTCCAAAACTCAGAACTCAGGACGGGCTAAACGCCCCGCTAACGCTAACGAAACTTAGCACTGTTTAATGCCTGCTGCTTTTTCGCCACCTTTAACTGAATCATGACAGATTATACACGTAAACGCGTTGTTGTAACTGGTGTTGGCGCGATTACACCTATAGGTAACACAGCAACAGAATATTGGGATGGATTATTGAGTGGACGTAATGGCATTGACCGCATCACATTTTTTGATGCGTCTCGCCATGATTGCCGCATTGCTGCTGAAGTAAAAAACTTCGATCCACATGATTACTTGGAGCGCAAAGAGGCCAAGCGCATGGATCGATTTGCCCAATTTGGGGTTTCGGCAGCAAAACAGGCTCTAGCTAACGCGCAGTTAGTTATTAATGAACTGAATGCAGAACAGGTAGGTGTCATGATCGGTTCTGGCGTTGGTGGCATTAAGGTATTAGAAGACCAGCAAACTATCTACCTCAACCGTGGGCCAGATCGCTGTAGTCCATTCATGATACCGATGATGATCGCCAATATGGCAGCAGGATTAACGGCAATTCACACGGGTGCTAAAGGGCCAAATTCCTGCCCTGTAACTGCCTGCGCTGCTGGCTCTAACGCTGTAGGCGATGCTTTTCGCTTAATTCAAGGAGGATATGCCCAGGCGATGATTTGCGGCGGAACAGAGTCTGCTGTGACACCATTATCGATGGCTGGGTTTGCCGCTTGCAAAGCCCTCTCTTTTCGTAATGACGATCCGGCTCATGCTTGCCGTCCCTTTGACCGCGATCGCGATGGATTTGTCTTGGGTGAAGGTTCAGGAATTTTAATTCTCGAAGAACTGCAACACGCCCTCAGTCGTGGCGCTCACATTTATGCCGAAATGATCGGCTATGGTATGACCTGTGACGCTTACCATATCACTTCCCCCGTTCCTGGTGGACTTGGAGCCGCTAGAGCAATAGAACTAGCGCTCAAAGATGCCAACATAACTCCTGAACATATTAGCTATATTAATGCTCACGGCACTAGTACCCCAGCTAATGATTCAACAGAAACCTCAGCAATCAAAAAAGCTTTGGGAGAACATGCCTATAAGGTGGCAATTAGCTCCACCAAATCTATGACAGGTCATTTATTGGGCGGTTCTGGAGGTATTGAAGCAGTCGCAACAGTGCTGGCGATCGCTAACGACCAAATTCCACCGACAATAAATCTGGAAAATCCCGATCCAGAGTGTGACTTAGATTACGTGCCTAACTATAGCCGCGCTCAAAAAGTCGAGGTGGCAATATCCAATTCTTTTGGGTTTGGCGGTCATAATGTCACACTGGCCTTTAAGAAATACGTCTAAAAATTTGCCATTTTATTGCTGGTCTACTCTCCTGAGATGACTGTGCTAAAAGTATCAGAAATATCATTCCGATATAACTTAAGCGTTCAGCATGACCCAATTATCAGCTTGATTTATCACCAAAAACTCAGGAGATCCCGCTTGTCCATCGACAAGCGGGAGTGGGATGATGAGGATACTGTGGGGAATCTAAAATAACCCCAGTAAGAGAAGCTACGAAGAGTGCTAACCCGTCGTTAAAAACAAGAGATTATGACTGTTGCAACCCAATCCGCCAAAGAATTGTCCGTCGAAGAACTGGCTATTAACTCGATCCGCTTCTTGGCTATTGATGCCGTAGAAAAGGCAAAATCGGGACACCCAGGACTACCAATGGGTGCGGCTCCGATGGCTTTTGTCCTCTGGGATCGCTTTATGAAGTTTAATCCCAAAAATCCCAAATGGTTTAACCGCGATCGCTTTGTCTTGTCAGCTGGTCATGGCTCAATGTTGCTGTACGCCCTACTGTATCTGGCAGGCTACGATAGCGTCACCATTGAAGATATCAAACAATTCCGGCAATGGGAATCCAAAACCCCTGGACACCCCGAAAACTTCATGACCCCAGGCGTGGAAGTCACAACTGGCCCCTTGGGTCAAGGAATTGCCAATGGAGTTGGTTTAGCGATCGCCGAAGCGCACCTTGCCGCTAAATTTAACAAACCCGATACCAAGATTGTTGACCATTACACCTACGTAATTTTAGGTGATGGTTGCAACATGGAAGGAATTTCCGGTGAAGCTTGTTCTTTTGCAGGACACTTGGGATTAGGCAAACTCATCGCTCTGTATGACGACAACCACATTTCCATCGACGGTTCCACAGATGTGGCATTCACCGAAGATGTTTCCAAGCGATTTGAAGCTTACGGTTGGCACGTTTTGCACGTTGAGAACGGGAATACCGATTTAGAAGCGATCGCCAAAGCAATTGAAGAAGCTAAATCTGTCACCGATAAACCATCAATGATTAAGGTGACAACCACCATCGGTTATGGTTCTCCCAACAAACAAAACACTGCTGGTATTCACGGCGCTGCTTTGGGTGGAGACGAAATAGCATTGACTCGGAAAAATTTGGGTTGGGAATACGAGCCTTTTGATGTTCCACAAGAAGCCCTCAACCACACACGCAAAGCAGTTGAGCGCGGCGCAAGCTACGAAGCCGAATGGAACAAGACTTTTGCTGACTACAAAGCTAAGTATGGCCAAGAAGCGGCTGAATTTGAACGCTACATAAGCGGCAAACTACCCGACGGTTGGGATAAGGTATTACCCACTTACACCCCCGAAGATAAAGGACTGCCCACCCGCAAACATTCAGAAAACTGCCTCAACAAACTAGCGACAGTTTTACCTGAATTGATTGGTGGTTCGGCTGACTTAACCCACTCCAACTTGACCGAAATCAAGGGTAAGGGCGACTTCCAAAAAGGGAACTACGAAAACCCCAACATCCACTTTGGTGTGCGGGAACATGCTATGGGCGCAATCTGTAATGGTATAGCGCTGCACACTTCAGGATTAATCCCCTACGGTGCTACCTTCTTGATCTTCACAGATTATATGCGTGCTGCTATCCGCTTATCCGCCCTTTCTCAAGCTGGCTCGATTTGGGTGATGACTCACGATTCCATTGGACAAGGTGAAGATGGGCCGACACACCAACCCATTGAAACTCTAGCTTCCTTGAGAGCCATTCCTAATTTATTAGTGTTTCGTCCCGCAGACGGTAACGAAACCTCTGGCGCTTATAAAGTAGCGATCGAGAAAGCGAAGCAAAACGCTCCATCTCTGTTGGCGTTCACCCGTCAAAACGTCCCCAACTTGGCAGGTACATCGATTGAGGGCGTGGCGAAGGGTGGATACACCGTTGTTGATAGCGAAGGTACACCTGATATCATCCTGATTGGTACTGGTTCAGAATTGAGCCTCGCCGTCAGCGCAGCCGAAAAACTCAAGGCTGAAGGTAAGAAAGTTCGTGTCGTCTCACTACCTTCATGGGAACTGTTTGAAGCACAGGATGCGGCTTATAAAGAGTCCATTTTGCCGAAAGCTGTCACCAAGCGTTTATCTGTAGAAGCTGGTGCTAGTTTCGGTTGGCACAAGTATGTGGGTACTGAAGGCGATACTGTTAGTATTGATCGCTTTGGTGCTTCGGCTCCAGGTGGTGTTTGTTTAGAGAAGTTTGGTTTTAGCGTTGATAATGTATTAGCTAAGGCTAAACAATTGTTGGGTTAATAGCAACAGAATATTCTCAAAATTTTGTGGGGTGGGCTGAAAGGCCCGCCTTTTTTTAACGCATAGGCGCTTCTCTACGAGACGCTACGCGAACGCCTTCCCGCAGGGTAGGAACGCAGAGGTTCGCTGAGTAAGATTGTTTATAATTAAGATAATTATTTGATAAATGGAGGAAATTATGCCAGAAGTTGCTAATTATCATCAAGAAGTGAGTAATCGCATATCACCAATCGTTGAAAAGCTAATTAAAGGTAATAGCTTATATCAAGCTAAGTTAAACCAACAGGAAATGATAGAAATGTTAGTAGAACTCTTTGGACAGTTATCACTAGAGGAAATGAGGCCTATAACCGAGCATGAACTGACACGCAGAATTGATAAGATTCTTGTCTTAGAAGCGGTTTCTGGTACGTTAAATGATTTGACCCCAGAGCAAATCAAAATGTACGATGATGCAGTAAAGCGAAAATAGACAAAGTGGCTTATTTATTAGATACAAATATTGTTAGTTACATTTTGAGGAGAAATGCAACTGTTAGTAGGAAACTACGGGATGCTAATCGTTCAGGACAAGAAGTTTTTATCAGTTGTATAACTTATTATGAAGTTAAAAGAGGGCTTTTGTATGTAAATGCTACGAGGCAAATAGCAGAATTTAATCAGTTTTATAGAAAATATGAAGTTTTATTCTTGGATGATATAGAAATTATTGAGAGAGCATGTGAAATTCATGTGGATTTACAACGTAGGGGTTTGAAGATACAAGAACAAGATATATTGATAGCGGCTACGGCAATTACACGCGGATTAATTCTAGTTTCTAACGATTTTGATTTGCTGAGAGTGCAGGGAATTAATTTAGAGCATTGGGCAAGAACAGAACCTTGAGTTTGAGAGAATATCACTCTGGCAAGAACTGACTTAGTATATTTAAGGATGCAACACTAAAAATTTATTAAATATACTAACCGGACTCTCAATGGAATCTTTGGAATCGCTTTTTAAACAACATCCTCCTGCACTTACACCAATTTACTTTACTGGAGAACCTAATCAACCTATCCAACTTTATCAAGGTTCCTTAAAAATTAGTCAAGAAGGAACTGTATATGAAGGAAGTGGTACTGTTTTCTTTGAATGGCTGCCGTCTCCCGATGTTAAGTTCCTATTTTTAAAATCAAATGATGAGTCTCTTCTTAAACTTGAACTTGGTAAAGGTAATCTAAACCTTTCAGAAATCCAAAGTTCTGCTGAAGTTTGGATTTCTAGTATTCCTATCGACTTTGATCATCAAAGTGGAGATATTTCAGGTACTCTAAATAAGCCAGCAATATTAAGTTCGGAAAATAATTTATCACATATACTCTTTCACCTAACCAACTTTCATAAATTTAACGGGATGGCTATATCAACACCAAGGCAAATTTGGCGGGGTAGGCTTATATTAAAAGCTGAGAGTTGGAGTGTTTCCATTGACAGCCTGCAAAACCTCGGAGATATTATAAAGTCTCTTAAATCAAAAGGAGGCTACGCTATAACTCATGTGGGGACGCTCGAACGTTCCGATAAAAAGCCTTTTGCCACAGAGGAAGCTGATGATGTATTGGAAGCTTTGCATTGGTTTCTCTCTTTTTCTAGAGGCTTTAGGACTTCTCCCATCCTATTAGTCGGTTATGACAACAGAGGGGAAAAGGTTTGGGAAAACTGTACTTCGGCTTATACAACATCACCCTGGCAAAGTGTGCATTCGTGGTTTGCAGATTCACAAGATTCTTGCAGTCTCAGTAAACTTTTTCCAGGTTTCCTTAATCGCTGGCGAAGTACTACTTGGAATCAGCCGATAAGGTTTGCAATCCATTGGTATTTGGCAAGTATTGCTCAAGCAGGAGATGTACAAGGTTCCATTGTTTTGATGCAAGCTGCTTTTGAAATCCTTGCTTGGACTCTTCTAGTGGAAGAAAAAGCTATCATCAGTCAACAAGGATTTGAAAAACTTGCAGCAGCTGATCAACTAAGACTCCTCCTTTCACAGTGTGGTGTCCCGCTAAAAATACCTGACAGCTTAACTGAATTGGTTAAAGCCTCAAAAGAAAAAGAATTAAATTGGGTTGATGGGGCACAGGCTTTAACAGAGATACGCAATGCAATCGTTCATCCTAATCCAAAAAAGCGTCAAAAATATCTTAACCGACCCTTTCCAGAACAAATAGATGCTTATAAACTTGGCTTATGGTATTTAGAACTGATTCTGTTAAATCTTTTTGAGTACAAAGGTGAGTACTTCAACCGTATAGCAAATAAAGATTTTTATCAGGAAAATATCGAAGCTGTTCCTTGGGTTTAAAAATAAGCTGAAGCGATGGGTGTGGAATTAGGAATTTGGCAAGTCCGCTATCAGAATATAGAATTACCTTGGTTGCGCTGGTGGAATAATCAAGGTGATTTTCTAAAAACAGATGGGAGGGGAGCGATCGCAGCAAACAGAAGCGCGATCGCAACGCCTGGCCGCTAAACTAAGAGAATTGAATATTAACCCCGCTAGTTAGTTTAATTATTTTGTCAACTATCTTTAGATAGATAGAGTAAACAGTACACAATTGATCATCAGAAATCGCTTGCTAGTACTAAAAAAATTAAACTTTCATACCTAAAAATTTACATTGCATTTTTAGTCCATTCTGTCAATGTGTAATCTTTAGTATCGCCTAATGAATCAGCAAGGCCCTCTGAAGACTTAATTTATATTCATGCTTTCAGGTGATGCAGTTATGACTTTATAAATGCGATTATGTATATGTCCTCAAACAATAGATAGTTGCTGTTGTCCAATTGAAAAAATATGGTTTTCTCTGACTCCAGTAACTTTAGATTTATCTAATTGTTTGATGTTTTGAGAAGGTAACACAATGAATAATATCCTAAAGCGCACACTTCTACCCAGCCTCATGGCTGCAAGTTTAGCTGGTGTGACATTAGTTCCCGCTAAACCGGCTGCTGCTGATGACCAAGTATTAAGAGATGCAGGTATTGGGGCTGTTACCAATGTAGTCACCGGAGCAGTTAGAGGAAAGCGTAATGTATTAAACAATGCTGTAAGAGGTGGTATCACTGGTGCAGCTGTTAATGGTGCAAATGGTCTGAGAAACAATCGCCGTAATCGGAGCGTTGTTCAAGATGTCGGAGTCGGTGCAGGCGCTAGCGCAGTAACTGGCGTAATTACTGGCAATAAGAAAGATACCCTTGGGAATGCTGTTGATGGTGCAGCTGTAGGTGCAGCAATCCATCTGCTAACCAAATAAATAATTCGTAAATTCATCAGCTAAAATACTTCCCAATTGCTAACGGGTTGCTTTGTAAATACTACGAACTTATCCCTCCCCTAATTCCTCTCCTTCTACGATGAGTAAACACAGCCCCCTTTCCCTAGTAGGGAAAGGGGGCTGTTGGGTTAGATTTATATTGGGATATATGCCACCATTAGGTTGAGATGACTTTAAACTTAATAGTAAAATCTAGCCCTTCAACGCCTTTCTAAAGTTTCGACGATAGGATTGATTTGTAATAAACAAAGCTGGCCATAGCAAAGACAAACCAATGCGATTGGTCAAACTTGGATTAAAATTAGTCCGTCCAAACCCATTCCAAAACTTCCAAACGCCGCCTCCGTAAACTACTATCAAGGCAAAAATAATAAAGTTACCCATTCCTATCAACTCCGTTAGTAACTGACAGAATTTAAGTTAAGTTTTACCACACGAGGTAAGCACTACATCAGCAATACCGAGAAGGTATGACTAAACTCCTTAGCGTGGAACATCTAAGTTAGTTAAACACACATTCTCTTATTCCAGTGTAGATTAGCCTCACGCATCGCAGCTAGTTATGACTGGTGGCCACCTAACTCAAAGGACGTAAAAGCGTTATTTATAGGGTGTTTGGGCAATAGATGTTCCTTGTATAACAGTTAAGGCTTTAGTTTCTAAGACAGAACAGCATTTTAAAACGCCTAAGAGATTAGGATTAGTTTCTTACTGTAGCTTTAATGAAATTTTTTTGCTATCGATTGCGACGGGATAAACCAAAGATTCATAGCAATATGTTCCGGTGTCAATGCTGATTGCTTCAGTACAAAAAAGTCTATCCCATATTTCTGAATGAAATTTTGTAGTTCTCTTTACCTCAAGAATTGACTCAAATCTGCCTAGCAAAATTCGGCGGATTATCCTTATGCCTCATCTACCCAATAAAGATAATATCGTTCAGTATCCACCCAGGCTTTCTGAAAATCTTTGATTGGAACAATTTTCAAATCATTTCGGTTGACATTCAGTTTACGATTTAAAATGAGCAAAATTTTCTTTTGCTCATCTTGATTTTTGAGTAGAGAATTAATTTGGCTTAATATCTCAGTTTGTTCGACATCTTTACGGCCAGTTTTAAATAAGGTAAAGCTTCCCATTTTTTGAATCTCAGGATAGTAAAGCTTTCGATTGAGATAACCCGATAACGGAGCCATATTTGCATCTCGACTGGCAACAATAAACTCATTAGCTAACCCAGCTTTTTGAATATATTGAACTGTTTCCAGACTGGCAGAAAATGGTACAACTAAATCTCTTGAAAAACTATAAATACCTCCCAAAAACTGGACATAAAGAATTAGCATTAAAACGATATTATGCCATTTATGAATAAATATAATTGAATTTGGACGAACAGAAAATTTATTGAGTAGAACTAGAGACTCTTGATAATAACTTCCCAGCCATAAAGCCGCTATTAGAACTAAATATAAATGTCCAAAATGCCGAGGCATACCTATAAATCTGAAGTATGTAAAGGCAAATATTACAGAATTACCTATAATGTAGAAAAGCAATGGTACTGGTTTTTTAGATAATTTAATTAAGGTTAAAATTACAATTAATAGAGCAATTGTTGCACATATAATTAAATCCAGCCATTTTTTATGTTGAGGAATAATTAATAAATAAGCACCAAATATTCTACTTATACTTCTCAATAAATGACGGAGGTCTAATTTTGTTAACCAACCATTATTCAACCCACCATGAAGATAACTATCTGTTGGAGGAGTAATAATATAAATGCATAAAAGAAAAGAAAAGATGAGAATTACAATACTTAAAAATAAATCGTATTTTTGGCTTTGACTAAAATACTGCCGACGATGTTCACTATCAAAACAAAATTCAGCTAGCAAAGTCAATGATAAAGAGAATGATACCAATAAACCATAAGCACTACTATTTGCTAGTAAACCTAATAAAATTGCCAAATAAGTATAAGTTCTTTTTCTAGATGCAAAAAATGTACAGAATGCAAAAACAAATAACATACTAAAGGCATAGTTTCGAGAAATTAAAAGATATTCATAAAAAGGAAAGAAACCAAAGGAAAAAAGAAATTTTTGTTGATAGTTAAAAGGACTATATAGGCAAAAAAGAGTAACCGAAACAACAGTAATTGCCAAATGAAAAATTTGCATAATAATAGGATTATCGACTATTTTTCTCAGAAGTTCCAGAGAAAAATACCATAGAAGAGGATGACCTTCATAACGAATATTTGCAATCAAATCCCCTAAAGATTCACTATCTCTGACAATGAGCCAGGGATTTAGTTCATCTCGCCACATGGAATGGTTGAGAATACCTATTAAACCAAGAACAGAAAAAATAATGATAATAAACCAAGGAGAATGAAAAGGTAATCTCGAAGTATATGTGATGAGTTTCTTGTTTAGCATTGTTAGGTAAAAATCTTTCTAAAAATGCTATCACAATCTGAGAGACAACTGATTCATCAAAATCTTATGTTGATTCTTTAAGTATTTAGACAAGTGGATTTTTTCTGATTTCTACTTATAACTTTCTGGTATACCTACTGGTGATAAACCCGCGATCGCTCGCAAGTTTTGGCAACGAATCAACTCGGTAAAATTTAAACCAGAACGCCCTTCAATTTTGGCTACCGCTTCAATTGCAGATAACAGGTGCTGCGCTGCTTCAGCTTCTGAATAACCACGTCGTTGTGCTATGCGAATTGCTGCTGCATCTGCATTTAACTCTGATTCTTGAGACTTATTAGTGCGCCAGATCCGAAAAGCAGCGATCGCACTTAATCCCCCGGCTACGGCTACACCCACCACATCTGATTGTGCTGCTTCTAATAATCCGCCTAACAGCCCCGCCAGTACTACGCCTTGATAAATGTCGGGTTTAAACCACTTCACCCCCGTCAACCAGCTAACTATCTGCAACAGCAGCAAGTCTCGTTGCGGCTTGGTCAGACGACGCCACAAATCAAAATTAATATATATCGGTCGCGCCTGATTCCAGGGTTGGGGAAAGGAGGCGTCAATGACTTTTGCCTGTTCTGGCTTACTAACGATTTTTGTCGTCATCCGACCAGAGGCAGGCATCACATCTAACAAACGGCGAATTTCAACATTTGGCTCCATAAATTTAATTATTAGCCATAATGTGCATGGTAACTATTTTAGTTGTCATTCGTGTTAACCTTTGATTTGTGAGATGCGATCGCAGTCTTTCTAAATGGTTGTTCTATTAGTAAAAAACTCAATAAATGGCGAGAAAGTGAATAGATTCAGATGAAGCCATAAGAATATTGATTCAGCAGACTGAATTCTGACTCCTGACTCCTGAATTCTGTTCGATAACCATTGCTACTACACTTGTAACAACATGGACGCTTTTGCTACCCTTCCACCTGAATGGACAAATAAGGCAATACATGCGAATGACTTTTGCTGTCCTAATTGCCACTCAAGTAGCCGAGAAGCTGAAAAGGTTTGGCTAAATCGGCGATCGCCTGTATTTACAGAAGACCGTCGTCGCAAATGGCAAGAGTTTTACTACTGTCACTGTGCCTCTGTGTGGTGGGCTTGGAGTAGCGATCGCCCCCCAAAAGATATATCCAATCAGCCAGATTATAATCCTACATAGTTAATTTTCTTCCTAAACAAAACCCCACATTTACGTGGGGTTTTGTTCATCTAATTTTCCGCTTTATCGAAACACGATTCAGGAATCAAATTTCATCACCAATTTTAGAAGGTGAAGGTAGTACGTAGAGTACCTACATAGATGGTATCGTTAGCGTCGTTATGCTCTGGATTGAAGATTACTAATACGCCAGGAGTTATCTGAATATTATCGGAAAGCTTGAACTTGTAAAGACCCTCTAAGTGATAAGAGGTACTCTCGTCTAAATCAACGTTGGTGCCGACATTTTTTATGCTGCCACCAGTAACTTTGGGTGGTTGACCAAAGATAACACCTAAGACGTTGCCTTCTCCACCAAAATCTCTCAAAGCAAGCGCTCCAGCCCAGTACCAAACCTCTGCGTCTGCACCCGCATTAATGCCAGTCTTAGCATCAGCAGTTGTATAACCTCCCCAACCGCTAACAGCCAACGTGCGGCTAAATTGGAAGCTAGCCTGTACACCGTAATTGTTGGATTCGGTGCGACTACCAATCCCAAACGGATTATTGGCAAAGGCGCTACCTGTACTTTGGAAAAGGCTGTTGGCAGCATTCCCAGCGAAGTAACTACGGGCGTAAGTTAAACCAATATTGAAAGCTTTGCTGGGTTGGAAAGATAACTGACCAAAGATGGTGTTATCACCATCAAACAGCCCATTACTAAGACCGGGATTATTAGCACCAAAGATACCACCAGTACCACTGGTAGGTGCTAAATAAGCACCAGTCAAACTGAGAGGGCCGCCAGGATTGAAAGTAACAGTCAGACCAGCACCATTTTGACCTTGACGATAAATCGGGCTAAAACGTCCATAGCGAGAGAGTGCACCTTTACCAGAACTAGCAAAGTCAGGGTTGAAGTTATTGACATTCTCCCATAACTCTCCACCACTAGCGTCAACTTTGACACGTAGCGCGTTAGCAAAGTTGAAAGCATAGTTGACTTTATCAACCACAACCGAGTTGGCGCTATCTCCATCAAAACTCAAGCGGGTCATGTTAGTACCAGAACCAGTAGCGGCTGTAGTAGCGGTTGCAGCAGTACCAGCATTAGAAACGATATTGCCAGCA
Source organism: Nostoc sp. XA010 (assembly GCF_020829625.1). Lineage (GTDB taxonomy): Bacteria > Cyanobacteriota > Cyanobacteriia > Cyanobacteriales > Nostocaceae > Nostoc. The sequence goes on along the minus strand of NZ_JAIVFX010000008.1, from coordinate 140,806 downwards.
TTCAAACGGATTTGCAACTGGTCTGTACCAGTGAAACTGCTGTACAAGTTCAAACGCACCCGGTCAGAAAAAGTGGTGTTATAGTTCAAGTCTTGAGTTGAATTCCCGGCAGCAACTGCTCTATTGTCACCAAAAACATCAGATACGGCGAAAATTCCTTCCCCAACCAACTTAGTAGTAGTAGAGAACTGATTAGCTTCCAACTCAGCAGTGCGGGCTTCTAATCCATCCACGCGACCGCGCAGGGTTGCTAGTTCAGCAGAAAATTCTTCTTGTAAGCGCTGTAAAGTAGCCAGGTCTTGTTTAGTAACCAAATCAGCAGTAGCTGTAGCAATGAGTTCGTTAACCCGGTCTAAACAGGAATTCAAACCTGCGGCAAATTCATAACGGGTCAAAGCACGGTTACCACGATAGGTACTGTTGGGATAACCTGCAATACAGCCGTAGCGTTCAACTAGAGATTGTAAAGCTTGGAATGCCCAATCTGTGGGCTGCACATCCGAAAATTGCGAAACTGATGTTACCTGGCTCATGCTGTTAGAATCTTGAGCTTCAGATAACTGGGCAACATTTGTTACCTCTTCGTTGACTTCAGCAGCTACAGCACTGTTAGCAGCGAAAAATGCAGCAGCTAAAACAACTGGACTAACCTTACAAAGATTCCAGAATGCTTTTTTCATGTTATTACTCTCACTCACACCTACATAATCCAGTCCTGATAAAATGCTTAAAACACTTTATTTTCAGGAGTTTCACACACAATCACAGTGATGATTATACCTTTACACTGTGATAAATACAAGCCCTTTAATTTAGTGCTGAACTATAATTTTGAATTATTTTATTTGGTAACCTCAAAATAATGCGGCGTTTGTGACGTAAAACTGTTCCTTCTTCCTCCAACTGTTGTAGGAGCCGGGTAACTGTTACTCGCGTGGTATTTAACACTTCAGCAATATCTTGATGGGTAACATTTAGATCAATTAGCTTACCCTTATCTACATCACGTCCAAATTTTTCACTTAACCACACTAAAAACTGCCATAAGCGTAGCGAAATTGGTTTTCGATGTACAATGCTTAGTAGATTTTCTGACTGTTGAATATGAGACAACAAAGCATTAATATCTTGATACCACAAATGAGGTGGCACAATGCTTATTTCTACGCCTGTGAGACATTGAATCTGGTAGGGCTTGACCCTAGACAACGGATAGCCAATCAGATCCCCTAGTCCCCAATAACCAAGAGTGATGAATGTTCCATCTTCACCCCATGTTAAGGTACGGACTGCACCGTGTTCAATCCGCCAAAGTACATCATTTTGAAGCGGAATTACTTCCCTACGGCTAAATATCTGCTGGGGTAGTCCACTTAAAACAGAGCTATTTGACAGGACAGAAGAGTTTGAAGTAGGAGTTGTAGAATACATCATTAACCGTAACTACATAATTATCAGGGAATCTTCGCTATTTACAATCATTAAGAAACTCTAATAATTTGTATAAAATTTTACCTATATAGTAGTTGACAGTGTATTCTTCTCAATTAGAGCTAGAGACTAACTCAAATTTTTTTTTGGAAACAACTTATAGATTGAGGTATTTATCAGGAAGATAGACCGGAATTTTTCAGTTGTTTATCTGTTACTTTAATTGTGCAAGTTTAAGAATAGGTAAGCTTTTAGTAAAATATTTAGTTAACTTATTTTTAATTATTTAGTATTTTCTTAAGATTCAGGAGATACGTAGGCACAAATATAGGAATATTTAAATTGCACAAGCTGGGCAGCCAAGATACCCACCCCACAAAAGTTATATTTAATTCGATTATGCAAATTAGATGTTTTTTAGCTTACTAAGTCCCTTGAGTCGTCAGCCTTTGTTTGTAGAGGTAGTGGCTAAAGCTTGTGGACTGATGAAGCTTCAATTAAGAGCGTTGACCGGTGACAATATATGATACCCTTTGACCGATATTAGTGGCATGATCTGCCATGCGTTCCAGACAACGAATTGCTAGTGCTAGCAGTACAATAGGCTCGACTACACCAGGCACATCGCGTTGTTGGGCTAAAGTCTGATAAACGCGATCATACGCATCGTCTACAGTATCATCTAGGCGCTTTAAACGGCGTCCACCAGCTTCATCTAAATCTCCCAAAGCCTTCAAGCTAGTTGCTAGCATTGACTGCGCGTGAAGAGACATAGCTTCAATGTCGGGCATTGCCGAATGAGGCGCGTAAGGAAAAATTTTAATCGCAATCTCAGCTAAATCCTCAGCATAATCGCCAATGCGCTCTAAGTCGCGTACCAGCTGCATAAAGGCACTCAAGCAGCGCAAATCTTGAGCCGTAGGCGCTTGCAGCGTCATAATCGCCGTACAGTCTGATTCGATTTGTCTATAAAAGCGATCGATCTTTTTATCTAATCGCGGAAGTTCCTCAGCTGCTGTTAAGTTACGAGCAAATAACGCTTGGTGGCTGAGGCGAAATGATTGTTCTACCAAAGCACCCATGCGTAAGACATCCCGTTCTAAGCGCCTAATGGCGCGTGCGAGTTCGGGTCTTTGAGGATTAGGACTGTAACGGACAGCTTTCACACTTGTTATCTCAAAGGTGAAGATTACTATTAACTATAGTCTTGGCTTAAAGAGTTTGCCATAACTTCACAAAACTGGAGTTGCATCCACGCACCACCAGTTTCTGGATGGTTCATAGCTTTGATTGAACCACCGTGGGCGAGAATAATTTGCTCAACGATCGCTAATCCTAATCCATTGCCAACGATCGCCCCTATAGAGTTACCATCTTGTGGAGAATGGGTTCGCGCTTTATCTCCTCGATAAAATCGCTCAAAAACATGGGGTAAATCTGCCTCAGAAAATCCGACTCCAGAATCAATAAGATTTATTTCGAGAATTGGGGAAGCAGCATCATTATCCTTTGTTGATAAAATTTTCGCTTCAATGTGAATACTTGTACTAGGAAGACTGTACTTAATGCTATTGTCTAGCAAGTTGAGAAAAACCTGGTACATACGGGCTTGATCTGCTTTAATCCAAACATTTTCTGGGCCAGAATAAGAAAGAGACAAATGTTGACGCACTGCTAAGGGTTCTAGTGTTTCCCAAACTGATGTAATTAGCGATCGCAATTCTACAGTTTTGGCTTGCAATTGCATGTTTGGGTTTGCTTCCATTTGGGTGAGGTCTAGCCAGGTTTGCACCAAGTTAATCAGTCGGTCAACTTCTTGCATTAGGCGGTTAACCCAGCGATTTAAAGGTGGTTCCAAGCGGGTTTGTAAGGTTTCCGCAACCAAGCGAATCGACGTTAGTGGCGTTCTGAGTTCGTGTGCTAAATCAGAAAAATAGCGATCGCGTACTTGATTTATATCTAATAGGGGTTGACGATTTTCTAAAAAGACTCCAACTTGTCCATTGGGCAAAGGCAAGCTAGATGCCCGCAAAGCCAAAGATTTTATTGTTGCCATCTCTGCCGCATCATCACAAGATGGATGAAATATCCATTCTCCTGTCTGTGGTTTTTGCAAATCACGAGTTTGCTCAATTAAATGGTCAAGTTCATAAGACCTTACCAACTCCAGTAACAAGCGCACCTGTTCTGGTTGCCAGTGCAGATACAAAATTTCCTGCGCCTGTTGATTGCACCATAGCAGTTGATTTTCCTCATCTACCTGCAAATATCCAACTGGTGCAAAATCTAGCAGGTCTTGGTAAGTTTGCAATGACTGCTGCAAATCTTGTCGGTTCTGCTTCACCATCGCTATTTCCTGCCGCAATCCAGGAATCAGCAGCAGTCCCATCTTGTAAGAATGCGAGGTTAACGGCCGGAGTAAGCGCCCCAGGTAACGGTTAAGTTGAACCTGTTGCCAAACCCAAAACCCAATGCCTACCGCTAAACCCAGAAAAAATCCCAATAAAAGCATTTGAGTTGTTAGTTTCTTCGTGACTACTAAAAACTAACAACTATCCCAACTAATTATCCAAACCGATAGCCAAAACCTCTTACAGTCACAATATATTCGGGATGACTGGGGTCTTGCTCTAATTTTTCCCGCAACCACCGAATGTGAACGTCTACAGTTTTACTATCGCCAACAAAATCTGGCCCCCAAACCTGATCTAGCAATTGTTCCCGTGACCATACCCTGCGGGCATAACTCATAAACAGTTCCAGCAAGCGGAACTCTTTGGGGGAAAGACTCACCTCAGTACCACGAACTAGCACGCGGCATTCTTGGGGATTCAAGGTGATATCCTTGAATTTTAATACTGGTACTTGTGGTAAATTACTTAAGCGTTGGCGGCGGAGTAGAGCACGACAACGAGCCACTAACTCTCGCATACTAAAGGGTTTAGTCAGGTAGTCATCTGCTCCCACCTCTAAGCCCAGCACGCGGTCAGTTTCACTACCCTTAGCACTCAGCATTAAAATTGGCACTGGGTTGCCTTGATGACGCAACAAACGGCAAATATCTAGCCCATTGATTTGCGGCAGCATCAAATCAAGAATGAGCAAATCAAAGGGAAGTTCCCCCGAATTGGTTTCAAAACTTTTGAGATACTCTATAGCAGACCGCCCATCGCGTGCTGTTGTTACCCCATAACCTTCCTCTTCAAGGGCTACAGCTAGCATTTCCTGGATTAATTCTTCATCTTCTACTACTAGAATTCGGCTGGCTTGTCCAATGTCCGTTCTAGCAGAATATTTGGTCGATTCAGTGGTATACATTGATATCACAAAAGTCTAGGACTGTGCTTGTATCAATTAGGATGATTAAATTTATTATCTAGCCTTACTGCAACCACACTTCTATTAGGGTTGATTCTTTTAGATTTTCTTTACAAAAAGTAACATAAGTCACAGCACCTCCTAAATCAAAAATCACTGTGGTTGCAAGCTTCTAATTGTCTTGACAAAAGCAGATTAAGTTGAGTATATTCGCTTGAGTACAAAAGTACTATAAATTCAAAGGGAAAACATAGCAGTTTTCCTTTGTATGTAATACACTCCGACCTTTGTAGGTTTGAATCTTACTCCTCTTCCCTTCTAGAGAAGAGGCTGAGGGTTAGGTCATTATTGGACTCAACTGAGAAACGCTACATACCTGAAAAATATTATGTGGAAAATTCGTACTACCTAAGTGTCCTGTGCTGATCTTTCCGTATTTACACTGCGTTAAAAATATTGATTTTAAAGCTATTGTGATGTCTGCATAGGGTAGTCATTGGTATGGCTTGCTACCCAATAAATCATTGCCTATTGAAGGGAGTTGGAAGATGACTACAGTTGGAGTCAAGGACAGCAAACAACAACTAATGCAAGCATTTCAACAAATTATTATCCAAAGAAAAAAGCTGGAATCTAAAATAGCAACCAAACAAGAGGAAGCAATTTCTGAGAAAGAGAAACAATTTGAAGAATTAAAAGCAAAGGTAGAGGCTTTTCCGAAAGATAAGGAAGCAGCTATCAAAAAAGCTACAGAAGAAGGCAAAGGCATTGCCCATTACCAAGCTAAAGTAAAATCAGATTTATATTGTAAAGAAGTGGAAGGGCAAAAGCACTTCTATGAACAAAGGCTGCAATCTCTAGAACAAACTATCACTAATCAAGAGACGCGGATTCAAAATCTTTCTAAACAACTTGAATCTGCTCTCAAACAAGTTCAGGATTTGGCAGTTAAAGCTATTGAAGGTACTTCAAATGTTAATTTATATCAGGCAATCAAAGAAATAGCTTTAGAGCAAGCAAAGACTCAAGCGAAAAACAAATAAGCTAATTTATTTTTGATGACAATTTATAGAGACTTAATTTAAATTAAGTCTCTACAAGGAACTATAGCGCTTCTCAGTGAGTACGTACAGAATCCCACCCCCTGCAAGCGAGGAGCTTGCTCTGATGTACCTTATATAATGTTTTTTATTCGGTTTTATTTGGTCTTTTGATGTCTGCGGGAGGCTGTGGTTTCTTTTTCTTTGTTCCGGTAGCCTGTGTTTTCTTAAATGCTTGATTGGAATTTGATTCTTGACTAGACATAATACTAAATTTTAAAATTTCCTACAATATTATCTACATCATGGGTATTGTTAATTACAGAAATATATCACAGAAAATTGCAGTTTACCTAGAAAAGTTAGTAAATAATGTTACATGTTTAAAAAACTTTACTTTTAACTGAATAAATACAAATCTTAATATATGAGTCAGCGAGTTTAAGTGTATTGGGTGGGCAATTTAACCAAACTTGATATTATTGCGCTAATGCCTCACGCACCCACTGCCTAAATGCTCGTCGCGCTGTACTAGATCCTTCTGTAAGGCTGAATTGCAAAAACTGCAATATTCCTTCAATCACAGGTAAATTCCCAAATGTGGGGCTAGTTTCCATCTCAACGTATTCTGCTTGATTTAAGACAAATACTTGCAACTTACCACCTCCGTAACACCAAAGTTCAGGTACACCCAACGCCACGTAAGCACTAACCTGGGTCTTTGAGGTAACATCGATTTCAATTGCTAAATCTGGTGGTGGATCAATTGACAAATCTAACCGTCGCTTGGCGATCATTTGGCGAGCATTTTTGCAAGCACTGCCCTGGTTGAAGGTCGATCTGGCGCAGTTGCAGTGTAACAACCATTTCATCCTCCGTACCGTTCACTTTTTAGCTAAAACAAATAGCCGGACTTGTTAAGAGAAGCCACTACTGTACTCGGAGTCCAAAGTACAGTGTGTTTTCACGAAAGGGAGAAAATGTCAAGCAAAGGTAGAAAAATCTAGATTGGGGGGGATATCCTGAATCCGGCCAGGCCCGATCGCTCGCAACGCTTCTTTGAGTAAAATATCCCCAGTATACAAGGCACGTCCAACAATCACACCAGTCACGCCTTGAGGTTCTAAGGCTAACAAACTCAACAAATCGGTAACAGAACTTACCCCGCCAGAGGCAATTATTGGGATGGAAATTACTGCTGCAAGTTCTCGCAAAGCTTCTAAATTGGGGCCGATAAGTGTACCATCCCGGTGGATATCTGTGTAAATGATGGCGGCTGCACCCAATTCTTGCATTTGTACAGCCAGTTGGGTTGCTAAAACTTCTGAGGTTTCTAACCAACCGCGAGTTGCTACGCGGCCATTACGAGCATCAATACCGATGATAATCTGTTCGGGAAATTCTTGGCAGAGTTCTTGCACTAACTGGGGTTGTTCTACGGCGATGGTTCCGAGAATTGCCCACTGTATGCCTAGATTGAATACTTGTTGCACGCTGCTGCGATCGCGCAATCCCCCACCAATTTCAATGGGCACTGACACCGCATGAGCGATCGCTTCAATTGCCCCTAGGTTTACTACTTTACCTGCTTTGGCACCATCTAAATCAACTATATGTAATCTAGTAGCACCTTGATCTACCCACTGTTTGGCAACATCAGCAGGGTTATCGCTAAAAACTTGGGAGCGATCATAGTCTCCCTGATATAGTCGCACACAGCGACCTTCTAATAAATCAATTGCTGGAATTACATCCATTTACTTTTTCCTCATTGCAATTAAAACTCTAGCTATAGCTGGGTTTATTATCTTTAGTTTTTCATTTTTAATTGCCTTACAGCTTGCCCAAAACCCAGCACAAGCAAGATATTAGAAAGAGTCAAAAATACTTCTGCACCACCGTGCAACCAATCCACATCTGCCAAAGACTTGCCATAATGCAATACAGCATAAATTCCGGCTGGGATAGTGATGGCAACAAAGACGAGAGTACCGTAAAATCCATACAGCGCTAAACGCGGCATTTGTGGACTGCGGCTGATAAACCACAAGAAACCCAAATAGGGAAACAGTGAAAGTGCAAACAGGGTTTCTTTAGAAATCATTGCTCTGATTTGATAGGTTTTGGTTCAACAGTGTCAGGAGGCTTGGTAGAACGCCAAATCAAATACGCTGCTGCCCAAAGCGTAAAATTACCAACTAAGGTCATGGTAGCTTGAAGCGTTACCAACCATTCTAGAGATTCGGCGTTGTCGAAATAATGCCAGGTACAAGCACACATGGCGCTGACTAAAGCTGGTAACATGGCAAGGGATAATCCCCACCAATTGCGATTACCAGTGAGTTCGCCGTAAGTCCAAATTAACCAAATGGCGACAATCCACTCAATAACGCTAGAAATATGAATAATCCAGGTGGGAATCGAAAGGGCTTGCATAGAGTGGGGATTGGGGAGTAGGGAGTTAAGAGTTAAGAGTTAGTAGTTTTCACATCTTTATATAGATATGGCTACGTTAAAAAAGTTGTTAATTTAAAATCCAAAATGGTCAAGATGCGGGCGTTATTATCTGGATATTACGGTAAAGGTAATGGTGGTGACGAAGCTTTGTTGGCAACGCTTTTGCAAATGTTACCATCTCATGTAACCCCTGTGGTACTTTCGGGGAATCCAGAGGAAACGCGCGATCGCTACAATGTAGAAACCTGCGATCGCATGGCTCCTTTACCTGTACTGCAAGCTTTACGCTCAAGTGATGCCTTGATTTGGGGCGGCGGGAGTCTCATCCAAGATGTTACCAGTACTATCAGCCCATTTTATTATGGCGGACTGATGGCATTGGCGCAGAGAATGGGTTTGAAAACTGTTGCTTGGGCGCAGGGTATTGGCCCGTTAGTGCGCCCGCAAACTCGTTGGTTGGCACGGCAAACCTTTGGTAATTGTACCAAAATTAGTGTCCGCGATCGCGCCAGTGCGGCTTTATTATCTGATTGGCAAATTCCTTGTATTATAGCTCCTGACCCGGTTTGGGCGTTGGAATCGAAACCAGTTCCAGGACTTTGGGATTTACCTGCGCCGAGAGTTGCGGTAACGTTGCGATCGCATCCTCAGCTTACAGAAACACGTTTAGCAAACTTAACTCGTGCTTTGGTTGACTTCCAAAAAGCTACGCAGGCTTTTATTTTACTACTGCCATTTCAAAAAAGTGAAGATTTAAGTATTGCCGAAGCCATCCAACCACATCTTAAAGATGTTAGCAAGATTTTATGTCTGGAAGATCCGCAACTTTTGAAAGGTGTGTTTCGCGGCGTGGAAATGGCAATTGGGATGCGCTTACACAGCTTGATTATGGCAGCATCTGAAGGTTGTCGCTGCTTTGCTCTCAGTTATGATCCTAAAGTAAATCGTCTCATGGAAGACTTGCAAATGCCTGGATGGGATTTAGCTAGTTTACCCAATGACCCCAATTTCATTAGTCTGACTTGGATGGAGCATTACGCTAATGGCGATCCGTTATCACCAGAGCAAATACAATCTTTAGTAGATAGAGCATTAATGCACCACGAGTTGTTGAGCGATGCTTTATGTAATAAGTAAAATTAAATAATGTTGAGCCAAGAAAATGCAAAACTTATAGAAATTACAAGCTGTACAAAAGAATCATATAGGACTCATATTTGATTTTTGAACAAAACTCAGTACACCTTTATTCCTTCTTCACAGTCCCCAGTCCCCAGTCCCCAGTCCCTTACCTCTAGTGATTCAGAAATCAAAGACGCTCGATAGCGCAGCGTTAGCGACGCAGGAGCGTCTGACTCGCTACCGCTTCGCTATCGGATTGCTATATTGTGTATCTACGTAAATACCTCTTTTCCGGCTTTTATTAATTATTCTTTCCGGGGGAAAGAGAGTAATTGTCAAAATTTTATGAAGCAGTTATAAAAATACCTTAGTATTTATTATCCAAATCGACTTTAGCGATATTATTTACTAAACGCAAAAATAATTATAATGATAAGCTTTGGTTTTTGGAACCTAATTATAGTAATTTTAGTTGCTGTAGTTATCAGAAATAATTGGCGATTAGATGAAGAAAAGGCAGCCTGGAAAAATTCTTTATTCTTAAAATCTTCAGTGATGCAACGGTTGATACAATTTTTTCGTCAACCAATTGTTAACTTCCTCGTCCAAGCAGGTGTTGTATTAGTCGTTACAAGATTCCTCTGTTATACAGGTTGGCTACTTTATTTCCTAAACCAGCCAAATCCACCTTTATGGGATTTTCAGTGGTATTATGTGGCGAGTAAATTGGCTCATCAGCATGTGAGTCCTTTTAATGTCGAGATTTTTAATCAGACTTTCTGTAGCATAACTACGGTGTGTGGCTCTCTTCCACCGTTTGTCTATCCACCTAATATTATTCCTCTCATCTGGTTTCTCGGTTATTTTTCGATGAATACTGCATATAAAATCTCGATTTTAATGCATATATTAGCAATTTGTTTAGCCTTGTGGGGAGCAAATATATTACTAGAGTCTAAGTCACGAGCCTTTAGAACTATTTGCACAATTTCGGCCGCCTTAATTTATGGCGTAGTTCGCGATCTTCAAGTTGGTAATGTTGCAATTTTTATTGCAGTTCTTATCTTATGGATGTTTATCTTCGCTAGAAAAAATCAGGATATTCCAGCAGGAATGTGCTTAGGAATTGCCCTTTTTAAACCAACATTAGCTGCACTATTCGTTCTGTATTTTCTACTTAAAAGACGGTTCTCTCTAGTTTTTGTATCTGTTATCACAGTAACTTGTTTAGCATTTTTAGGTCTAGCCTTGACAGGTAATTCTTTGACACAATTTGTCTCGGATGCATTTCGTGGATTTTCCCTCTGGCAAAACGATCCCGCAGTTAGCCCTTATATATCGATCAGTCGTCTCGATTTGATGGTTGTGGGGCCGAGATTACTTCCCAATAACCCATTCTTTGCCAAGCTTTTGTCAAACTTAATTGTTTTGATACTTCTTGGTTTGGCGGGTTGGTATTGGTATCTACAGCAATCTCTCACCGACTGGTCAAAAAAAATATATTTAGCAGAAATGGCAATAGTTTCTTGCTTGAGTATTGGCATCACCTATTCGCAGGAAACTAGTTCTGTGATGTTAATACCTGCTGTTGTTTTTTTGCTAAATGATTTGCTGTATCAGATCAGGCATTGTAAATTTTCTAGGAGAAGAATGTCTGTTTGGTTAGCAGGGGTTTGCTGTCTTGCAGTGCAAACAGCAGTTATTCATGGCTGGCTCATCCACTCTCTAGCAAACCGATGGAACGTGAAAGCAGGGGAATTGCCATACATTATGAAAATAACTATCTTCGCTCTACCGAGTTATGCAGTTTTAGGAATCACTTTAAGTATTTTAGTCTTAGCAATTAGTTCCCTCCGTCAAAAACAAATGATGAAATTTGGACTTTTGAATGGGGTGGAAACTTAGAACATCAGGAGTCAATTGATCCTAAAGTTTAAAACCACTTTTACCTTTTACCACTGACAATCCCTGGCCATTTAACTTTTTTCTCTTTTTCCCGATGTCAGCAAGATTTTATGTCTGGAAGATCCGCAACTTTTGAAAGGTGTGTTTCGCGGCGTTTAAATGGCAATAGGGATGCGTCCACACAGCTTGATTATGGCTGCATCTGTTGGTTGTCGCTGCTTTGCTCTCAGTTATAACCCTAAGGTAAATCGTCTCATGGAAGACTTGGAAATGCCTGGATGGGATTTAGCAAGTTTACCAGATGATCCAAACCTGATTAGTCTGACTTGGATGGAGCATTATGCTAATGGCGATCCGTTATCACCAGAGAAAATAAAATCTTTGCTATATCGCGCATTGATGGATCGTGAGTTGTTAAAGGAAGCGTTAACAGGTTAACAGCGCACACAATTTTTGACTGCCATCTTTGTTATGAAATCCAGCTTTGGAACTTGTCAGAAACAGGTGATTAACTTTACCAGAAAGATGGTGGGGTTAGCTGGCATCTAACGAATCAAATCATGTTGCCAATCTCATAAACTTAGTATAAATTAGGATTATCTAGCACCAATATTAACTCAGTATTAACACTGAAATGCTATTTAACTCCTACGCCTTTATTTTTTGTTTTTTACCAATTACCCTCATCGGCTTTTTCAGCTTGACTAAATGGCGTCTAACTCAAGTCGCTTTAGCCTGGTTGGTGATTGCTTCCTTAGGCTTCTATAGTTACTGGAGTATTGCTTATCTACCTCTGCTGTTGATTTCGATTGGGATCAACTATCAAGTTGGTAAACGTATCAGCAAATCTGGCCTTGGTAGTAGGCAAGCTAAAAGTTTACTTTGGGCAGGTATTTGCTTTAACCTGGCGCTACTGGCGTATTACAAGTACGCTAACTTTTTCATAAATTCCGTTGAACAGGTACTCAACGCGAACTGGAGTATCCCCCAAATCATTCTGCCACTAGGTATTTCGTTTTACACGTTCACTCAAACAGCTTACTTAGTAGATGCTTACCGTGGTGAGACTAAAAATTATAATTTTTTAACTTACAGCTTATTTGTTACTTTTTTCCCGCACTTAATTGCTGGACCGATTTTGCACCATAGCGATACAATTCCCCAATTCTATCGCTTGCGAAATCTGGTCTTCTCCCACAAGGCTATGGCTGTAGGTGTGACGTGGTTTACTCTAGGGCTATTTAAGAAGGTAATTATTGCTGACACTGTGGCGCCTTGGGTTAACCCTGTTTTTAGCAATGCGAGTGCAGTCAGTTTTTTAGAAGCTTGGGTGGGGGCAGTCAGTTATACCCTGCAACTATACTTCGATTTTTCTGGTTACTCGGATATGGCGGTTGGCTTGGGGTTGATGCTCAACATTCAGCTACCCATTAACTTTGATTCCCCTTACAAAGCCACTTCTATTATTGATTTTTGGCGTCGCTGGCACATTACACTCTCTAATTTTCTGCGTGATTATCTCTATATCCCTCTTGGCGGTAATCGTCGGGGGGCAGTGAAGCGCTACATCAATCTTTTGATCACAATGCTACTAGGTGGACTATGGCATGGCGCAGGCTGGACATATTTAGTCTGGGGTGGACTGCATGGACTGTATCTCTGTATCAATCATGGGTGGCGCAAACTGGGTAAGCCATTGCCAAAATTCCTGGCTTGGGCAATTACATTTATTGCTGTGATGATTAGCTGGGTGTTATTTCGCTCTCAAAGTATCCATGATGCTGTGGAATTGCTGGGGACAATGGCGGGAATGAAGGGACTGGCATTAACAGAAGGATACCAGACTAGCCTGCAATGGCTGAGGGCTTTCGGGGTCAAGTTTCAGCAGAGTTACCCTTATATGCCAAGTAAAGACAAGCTGATTATCCTTGTGGGACTAATGCTATGGGTTATTTTGCTACCAAATACACAGCAAGTTATGCAGTGGTTTCAACCTAAGTGGTGGTGGGCGGTAGGTGTGAGTGCGATCGCATTTTACTGCCTATTATCACTCAATCAAGTCTCAGAGTTCCTTTACTTCCAATTTTAGATTAGGTATGGCTATCAAAGCTTATAAGCGATTCAACTCCATTTTTCTGACCCTAGTTTCTTTCAATCTGCTCGCTGTTGGTCTCTTTAATATTCTCATAGACCCCTATGGCGTGTTCAACACTTATATGATGCAGGGTGTTAATCAGATAAAACCGACAAGACTTAATCACACCAGATTAACAAAAGCAGTAGATGTGACTCGCATTAAACCGAAAACAATTCTGCTGGGTTCATCTACCGCACTCAGGCTATCTCCAGTTCATCCAGTTTTTGTAAATACCCAGCCTGCTTATAACTTAGGCTTACCGGGAGCAGGTATGCAAGAACAGTTACTTTATTTCCAACACGCCTTGATTAATCAGCCTGACTTAAAACAGTTAATAATTAGCTTAGATTTTTTTTCTTTTGGGGTTGGTGTTAAAAAAGCACCCGATTTTATTGAGGACAGACTGCAAAAAAACAGAATTACTACTCAAGACGCCTTGAATGCCATTTTTTCCTTGAGTGCCTTTAAATCTAGTTGGGACACCCTAGCTGCGAATAGAGCCTCAAAGACTAGTGTTTCTGCCTTGACAGGCTTGGAAAATCAAAGCGGCGTAACTCCAGACCAGGGCAATAGTAGAGTTCTGAAGAACTTCCAAGTAGTTATATCCAGCTACTTTCAACAAGAAGAACGATATAAAAACTATCAGATTTCAAATGAGCGACTCAAGGACTTTAAGACAATCATTGATATCTGCCGTCAGCGAAAGATCGCTGTCAAAGTCTTTTTTTCACCGACACACGCTGTGCAGTTGCAAGCTTTGCACCTAGCTGGATTGTCGTCAGCTTATAAAGATTGGCAGCGGCAGGTTGTCAAAATTATCCCAACTTGGGATTTCACTGGCTACAGTCAAATCAACACAGAGTCTATGAGTGGCGAGATGAAAAATTACGTAGATGGCGCTCATTATCAGTATCGAATCGCAGATTTGATTTTGAACAGAATGTTTCAGTACCAGCTGGAAACTGTGCCTTCAGATTTTGGAGTACTGCTGACTCCAAAGACGATTGAACCCCATTTTGCTGCCGTTCGTGCAGATCAAATTGTGTGGGAGAAAAATAACCCCAAGATGATCAAATTTGTGCAGGATTTGTATGCTAAGGCTAATCGATAATTGAACTAAGCCAAGCTGACAATTCCTGACCATTGAACTTTTTTCTCTTTCTCCCGGCGGTAAGAAAAGAAATGCTCTGGAGTTTGGAAAGTACAATAAGGTGCGATCGCAATTTGTTCTGCACTAATCCCCATGTTTTCCAGTTGTAAGGTATTCACTCGCCGGACATCTAACCTTACCTTTCCAGGATTGGGATCTTCCAGTAAGGGTGAATTTGGTAATTCATATAATGCTTGAACAATTTTTTCTTCGTCTTCATGTGGTATAATAGTAGCCCCAATTTCGGCAGCCACTTCGATAGAGACTTGGTAAACCTCACCAGCGATCGCTGGCCCCATCGCAATACGTAAATCATCAAGCTTACTGCCTTGAGATTGTAATCGAGCGATCGCTAAGGGGACAATCTTCTTGGCAGTCCCTCGCCAGCCCGCGTGTAATGCTGCCACCCGTCCAGTTTGCACATCCCCAATCAGCACGGGTGTACAATCTGCACTAGCTACCCAAACGGCTTGGAGAGGCTGTTCGCTAACTAAACCATCTGCCGATGCTAAATCCTCCTCAGCAGTGCTTAAGAAGCTTTCAACTTCTTGAGGGGTGAGAACAGTATTGCCATGAACCTGCTTTAAGCGATAGACTGATGCCTCTGGTTGCAATACTTCTGTGATAACTTGTGGCGATCGCGGCCAAAACTGCTGGGTAAAGAAGCCGTGATGCCAACGTTCCAGAATACTACAAGTTAGATAGGGCAGTCCTTCCCAATTGCGCCAGTGCCAAGTGTGCATCTTCAACCAAACCTAAACAGAAATCACTCATCAGCCAATCAATGCTAACTTGAACAACGGAATTTGGGTTAACTGCTGTGGGATTTAATTTGCAAAACTTGGAAGCAGCCTTGAAAGCTGGGCGTAAGTATACATATTTACCATTTTCCCTCCACTTTTTTGAAAGTGTATCTTCAACAAATCAAACCCTCTGGAACTTACTTAACCAAGGGGCTATTTCCGGAACAGTCGTAATCGCAACTGTGCAATCTGCTGGACGGGGACAATGGGGCCGTGAGTGGATTTCTCCGGTTGGCGGATTATATATTTCCGTAGCGATTTCTTTAGACCACAAAATAGAGGCTACTGACAGCTACCAGCTAACTTTCGCTACTGCTTGGGGGATTGCGTCTCAATTGCGCCAATGCGGTGTAGATGTTGGGATAAAATGGCCCAACGATTTGGTTTTAAATGGTCGAAAACTAGGCGGTATTTTGACAGAAACCAAAGTAAACAAAGGACAAATCACTCAAGCAGTAATTGGTGTTGGTATTAACTGGACAAACCCAGTACCCGAAACTGGAATCAATCTGGAATCGTGGCAAGCTTCCCAAGATTTCAGACCAATTTCTTGTCTAGAAATGCTAACCTCTAGGGTCTTGCTGGGAATAGAATCCGGTATGGAGTGCCTTTACCAAGAAGGAATAAAGGTACTCTTGTCTCGCTATTTAGATTTGCTTATAAATATGGGCGATCGGGTCTATATCAACAATCTTTCAGGTAAAGTAGTTGGGGTGACTTCTCAAGGAAATTTAAGAGTTGATTTAGAAACACATGAAACAAAGGAACTAATTACACCGGAAATTTATATTGAACCCGGTACAATCAGTTTGGGGTACCATAAATCTTCCGTTTAAATTTGAGGTTTGTTCAAAATTCCGCTCTTTGGGCAAGACAAACCACTAGCATCATCTCTTTAGGCTAATTACACACAACTGAGAGAACAAATGACGCAGCGCAATAATTCTGCCCCTCATCGTTTGCATTACTTATGGCAGCAAGGTCTAACAAAAAAACGTTTTGCCTCAACACTACCAGCCCAGAGCCTCTGTTGGCTGAGTAGCGTCAGCCTCCTTAGCGGCGGCTTTGTGTTTGCTCAAACGGAAACACAAATAGACAACATCGTTCCCACAGTTGAAAATTCACAGTCAACAGCATTTACAAATCCAGTTAAACAGCAGGCTGTTGCGCCGGAAGCCGCTCAAGCCCAACCGGAATTTTCCCAACGGCGAGCCAGACTCAGAAAGAGATTAGGCAAGCCAGAGGTTGCTCAATCAAAAGAGCCAGTTAGGCAGTCTATACCTAAAATCGAAGCTGCCCAACCTGTTGTGATTATCAGACAGTCAAAACCCAAGGTAGAAGCATCCCAAGTTACTCCTGCACGGGTGAGACAGGAAAAACCCAATACCCCTTTCCGCTCTTCACCTGAAAAACTTCCAGAAGTTGCTCAACCATCAAATAACTCGAACAGCCCTGTCAGTGCAACTGCGGGGAAAATCAAGGATTATAATAACGCCTATATTGATCCTAATAGTTATGACAGTGGTGCTACAGGTACTTATCAAGCAC
The DNA here is from genome assembly GCF_020829625.1 of Nostoc sp. XA010. GTDB lineage: Bacteria > Cyanobacteriota > Cyanobacteriia > Cyanobacteriales > Nostocaceae > Nostoc. The sequence continues at coordinate 123,895 of NZ_JAIVFX010000008.1, read as the reverse complement.
CAAATTCTGTAATTCTCACAGAACGCTCCAGTGGTTGTCGAGCCATTTTGCCATCAGGACAAAGTGTATTAGGCGGCGTTTGCGCCAAAGTACCGCAAAGGAGTGTAGCTGATTCTAATAGTAAACCAGCACCTACTTGGCTCAAAAGAAGTCAAAATGCCCAATTACCAGTAGTTTCACCTGTGCGGCAGATTGCATCTTCTACTGGCAACACCAGTAGATGGCGTGGTACTCCAACTCAAAGTGGTTCTAGCGGTGTCACCAAGAGCGGATTTCGCGCGAATCGGTTTATCCCAAGTCCCGCCGAGTTCAGCCCCACCAGAGTGAGTGCAACTCCCATCGCACCCAGTGGCGGTACTTTACCTCCACCAATGGCAGATGGCAACATTGCACCCCGGCCCAGCAACGTAGCTTACGACTTCTCACTAGCATCAGTATTGCCGCAAATCCCCTACGTGGGGAGAGTTGCATATAGTGGTACGGGAATGATGTATCCCCTGTCTATTCCGGCTTCCATCACTTCTGTATTTGGTTGGCGAGTTCATCCAATCACAGGTAATCAACGCTTCCATGCTGGTACAGACATAGGTGCGCCTACGGGAACACCAGTTTTGGCTGCTGCTGCTGGTCAAGTGGAAACTGCTAACTGGTTGGGCGGTTATGGTTTAACCGTTACCCTGAATCACAAATCGGCTGAACAAACTCTTTACGGTCACATGTCAGAAATCTTTGTTCAACCTGGTCAGTGGGTACAACCTGGAACTGTCATCGGGCGAGTTGGCAGTACCGGTAACTCCACAGGCCCTCACCTGCACTTTGAAGTTCGCCATCTGACACCGAACGGGTGGGTTGCTACTGACCCAGGCGTGCAATTACAAAGCGCTCTGAGTCAGTTAGTACGAGGGTTACAAACTGCTCAGGTAAGCCAAGAACCAGGAAGTTAGATTGGAAAGGGACTGGAAAGTGGGGAGTGGGGAGTGCGAGATGAGGGGGATGAAGGAAAAACTAATGCCCAATGCCGCATTCTCAATACCCTACTCCCTACTCCCTATTCCCTACTCCCCATTCCCCAATTACAAATACCCGTGTTCTGCTAAGAATGCGGGTGTGATGCCATCTATACTAGTTTCATCAATGGTGGTGTGTGGCTTGCCAGGGGAAAGGAATTTTTCGACGTATTTGCCGAGAATATCCCCTTCTAGATTTACCAAACTCCCAGAAACCAAATAGTGAAGATTTGTCTCGCTGTATGTGAGGGGAATTACTGCCACCTTGAATTGAGAGAGTTCTGGCTCATAAGCAGCTACTGTGAGACTGATGCCATTGACGGCTATGCTACCTTTGGGGACAATATACCGTGCGATCGCCTCGGATGCAATAAAGGTCATTTCCCAAGAAGTAGCCGTTTGTTCTGCCACTAGCAATCGACCGATGCCGTCTACATGACCCATCACAAAATGACCGCCAACTTTACTGCCTACCCTTAGCGACGCTTCTAAATTTACATATCTCTGTTGCGTTTGCTCACCTCCCAGAGTTGTGCGGCGTAGAGTTTCCGGTGAAGCCGTGGCAATAAAGCCGTCTTTTAAAACTTTTTCAACTGTCAAGCAAACACCATCTACTGCAACACTGTCACCATAAGCCAAATCTTGCATAATTACTTCACCCGAATCGCTTACACAAGTAATTTGCCAAGAATCGCCCCCTAAGGGTTCCATCGTTCCTAATGCCTGGATTAATCCTGTAAACACGGCTTTTTTGTCAAACTAACTCTATTTATTGCCTACTTTTGCTTGAAATCAATTGGTAATTGTCACAGAAATCTCCAACATCCAAGTATATTTTCTGACTTTTTTTCGTATAGGAATATTAACACATTAGCATCCTTCACAAGGCATACTTGGGTAAGAAGGTTATTGTCTAAGAAGACCAATTTAACTTACTCTGGTTTTCACCACAAGTTCGGAGTTTAATAGAAGCAATTATAGAGAACGAATGCTTATGTTTATTACTGTTGCTCAACCGCCTAAAAAGGGGTACTATTTGTTACACAGCATCCAAGGCTCTCAAAGCATTGTAGAGGCTTAGGCAATGATTGAAATGAAAGTCGCTGGCATAGCATTAGATGCCATAACCCGCAGCCCGATCGTCCTTTTGAAAGATTCTTCAGATCGGCGGGCTTTGCCAATTTACATTGGTCAGGAACAGGCTAGGGCAATTATGGGCGCACTGGAGAATCAGAAGCCTCCCAGACCCTTAACCCACGACCTGATTGTGAATCTTCTAGAGACTTGGAATATGACTCTAGAAAAGGTGATCATTCATTCCCTGCAAAAGGATACATTTTATGCAGCTTTAATCGTCCAGCAAGGCGAGGTCAAAAAAGAAATTGATGCGCGTCCTAGTGATGCGATCGCCATTGCCCTCCGTACAAATACCCCCATTTGGGTAATGGAAGAAGTGATTGCCGATGCTTCTATCCCTGTTGATCGTGATGCAGATGAAGCTGAACAGCAAGCTTTCCGTGAATTTATTTCCAATCTCCGTCCTGAAGATTTGATTAAGCGCTTTGGTAATGACGACAGCTAGGCAATTTTAGATTTTGAATTTTGGATTTTAGATTCAAGGAAAAATCTAAAATCTAAAATCTAAAATCTAAAATTGAATGACTCCTAACTCTTTGTTAAAGATGCAATACCGACGGTTTGGGAAAACGAATCTGCGCCTCTCGGTTTTTTCTCTGGGAACAATGCGCTACTTGGCTGATTTTGAAAATGCTCACCAGACTATTGAACAAGCCTTAGCGCTAGGAATTAATCATCTAGAAACCGCTAGAGGTTATGGCAAAAGTGAGGAGTATCTTGGTAGGGCGCTAAAAGCTGGGTTGTCAGTACCCCGGACGAGGCTTTATATCACTACCAAAATCTCAGCCACAGCAGATGCTGACACCATGCGTCGGTGCATCGACGAATCCCTAGAACGATTACAGCTAGATTATTTAGATTGCTTAGGCGTTCATGGTTTGAACACTTGGCAACATTTAGAGTGGGTGCAAGCCAAAAATGGCTGTATGCAAGCCGTAGAGGAAGCCGTTGCTGATGGTCGAGTGCGACACGTTGGTTTTTCCAGCCACGGGTCATTAGAGCTAATTCAGGCAGCAATAAATACAGATTATTTTGAATTTGTCAATCTGCATTATTACTATTTTTTCCAACGGCACGCACCAGCGATTCAACTAGCTGCCGAAAAGGACATGGGCATTTTCATTATTTCTCCTGCCGATAAGGGAGGACGCCTCTACACACCACCCCAAACTCTAAAAGACCTATGTCAGCCGTATTCACCCTTAGAATTAAGCTATCGATTTTTACTTGCTGACAACCGTATTACTACTTTGAGTATAGGGCCAGCAAACCCAGATGAATTAATGGAACCTTTGCGAGTCGCTGACTACGATGGAGAGTTAACATCAGCAGTAATTTCCACTTTCCAGCAATTAGAAAATCACCAAAAAATTGCTTTGGAAACTGATAAGTGTAGCCAGTGTTATGCTTGTTTGCCTTGTCCAGAAAATATCAATATTCCAGAGGTATTGCGGTTACGTAATCTCGCCGTGGCATACGACATGACTGACTATGGGCAATATCGTTACGGAATGTTTGAAAACGCTGGTCACTGGTTCCCTGGAATGAAAGCCAATCGTTGCACAGAATGCGGCGACTGTTTGCCCCGTTGTCCAGAAAAGTTAGATATTCCAGCTTTGTTGGCAGATACTCACCAAAAATTAAGCGGGAAAGCAGGTAGGAGATTGTGGGGTTGACACTCTCCGGTCTAAAGACTTACTGCTACTACCTTTTGAGCCACTACCCCACTGGACTAAAGTAGCTAGCACCTAGGCTGAGGGGGGTGGCAGTGACCACAGCAGCCAGCAACTCATCATTTGTGGACAAGGTGCGACTACTGTCTGTATCGAGGAAGATACCCTGAGTCGTGCGGCTGCCGAAGGAGTAGCTACCCAGCACATACTCACTCTGTTGTCCCTGGAGCTGAATCTTGTCCTGGCTTGGGTCAAAGTTGAAGATTAAGGCAAACTCTGTCAACCCTGGGGTGCTGTTGTTGCCATCGTCGTACAACGCACGATCTACATTAAACCTATCCGCTTGCCCTAATTGACCTGTCAGCGCGTCAACCTTAGCCGTACTGGTTCTACCTTCACCAAAACCAAAGTTGATGTAGTGTTGGGTTGCAGCCTGAGTATCCAGACCAAAGGCATTAAGCAGATCTCCATGGGAGGCCAAGTAGTCATAGGGGTCAAAGGGGCTAGAACGACCTTCAGCAAAGCCAAAGTTGAAGTAGTGCTGGAGGCCTGTCTGTTCATTTGCTCCAAATGCCTGGATCAAGTCATCATAGGAAGCAATGTACTCTAGACCGTTGAAGGTAACTTGGCGACCTTCAGCTAGACCAAAGTTGGCATAGTGGTTCAGACCCGCCTGTTCATTGGCTCCAAATGCATTGACTAGGTCGTTATAGGAGGCAACATACTTCAGTCCACTGATCGGTGTACGACCTGCATCAAAGCCAAAGTTGATGTAGTGCTGGATGCCTGTCTGTTCATCAGAACCAAAGGCACTAATTAGGTCACCGTAGGAGGCAATGTAGTTGAGCCCGCTAAAAGCGGGTGTGCGACCTTCATCAAAGCCAAAGTCGAAGTAGTGCTGGAGGCCTGTCTGTTCATTTGCTCCAAATGCCTGGATCAAGTCACCATAGGAAGCAATGTACTCTAGACCGTTGAAGGTGATTTGGCGACCTTCAGCTCGTCCGAACTTTTCAAAGTGCTGCTCTCCAGCCTGCTCATTAGCGCCAAAGGCATTAGTCAGGTCGCCGTAGGAGGCAATGTAATTTAGGCCACTAAAGTTGTTAACGTTAACGAGCAGGGGTTCTTCGTAGCTTAAGCCCCCTTGGTCAGTCGTTCTGACTCGAATCGTATAGATGCTCTGAGCCTCGAAGTCGGGTCTGCTATTGATGCGTAACTCATTGCCATTGACGATGCTGAAGGTGGCGTTATCAGTGCTACCTGTGCCGGACACCAAGTTGTAGGTGAAGGTGTTGCTTGTGTTGCTTGCATCAGGGTCAGTGGTGCTGAGGCTGCCAATCAGGCTGTTGGCTGCAACATTCTCGTTAACTGTGGTGTTGCTAAGGCTCAGGTCGGTCGGTACGTTGTTGTTACTGATGAGGTACTTAAAGGCAGCAGAGTTGAGGTCTAACCCAGTGCTATTTTGAAAGACCGCGATGAGTTCATCGGGTTCGCTACCGGGTTTGTCAATGCTGAGGTTTGTGTTGATACCATCGATGTCTAAGCGGTACTGGTTAGACGAACCGAGAAGTTGAACTTTATCTTCTTGGGCATTGAACCCGACAATCAGGGCGTAGTCGCTATTTCCGGTAGTGGTGATGTTGCGATCGTCATAGTAAATACTGGTATCGCTGGCCAGAATGTAGAGATCTGGGCCTTCACCTCCGCTCAGGGTGTCTACCTCTTCAATAAGACTGTTACCAGCCACCCCAACTAGGATATCGGCTCCAGCACCACCACTCAGGACATTATTGCCACTGTTTCCTATGATGCGGTTATCTAAGCTATTACCTGTACCGTTACTATTACCTGTACCTGTTAAGGTGAGGTTTTCTAAGTTCGCACCTAATGTATAAGCTGCAAGAGAGCTAATGACTGTATCAATGCCACCCGCAGCAGAAGCATTGGTTTCAGTGACTACATCTGTAGCGATGTCCACATAATAAATGTCGGAGCCATCACCCCCGATCATATTGTCAGCACCGGCACCCCCGTTCAAACTATCATCACCGGAACCACCAATCAGAATGTCATTTCCTGCTCCACCAGTTAGGGTGTCATCCCCGGCACCGCCATCGATAGTGTAGTTACCCGAAGCCGTAGCCAAAATGGTAACCCTATCGTTGCCATCCCCTGTATCAATGGTGTTAGTGGGGCTGGTTGTAGATGCCGTGACGATATCTGCACCAGAACCAGTTGTAATAATTTGCTTGCCCGCAACAGAGGTTGCGTCCACTACAACTGCACTTGTGCTAGTACTGGTTATGGTTTGTGCGCCTCCAGCAGATGTGGCCTTCACTACGACAAGATTTGCACCATTACCACTACCGTCACCAATCGTCTGCGCCCCCGCTCCGGTGGTAGTTGCAGTGACCGTCTTAAGACCTACACCTTTTATATTCAGTGCCCCGGTCTCAGAGGTTGCTGTCACAGTGGTAGCACCTGAACCCGTTACAATAGTTTGAGCACCTTCTTTGGATGTTGTTCTGAGTGTTGTCGCACCAGTGAATGTGGTCATGGCGATGTCAATCGCACCGGCCCCAGATGTTGCTGTTGTTAGGTTTACGCCTGAGGCTGCAAATGCCGTTTGAAAATTAATACCTGTAGTAATGGTTTGTGCACCATTACCTGTCGTATTGATTACAACATTTTCAATGTTTCTTAGATTAGCCCAAAGAGCATCAGGTGGTGTGATAGCAACGTCCAGAACATGGTCAATATGCAGCGTATCTATACCTAGTCCACCATTGAGGGAATCGCCAGAACTAAAAGTATCCGTTACCGCAGCATCATAAGTCCCATTAAATGTGTCATTGCCTGTGGTGCCAACAATGTTATCCTTGTTGGTGGTTAAAGTGTAAATAGCCATGGTTATTTCTCCAATTCAGTAATGTCAATACCTTTGCCAAAATAAGAGCCTAGAAAAATTTTGGCAAAACTGGCAAAATTACCCCTAATGTAGAGGGCTTAATCTTGGTAGTTAAACCGTAAATATACGTAATTCTTAACTTAAGTAAGTCTTAGAGGATGTTTATTCTGAGCGGCTTCAGTAATACCTGAACATCAGTCAAAACCAAGATTGAGCTATTCCTATTGAGCTTTTCTACCTCAGGGACTATGTTATGCGGCGATCGCCATTATGTTTTCTCGATTTGTAAAAAACCTGAAAAGAGATCCAAAGTCATCGGTGCATTACGATAAAGCAAGCAGCGATAAATTCTCGTCTTCATAAAATAATTTGATCGCGTTAAAATCTCGACGCAGCCAACTTTCAACTTGTAATGTCGAACAGTTTCCAAGCCGAAACCAAATAACTTTCGGTGGATTCCCAAATACTAAGCTTACGTCGTGCATGTCCGCGTCTTTCGAGACAATCATCAAATTATTATCTTTTGCATAATCCCCTAGCTGTATAATTGGTATGAAAGAGCTTGAGATTCAAGCATAGTAAGAATCTCTGTATGTTCATTGACCAAAGCTTGTATTGCGCTAATTGGGTCATGATGAAGGCGATGTTTGCGTTGGCGAGGAGCTTCTGCCAAAGCTAATCTACGACGTTGAACTTTATACTCCGTTATCTATACTTCAATACGCCACTTGCGTAGTAGTGTTTATTAAAGTGCGTACAGAGCCGATTCTGACATTCTTTGCTTTTACCTGCTACAAACATTGCTCCACTCATTGTTTGAACGGTTTTACGCATATGCCAGGCTCTGCGGTTAACTAAATTCTTGTCACAATGGATACATTTATCTAACTCACATTCCACAATTATACGTTGGTCATCAGGAAAACTTCGTTGTGGGCGATGACGTGGCTTCTTTACTATCACGCTTCTTTTGCTGGTGGTAGATTCCTTTTTTAGCTTACCTGCTTTACATACCAATTAGACAGCTAGGGATGCAGATCACCTCTCGAACTCAACGAATCACTCCTCGCCATTCGGCTCCAACGCCTTGTTGTGCTGCGTCTTTAACGACTAACTTTCATGATGCTTGAACAGGTTCTGTCCGGTTGTCTTGGAACTGAGCGAGTTGGGGATATTGTTTCTGAAGTTCGATGTAATAATTCACCAACTTCTGAGGGTCGTGTCCATGCTCAGCAGAAATAGTGTGGCGGACTTCGCGTATTTGACTGATCGCCTCATCCTTCTTCGTCATTTTGCACTCCAATTAACTCTAATGGCGTGACTAGCGTTAGAACGTACAACCCAAGCATAACGTTCACTCGTCGAATATGACCAAACTTGTTCGCATTTGCCAAGTGCCGACAATTCCAGGTCAACAGAAAATCACATTTATGATACGAAGCCAGGGCATATCAAGCATTACAGCTACCTTCTTTCTGGATATGCGGAAAACTTCTTTTTTAAACCCCTATTTTGGATATTATACAGAATTTTTCCGTATATCCACCCTTTACGGGATGATTATATGGAATTTTTCCATAACACACCATACAAAACTAGTTTTTAGGTTTCAATTTCGGGGTTTTCACCCAACATTCTGATAAAAATGTAAAATTTATAAAGATTAAATAGAGTCAGGAAGATCCGCCCAAGGTGGGATATCTCGCCAAAAAAAAAGATGAAAATTAAAAAAAAAGAAATATCCTACGCCAATCACTGACGGTTTTCCGTTACAGTGGACGGGCTGTAAGCCTAGTATGGACTACTAGCCGAGCACTTACTATTCTTCTGGCTAGTTTAACTTTAGTTGCTGGTCTTTTACCGGCGGCGATATCCTACATCAGTAAGTTAATTGTTGATGCAGTGGTATTTGCCTCTGAAGTTAACTCACAGAGCAATGGTTTTGTCAATATTTATCCTTCCCTATCTTATGTAGGATTAGAAGCGATCGCTGTAATTTTACTAGCAGGCAGTCAACGGGGAATCACCATTTGTCAGTCGTTATTGCGGGCGCTAATGGGTCAGCGAGTGAATGTACTTATCTTAGAAAAGGCGCTGACACTTGATCTTAGGCAGTTTGAAGACTCAGAATTTTATGACAAATTAACCAATGCCCGACGAGAAGCATCAGTTCGTCCCCTTTCTTTAGTAAACCGCACCTTTGGGTTAGTGCAAAATGCCCTTTCCCTGTTCACCTACGGTATTTTGCTAGTAAATTTCTCAGGTTGGGCGGTGGTGGTGCTGATTTTGGCAGCTATGCCTGTATTTATTTCCGAAACAAAGTTTGCTGGAGAAGGCTTTCGCTTGTTTAGTTGGCGTGCGGCAGAAACTCGTCAACAGCACTACTTAGAAAATCTGCTAGCAAGAGAAGATTTTGTCACAGAAGTCAAACTCTACCAGCTAGGAGAGATGTTGCTAGGACGTTACCGCAACCTGTTTGAGCAACTATATGGTGAAGACCGCGATTTGACCCTCCGGCGAGGACTGTGGGGGTATCTCCTGGGTTTAGTCAGTACTGGTGCTTTTTATCTAGCTTATGCTTGGATTGTACTGGAAACAGTGCGAGGTAAGATTTCCTTGGGAGATATGACAATGTATCTCACTGTGTTTCGCCAAGGACAGTCTACTTTCTCCAATGCCCTCACTTCTATTGGAGGGATGTATGAAGATAACCTATATCTATCAAATCTCTACGATTTTCTGGAAGAAGAAGTACCAAAATCTTGGGGTAAGGCAACCATTGGTTTAAATCCCCAAGATGGTATCCGTTTTGAAAACGTATCATTCACTTATCCAGGAAGTTCTAAGCCAGCATTGACAAACATTTCTCTACATTTGAAACCCAGAGAGAAACTGGCAATTGTCGGTGAAAATGGTTCCGGTAAAACTACCTTAATCAAACTACTTACCCGACTCTACACGCCAGACTCTGGGCGAATTTTCTTAGATGGCTTGGACTTGCAGGAATGGGATGTGGATGTGCTGCGGCGTCGGATTGGTGTGATTTTTCAGAACTTTGTCCGCTACCAGTTCACTGTAGGGGAGAATATTGGCGTCGGTGATGTAGAACATCTCGAAAACAAAACCCGTTGGCAAACTGCTGCTGAAAAAGGTATGGCGCAATCTTTTATTGATCAATTACCCCAAAGTTTCCAGACTCAACTTGGTCGTTGGTTTAAGGGAGGACAGGAACTTTCGGGGGGACAGTGGCAGAAAATTGCTCTCTCTCGTGCTTTTATGCGATCGCAAGCAGATATCTTGGTGTTAGATGAACCAACATCGGCAATAGATGCCCAAGCTGAGTTTGAGATTTTCAATCATTTTCGCACTGTTACTAAAAATCAGATGGTACTTTTGATTTCCCATCGTTTCTCAACGGTAAGAATGGCTGACAAAATTCTAGTTATAGAAAACGGGGAAGTTATAGAACAGGGAACTCACGAAGAACTCTTACAGCTAGGAGGACGTTATGCCAAGTTGTTTCTGTTACAAGCAGCCGGTTATCAATAGGAAAGAAAGCTAATAAACTTTGTGAATTGAGATAGCGATACCTAGGTTGGGCTGCGCCTACGCCCACTTTGTCACAGCATCTAGCCTCTGATATAACTACGTTAGACTGTTCGATATAAATTGCTGAAATCCCTTGAGTGCAGTTGTTATTTGATAAAATTATGCAAGTTACACAACAACGATACTACACACCAGAAGAATATTTAGAACTAGAAGAAGGTACTGACTCTAAATGTGAATACATTGACGGGCAAATAATTCCTATGGCGGGTAAAACAGCAAATCATAATCGAATCTCTCTGAATCTAAGTGCTGCCTTAAATTTTGCGTTTCGCCAGCGAGATTACGAAGTTTTCATGGGTGATGTTCGTCTATGGATACCCAAAAAGTGTACATACACTTATCCCGATGTGATGATTCTGGCAGGTGAACCAGAGTTTTTTAACAACAGAATGGATATAATTTTGAACCCACAGATCATTGTTGAGGTTTTATTAAAATCGACCAAAGGGTATGACCGCGAAGATAAATTTCAGGCTTACCGAACTATTTCTACTTTCCAAGAATATCTATTAATTGATCAAACAGGGATTCATGTAGATCAATTTTCTAAAACTGGGAAAAAACAATGGACGCTTCGTGAATATGATGAAGAAGATGAAGCGATCGCACTTGTAACCGTACCCTTTGAGATTTCTCTACAAGATTTATACAATAAGGTAAAGTTTGAGCCTGTTGAGTCCGAAGGGGAAAGTGCTGATATTGAAGGATTGGGGTAAAGTGCGTAAGCATAGCTTATCGTTCGCGTAGCGTCTGTCTGCGACGCGCTACGCGAACGCAGAGAAGATATTGGACTGTTTTTGCTAAAGTAAGAGGTGTTAGGACTGCTTATACTAATGCCAGTCATTAACTCTTTGTTGTCTCCGGCTAGCAAAATTATGTTGAAGACGATAAAAATAGAAAATTTCCGCAGTTTCCAATCTTTTGAGCTTCAGCAACTTGGTAGAGTTAACCTACTTGTTGGTAAAAATAATATCGGTAAAACATCAATACTGGAAGCTATTCAACTTTTATGCTCACGAAATAATCTTGATCCACTACGTCAGACAATGACTAACCGGAGTGAATATTTTTTTGATGATGAGCGTACTGAACGTAGGTTAAGGCCAGTTCAAGACCTTGATGTTCGTCACCTTTTTTATGGTCACGAGATTGAATTGGGTAGCAAATTTTCAATAACGGGTACTAATGGCAATATTCAAGAGGAGCTTGTTGTATCAATAGAAGTACGTAAAATTTCCTCAAAAGAGTCACTTAGCTCATCGCCTGAGTTTCTATATGATGAAGTCCCAGATGCATTAAGGGAACTAGATTTCAGTATTAAGTGGAATTATGGGCGACAAGAAAAGCCTTGGATACTACCGCTATCAGCTAATGGTGGACTTGCTGTAGATAATTATACTGGACAATTGCGTAGAGATACTAAGAATTATTCACCAAAAATACAATTTGTCACATCATCTTCTCTAGGAACCGAGAAAATGATTGAACTATTTGATCAAATAGTACTAACGCCTGAAGAAAAACTTGTAGAGCAAGCACTTCATAGAATAGACTCTAAAATTCAACGGATTGCTCCCGTTAGTTCTCGAAAGTCCAGGTATTCCTTAGATTCGCGGGGCGGTTTTTTCGTGCTTCTTTCTGATAGTAATCAGCGTGTACCAATTGGCAGCATGGGTGATGGTATTTGGCGGATCTTAGGACTAGCACTAGCTACAGTATGTTCTAAAGATGGATACTTATTTGTTGATGAGATTGATACCGGACTCCATTTTACGGCTATGTCTGACATGTGGAAACTGATTTGGGAAACAGCCAAAAGGTTAAATGTGCAAGTTTTCGCAACTACACACAATAGTGATTGTTGGACAAGTTTAGCTAGTATTGCAGAACAGGAAGATGCAACTGAGGATGGTATTAGAATTCACAGAATCGAGAAAGGTAAAGAAGCAAGTGTAGTTTTTATTGAACCTGAAATTGTCATCGCTGCTGAAGAAAACATTGAGGTACGTTAGTAATGACAAGCAGTTATAGAACCAAAAAACTTATTGTGGAGGGTGAACAAGACAAGCGAGTAATACCATATCTCATGGAAGCTAACGGAATTATCTGGGAAAAAGATAAGCATCCTGTCGAGATTGAAAACTATGGTGGCGATGGATTCATTAATCCTTATAGAATATCAGCTCGATTGAAAGGAGCAGGATTGACACATCTGGGTTTGATGGTAGATGCGGATGACGATCCAGATATACGTTGGAGAAGTATTCGAAACGCTTGTTTACCAAGTATTCCTGATATTCCTGAGCAAATACCAGAAATAGGACTACTCCTCACCACAAATGGAATTAAGTTTGGGGTCTGGATTATGCCAGATAACCTGATGCGAGGTATGTTAGAAACTTTTTTAGCTTATATGATTCGAGATGAAAGTGAACTTCTCTGGCAATATGCTCAGGAAGTTGTAGCAGAAGCAAAAAATAGAGGGGCACCATTTATAGATTCTCATATTGATAAAGCTTACATTTACACATGGTTAGCTTGGCAAAAGCCACCAGGACGACAACTCCATAACGCTATCAAGGAAGAAATTCTGAATCCACAGCATCCAAAAGCACAGACATTCGTAACCTGGTTTAAGACTTTATACGATTTATAACCCTCAGATGAATTAGGTAGTAAAAAATAGCGATCGCTCTATCTATGCAAAAGATTTAAGCCACTTTTAACGGTTTCTGAGGAAAAGTAATTGGCTCTGGCAAAGGTTTTCCTTGCTCTCCATACCATTCGATCAGAGATTCAATTACCTCTTGCCCATGTTTAGCAGCTTCTTCATAAGTCTTACCATGAGTGTGGAATTGCTGCCAAGGGAATTCCGGTAAATGTACCAAGTAGCAATTATCTTCATTTAACTATTGAATTACCATACTGTAGCGATCGCTCATTCTTCTAATCTCCAAAGCCAAGAAGTTTAGGGGAAGCTTCTAACGTAAACTCGGTTTGTATAAGATGAGAAATCTTGTTACCTTTTTCGGGAAGAGCAAAAAGCATCAAAGCATTGAGATCCGTTTTTCTAATTTGCCCATTCTGAGGATCAGGATGACCTATTTTTTGCAGGATATCACCAAGTGGTATTGTAGGGCGGGAATGGACACTAAAATTATGTCTATCCTCATCTGCAAAGCCTATATACCAATCGTAGTCTACTAAAGTATTTAGTTTAACTAGTAGCTTTCCAGTAAGCATTTCAGTATCTTCAGGCTTCGGTTTAAATATTTCTCTTAATTCCTGCATCTCATCGTCCCAAGTCAACTCCTCTTCTGAAAAAATAACTTCAGAATCAGCTTGCTTAATTTTTTTCTGAAATTCATACCCTTTACAAAGACTTCGATTTAATAGGGCATATTGATAGAGTATTTCTGGCATTTCTACCCCAAGAGTATATAAACTGCGTCCCTCACAAAATGCACTAGCCTCATCACGAAGTTGATTTATTAGTAGACCAATATCTTTAGTAGCAAAACTTGTGTAATCTCCCCCTTTAGCTTCAAACGCATCAGCTTTTGCTCTGACACTAAAAGCAAGAGCCACCAATAGTGGTAATCTTTCCGGTTTGCCTTTATCAATACGATTAAGTTGAGTTCGCAGCCAAGCTTCTAAATCCTCGGCTCTTTCAATAAGTTGATCTGCTTCTAGTAATTCAGGCAGTATATAGGTAAATCGTTCATAGGTTTTAAGTAGTTTAAAAGTTCTAGTCTCAAACTCTTCTCTACGCCTCCGAGCTTCTAAATCTTTAACTTCTTCTACAACATTTTGAAAACCTGTACGCATCTCCTCACGGAGAATATTCATTTGATTTGCTAAATTGCACTGATTACAAACTAATAACTCAAGAGTGCGGTGTTGAACAGTAAGGGCATTTTGAATACTGTTAAAACAAGTCTGGATCTGTTCATTATTTCTGTCTAATTTATCTGAGACTACTTGAACTTGTTCATGATTTCTATCTAACTCCTCAACACAGAATTGAATCTGATCTTGATTCCGGTCTAACTTCTTTTTAATCTTGTAAAGTTGGACAGAATTGTAAATCCCTACACCAAGATTGAGTATATTTACTCCCAAATTAGCAATATTAAACATATCAATAGCTGGTCTAACGGATTGAATTGTCTCTCCGCTTACACTATGACGTGTACACCAAGTACCTGCTTCACCAGTAAATACCTCGTAATCGGAGGCATTTCCTCCCTTAAACAAATGTGGTTCTGGTCGCTGAGTAAATGGATTAACCATAGTTGTTGCAAAATAGACTTAATCTCAGTATTCCCAGCAATATCCTTGATATATCACTTCTTTTATACAAAAGAGCGATCGCCCCACCATCCTCAATAACTTCGATAAAATCACTATGGTGCTAGTTAACCCTCCCTAAATCTGATGAAAAGCGATCGCCCCTCTCCCCCTCCTTCTCTTCAACGTCCTGAACTACTCGCGCCAGCAGGTAACTGGGACTGTGCTAAAGCTGCTGTGGAAAATGGGGCAGATGCGATTTACTTCGGTTTGGATCGCTTCAACGCCAGAATGCGGGCACAAAACTTTACTGAGGCAGACTTACCCCAATTGATGACATTCCTCCACCGTCGCGGCGTAAAGGGTTATGTCACTGTCAATACACTAATATTTCCCAAAGAACTAGCAGAAGCACAGCAATATCTCCGCACAATTATTGCCGCAGGTGTGGATGCGGTAATTGTCCAGGATGTGGGTATATGCCGTCTCATCCGTCACCTGTCGCCCGATTTTCCCATCCATGCTTCCACCCAAATGACGATCACCAGTGCGGCTGGGGTGGAATTTGCCAAGTCCCTCGGCTGTCAATTAGTGGTGCTGGCGCGTGAATGTTCTCTTCAGGAAATCAATAAAATTCAGCAGCAGATTGCCCAACAGGAAACTTCGCTGCCCTTGGAAGTTTTTGTTCACGGTGCTTTGTGCGTAGCGTATTCTGGTCAGTGTTTGACTAGTGAGGCTTTAGGCGGACGTTCTGCAAACCGAGGTGAATGTGCCCAAGCTTGCCGGATGCCCTACGATTTAATCGCTGATGGCGAAGTTGTAAATTTAAAAGAACGCAAATATTTACTTAGTCCTCAAGACTTAGCAGGGTTAGATGTTCTGCCAGATTTGGTCAAATCAGGAGTAACTTGTCTCAAGATTGAAGGTCGTTTGAAAGCCCCAGAGTATGTTGCCAATGTCACCCGTGTTTATCGGCAAGCTTTGGATGGAGTAATGGCGGAATTAGAAAGACCTAACCCCCTAACCCCCTTCCCTACAAGAGAAGGGGGAATAAAAGCTCCCCTCTCCGTTTCGGAGAGGGGCTGGGGGAGAGGTCAATCGAATCAAGAACACTACAACCTAGAAATGGCATTTTCTCGCGGACTCTACACGGGTTGGTTTGGCGGGATTAATAATCAGGAACTAGTTCACGCCCGCTTTGGTAAAAAACGTGGCGTTTATTTGGGTGAAGTCAGCCGTATCCACAACGAACAGGTAACAGTCAAACTAGAAGCGCCTGTAAAACCTGGAGATGGAATTGTGTTTGACTGCGGTCATCCAGAGGCGAAGGAAGAAGGCGGCCGGGTTTATGCTGTGGTGTCCAAAGGTAAAGAAACCATGCTGACATTTGGGCGAAATGACTTGAACCTACGCCGAGTGCATATAGGCGATCGCATTTGGAAAACCAATGATCCAGAATTAGATAAGCAACTGCGTCAAAGTTTTGCTGGCGAGAATCCTCAATTTCAACGTCCGATTGACTTGGAGGTTTATGGAGAAGTTAGTCAGGCGTTGATTGCGATCGCTCGTGATCAACTCGGTAATATTGTCCAAGTAGAGTCTGCAATTTCCCTGGTGGAGGCACACACCAAACCCCTAAATACAGACCGTTTACAAGAACAATTCGGTCGTCTCGGTAACACACCTTTCTGTTTGGGAACGCTAACCAACCACCTCAGTGGTACTTTTATGCTGCCCGTCAGTGAATTGAACCGGATGCGGCGGGAAATCGTAGCACAGTTGGAAGAATTGCGAAGTCAACCCAAACGCTGGCAATTACGTTCTGATGTTTCTTTCCAAGACTTAGTACCCTCTTCATCTCCCTTATCACCTACCCTACGGGAAGCTAAAGCTACATCTCCTGCACTCATAGTCTTGGTACGTAACCTCAAGCAACTCCAAGCCGCCCTCAAAGCTGGTATTGAAACGCTGTACTGTGAATTTGAAGACCCCCGCGCCTACCGGGAAGCGGTACAGCTAGTACATAAACAAAGGCAACAATCCCCATTTCCCACAATTTGGGTTGCACCACCCCGAATTACCAAACCTGGGGAAAACTGGATTTTGCAGCAAGTCCGTGCCTGTGAAGCAGATGGCTATCTGGTGCGGAACTATAATCAACTGAAATTTTTTGCCCAAGACCGTTGTATTGGAGATTTTTCGCTCAACGTTGCTAATGCCTTAACAGCAGACTACTTTCAGCAAAACTTTGGTTTAGAAAGGCTGACGGCATCCTATGACCTGAATATTACCCAACTACAAGACCTGCTCACCAGTTGCCCACCCCAGTGGTTTGAGGTGACAATCCATCAACACATGCCGATGTTTCACATGGAACATTGTGTATTTTGTGCCTTTCTATCGACAGGTACAGACTACACTAACTGTGGGCGACCTTGTGAAAAGCAGGAAGTGAAATTGCGCGATCGCGTTGGTAGCGAACATGTCCTCAAAGCAGATGTAGGCTGTCGCAATACTGTATTTAACGGCACTGCTCAAACCGGAGCCGAGTACGTACAGCGCCTAATAGAACTAGGATTACGTCAGTTTCGCATTGAGTTTGTCAATGAAACCCCAGAACAAGTGAGTAAAACAATACATTATTATAGTCAACTACTTCAAGGGGAGATTACAGGTTCCCAACTCTGGCGGGAGTTGAAACTGCAAAATCAATTAGGCGTAACTCGTGGCCCTATGGGAGTGTCTGCATTGCGATAATAATTATTGTAAGCTGCCCTATTCACCACTGCTGGGCAGCTTGTTTAACTATTTCCACAAGCCTCAACACGGTTGGGGATGTCTCATTGTTTCGCCAAATCATTGCAATGGCTACTTTTGAGGTAGGTTCTTCTAAAGTTTTATAAATTACCCCAATCCGTTGCAAATTTTGCAAAGATGCTGGGACGATCGCCACACCCATCTCGGCTGCTACTAGGCTGACAATCGTTTGCATCTGGATAGCTTCTTGGGCAACCTTGGGACTAAAGCCTGCTTGCTGGCAGAGGCTAATGATTAAGTCGTAAAGTCCTGGTGCTAATATCCTGGGAAATAAAATAAACGGTTCATTGGCCAGGGATGTCAAACATACATTAAATTGACTCGCTAGCAAATGTGCTTCAGGTAGTGCCACCATCAGCGACTCTTGAAAAATTGTTTCGCAGCTAAATCTATTTTCTTCAACGGGTGGACGCAATAATCCTACATCCATTCGACCTTCTCGTAACCACTCTAACTGTTGATCTGTAGTCAGTTCATGCAACTCGATGCTCACACCAGGAACGCAACTACGAAAGGTTCGCAAAATAATAGGCAAAATATTATACGCCACAGAACTGACAAAGCCGACCACCAACTGTCCAATTTCGCCGCAACTGGTTTGCCGCCCGACTTGGATTGCCTGTTGTAATTGCCTCATAATTTGCTGCACTTCATCCAGAAACACTTGCCCCGCTTCTGTTAACTGTACTTTTCGTTTCGTGCGGTAAAACAGTTCAAAACCCAATTCTCCCTCTAGCTGCCGAATTTGTTCACTTAGGGGAGGTTGGGCAATGTGTAATCGTTCCGCCGCCCGTCCAAAGTGCAATTCTTCGGCCAAGGTGACAAAGTAGCGCAAGTGTCGTAGTTCCATCTGTTACCTAAACTCATATCTTTAAAATATTAGTTAAGGTAAAAATATATATTGGACATAGTTAAAAATATTTTCTACTGTGATAATTAGGCGGTGATGAATCGGCAAATCAATACACTGTAATTTCACTACTTATGAATAATCTTTCAATACCTAAAAATTCTTGGGATGCTGCTCTCTACCAAGATAAACACGCCTTTGTCTGGCAGTATGGTGAGGACTTACTAAAATTCCTCAACCCTCAGCCAGGAGAATCCATTTTGGATCTTGGCTGTGGTACGGGACAACTCACAGAAAAAATTGCCCAAGCTGGTGCTGAAGTCATGGGAGTTGATTTTGCACCCGCGATGATCGAAAAGGCCAGAGAAAACTATCCCCATATCAGCTTTGATGCTGCTGATGCTAGGAACTTTCAAGTAGATAAGCCATTGGATGCTGTGTTTTCCAACGCTGTATTGCATTGGGTGAAAGAAGCAGATAGTGCGATCGCTTCCATCCATCAATCCCTAAAACCCGGAGGCCGTTTTGTGGCAGAATTCGGTGGTAAGGGAAATGTGCAAGCGATCGCCACAGCTTTAGAAAGCGCCTTAGAAGCAATTAATATCCCCACACAAACCCTAAATCCGTGGTATTTCCCTAGTATTGGTGAATACGCCACCTTACTAGAACAGCAAGGCTTTGATGTTATTCATGCCATGCTTTTTGCTCGTCCAACTCCTTTAGCAGAAGGAGAAGCAGGTATGGCAAACTGGATTGGGATGTTCGCCAGCAGTTTTTTAGCAGGACTTTCTAGTGAGCAACAAATACAAGTAATTCGCGTCGTTGAGGAATATCTTAAGCCAATATTGTATCAACAAGGAAGTTGGTTAGCAGACTATCGAAGAATTCGCATCGTTGCCATTAAACTTTAAAATGTGCGAATTATTACTAATACCTTAATTACGAATTAGTATCAGCTATGCATATACCTAAATTGTGCGTTCGCCACAGATTACTTTCATTATTACTAACCATTAGCCTCACCACTTTACTAGTCCCGCCCTCGCTAGCGCAAACCCGCCCAATACCATCGCCTTCTAATGCGCCTCTGGAACTAGATTTATTGACCAAGCCAAAAGACTATGTAATCACAGCTAACACCATAAACCCAGAACGATTAACCGTTCCCAGTTTATGGTGGGCACAAGCAAACTCTGAGACAAAGCTATTGGATAATTGGATAGCATATCCAGCTTCTGAAAAAGAACCTGCACGAGTAGACTTGATCGTGAATCAGCAAATTTGGAGCTTGCTAGACTCTATACAGCGTTACGACTTCGTAAATCGCTTGGGTAGCGCTGCACGTAACTTTGGTTATAATGTCCGGGTATTTAACTATCAAAAAGAAGCCTTGGCAACCTACACTTGCAACTTTAGTATAAGTCCAGCTTTATGCAATATCCAAACGACTTTTAAGAACAAGATAGGGTTAGAGCGTTTACTCTAGTAATTTTAGATTTTAGGTTTTGGATTTTGGATTAAATTTTAATCTAAAATTGTCAATCCAAAATCTAAAATTGAATTGCCCAATTCCCAATTAAACCTTAATTTTGGCGAATAAAGACTCGTATTGTTTGATTGCTGATGGGGATAAGGGAAGCAAAAATTCGCTTTTATCAAAAAATTGGCGATTGCTCTCTAAGAAACTCCATAATGGTTCTTGGATATCGGAAGCGACAATATTTGTAGAAATTGGCGAATTACTTTTGGTCAGCACCGAAATTTGTTTAGCTGTGCTTGGTTGCCAACAAAAGTCAATCCATTGATCTGATAAAGTACTCTTAGTAGTAATACCTGCGGGACGTACCCACAAGTCTGCCCATATTGCTGTTCCTGACTGGGGAATAACTGCACCAAGTTGCGGATAACGTCCCAGAACTGGCAATACATCGCTTGACCAACCAACCGCTACCCAAGTGTCTCCCATAATTAGAGGTTCTAAGTAGTTATTGGAACTGTAGAACTTGACCTGTTTGTTTAACGTCTGTAATTCCTTTTCCAAGTCTGGTACTTGGTCAAGATTCTCTGTATTATAAGATTTTCCTAGCTTCTTTAAGACTAGACCAATAACTTCTCGTGGTTGATTGAGTAGCGAAACGTGCTCCTGCAATCCATCTCGCCACAAATCACTCCAATCTTTGGGCGTCCATCCCAATTTTTGCAACTTGTCACGGTTATAAACAATTACTGTGCTACCCCACCGATAAGGCGCACCCCACACTTTCCCTTGAGTATCCAAGTTACCTTGGTCGTTGCGCGTTACCAGTTGTTTCCACCTTTCATCTAAAGCAGACCACTGCTTTAATTGGTTTCCCTGCACCTCTTGGAGTGGTTGAATCAGTTTCTGCTCAATAGCTGCTTTTAGCCAGTAATCTCCCAATGTCACCAGGTCTGCATCAGCTGTTTTTTGACCTTGCATAAAGGGTATAAAGCGTCTCCATGCCTGCTCATCAGTGGCTTTTGGTTTCTGCTGCCAATTTTGTAATTGCTGAAATAAACCTTGTATCTGCTCAACCGGAGCAAACTTTAACTGCACCTGTTGCTGCAAACCTTTGTGGAACTGATTAACCACCTGACCAGGTATAGAACCTTTTAATAACTGTACTTTTAGTTGTGTCTGGTTGTTTCCACCACAGCCAAAAAGCAGTTGTGAAAGTGCCAGTGTGCTTGTACTTAGTAAAAAAGACCGTCGATCCATTGATTTTGGATTTTGAGATTTTAGATTATACCTAATATTAAGCAAAGATTCACCAGAGGCTGACTAAGTGAAAAAGTGGAATTGGAAAATTATTGGTATTTTTTCTTGGGAATGGCGATAAATCTGAGTTTTTTACTCAAAATATCGATTTTATCGTCAAATAACTGCCTAAAGATGAATTTTTATCTATAAATTTCCTTAATGGTACTTATGGTCAAACTTTACTTATATTTAGAAGTAATGATTTAAATGTCACATTTGCACCAAAAATTATCAATACTTAAATAATCCCTAAGTATAGTTAAGATTTAGAGTAAATTGAATAACATAAAGAAAATGTACGGATGAGGGTATTAAATGGAGCCATTACAGAAGCAAATCCTGACTTTAAGCGAAAAACTGGATGCCCTCTGCCAAGTGATTGAGCAGCTTGATGATAAAGTCACTCAAGCTTTCTCAGAGTGTTCTTTAGCAAATACACAAGCAAAGGATAATTATCAGGAAAATGGCGCAACTGGTGGCTACCAGTTCAGACGTAACAATTTAAATCCAGAAATGGAACACAAGGATGTCTTGATAGATGGCATTTATCTAGATATGCATCGTCAAGGTGGAGATAATATAACACCAGAAATTCAAATACAACGACTGACAGCGCAATTAACAGCAGCATACAATCGCATTGCTGCCTTAGAAGAACAATTACTCAGAGAGAGAATTCATTAAATTTAATCTCAGTTCTACTAATTAAAAAAATGGCTGGAGGTAGGGAAGGCAAGCCTTTAAATTCAATGCCAAATCATGGCTTTATGTCCATGACACTATTCCACTATTCTAAAAATCCCTACTTCTTTCCGTAAAATGTGCTTGAAAACCTTAATTTTTAGTTTTTAGCCCTTAATAAGCTTAAGCTTTATAGCAATAAATATTATTAGTAGGATAGGTTTATATATTTATTAAGTATAAGCAACTAATCCAGCCATAAAATTGATAAAAAACTTAAACACATTATTACATATATTTACGTAAGAGTATGATATATCTACGTTATAGCTTTTAGTGAGTACCTCACTATGAAACAAAAAAAAAATAACCCTAAGACTGGTGCTCTTAGGGTATTGTATGCTTCAAAAACCAAGCTTTTCTTATTAATCTGCGTTTTTATCATTAGTGTTTTTGGCATCTTGTTATCAAATTGGTTGATGACCAGCCAGGCAGCTTTCGCTAAGATTGACCTTTTGCAACCTGCTCCTACTCAACCGCTAGGCTATTACGACTATTTCGGCAAACTACTTAGCCCTCAAGAAGCAGCAGGGGTAGTTGCAAATAAGGGACTTGATCCTAATAACCCCATTTCCTATCAACGGGTAGGGGCAGTTAAAATTACTAAGGAATTAATCGCCCAAGGTGAAGATATATTCTTAAACCGCAAGATTGGCGACGTATTTGGTTTACAAGGGGCATTTGGTTTTGGACTTGGCATTGCTAAAATTTTGCCAGAATTACAGACAGCAATAGTTAAGTTGCAAGGTCAACCGACAACGAACTTACAAATTATTCTTGAGAAGGATATAGCGTTAGGTAGTCGAACTTTTCCCAAAGGAGCTGTCGTCAATACAGGCTTAAAAATGGAAAAGGGAGGAACTTTTCCTATTGGGCTAGCAATCACATCTAACATTGATGTTACCTGTGCTGTGTGCCATGTATCTCTTTCAAATAAGGGTAAACGTCTTTTGGGAGTACCTAATGGCGAAATTGCCACGCCTCTGCTGGTTGCTTTAGCACCAAATTCAGCCGCAGGGTTTTCGCGGTTAAAGTTTAATCCCCTAGATCCACAATATAAAGGCAATGGAAAAATTATTCTGGATAGTAAAGGTAATAAAGTAGAATTACCTGATCCTGAAAAGTTTGAAAAAGCTTTCGACGATGCAGTATTGGATGTGCCTTTTGGTAATTTTGAGAGTTCATCAGATAGTCTCAACAATACTACTCAAATTCCGAGTATGTTCACATTTAAGAATCATCCTTATTTCTTTGATGGGCAGTTTGGTGTGGGGCCGTTTGCGGGACTCAGCGCTGTCAGCAATGGTGTTCATTCTTCGGAAATCAATCTGTCGGCAGCTGCTCAACTTAGTGCAAAAACCCTTGGGATTGATCCAGAAGTTTATATTGGTACATTTCTTCAAAATGCTGCTGTTCCCAGCCTCCGTTTACCAGAAGGGCCTCCGGTAAAACCCTCACAGTGGTTGCGGAAGCTTGCACCGAATCCTACACAAGCAGAATTAGAAGACCAAGTTCCTGCTCCTGGCACAGGAAATTACCCAAACTTACGTCCCAGTTTATTTACTTACAACGGTTTAGTTTTCAGCCCAAATACTGGAAAGCCCAGTGATATTGCTAGTGGCACTTTCTTATTTGCTAGCAACGCTATGTCTGCTTTCCAAAATAGCTTAGTACCACCTGCCAACCAGACTTCGGAAAATTGGCAAGCCTTGAACAGCAATTCTGTTAAGCGTGGTGCAAAAGTATTTGAGAAAGCTAATTGTGCAACTTGCCATATTCCACCTTTCTTCACTGACAATAAAATTCATCCAATTGATGAAATTCGTACTAACCCCGCTCGTGCCCAATCTCGCTTGAGGCTGAGTAATTTGTTAGTACCACCCAAGCTATATACTTTAAACACTCCAGTTCCCATACCTGCTAAGGCTGAAGTGCTGGATGTACCAACACAGGGTATCTCCGATAGTCCCACGACTCTACCCAAAGGTATATTGCCAAAAGGCGGTTACAAAACTACTTCCTTGCGTGGTCTTTATTTAAGCGCACCATATTTGCATGATGGTGGTGTAGCAGTACGAGCAGGAAGCCTGAAAGTTGACTCAAATGGAATCGCGGTTGTTGACAAGACTGGCTTAGGGCTTTCTGGCACTCTCAGTCAAGGTATACCTGCCGATCCAGCTAGCAGCTTGCGTGCCTTGGTTGATCGCGATCTTCGTGCAAAAGTTGTGAAAGCTAACAAAGCTAACCCTAGTTTAGTGCGTAGTAACCTTGATGGCACTGGTCATTATTTCTACGTAGATAGACAGTCTGGGTTTAATTCAAACCAGCAAACAGACCTAATTAATTTCTTGCTAGCACTTGATGACAATCCTGGAAGTTTTTAATTTTAGTTACAGCTAATATTCTATGTTAATACCAAGTCGTCTAGTGATATATCATGAACGCGACTTGGTATTACTGTAAAAGTAGGATAGCAAGCACATTTTTTTAATGCAATCTAGATTGCAGATGCACTATGAATCTAACAGATAGATATTTTTATAGAGCTTCTTCTGGGAAGCTACTGCTTGCTTTCGCTTCATCCACCAGCCAAAACTAAGAGCAACCAATGAACCACTTACTGTGTAAGGTTCGGGAACAGGACGTGGTAAGACACTAAAGCTGCCATAATCTACATCGCTTGAAAGCTCTGAATAACCTTCATTGAAACTACTATAAAATACGTTAACGTTTCCATTTCCGTCTTCTCCGCTCCCAGAAACCAGGTAAGAAAAACCGTTCTGGGTTAACACCGGCGTACTCGCATTCAACAGATTATCATTGATTCCATATGTACCTGGTGAGAGTAAGCCAATGATTGTCTCGGAAATTCCTTGAATTGTCCTTGTTCCAGTTATTCCTGTGATTGTGTAATTGTTTTTTATAGGATCTAAATCGGTGGTGTTAAGAGTGCCGCTAGCGGAAATCCCTGTACCATTTGCTCCATCACTGGGAAAAGAGTATTGAAAATCAAATAGCTGTACAGCTTGTGCCGCAGAAGATGCACCAACACCAGTAATACTGATAACAGCACTAGCGGTAGCAATACCAAGCTTTTTTACTAATTTCATCAGATAATTCTCCTGAAAAACAAGAAGGTAAACAAAGTTGCGTAGTTCAAATTGCTAGAAAAACACTCTTACGCACAGACACACAAGAGTTGTCAGGAGTTTCTGGCTACCT
Organism: Nostoc sp. XA010; assembly: GCF_020829625.1. Lineage (GTDB taxonomy): Bacteria > Cyanobacteriota > Cyanobacteriia > Cyanobacteriales > Nostocaceae > Nostoc. Next base: position 98,862 of record NZ_JAIVFX010000008.1, on the reverse strand, counting down.
GAGAGCAAAAGTTCGTGAAACACGCAGATGCAATTTGAATGGCGATTAGATTATTAACTATTGATTTGGCTAAGTAAAGCTTTGCGTAAGATTGTAGCGCTTTTAAACGTAGACAGAGAGGTATGAGCAAAGGAAACCTCCGCCTATAACTTTGGTGGGGCGCAGAGTCTTGCCGAATTTCATTAGCTATGAATTAATGAAATGCTGTACTTAGCCGTTCAAGTTGGGCTTCAATGGCTGCCAAAAGTTGGTGTTGCTGCCAATTTTGGCTAAGATGGGCGGCTATGCAAGCGGCTCCAGCACCCATACCTTCTTTCACAAAGCCCTCCTCATAAGCTCTGAGTTGGGGATAACGAGAATCAGCAAAACTTAGATGAGTTGCTAATAGGGGAGGAGTTCTTCCACTCTGAGTTAAGCTGGCTTTTTCTAAGCTGAGAGCTAAGTCAACTGTAGCGCCAGTAGGATCTTCTGCTACCCATCGGGTTGTGCCTACAACTACTTCTTTTGGTTGCCATGATAAGGCGTAAGCTTGAGCGATCGCACTTATCAGCGCATAAACCGCCAGCATTTGCGTCCCACCAGCAAGCATTACACCACAACTCCGACTAGCAGCGATCGCCATCCCAGCCACCACTACTTGCATCGGATCACCCACAGCAGCGACGAGTTGCACGGGGTTAACTGGGGAAGATGAGGAGGACAAAGTAAAATTTTCTCCCCCTGCTCCCTCATCTCCCCCTGCTAAGAGCTCCCTGCTCCCCCTCATCTTCTCCAGCCCAGCTTGCACTAGTGCCCACTTTTGCGCGTGGTTACAAATAGGGTGGCTACTGTTAACTTTTCCGGCAGCATCTATACCCAAACCAGTTAAGATTGCCAGGGCAGTTGTAGTGCCTCCAACGACGCACTCACCGAGAATCACATAGTTATGTTGGTTATTGGCAGCAAGGCGTTCGCCCCAAAGTAGCCCTTGTTTAAACAAGTGGTATACAGTTGTGATTTCCATAGCAGCACCACTACTTAAACACCGAGCAGCCGTGCCGCCCAAATCAATTACTGGCACAGCCGGAGGCTGAGGTAAACCAGCATTAAACAAATGAACTGGTATCTTTAGTGACTCAAACACAGCGCGAGAAATCAGCACAGGTGAAGCCCCGGCCGCTAATGGTGGTAAGGGATATTGGGCTTTATGTTCTGGGCCATAATACAAAAACTCGGCATCGGCACAAGCAGTATATTTCCGATCCTCTGGAGTGCGACCGGCTGCTGAAATCCCTGGAATTAAACCAGTTTCAGTAAATCCTAAAACACAGGCAAATACGGGTAGACAGCCACGATACCGTCGTAGCCATTCTTCACCCTGTTCTTTTTGCGTATAAATACGAATTTGGGAATTGGGCATTAGTTAGGACTTATCATTTAACCAAAGACAAATGACAAATGACAAATGACTATCCTTCATAATCCATGAGGACTTGTACCCAGCGTGGTGGAGGGGGAATGGGGTTACCTAGACGATCAAAAAGCAACCATGCTGCCAGGTGTACCACAAAAAGGTAGATAAAGTTGTTGAGTACAATTAAAGCGATCGCTCCCACTTGAATTAAAAACACACTGGGACTCGTCAACAAACTCAAGTTAAAAAATACCCACTCTATGAACTCAGTCACCTGGGTAATTACATAAATCCATAGGTCTTCACCTGACAAAACAGACAGCAACCACAGCCGAAAAAAGACCCCCAAAGTACCCAACAGTGTACCCAAGGTGATAGAAGTAATCCAAGGAACACGACGACGATACCACGTTGCTCCTAAAAGCACGCCCATAAACCCGTAGGGCATCACAAACAGCAAACTGCGGGCTGGCCCCATCAGTACTGTCAGCAGTAACCCGGAGGTGAGTGCTGCCATCCATGCCGCACGCCTGCCCCAACGCAGATAAACTAAAGCGATCGGTACCGGAAAAAATATCCGTAAAACTGGCCCTAAGGGAAAGTAGAAATTAATAAACCAAATCAAGCTAGCGGTACTTGCTAAAAACGCCGTTTCCACCATCCTTAAGGGCGCATCAGCTTTGAGTTGAGGAGGCATTAACTGCTGTTCTTTGTCTAACCAATGATTATGGGGAGTTGAAGGCTCAGGCGATGGATCTTCCTCTGGCTCATCTGGCAAAGAATCTAAAATACTCATATCTGACAAGTTTTTAAACGATCATTCTTTCTAAGGCTGACAAATCGGGAATACAAATAGTGTCTTGATCCCGTTTAATCAAGCCTTTTTTTTCTAGCCTTGTCAACACTCTTGTCACAGTTTCCCGCGCCAGTCCGCTCAAACTACTCAATTCCCGATGAGGTAAATTGGGGATTTCGGTTCCTGTTTGCCCTTTTTTTCCCTGTCCTTCTGCCAAAAATACCAACGTATCTGCCACCCGTGACTGGCTATCAGATTCCCGCAACCGCAATCGGCGATTTACTTGCCGCAAGCGTCGTGCCATTAGTTGCGCCAATCGAACTCCCGCTAAGGGTTCTATCTGAAGTAACTTGACAAAATCCTGAGCAGGCATACTACCAATTACCGTTGGGGCCAAGGTAATCACATCTGTAGATCGGGGCACTTCATCTAGCGCCGCCATTTCACCGAACAATTCCCCTTTACCAAGAATATTCAGCGTTACCTCTTTTCCCTCCAGATTGTAGGTGCGAATTTTTACCCATCCGTCCAGAATAAAATACACAGAACCGCCCCAGTCATTTTCTAGCAGAATTACCTGATTGGCTGGGTGAGTGCGGGTAACAAGATGGATGAGGGCTGATTCTACAGCACTTTTTGGCAACCCTTGAAAAAAGGGAGCCGACGACGTGATCATCCAAGAATTAGCCTGTGCTTGCAAGCTATATCGGTCTTCCATTACGACATCTTTATTCAAGCGGCTATATATACACACAACAAACAGGAGTGCCATTTTCAGCCTAAGCTATCATTGCACAGCTCCCTTTCAAAAAGAAAACTAAACTATGCTACATAAGAAAGCGACAAGAACGTTTTTCTAAATAATCTTTACCTATAAGTTTAAACGGGGTAAAAGTTTTGCAAAAAGTAGTTTATAGCCGACGGTTGTATTACTTAGGGCTAGCTACACTGCAAACTTGATTAGTTCACAATATAGGCAAACAACATTAATGATACTAAAGGGAGTAAATTATTGCTCAGGTATTTTAGCCATTTTCAAAAATAGGCAATTAATGATCTGTAAAACTAAGCTTTCACACAAAGGCTGACTGAAGATTGCCACGACTCGCAGTAATCCATAACATAATGACAGTCACAAGTCGAAAGCGGCTTCTGCCACTCAAAACTTCTCCTATGGGCAATGCTTGCTTTCCCATAAGGGTACGGTGATTGTAAAGTAATTGTCAGATTATTTGACATACATCTCTAAGTAAGGTAACAAAAGTGACTTCCAGTGCAGACGAAATTCAAAAGCTGATCGCAGACATTGACAACTTACTTGCCAGTGGTGGCAAGCGTATGTCTAGATTTCTGTCTGGTCAGGCGCAAGAGCCTAAAGAAGTTTTAGAACGAATTCGCAACTTCTTGGTAAGGCTAGAAGAAAAAGAAGCATTAGAGAATAGCATCCCAAATGAGTCTTCTAAAGAACCGCGATCGCCGACAGAGCCATCGCCTTTATTAACAAAATTTATTGAGCAAGGTTATAATCAGTATCCACTACCCCGGCCCGAATCCAATCAGGAACAGAGTACTGTTGGGGCAGGACAATTAAAAAGTGAATTTTCGAGCTTAATCCAGCCATTGCGATCTGAATTAGAATTGCTCTTGCAAGAGCGAGCCGCTCTCATACAGGAAATTAGGCAGCTAGAGCAAAGGCGATTGCAAAATTACTCCTTAGCGCAGCAGTTGACAAACCAGGAGCAGATGATTACCGAGTTTTTACAGGTACTCATGAGTCGTCTTGTGCCAACTTTAACGCCACAGCTAGCACAGACGCGGGAAAATTCCGCCACTTCAGGAGCAAATAGTGCAAACTCAGAACTAGGAATCTCTGCAACTCAACCGTTATTAGAATCACCAGACCCTACGGAACGTTTAACTCACCTGGCCAGGGAGTTGGATCAACGTTTATTGTCACTAGATGGGACTGTAAATGTAGTATTTGAAGCACTACAACGCAACATTAATACTTATCACGAGTCCCTGTCGCAAGCATTGGCAAGAATGCATAGTCAGGGGATGCAAGGCGAACAGTTGATGGCCAGCTTTCTCAACAATTTGACCCAGCATTTGCAGCAGCAATCCCCTAGTTCCCAACCGCCTTTCCTTGAGGTCGAATCTGATACACCAGGATCATTAACTGACCCCACCGAGATTTTTGCTGGAGTTGCACCCCAACCCTTAGAGCTTATACAGCCAGAAACATCTTCGCTCACAATTGATCCTAAGCAACAGGATACTAACATTACAGACATTACAGAAGATTTAGATGCAGCGCTGTTGCAGCTTGGTATAGATTCGTCTCTATCTTCCCAGCAGACTGAATTACCGCAAGATATTTCCGCGTTAATTGGTGATGAAGTAGACCAACTTTACGCTAGCTTGTTTGGTACTGGTGATGTTAATAATCCAAGTCTTGAAGTTTCCACAGCCTCAGAATCAACGTTGAACATTGCTGAGGGCGCATCTGTCTCTCCGACTGTGGATTCTGAAGCTGTAACAGCAGATACGACGGATCTGTTCGATCTGGGCACCGTTAACCCAGAAACAACCCAACAGACTCCAGTAGAAAATACAGCTTTATCAGATTCACACGAAGAACTATTTTTTGAAGAAGATACAGATATAGAGCTTGTTAGCTCTACTCCACAAGCAGTTGCCGCAATAGACAGCTTGGAGATCGGCAATCAGCCAGCTAGCACTGATACAATTAATACTCTAACTGAGCTATTGCCTGATACAGGTAATGAGCAGGAACTGCTGGAAGTGTCATTTTCTGAGGATAACGGCACAACTATAGCACCAGTTACTCCCGAAGTAGCGGAAATTGCGATTGCCAAACCGGAAGTACTAATTAACGATAATCAGCCAGAACTGTCTTCAGATGACTACATTGCTGCCTCGCCACAAGAAAACTTGCTTTGTGTTGAGTCAAACCAGGCTCCAGCGGTAGTTGATATTTCTTTAGATGAAGAACAGTTGCAGCAATTAGATCAGGATTTAGCTAATTTTGATCTACAGCTAAATTCTGAGTCGCAGCCAGCTACCAACTTGGATATTTTCTCAGAACTACTTGATGATAATCTACACATAATTCCCATAACTTCCCCTGAGCCGCCAACAGAAAATCTCCAAATAGTAGAAAATACCTCAACTGCTGCTTTCTCTAGTTTGGCAGTTCCCCAGGTAGAAACTGAACAAGAAAAGGAAATCACTACTCCTGTTGAAGAAAGTTCTTTACCTCCAATTTCCAACTCCATCAACAATCCAGAATCGCTCAATGTTCTAGAATCAGTCTGGTATTTAGGAATTGATTTAGGTACAACAGGAATTTCTGCGGCATTATTAAATCGCTCTACTTTTGTTGTACATCCTATCTACTGGTCAGCAGAAAATCCGCCGGGAACAACTTCTTTTCAGCAATCATTTCGTTTACCAACAGAGGTTTATCTGCCTACAGCTTCTGTACCCCACGGAGAAAACGAAAGTATCGAAGTACATGAGCGGACTACACCTGCGGCTGTTGCCCAAGATAAAGTACCCGATCGCTCGGCCACCACTCCTGCAACACGGACAACAACAGATGCGACGATAAATAATCTCTACTCGGCGCAGTTGAAGCCTTATTTACAAGTAGCCATTCCCTACAAGAGTGAACGGCAGAAATGGGAACCTGTTTTGCAATTAAATGAATTTTCGGCAGGCCCTTTGATTTGGGTTGTGCGATCGCTCTCTAAGCTACTATTAACCCTCAAATCTGAAAAAACTTGTACCACTCCTAGTTTAATGGCTGCTGCTATGGGGATCAGCGAACAAGATTTCCCCAAAATTATCAATAATATTGCTGGTGTAATTTGCACCTGTCCATCTAGTTGCTCGGAACAATACCGCTTTAACGTGCGGTCAGCTTTACTCACCAGTAAACTCATCCAACATCCGCAGCAAGTCTTTTTTGTCGAAGAAGCGATCGCTAGTTTACTCCCAGAACTCGATGCTCCTAACGGTGAGCAAGTAAAATTAAGCCAAAATCAGGGTTCTCATCCGGCAAAAACCAGCGAAAATCCCATTGTTGGCAATACCCTTGTGATTAACATTGGGGCAACCGCCACAGAAATGCTGCTGGTCAATCTCCCAGAAACATTGCAGCAATTGACATACAATGATTTCATGCTCCACAGTTTTGCTTATGCTGGTAAGGGAATTGAACAAGATATAATCTGCCAGTTGCTATTGCCACCGAAATCTCGGCAATCACGCCCACAAACCCAAGGCAATCACAAAACTACTACCAATAATCCTTGGCAATGGCAACCGTCAATTCCCGGTTTAGACCAAATGCGTTGGCAGAGTTTAGGGTTGGAAGAATTAGAACTACCTAGAGTCGGAGAGCCAGATATCACCGCTCGGATTCGCCTCCAGCAGCGTCTAGAAAGTTCCCTGCTGGGACAGGGAGTATTAGATGCCGCACTAGCTCTAAAGCTGATTTTGCAACACCAAGACTCTTTTACCTTAGAATTGGCCGATCAGCAGTGGATTTTGCAGCGACGAGATTTAGAAAGCCAAGTATTTATCCCCTTTGTGCGTCGTCTGAATCGAGAACTCAACAAGTTATTGGTAGCTCTTGGCATCCCCACAGAATCCATTAATCAAGCTATCCTGACTGGTGGGGTGGCTTGTATCGGAACGGTGAATCGCTGGCTGCGGCAAAAACTCCCCAGCGCTAAGATTATTCAAGATTTATATCTCGGCGAAAACGGTGCTCCTAATTGCAGTCGCGTTGCTTATGGTTTGGCGATGCTGCCTTTGCATCCCCAGATATTAGATATACCCAGGCAACAATACACTGATTATTTCCTATTTACAGAATTGCTGCGGCTGCTACCAGACCGACCCTTATCTTTCGGTGAAGTTATCCAGTTATTTGAGGGTCGTGGGATTAATACTCGCACTTGTCAGCAACGTCTGCTGGCTTTTTTGGAAGGTGAACTGCCTTCGGGTTTGATACCTTCAGTTACAGATTCGGCTTGGCTGACTCAGAGTTCGCAAGAAAATCCTGACTATCAGGCGATCGCTACAGCACCACTTTTTGAAAAACAAGGGAGTCTCACATATCGTCCCAACTCCCAACAACTGTTGTCTTTGCGTCGCTATCTAGATGCAATCAAGGCTAGTAATCAGCAATCACTGGAGGAAGCATACTTAGTGAATTTCGCTTTAGAGGTTAATCATTGACATTAGTAAGTAAGTCGGTGCGAATAAATTGAACTATTTTAAGTAATGTAAAATTATTGTAATCGATTTCGTAGTCAGGACTTTAGCCCTTCTTTTAGGACTAAAGTCCTGACTACAAACCTTTAAGTATTTACACCGCTTTACTTACATCACGGATGAACCTATCCCACTAATAATATATGTGCTACAAAGCTTAAGCTTATTGAGAACTGAAATCGAAAAATCAAGGTTTTAAGCACATTTTACGAAAAGAAGTAGAGATTATTAGAATAGTGGGATAAATTCATGTGTCTTTCTGAGTCAGTCACATCCTGATGAGCTTTTAACTTTCAACACTGTTAGGACTTACGCAAAAACCCTTCCAAACTCTCATTCCTCCGTGATTTCTGCATCCTCTGTGGTTCGGTTTTCCGTTACCTTTGCGTAAGTCCTATGTAATGCTTTGTATGTATATCCATAACACTAGCTTTTTTAGCTTATGGGATGATACTGTAATTTTACAAATTCCTACCTTAATTAAAAGATTCTGTAAACTTTAGGTTTTCGGTTTTTATATTGCTTAATTTTTGCGTATGTTAACACTCAGTAGTACTGACAAAATCAATAAAAATCATTTAATAATTATGTTCATGTCTACACTACTGATTCAAAAAGTCCTATTGTAGATAAGTTAGTCGTTGTGAATCATCTTTATCTTTATTCAGTTAATTGCTCGCAACAGCCTTTCCACCCGTCAACCTTAAGCGTGAGAAAACGATTAATTGACATTGTTGGAGCGATTGTGGGGCTGATAATTACATTTTTCATAGCAATTCCTGTAGCAATTGTTACTTTTATAGATGCTCCAAGCCCAATATTTTATTCCCAAATTCGCTGTGGTTTAAACGGAAAAACTTTCCGCATCTGGAAATTCCGTTCAATGATCGTCGATGCCGATAAATTCAAGCATTTGGTCGAAAATCAAGCCAAAGGTCACATCTTTAAATCTGTTGACGATCCTCGCATTACTCCTGTGGGTAAATTTTTGCGGCGTACTAGCTTAGACGAATTTCCCCAATTTTGGAATGTTCTGGTAGGGGACATGAGTTTAGTTGGTACTCGTCCACCCACTCCTGATGAAGTCAGCAATTACGATCCACACCACTGGGATAGATTGCGAGTCAAACCAGGTATTACTGGAGAATGGCAAGCTAATGGGCGTTCTAGCATCACAGACTTTGAAACCATTGTCAAGATGGATCTAGATTATCAACGTAAGTGGTCTGTAACTTATGACCTGAGTCTGATTATTAAAACTATTTGGGTAGTCTTGAAGAAGACTGGGGCTTATTGAATTTGTCATTTGTCATTTGTCATTTGTCATTGGGCATTAATTATTTTTCCCTCATCTACCACTTTCTTGTTCTGACTTCTAACTTTTTAATTCTTCAACCCTTGACCCCGCTACCAGTTTCTGTGGGTACAATGTAACGTTGTAAAAATAAAAATAGTAATAATACTGGGGCGATCGCAATTACTGAACCAGCAGCTACCAACCGCCAGTCAAGGGAAAATGTACCTGCTAGCTTTGCGACTCCCAAGGGAAGAGTGTATAAATTTTCATCTTGGATGACAATTAAAGGCCATAAAAAGTCACTCCAAGCACCAATAAATACAAAAATAGCTAAAGTTACCAATGCTGGGCGAACTGCTGGTAACATAATATGCCACCACAAACCTAACTCGGAACTGCCATCCATCCGCGCGGCTTCTTCTATCTCTTTGGGTACGCTCATAAAAGCTTGACGCAACAGAAAAATGCCAAAGGCAGAAGCTAAACTCGGAAAAATCATTCCTAAATAACTATTTCTCAAACCCAACTGGACTGTCAAAATATAAAGCGGAATCATCACGATTTGGAAGGGAATCATAATCGTAGAGACGATCGCTACAAAAATCCAGTCTCGCCCGACAAATGATAATCTTGCCAACGGATAGGCAGCTAAAGCGCAAAACAGCAAATTTAAGCCCACAGTCAGCACTGATACCAAAGTACTGTTATACAGGTATTGTCCAAAAGGTAAAGAGTTCCACACACTAACGAAGTTATCTAGTGTAGGTGAGGCAGGCAATAACTGTGGCGGCGACTGCAAAATATTTTCTGTAGGCGATTTCAAGGCTGTACTAACTAGCCACAGTAAAGGAAAGAGCATCACTAGTGCGATCGCTCCCAATAGCGCATACATCAGCAGAATTTGCCATCGTGATTTTTTCCAGTTCAGCATTTGATTAATAACTTTTTCAGTTCTCTAAATATTTATTACAACTTTCTTTATAACGCTACAACTTGCTTTCAATATTTTGCACTTGCTCAAATATTTGGTGGATGCTCACCCATTTTCACTCACATTTTCCGCACACGAGTTAATTGCAGACGATTCATTTTTACACTATAAATTGTTGCTCTACCAATGGTTGTAAGTCCTACAATTTCTGTAGCATCTTCACTTCAAATAAAATGGTCTGCCCATAATTGCTGTTGTGGATTAAATAATTTAACCTCATTCTGAGTATTAGAGTCAATTGCTGTTTGGTGAGTTGCTTTATAACGATTACAACATGGACAAGCCAAGCATAGATTTTCTCTCTCCAGTTTTCCCTCCCACAGACAAGGAAATGATATCCTCAAATTCAAAAGTAGTGACTGTTAAAGCTTCAGCAGTGCGACAGTAAGCACACAAATCACCAAAATTACTGCGAATTTTATTTTGTAATTCAACAGGAATGTAAGGACTCACGCTGCTTGCTGTTTATTTTGAAAAATATTTAATGTATATCTAGCTCTAGTTTTAATAATATTTAATTGGTCAACTTGTGCCAATAATCTGTCTAAGGTTTCAGTTTCGTCATCTGACAATGATTTGTCAGAATTTTTAATTAATAATTTTTGTAAGTGTATCTGAGCTTTGGGAGATAAATAACTTTCTGCCAAAGCTTGCAATTCATCTAGATTTAAACCAATCAATAATTCCGAGTCTACAGATAAGTTAGTTAGCTGTTGATAAGTTTCTAAATCTAACAGGACTCCAACTTTTCTTCCCTCTGCATTAGTGACATACTGAACTGAGTCAGACATGGCTTTACTTTAGAATTTGATTAATTTTATCGTAATCTATCATCAATAATAAAACATTTGATGATGTGTGTTCAGCATCCTGAATCCTTTAGCCTTTCCTAGTCAATCCGGTTTCCGTAGAAACAGCTTGTAGTGGTTTATCCCAAAGTTCAATAGGTATTTTGGACAAATAGGCAAACTCAAAGACAATTCCGATAGTTGGCTTTGTTTGCCATTGTGGTAAACTGAGCAAGCGATCGTAATATCCACCGCCATAGCCTAAGCGATATCCTTGATAGTCGCAAGCGACACTAGGGACAAGAATCAAATCTACTTCAGCCGGATCTAAGATTGGAGCGTCGGGGTGTGGTTCAGTAATGCCATAAGCGCCGCTTTGGATAGAATCACTCGGTGTCCAAAGATGCCAAGATAGGGATTTTTTATCAATGCAGCGAGGAAATCCCCAACGGTATTTGGTGTTTGCAAATAGTGGACTGAGATCGGGTTCTTGGCGAAAGCTGAAATAAGCGAGTATTGTTTTTGCTTGGGTAAACAAAGTAGAGTTTTGTAAATGAAAGCATAAGCGATCGCTTTTTTCTCTCCACTCTTGAACGGACATTGATTGACGAGCTTTAAGTAGAGTGCGCCGTAGTTCCGCTTTATTTAATTGATGATTAACTTTGTCCATGAAAATTTATAGCGTCAAATAAATAAGCCGGGCGATGCCCAGCTTAAGTACTCTACACTCACCAGTACATTGTTATACAGCGTGCTGACGATACCATTCAATGGTATTTTTTAACCCTTGCTCAAAGCCCACCTGAGCCGTGAAATTAAAGGCTTCCTTTGCTCGTTCAGTATCTAAACAACGGCGGGGTTGACCATTAGGCTTGTCAGTTTGCCAAACAATTTCACCCTTAAACTCCATTAATTCGCAGATTAGAGTTACTAGATCAAAGATGGAGATTTCATAACCTGTTCCCAAGTTAACTGGTTCCGATTCGTTATAGAATTGAGTTCCCATAACAATCCCCCGCGCTGCATCTTCTGAATACAGAAATTCACGAGTGGGACTGCCATCACCCCAAACTGGGAGTTGCTTTTCTGCCTTAATTTGGGCTTCGTGAACTTTGCGAACTAATGCTGGAATAACGTGAGAACTTCCTGTGTCAAAGTTATCTTCTGGGCCATATAAATTCACTGGCAGTAGATAAATTCCATTAAAACCGTACTGCTGGCGGTAAGATTGCAATTGGACTAAAAGGGCTTTTTTAGCAATTCCGTAGGGGGCGTTGGTTTCCTCTGGGTAGCCATTCCAAAGATCATCTTCTTTGAATGGCACCGGGGTAAATTTAGGATAGGCGCAGATTGTGCCAACACAAACAAACTTTTCTACTCCAGCTTGATAGGCAGCGTGAATTAGCTGCGTTCCCATAATCAAGTTATCGTAGAACAACTCTGCGGGTTTTTCACGGTTCAGACCGATACCCCCAACATGAGCTGCTAGGTGGATAATTACGTCTTGCTGGTCAACTGCGCGTTGGCTATTTTCCCAAACACGCAAATCACAATCACGCGATCGCGTGATTGTAATCTTCTCACGTTCAGCCCCTGCTTTACACAGTTGATCTATCACCTGACGACCTAGAAACCCCGACCCACCAGTGACAAGAATGCGTTTATTTTTTAATTCTAAGCCGGTCATATTTTTATCCTCTGTGGTGCGAATCAGAAGTGCAAAGCGCCCAGTTGTTGACGAATAGTCGCAATATCTAATGGAAATTGTGAACCATTTCCATTGGGTGAAGTGTGACCCAATGCTTGTAAATCTGCTTCTACCATTAAGGAAACTAGTTCTTCAAAGGTTACTGATGGTGTCCAGCCCAACTTCTGGCGTGCTTTGGTAGAATCGCCAATCAATAGCTCTACCTCAGATGGACGGAGGTAACGCTCATCAAACTCTACATAATCTTCCCAATTAAGATTTACGTAACTAAATGCCAGTTCCAAAAACTCGCGTACCGAGTGGGTTTCACCAGTAGAAATTACGTAATCGTCTGGCTGGTCTTTCTGCAACATCAACCACATTGCTTTAACGTAATCCTTCGCATAGCCCCAATCTCGCTTTGCATCTAGATTACCCATGTAAATTTTTTTCTGCTTACCAGCAACGATACCAGCCACTGCTCTAGTAATTTTGCGGGTTACAAAGGTTTCACCCCGTCGTGGTGACTCGTGGTTAAAAAGTATGCCATTACAAGCAAACAAATCATAAGACTCACGATAATTTACAGTTTGCCAATGGGCATAAACTTTCGCACAGGCATAAGGGCTGCGGGGATAAAAGGGCGTTGTCTCGGTTTGAGGTATTGCTTGTACTAAACCGTACATTTCCGAAGAACCCGCCTGATAAAATCGCACCTGAATTCCGGTACGGTGTTGATAGTCCCGAATTGCTTCCAACAGACGCAACGTTCCCATTCCGACAGCATCCACCGTGTATTCTGGTGAATCAAAGCTTACTCTGACATGGGATTGAGCGCCTAGGTTGTAAATCTCTACTGGCTGGACTTCTTCTATAATGCGTCGCAGCGTCGTACCATCTGTCAAGTCACCATAGTGAAGAAACAACCGCACTCCCTCTTTATGGGGGTCTTCGTAAATGTGATCGATGCGGTCTGTGTTAAAGGTAGAAGTCCGGCGAATAATGCCATGAACCTCATAACCTTGTTCCAACAAAAATTCACTTAGATATGAACCATCTTGACCAGTAATACCAGTAATCAACGCTCGTTTCTGTTGCGTCATGCTTAATTATCCCTTATTGTCTTTGATTAAAAAGTTACAGCCAATCTGATACAACCTAGCAGCTAATTGCTTAATTGCCTAATGGTAAACATACGAGTTATTGTTGTTCAGAGACTTTCTCCGTAAATAGATATACTTAATAAAAAGTAATTTAACACGTAAGTTCAACCTAGATATATCAAGATTGTTTAAATATATATATTTCTTTTCCTATATAAATCAAGATTCTTTTTGTATATGTTCTTTGCTTGTGAAAACTTTATAATGTAATAGGTTTTATAAAGACTAAATAAAATAAATATTTTAAATTAGACTTTTGCCAAAAATCAAAATAAGAGCAAAGCAAACCACAGATACACACTCAAATAAGTCTAAGTTAAGTAGAAACGCATAAATTATAGATAACTATGTAAATAACGAAGAACAATCATTTAGTTTTAGGGATAAAGTTAGTATTTAGGGGCATTAACTGCCCCACAGAATTCACCCTAAGTAGTTACTCAGTATGCCCCGTTATTTTTAGGCAGAATGACTACATCAACAGTTTTCAAGATGATCCATAAATCAAGCCAGAGATTCCTAAACCTAGCATAATGCAGGTCTATTTGGACTCGCCGAGGGTAGGGAATATCATTACGCCCAGACACCTGCCACAAACCTGTAATTCCTGGACGGATCGTTAAAATCTCATCAATGTAAGAACCGTATTTTGGCAGTTCTTCTGCTACCAAGGGTCGGGGGCCGACTACACTCATGTCCCCTTTTAAAACGTTCCAGAACTGGGGAAATTCGTCTAAGCTAGTAATTCGCAAAAATCGACCAATTTCGGTAATCCGGGGGTCTTGTTTCAGCTTAAAACTGCTTTCAAATTCTTGTCGCAATTCGGGCGATGTTTCCATCATTTGCATGAGGATTTCGTCAGCATTGCTTACCATTGTTCGGAATTTAATACAATTAAACGTTTTATAATTTTTCCCTACCCGTTCCTGGACATAAAAAATTGGGCCTTCTGAGCTGAAAGCAATCAGCAAGGCCAAAATTAAGTAGACGGGCAAGAACAAAATTAACACCGACAGCGAAAACACTATATCGAACAGTCGTTTGGCAAACTCTCCGTTTAAACCCTGAAAAGATAAACCTTTTGGTTTAACTTTTGGTGTTTTCGTTTTTTGACCGCGTTTTAAGAAACGCGTAGACGTTCTGGTGTCTTGCCTTACGCCTCGTTTGCCGGAGAGGAGTGAGCTCTGGGCAGTCATCATACTCCTTAATAATCCACACCACACATAGTCCCAATATTAAAGCCAAAATGAGGTGCTTCTGGGGAAAATTGCCAAAAGCCTAAAAAAATAAAACGTTATTCAAGACCATCATTGCAAAAATGGTCTTTTTTCGTTACATTTGTTTACAAAATCTAGATAACGATCTGCAAAAATTTGCGGTGAGAACTGCGCGGCGTGCGATCGCATATACTCGGAACTGAACGAACCCTCATACACTTCAAACTTTTCTACTGCCTCCACTAAAGCCGCCTCTGTTTGCGTCCTGAAGAATATACCTGTCCCTGTATCCGCACAAGAGCGAATATCTCGCACTGTTTCTAAAGCACCCCCTGCACCGTAGGCAATCACTGGCGTGCCACAGGCTTGTGCTTCCACTAGGGCGATACCAAAATCTTCACAAGCTGCATATACAAACGCCTTAGCCCTAGACATATATTTTTTTACCACATTATCGGGTTGCCATCCCAATATTTGGATATTAGAGTTTGCCATTTCACGAATCTTGTTCATTTCATCTCCTGTACCAATGACTACTAATGGTCGTTTTAGTTGATTAAAAGCCTTGACAATCAACGATATTTGTTTGTAACTCACTAACCGGGAAACTGTCAGGTAAAAGTCCTCTTTCTCAGACAGAAATGGAAATTCCGCAATATTCACTGGTGGGTAAATGACTGTTGCTTCTCGTCGATAGCAACGCCAAATCCGCCGAGCTGTATGCTGCGAGTTGGCAATGAAGTAATCAACGCGATTGGCACTCAATACATCCCACTGGCGTAAACGATGTAACAAATACCGCGTCACCCACCCAGCGAAACCACTACCCATTTTGCTGTGGCGCAGATAATCAAAAGTCAAGTCCCAGGCATAGCGCATAGGGCTGTGACAGTAGCAAATATGCATCTGTTCGGGAGTGGTAAGAATTCCTTTGGCAACAGCGTGGGATGAAGACAAAATTACGTCATAATGCCGTAAATCGAGTTGTTCAATTGCCAAAGGCCACAAAGGCAAGTATTTTTGTATACCGTTGCGGGCAGATGGAAAGTTCTGGAGAAACGTCTTGCCAATTTGACGCTTATATAAATAACTTTCAGGATTACTGGATTCAAAATCGATCAGGGCATACAAATCAGCATCAATGTGATTCAAAATTTCTCGTACAACGAGTTCTGAACCACCGGTGGCTTTGGGTGTCAGCCACTCATGAACCAGAGCATATTTCAAGGGCACAGCTAACTTGAATAAATTGAAATTACAAAGGGCAACTTGATGACGTTAACTGAAAAGTCTTCCCCTGTGATTAATTAACGGGAAGCGCCCCAGATTAGCACATAAGACGCAATCTTACCTTAGAGGTTCCAGATGGATGCTGCAACCTGATAATCTCAGAGTGGAGAGTGGGGAATGGGGAATGGGGAAATAAGGAATACCAATAGTTATTCTTCCCCTGTTTCCTCTGCTTTTCCTCTACTCCCTACTCCCCACTCCCTACTCCCTTGACAACAACTGATATAGAAATGGTGAATTTATGCGAATTTTAATTATGGGTGGTACTCGGTTCATTGGTGTCTATTTGACTCAACTATTAGTGGAACAAGGACATGAGGTGGTGCTGTTCAATCGGGGAAATCGGCCAGCACCTTCTTTAGAGGGAGTAGGACAAATTATAGGCGATCGCACTGATGCTACTCAATTAAAGGCAAAGTTATTACAAGAAAACTTTGATGTCATTTTTGACAATAACGGGCGGGAACTTACTGATACTCAACCACTGGCGGAGATTTTTCAAGACCGAGTGCAACATTTTGTCTATATGAGTTCTGCCGGGGTCTATCTCAAATCTGACCAATTGCCCCATGTAGAAGGTGATGCAGTAGATCCTAAAAGTCGCCATAAGGGTAAACATGAAACAGAAGCTTATCTGACTCAATTGGGATTACCTTTTACTTCCATTCGTCCTACTTATATTTACGGGCCTCGTAATTATAATGAGTTGGAAGGTTGGTTTTTTGATAGAATTGTGCGCGATCGCCCTATTCCCATCCCCGGAAATGGCTTGCATATCACCCAGTTTGGTCATGTAAAAGACTTGGCACTAGCAATGACTAAGGTTTTGGGTAATGAACAAGCCATAGGACAGATTTATAATATATCTGGCGATCGCTTTGTCACTTTTGATGGTTTAGCCCGTGCTAGTGCTGTAGCGGCTGGCAAATCACCTGATGCTGTAAAAATCGTCCATTACGACCCGAAAAAGTTTGATTTTGGCAAGCGCAAAGCTTTTCCGATGCGAGTGCAGCATTTCTTTGCTTCGGTGAACAAAGCACAAACAGAATTAAACTGGCATCCTGAATATGATTTAATTTCTGGATTACAAGACTCTTTGGAAAATGATTATTTGGCTAATGCAAAAGACAAAGCTGAAGTAGATTTTTCTGTAGATGAGGAGATTTTACAAGCTGTTTAATAAAAAGATTCCCAACTTATCTAAAAAGTTGGGAATATTAAGCTTTATTCCAAAGAAAGAATCTTTTCTTTTACCTGGGAAAGACGCAATTCATCGCGTCTTTAGGTTTTACTTGAATAGGAATAATATTTTTATTGCGTATTACCACTAAAATTACTTTTTGTAAATACTGCTGTTGGTTGATAAATAATATGAACAAGTTGCAATATCCACTCCATAATATTCTAGGAGCCAGGGCCCGCTTAGGTGAAGGCCCCATGTGGGACTCTACCCAAAACCTACTGTATTGGGTCGATATTTTTAACCATCGGGTGCATCAGTTCAATCCTGCCACGGGGAAAGACTTGTTTTTTGATGTGGGAGATGTTGTAGGTGCGATCGCAACAGCAGGTGCAGATAGATTAATTATGGCACTGCGTCATCATCTGGCATTCCTCAACACCCAGACAGGTGAAGTCACCCCAATCTTAGAAATTGAAGGAAATCTACCAGATAATCGTTTCAATGATGGTAAATGTGACCCTCAAGGGCGTTTTTGGTTTGGCTCAATGTGTTCTTTGGAAAAACCACAGGCTAGCCTCTATCGCTATGACAATGATGGTTCATTGCATGTAATGGAAACAGGATTGACTATTTCTAATGGTTTGGGGTGGAGTCCCGATCAAAAGACATTTTACTTAACAGATTCTCCTCAGCAAAAAATATATGCTTATGACTTTAATTCAATAACAGGAAACATTAGTAATCGTCGAATTTTTATTGATTTAACTCATGAATCTTTCCATCCAGATGGTTTGGCAATAGACAGTGAAGGACATATTTGGTCAGCTATGTGGGATGGATGGTGTGTAATTCGGTTCAATCCCAAGGGTGAAGAGATATTGCGGATAAAGGTACCTGTGCAAGTGCCAACTAGTTGTACTTTTGGTGGTGAAGATTTGCAAACACTCTACATAACTACTGCTTCGGTTGGATTAAGCCAGGCAGAGATCGAAAAAAGTTTTCACTCTGGTGATTTGTTTGCCCTCCAAACTGATGTTTCTGGATTACCTAATTATGGTTTTAAGGAATTATAGGGGTTCTCGACTACAGATAATTTAACTATTGTGCTATGTTTTCTCCTCTCCACATCAACACTTGCTGTTTAAGTTCTCTCATATCTAAAGAATCGCTAGCAAAAGCTTTTCGTAAAAGTGGATGAGGAATAAATTGATCATACTTTTGAATTTCCGGTGCCTCTGAAGTACTGAGTAAATCTTCGGAGCTAATTCTTTGCTCACACAATGAAGCAATTTCGTGATAAAGATATTTAAATTTATCCTTGCCTAATTTAATTGTTAAATAATAAGGATTTACTCCACCAATACTTGTAATTTCCAAGGATTCTCGACAGTAGAAGTTGAGTAATCTTTCTAAAGTGCGATAAGCAACCGTACCCATCCAGGGAAAAATGCAGCATTTACCTTTTTCTAATTGCAAGATATTTTGTTTATCTAATCCTACCTGCTGCACCAATTGGCGAACTTTACGTAAACGCTGCAAAGCATTTTTTTGCAAATAGCTGTACTCGACATTTTCAAATAGAACCTGTTGCATTCGTTGTAAAACTTTGGTGTGAATAGTGCCACCACTACCACGCCAATAAATACTAGCTTTACCCTCGGCTTGTTTAACAAAAATAGCTTTCTTTTTAAAGTCAACTTCTACGACTTCCCAAGTTCTCCCAGCTAAAGCAAATTGATTTCCAACAGCAGGCGGCGTGACGATACTACCAATTTGCGTTGCACCTTGCTTAACAATATATTCTTGCTGTTCAGCAAATACAGCATAAAACTGGAATTTTCTCACAATCTTTTCTCCTGCTAAACCCAGGATTAATTTACCTTGCTCAGTATGCTGAATATGACCAATATCAATTAAATAGCGGAGCAATAGTTGAAAATCTTCTTTTAAAATAGCAGCAAAGGGCGGCAAGCTAAAAATTTGTTTAGCTAAGGCATTAGGTGAAATTCCCCCTGCTGCTGTTAAAATACTCATTGTTTGGTGATAAAGCAAACTCAAAGGATATTTAATCGGTCTGATTGGTTCAATCCATTTTTCCTCTAAATAAAGTTGAATGATAGCAATAGATTGCAAAAGTTGCCAAGGTATTTGCTCCGGTAAAGAAGCTTCTGATAATGGTTTCTCTTCAGCACAGATAAAGCGCATATCAGCAGCTTCACCTCTTCTGCCACTACGTCCTAAGCGCTGTAAAAAGCTAGCTACAGACAAGGGCGATTCTAACTGAATAACTCGCTCTAAATGACCGATATCTATGCCTAATTCTAAAGTTAGAGTGGCGGCGGTAACTGCTGGATTGTTAGGTTCACGCATCGCATTTTCAGCAGCTTGCCGCAAGCTAGCAGATATACTCCCATGATGTACATGATATATATCTGGTAGCCTTTGTTCTGTGGCTATTTGTCGCAAAGATGCTATTACAGATTCAGTTTGTGTGCGATTATTAGCAAATATCAGGCATTTGCTAGATTGGCTGAGGTTGAAAATATATTTTTCATAAGCTGTGGCATTTGATTCATCTACTTCATTAGTAATATAAAAATGTTCTACAGCTAGTTTAATTTGGCGTTTTATGCCGTCAGTTTGCGGTGTAATCACTAGCTTATCTGTTCCTGAACGCAACCAATCTTCAGCTATTGAGTAATCACCAAGAGTTGCCGACAAACCAATCCGGCGCGGTTGCTTTTGCGTCAACTTTGCTAAACGTTGTAGTTGGCAAATAATTTGACAACCGCGTTCGGAACCCATAAAGGCGTGAATCTCGTCAATGATGACAAATCTTAAATCACCAAATAAGCGAAGGAGGTCGTTATTTTTGTTTATTAACAAGCTTTCTAGAGATTCTGGTGTAATTTGTAGAATACCTTGAGGATTTTTTAAAAGTTTGTTTTTTCGAGTTTGAGAAACATCACCGTGCCAGTGCCAAACTGGAATATCTGCTTCTTTAAGTAAGTCGTTGAGGCGCTCAAATTGATCGTTAATTAAAGCTTTGATGGGGCTAATATATAATACACCTACAGTTGCAGCAGGGTTAGCATGTAATAAAGTCAAAACTGGTAGAAAAGCTGCTTCTGTTTTACCCGCAGCAGTTGCAGCAGTAACTAGCAAATTAGCATCGGTGTCAAATATAACTTGACAAGCGGCAATTTGAACTGGTCGTAATTCAGTCCACTGGTGATGATAAATATATTCTTGGATGAAGGGTGCAAGTCGGCTAAAGGCATCGCTCATGTTTTTTAGGGTTGCTTGATATTTATCTCTTGCAAAGGTTCTGAGGATTCTTCTAGTTTTATACTACCTATTGATTTACCGTTGATTTGCAATTCATTCTCACCCTGTTGCAACCCTTCCAGATAATAAACTCCTGCACTGTTAGTAACGGAAAAACGACGTTTCCCTGTACTTAGTTGTATAGCTTCTACCCTGACTCCAGCAATGGCATTACCTTGGGCATCTGTAACAACCCCTGAAAGAGTATAGGAGCGAATCAAAGGTATCATTACACTGGTGTAACTACCAGCAACTACATTTACAGCAATGGCATCAGTTGATGCTTGCCAATCAACAGGAAACCCTGCCGGATCGATATCTAAGCGATAAGTTCCCGGGTAGAGACGTATATTGATCCGATCGCTTTGAATACTTGGTTGTAATCTCTTAATGGGTTGGTTATTTACTAACAGCAACAAATCAGAATTCTCTGTGTAAATGCTTTCCCCCCGATCGAGTTTACCATTTTGATTTTTATCCAAAAATGGCTGTATCATTAAACCGCCTTGAGTACGGAAGTATTGAGAATGCCTATCTCCGGCACTCAAACCTCTTTGTAAACCAAGGCTAGAGACAAGTTCTAAACTAAAAGAACTTTCATCGGAAGTTAGAGATACAGCTTGGTAGCGTCCCCGTAGCATCATACCGGGTAACACTGTTGTTCCTAACGAGGCAAGTATGCCATTACCCTGAGAACCAATTCCATAACCGAGTTCAGCTTCCCAGAGATAATTACCATCACTGGCTCTTTCTTTAGAACGGTACTTCCATCCTAAAGTCAGCAAATTGTCATTACTATTTTGACTACGGGTTTCATAATTAAGCAGTAAGGCATGACCATAACTATAAGTACTATTCTCAGAAAGGTTATAGGTTAATTCTGATAAAGCACCAATTTCATTACCTTGCAGATTCAATGCGATTCTACCAAGACCTTGTAACAAAAACCAACGGAAATTATTTTCTGTATCTAAACTAGCGCGGCCAAAAGTATAAAAATTTCCTTGACTATAATTAAACTGGATGCCGCCAGAAGTAGCACTACGGCTGTCAACAGTAGTAAATAAGCTAAAATTTGGCAAAACACGCCAATCGGCATAAAAACGACTAGAAAACTTATCGCTAATAAATGAAGCACTGAGGTTAGGAGATGGATTGTAACGGATATCTGTATTTAGATTTAATTCATTACCTGCCAAGGCAGAAACGGCTACTTGCAAAGGAAAATTATTAGGTCGCCAAAATAACTCTGCTAACCCTTTTAAAGATTCATCATACACTCCACCGAAACCAACTGTCAGATTTTGTGATAAACCCCAACGTCTATAAATTCCCCCGCCAAAATCAGAAAAATTCCCTACAAGACTTTGATTAGTTAAATTTCGGCGCAATCCCCCAGAAATAACCCAGGCTGAAGTACCTGCGGGGATTTGTCCTGCTACTGTGGAAGATGTTGCTTCTCGAATTTCTGGTGGTGCAGTTAGCCTTCCTTGGGGATATAGAAAAACCCGGTAGTTACTACCATAAATTCCGTTCTTATTCTTGATGTTTTCAAAGCGATAAATTCTAGAAGAATCTATCAATACTTCGGCAATAACTTTATTGCCAAAGCCTTGGACTAATCTCACTAAAGTTCCTGGTTCGGCTTCTCCTGAAATTGTCCTGCTAATGGAGGCCGCTTGCAAGCGTTGGCGAGGATCTGAAGCACCTGCATAGAAGTATTCTGGTGGTGTAAACCCCTGGCGTTCAATTAAGGTAAATCCCCAATAATCTCCCGTTCCCTGACTTTGCCAAAAAGTCGGTTGAGAACCAACAAAATAATCTGTTTGATCAGTTTGTCGCAAAAATTGGGCTTCAGCTATATTCCATGTTCGGATATTTTGTAAATTTGGTTGAGTTGAGCGGATAAACCAAGAACCATCAAAAGCTGTACCTACAGCCTGAAAATCACCAGTGTAACTTGGTGAAAAGCTTCCATTACCTGTAACATTCACCCTCTGTTCAAGAGCTGCAATATTGAATTTGCCTGGTTTGAGGAGTGGTAAGCCTTCCAATATAACTGGTATGTCGCTATCATCAAAGTTATTGGAGTTATCTAGATTCAACCACGGGATATCTAAAACAATGGCGTACTCATTAATATCAAATTGTGATTTCACGCCAAACAGCTTTTGTAAATCTTGGATGGAAAATACTAACCCCAATTCTGGATCGTTACGCAAGTCTTTCGGGTTTATACGCGTCACAATTCCAGAAGAACGGATTTCTAATCGACCATCATTTAAAGTAGTTACGTTCAGCTTCAATGCTTCAATTACAGCGTCATAGGGAATCAGCCAATTTTCAAAATCAATCGCTTTTGTTCCATCTTCTTCTCCACGCACCAGTAGACCAGGGTTGATATTACGACTACCTATATTCAATCCCACAGTAAATACCTTAAATCTAGCTGCTGCTAAAGTTACAGCCGCATCAGAATCGTTTGGAGATGAATCTTTAACAATGCTCTCACTCTGTAATGGTGAAGGTTGTACTTGAGAAGATAGAGGAACTGGAGATTGACTAACTACCTTTAAAGGTATTATCGATACAACAGTAGAAAACAGTATTAATAGCCAAATCTTTTGTGTCTGCATTTTTTATAAGAGTATAATTCAACTACTAAATTGCTTTGTAAATGCAATTTAGTAGTTGAA
The DNA here is from genome assembly GCF_020829625.1 of Nostoc sp. XA010. Taxonomy (GTDB): domain Bacteria; phylum Cyanobacteriota; class Cyanobacteriia; order Cyanobacteriales; family Nostocaceae; genus Nostoc. Next base: position 75,727 of record NZ_JAIVFX010000008.1, on the reverse strand, counting down.
ACAATTCAATGAATGTTGTATTTTGACTACAATAATTAGTGTTAACCGTATTGATTATGAAAGGTTAAGACAGTGCCTATCTGATGAAGACCAATCAAAATTAATCCGATTAACCATTGGTCTCAAAAAACTAACTGAGTGAGAACTAATGGCAGAAAATTTACTCTAAATGTAGTTAACTATTTGTAAGCATAAAAACACAAAAATCGCTATTGAAAATTTATTATAATTACATATAACCTACTTACAAAATATAAACCTCAGTATAATTAACAAGATATCAATTGAATTAATATTTTTTCTGGTAATTATACTCAACTTTTTTATTTACCATTAAGATAAATTATTTGTATAGATAGCGATTCTGCTAACTAAAATTTAGCTATTGCCAGTTGTTTCTCTTCAAGTTTAAGCAATTTAAAAATTCTTAGATGTTTGGTTGTATAACAGCAACAATTGCCAACAATTTAACAAAATCCAAAATACAAGAATAACCAAATATGATACGTCGTATTGCTTTAGCCACTGGTTTAAGTCTTTTGAGTGCTCTAACTTTTGCATCTACAGCAAGTGCAGAAACAAAAACGCAGGACATACTATTCAGCGGTACTGTTCCGGCAACTTGTACATTTTCTAATGTACAAGATGGTGTTTTAGCGCAAGGAAGCCCAGGAGATTCGTGGGTTGAAGGTGCTGCTGGCATTATTGGTTCCACTACAGGTAAACCCGGTACAGCGACTCTTAAATGTACTTCGGCCAGTTCACTTAGCACTGGAGTACCACTTCAAACTGCTGCACCTGCTGGTTTTAACGCCCCCATAAAACAATCAATTGTCTCCGATGGTACTAATTACACCAGTACTAGTTCAGGTGATCCATTTGATAGTGGTTTGTGGGGTCAATCTAATGCTCCTTTAGATATCCCCGCTGCTACTGACGTAGCTCTTACAATAGGTATGATTGCTGGTGATAATACTGGTGGCGTGCCTGTTCCTGCTGGCACTTACTCTTATACAGTCACCTTGACTGCTACTAATCTGTAACTTAAAAATAATAATAAACCTAATTTGACAATAAATCAGGTTTATTATTAATAAATAATATTGAAACCTTTTGAGTAATTCATTTTGATTAAACTCAAGCAAAAGCTAACAACTTACTTGTTGTTTTTAGCCAGAAATCTTGATAAATATGAAATTAATTTTTAAAATTCCACTGCATTTAAGTAGCGTTTTGTTATCTAGCGCTTTACTTTGGGGAAGTACTGCACTAGCAGACATTGCTATTTCTCCTATGGTTATTGAAACTCAGGCTAAACGTGGACAAACACAAGGTTATATCACTGTATACAACCAAGAACGAAATACATTCCGCGCCCGCGTTTATACTTCTCCTTTTACCTATGACCATGAAAATGGCTTTCAAACTTTAACTTCTAGCCCCAATGACCTGAGTCGGTATATACAATTTTCTCCTAGAGAATTAGAAGTTCCTGGCACAGCTAAACGTAGAATCAGATTTATTGTGAGGTTTCCCCCCAGCTTACCAGATGGGGAATATCGCACCATGATTTTTACAGAGAACTTACAGACTTCGACAGTAACACAAACCGATGCGACCAATAATAATGTCAAATTCCAAACGACTATTATTCCTCGGATTGGTGTAGCTGTGTATGTGCGTAAAGGGGATATTTCACCCAATCTCATTCCTAATAGTGCCAGATTAAATCCTCAAGGTCAGATTCAATTATTAGTTCAAAATAAAGGTAAAGCATCGGCAATTGTTGGTGGTAATTGGACAATCAAACAAGGAAGTCAGGTAATTAAAACAGGCGCAATAAATAATACAACTGTGATTGCAGAAGGTGAACGTTATTTGTCAGTTGATTCTTTAAATAAAAATCAGCCTAAGCTCAAGTTATCCCCAGGAGAATATAAGCTTTCCGGTGAGTTGGGATGGGGTGAGAACAATAAAAATAAAATTCCCTTTAGTGTAAATTTGACAGTACCAAAAAAATAAAAACTATTAATAAATTGGGTAAAACCCGGCTTCATAAATGAGGCGGGTTTTTATTTTTAATTTATTTTGATTGTATATTTAATTGATTCAAAAAAGTTAAGGCGGCGTAATAGTGACACTGAGATTAAGACTGTAATTGTAAGTTCCTGGGGAGAAAGCTACGGGACGTTGTACACGCATTCCTACTTCTAAAACCGTATTGCCTGTAGGTAGATTTGCAATGTTCTTAGTGTTGTCACTATTATCGCTTCTTAAGTTAGTAGAACCAAACTTTAAAAACCCAACCCGTGTTGTACCGTTTGGATCTTCTGAAGGGCTAGATGCACTGGTAGGAGGCAAAATAGTAATTTGAGCATTCCTATTTTCTGGTACGTTGACAATAAGAGTTACTGGGGTTAAAGATTGCAGCACTTTCATTTCTGTCCCCGTTGGCTCTAAAGTACCAGGAAGAACATTTTTAAAAGTTACTTCTGCCAATGCAGACGTAGTAAGACAGTAGTAATTTACCAGCACAAAGCTAGAAATCAAGGCTAAACGATAAAACATAAGTAGTTGCTTTCTTACTCCCTTTGATACTGTACCAGTGTTAGCTACTAGCCAAGAAAAAACTTCAGTAAAAGCACGGAAGTAATACTCAAAGATGTGATGGGCAATTAGATGAATCTCTTAATTAAGTGGGATTTTGAAAAATTTTGTCGATTTTTATCCCTATTGACTCAAGGCAGATTAACATCTGTCAATCAAAATGAAGTAATAGGGGCAAGTATATAATCAGGCAAAACCCATGAACAAGTATAAGGAAATATTACGAGTCATCCTTGCTATATGCATCATTGTGGTTGGAGTGACACATTTTCTTGTTCCAGGAGAATATGTCAAAATTGTGCCGCCGCAACTACCTTACCCTTTAGGATTAGTTTATCTGAGTGGTTTTTATGAAATTTTGGGTGGTATCGGTTTATTAGTCCCGCCTGTAAGTCAAGCTGCTGCTTGGGGACTTCTTGCTCTTTTTATTGCTGTTTACCCTGCCAATATTTATATGGCGGCTAATCTTATTAAGATTGAACATATACCAAATTCACCTTGGGTACACGTATTCAGACTCCCCTTTCAAGCAGTTTTAATTGCTTGGGCTTGGTGGTACACGAAATCTTATGATGGGGAAAAACAAGCTTCTATTATTCCCAAGTCGCTCATTCCCAAAGAACTAAAATTGAAATAAGTGCGTTTTTTTATATCTGAATTATGCGCGTTACAACTTTGTTTGGGATAACACTCTCGTTAGCAATAGGCATCGGAGGAGTTGCTGTTCCGGTGACTCAAGCGGTTCAGCTTAGAGATGGTACAGTCTACTTTGTCGAACCGCCGAAACTTGTTAAAGCGACAACTACTTACAAAGATGTGAATGTTTGGGGCGGAACTTATTATTTTACTATTAACGTGCCGGAGAATGCTGGAGAATCGCTCCAGAAGGTAACGATCGCACAGAAGGAGGGAGCAGAAAACATCGACTACAAGCTTAAGGATACCCGCGCATTTGTCGGAACTCGCGATGCCAAAGAATCTCGGCTAACACTAGGCTCAGTCACAGCAGAACGCAAGACACGAACTGTTACTGTGAACTTTGATCCACCTGTGACTCCGGGACAGACAGTTACAATCGCCCTCCGCCCTGTGAGTAATCCCAGCTTTTCTGGTGTCTACTTATTGGGTGTCACAGCTTTCCCAGTAGGTGAGAAATCCCACGGACAATTTCTCGGCTTTGGACGGTTTCAGTTTTACAGCAATACAAATAGCTGGTGGTTTCCATAAGTATTACAGCAACTTGTTGCGTTGCGTAGGCGCAGCCCGCCGCAGGCATCGCAAATGCAAATATTTATCCCCAGATTATTTGTAAATTTAAAATAAATCCTGGTAAGATATCTTCTCCTGATAATTGTTGTGGAGATGCTAGTATTTCGATTGGTTTACCAATACGATAGATTTCTACCTGACACATTTTCGGATTAATTAACCAGCCTAATTTAACTCCGTTATCGATATATTCCTGCATTTTCGCTTGCGTTTCTCGCAAACTATCGCTTGGTGACATTAACTCTAAAACAAAATCTGGTGCGATCGGCGGAAACTTTTCTTGTTCTTCGGGTGTGAGTGCATTCCATCTCTCTTTTCTTATCCAAGCTACATCAGGAGAACGGTTTGCACCATTGGGAAGTTTAAAGCAGGTGGAAGAATCGAAGCCAACTCCTAGTTTAGTTTGGCGATTCCAAATCACAAAATCTGCCGCAATTTCAAAATTACGATTTCCTGTTTCTCCGCCTGTAGGTGGCATTATTAGTAGTTTTCCCTCTGCATTCCGTTCAAATTTGACTTCTGGGTTTTCCCGACAGAGTTGATAAAATTGGTTGTCGGTGAGTTGAATGATGGGGTTCAAGTTGACGGTGATAGCTGTCATGGAGATTATCTTGAGGATGACATCAACTTTAGCTAAATTGTAAGCAATTATGAGTCAGAATATCGACGCAGTTAGAATTTCTATTATTATTCCGACTCTTAATGAAGCAGAGAATATCAAAGAGGCAATTGCAACTACTCAAGCCAATACAAATATAGAAGTAATCATAGTAGATGGTGGCTCTCAAGATGATACTGTAGCGATCGCTCAGTCTTTAGGTGTCAAAATTATCTCATCGTCTCCCGGTCGGGCTGTGCAAATGAATACGGGTGCTGTAGCTGCTACGGGCGAGATTCTGCTGTTTCTCCATGCAGATACCTGTTTACCGACTGGGTTTGATGACATGGTTCGCACAGCGCTACAACAGCCTGGGGCTGTAGCTGGTGCATTTAAGTTGCAGATTGATGCATCACTTTTGAGTTTACGATGGGTGGAGTGGGGAATAAATGTGCGATCGCATTTTTACCAAATGCCTTATGGCGACCAAGCAATTTTTTTAACAAAAGCAGTATTTCAGCAAATTGGCGGTTTTCCTGAATTGCCTATCATGGAAGACTTTGAACTCATCCGTCGTTTAAAACGCATCGGACGGATTGTAATTATTCCCACACCAGTTGTTACCTCAGCCCGTAGATGGTTACAAAAGGGAGTGTTCAAAACCACGCTGCTTAATCAAATAGTAATTATTGCTTATTTACTCGGCGTTTCACCTGAGCGAATTTGTCGCTGGTATCGCCGAGAAAAATTTAAGAGAATTTAAGCTGTTTCTAATATAGGTAGTATATCTTAGGGGCATTAGATTTGAGGTGTAAGTTTCAACATTGAGCCTCAGAAGGTCAACGTCGAGCCTCAGAAGGTCAACATTGAGCCTCAGAAGGTCAAAGTTGAGCCTCAGAAGGTCAACATTGAGCCTCAGAAGGTCAAAGTTGAGCCTCAGAAGGTCAACATCGAGCCTCAGAAGGTCAACATCGAGCCTCAGAAGGTCAACATCGAGCCTCAGAAGGTCAACATCGAGCCTCAGAAGGTCAACGTCGAGCCTCAGAAGGTCAACGTCGAGCCTCAGAAGGTCAACGTCGAGCCTCAGAAGGTCAACATCGAGCCTCAAAAGGTGAAACTTATAAAAATGAAGAAGCGTTTGTTAAATTCCAAACTCAAACTACTACTCTTAAGTTGCCTAATTATCACTCTCATAATTGTCGCTAAACAATTCAACTTTCAGGGACTTTTACAAACCTCAGTCATTTGGGTTGAGAGTCTTGGTCTTTTAGGGCCTATCGCTTACATAGTCATTTACAACTTGGCAACATTACTGTTTATACCCGGTTCCCTCTTAACACTCAAAGGCGGTTGTCTGTTTGGAGTATTTTGGGGGTCAATATATGTGCTAATTGCTGCAACAGTCGGAGCAACCTTGGCTTTTATCATTGGACGCTACCTTTCACGGGATTGGGTTTCCCGACAAATGGACAAACATCCTAAATTTAAAGCGATTGATTTAGCAGTTGCTAAAGAGGGATGGAAAATTGTCTTGTTGACTCGTCTCTGTCCCGTTTTTCCTTTCAATTTATTGAATTATGCTTTTGGAGTAACACAGGTTTCCCTCAAAGACTATATATTAGGTTCTTTCGGCATCATTCCCGGTACTTTGATGTACGTTTATATTGGTTCTTTAGCTGGGAATCTTGCCATGATTAACACGTCTTATCAACCAATTACTCCAGAAACTCAAGTCTGGCAATGGGTAATGCGAGTAGTTGGGTTGATTGCTACCGTTGCCGTGACTGTGTATATCACAAAAGTTGCTCAAAAAGCATTAGCTCAAAGTGTGGCAATAGAAGAAATAATAACTCATGAGAAAATTAACAATAATTCAGATATTTAAAAGTATTAATACCAGAAACTTACAGAAGTTTTTTAGGCTAACTGTATTAATATTACTAATATTGGCGAGTGCTTTAGCATTAAATACAGACCCAGCTTTGGCACAAGAATCTACAAATCCAATTTCTTTCAATCCCCAAGCCATTTTACGGGATTCGTTGCAATGGATTGATAGCCTGGGTGCGCTGGGAGCCATAGCTTTTATTGCCCTTTACATTCTCGCTAGCATCGCTTTTTTCCCAGGTTCTATTCTCACTTTGGGGGCTGGTGTGATTTTTGGTGCAGTTTGGGGTTCTCTCTACGTATTTATCGGGGCAACCCTTGGCGCTACTGCTGCCTTCCTTGTCGGACGTTATTTAGCAAGGGGCTGGGTTGCTCGGAAAATCGCAGATAACAAAAAATTTGCCGCCATTGACCAAGCGGTTGGTAGAGAAGGATTAAAAATTGTCCTGTTAACGCGACTGTCCCCAATATTTCCTTTCAATTTATTAAACTATGCCTTTGGCATCACAGGAGTTTCACTTAAAGATTACTTCATCGGCTCTGTAGGCATGATTCCCGGAACCATTATGTACGTTTATATTGGTTCCCTTGCAGGTAATCTTGCCATGATTGGTACTGAAGCTCAACCTACCAACCCAACTTTACAATGGGCAATTCGGATTTTGGGTTTGATTGCTACAGTCGCTGTGACAGTTTATGTCACCCGGATTGCACGCAAAGCTTTAGAAGAGGAATTATAAGGGCGCATAAATTGTACATTTTTACTGTGGTCTATTTAACTGCAAATTGCTCTAAATTATCAATTGTTGAAATGTTTATCCAGGAAAGCTTCAATTGTATCTGTCAATTCCCAAACGCACAAAACAATTCAAAGGCTGTATTCCTTATTAAACAAGCATAAAAAATAAAAGACTGAGCCGCCTAAATTCATTGGTATTCTTAATTCTGAACTTTGAATACTCCCAAAAGGTAGTTGACTTTAGTATTTTCAATTCTTAAAAGAGGTTTTGCTAATGACCAATTCAGATTTAGAGAGAGTTACAGTTCGCCCAACGGATGAGTATAACCAAAAGTTGGTGTCTTACGCTCATCCACCAAATTGGGTTAATCCTCAACCTGCCGATGTTTACGACTTGGTAGTAATTGGGGCTGGTACGGCGGGATTAGTAGTGGCTGCGGGTGCGGCGGGTCTGGATTTGGGTTTAAAAGTGGCGATAATTGAAAAGCATCTCATGGGTGGGGATTGCTTAAATGTTGGTTGCGTACCATCTAAAACGATTATTCGGTCTGCTCGCGTTGTTGGCGAAATTCGGAATGCTCAAAACTTGGGTGTTAATATTCCCCAACATAATATTGATGTTGATTTTCCCAAAGTCATGGCAAGGATGCGGCGGATAAGAGCTGGTATCAGCCCTAATGACTCGGCGGAACGGTTTCAAAACTTGGGTGTCGATGTCTTTTTGGGTAGTGGGCGATTTGCAACTAAAAATACCGTGGAAGTTGGCGACAAAACCCTCCGGTTTAAAAAAGCTGTAATTGCTACTGGCGCAAGAGCCACACAATTGGCGATTCCGGGAATTGAAAAGGCGGGTTATCTAACTAATGAGACGGTTTTTTCCCTAATTCAACGACCGGAACGTTTAGCGGTGATTGGTGGCGGCCCCATTGGTTGCGAATTGGCGCAAGTTTTCCGGCGTTTGGGTTCTGAGGTGATACTTTTCCATAGCGGTTCTCATCTTCTAAATAAAGAAGATGCTGAGGCTGCTGAAATTCTGCAAAAGGTTTTGATTAGCGAAGGAATTCGCGTGGTTCTAAATTCTAAGTTGGAAGAAGTGGTAACTGTTACCGAGGGGAAACGGCTTTACTTTTCCTCCAATGGTCATCGAGATTCGGTGACAGTAGATGAAATTTTAGTCGGTGCGGGGCGATCGCCAAATGTTGAAGGTTTAAATTTAGAATCAGTTGGGGTGGAATACGACAAGCGTCAAGGTGTGAAGGTAAATGATTATCTCCAGACGACGAATCCCAAAATTTATGCAGCTGGCGATATCTGCATGAACTGGAAGTTTACCCATGCTGCTGATGCTGCGGCGCGAATTGTAATTAAAAATACTCTGTTTTCTCCCTTTGGCATAGGACGCTCGAAACTCAGTAGTCTGGTAATGCCGTGGGTAACTTATACTGACCCAGAAATTGCCCATGTAGGCTTGTACGAACACGAGGCGCAGAAATTGGGTATTGAGGTGACGACAATTAACATACCTTTTAGTAGTGTAGACCGAGCGATCGCAGATGGTGAAGAATCAGGATTTCTCAAAATCCACCATAAAAAGGGGTCTGATGAAATTATCGGTGCAACTATTGTCGCCAGTCACGCGGGTGAGATGATCTCAGAAGTCACTACGGCAATGGTGAATAAAATCGGTTTGAGTAAGTTAAGCAGTGTAATTCATCCTTACCCCACTCAAGCCGAAGCGATTAAAAAAGCTGCTGATGCTTATCGTCGAACCCTCCTGACATCAAATACTAAAAAATTGTTGGGATTTTTAACAAAGTTATCTTGAGCAAAATCAGTCAGAATTCAGAATTCAGAATTCAAAATTCTGAATTCTGTTTCGATAATTGTTATCTAAACAGGTAGAAAGCGATCAATCTCACCCCCGGTCAAGTTTGCGTAGTAGAGATTACCATCCTTTCCAGTGGTGATTTGTACAGGGACTCCTAAATTTGGTCTGTCTGCTTGAGAAGCAAACCGCTTAATTGAGACAAGTTTGCCCTGACTATCGAATTTCAAAGCATCAATAGTTCCTTGACTGGAATCACCAACGAATAACGCGCCTTGATAGACTGAGGGAAAAGTACTGCCTGTGTAAAAGTCACCCATAGTAATGGAATTAGAACTAAAATGCTTATAAGTGTAAGCTGGTGCTGTAACAGGTTTCCCACTATTATAGAAGGCTATTGCTGCATCTAAGCTAGAATACTTTGGTTGTTTCAGATTGACGATATTGCCATTTGCATCAAGGCCACCTTCATAGAATGGCCAGCCAAAGTTAGCTCCTGGTTTTCCGATATTGACCTCTTCGTAAGAATCGAAGCCAACATCACCAATTACGGGGGTATTGGTGTTTTTATCAATTGTAAAACGGAAGGGGTTACGCAAACCTAAGTTATAAACTTTGGAACTATTGCTATTAGGATCACCGTTGTAGAAAGGATTACTTGATAAGCCTTGACCAGTAATTGCATCAATCCGCAGGATCTTACCGGAGAGATTATTGACATCCTGAACACGAATTGCTCGCGGATCTATCCCATTGTAAGAAGTGCCATCTCCTAAGCTCACAAACAGAGAACCATCAGTGCCAAAATGCACAGAACCAACTGAGTGAGATTCACTATCGTTAGCTATAAAATTTTGGACATTTTGGACTTTATCGAGATTATTGAGATAATCCTGTAAGCTGGTAAACGGCTTACCAGTATCTTTGTTGAGAATTCCTGATGGTGCGTAGCCAAGTGAGACATTTGTGCTATTTCCATCTGGGCGGCTAATATTCTCCCAAGTGCCATTAGTACCTAGCAGCACAACTTCACTGCCAGCAATAGCAGTAGTGTAATTAGTCTTGGGGTCAGCTTCTACCCTAATTAGCCGTGCAGTCCGATTCCCATTCTGATCGGGATTGTCTAATGTGCTATTGGGATTGTTTTTAGAGTTGTTTGGATTGGTTTCTGGTGGATCGTAGGTATACAACAGGTAAACGTAGTTTTTGGGGTTTGTGGCTTTGCCAAAATCTGGATGTACGGCAATTCCTAAAAGACCGCGATCGCGCGTATCATTAACCTGTCCAGAGATATTGATAAATGGTGTTGATAATAAAGTGCCGTTGTTCAACACTCGCACTACCCCATTTTTCTGGGCAATGAACATGCTCTTACCGTCAGATGTCCAATCAAAAGCTGTAGGTTGATTCAAACCAGAAGCTACAGTCTCTAAAGCAAAGTTACCAGCGTCATCATCAATAATAGTAATAGTTGTCTGTTGAGTATTTAGCTGCACTCCAACTGCGTTACTGAACTTCAAAGTAAATGTTTCATTTACTTCCCCAACGGTGTCATTCTTAAGGACTAGAGAAATGGTCTTGCTGGCTTGTCCTGCTGCAAAGGCCAAGGTTCCAGATACAGCCTGGTAGTCAGATCCAGCTTTAGCAGTCCCATCCAAGGTTATGTAGTCTAGGCTAGCAGCTCCCGAAGTATTACCCCGTGTAACTGTCACCGTAGCAGTACCGTCACCCTCATTAACTACTGGCTGAGTGAAATCCAGGCTGGAGCGATCGTTATCTTGAATCGTAATTCCCAGAGTTCTTTGAAGTCCTAATGTTGCTCCCTCTGTCTGATCGATGACAAAACTAAAGGTTTCATCTGCTTCTGTTAAGGAATCGTCATTGATTGGAATGGATATCTGTCTACTGCCTTGTCCTGGTGCAAAAATAAGTGTTCCAGCGCTTTCGGTGCCTTCACTTCCGTAGTCAGATCCTGCTGTGGCAGTACCAGCTAAGGTTGCATACTTGATTGAAGATGTGCTGCTTAAATCACCAGTTCTCAACAACGTTATGGTAACACTACCAGCACCTTCGTTGACAGTTGTGGAAGATGATCCTAATGTGATAACGGTCTGAATATTTGATGAATATAGTTGTGACTGAGGAATAATTTCTTTGGTCTGAGAGGAACTTGACCAAGACAGTTGAGAAACTGCATCGTATTTATTTTCGTAGTACTCAAGTTTAATATCGTACTTCTGCCCGGCAACCAGTGCGATCGCACCACTGTGTTCTGTGGCAGATTGATTGACAAACTTATTGATGATTTGCTGACCATTGACCCACAGTCGCACACCATCATCACTAGTGGTGTAGAAGTTGTAAGTCTCGCTGTACTTGGCTTCTACCTGACCCGTCCAACGCGCTGAGAAGGTATCTGCACCAATGGATGGATCTGGAGACCCTGCACCCCAGTTAAAGTTGACTGTCGGATCTGTGCGAGTTTGCTTCAAGTTGGTGAAGTCAACGTTGTCGTAGTACTCTGCTTTGAGTCCGTTGCCATTAGCAGGTGTGGTGACATTACTATACAGTTGCGATTGAGGAATGATTTCTTTGGTCTGAGAGGAACTTGACCAAGACAGTTGAGAAACTGCATCGTATTTATTTTCGTAGTACTCAAGTTTAATATCGTACTTCTGCCCGGCAACCAGTGCGATCGCGCCACTGTGTTCTGTGGGAGATTGATTGACAAACTTATTGATGATTTGCTGACCATTGACCCACAGTCGCACACCATCATCACTAGTGGTGTAGAAGTTGTAAGTCTCGCTGTACTTGGCTTCTACCTCACCCGTCCAACGCGCTGAGAAGGTATCTGCACCAATGGATGGATCTGGAGAACCAGCACCCCAGTTAAAGTTGACTGTCGAATCTGTGCGAGTTTGCTTCAAGTTGGTGAAGTCGATGTTGTCGTAGTACTCTGCTTTGAGTCCGTTGCCATTACCAACTCCAACTGTGCTGAAATTACTATACAGTTGCGATTGAGGAATGATTTCTTTGGTCTGAGAGGAACTTGACCAAGACAGGTGAGAAACTGCATCGTATTTATTTTCGTAGTACTCAAGTTTAATATCGTACTTCTGACCTGCAACCAGTGCGATCGCGCCACTGTGTTCTGTGGCAGATTGATTGACAAACTTATTGATGATTTGCTGACCATTAACCCACAGTCGCACACCATCATCACTAGTGGTGTAAAAGTTGTAAGTCTCGCTGTACTTGGCTTCTACCTGACCCGTCCAACGCGCTGAGAAGGTATCTGCACCGATGGATGGATCTGGAGATCCCTCACCCCAGTTAAAGTTGACTGTCGAATCTGTGCGAGTTTGCTTCAAGTTGGTGAAGTCGATGTTGTCGTAGTACTCTGCTTTGAGTCCATTCCCTTGAGATAACACCCGATCAATGCTTTGTAGAGATGATTGAGGACTTATTGGGCTTAAAGATGTTGACAACAGTTGATTTTGTGAATCAGTCATTGAGATATATGCCTCACAATAGTACTAAAAGTAATTCCATAATCAATGTTCAATAATCAGTTTTATATTGAATATTTTCAAAAAATATGTAGCTTTTTTAGGCGTTAATTTATTAACACAAAAGCAATAAGTAACTGATTACTATGTTTTTTAATGTCGATACTATTCCATTCAATCACTGATACATTTTTATGGGTCTACTATTGTTTTAATTTGCTTATCTATACTGTTTATTTGTATTAACCTTAAAATAAAGCAGTATGAAGTTATATATATTGCTTTATATTCTTTAAAAGCAGATATATATAAAAATGTGTATGACAAAAAATACCAGAGATTAATTCAAGGGTGTATTAGCCCTTATAAATCTTTGTTTAATTTGACAGATTTCTGAGTTTTGATTGATGTAAATATAAGTTTGCTGAATTTAATCAAAAATTATAAATCACCTCTCTTTAGAGCTTCTAATCTCACTGACGTGCAGGTGCATGAAGTTAAAGTGAAGCAACCCCAATTGGGCAGATACACATCTAATTAGCTAACGTAATATCCTTACATATTATTACTTAAGTATTTTTATGGGAGCAATTAATTTACCATTTGACAATAGTTTAGGGGTTATGTCTATCTTCTTTATGGAACCTTCTTTAAAGATTCATATTGATTTATACTTTTTAAAGGAATATAAAAGTTTTGATCATATTTAAATAAAAATTACTAATCTCCCGGATGAAGTTTTTGCTTTGTATTTACATAGTTATTAATTACATAAAATTTGCATAAAGAAGGCTTTTAATATTTAAAGATTTGAAAAAGTATTATTTATCTATACTTCATCTTGAGTGTTAATTCATATTTTTATGACGAGATCCAGCAGAGAATAAGCTAATCAGCATTCAAGTTGCATAATTAGGGCAAGCAAGATGCCCACCCACAAGATATTGATAAAGTTTTGATATGCAAATTAGATGTGTTTTAACTTAGTACTAAAGGACTAGCAGAGAATAGTATTAATAGCGAGTGAAGCAAAAAGTTTTGCAAAAGCCTCAGCAGTCATGTATTTAAGTTAGAGAACACAATCTGCTGGAATTAAGAGATTATCGTACTTTTCGAGTAAACCTGTTGTCCGTGGACTATCCAGGGAATAGTTACGCGACAACTTCTCTATATTCGCGCAGCGTGTCGCAGACAGACGCTTTCTTTGCGTAGCACGATTCCCTACCGGGTGCGTTGAACGTAAGGAATTATCAGCGTCTGAAACCCTGATTATTTACTTATTTACAAAAGTTTTCAATTTATTTAAAGTCAGAAAATTACAAGTTTAATCCTGCACATTCCCACTTTCCCCTAGACTAAGGGCAGCAACCTTGTTCAAACTGGCTGAGGAAAGTGGACTTTGACTGAGACCAACAATTTTAACTCTACCATCCAGAATATCTCACGCAGGGAATTGCGAGATTTAGTGCGGACTCAGCTGCAAATGCTCCTGGAAACAGGAGACTTGCAGGGAGCAAAAGCTATTCTCGTGCCTGTGCAGCCTGCGGATATTGCCGAGGCGATTGAGGGTTTGCCAGAAGCGATGCACGCTTTGGCTTTTCGCTTGCTTTCTAAGGATGAGGCTATCGAGGTTTATGAATATCTCGACTACAGTGTTCAAGAACGCTTAATTGAGGAACTTAAAAGTCAGGAAGTCCGCGATATTGTCGATCAAATGTCGCCGGATGACCGAGCTAGGTTATTTGATGAATTACCGGCAAAAGTCGTTAATCGTCTTCTAGAACAACTGAGTCCAGCAGAACGCCAAGCTACAGCCCAACTATTGGGTTATGAAGCTGATACTGCTGGGCGAATCATGACACTAGAGTTAATTTCACTGAAAGAAAACTTTACAGTAGCTCAAGCTCTAGAGCGAATTCGCAACTTAGCTAATGCCAGTGAGATGATTTATTATCTTTATGTCATGGATGGGGCAAGGCGCTTAACGGGGATTGTATCGTTGCGGGAGTTGGTGACTTCTCAGCCTGAGCAAATTATTGGCGAAATTATGACCCGTGATGTGGTGTTTGTCCACACTGATACAGACCAAGAAGAAGTTGCCAGATTAATCCAAAGATATGACTTTCTAGCTGTGCCAGTGGTAGATCGAGAACACCGTCTAGTAGGTATTGTCACCGTCGATGATGTAATTGATATTTTGCAACGCGAAACCACCGAAGATATCTACGCTTTGGGTGGTGGTGTGCAGTCGGGGGGCGACAACTATTTTCAGATGAATTTACTGGAAATTGCTCGGAAGCGGGTTGTATGGTTGTTGGTTTTACTTGTAACCAATACCATTACAGGAACGATTATTAAGTCGCAAGAAGACCTTTTAGCAAAAGTAGTAACACTAACAGCATTTATCCCTTTGCTGACTGGTACTGGTGGTAACGTGGGTGCCCAGTCTTCCACAGTGGTGATTCGCGGGATGAATACCGATGAGATCCGATCGCTTGGTGCATTGCAAGTAATTGGTCGGGAGGCGATCGCAGGAGCATTATTAGGAGGAATGTTAGGTACGATCGCTACTGTCTGGGCTTATTTTCTGCAAGGACAATTAGAAGTAGCGATCGCTGTCGGCACTAGCCTGGTAGCTATTTCTATTTTAGCTTCTATCTCCGGTTCAGCATTGCCGTTTCTATTTCGCTACCTCCGTTTAGATCCGGCATTAATGTCAGCACCATTTATCACCACAGCAGTTGATGTGGTGGGCGTTTTGATTTACTTCAATTTGGCGCGAGCAATTTTAAAATTATGAAGAGAGTCATTAGTCATTGGTCATTAGTGAAGAATAAAATACCAATGACTAACTTTTACAATTCTGATTCGCTATCTGGAGCAACAATTTCGCCAGTACCCAATTGCAGTATCATGTCCTGGTCAGTAATCAATCCGCTAAGTTCTTTTACTTGTAAATTCATTTCTTCACAAGCTTGTCTTAGTTCTTGTGCAAATTTGTTAAGGTCTTGACCATAGCCACATTGATAAGCAGCAGTTTCAATTCCTTGCTTGGCATTTGCTCTAGCGCAATCTACGAGTTCCGTGCCATGCAATGGTGTAGGAGATGCCATAGACGTAGTTATTATTTCTTAAATGTTTGTTGCTAGATAGATTATCAATACTTAAACATTAATTCATCCCTCCAATGGAGGAAAATAAGGATGGAGTTAGGAGTGATTATTTTTTTATCATTAGTCATTTGTCATCTGTCATTTATCTAAAGCGAATAACTAATGACCAATGACTAATGACTAATGACTAACTATTTCACTTAACCATTGACAACATCTCCACCATTGACATGTAACACTTGTCCAGAGACATAAGAACCATCATCAGAGGCTAAATATACGTAGCTAGGAGCAACTTCTTCTGGTTGTCCGGCTCGTTGCATTGGTACTTGTTTACCAAAACTTTCAACTTTCTCTTCGGGAAAAGTTGAGGGAATTAAAGGTGTCCAAATTGGCCCTGGCGCGACAGCATTAACGCGAATTCCTTTTGATACCAAATTTTTTGATAAGGAACGAGTAAAAGCAACGATCGCACCTTTTGTAGAGGAATAATCTAGTAACTGTGGGCTACCTTTATAAGCTGTTACCGATGTGGTATTGACGATACAACTGCCTGGTTGTAAATGCTTGAGTGCAGCTTTAGTCATGAAAAACATCGAGAATATATTAGTGCGGAAAGTTCGCTCTAGTTGTTCTTCGGTGATTTCTTCGATACTTTCTTTTGGATGTTGTTCGGCGGCGTTGTTGATGAGAATATCGAGTTTGCCAAACTCACCAACTGTTTGTTGGATAGCTTGCTGACAAAAACTTTCATTGCCAATATCACCTGCAATGGTTACTGCACGACGCCCTTGTTTTTCTACCAATTGTTTTGTTTCTTTGGCATCGTCGTGTTCATTGAGGTAAAGAATCGCCACATCTGCACCTTCTTTAGCAAATGCGATCGCTACAGCACGACCTATACCACTATCTGCACCCGTAATCAATGCTACTTTATCTTGTAACTTGCCACTACCCCGATATTGGGCATCATCTGATTTGGGTTTTGGCGTCATTTCTGATTCAACACCTGGTGCTTCTTGCTGCTGTGGCGGTTGTAATGTTTGCTCTTTTTTCTCTTTTGATTTAGCCATAGGTTTTGTCTCGCTAATTTAAATTGAATGTAATTAGATGTTGCAAAAAGCCGTTTCCAGTCATCTAGTGCCCATTTCAAAAGTAAACCTTGGATCGAAACTTCAACCCAAGGTTTATTTTTTGCTTTGGCTCCCACTAGCCATTTGCAACTTTAGGCGTTTATAGCTTCGATGCTCACCAAACGTACTTATGACTGGCAATTGTACGCGGCTGACATTATTTCTCCTCACACCTGACACACGCTCTTTACCTGACCACGAAAAATAAGTAGACAACTCTCATGCAATAAAGGATTTATCGTTCTCATCTGCTTTTAAATTAGCTATTATGTTGCTGTACTTTATCGCTCCATAGAGGTAAAACAAGCTGAAATCTGCTCAACCTTAAGACGTAAAATAAATTAAATAAATCAGAGTTACTAAATTAGTCTATAATCGTTTGCTTTGCCTCAATATTGAGGCATTTTCGCTAAATGAAAATCAAGATTTATACTTTCTCACTTCGTGGTTGCAAAAATACTTACTTCAATACCATTGATTTTTGTTAATGTTAATATTTATTTAGACTGATATCTGCATAATTGTCTTCTTACAGACTAAATTGCTTGCACAAGTATCTGATGACTAGTTTGCATAATAGCCCAAAAGCCTGCATGGTGCGCTACATTGAGATTATTAGAGGGTAGGGGTTATGGCAATACTAAATATTTCTGAGTCAGAGCAGGTTGAAAAGTTTCACCACTTACAATTAAGCCTGAGCGATCGCTGGAAAACAAGCGAGTCATTTGATAATAATGAAGCGGATATTTTAATTATTCCCTCCCTGAGTCTCGACCAGCGTGAACTCCAAAAGATCGAAGGCTGCGAACATTATGAAGAAAGATTACTATTTTCCTTAATTCGGTTGCAAAATCCCCGGACTCGGCTAGTTTATGTAACATCAGTACCGTTGCATCCTAGTATCATTGATTATTATCTGCAACTGTTGCCAGGAATTCCCTTTTCTCATGCTCGCAACCGTTTGCTGCTACTTTCTACTTACGATTCCTCGCTTAAACCTCTGAGTCAAAAGATTTTAGAACGCCCCCGCCTGCTAAAGCGGATTCATCAAGCTTTGAGGCTAGATAAATCATTTATGATTTGCTACAACTCTTCGCACTGGGAAGGCGAATTGTCTGTAAAATTGGGTGTACCACTCTATGCTGCCGCACCAGATTTACAGATTTGGGGGACAAAAAGTGGCAGTCGGCAAATCTTCGCCGAAAGTGGAGTACCGCATCCAGATGGCAGCGAAAAAATTTGGAACCATACAGATTTAGCAGAAGCTACCAGTGATTTGTGGGAACGGCAACCGACATTAAAACGGGTAGTGGTAAAACTCAACGAAGGCATTTCTGGAGAAGGGAATGCGCTGCTAGATTTTAGACCGATTGAGAATTTAGCACCCGATAAAGGGACTCATGCCGAAAGGGTAGCAGCAATTAGCGATCGCTTTTCAACACTGCGCTTTCAAGCAAAAAAAGAGACATGGGACAATTTTTCCGGAAGAATCCCTGAGTTGGGAGCAATTGTCGAAGCATTTGTGGAAGGGGAAATTAAGCGATCGCCCAGCGTCCAAGGACGGATCACACCCCAGGGCGAAGTGGAAATCCTTTCAACCCACGACCAAATTCTCGGAGGCCCAGACGGTCAAATTTATCTTGGTTGTAGCTTTCCGGCTGATGAAAGATACCGATTGCAATTACAGCAATTGGGGTTACAAGTTGGGAGAAAGTTAGCAGAAAAAGGCACTTTAGAGCGATTTGGTGTAGATTTTATCGCCGTTGACAAAGGTAATGGTGAGTGGGATATTCAGGCAATCGAAATTAACCTGCGTAAAGGCGGTACAACTCATCCATTCATGACCTTGAAATTATTAACGAATGGTCGCTATGACCTTTCCACGGGATTATTTTATAGTCAGCAAGGTCGTCCAAAATATTACATTGCCACTGATAATCTGCAAAAAGAGCGCTATCAAGGATTATTACCTAATGATTTGATGGATATTATTGCTCATCACAGACTGCACTTTGACAGTGGTACAGAAACGGGTACAGTGTTTCATCTGATGGGTTGCCTTTCGCAGTTTGGCAAGTTGGGATTAACCAGTATCGGAGATTCTCCACAACAAGCACAAGATATTTATAACAAAGTCGTCAAAGTTCTGGATGAAGAAACCCGCAGCGAAAATCGTAATTTATCGGCGATTTCAGATTATTCCTTTCCCGTAGCTTGGGACGAACATAGTTAAGGTTCGAGTCATTAGTCATTGGTACTAATAACTTTGGAGGTGGGAGGAATAGCCGATTTTCTTTGACGGTATTTAAGTTAGCACAACTTGAAGCGTATCTTGCGAATCTAACTGCAACTTTGAGTGAGCATTGCCGCTATTAATGGCAATTTCTACCCAGCCGTGACTACCTACTAAAGCTATTATCTCTCCCACTTTGACATCACTATAAGTTTCACAGCCTGGTATACTCAACCCCGCAGCTTGCACAGACCAAGTTTTGCCTTGTACGAAACTTCCTGAAATGTTGCTCACTAAGTTGCCAAAGTGGTCAATATATTGAATACAACCCACTACACCAGTGGTTGTTTGCTGGCACTCGCCTATATCCAGTTTTACCAAACTTGCTGGATCAATTTCTTGTCCTAGCTCTTTAAGAGAGACACCACTAGCAAGATTAGCTCCCACTGGTGCAAAGATATCTCTACCGTGAAAAGTCTTGCTTGGTTGAGGAGTTCGCCAATAGTTAAGATTTGTAAGTTCAACGGCTGCGATCGCCGGACTTTGACTCAGTACCCCGCTAAAGATACCATTATCTGGGCCGACGAGAAACCCTTGAGCAAATTCTACTGCGATCGCTCGTCGCTTGCTTCCTACACCTGGATCTACTACTGCCACATGCACTGTACCAACAGGGAAATAGGGATAAGCATTCATCAGGGAAAACCTGGCTGCGGCTATATCTTGCGGCGGAATTTGGTGCGTTAAATCTACTACCGTAAGTCTGGGGTTGATTTGGGCTATGACACCCTTCATTATGCCTACATAAACATCGCGATCGCCAAAATCGCTTAGTAAAGTTAGGAGTGGTTGTTGACTTGTCTGCTTCTTAGGCATATTTTTGCTAAAATATATATTAATTTAGAATATTCTGTAGCAACAGCTACAGAATATGTGTTATGTTAAGAATGCAAGACATAAAGCAAAAAATTAAAGAAGGTAATCACTATGAATCAAAATAGACTACAAAGTGGCAGGAAAGCACAAGAAGCCCATAGAGAGAATATTCAAAAAAGCCTAGAGCATCGCTTGCAAGTAGCCAGAGCAAAGGGCGACGAACAGCTGATTCGTCAACTGGAAGCTGAAATGAGGTATTCCAGCTAAATCAAGTTTTCAATGTTCTTAGTTTGTTGTGTAACCCGCTATGGCGGGTTTTTTTTGTTTTGAGGAGGTTTCCTGGTAATTTTGCTCTTACAGCGTTTTTCAATTAATTGAATTACCCTACTCCTCATCCTCACCTCATACTTCTGGCTCAACACCCAAGGCTCGTAACTGTGCCGCCAAGCGTTCAGCTCGTTGCAGAGCAGTTTCTTTAGCTTCTCGCTCTTGTTCAGCTCGTAAGCATTCTTGTTCGGCTCGTAAACGTTCTTGTTCGGCTCGTTCTGCACCAGTAGGAATTACATTACCCGTAGCGTCACACCACCTCAGCCAAACATCCCGCTTACCTTCATAGGCACCTTCCCACAAACATAAACCTAGCTCAACTTCAGTCAGCCATTGCTCACTCATGGGTATATATTGCCGCCCACGCAACTCGTACATCTGTAGAACTTCACCACCAAGTTGTCGAGTTGGATCAAAGATAATGTAGTACATTACCCGCATCCTGGCATACTCTAAGATTTTTCGTCCTGTTTCATTGCCTTCTCGATTTGAAACAATTTCAATCACCACCTCTGGCGGTTTACCAAAATCCCAGAAGAAATAAGAGCGATGCCGTCTTTCCCACCAGTTATCAGCTACTTGTACATCCAGGCTCAAAAATACATCAGGCACAATCGGCGGTTGTTTGTTACTGGGAAACAACCCCACATTGGCAGCCACAAGAAACCCTTGGGCATTACTAGGCCCGTTCCAAGAACTGTAAAGTGTCTCTGTCAGCAGGCGTTGTTGTTTTTCAGATGGCAGATTATCCAAGGGTTCATCGTCCTCTGTCACCAGATGACTAACATCTGGTAACAAATCTTCTGGTAATAAGCCAGTGTCTGTCAAGATGATAGATTCACTCATAAGGAATTCTGGGGCTAGCAGCTTAATTCTATTGTGGCAGCAGCATTAATCCCTTTCATCCTACCAGTAGATTTTCTACACTTATATGTTGTCGTCGTAGTTGCTACCTGAATAATCCTAGCCTATTGCGATCGCCACTGTAATGCATTAGAAATTTTTACATAGCTAATTTCTGGCGGTTGCTGCAAAGGCGAAACCCACCGATACCAGCAAAAAGCTCTAAGGCTTTGAGTTTGTTGTCATGCCACTATTGCAACCGCAAAGCATAATGGTAAAACTCTTCATTCTTAATGTAATCCTGCGTTTCATAGAGTTTTTGCGCGGTTATGTTAGAAATTTGAGTAGCTAAAATTACTCTAACGGCTCCACTTTCTTTGGCGTATTCTTCTGCAACACTCATCAATAATTTTGCAATTCCCCTGCGGCGATGTGACTCTTCTACATACAAATCGTTCAATATCCATACTCGTTTCATCGACACTGAAGAAAAGCTGGGATAAAGCTGAGTAAATCCGACTAATTCCCCATTGTCATTAGCTGCAAACACTACCGATTCATTATTGTTGAAACGTTCTTTGAGAAACTCCTTAGCAGCTTCAAGATTTGATGGCTGATTGTAAAAAACTCGATATCGATCAAATAATACTGAAACAGCTTCAAGATGATTAATATTAGCTAAGATAACTTCCATTGAGTGCCCTAATCACTTCAATGCACTTTACACCTAATACTACTTAGTTAAGTGAAATAGAAGGTAAAATTAAAAAAATATGTTCGTGTTTTTTTAAGGAGAAAAGCAAGCTTTGATAATTGAACTTATTTTTTATTTTTGAGACTGTTGTACAAATCAACCCAGTGTTGTCGAAGAGAATCAATGTATGATTGCAAGTAATTGGTGGGCATTGCCCACCTTACTTAGACAATTTATTAGTTAACTAAGACTTTGGTTTATAAGTCGAAGCAACGTGCAATTCTTTCAACTGTTTCGCATCTACACTCGAAGGCGCATCTGTTAACAAACAACGTGCTTGTTGTGTCTTCGGAAAAGCAATCACATCTCGAATAGATTCTTCGCCAGCTAGCAACATCACCAAACGATCTAAACCGTAGGCGATGCCACCATGCGGTGGTGTACCATATTCAAATGCTTCTAAGAGAAAGCCAAATTTACTTTGTGCTTCTTCAGGAGATAAACCGATCGCTTCAAACACCTGCTGTTGAACTTCTCGCTGATAAATCCGCAGACTTCCGCCGCCAACTTCTACGCCGTTGAGTACCAAGTCGTAAGCTTGGGCGCGTGCAGTTTTTAAGTCGCTCAAATCATCAGGATGGGGTGCTGTAAACGGGTGGTGCAGTGCTTCTAGACGCTTTTCGTCAGCATTCCACTCGAACATGGGGAAATCTGTAATCCAGAGTAAGTTGATTTTTTCTGGATCAATTAAGTTAAATTCTTTAGCGATCGCTTGCCGTAATCTATCTAATGTCTTATTAACTGTAGCAGCATCACCAGCCCCAAACAATAGCAAATGTCCAGCTTTTGCACCTGTACGGCGTAAAATTTCTTCTTTTTGTTCAGCGCTGAGGTTGTCTTTAATCGCGCCAATGGTGTCAATTTCGCCATCATCTCTGACGCGGATATAAGCTAAACCTTTAGCACCGGCTTCGCTGGCTTCTTTAAATAAATCACCGCCTGGTTTAATGCGGACATTAGAAATTACATCGTTACCGTTGGGAATGGGTAGGATTTTGACGATACCACCATTAGTAACAGTGTCCCGAAAGACTTTGAAACCAGAGTCTTTGACAATATCTGAGACATCGACTAATTCCAAACCATAGCGTGTATCTGGTTTATCACTCCCGTAGCGTTCCATCCCCTCAGCGTAAGTGAGACGGGGGAAAGGACGCTGTAACTCAATTCCTTTAACTGTTTTGAAGATATGGCAAACTAAGTTTTCATTCAGTTCGATAATTTCTTCTTGGGACATGAAGCTCATTTCCATGTCCAACTGAGTGAATTCTGGTTGTCTGTCGGCGCGTAAATCTTCATCGCGGAAGCAACGGGCAATTTGATAATATCTATCTAAGCCGGATACCATCAGCAATTGTTTAAATAGCTGGGGTGATTGCGGCAAAGCATACCATTCACCAGGATTGACGCGACTGGGTAGAACATAATCCCTCGCTCCTTCTGGGGTAGAACGGGTAAGTATTGGGGTTTCGACTTCGATAAAACCTTCCAAATCTTCTAGATAACGACGCATGGCTTTGACAATTTGATGACGCAGTTGCAAATTTTGCGCCATGCGTTCGCGTCGCAAATCCAAATAGCGATATTTCAGCCGCAAGTCTTCCCGCACTGTCTCGGTGTCAGCAATGGAAACTTGGAAAGGTAACTGTTTGCGAACAGCATTGAGGAGTTGAATTTTATCGGCGTAGATTTCCACCTCGCCTGTTGGGATGCGGGTATTCAACGATTCTTCGGGACGCTGTGTTACCCTACCAGTGATTTCGACAACATATTCATTTCGCAGGGCGTTCGCCTGCTCATAAGAATCTGGGGTGCGTTGCGGATCACTGACGATTTGGACAATTCCAGAGCGATCGCGTAAATCTAAAAATATCACACCACCGTGATCGCGGCGACGGTCTATCCATCCGTAAAAGGTAACAGTTTCTCCAATATGTTCTTTTCGGAGTTCGCCGCAATAGTGAGTTCGCATAAGTCTTAGTTATTGTTTCCGGGCTAGATTGGCAAGCAAATGTCAAAGCTTTCCCATTATCTAGCATCAATAGTAATTGTAGTAGTTCTAGTTGAAGAAAAAATGGAATAATTTCACACTACATAATAGGAGAATCCATGACTCAGAAGGGTAAGTTTTACCTATTTTTACAATAGTTCCCAGAATTCATCACGGCTGATCTGACAGTCAGGGAGTATCTGTGCTAACAAACCAGAACCTATTGTTTCACCAGAATGCACTGGAACAACAGTTCGACCACCATCACTGTGTATCAAAAATGGTGACTACCTCGGATTCTTGCTACCTCAAAACCTGCTTTTTTTAAAGCTGTAATTAGGGACATCCAAGAATTAAATTACTCAATTTCTACATCCAACGTCAATAGAGGCAAGGGAGCGGGGAGTAGGGTCGGGGATAGCGAACGCGAGTGCGTCTCCAATAGTTGCGTTAGCGGGTACTCCCGCGTCGGAGTCGCCAGTTAATGAATAGACCTCTTGCATAAGTCGAATAGACCCCCCTTAATCCCCCCGATATAAAGGGGGGAAACTTAAAATCTTGCGCCCTCCCCGATGTGTTGGGGAGGGTTGGGGAGGGGTGATTCAAGGATTTTTGCAAGAGGTCTAATAATTAAATTAGTAAGCAGAACTTGAAGCACCGCAATTAGTGAGTAATGTTGCGAAGTAGACCGCTCCTATAAGTTCGGGAACTGCTCCCATAAGTCCGGGAGCCGCTCCCATAAGTCCGGGAACTGCTCCCATAAGTCCGGGAACTGCTCCCATAAGTTCGGGAACTGCTCCCATAAGTCCGGGAACTGCTCCCATAAGTTCGGGAGCCGCTCCCATAAGTTCGGGAACTGCTCCCATAAGTCCGGGAGCCGCTCCCATAAGTCCGGGAACTGCTCCCATAAGTCCGGGAACTGCTCCCATAAGTTCGGGAGCCGCTCCCATAAGTCCGGGAACTGCTCCCATAAGTTCGGGAGCCGCTCCCATAAGTCCGGGAGCCGCTCCCATAAGTCCGGGAACTGCTACCAGTTGCAATAATATTGATAACGACAGCTTAAATATGGTGTGCAGCAAGTTGTTGAAATGCCGACGGTGCTGGAATATCTCCGAGGTGCTGGCGTATCACCTCGGCACTTACCAGCGACACTGAGTAAGTAATCATACCCCAAGGCAAACTTATCTCAAGTCCTATTGGCTATCAATTTCATCTCAAAGTCTGGTTCCTTATGTAATCAAAATATGAGTATCGATAGTGGCTAGGCCCCCATCATTAAAGACGTTGACTAAATCATCTTTCCCATCTGCGTTAAAATCGCCGACTAGCCATTTTTGAGTATCCCCAAACCCGCCTTGCCCAGTTGCCCATCGCTGGCTACCAAAACTCTCACCATTAGATAAGTGAGTATCAATACTGGCTAGACCCCCACCATCATTGAAGACGTTGACTAAATCATCTTTCCCATCTGCGTTAAAATCGCCGACTAGCCATTTTTGAGTATCCCAAAATCCGCCTTGCCCAGTTGCCCATCGCTGGATATCAAAACTCTCACCATTAGATAAGTGAGTATCAATACTGGCTAGACCTCCATCATTGAAGATGTTGACTAAATCATCTTTCCCGTCTGCGTTAAAATCGCCGACTAGCCATTTTTGAGTATCCCAAAACCCGCCTTGCCCAGTTGCCCATCGCTGGCTATCAAAACTCTCACCATTAGATAAGTGAGTATCAATACTGGCTAGACCCCCACCATCATTGAAGACGTTGACTAAATCATCTTTCCCGTCTGCGTTAAAATCGCCGACTAGCCATTTTTGAGTATCCCAAAACCTGCCTTGCCCAGTTGCCCATCGCTGGATACCAAAACTCTCACCATTAGATAAGTGAGTATCGATATTAGCTAGACCTCCATCATTAAAGACGTTGACTAAATCATCTTTCCCGTCTGCGTTAAAATCGCCGCCTAGCCATTTTTGAGTATCCCAAAACCCGCCTTGCCCAGTTGCCCATCGCTGGATACCAAAACTCCCACCATTAGATAAGTGAGTATCGATACTAGCTAGACCCCCACCATCATTGAAGACGTTGACTAAATCATCTTTTCCATCTGCGTTAAAATCGCCGACTAGCCATT
Organism: Nostoc sp. XA010; assembly: GCF_020829625.1. Classification (GTDB taxonomy): domain Bacteria; phylum Cyanobacteriota; class Cyanobacteriia; order Cyanobacteriales; family Nostocaceae; genus Nostoc. The sequence goes on along the minus strand of NZ_JAIVFX010000008.1, from coordinate 49,884 downwards.
TTTGAGTATCCCAAAACCCGCCTTGCCCAGTTGCCCATCGCTGGATATTAGAAAAGTTTAAAGTACCACTAATAAAGTACTGCCCCAAACTGCCGTAATCCGTGTAGCCAGTTGAAAGAGGATTTTCTTTTCCTATACCATCAATTTTGAGGTAATAATTTCCAGCAACGACATTTGTTGTAATACTTGCAGATAGTAAATCTGTTGGATTGGACGATGCAATTAAGGTACCAGCAGAATTGTATAGCTCTGCCAAAATGTCTAAGTTTGGCCCTCGACTAAAAGGATTCACTATCAAGCTAATCAGACCAGTATCTGTAACAAAACTATAAAAATCTATATCTGTATTGCGCTCAATGATGCCACTATCACTGATAGACGTACCAGAAATTGTTAGTGGCTTTGCTGCCGCAATTGCATCACCACAATCATCGGCTCGGTAGGTGAACCCATTTTGGGTCGTAATAATTTGCAAATCATCCTCAGTATTGTTAGCAGAAGCATACTCGCCTTTACTCCACTGGGTTAGCTCCTGGTAATACCCCGCAAATCCCATGATCGGTGCCCAGCTAGTCTCTCCACTACCATGTCCTTCGTAGTATTCTTCATCGGGGGTTATTCGTCCATCATGCTCGAATCCTAGCGTATGACCTACTTCATGAGAGATAGTCTCAGCCGTCTCCTTCTCATCACCGTTGATCGTATTTTTAGCAAAAACAAAGGCAGGAGTATCACTATTCCAGTTGAAAGAACCAAATTTGGCGACTCCTTCGAGTCCTTTACCATACCAATCGTAACTGCTACCGCCGATCGCAACACGCACCCCCCAGCGAGTATCATTACTGCCGCTCTTAATCAAATCGTTAATATCTGCTGGAGCCTGCGTTGTGACATTAACATTAAACGGACTGAAATCCTCAACGACGCGCTGCCAGATATACTGAATTGTTTCAAGTTCAGCCGAGCTAAAGGATGCTGTATTGCCGTCGAAGTCGAAGGCAGGGGTGATAATGTTAGCCGGACGTTCACTTGTGTTCCAGGAAGTACCAGAGGTGATATTGCCGTCGAAATCTAAATAAATTGTCTGATTAGCTCCTAGTAAGCTGTTGAGGAAGAAAGTTTTAGACAGGTCTAAAGAAGCTGATACTGACATGTAATTTCATCCTTAAAGGAAACCTCTATTAATTTCTCGATATCAAGCAGATAACTTTACGTGTTTTCCTATGCAATCTTTACAAAAAGTTAGAATCTGCTCTCACCGATACTGGAAATATTTGCATGGGCACAGATGGGGCAGAGAAGTTAAAATTATAATTAAAAATGTTAAGAATTTTAAATAAACTAATCAATGTCCAGCATTTCTCTTGACAAAAGTAACTCTCATGTTGTCGTTATCGGTGCGGGAATAGGTGGGCTGACTGCTGGAGCATTATTAGCTCATAGAGGTTACAGCGTCTTAATTTTGGATCAGGCTCTCGTACCAGGAGGCTGTGCTTCGACGTTTAAACGGCAGGGATTTACCTTTGATGTGGGAGCAACTCAGGTGGCGGGGTTGGAACCAGGGGGAATTCACCACCGCATTTTCTCAGAATTAGAAATAGATTTACCGCCAGCAACGCCTTGCGATCCTGCTTGTGCGGTCTATTTACCTGGGGAAAGCACACCGATTAATGTTTGGCGCGACCAAGAGAAATGGCAAGAGGAACGACAAAAACAGTTTCCTGGTAGCGAACCGTTTTGGCAGTTGATGGCAACTTTATTTGATGCTAGTTGGGAATTTCAAGGACGCGATCCGGTGCTACCGCCGCGTAATTTATGGGATTTGTGGCAACTAGCGCAAGCGGTGCGTCCTAGTACATTAATTACCGTACCCTTCACTTTGTTTACGGTAGGAGATGCTTTACGGTTATGTGGACTGGGAAATGACCAGCGATTGAGGACTTTTTTGGATTTACAACTAAAGCTATACTCCCAGGTGGATGCAGAACAGACAGCATTACTTTATGCTGCAACAGCGTTGAGTGTATCCCAACTGCCCCAAGGATTGTTTCACCTCCAGGGAAGTATGCAAGTATTGAGCGATCGCTTGGTACAATCCTTAGAAAGAGATGGCGGCAAATTGTTGATGCGCCACACTGTTGAACAAATCAAAGTAGAAAACGGTAAAGCTACTGCTGTAGTCATTAGAAATCAGAAAACTGGCGAAGTCTGGACAGAAGCCGCCGACCACATAGTTAGCAATGTCACCGTGCAAAACTTGGTGCAGTTATTGGGAGAACAAGCGCCATCTGGATATAAAAATCGGGTGGAAAAACTGCCCCAAGCATCGGGTGCGTTTGTGGTGTATTTGGGTGTAGATGCCAGCGCGATTCCGCTTGAATGCCCTCCCCACTTACAATTTCTGTACGATGTCAATGGCCCCATTGGCGAGAATAATTCCTTATTTGTTTCCGTCAGTCATCCTAGAGACGGCCGCGCACCGGAAGGGAAAGCGACAATTATTGCTTCTTCATTTGTCGATCCTGCACAGTGGTGGCAGACTGAAGATTATGAAGGATTAAAAGAAAAGTTTACCCAAGAAGCGATCGCTCGCCTTGCCCAATACTTCTACCTCAAACCGGAAACTATTATTCATCAAGAAGCGGCAACACCCCGCACTTTTGCTCATTTCACAGCCCGCGATCGCGGTATAGTAGGCGGTATTGGTCAAAGGATTCCTACCTTTGGCCCCTTTGGGTTCGCCAATCGTACACCCATCCAGAATTTGTGGTTAGTTGGTGATTCCACTCATCCCGGCGAAGGTACTGCTGGGGTGAGTTATTCGGCGCTGACGGTAGTTAGGCAAATTGAAGAAGAGGCAAGGGGGCAGGGAGCAGGGAGCAAGGGGGATAGAACAGCAAGGGGCTTCGACCCCGCCTGAACCAGAACCACGCTTATTGAAGTGGGGGACTCAGACCCATGTTGCCCCTTCATTCCACAGTAGTTCTTGATGGGGTTAGGCTCATTTCCCCCTGCCCCCTGCCTCTTCGTTAAAAAGTCCTCCTTCCTTAGCAGGCAAGTCATACTTGTAACCGATGACAAAGGGGACGGAAAACTGGTCAAATTAAGTTATTGTTGCGAATGCTGGAGTAATGACAGACAGCGTTTTAATTCTTGGTGGAAGGGGGCGGATTGGTAGCAGTGTTGCTCAGGATCTAGCTACCCATACGCAGGCTAAAATTACAATTACTGGACGTTCTGCGGAGTTTGGGAAGGCTGTTAGCTTGTCTTCGGGAGGACAAGTGCAGTTTTTGGTATTGGACTTGGCAGAACTTGACAAGTTGCAAGATGCGATCGCAAACTCTACCTTAGTTATCCATTGTGCTGGCCCATTTCACTATCGAGATACTAATGTTCTTGAAACCTGTATTGCTCAAGGCGTTAATTATGTAGATGTCAGTGACCATCGTTCTTATACCAGCAAAGCTCTCAATTTTAGTGAACAAGCTGCTGCTGCTGGTGTGACGGCAATTATTAATACTGGTATTTTTCCTGGTATTTCTAACAGCATGGTACGTCAAGGTGTTGAACAATTTGATAAACCAGAAAAGATCCATTTAAGTTATTTAGTTTCGGGTTCTGGCGGTGCTGGCATTACAGTGATGCGGACAACTTTTCTTGGGTTGCAGTATCCTTTTGAGACTTGGATAGATGGAAAATGGAAGATAATCAAGCCTTATAGTGAAAGAGAATTAGTTGATTTTCCACCTCCCTATGGACGCACCGGAGTTTACTGGTTTGATATGCCAGAAACCTTTACACTGCCCAAAGCTTTCCCATCTGTAAAAACTGTAATTACTAAATTTGGCTCTGTTCCCGATTTTTACAATTACCTAACTTGGATTGCGGCACACGTTTTTCCTAAGTGGTTAATGCAGCGTCGTTACATGATTGAATTTCTGTCTCATGTCAGTCATTCAATGACAGATGTCACTAATAATTTTACTGGGATTGGTGTAGCAGTTCGTTCAGAAGTGACAGGACAAAAAAATGGTGAAACCGCCGTTTATTGTTCAACTGTAGTGCATGAAAATACAGCAGTGGCTTCTGGTTGTGGTACAGGTAGTATTGCCCAATTATTGCTAGAAGGTAAACTTAAAAAACCAGGTGTTTTTGCTGTAGAAGAAGCTCTACCAACAGATTTATTTGAAGAGATAATCCAAAGTCGAGGAATTAAAATTAATCACAGTTGGTTATAGGTTAATGCGCTTAGGTTAAGCACACTGGGTAAGAATTTTATCCGATTTTACGAAATATTCAGATACACAGGTAGGGCCGTACATTTGTACGCCCCTACTAGATGTGAAAATTAATATATCTTGCGATAGAAGGAAAAACTGTACCTAAACATATAGGATGCCTGTGAGCCTGAAATATTGAATATATTTATACATAACCAAGGCTTATAACAGAACAACAGGAGGAGTTTTTCGTGCAAAAAATTCTATTAACTTTAAAACAAGCATTACGTTCAAGCTTTTTGGTTATTGGTTTAATTATTTTCATTAGCTTGTCAGGTTCTTTCATTTTCGTTCAGCAACCTAGTTATGCAACTACTCTTGAAGAATTAAAGCTAATACCGCCAGAGTATAAACCAAATTCTGAAGAAAAAATTAATCGTGCTAACGAATTTGACCCAGGTATTGGCATTCAAGAAGAAGAACGACAAGAAGCTTATGAGCAAGCAATAAAAGATTCAAAAAACCTTACTACTATAGAGAAGACTTACGAAAGGAATTTGAAGGCTGAACAAGAACAAAATCCCCCAGAAACTTTTGGTGAAAAAGCAAAAGAAGTTATTGAAAAGGTGACAGGTAAATAGGAAATATATGCCTAATCCCCAACCCCTTCCTTACTAGCGTTGGGGAGTAAGATTCAAAGCCTATCTCCGCTTTTGAGTCAGGTTTAGAAAATTAAATTGTAGGGTGTGTTATCAACAATTTAAGGTGCGTTAGTGTCTGGTATAACACACCCTACAAATAAAAATCGCTTTTACTCAAATTCATCTATTGTGTCGGGAGAAGTAGTCTTTCTCTGATTAGCAATATTGCGCTCATACCACTTCATTAATGGAGTTGAACTAATGCCGTGTATAATCACAGAAGCTACAATAGTAGTGTAAGTTATCCAAGCAATTTGTTCGGCAGCTTCACCTTTTAAGCCATGACCAAACGCATAGGCAAGATAATATAAAGAGCCGACACCGCGAATACCAAACCATCCAAATAACCACCGAGTTCCTGGGTGCATGCTTCGGCGGTGTGAGTCTACAGGACGTTTACCTATAGTGCTAATCCAAACTCCTATAGGTCGGATTATGAAGAATAATAAAATTATAACTAATAAAGATTGCGTAGCATACTTAAGCATTGGCTGCAATAATAATATTGAACCCAATAGTAAAATTGTCCCAACTTCCAGCAGCTTTTCAACTTGTTCAACAAATTCCAACTGTGCTAACGGTTTGTCAGGATTTCTGTAACTGCGTTGGACAACTAACCCAGCAACAAATACTGCCAGAAATCCATAGCCATTCACCATTTCTGTTAATGAATAACTGATTAAAATAGTGCTGATAGCAATAAAATCTTCCATTAACTCATCAGGACGACGGCGTTTTTGAATTCTTTTTTCAATCCAAACTAGAGATTTGGCAACCACAATTCCCATAACAATCCCAGCTGCGATCGCCCAAATTAAATCAACCGCAATCCACTGTTTAAACCAGTTCCCCCAGTTATCATCTTCTAATGCATGAAGACCAAAATAAACGAAGGGAAAAGCTAAAGCATCATTTAACCCACCTTCAGAAGTTAAACCAAATCTCAACTCATCTTGGTCGTTTATATCGGTCAGTTGTACTTCTGATGCTAATACTGGATCGGTAGGTGCAAGAATTGCTCCTAATAAAATCGCTTCTGCCCAATTCATTCCTAAAAATAATTTACCCACAGCAGCCAGAGCAAGAATTGAAATTGGCATCAGAAATCCAATCAATCGGGCTGTAATATCCCAAACCCCCAACCTTAGAGGACGAACAATTCTTAAGCCGCAGCCAAACACAGAAATAATTACTACAAGTTCTGTTATTCTTTGCAGCACTTCGGCGTTGAAAACTTCATCTCGACGTAATTGAATCAGCCCAAAGCCGTTAGGGCCTAGAAAAATACCAACTATTAGGTAGATAAGGGCAAATGAAAGAGGTAAGCGAGCAATCCAACCTGACCCTAATGTGACGATTAACAGAAGTAGACCAATCACAAATAAGTTAATAATATAGATATCTACCATATAGCGATTTATATAAAAATTAGGCGTTACTTTGTAAGCTTAGTTGCAATACCATGATGTTAGAACTTACCTATGGGCAGATTTTCTTGAATTGCAGATTGGGGATTTACACCGCTACCAAATTTGCGAAGAAAGGAAATAGATAAATGTGGCGTTGGCTTTGCCCACCGAGCGAAGAATCCCCCCAACCCCCCGATCTAATTGGCGGGCTAATTTCCTCCTTTACCCCCTTTTTAAGGGGGTCGCCACAGGCGGGGGGATCTTATCCGAACCGTATTGTGTGCGCTCCTGCTAATGGTCTATATTCCCTACTTTCTCACTCAGATATCACCCAATTTAGTACAAATATACTATAATATAGATAGCGTCCACAAAGCCTAGCTAAATGTATAACGGCTCTGTGAAAACCTTCTGGAAGATGGATTCAAGGGTTAGTTCGATGATGAAGCATTACATTCTCAACCTCAATCCGACTGCCAAGCATGAATGGGATCGGTGTATTTTACGTGACCCGCTGACTGCCAAACGCCCAGACATTGCCAAATTAATTGCTGAAGCGGTTGGTGCTGATACAGGCAGTTATTTAGTGAGCGTGAATATCGAAGTTCAAGTTTTAGAGCAAGCCGCAGTCCCTCAAGCCGAACAACTCTCGCTTTCGTTTCCAGAAGTGAGTGTGCCGTCACAACCACAACTGCGGGAAGCGGCTTGAGCTAAAGTGCAGAGTTTAGCAGAAAATAAAGCCTGCTTATGCAGGCTTACTTTGTGTAGCCGCAGACTGAAGTCTGACGGCTAACGGAATCATGAATATATTTGACCTGAGAGGAAAATTATTAAATGATGCAACTGAGTCATTACCCAGCTGCGATCGCACAAGCTGCCCAACGGGCTAATGAAATAGACTCTCAGTTGAAGGCAATGCAGATCGTGTCGCCGCCTTTGAGATGGATTTGAAAAATGATGCTCAACGCAAGTCTCGTCGCTTTGAAGTGCTGCTTGTGAATCATGAATATCAAAAGGCAATAGACACCCAAATTCGATTAACTCTCGATAAAGCGCGTAGACGCAAAGCGGCTTGTCGTCAGACATCGCTCATTTGGAATATCTGCGTAACCAATTTAGTCTAGCTAAGTTGGAAGCAAGATTACCGATTGCTCAACAACTGTCTGATTTAGAATGTCGTGAATTAGTTGGTTTGTAATCACATCCATAAACCCCAGATTCAAGCCTGCGGTTATCCTGCAATACATTTATGACCTCTCTTCTAAAAGGAGAGAGGCTTTGAATCTTACTCCCCAACGCTAGTAGGGAAGGGGCTGGGGGTTAGGTCTGTATTTAATCTGTGAGACAGCAGTTGGGCAATTTGTTGATTAATAATTGCAACATCAAAACGCCGACTAGCAGTAGTCCGGGCATTATTAGCTATAGTTGCAGTTATTTCTGTCTCCTGAAGACAGGTGATAATTATTTGTGCAAGTTCCTGGGGTTCTCCTGGTGTCACTAGAAAACCATTAAGTCCATGTTCTACTAATTCCATTACACCGCCAGCTTTTGCTGCAACTACAGGTTTTCCACATAGCATCGCCTCAACAATCACTCTACCAAAGGGTTCTGGGGAAGTAGAAGTATGTGCTACCAAGTCACAAGCTGCCATTAACTGAGGAATATCAGAACGAAATCCTAAAAATTTGACACGGTTTTCTAATCCCAGTTCAGCAACTTGTTGGTGTAACTGGTGGACGTAATCTTGTTCGCCAAATAGTGCATCACCCACTAAAATTGCTGTCACCTCTGGCGGACATTTCGCAAGGGCATCAATTAAAATATGCTGCCCTTTCCAAGGTGCAAGACGGCTAAAGTGTCCGACTACAAATTTACCTTGCAATCCTAACTGTTGCTGTAATTTATTAATGTCAAACTCATCAATTTGATATTTTTTTGTTTCAAAGCCGTTATAAACAACTTCGATAATATCTGGGCGTCCCCCCGCTTGTACAAAGGCTGTTTTACTAGCTTGGGAATTGGCAATTACTAATGATGCAAAACGATTAGCTAAGTTAACAGCAATACGAAGATTCGTTGCACTAAAATGTTCTGTGGAAAGAATATCATGTAAATGATAAACGAGAGGGCGACGGCTGAAAAAACTTGCTAATGCTCCCACAACTAATGCTTTTTGAGTATTGGCATAGATTAAATCATATTCACGCGCTATTTTAACTACCTTAGTAATCAAAGGTGCAAGTTTTCCCAGACTCTTTAATCCTTGTAGCAAACTACTTTCTTTGCGAACTTGGATTGCTTGAGTTGCAAGAACTTCTACTGGGATATTATTTTGCTGTAGTATATCTTTAAATGACCCATCTGCAAATAAACCTACCAAAGCGCGATCGCCATAAGGTTTAGCAATATCTATTAAACACAATTCTGCGCCGCCTGGTTTACCACTTTGGTCTAGAAAAAAAATTTTCATTAAACCTCTATTTTATCTAATTTGACACACGTAGCACCCGTAAAATTTATTACAATCAGTTGTTTAAGCTAATAAAATCTTCCGTACTTGTTGGGCAATTTGATTCCAGTCGTAGTGTGTGGTAGCGTACTGGCGGCAAGCTTTTCGCGAAGGTATAAGGATATTTCCCAAAAGCACTTGCTCTAATTTTTCAGCAATAGCTGAGGCTTCTGTTGAAGTAGTAATTAAATCGGGTGAAAATCCTGACAAAATTTCTGGCATTCCTCCAACTGGAGTACATAAAACAGGAGTACCACACGCTAAAGACTCAATTATTACTAATCCGAATCCTTCAAAAGATTGGCTAGGCATGACAGTTAATTCAGCAGCTTGATAAGCTATAGGTAATTGCTCATCAGGTAGAAAACCTAAAAATTTAACGTTGTCGGCTAGTCCTAGTTCTATAGCCTGTTGTTGTAGTGCAGCTTGGATGTGACCACGACCTGCGATCGCTAGCCAAACATCTGGTATTCTGGGCTTAATTATAGCCAGTGCCTGTAATAATTTGTCAACTCCGGTTCGATGTACTAAGCGGCGCGATGTAAATAGGATACGGCGATTAGTTGGCCAGCCTAGCTTTGTACAAGCCTCCTGGGGTGATAAATTTGGCTGAAACCAGTTGATATCAACTCCACCAGGAATAATATTAATTTTGCTCCACGGTACTTGATATTTATCATGTAAAATTTTACCAAATGCTTTGCTCAAAACAATGAAGCGATCGCAGCGATTATAAGTGTTTTGTTCTATTAGCCACTGCTTGATTAAAAGACTAAGGTTTTTATTAACCACTTCTTGCTGACTCTCAGAAGCCCAAGGGCCATGAAAGTTAAAAGTAACTGGCACTCCCTTTGGTAAAATATCTAAAATAGGAAAGCTATATAATGCAAAGTGCAAATTAATAGCATCTGGTTTCCCTGCTCTTGTTTTCTGAAAATTACTGCGAATAGACCATAATCTTTGCCAAATAGCACTGTCGGGACTCGCTAAATTAGTCAGCTTAATCGGCGAATTTATTTCAGCCTCTGGTAGATCGACTCCGCATAATTCAACCTGGTCTTTATTTGCAGCTAATTTATGAGTAAGTTCATAAATATACCTTTCTAATCCTCCGGGACTTTTGGGAAACCAGCCCAATCCAAGGGTGAGAATAGATGCAGATGATGAAGCAAAATTTTCTGGTTTATTTTTCACTGATATATCTCCTATAAATATATTAAAACAGGCGCACATTTATGCGCTCCTACATCTGTATCTAAACCTGAATCATTAAAATTTACGAATATACATTACCAATAAGATTTTTTGTATAGAACACCAATTTATAAACTATTTATATGTCAACGTCAACATGGAATGAAAACTGTGTTTTTATTAACTAAACAACACCGAGCTAGATATATATGATACCTGCCAATCTAGAAAGCTCAATACTATATAGTGAGAGAGAAAAGCTGAGATAAAGTAATAAATTTAAAATTATTTTGTATTAAGTTTTACCATTAAGATTAGATAATAAGTAAAAATTAATACATAAAATATATTAGCTGAAAATCCAAAGAATCAGGTGAGTTTTATAAAGCTTATGTAAAACTTACTATTAAATGTTATGTCTATGCATAGCCTGTATCTTAGCCACTTCAAAATAGTTATATTTTTTGCGGATTACCGAAAAAACCATTGTATATAAATAATTAAAAGCTTAAAAAGTATATGAAAAATAAATTACTGGCGCAGTTAATAAAACTCCGTCACCAACTCAACCAGCATCTCAAAAAAATATTTAAGATTAGATATATACAAAAAAGTAAAACTTTCAACTTTTTACTCAGTCTGGCTGTTGGAGTAATTGTTACTACTCTTGGAATTACAACAGACTGGGCGACAACTGGAACACGCACGCTTATCTACAAAACATCGTCGATAAGTAATACTATTGGCAGTGAAATGCCGATACAAAACAATACTGAAACACCCACACTTACACACAAAGAAATCTCGAGAAGTAATACTATTGCCAGTGAAAATCTGCTAGTACAAAACAATAAGGGAACATCCACACATACCTATAAAACATCGTGGATAGGTAACACGATTGGTAGTGGAAATCTGCGGATACAAAACAATATTGAGGCAATGTATGTTGCCCCTGATGGCACAGTTTATACTAACAGCCATTGGGATGAGGCAGGAATGGAAGCAGCCATCTATAAGGATGGTAAAGTTATTGGTGCTATTGGGGATACTCACGGCTGGAGTCGTGGTGGTGGCATAGCTGTAACAGTAAATAGTAAATATATTTACCTTGCCATGACTCAGGGTTCGAAGGGTAAAACCAATGAAGATTACCCAGCAGAAGGAACAACTTGGCATTGCGTTAGACGCTATGATTTGTCAGGAAAACCTGCGCCTTTTCCTAGTGGGCGTGGCTGGGATAAAAGTATGTTAATTACCAGTACTAAAAGTGAAGTCACTGGATTAGCAACTGTAGGAAGCGAGTTGTATGTGAGTGATTTTGCTACCAACAAGATTCGTGTCTATAATACTGATACGATGAAGGAACTACGGAGCTTTACCGTTGCTAATCCCGGAGCGATAACTATTGATCCACAAAAAAATCTCTGGATTATTCAAAGCAAAAATGGTAGTAAGCCTGCCAAGATTTTACATTATTCCCAAAGTGGAAAGCAATTAGCCCAACAGATTGCAGATATTGTTGAACCAACTGCGATCGCAATTGATCATCAAGGTAAGCTGTTGGTAGCAGAAAATGGGCCGCGTCAGCAAATGTTGGTTTATGACATCAAAGATAAGCCGACGCAGGTGGGTAGTTTTGGTGCTAAGGGGGGTATCTATGCAGGAGTTGCTGGTGAAGTTCGAGATTTGAAACTTTATGGACTTACTGGAGTTGGTACAGATGCTTCAGGCAATATCTATATAAATAGTAATGGTTTCAACAAATCAGGAACAGATTTGCGGAAATTTTCGCCATTGGGAAAACTAATGTGGCGATCGCTAGGATTGATATTCGTCGATAATGCAGATGCAGATCCTAAAACTGATGGTGTAGATTTATTCACCAAACAAGAACACTATCTCATGGATTACAGTAAGGCTGCTGGTAAGCAATGGACTTACAAAGCCTACACCTTAAATCCTTTCAAATATCCTCAAGATCCCCGTCTGCATACCTCGCCAGATGGAACCTTTGTTCGCCGCATCCAAGGGAAGCCGTTTTTGTTTCTCACAGATATGTATAACAGCTTTCTGGAAATATATCGTTTTAATCCAGACACAGATGGGAAAGTTGCCATACCAGCCGGAATGTTTGTTGGTAGCAATGGCGCAGATAAACCATTTCTCAAGGGAAATTGGCCACCGAATCAACCAAAACAAGGGGAATGGATCTGGGGCGATCGCAACGGTAATGGCAAATTTGAAAATAACGAATATGATACCAGCAAAGATTATCCCTATATCGGCGGATGGTGGGTAGACAGCAAAGGAGATGTTTGGAAAGCTTTGCGAACAGAAGATGGCATTCGACACTATCCTTTACAGGGAATAGATCCTAAAGGCAACCCCATCTACAGCTATAGTTCGATGGAAAAGCAAACTACTCCCAAAATATTTAACGACTTGCGGCGGATCGAATATTTCCCCCAAACAGATACTATGTATTTGTCAGGCTTTACAGGAGATCACCCTGCATTCGGTGATGATACTGGAGTTGCTGGATCTGAGATTGCCCGTTTTGACAATTGGAGTAAAGGAAATCGTACTCCCCGTTGGCGGATTGTAATTCCCTATGACACCACCGGTAAACGCGAAGTGTCTACGGCAGCTATGAGTGTGGCGGGAGACTATGTATTTGCCGTGACAGTTAAAACCGCAGAGGTATATGTCTATAATGCCAAGACGGGAGCGCAAGTACAACAGTTAAAACCAGGCCCAGAAGTTGGCAGCGAAAGTGGCTGGATTGATATACCCTACGGTATCCGCGCTTTTCGTCGTTCAAATGGTGAGCATCTGGTATTTGTGGAAGAAAATTGGAAAGGAAAAGTCATTATGTATCGGCTGGCGGGGTAAGCGTTTAATATCGTGTGCGCTTAAAAACTTATCATCAGGTTTAGAGAATAGCTATAGCAATCCTATCTGATTTGTAAAAATTCGCGGTGTCCAGTTCCACGACTTATCAAAGAAGTCGTGGAGCTAACTTTTCACGAATGATTTAGGATTGCTATATGTAGGGAGATATGTGATTAAATGTATCGCAGGTTGAATAAATAAATTAAGCATAATACTTAATGCGTCGAGACTCCATTTTTTACAAACTCTTTCAACAATCTCCCACTTTGCTATTTGAATTATTGACAAATCCGCCCATAAATGCAAATGCTTATCGATTTGATTCAGTAGCTATTAAAGAACCTAAATTTGAGATAGATGGGGTGTTTCTTCCGCCAGAAAATGAAGGTGCAGGTGTTGTATATTTCTGTGAAGTACAGTTTCAGAAGCGGAAAGTGCGGTCTTCTCCCAAGGGGAGACGCTAAAAGCGATAGCGCAGCGTTAGCGAGTCTGCGAGCGTCTGGGGGCTCCCCAAGTAGAGCAACTTTCCAAGACGGATGAACAGCTTTACGAGAGAGTATTTGCAGAATCTTCACTATATTTCTACCGCAACCGAATCAGATTTAGCGACTGACAAGCAGTGATAATTTACCCATCTCGCAGTCTTGAACAAAGGGATATTCATCCCCATCGCTCATTGCTGAATGGTGAACAAGTACATTGAGTGTATTTGGGTCGATTGCAGAATATTCATCAATTACCTTATGCAACGCCTTTTAAACTATCTCTTGTTGTTTTTGACTTAGATGCATTGCAATTCCTTTCTCGTAGTAAGCTGCTTCATTAATAAAAATAGGATAAACAGTAGACTCTCCTTCATAGAAAATGTCTTTTCCTTCAAAAGTCAGAAACATTGGATCGCCTGGATTCAAAGGTTCATAATCTCTAAACTGAAGCTGGGGGTGAATCATGGCTTTAATCTCCCCGCGAGAGCTTCTCGGATAATCGATACTTTTAATGTATTGATAGAATGTAAGGGTGCTGTTTGTCTGCGGAATATTACCTTGGTTGTAACCTTCAAAATAGTCTAAAATTCCATAGATAAGCTGTTCTGTTTGCTGAAATAATTCGGCGTTTAAGATATTCTGAGCTACAGCACCAACTTCTATAACAAAACCCAATTCGCACAGAGAACGGAGAAATCCACCTTCTCTAGATTGTTGATTAACAAAAACCTTTACCATCGGATTTGTAGAACTCAAATAAGCGCCTAACCGGAGTAAAAAAGGATGCATGTCAGAAAAAATCAGACTTAACCCCATGTTGGCAGTTGTGCTATGCAAATCAATAATTACATCTACAAAGGGCTGATTTTGCGGTTGCAATATGTGTTGAATTGCTTTTGCCCGTGTATCTTCATAACTTGAGATATGAGGATTTTCTAAGCCTTGATTAGTGAAGCAACGATTTAAATCCTTATCAATGTATCGTTTGCCTTCTTCAATAGCTTTGAGATTACCAAGTAATGCCAGAGTTTCAAAACTTGCTCTGTCGATTAAATTTGGATACTGCTGAAACTTTTTGACAAGATGTACCCCTGTTAACTCATTACCGTGGTTTCCTCCAACGATCGCAACTCGTTCAATCTGACTCATAACAACCTCATCTCTAAAAAACTACCCTACGGTTATTGAGAATGGTGCAAGATAGAAGTATACCTGCTGCTTGACTAAATCTTCTAAGAGACTGACGCGATGTCTACGACGGGCTACGCCTACGCTCCCTATTAGAGCCAAAATATGATAACTGTTAAACTGTTGGTTTTAGTACAAAAGGGGAGGAAATTTATGGAGTATAATTTTCAAGCGCTCGCTGAACTTTACAAAAACGCTCTCCTCAACGACGCACTCCCCTTTTGGGAAAAATATTCTCTCGATTGGGAGCAAGGCGGCTATTTTACCTGTCTTGATCGCTACGGCAAAATTTATGATACCGACAAATTCATTTGGCTGCAAAACCGCCAGGTGTGGACTTTTTCGATGCTTTACAACCAGCTAGAAAAACGCGAAAACTGGTTAAAAATTGCCAGCAATGGCGCTAATTTTCTCGCCCAACACGGCAGAGATAGTGATGGTAACTGGTACTTTGCCCTCACCCGTGAAGGGAAACCACTGGTTGAGCCTTACAATATCTTTTCTGACTGCTTTGCAGCAATGGCATTTAGTAAATATGCACTTGCTGGCGGCGAAGAATGGGCAAAGGATGTGGCGATGCAGGCTTATAATAACGTATTACGCCGCAAGGACAACCCCAAGGGCAAATATAATAAAACCTATCCCGGCACACGCCCGATGAAATCATTGGCTGTACCAATGATTTTAGCCAACCTGACTCTAGAAATGGAATGGTTGCTACCAAAAGAAACACTAGAGAATGTCCTAGCTGAGACTGTCCGGGAAGTGATGAGCGATTTTCTCGACCAAGAACGGGGACTAATGTACGAAAACGTTGCCCCTGACGGTTCCCACATTGATTCTTTTGAGGGACGGGTGATTAACCCAGGTCACGGTATTGAAGCGATGTGGTTCATCATGGACATTGCGCGTCGCCAAAACGACACCAAAACTATTAACCAAGCCGTTGATGTGGTGCTAAACATCCTAAATTTTGCTTGGGATAGCGAGTACGGCGGATTGTACTACTTTATGGATGCAGATGGTCATCCACCACAACAATTGGAATGGGATCAAAAGCTGTGGTGGGTTCACCTAGAATCTTTGGTTGCATTAGCGATGGGTTATCGTTTAACAGGGCGTGAGGAGTGCTGGGAATGGTATCAAAAGATGCACGATTACGCCTGGTCACACTTTGCTGATTCAGAATACGGTGAATGGTTTGGCTATCTCAATCGCCGTGGAGAAGTATTGTTGAACCTTAAAGGTGGCAAATGGAAAGGATGTTTTCACGTACCGCGTGCATTATACCTTTGTTGGCAGCAATTTGAGGCATTGTGATGCCTGCGGCGGTAAACAGCGCAGTCAGTTTAATCTCTGCTAGTGTACAGTGCCTTCATTATTAATTACAAACTAAATTCCGCTACGCCATCCTCATCCACATCTGCATCCTTACCTATAGCAGTAGGTTTAAATTTAGAGCCATGAATTAATTCAGCAAACGCAATTCCTGGATTTTGGTGAAGAATATTCAGCACACTCATAAAATCTCGCACAATTTCCCCTGGTGTCAGTAATGCTTCTGCACCCAAGCGATTAATAATTTCTTGCACAAACTCCTTCAATTCACGATTTGTCAAAGTCTGTTCATACCCAAAATTGAGTGCATGAATCTCAGCTAAACGTTGCAAAAGCGTCAGTATTTCTGCTTCACTCAACGGATTTAGCCGAATCACTGGGCCTAAATGTTCTTGAACATTAGCTTGGGCAACAAAACGGCTTTCTTTTGTACGTCTTTGCCAAGCTTGGTCTGCAAAAAGTCCTCGTTTGGGGTCTTCTAAAAATTTAGTTGTTCCACCAACAACAATGCCAAGATGTTCTGCTTTGCACTGCATAGTATCGTTAAACATTGCCAGGAGTCGATTATAATTCTTTTCCCGCGTGACTGTAGTAGATATTTGATATAAATGTATAGCTTCATCAAGTATAATTAATAGTCCTTTATAGCCAATTTCAGCGACAAATTTCGCAAACAATTTTATATAGTCATACCAACTATCATCATCAATAATAACGCGCACCCCTAAAGCAGCTTTTGCCTCAACCTTAGTAGTAAATTCTCCACGCAACCAGCGCATCGCCGCATTTTTTAAATTATCATCATCCAATCGGTAGCCACGCCAATAAGCAATAATCACGCTACCAAAATCAAAACCGTGAACTAAGCCTTCAATATACTGAACTACTTCTCTAATTTTCGATTCAACTTGGTCATCAAAACCATCGTCATTCGGACGCATTTCAGTTTCTTTGACAACTTCTTGTTGAATTTTATTAATCCATCCTTCTAAAATCGAGACTAAAGCACCACCATCAGGACGGGTTTTTGTAGCTAGGTGACTCATTAATTCTCGATAAGTGGCTACACCTTCATTGCTGCTTCCAGCTAATCGACGTTCAGGGGATAAATCAGCATCAGCTACTACAAAACCTTGCTCCATAGCGCGGTTGCGAATTAGTTGCAATAAAAAACTTTTACCAGAACCGTAGTTACCAATTATAAAGCGAAATGCTGCTACACCTTCTGCAATATCATCAAGATTTTGTAATAGGCTTTTGAGTTCTTTTTCTCGCCCTACTGCTATATATTCAACTCCCACTCTTGGTACTACTCCTGCACCAAGAGAATTGATTAAAGCAGTGGAGATTTTTTTCGAGATTTTAAGCTTTGCCATGTATTACACTTCACTTTATTCTAAACGCAGAAGCACGCAGTAAGTTAGCTAAGGTACATACTCACCTTACTACTAATCTGACGACGGCAATAATAATTTAATTTGACGAAGCATGTCTAGCTATTCGATCTTCATACATTGCAATCATTTTTTTGACATGCGTCATATATTCAGGGTAAACTTCTGGAATTTCTGAATTTGAATCAATTATTAATTCACCAATAGTATCATTTGCTCGTTCATTTATAGAATCAATTAATAGATTTGGCATAGTAATATTTGCTTCGGCAATTTTTTTAATACCAGCATTAGGATTATCTTGCTCGACTATAGCTTTTAATACTTGTAGTTCATATACTGGAAGATTTTCTAAAAAATTAGTCCATTCTTCAGGTAAATTATTTGATGTATCAGCTTCCGAAGTTTCTCTAATTGCTGTAGTTTCCATTATCTCAGAAAAAGGAAACAATTCATTATCATATTCTTGGGAATTATCAGACAAATGCTCTGGATTGAATGTTTCTATTTGTTGGAGTAATTCCCATACTTGATTTTGTAAGGAATCTCGCTCTTCTTGCAATAATGAAACTTGCTCTTGCAACTGCTGTAATTCGGCTTTGTGTTCTGCAAGTTGGGTTTGTGAAGAATTCAGGATAGCTTGGATATTTTCTCTTTGGGCTTTTGTCGCTACCAGCAATTGATTTTTTTGGGTTGTCTCAACTTCTAGTTCTTGAATTGCAATTCGCAGTTCGTATAATTTTTCTTCTAATTGGGGTTTGAGTCTGCCTAAAAGAGTTAAATTGCTTTCAACTTCTTGTTTCTCCTGCTGGAGTTCAGAAATTTGACTTTGCAAATGGGTAATTTCACTACGAGATACATTACAATTCGACTCTAGCCGGCGCTTTTCTGCTGTGAGAACAGAAAAAGCATTGTTCAATTCTGTTAGATTTTTCTGCAAGTTATTAATTTCAGTTTGCAGCGTATTGATTTCGGTTTCTAACTGCTTTTTCTGTCCAGCAAATGTTCTTAATTCTCGATGTAAACTATCTCTTTGATTACGGCTTTCTATTACTTGATTTTGTAGTTGTTGTGACTCTGCATATAATAAATTATGATGTTCTTCGATTTGATTAATTTCTCTGACAACGCGAGCCTTCAATGCCTCCATCTCTTTAATTCGTTTGTGGATAGAACCTAAAATAAACATTTCATAATTTCTGCGTCGCTTATCTACGAATAATGCTGCTGCATAGATAGTAACGGCAGTAATTAAACCTGTGAGAAAGGCTTTATTAAAATCCCAGTTTGGGACCAGGCTAAGACCAAAACTCACACTAAAGGCAACTATCCCTAGTATAAATCGATTGCTGATCATTACTGATTGCATATTGCTGGTTTTTAGCGTAGTTAAATTATCAGAAAAAGTAGCTCTCATACTAATTATTAATTTGTTATTAAAATCCACATAGAAAAATGTTTAATCCTAAGTATTGGACGCATTGTTATTTGTACCAAAAAGTCTTAAATCTGCTTTTAAAAAATCAACAAACTGCCGTGCTGTGCGTCCAGAACGACCGTTGTGGCGAGTTGCCCATTGTAATGCTTGAAATTCTAAATCTTCTTGGGTAATATTAATTTCAGCTTGTGCCGCTAGATGGTGTACAATCTTTAAATAAGTTTTTTGATCGGCTGGTTCAAAGGTCAAGGTTAAACCAAAGCGATCGCTAAACGAAAGTTTCTCCTGCATCGTATCCCAAGCATGGATTTCCTCGTTATCCTTGGGGGTAGGTCTATCTACAAAAAACTCTCGAATCAGGTGGCGGCGATTGGAAGTAGCATACACAACTACATTTTGCGATCGCGCGGTTAAATTACCTTCTAAAACTACCTTGAGCGCTTTAAAGGCATCATCATCTTCTTCAAAGGAAAGATCATCGACAAATATAATAAATTTTTGTGACACTCCTCGTAAATGTTCCACAATTTTCGGTAAGTCTTTTAAATCAGATTTTGCCACTTCCAACAAGCGGAGGCTGCGATTACTATATTCATTTAACAAAGATTTCACTAAAGAAGATTTGCCAGAACCGCGACTACCGTAAAGTAATACATGCAGTGCCATCTCTCCTGATAATAAAAACTCTGTATTTTTCAGCAAAGCATCTTTTTGAGACTCATAACCTACAAGCGCACTCAGCTTAATTGGATCAGAATACCGAATACCGATAAATTGCCCAGCTTGCCAACGTAAAGCGCGATATTCTGCAAATAAACCAGAGCCACATTGCCGATAATAAGCCGCTAACTTTTCTACAGCATCACCCCAATTATCTAACTCTTGTAGATATGTAGCGAACTTTGTCTCTCCTCCTACCAATTCTTGCTCTTTATACCACACTACTGGCGAAATCGGCATGTGAGCTACGCCTTGTATCCACTCACTTAAAGAAGCACTGCTACATTCATAGAGACTTTGCAATATTTGTAAATCATGCCGAACTGCTGCTACTAAAGCCGGGGGTAAATCCTCAAATTCTCGCACTTGAGCAAGCTTTGTAAAAGGATTATCAGAGAAGAGAAGTTGAGTAATTAAATAGTCTTCCCAATTTTGATTTTTAGCAGCCAAAGCGTGGAAGTAACTACCGTAGGCTTGGAGACAACTCCGTGCATCGGCATTAGTGTAACGTATAGCTTGCAACAGTTCCAGAAATGCCATCCCCACTTCGCCTTGCAGAACAGACTGGTACAGTAAAAGTGAGGCTGCTTGGCGCTGGAGATATTGAACCTTTGTATATGAGGAAGTACTTGCTATTGGCATCGCTTGATTATCCATCAATTAACTGTGTGGTATAGCTAAATAGCTATGGTAAATTGTCTGCTGACACTGGCAGTAAAGTCAAAGTCTACATAGGTTTTAACAATGAATTTAAGTATAATTGCTGCTTTTGCCTACGGCATATTAGCGATTGTTGGTGGCATTATTGGCTACATTCAGGCTAGAAGTAAGGTTTCACTCTTAAGTGGTAGCATTAGCGGTTTATTATTAGTACTTGCGGCTTACTTTCAACTCCAAGGACAAAGCTGGGGGTTGATTTTAGCAGTGATAGTTACTGCTGTTTTAGTAGTCGTCTTTGCAGTTAGACTGGCTAAAACACGCAAGTTTATGCCGGCGGGATTAATGACGATTTTGGGTATGTTGGCTTTGGCGGTGATGGTGAGTCAAATGGTGGGGAATTGAGGGGTGAAATTTAAACGCAGAGGGGAGGCAGCGCGTTGCGGTGAGGCAGTCCGGTCTTGGGGGTTTCCCCCATGAGGAACTGCCGTTAGCGCAGCGTTAGCGAGCCTGCGAGCGTCACCCGAAGGGGGGTTCCCTCCGTTGTAGCGACTGCCGTCGCGCGGAGGGAAGCGCCGAGGTACGCAAAGTTGTAGTTAGCGCAAAATTTGGTCAATCATTCGGTTGGCTTGGGAAGCATAACTGCCGCCAAATAAATTGAAGTGATTCAAAATGTGATACAGGTTGTAGAGGGTTTTTCTTTGCTCATAGCCTGGATCTAAGGGAAAGACTTCGTTATAACCTTGGTAAAATGCTGCGGGGAATCCACCAAATAATTCTGTCATGGCTATATCAACTTCGCGATCGCCAAAATAAGTTGCTGGATCAAAAATCACGGGTTCTCCTGAGTTAGTACACCCGGCATTTCCGCCCCATAAATCGCCATGTACTAAGGAAGGTTGCACCTGATGCGCCAATAGTTCAGGGATAGCTGCTAGTAATTTTTCTTCCTGGGGGAAATTTCCTCCCTTTCGCCTTGCCAACTGAAATTGATAACCCAGGCGATGTTTAATATAAAATTCTGTCCAGTCTGCTGTCCAAGTATTGATTTGGGGCGTGGAACCAATGGTATTGTTAATTTTCCAACCGAAACCTTGGCTACTGCTAGCTTTATGCATCGCCGCCAACTTGCGCCCCATCTCTTCCCATCGCGGAGCGTCTGTCTGCGACACGCTGCGCGAACGTAGAGAGGAATTGCGGTTACCGCTACCAAGTTCTAACCATTCCAGCACGATGTAGCTAGAATTCTCAGCTACACCCCAACAAATAGGATTTGGGATGCGAATACTAGCTGTTGCTAGCATTTCCTTTAAACCCAATGCCTCAGCCTCAAACATCGCAGCTTGGGATGCTTGGTTAATCTTAAGGAAGTAGGTTATCTCACCATTGGAAATAGCATAACCTTGGTTGATGCATCCGCCACCAACCGATCGCCGTTGCTGACTCTGAAATTTTTCGCCAGTCACCTGGCTGATATGAGCATCGATTTGAGTCCACATTGTTAAATAAAAGTTAGGAGTTAAAAGTTAGGAGTGAAGAGTTGAATAAAAGTTAGGAGTAAGGAGACACAATCATGGACTTTTACTCATAACTCATAACTCCTAATACCGTTTCTTTGTGAAGCTGCATATATTTACCCCCCGGCTACGCCGTCCCCCCTTTACAAGGGGGGACTGATTATGTGCATCTTCATACAGAATTGGTATAACTCCTAACTTTATAATAATTCCCCATTTTTAATTTACGGCTTGACGACAACTACACCATAAGCATCTGGGGAAAGATACCCTTTGGCTGCTTGCATCAAATCAGTTGCATCTTGGCTCTGAATATGATCTGGGTAGTTAAAGGCGGGTTCTAAATCTCCCACCAAAGACTGATAATAACCATACAACCCAGTGCGATCGCTTGGTGTTTCATTGCCAAAAATAAATCTGTTCGCTACTCGCCGCCGCACACGGGCAATTTCTGATTCTGTAACTAATTCGGTTTGGACTGTGCGAATATGTTGAGCGATCGCATCTTCTACTTCTGCTAAATTTTCTACTGCACATTTAGCTGAAATATAAAATGTCCCTTGCAGCTGATTGCTCATGTTGCTCACAGAAATTGAAGAAACTAGTCCCCGTTCTTCTCGTAAATCCCTCACCAGTCTTGATGTCCGTCCATGTCCCAAAATTCCTGCTAAAACATCTAGTCCATAGGTGCGATCTAACTGAACCATTCCTGGAACCCGCCAAAGCATCACTAGTCTTGCTTGCTGGAGACTTTCATCTACAAATTCTCGACGGACAATTTCTGTAAATGGTGATTCAGGATTTAGTGGGGAGTGGGGAGCGGGGGCTGGGGAGTGGGGAGCTTTAGTGGCTTTTGTAAATCCTTCAGCAACAATTGTAATTAATTCTTCCACAGGCAAATTGCCCACAGCTACAGCAGTAATTGACTGGGGTTGATACCAACTACTATGAAAATCCCGCATCTGCTGGGGTTTCAGTTCGGCAATCACCGATTCTGGCCCCAATACCGCACGGCGATAAGGTAGCTCAGTATAAGCTGTTTCCATCGCCCGCCGAAATGTCCGCCGTTGGGGATTATCCTCTGAACGCCTAATTTCTTCTAAAACTACTAATCGCTCCCGTTCAAAAGCATCATCAGGAATACTCGCATTTGATACTACATCTATTTGTAGTGGAGCAAGCTCGGCAAAATCTTTGGGGGCTGTGGTTATATAGTAATGAGTATAATCTTGGCTAGTTGCGGCATTGGTGACAGCACCCCGTTCTTCAATCCGACGTTCAAACTCGCCGCTAGCTAGTTGTTCTGTTCCCTTAAAAATCATGTGCTCTAAAAAGTGAGCCATGCCGTTAATGCTATCAGATTCTACGGCTGAACCAACTTTAATCCACAAGTTGAGGTTTACAGCTTCAACTGGCATCTGCTCCGCTATGATTGTCAAACCATTGGGCAACTGATGCAGGGTTGGGGTATTAAGACGAGGAAGTTTCCGCAGGGTTGAAGTCATTGCTACTTGTGTGAGGAGCTATATTACATCTTTATCTTATCCGTGACTGAAGAGGCAGGGGGCAGAGGGCAGGGGGCAGGGAGCAGAACGGAAAATCATATAAAAAGACCACTAAGAGGTTTCACTACGCAAAAATTGTCCCTCTCAGAATCGGCTACAGTGTACACACAAGTCAATTACCCCCCTTAATCCCCCCTTATAAAGGGGGGAAACTGGAAATCTAGTTCCCTCCCCTTTATAAGGGGAGGGTTAGGGTGGGGTAAAACCTTGGTTAATCAGCTATTTCAGACTTGTGTGTACACCGTAGCTCCGAATCGGAGGGGGACAGACTTGAACTTTAATTCAAAATAGGGAGAGAGAGGTTCGTTGAACTAACGAGAGTAAGGGTTATTGAAGGTTTCCCAAGCAGCAATAGCCGCTTTTTGCAGGCGAAAGCTGAAGTCTACTAAGTCTTTCATCATTAAGTGCCAGTTTCTCTCAGCTTCATCCTGAATTATCGCCCAAGAGTCTTCCAAGCGATCGCGTTCCTTTATTTTCCTCCCTTCAATCAATTCTCGTGCTTGTCGCACAGCTTTTAAATAAGTTTCACGCGTGAGAGTACCTACTGACTCCACTTGGCTGCGTCTTTCTATTGCCTCAATCAGCGCTTTAGTTTCGCGCTTGACTTCATCGCTTTCGCCAGCCATTTCGGTTTCTACTAATTTGTCGGTTTCAGGACTAATTTCTATAATTACTATGGATTCAGTAGATTCAATTACTGGGGTTCCAAAGGATTCGATGTTGTTATAAGTCATAGTTAAAACATCCTTAAATTGCAAAGCTTACTCTCGGATGAAAACTGCACCCTATACTGGTAATCATAAGTCATTGTCAATTTCACAAATGATTAATGACTAATGACCAATGACTAATGACTAAGCTGTTATTAATAGTTGTTGCTCTAGTTTCAGCAATGCTGCAACTCGCTCCTCTGTAGCAGGGTGACTAGAGAACAAGTTACCCATAAACTGTCCAGAGATAGAATTGATAATTAATAACGGCTCATAAGCTGGATTGGCATTTAAAGGCATCTGCCTTGCCGAGGCTTCTAAACGTTGTAATGCCCTAGCTAAGGCGCGGGGATTACCGGTTAATCTAGCTGAACCTGCATCAGCAGAGAATTCTCGTGTGCGCGAAATTGCCAGCTGAATAATCGTCGCAGCCAATGGCGCAAGCATTACTGTTAATAAAACTCCCAAAGGATTTGCACCTCTGTTGTCATCTCGTGAACCACCGCCAAACCATAAGCTATAACTAACCATTTGCGCTAGGAATGAGATAGCACCAGCAACGGTAGCAGCAACAGCTTGTGTGAGCGTGTCACGATTAATAATGTGGGTGAGTTCGTGGGCGATAACGCCTTCGAGTTCGTCCTCTGGCAATATATTCAAAATGCCTTCGGTGACAGCAACAGCAGCGTGTTCTGGATCGCGCCCTGTAGCGAAGGCGTTTGCACCAAGGCTAGGCATAATGTAAACTTTGGGCATGGGGATGTTAGCGCGATCGCTTAATCTCTGCACCATCCGATAAAGTCTTGGTGCTTCCCTTTCACTCACAGGCTGGGCTTGGTATACTGCCAGGGCAATCTTATCTGATTGATACCAGGAAAACAGGTTTGTTACTGCTGCTAAACCTATCCCTATTATCAAGCCACTACTACCGCCAATTACCCAGTAACTAATTGCGATCAAAAGACCACTTAACGCAGCTAGCAAAACAGCCGTTTTTAATTGATTTGTCATATTTTCGCTCTCCTGCTAATGCTGTGTAAATTTTCTAGAGAACAGCATTAATTAAGCCACACTTTGATTGTATCCAGCTAAACTTAGCTATATAGTGCAGAAAACCTATCAGACAAGTACGGTTTTCCTGCTTACTTTTATAAATACTAATTATAGCTATTTTGGATACTTGCTGTCTTGGTAATAAAATTAATGTTTATAGATACAAAAAAGACATCTATCTGTAGGAGTAAATTGTTTATCCAGGCAGAAATTACAAGTGCGATGCCAACGCCATTAAGAATTACCAATAAATAAGGTTATGAGTTTATACCTTCTGATTCATACACCTGTTCGCTAAATAGCTGAAAATCTAATTCGCACGCTTTCAAAGCTTCAATGGCTTGGGAGTATTCTTGTGCATCAAATAAATCGCGATCGCGGATTTTAGGCAACCAAGAACGCAGTTTAGTTAGTTCCGCCTCGTTCTCTTCTAATTCTGCAAAGGTGAGATTACCTATTTTCCTTTCCTCGGTCAATTCGCTATGCAAGTCCCGACATTTCCCCAAAAACTCCTGATATTCTTGATCTGCCTGCTGTTTAAAACGATTTACCAACATATCCGGGAGATTTAAAGGATGTTCTGCTGAATCATGCTGGTTTGGCTCAACATCCTACGGAGCATTCTTGGGGCCATTGGCAGCATTTGCTCTGATGGCTGCTTCCACAAACAACTTCCGCCTCGTTTTTTGGCTAGCACTCATTCCTGGTTTTTTGGCAGTGGCTTTATTAGCAGTGGGAGTGCGTGAACCGAGAGCGAATCAAACTCAAGTTAAACGGAGCAACCCTCTGCAATGGCAAACTTTACGCAGTTTAGGTCAAAAATATTGGGTACTCGTAGGGGTGGCGCTGCTATTCAATTTAGGCAACTCTAGTGATGCTTTTTTGTTGCTGCGAGCCGAGCAAATAGGTATTTCTGCCTCACTCATACCATTGACATTAGTGGTGATGAACATCGCTTACTCATTCAGCGCCTACCATTAGGAATACTTTCTGATCGCTTAGGTAGATTTGGGCTATTGGTAGGTGGATTTCTCCTATACGCTTTAGTATATCTGGGCTTCGCTTTTGTACAAGCACCTTGGCAAGCCTGGGGATTGTTTGCTCTTTATGGTCTACATCTGGGCATGAGTCAAGGATTGCTGTTAGCACTAGTGGCAAATAGTATACCTGCAAATCTGCGCGGCACTGCTTTTGGATTCCTCAACTTGGCTGTAGGATTAGCGCTTTTACCTGCCAGTTTGCTAGCTGGTGGCTTATGGCAAACACTGGGAGCAGAGGCAACATTTATAACTGGGAGCTTGTTTGCGATCGCATCTGTATTATTGTTATTTTCTCAAAGAAACAAATATTGATTCGACTAAAAGCAAAAATGGTATCCTTGATTTAAAATCAAATCAATGGCGATGGAGCTCGCCGAAACCGCTTTTTCAGTCCTAAAAATCATCACTGAAAGGCTGATGGCTCCTACTTTCTTCGCTGGCTGCGGGAGAGTAGGGCTTGGCTAAATCCATTACCTGACTCCCCTGTAGAAAGTGTAAGTCTACAGATTTCACCTCAAGGAGTCATGGTATGAAACAACTACGTCAATTTGAACCGTTTATTGCCTTACCCCATATAATTAAATGGTTGCCTATTTCCGTTGTAGTTGGCATTCTTGCAGGAACGGCTTCTGCGGCTCTTTTAGCATCACTTGAATGGGCAACTGATTGGCGAGAATCGCATCGGTGGATTATCGCCTTGCTACCGCTTGGTGGCTTCTTAAGTGGTTGGATTTATTATCAGTTTGGGCGGACTGTAGAAGCGGGAAATAACCTTTTGCTTGAAGAAATCCATAACCCTAAAAGTGTTATTCCTTTCCGTATGGCTCCTCTGGTTTTGCTAGGAACAGACCTTACACATTTATTTGGAGGTTCAGCAGGTCGTGAAGGTACAGCATTGCAAATGGGTGCTTCTTTGGCAGACCAGCTAACTAAAATATTACATTTTAAAGGAGCGAATCGGCGAATTTTATTAACCGCAGGTATCAGTGGAGGATTTGCTTCAGTTTTCGGCACTCCCTTAGCGGGAACGGTATTTGGTCTAGAAGTTTTAGCAATTGGAAAAATTCACTACGATGCCCTTTTCCCTTCTTTAATTGCTGCGATCGTTGGAAATCAAGTCACTTTGTTATTGGGTTTACATCATACCGCATACGAACACGCTACCTCTATACCGACGCTTACAATTTGGGGACTAATTGCTGCTATTATTGCAGGTGCAATCTTTGGAATTGTAGCGAGATGTTTTGCTAAAGTAACTCATAAAATTAGTCACTTCTTTAAAACTAAGATATCTTATCCTCCAATGCGTCCTTTGATAGGCGGTGCGATGATAGCAATAATTGTTGGGTTGAGTGGAACAACCAAGTACATTGGCCTTGGTATCCCTACTATTGTTGATTCTTTTTTAACTCAGCTACCTCCTTGGGATTTTGCAGCAAAATTGGGTTTGACTGCTTTAACTTTAGGTGCAGGATTTAAAGGAGGAGAAGTAACCCCTTTGTTTTTTATTGGTGCAACTTTAGGTAATGCTTTATCGTTGCTTTTGGCATTACCTACACCACTGTTAGCAGGAATGGGATTTGTGGGTGTGTTTGCAGGTGCAGCAAATACACCTATAGCATCTACCTTAATGGGAATTGAATTATTTGGTCTGGAATCGGGGATATTTATTGCTATTGGCTGTGTAGTGAGCTATATATTTTCAGGTCATTCTGGAATTTACTCAGCACAGCGCATTGGGTTGAGTAAATACTCTGCTGTATATTTAGAAGAAGGGATGACTTTGGCTAATTATAGACAACCAAAAATTGATTTACCCGATGATAGTGAAAAAGAATGAAGAATCATGGATTTGGCAAACTAGTTACCTTTCTAAACCAATTGGAACAAGAGAAAATTAGTTACACTTTGGCCCATCATCGGGATGAAACTATTATGGTGAATGTGGCGGTGGCTGGTGAACGATGGGAAGTGGAATTTTTTGAGGATGGTTCGGTTGAGGTAGAACGATTTGTTAGTAGTGGAGAGGTTAATGGGGAAGAGGTTTTTAGTGATTTATTTGCTATGTATTCAGAGCCAGAAAGTCATTTTGCAAAACATACCCAAAATGCTAAGTTTACAACCACAATGTGAAGGCGATCACGCTATGTCTCCCCTGAAAAATAAACCTTTAGTGCTAGCATCTTTATTTAAATTATAAGTTAGTTGATTCATGTCAATATCCTTTACCTATTAATTAAACTTACTAATAATCACCTGTTGCTATCTAGTAGGTCTAAAAAACGCTTAACTACACAATCTGGGTGCTGTTGACAATCTTTCCAATCAAAGCGCTCAATAAATATTCCGTAGGCCCTTAAAGATTGATCTCGACTACGGTCACGCTGAATATAGCTTTGCGTATTGTGGTGTGGCCCGTCCACTTCCAGGATTCCCCACTTTCCCTGATGACATATTAGGAAATCTGGATAACATTCACCGCGTCCATATCCAACCTTAAATCGCGCTTTGCAGTTTGGAAGGAATAAGACACCTAGTTTATCTAATTCTTTTGCAACTTGGACTTCACTAAGCGATGCAAATTTAAAGCCATTCCAATTTTTTACTTTTTCATCAGAAATGAATGTACCCTGATTATTTCCATCTCTTCCAAGAGCATTTTTCAGCAAATCATCATGCCAATCAGCTTGGATATCTGGAATATTCGATAACTCTATTACAGGAGTTATATACAGCTTATTAACTTCCCATTCATCAAGAGGTAGTATAGCTTCAAAAGCTCGATGAATAGCTTTAGTAATAGAATGTTCTTTATCAAGAAGAATATCGTAATTAGGTCTTCGAGTTTTCAGTTTTATATCGAACCAGTGCAAGGCAGAATCCCATGATAAAAAAGCACAAGATAGCAAAAATATTGCTGCATCGTTTTCTTCTCCATCTATTAGAAACTGTACAGCTTTTGCATATTCTTCATTAAAGTTTTGGGTTTCCATAAAAAATTGTAATCTATTTTAGAAAAATACTATATTGCAACTTTAATGTACATTAGCTTAATAGATTTTGACAAGTAATTACTACTGGTGTGATCATAATTAAGTAAAATTATCAAAAAAGCATTGATCATTTTACTAAATCATCGCTTCCAATTCTTCTAAAGCTTGAAAACTTCCTACTTGCCAACTACGTTCCACGGCAGCAGGGATAATCTGAGTAATAGCTATATCTTCAAAATTAGGGCTAGTATTAGATTTTATGTATTTCCCATCTCTGAGCAAATAAATAGAAAGGTTTCCACTGTCGTAAACCCATAATTCTGGGACTCCAATAGCTTCATAAGCATCGAGAGTAGTTTTTGATGTAACATCAGTTTCAATCGCTAAATCTGGCGGGGGATCATCAGGTTGTAAGCGGCGATGACCAATCATTCGTTGATAATTCTGAATATAAAAGCAAGCATCAGGTTCAACTCCTGCTACACCCTGCCGTTTAAAGGTCGTAGAACCAAAAGGTTGGTATCTGATATCTTTAGCCTTCAGCAATATTTTGACAATATCAGAAATTAAATCTTTGGGAATTTCATGTTCTGGTAAAGGAGCCATAATTTCTAAAGTACCCTGGCTATAGGCAATTCTGGTAGTTCTTTTTTGTCCCAATTCTTCTAAAATAGATTCAAATTCTTCCCAGCTAACATCAGGAATAGTCACCGTGCTACCAGGTGCTAACTGCATCTGGCTAACAGCTTTGAAAACGGGGATAGCAGCAGTCATAACCAAAATATCATTAAGCTGAATCTCAATAATTATCTATCAGGTTGCGGTGGATAATACAGCCCACCGTAACCTTTAGACTAATAGATTGAGTTTAACAAAAGCGATCGCTTACACTTTAAACTTCTCTGTAATCCGCTTCATTGCCTCTTCGACATTCTCCCGGCTGTTAAACGCCGAAATGCGGAAGTAACCCTCACCCGCAGCACCAAAGCCAGAACCAGGTGTCCCCACAACGTTGACAGTTTGCAGCAACTTATCAAAGAATTCCCAACTGGATAAACCATTAGGTGTTTTCACCCAAACGTAAGGTGCATTCACGCCTCCATAAACTGATAATCCGGCGCCTGTGAGTTTCTCGCGGATAATTTTGGCGTTTTCTAGATAGAAACTCACCAATCCCTTAATTTGTGCCTGTCCTTCTTGGGAGTAAACCGCTTCGGCTCCCCGTTGGACGATATAAGAAACACCGTTGAATTTGGTAGACTGGCGACGATTCCAGAGTTTCCATAGTTCCACATCGGAACCATCGGCGGCTTTTCCTGTGAGTGTCTTCGGTACTACGGTTAATGCACAACGAGTTCCTGTAAAACCTGCATTTTTGGAGAAAGACCGAAATTCGATCGCAACTTCTCTTGCACCTTCAATTTCATAAATTGAGTGGGGAAGCGACGGATCGGTAATATAAGCTTCGTAGGCTGCATCAAAGAAAATAATCGAGTTATTAGCTTTGGCATAGTCTACCCATGCCTTTAAATATTCCTTGGTAGCAGTTGCGCCAGTGGGGTTATTAGGAAAGCAGAGATAGATTAAATCGACTTTCTTTGAGGGAATCTCGGCGGTGAAGTTGTTATCAGCCGTAATTGGCAGATAAACTAAGCCTTCAAACTCGCCTTTATCGTTGACATCTCCCGTATTCCCCACCATAACGTTAGTGTCTACATATACGGGATAAACGGGGTCAGTAACGGCAATTGTGTTGTCATGTCCAAAGATTTCTAGAATGTTGCCGGTGTCGCACTTGGAACCGTCGGAGATAAAGATTTCGGAAGCATCTATATCGGCTCCCCGTGCTTGGAAATCTTGAGTAGCAATTTTCTCCCGTAACCAAGCGTAGCCTTGCTCTGGCCCGTAGCCTTTGAAGGTATTGCGATCGCTCATTTCTTCCACAGCCTTTATCATAGCTGTGCGGCAAGCCTCCGGCAGAGGTTCGGTAACATCACCAATGCCCAGCCGGATGATCTTAGCATCAGGATTCGCTTCTGCAAAGGCATTCACCCGCCTAGCAATTTCTGGAAACAGATAACCCGCTTTCAGTTTCAGGTAGTTGTTGTTAATAGTTGCCATGTGTAAATATGAAAAACGCCCTCAAACAGCTTACTGCTAATTTATGAGGGCGATCACTTTGTTATGGAGAGTCAACTTAACGCGAAACGGGCGGTTAGAAACCGCGTCTACATAAACAAAACCCACCTCCGTGGGTTTCAAACCCTTAATTTGACCAAAGTCCGCGGAGGCGGACTTTGGCTGTGTAGCCTCGAATTCTATTCGCCCTGGCTCTAAGTTGACACTAATGGAGCAGGGGAGGCAGGGGGAGAATAACTAATGACAAATGACAAATTCCTAATTAGACATTTACTGGCTGTTTATTCTCAGCTGATGTGTAATTGCGATCGCTAATTACAAACTCCGTGAGGGTTTCCTTTCCTGTGATCAATCTTGCTCCGCGATTACGGGTGAAATAGTTCCATGCCCACTGAATCATTACTACTAATTTGTTGTTAAATTCAATTAAGAAGTAGATGTGAATCAGTAGCCAAAACAGCCATGCAAAGAAACCTTTCAGCTTCATAAAGCCCAAATCTACCACAGCAGAATTGTGCCCAATCATAGCTAAACTACCATAATCAGTATAAGCAAAGGGCGGTAAACTGTTACCTACAAGCCGCTTTTGGACTAGTTCTGCTACATATTCACCTTGCTGCTTCGCTACAGGTGCAACACCAGGTAGGGGTTTACCATTTTGATGAGAAAAATTTGCTAAGTCGCCAACTACAAAAATATTCGGATGTCCCTTAATACTCAAGTCAGGTTCGACGATAATCCGTCCAGCGCGATCGCACTCAGCACCTGTGCGTTCTGTTAGTACTTTGCCCATTGCTGAAGCTTTGACACCTGCTGCCCATAATACCGTTTTTGCGGCAATCTCTTTAACTTCATCGCCTTGTTTGAGGGTAACAACATCATTTTCAATATTTGTTACCAGTGTTTTTGTCTGCACAACCACTCCCAAGCGCGTCAGGGATGCTTCCGCTTCTTTTGATAACTCTGGCGCAAAAGGTGGCAGAATCCGATCCAAACCTTCCAATAGCAAAATCTTGGCTTCTGATGTGTCGATGTTGCGGAAATCTTCTTTGAGGGTTTGATTTGCCAATTCTGCGATCGCACCCGCTAACTCTACACCAGTTGGGCCACCACCAACAATTACAAAGGTTAACCAAGCACGGCGTTTTTCTGGATCAGTTTCTTTTTCTGCGGCTTCAAATGCCGTAAAAATCCGGCGACGCATTTCTATCGCATCTTCTACAGTTTTCAAGCCTGGGGCGAATTCTTCCCAGTTATCTTTACCAAAGTAGGAATGCTTGGCTCCTGTAGCGACAATTAACGTATCGTAAGCTATTGCTTCGTCGCCTACAGTCACTTGTTTTGCTTCTGGATCAATATTATTCACCTCTCCCAGCAGCACTTTCGTATTCTTGCTCTTGCTGAGGACAGAACGCAACGGTGAGGAAATATCCGCAGGAGATAGCGCACCTGTGGCGACTTGGTATAGGAGGGGTTGAAATAGATGAAAGTTACGTTTATCGATCAAAGTAACGTTTACCGCCGCTTTGGCGAGTGTTTTTGCCGCATAAAGTCCACCAAAGCCACCGCCAACAATAACTACTTTATGGGGTGGATTATTGTCAAGTGAATTTACCATAAGAAATATTATCGTGTATGCCGACTATTGTAACTATTCTTAACAAATTTGTATCAAAATTGTCATCATATATTTTGTATTCCTGTTTACATTTGAAAAAGTTTTAAAGTAATTAAAACTACAGGATAAAGAGAAATTTTCAAGATGGAGGTTCAGACAATAAGAGTTGGCAATATTTGAATCACTCTTTGCCTGTGTAGATTTATCAACGGTAGATGTAGGATTTATGCAAGCTCACTCAGAACTAGTTGATTCTGGTGCTTGTGTTAAATGTGGTGAATGAGTTCGCCGCCAACGGTTAAAGCCATAGACAAGGGCAGCAAAAATTAACAAATAGGGACTGTAAACAATTAACCAAATACCCAGCTTGAGTAAGCCAACGGAAAATGAACTAAGGGAGTGGGTAGATTTATTCCAAGTCTCCTGTACTTGCAAACCAAAGGCAGGTTGTGAACTGGTGCTAGAAACTGCTGCTTGTAAATTCAGCGTAATAGTGGAATAAGCAACTTGATTTTGTAGGCTTTTGAGTTGGGCATTAATTTGTTCTATAGTTTCTCGGACATTGCTTAGTTCTTGAGCAACACTAAGTACATCTCTAACAGAACCCGCCCGATCCATAATTTTTTGCAAATTGGCTTCAGTTTTTTGCAAATTAGTTAATCTAGCTTGGAAATCGACCAAGCGATCGCCCACATCTTCTGCCGTGATATTGCGACTCTCAACAGTGCCTAATTTAGCTAGTTCTTCCAGGGCAGATTCCAGTAGGTTCTCTGGTATCCGCAATTGTATTGTTGCTGTATAACGCGGGTTGTCGGTTTTGGGTTGTTGTTGTTTCAACCCGATCAAATCCCCTTGCTGTTTATTGATAATTTGCGAAACAGCATCAATAGTCTGATCTACAGAGTTGACAGTCAAAGATATTGCTGCCTTTTTGATGAGTTGCGGACGAGAACGGGCTATTGGTGCAGCTTCCGCCTTTTGGGACATCCTGCTATCACTAGCAGGTGCAGATGCTGGATTTTCCGCGCCATCAGCTGCAATTCGAGGTAACTGCTTATTTGCCATCTGTTCGGAAGAGGCGCAACTGGTGAAAATCACCCCTCCTAACAACGCACTCACAAATAAAGCAGATGTGCGCGGTAATTTAGTCGAAGCGTACATAATCTACCCCTAGATGGATGAAGTTAACCCCAGTATTGCTGACGAAAAACTCAAAGCCTGCATTGTTGCAATTTATGTAACAGGGTTTGTCATTAGTCCCTAGTCCCTCAATACCCGCCTGGGGCGACCTTTTTAAAGGGGTTGGGGGGATCTTCGAGAGATAAACATGTTACCCGAACCGTATTGCCTAGTCCCCAGTCCCCAATCCAAAGGAATAAATTCAATGTCTCACACTTCATCTGTGGTTACTCACTTTGGGGTACAATCGTAAGTCTGCCAATTGATGACGATGCTTGCTGACAGGAGATGCTTCTATGGCCCGGATGTATTATGACGAAGATGCCAATTTAGACCTTTTGGCTGGAAAAACTATTGCTATTATCGGCTATGGTTCCCAAGGTCATGCCCACGCTCTCAATTTAAAAGATAGTGGTTTGAATGTGATTGTGGGACTATATCCGGGTAGCAAATCAGTCGCAAAAGCTGAAGCAGCTGGGTTAACTGTGAAAAATGTTGCAGATGCTGCCAATGCTGCTGATTTCATCATGATTTTGTTACCTGATGAAGTCCAAAAAACGATTTACAAAAACGAGATTGAACCAAATCTCGAAGAAGGGAATGTATTAGCTTTTGCCCACGGCTTCAATATTCACTTTGGGCAAGTTGTACCACCTGCTAACGTAGATGTGGTGATGGTAGCACCTAAAGGGCCAGGGCATTTAGTACGACGGACTTATGAAGGTGGTGAAGGCGTACCAGCGCTGTTTGCAGTTTATCAAGATGCTAGTGGTCAGGCACGCGATCGCGCCATGTCTTATGCTAAAGGTATCGGTGGTACTCGCGCTGGTGTTCTCGAAACGACTTTCCGCGAAGAAACCGAAACAGATTTATTTGGCGAACAAGC
Organism: Nostoc sp. XA010; assembly: GCF_020829625.1. Taxonomy (GTDB): domain Bacteria; phylum Cyanobacteriota; class Cyanobacteriia; order Cyanobacteriales; family Nostocaceae; genus Nostoc. Next base: position 15,036 of record NZ_JAIVFX010000008.1, on the reverse strand, counting down.
CGTATTATGCGGTGGTTTGAGTGCTTTAATCAAAGCCGGATTTGAAACTTTGGTAGAAGCTGGTTATCAACCAGAATTGGCTTATTTTGAATGTCTGCATGAAGTCAAGCTGATTGTTGACTTGGTTGTGGAAGGCGGTTTAGCTAAAATGCGCGATAGCATTTCTAACACTGCTGAATATGGCGATTATACTCGTGGGCCGCGGATTGTGACTGAACAAACCAAAGCTGAAATGCAGAAGATTCTCAGCGAAATTCAATCTGGACAATTTGCACGAGAATTCGTTCTAGAAAACCAAGCTGGTAAACCAGGATTTACCGCCATGCGTCGCAAAGAAGCTGAACACAAAATTGAAGAAGTCGGCAAAGATTTACGCGCTATGTTTAGCTGGTTGAAAAAAGCTTAAGCAAAAGAGAAAGTAACCCATAGGGGCACAGCATGCCGTGCCCCTATATCTTGCGATATAACCTTATACCGCATCTGAGTGGGAACCGCTATCCAATTTTTTCTCCCCCTGCCTTTCAAAACGATTGATTATTTTTTTAATTGGAAGTCCCTTACCACCCCATTGTTCCAAGGCTACCTTTAAATGGCCCGACAATATCAGCAGTAATCCATCCCCCATAAAAATCGCCAGGTTGAGACATAACTAGCTCATCATTTACATAGCAAGCATCCATTAAACTAGGGTAAAAAGCATAGTATTCTTGAATTGTTACAAAATCAGGTGTGGGTTCAATATATCGCCAAGCAGCGTTATTTATATACTTTTCACCGATGCTGATATCATAATATTGACACTTGCCTTTCCATTCACACCAAGTTTTTTTAGGTGTTTCAATTAGATATTCTAGTTTAATGTCTTCAGAAGGAAGGTAATAAACAGGAGGATGGCTAGTTTCTAAGACTCTTTTAGCTTTAGTTGTTTCTGCTAAAACAACACCATTACAAATTATCCGAATTGATTTGTTGCTATCTTCTAAACGAGCCGGACGGGGATAATCCCAAACTGATTCTTGACCGGATTCTGGTACGATAGGATTTGGTCGCATTATCAACAATCTCCTTTGAAATCTTGAGCAATTCTAAAACCAGCGTGTTGATAAAAGTAGGGACGAAACCAGTTGCGATAGGTTGGTAATGCCATTGAACCGTTAGTAGCCCAAGAACCGCCAAGCATCATCTGATGTTTATCATCAAAAAACGGTGCTGCTTGATCTTGGTAAAGCGGATGAGGTTGAAATCCTGGTAGGGCGTTGAATGTGTCCCCTAACCATTCCCAGACGTTTCCTCTAAGATCGTAAAGTCCAGAAGCACTATTAGCTGGTTTGAACATTCCCACTGGGCTGGGGGAAATGAATTCTAAGTTGAGATTATAGTTACTTGATAACTGGTTATCCTCAGAGATAAGTAACGCTTGATTCCATTCGGCTTCAGTCATCAAGCGCATATCTGAGCCTTGAAAACGACAAAATGCGATCGCTTCGTAGTAATTTACTTCTACAGGCCAATCTAGGGGTAAGTCTATTTCGTCGAATGTGGCTCGATAGCGATAACCATCCTGGAAGGGTATCCAGAATTTGGGATGTTCTACGTTGTAGAGTTGTTTCCAATCCCAAGATTCAGCATTCCAGTAGTCTGGATTATTGTAACCACCAGCTTGAACAAATTTCAGATATTCGCCGTTAGTGATGAGATATTGGCTAGCTAAAAACGGTTTTACTTCAACAGTGCGATCGCCATATTCGCTATCCCAACCATAAGTAAGATCATCCTTGGGTTTTCCCAGTTTCACCACACCACCAGGAACCCGGCGCATTGCATTGTTGGGAATGTTACCCTTACTAGGTGCGTAATTCCAACCTTGGGGACGTTTGAGGCGATCGCTAGGCAATTGACGCACTAGCATCGACGAGGTTTCAAAGTGAATCCGACTATGTTCTATTCCCATCAGCAAAGCCCAGAAGGGATGTTGTTGATGAATTGGGAGATCCAGGGGAGTATTTTGAATAACTTTTGTAATTGCTTCTCGCGCCTTGTCTCGATATTGCCAAACTTTTTCTACCTCAGGCCAGCTAACCCCTTGCATAGCTGCGTCGAGTTCTGTCGGTGTTTGGGGATCAACTCCAATTTCAAATAGGGTTTCGTATTGTGAATTAATTCCAGCTTTGATTAAACCAACGCGAATTAACTTATTGATGAAGAAAACAGCTGAGTGACCAAGATAAAAAATTATCCGGTTTCTTAAAGGATCGGGGTTAAGATAAAAAGTTTCTTCCCCGACTAAACTTTTCATGAGTGTTTCTTCAAGTTCCCAAGAATTCTCAAAGTAGTTGAGCAGGTTTTGTGAACTGCAATCATTGAGTGTGGGGACTTGAGTTGATGTCAGTTTATTTATCGTTTGAACTAAATTCATGATATTTTTGACAGAACATTCATCAGAAAAATTACATAAACTACGACTTCTTACAAAAAAGTGTTGTTAATTACGTTTCGTCTTGTGTCGTTATGATCAAACAATTTACTAAATTTGTAAATAGATAAAAGGTGTAGTTAAAATTACTCTAATTACAGCTTGTCAAAATAATATAAATAATGTAGTCACGTTGAACAAGTATAGGCGAGGTTAAAACATATATTAACTGTTTTATTTTATCAAGTTAAGATTGCAACTAATTAGAGAAGCATACGGCGATGCCTTCACAGTAGGCATCGCGGATTTTAGATTTTATCTAATCTAAAATCCCAAATCGAGTTACCGATTCACCGCCGCCGCTTCCCGTGCTGCTGTTGCTTGATCTGGGTGGATACCCAAGCGGGTGAGATTAATCCGACCTTTGTTATCAATTTCGCGCACTTTGATAATCACTTCATCGCCCACCGCTACTTCATCTTCAACTTTGCCAACGCGGTAGTCAGCTAGTTGTGAGATGTGAATCATCCCTTCTTTTCCAGGCAGAAATTCCACAAATGCACCTATCGGTATAATCCGAGTGATGCGTCCTGCGTAGACATCCCCTTCGTGCAGCTTGCGGGTCATACCCTGGATGATGTTTCTGGCTCTCTTGGCCTTGCTCTCATCCACAGCCGAAATTGTCACGGTGCCATCATCTTCGATGTCAATTTTAGCACCAGTTTCCTCTGTAATTCCCTTAATCGTCTTGCCTCCAGGGCCGATGACCAGACCAATCATGTCTGAATCAATCTTGATTGTTAACAGACGTGGGGCATAAGGTGAGGTTTCAGTCCGTGGCGTGTCAATGCAGGCGAGCATTTTCTCCAGAATGTGCAACCGGGCTGCTTTAGCTTGGTGAACCGCTTGAGAAATAACCTCCAACGACAAACCGGAGATTTTCATATCCATTTGCAAGGCGGTAATCCCGGTATCTGTACCAGCAACTTTGAAGTCCATGTCGCCCAAAAAGTCTTCAATGCCCTGAATATCGGTGAGGATTCGCACTTCGTCCCCATCCTTAATCAGACCCATTGCTGCACCACTGACGGGTTTGATAATTGGTACACCAGCATCCATCAGAGCTAGGGTGGAACCGCACACTGAACCCATTGAAGTGGAACCGTTTGAGGAAAGTACTTCCGATACGATGCGAATCACGTAGGGAAAATCTTCTTTTGACGGTAGCACAGGGATTAGCGCTCGTTCTGCTAATGCGCCGTGACCAATTTCGCGCCTTCCTGGGGCCCGCATTGGCTTGGTTTCCCCGACTGAGAAAGGCGGGAAGTTGTAATGATGCAGATAACGCTTGTGCTGATCTAGCTGCATGTCATCGTTAAGGTTTTGAGCATCCCCAGGTGTACCCAGAGTACAAGTGGATAATACCTGAGTTAGTTCCCGGTTAAATAAACCGCTACCGTGAACTCGCTTTGGTAAAACATCAACTAAACAAGAAACGGGACGCACTTGATCGAGTTTACGACCATCAACGCGGACGTTATCTTCAATGATTTGTCGCCGCATGAAGTGTTTGGTAATATCTTTAAAAGTGTTACCAAGTGCCTTCTTATTTGCAGTTGCGGCAACTCGAATTGGGTCTTCTTCTGGCAGTTCGCTAATCGTCGCGGCAATTTCATCCTTGACGACATCTAAAGCTGCATCGCGTTCCGGTTTGGTGAAACTAAATTGAGACAAGATTTTCTTAATCTGGCCGTTAGCGCGATCGCGGATATAATTTTCCAGAGTCTGGTCTACTTCTGGTGGTGCTTCTTGCACTATTACCAAACCCAGTTCTGCAATTAAATCTTGCTGCGCTTTGATTAAGTCCCGTACTGCTTCATAACCAAAGTCAATCGCCTCGAGAATATCTCGCTCTGGCAACTGATTGGCTCCCGCTTCCACCATGATCACGCCATGTGGTGAACCTGCTACTATCAGATCCAAGTCTCCAGCTTCAGTTTCGGCATAAGTGGGGTTAATAATGAAATCATCTCCCACTAAACCAACCCGCACTGCTGCCATTGGCCCATTAAAAGGAATTTGGGCAATCAGGGTAGCGATTGAAGCGCCTGTAACTGCTAACACATCGGGTGGAACTAACTCGTCCATCGACAGCGTTAAGGCAATAATTTGCAGGTCATCCCGTAGCCATGAAGGGAACAGGGGACGCATGGGGCGGTCTATTAGACGGCTGGTGAGAATTGTTTTTTCTGGTGGACGACCTTCTCGGCGCATGATCCCTCCCGGAATCCTACCAGCAGCATATAGCCTTTCTTCATAATCTACTGTGAGCGGAAGAAAATCAATGCCTTCTCTGGCTTGCGATCGCGTAGCCGTCACTAAAACGGATGTATCCCCTGATTCTATCAAAACCGACCCACCAGCCTGGGGAGCTAGTAGGCCTACTTTCAGTCGAATATCCCTTCCATCGAAGGATATTGACTTATCAACTTCTGCCATTCAGTTTTTTTTCCTTCTCTTTCGCTATTCTCTTTCTGTGGCAATCCTAACATTTATGCACTATGACTGGCTTCTAGTACATACAAAGATAGATAAGTAGTTCAACCTAAAGCCCGATATATGATCAGCGCGTCTACCATTTGTTCATCCTCTAGCTTCGCCGCACGCGGAATGCGCCCAATGATCTCAAATCCTAACGACTGCCAAAGTGTAATTGAAGGTATATTAGTTTCAAAGACCAAATTGAACATTACTGCTTCGTAGCCAAGGTTTGCTGCTATCAAGAGCATTGCCTCTCCCATGAACCGCCCGATTCCCTGACCACGTAACCCAGGTTGTACAATAAAACCAGCGTTGCAAATATGGCAACACCGACCGGGGAAGTTTGGTTTTAAATAAAACGCCCCTAATATTTCTTTTGGTTTGTGTGTAGCATTCTGAACAGATGTCCTGACAACAAAGGCATCCTTACTCAACCAGTAAGCTGAAAATTCTGTCTGAGATAGAGGTTCCTTTTGGGGATAAGTTTTACCCTCAACAATTACAACATTGAGTAATGCTCTTACAACCTCCTGTTCTTGAGGATGCATATAATCTAGTTCAACTATTATCCCGCTTTTTAAAACTTTAACTATAGGAAAAATCATTATTAATAATCTTGATATTAAATAAATTAATTATATGTAATTTTTAGTTAAAAATCTTCTTGAGAAGATGCAAAAAGTAGAATAATTGCGGTTTTGATTCTTGAAATTTGGGAAATCTAAGTAGTTAGAAAATGGCGATTTTACACTGTAATTGGTTACTAAAAAATCAAAATGGTTGTTTATTTATTTGGGGAGAAACTTGGCGATCGCCACGAGTGAATTTCGAGCCTAATGGTTCTGGAGATACACCACTACATCCATTGGCGATGACATCAGTTGAGTTGAATGAGTGGTTGCGTTCCCAGAACATGGCGATTACCAACTTCATGCAGCAACCCCAAGTAGCGATGCCTGCGGCAAGCAAAGCCATCGCTACAACTGGACGAACGCGCAAAGCCGCCACTACCACTGAGATCAGTTTACCAACGTATTCCCAAATCATTGCCGTACCAACTTATATCCCAGAAGGCAGTAACGAAGAAACAACAGCGATTTTCCCTGTACATTCTGCCAGTTTGGGGCTAGACACAGACTCCCCACAATATTTGCAACCGTGGCGAGTTGAAGGTTTTTGTCTCAACCCCAGCGAAGCAGTAAAATTTCTTGCGGCTGTTCCCCTAAATGCTGCTAACGGAGAAGATGCCTTTTTAGGAGGAGATTTACGTTTTTGGTCGCAAGTTGCCCGGTGGAATTTAGATTTAATCTCACGGTGTAAGTTTTTACCAACAATTGGCCGTCAATCAGATGGTGCATTTGCTGCCAAATGGCAAGTACTTCTAGACAGTGCTGTAGATGGAACCCGTCTAGAAAGATTTTCTGCAAATATGCCGTTGGTTTGTCGGACTTATCAAGAGGGAGTGGGGAGTGGGGAAGAAGCAGGAGAGCAGGGAGCAGGGGGAGCAAAATCCTCCTCATTCCCTCACCTAGCAGTAAACTTCCCTACCGAACCTCAAGAATTGTTGCTGGGATTCCTTAACAGTACGATAGATGCCCAAGTGCGAGGAATGGTGGGTTCTCAGCCTCCAATGGAAGCTAAGGCGATGGCATCTTTAGCAGGTGGGGTGCGACAGTGGTTGCAAGCTTTAACTAATGCATCTCATACAGTTAATGCAGATGCAATTGAAGTGGAACGACTGGAAGCGGCATTAAAGGCTTGGACTATGCCGCTACAATACCAATTAACTCTTAAAACTCTATTTCGTACCTGTTTTCAACTGCGTTCTCCAGAGTCTGGCGAAACAGATTGGACATTGGTGTATTATTTGCAAGCAGCTGATGCTCCTGAGTTTTTGGTAGATGCGGCAACTATTTGGAACAATCCAGTTGAACGATTGGTTTATGAAAATCGGACAATTGAGCAACCACAGGAAACATTTTTGCGAGGTTTGGGGCTAGCTTCCCGATTATATCCAACAATAGTAGCCAGTTTTGAAACCGAATATCCCCAATTTTCTCGTATCACCCCCATGCAAGCTTATGAGTTTATCAAGGCTGTAGCTTGGAGGTTAGAAGACAGTGGTTTGGGAGTAATTTTGCCCCCTAGTTTAGCGAACCGCGAAGGATGGGCAAACCGTTTGGGTTTGAAAATTACTGCCGAAACCCCAAAGAAAAAGCAGGGACGTTTAGGATTGCAAAGTCTACTAAATTTCCAATGGCAATTGGCAATTGGCGGACAAACTATTTCTAAAGCTGAGTTTGATAAACTTGTGGCTTTAAATAGTCCGCTAGTAGAAATTAACGGCGAGTGGGTTGAATTGCGGCCTCAAGACATTAAGACAGCCCAAACATTTTTTACCACTCGCAAAGACCAAATGGCGCTTTCCTTGGAAGATGCCTTGCGTTTCAGTACAGGGGATACCCAGGTAATTGAAAAATTACCAGTGGTTAGCTTTGAGGCATCTGGGGCATTGCAAGAGTTGATTGGAGCGCTAAACAATAATCAAGCGATCGCACCTTTACCGACACCAGCAGGCTTTAAAGGGCAGTTGCGACCTTATCAAGAACGTGGCGCTGCTTGGCTGTCCTTCTTGGAACGTTGGGGCTTGGGTGCGTGTCTCGCAGACGACATGGGACTCGGTAAAACTATTCAGTTTATTGCTTTTTTGCTACATCTCAAAGAACAAGATGCATTAGAAAATCCAACACTATTAGTTTGCCCAACTTCTGTTTTAGGCAACTGGGAAAGGGAAGTCAATAAATTTGCACCAAGCCTGAAAATTTTGCAATATCACGGTGACAAACGCCCAAAAGGAAAAGCGTTTTTAGAAGCAGTGAAAAAGCACGATTTAATCGTCACCAGCTACTCACTGCTTCATCGAGATATAAAATCATTGCAAAGTGTCTCTTGGCAGATAATTGTTTTAGATGAAGCTCAGAATGTGAAAAACCCAGAGGCGAAGCAGTCAAAAGCAGTGCGGGAATTAGAAGCGACATTTCGGATTGCGTTGACGGGGACACCAGTAGAAAATAGGCTGCAAGAACTATGGTCTATTTTAGATTTTCTCAATCCTGGATATTTAGGCAATAAGCAATTTTTCCAGCGTCGGTTTGCCATGCCAATAGAAAAGTATGGTGATACTGCTTCTTTGACTCAGTTACGTTCATTAGTGCAACCATTTATACTGCGGCGATTGAAAAGCGATCGCGACATCATTCAAGACTTACCAGATAAGCAAGAAATGACCGTATTTTGCGGTCTAACTGGTGAACAAGCTGCACTTTATCAACAAGTTGTAGAACAATCTTTAGTAGAGATAGAATCTGCTGAAGGATTGCAACGTCGGGGGATGATTTTGGCGTTACTAATCAAACTAAAACAAATCTGCAATCACCCAGCACAATACTTGAAGCAGGCGACATTAGAGCAACATAATTCAGCCAAACTTCTGCGGCTAGAAGAAATGTTAGAAGAAGTTTTAGCAGAAAGCGATCGCGCTTTAATCTTTACACAATTTGCTGAGTGGGGTAAATTACTTAAACCCTATTTAGAAAAACAGCTAGGACGAGAAATATTCTTTTTATATGGCAGTACGAGTAAAAAACAAAGAGAGGAAATGATCGACCGTTTCCAACACGATCCTCAAGGCCCTCCAATTATGATTCTTTCTCTGAAAGCGGGTGGAGTAGGGCTGAATTTAACACGAGCAAATCATGTATTCCACTTTGATAGATGGTGGAATCCAGCCGTGGAAAATCAAGCCACAGATAGAGTATTTCGCATTGGTCAAACCCGGAATGTGCAAGTACATAAATTTGTTTGTACTGGTACTTTAGAAGAAAAAATTCATGACATGATTGAAAGTAAAAAACAACTAGCTGAACAAGTTGTAGGTGCTGGAGAAGAGTGGTTAACTGAAATGGATACAGACCAACTTCGCAACTTACTACTACTTGATCGCAGTGCAGTAATTGACGATGATGCAGAATAAGTTTGTAGTAAGGACTTTAGTCCTTGAATTTAGGGTTAGAGCCACCCACTACAAAGTGAACTCATTCTTAATTGTTCTTCCTTTGCGCTCTTCTCTGACGAGACGCTGCGCGAATGCGCCCTTCTCCCAAGGGGAGACGCCAACGCGAATGCGGTTCCATCTCTCAACCCCTGATAATTAACGCGATGAACCACTAGATTAAATATGCGATATTGAAAAATATCACACCTTTTTCCTTACCCTGTGCCATCATGTCGAATCACTTTGCCCACGGTTATGCATTGTTAATTGGGGTTGGCACAACAGCCGAATCTCGATATTCATTGCCTGTCACAGTTAAAGATGTGCAAGCTTTGAAAACAGTGTTAACCGATCCAAACTTGTGTGCCTATCTGGATGATTCAGAACATATTCGGTTATTGCAGAATCAACAGACAACGCGCAGCGCAATTTTGGATGGATTAACGTGGTTAAAGGAAAAGGCTGCTGCCGATAAAGATGCAACAATTGTAGTTTTTTACTCTGGTCATGGGTGCTTTGATTTATCAAGTCAGTGTTATTATTTGCTGCAACATGACTTCAATTCCACAGACATTGCTAACACCGCTCTATCTGCCCAAGAATTTACTCAAGCTTTGCGGCAGATTCAAGCAAAGCGGTTGTGGGTGGTAATTGATAGTTGTCATGCAGAGGGTATGGCTACTTCTAAAGGCGAACTACCTGCTGATTTTATCGCTACGGCATTGCCCAAGGGTGTAGTCGATGCCTTGAAGCAGGGCGAAGGAAGGGCGGTGTTTACGTCCTCCAGAGGCAATCAGGTTTCTTGGATACGTCCTGATAAAACCATGAGTCTGTATACTTATCATCTAATTGAGGCATTGCGGGGAGCGGCTAATCAACCAGGGGATTCCAAAGTTATGCTCTCAAATCTGATCAATCATTTGGGTAAAACCGTTCCAGAGAGTGCCAGAACTCAACGTCAGGCAGAACAGACTCCATTTTTTGATACGGCGATGGAAGATTTTCCTATTGCCATGCTGCGAGGAGGGAAGGGGCTAGCAAACTCAACCACAGTCTCAGATTTGCAAATTATGACCGATCAACAAGTTGTAACACCTGCATTAGCAAGAGCAAAACGAGCCTTAGCAATTTTGGAAGAACAAGCTGCTTCCTTTGGCATTCGTATTCCAGTGGATTTGCAGATTGAATTAGAAGAGAAACGTCGCCAGGTAACTGAATTAGAGTCCCGGCATCAAAGAACAGGATTGGATTAAGCAAATATATCCGACGATGATTTTTCTCATTCCGAGTTCTGAACACCAACTGCCGAGTTCCGAACATGAACTGCCGAGTTCTGAACACCAATTGCCGAGTTCCGAACATGAACTGCCGAGTTCTGAACACCAACTGCCGAGTTCCGAACACGAACCGCCGAGTTGCGAACACCAACTGCCGAGTTGCGAACACCAACTGCCGAGTTGCGAACACCAACTGCCGAGTTCTGAACACCAACTGCCGAGTTGCGAACACCAACTGCCGAGTTCTGAACACCAACTGCCGAGTTCTGAACACGAACCACCGAGTTTTGAGGGATACTGTGAAAGACTAAAGTTACCCCACAGGCTTTTGATCCCCCCAACCCCCCTTAAAAAGGGGGCAAGAGAGTTTCTTAAAGTCCCCCTTTTTAAGGGGGATTTAGGGGGATCTCCATAGTTTGCAGCGTATTAATATTAGATTTATTTTTTATATAACATTATGGATAATCAAGAACCATTACAGCGAACTCTCAACCGCGCTCGTCGCGCCCTCCAGATAATAGAGGAGGAAAAAGCTAGTTATGGGATTAGAATTCCGCCGGACTTAGTAATAGAACTAGAAGAAAAACAAAAAGAAGTCACTAGCTTAGAGGCACGATTAAGCCAGTTGCAGGGACAACGCCCGGAAAGTCTGCCCGATAACCTGCCCCGCTATAACGATGTGTTTGTGGGGCGAAAACAAGAAATCGCCCGTTGTTTGGAGGCACTTTCACCAGAGGAACGCGGTTGGGGTGTGACGATCGATGGTATTGGTGGTATGGGCAAAACGGCGTTAGCGCTGGAGGTAGCACACCTAGCCCGTGAGCAAGCCTTGTTTGATGCCTACCTGTTTGTTTCTGCCAAGACTACCTGGCTTTCAGCTGAAGGAGTGCGGGAAGAAACCCTTGCTTTGTCTTCTCTCGATAGCTTCTGCCGGGAATTTGCCAAGGGGTTAGGACAGACAGACATTGTGAAAATGACTGATGCCACAGAACGCCGCCGCGCCCTTCTGGATGCTCTGCGGGGACGGCGCACCCTGTTGATTTGGGACAACTTGGAAACGCTGAATGCAGAAGAACGCGATATGATTGCCGAGTTTGTGCGGAAACTGCCCACCCCCAACAAAGCCATCATCACCAGCCGCCGCCGTACTGGGGAAAGCGCTGTCACCATCCGCTTAGATCGTCTCTTAGAGGCAGAAGCTTTGGAATTAATGACAGAGAAGGGAAGATCGCACCCCCGCCTAGCCCAGGAACTAAACGCCACAAAGCCAGAGATATTGACCGCTTTATATGAAGCCTCTGGTGGCAATCCCCTAGCGCTGGATTGGACATTAGGACAGGTGGCAGACAAAGGCTACTCCATCAGTGTTGCCCTAGAGCGGTTGCGGAATGCTGCCAAATCCCCCGATCTCTACGGGTTTCTGTTTGCCGATGCTGCCCAAACTCTCTCTGGAAATGATCGCACAGTGTTGTGTGCCCTAGTTGTATTCCTGACACCAGCAAAAACCTCAGCATTGGCAGATGCTACGGATTTAGCCATAACCGAGATCCAAGTTTCTTTAGAACGGCTGGTAACTCTATCTTTGGTGAATGATTTGGATGGAGAACGGTTTGGCCTACACCCCCTCACTCGCACATATATCCTGGCAGCTGTGGACGGAACGGATACTGTTGGGACTGCACCCCTAAGTGGAATTCGGTTTGACTCTGCTGCCCAAAGGAAAGTTCTGCGCTACTGGGTGGACTTTGCCCAGAAGTACGGGGGTGAGGACAAAGATGCCTATCAGACCCATGACAACCTGGAAGCTGAGTGGCAGAATCTAGAGGGCGTGGCGACAACCTTGTGGGAGATGGCAGGTATCCCCGGTACACAGAAAGACCAACAAGCTGCCCAGATGCTCATCGATTTGGAAAATGCTTTGTCTAACTTCCTCCGGTTTCGAGGCTACTGGGATGAGTGGGTGCGCTTGGCTGAGTGGCGATATCAGGCAGGAAAGGCGCTGGATCAGTGGAGCGATGCTGGCTGGGGTGCGTATCATGTTGCCTGGATTCAGTGCCAACGTGCGGACACAGATCGAACAGCAAGTTCGGCAGATCAGATGAAAGAGATGATGGAACAGGGAGGCAACTTTGAGGATAAGGCTTTTTCAACCCGTGTGCAAGGAGTGATTGCAGAGCAACGCCAGGATTGGGCTGAGGCGGAGCGGCTGTACCAGGAGGCGTTAGTAATTTACCGAAAGTTGGGAAATGAGAAGAGAGAGGCGATCGTTCTCACCGATCTGGGAAGATTTGGGCGATCACAGGGACAATATGATCGTGCTGAGTCCTACTTTAAGCAAGGATTGGTGATAGAAGAAAAACTAGGAAATAAAGAAAAACAAGCAGATTCTTACGGCCACCTGGGACTTCTAGCCCTTAACCGCAACCGCCCTACAGAAGCCCGCCCCTTGTATCAGCGTGAGTTAGCCTTGGCCCAGGAACTAGGACAGCAAAACTCGGTAGCTCATGCTCAATCTGGTCTGGCACGAGTTCTGGAGGAAGAAGGGCGCTACGCAGAGGCGCTACCCTTGGCACAGGCTGCCCTGGAAATCCGAGAGCGCCTGCGCTCTCGGAACTTGGATTTTTTGCGCCAATTGGTTGAGCGGTTGCAGCGCAAAGTGGGGATGGAATAATTTGTAATTCGTAATTAATTCAAGGTTTTACATCTCTGTGTAGTCCCAGACTTCCGCTCTGTAGGCGTATATTTGCGAAACTGATATGTTTCCAGCCATAAACGCTATAGTCTGAGGTAACTGTCACAAAACGAGATCAACCTATCCATTGCATAATTTTAAATTTTAAATTGACTTATGACTAATTACACATTACAAGCAAGTCGAGAATGGTGGTCACAACAATGGCTAGATTTGCTAGATTCCTATCGTTTTAAAAAGCGTTTAGAACGTGCGAGAAACTATGCTCGTCAAGGAAATGTTTTGAGTATTGAATTTAAAGGAGCAAAAGTATTAGCTAGGGTGCAAGGTAGTGAAGTAGAACCTTATAAAGTTTCCCTTTCCCTTGAACCTTTTAGTGATGAACAGTGGGGTTATGTAATTGAAACCATGTCCCAAAGGGCAATTTTTGCTGCAAAATTACTAGCAGGAGAAATGCCACAAAATATAGAAGAAGTATTTACCGCAAATGGTCTTTCGATATTTCCATTTACCCTTGGTGATGTCCAGAGTAAATGCTCTTGTCCTGATAAAGCAAATCCCTGTAAACACATTGGTGCGCTGTACTATCAGTTAGGCGATCGCTTCAGTGAAGACCCCTTTGTACTATTTCAATTGCGCGGACGCACCAAAGAGCAAATTATCAGCGATTTACGTCAATTACGTAGTGCCAAGATTAAACCTAATACCACAGAAACGCCCGATATTCAACAGTCAATTCCTAACAAGAAATACTCAGTAAAAATTGGCTCTTTCTGGCAATACAATGAGCCATTAGAGTCATCATTAGTAGTGATTGCGCCGTCTACCAGCGAAATGGTATTAGATGTTTTAGGAGCAATACCCTTAGCGAAGGAAGAGGAAAATGCAGTAAATTCAACTTCCAGCGATGTGGTAATGAAGCATTTGAATACAGTTTACAGAGATGTGAGCCAGAAGGCTTTTTTAACAGCAATGAATGTGGGAGCAAGCTGATCGTAATTCGTAATTCGTAATTATGAATTATATTGACTAGATAGTTCACCTTTTCCGCCTTTTCTCACCCATTCGCGCACCGCCTGACGAATTGCCCGTCTCCCATCTGCCCGATTTTGCTCAATGAGTTTTGGCAGATATCGAATTGCTAAAGTAGGAAACACTAGACTGTTCTCTGACTCGACATATTCCCCATTTTGCAGGAGATAAATCTTGAGTTCACCGGAGTCATAACACCAGAGTTCTGGTACTCCCAGGCGGGCATAAATGGGAAAACGATTTAGAGATTTATTGGTAATATCAATTTCCAGTGCCAAATCAGGCGGTGGGTCTTGTTTCAAATCCAGATCCAATCTACCCCGAACCGTAGCTTCATTCTGGAAATAGAAGCAATTATCTGATTCTACCCCTGCCATTCGGCTTTCTCGCTTCCAAGTAGTCGAGCCATAACTTTCATAGTCTATAGCCAACTCTTCAGCGATGTCTTGAACTGCAATACTAATCACCTCTTTGTAATGTTCGTGTTCAGGTAAAGGTGTCATAATTTCCAAAGTAGTGCGATCGTAAGCTAACCTTGCTGCCCGATGCTCTCCTAAGTCTTTTAGAAGATTTTCAAACTGTTGCCAGCTAATGTCATAAAGCATTACTCGGTCTGCTCGATTCTTGGCGACTGTCATTGTTACGACCTCCAGAATGTTTTATTGTCCAAACTCAAGCCTAGCCTGTTCTACCAAATTCGCTGTCACAACCTCTTGACCTGCTTCACGGGCCAACTGTTCAATTCTGGCTTTAGCTTGAGAGCGGACAAAAAAGGGAATATTTTGTAACTTTTCTTTAGCTTCAGATGTCCATCGCAAAGCATCAATAAAATTGGAATCACTCATAGTATTAATTACCTTGGTAAGTCGCTCACTTTAATCAATAGATGATTAATTTTCCTATAGAACCCATTTAATATCTTTTTTCTAGCTAGCGGCTAGTCTTCTGAGCATCAATCTGATAAAACAAAGCTTGAGCTTGGCATTGGCACGAGCGAGTGTCCGATCAAAGTTTTTAACTAAACTTT
>NZ_JAIVFX010000089.1 GCF_020829625.1 Nostoc sp. XA010 | reverse complement strand
GTTTCAAGGGATATCGGAAATGCTTTGCTAAAAGAACAAGAAAAATTATTTGAACTATGGCATCGAGTCAGAGATGGAACTTTGAAGCGTTGCGAGTTTCAACTTTTAGTCAAACAAATTCGCAATAGGCATCACCGTGCCAAAACGGGAAAATTGTACGCTAAGGCTAAAAGCGTTACCCAGCAAGCATCTTAGCCCCTCGCTTTTCTACAGTACCCGTGAGCGGCTGTTTCCCCTCAGTTGATTGGTGCAGAGTATTGGTACTACTCTGCACCATCTTCCAAGACTAATTCGAGTCAAAAGTGATAAATACAGGTATGCCATTTCGCTCAAAACAACTTGTTTTCATAGCGTTGAGGTTAGCATCAATTCCTTAGCGTACAATTTTCCCGTTTCGGCACGGTGATGCCTATAGTGGAGCAACGCTAGTACGTCCGGCATTAGAACGTTTGAGGGACTTGGCTTTTGCTAATGGAGTAGATCGACTTTACGTCCACTCTCCCGACCGATTAGCTCGCAAATATGCTTACCAAGTGTTATTAATTGACGAAATGTACCGTTGTGGCGTGGAAGTAATTTTCCTCAATCGAGAATTGGGACAATCGCCAGAAGATGATTTGCTGTTGCAAGTACAGGGAATGGTAGCCGAGTACGAACGAGCCAAAATTATGGAACGCAGTCGGCGAGGTAAGCGACATGCAGCCAAATCCGGCTCAGTCAACGTCTTGTCTTGTGCCCCCTATGGTTATAAATATGTCAGCAAAGCTGATGGGGGCGGTCAGGCTCACAATGAAATTGGTTATCGAACAAGCTCAAGTAGTTCGACAAATATTTGACTGGGTAGGCAGAGAAAGGGTCACAATTGGGGAAGTATGTCGCCGACTGAATACAGACGGACACCTGACCCAAACCGGAAAAGCAGTGTGGGATCGATCCACGGTATGGGGAATGTTGAAAAACCCAGCCTATATTGGATTTGCTGCTTTTGGTAAAACCCAAGTTTGCTCCCGTCGGCAGAGATTAAGACCCATTCGGGGAGCTTCTCCACAACCGAGACGTGACTATTCAAGCAACTCAGTTGATATCTCAGAATGGATTTCTGTACCAGTGCCAAAGATTGTAGATGAAAATCTGTTTGCTGCTGTACAAGAGCAATTACAGGAAAATCAGCGTCGTTCTCGAATTGGTCAACGAGGTGCAAGATACTTGTTGCAAGGTTTAGTCACCTGTAAACTCTGTGGCTATACTTACTATGGCAAAGCTATCAGTAATAAATCTGCCAAAAGCAAACCTCGTGACTATGCTTATTATCGGTGCATTGGTACTGATGCTTATCGCTTTGGCGGTAATCGAGTTTGTAGCAATACCCAGGTACGAACTGATACTTTGGAAGCGGCTGTTTGGCAAGAAGTATGTTCTTTGCTCAAAAATCCCCAACGCCTTTATATGGAATATCAACGCCGAGGACAGGAGCCGACTTCAGCTGTTCAAGAAAATATTAAGACTTTAGAATCTCAAATTGCCAAGCTCCGCCGGGGTATTGCACGGCTGATTGATAGCTATGCTGAGGGTCTTATTGAAAAAAACGAATTTGAGCCAAGGATTCATAAAATCAAAGAACGAGTTGCAATTTTAGAAGCTCAGGTGAAAAATCTTAATGATGAGGCAACCCTAAACCGGGAACTAAGACTGATTATTGGTCGGTTGGAGGAGTTTTCCTCTAAAGTCATCAACAACCTTGACTCAATAGAATGGAATAGCCAACGAGAAATTATTCGCCTGTTAGTAAAGCGAGTTGAGGTGGATACTGAACAGGTAAATGTGGTTTTTCGGGTAGGGGAAGTTTCTGATGTCCCAAAGTCTGAATCAGAAAGTTTGCAAGATTGTAGGAGGGGTAACCACTCCCCCTTGAGGTGTACCTTGTTCGGGGAATTCTGGGTTGGCTCCTGCCTTGAGGCATCGGAAGATACCGAGTTTTAAGCCTTTGGGGGCAATGAGTTCATCCATTATTGCTGAGTGGTTAATCTTGTCGAAGCATTTTTCGATATCGAGTTCTATAACTCTTTTATCTATTCCATTGCTTGAGGAGCGTAGGTTATTGAAGATGTATTGTTGTGCATCATGGGCAGAGCGCCCAGTTCTGAACCCGTAGCTTCTAGCATGGAAGGTGGCTTCGTGTGCTGGCTCCAGTGCATATTTCGCTAGGCATTGCCAAGCTCTATCCGCGATGGTAGGTATCTTAAGCATTCTGGTAGTCCCGTCCTTCTTAGGGATGGGGATTTCCCGTAGTCCTTGATGCTTCCAATTTCCACTGTTCATTCTCAGTAATTCTTCAAGTTTGAAGCGTTCCTCGAATGATAGGGATTTCTTACCATCAATACCAGCCGTTTTCTTACCAGCATAAAGCTTGTGATACTTGTCTTATTGCAAGAAATCGAGCCGAGGTGGATTTAAGAATAAGCTTTTGGAGTAACCTGGCTTTCCGCTTGTCTCCAACTTGAACAGCTTTATACACGCGATGAGTGAAGGCGGAAAAGATTTCGGCGGAATTTCTTCCACGGTAAGGCTTTCCAAGATTCACTAGTTTTGTAACTGTGTCTAATCATTTTCTCTTCTGGAGTTTGTGTATTCTGAACACCTCAGACCAATTACGGTCTGTCCTACCCGACTTGAGAGAGTTCCGCTTCTCGTCTAGCCTACTTGGGGTTCGACTGCCCCTAGACTCCCAAATCGTTTTTATTCGTTCCCTCGGAGAGATTGATTGTTCCGTTAGGCGTGGTCAATTCAACTACTGGATTCCCTAGACTCTTTGCCGCTATTTAGAAAACATGCGGCGGGAATTATTTCTCCAGTGAAGTCAGGGTTTTTCTGTTACGCCCTGCTTATGACTGAGTTGCTTTTCTAGACCCGTTTTCGCCGTGGGAACTCCCTGTTAGCGCCAGTGTCAACCCGTAACGGTCGTCTGATTGCGCCCTGTTCCCAGCTTCACTCAACAAGAACCGAGCTTGTTCGGTGTGGGCAGATAAGGAGTCAATTTTGAGTCTGAATGGTAGGGCTTTCACCTACATCTGACCGAGAGTTCAGCCTTTAGTGACAGTAATCTGCTGTCGGGCTGGATTAGTTATTTACGGACTGATTACCGCGATTTTTACTAATCAGCGAATCGCACTTTCTATATCATTGTAGGCGTTGACTTGAGTCAGGGTGAAATCACCATCTTTTGACTCAATAACCAAACCAGATTTACTGACATATTCATAATCACTCTTCAGCAAAAAGTGAACATCTAAACCAGCTTTTTGCAGTTTGGCACCATAAAAGCCACCTAATGCACCAGTTCCTATAATGGCGTAACTACGCTTGAACATATTGCTAACAAAGAGATTTTTCTCTAATGATCATAAGGCGAATACGTTGTATACGGAAAGCTCAATCCGATTATTCGTGGATAAGCGAATTACTTCCGAGTTGGAGTATCCTCAAAAATTTTCAATTCTCTTGACCACTGGTTATACGAGAAGCAGAAAATGTATGCCAAACGCACTCATCGAAATAAATCCGATATTTGGCGTCAGGCTAAATACTGGGGAAATCGGGGTGAAATGAGCAGGCGCGACCTGAACTGGTCGTTTAGAACGTGGAGCCTACTCCGCTAAGGGATTCACACCCCTTACCCTCACGGAAACGACTCTAAGAAAGAGTTTGGTCACGCCCAAGTAAGTAATGAAACAGGCGAAGTGCAGACCCCGAAAGTAGCCGTAACTGGCAGCCTAAAACTGGTTATAGAGCAAGAGGGAGTTCTCTATGATGAACATTAAGTGAAGTGTCATATTAAACTACGTCATTTGACAAAAAGCCAAATCAGGCTGATAGGCTTTAACCAAAAGGTAAATGGGTAGTTTTGGTGTTCTGCTCTCACCAAAACGTGTGAATACAAATCCCATCGTAGAAAAGACAACATCTAAGGAGAACAGACAACTAAACGACGCAACAGGGTAAACCCTACAGAGTCTAAGAGAGGTCGAATACTCTTAGTAAGTCCGAGGCAACAAAGACCGAATTCTTTGGTGGGTAGAGGATGAAGTAAAAAGCGAACGCTAACCTGTAATGGGGTAGATAGGGGTTCAAAATTTGCCCTTGACCGAAAGGAATAGCCAACTTACTTTGGGTTTTACACGAAAAGACAAAAAGTTAAAGAAACTTAATCCGAGGACAAGTTAGATGGTGACAGCAATGTCAACAAACGGACTGAGGAAACAACTAAAAGACTGGAGCCGCATTAAGTGGCAGAAAGTCAACAAACTTGTTAAGAATCTACGACAAAGAATCTTTCGTGCTAGAAAACTTGGTAGCTTCAAAGCTCTTCGGAGTCTACAGAAGTTAATGCTTATCAGCTACGCAAACTTACTATTATCTGTTCGACGTATCACTCAGACAAATCTTGGTAAAGCAACGGCAGGAATTGATAAAGAAATTATCAATACCCCAATGCAACGAGTGATTCTGGTAAACGATTGCAATGGGGGAAACCTGTTGCCAACTCGAAGGTTACGCTGAGGACTTTGCTCACGACAAAGTTAACGCGAATGACCCGATTAAATACTTTGCTGCCCCAGAGAATCAATACTTAGGCGTGGTTAAATATCTCTGAAAGCCAGTCACCAAGCCGGATTTTTCTCCTTTTCCTGCACCCTATTAACAAATATACAATTACCTTAACCTCTCACTGATGTACTCATATAGTATGGAGAAAATTAAAATAAAAATGGCGAAAATCGCCATTCTGCCCATGATTAAGAGAAGGCCGAAACATAAGGCAGAAGATATTATAGCTATAAAACGTTTATGTCCTTGCAGTAGAGAAATGCCGGCTATCGATGTTAACAGATAAATTAATATAAAAACTCCATTTGCATATAAAATTAAATTTTCTAAGTCAATTTGAAAGATAAATTTAATAATTAGAGTGTTTGTAACTAATATAAATGTTGCAATCAATGCATTTCGCAATTGACCATTATGTGTCGCTCTTGAAAACCATCTAAATAACATTTTGTTAACGCTCATGCTATAGATTAAGCGTGAGCAGCTAAGAATATACATATTAACTGTTAGAAAGCAAGCAAAAAAGCCAGTCAGTCCTACAAAATACCTACCAGAGCTTCCAATAAAAGTGCCTGTTAAATAAATAAGTGAGTTAATATTTTTATCCTCGTTCCCATAAGCTCCATGTTTAATAACAACAAATGCGATTAAAAAATAAAGTAAACCAACGGTAAAAATACTAATGATAATTACTCTAGAAAAGTCCTTCTTTACGTCTTTGAATTCAGTAGATAGGTGTGTTACTGTTTCTATACCAGCAAAACACCAAAATATTATTGTAATACATCTTCCGATTCTCCAAATATTTGCTGAGGCAAGGCTCTGTTTCAGAACATCATTATGAATAGGTGAGTTGATTAAACCCAGAACAATCACAGAAATTAATACAAACGTAATTAGACACGACAGGATAATCTGTATTTTGTCAGTAAATTCAATACTAAAGAGATTTATGGCAAACATTGCCAATAGCATTAATATAGAAATGAAAAATATCTGGTTATTACTACCCTGAAAAGTAGATCCCAAATAACTTGCACCAGTTATAACTACTACGGGAGGACCGATTGGAATAACAGAGAGAAATAGCCACGAAGTAAAATTCTCAGATTTTTTTCCAAAAACTCTCCCAACAAAGTAAGCTGTACCACCAGCATTAGGGTAAGAGGAGCCTAAATACCCAAATGTAAGAGCAACTGGAATTATGAGCGCGATAGTTAATAACCATGATAAGAGTGAATAATTACCAGCTATAGTTGCAGTCATTGCTGGAACCACGAAAATTCCAGAACCAAGTAAAGTTGATGTTAAAGCCGCAATGCCTTGGTATAAAGTTATATTTTTTTTCAGGGTAAATGCGTTATTTTCTTGATCCGTCATAGAATTCATTTAGTTATTAGTAATCAACCAAGCTTATGAGAGTGTGGTTGAGTTGACTGCCGAGCAAGTATTAGTTTTTTCCGATTTTGTAAAGCTCATGATACAAGGATAAATGCTGCTTATTTTACTTTACAACACTTTGAGATGCGGAATCCTGTATCGTTTTCAAATATAAGCATGAACATAGGTTTTACAGTAATTCCAGATAGGTCGTGTTTGAGTTAAAGCAAAGCTAGAGATGTTATTAGCAATCGAAGCAAAAACCGAGTTAAAACTGAAACACTTACTCAATAGTTGTTTGGTTTGCTAACTAAACTTAGTTTTATTACTTGTAATTACTGTTATAGCAACGCGTAACCAGCAACTGATAACTCCTTTTATAATCGAAGGTTCCTTCAACCGGATTGTGTTTGAGATTTGGTTTGAAGGAGAGCTTAATCCCTCTGCTGGAACCAGGGCAGGTGGTAGTCATCGATAACGCCACGTTCCATAAAGGCGGTCATATCTGGCGGTTGCCATATAAAGACATTTATCACAGGAGTTTTTTGCCTAAATATCGAATAAACAGGGCTATTTAATTCTATTTTTAGGGCAATTTTTACTAATCTTTTTTGGGAAAAACAAGAATTTAGCAACGAACTTATCCGTCAAAAATGCCCATTTTATGATAATTAACCCGTGAGCATAAAACATGACATTTTAGAATAAAATAGCCCTGTTCCAATAAACAAGGAATGCGGCAACTATTAAATCACCAGTTTCTTATCATGATCACAGGAATCATGCCCTTAACTCAGTTTTTGGTTGGATTGTTGCTCATGCCTTTTATTTGTTCATTCATTAGTACTCGTTGATATTGCTTTCGTTTGAGGAAATCATAAAGCTTGTTGTAGTAATCTCCTGCGATATTGTGTCTAATTAGCACTCCTTTGCATATTTCTTCCATTAAATCTTTGGATTCATGAACAAGTGGTTTTAAAACACCATCAAACCAATCACGTCCATGATCATGATCCACAGAAACATGCATTTCCTGATATTGAATGACATCCTTGGGAACGCCAAGTCTATTGCAACCGTCTACCATAGCAAGAAAACGTTGGGAAGCTGTCTCTTCAAGAATTCCAAGAGCACCAATAAGACGAGGGACAAACCAACGCCTTAAACCATACATAAGGAGAATTGCTGCATTTGAATAGATTTCTTCAAAATCAATATCACTAGGGTCAATTCCAACTGACTTCAAATGTTCTTTCATAAACTTCACAGATTTATCAAATAACTCTGTGTGAATTAACTCTGGATGACCATCACCCATTTCATCCCAGTAATTTTTAGCAATTATCAACTTAACTGGATTCGGTGCTCCTAAGTAAGTCGGCGGGAAAATTTATAACTATGTAACAAAAGCTTAACCAGAGTCATGGGAGTTAAATTTAACACGGTGTGTACTGTAGTTTCCTTTTTTCCCTCTAGCTTGAACACCATCAATTACG
>NZ_JAIVFX010000088.1 GCF_020829625.1 Nostoc sp. XA010 | reverse complement strand
GCAACTATATCTGGTCAAAAATTTAAACGTATGGGTATTCAAAAATATGTCGGTCGAATCAAAGAATCTGGGCGGACAGTTCGCCGTCATAGCAGTTTTTATATTGGATTATATGGGTCTAACTGGGTCGATTTTATGGAAAATTCTTATGAATTGGTGGCTGAGTTAATGATATTAAATCCTAATAAGCGGAGGCATTATCAACAAGGAGAAAGGGCTATGAGGCTTATTTTATCTGCATCCTAGCCCTTTTTGTCCCCCCGTAAGCCGAGCGACAGTAGCGGCGTAAGTTCTGGAAGTGAGAAAGGCGATTGCACACCAAAAGAATTGCAATCGCCAAGAGGTTATTGAATAAACACAATCATGACATAAAGTACAGCAAGTAACTTCTCACTTCAAGTAGGTGACTGACAGCAGAAAACTCTCCTACCTGCTACAGATGCGAATGCACAGGTGTAAGAAATCCCTAGCCCTAAAAGTGAAAAAGGCGATTGCTCCTCCAAGAGAAATGCAATCGCCAATGAGGTTAATCTCGAATAAACACAATCATCACACAAAGTACAGCAAGTAACTTCTCACTTCAAGTAGGTGACTGACAGCAGAAAACTCTCCTACCTGCTACAGATGCGAATGCACAGGTGTAAGAAATCCCTAGCCCTAAAAGTGAGAAAAAGCGATTGCTTCCCCTAGAGTTATGCAATCGCCTCTACAACAACGAAATTTATGACAATCCAAATCATCATGGCACATCAAATATGATCAGCCCATTCCCTCTTCAAGAAGCCCAGTTGGATGATCCAAGAGAGAAAATACTTCTGCCTCCAACCGACCCCAACGCAGAGGTGCAAGAGATTCCTGGATACAAGCTGGTTTACGTTGGCGGAGCTTGCCCCAGAAACTATCGAGTGTACAAAGCTGATTCAATGATTGGGGTGATATTTCAGCATATTACCCACTGGTCTAACGGTGTGGATTCTCTTCGATACGCCGAGCCGATTGATGCAGCAGTCGGTCTAGTAGTCCACCAAGGCAACTTTGCTAGGTTAAACTCGGATATAAACGCTGCATTTTTCTGCGAGCATCTTTAGTTTGAAAACCCCAGTAGACACTAGCTTTTTGTTGATTACGTTGTTTCTCCCAAGCGGCAATCTCAGAAGTTAATGTTTCTGCATTAGGAATACGCCGTTCTAAACATTGGCGAGATAAAACAGATAATTCAATTTCTACTTGATTCAGCCAAGAAGCGTGTTTAGGAGTATAGTGGAACTCTAATTTTTGAATAATTCTACGTGCTTCTTGTGGTGTGAAAGCCTCATATAATGTACTTGGAGTATGAATATTTAGATTGTCAACTACTAAACGGATTACCTCAGCATCGCGGTAATGAACATCTACCAACTCTTTCAATTGTTTAGCAAAGTCAACTTTGGTACGACGTTGTGTAACTTCAATATGCCTCCATCCAGCTAAAGGTTCAAAAAGAGCAAATAAATTTACAACACCATTGCGTTTATACTCATAATCATAACGTTCAGGCTGATCTGGTTCTGGTGGCAAAGGAAGTCTTACTTCTTCTACTAATTGATATGGGCGTTCATCTAGGCAAACTGTAGGTTTTTTCGGATTATATGGCTCATTGTACAAATCCAAAACATCCTCCATTCTGAATACATACTCTGCGTTAACTTCGGGAATACACCACTGTTCTTTTAACCACGGTTTAATTTCGTTTTTTTTAGAGTTTGACGTATTGTTTCGTCGGAAATTGAATCTATTACCCCAAGGTTTACTAAGTGATCCGCTAATAATTGCATTGTCCAACGCACTCTTCCTTCTGGTGGATTAGAACAAGCCGTTGCAATCAAAAATGCTTCTTGTTTTTCATCTAATTTTGTAGGTTTTGGTGGATGAGCTTCATCCTTTAAAGCAAAATCTAACCCACCAATGACAAATTTTTCTCGTATCCGTTGTACTGTGGCAGTATGCACTCTAACTGTGTCAGCGATCGCTTGATCCGTTTCTCCTTCAGCAGCCATCAAAAGAATGTTTGCACGGGTTATAGTTCTTGCCTTGTGCTTACCTTTCTTTATTATTGATTGCAGTTGAGCAACTTCATCTTCACTCAAGTCAACGATGTACTTCTTTGCCATATTATTCCCTGTTTTTGGCTAGTTTACCAATTACAGGTATTACTTAGCAAACTTTGCTTGGCAGACTACTAGACGGCTTCATGAACGTGGCAAGGGTATCAACAACAGCTACAGAGCGACCACCCACGGAAGAGAAATTACTCGATAAAGAATTTGATGCACTAACTTTTGACGATTGGGAGCGGTTAAAGAAATACGTGCCACAAGCGAAAGATTTAGTTGCAGCGTAAGGAAACGGGTGGGCAGTAAAACCCACCTATGTCGCAGGGAACAAAACCAAATTATTAGTTTATCGGAATGCAACAACACAATTCATTGAATATACCAATGGAATCAATAGAAATACTGAAGCAGTTCAATTCGTGCTACGTAAATATTCAAGCAATTGCTCAAGATGAAAATTGGCTTTTGTTGATTGCCGATAAGAAGATTGACCCAGAAGCAGCGACTCACTTAGCCGATGTTTTGCACTACTTGAGTGAGGCAATGGGGTGCGTGGAAGAAATCGTTGAAATCAAGTTTAATCAGGAATCAGAATCATGAAATTTTATGCAACAAGTATTCCTCAGCCTTTATCAAGTTGGGCAACGGTTCTATCGAATAATGCAGGTTTGATTGAGATAGGAATTAATGATGAATCCCCTGCCATTCATTAATCATGGAAGAATTATCTACTGAAATTCAACCAGGATTGTTGGTATAAAAGCTAGCGATTTATGTAAAAGACTCACCATTGAAATGGTTGATACTAACGAAGAAAATTAACAACCATCATATACAAAATCCGACATCTTATGAAATTCACAACTGTATCTGTTAGCTACTCTAGAAAATTTAATCTCGGCGACTACGAATCGTTGGAACTGGGTTGTTCTCTATGGGCGCAAGTCGAGGATGGAGAAGACGCGGATGGAATAACCCAATTCCTCTATCAACAAGCCAAAGCTTCAGTAAAACAAGCGGCAATGCCTGTCTTGAAAGCTTCAGAGTTTCAGATAAATAAAGCTAAATTTAGCAAAAAAGTGTCTGGTGATATTAACGAAAGCGATTGGTAAAAGTTTGGAATTGACTAATGCAAGAACTAATCAAAGCTTTAATCAAAGCAAAGGCAGAGTTTAACCCCATTCAAAAAGACGGTACTAATTCTCACTACAAGCGCAAATATGCAACACTAGATGCTGTATTGGATGCTGTCACTCCTGCGCTTGGCAAATATGGATTGGTAATAATTCAAACTACCGAAATCTTTGAAGGTAAAACCGTGCTACGGACTCATATTTTTCATGAATCTGGAGAGAGTATCACCAGTACTTATCCTCTTCCTGAAATTAGTGATTCTCAGAAATTGGGTGCAGCTTTGACCTATGCCCGTCGATATGCTGTGTGTGCAATTTTATCGGTAACAGCAGATGAAGATGATGATGCTGAAAGTGCAAATAATCCTAAAAAGGCTGAACAACCGCACAATAATATTAGACCCCGCAAAGATAATCAACAGCTTAGAGTTCAACCAATCAAGCAAGCTGTAACTCCACCATCAATCAACCCAAAGGATTTGCGAGTCAAAGAAGTTCGCACACTTTTAAATTATCCGTTGGATTTAGTGAAAGAATGGCTGCATTCTCGAAATGTTACGAGTCCGAGTGAGCTTGATTCTCTTCAAATTGACGAATTAGTAAAGACCATGTGTTTGGCTTGGGCTGGAAATAAGTTTGGGCATCTGAATCATGCTGTTAACTCTTATCAAAAGCATGTAGTCGATGCTGTAGTCCGAGGAGTAGATGAAACAACAGCAATCAGCGACTGGATGGAGGGAGCGCTTGCACAATTGCCTGAACTGAATTAAATAACACCAATAGGAAAAATATCATGCCGAAGAAATCCACTTATCCTACCTCTGCTGACCAATCCTCACTGTGCCTACAATATCTCGGTCGTTGTGGGGGTAGCGCACGATTGTGTCATATCAAATTTAGTCTTAATGTGATTCAAACCTTGGTCAATCAAAGAAAAGTAAAGATTAAGAATACTGGTGCAGGATTTTTTATTGAATTGGAGGATGCCAAATGACTAACCACAAACAAGTTGTTTACCAACCTGAGTTAGACCACAAGAGTAAAATGGTTCTTCGCCGCCGTACTAGAAGAAGATTCAAACCCAGGATTTTTTTTGACCGCATCATAGAAACAACTGCAATCGTCTCTCTACTCTTAACTGGGTTTTCAGGAGTAGGGGCAATGGAGTGCTGGGGAATGGAGATTATTGAGACGAATGCTGGCTCCAACATAATCATCTCTGGTTGGGAGCAACAGAAAAATATTTGCCTGGGCGCAATGTTGGTCAGTTTTTCCGCCTTCTTAGGGAGTTCTTTAGTCGGAGCAAGTTTTAGTATTCGTCAAGACAAGTTTTAGAAGGAGAAACAATGATGGAAATTAAGTTAACCACATCAGAGATTCGGACTATCTTGCAGGGTTGTCAATATACGCTGCGGCTTGTGGCGAGTAGTAAGGATTATCGCAGGCTTCAGTCGTTTGAGTACTTTTCTACATCAAACGATGTAGTCCTAAATGATGCGTTCAATGTTTTAGAAGAAATAATAGATGCAATTGATTGTGTACAGCAAGCAACTCAACAGTAAACAGAAAGAATCTAAATTTAGAGGAGTAAGAAAATGACGTTAACTTTAGATAATCGGTCTCGAAACAAAGAATCGTCCTTGACGCAAGCATTACGACAAATACAACAGCTAAACTCCAAGATTGCTGTGTTGGAGCAGCAGCATCAAGATTACGTGCAGAAGCAACAGAATTTGATTCCAGCCATTGCTGAAAGAAAGTATTTCTCCGATACAGGAAGTACAAGCGCTGCGGATTCTAATTTATAAGGGAGAAGCAGCTTGTCGGCAGTACTTGCGTTCAGTGTTGGTCAAACAAAATCAGGCTACAAAAATGTCCGCAGAACAAATGGAAAAACCTACTTTAAGTAAAGGAACCAAAAACCGGAGTTCTCTGCAAAATTCAAAAAAATGAATTTTCTTTCTCATAGAGGCGCCAAATCAGTCAGGGCAAGGGATTGAGCAGACCATGAGACAGTTATTCTAACGGCATTACTAGGGTTTTGAGCCTCATTTAAATTATCCGCGTGTCTCAAAAGCTTGATGCTACCGTGTTTGAGGTCGAGCAGAGTCTCATGGTCTGCTTGCTTTTTAGTGAAGGCGCAAAAATTGTGATTCGGTATCGCTACATCAAAAGGCATTGTATGAAAAATTTTATAAGTAATTGCATTATGTCAAACAAACACTTATTGAAGGTGAAACGGATTCATCCTAAAGAATTTAAATTGAAGCACAGATTATCGGTATCTGAGATTCATGAACTAAGCGACTATCCACCAGAAACTCTTAAGCACTGGTTAGCTGACGAGCATAGTAGTCGTTACCAACAACCAAAAGAATCTGTCTTAAATCATTTTGGTTTACTAGATTTATATTTAAGTCTTTAAAAAATCAAAAAAGGTCACACAGACACTACCCGATTCGACGCGGGTTTTTTATTATAAAAGGGCAAGGTCAATAGATAGTCAATTGTTGTTTGTCATGGACATCAATATTGATACAGATATTGACAATGGTCTTGATACGGAGATTGACACAGATATTGACACAGATATTGACTATCTTTTTGAGACTATTGACACGGATTTGACTAAGTTCATGAAGCCACAATGGAGAGAACAACTTTTTCATCAAAAACCAAGCCAATCGGGAGTCAATTTCTTGCTTTTACCGATGTCAAAAGCCAAAGCAACTAAAATTTTAGGCATCTGCCCCCGTACATTAGAACGGTGGACAGAAGTAGCCCCACTTGTTCCAGAGTATAGATTAATACTCTTGAGAATGAAAGCTTTTGCTCAAGAAAAGAGACTACGTGCGCCATTAATGACAACCTACCAAGTATGGGTAGTAGGAAAGATTGGCGAATTGTTTGGAGACATTGTTCAAGGCATTGATAAAAAGCCCCTTGTTGAGGCCATTATTGAAGCTAACAAAGGTGAATATACTCGCGCTAACTTTGAACAAGAACAACTTAGATTCACATCATACGGTTTAGGAGAGATACATCATGTCGAATAGCACATTTACCCGTGCAGAATTGTTTGAATTATTAAGTGCTAATTACAGCCCACAACAAATTATTGCTGGATTAGAACAGCTTGCCGCCTCAGACTCAACAGTTGATCCGAATGCAGAAGAATTTCCTGTAGAAATCAGCGATCGCTTAGAAAAGTTGTTCAATCTAGCGCAAGCAACCCTCGACAAATCGAAGCTGTTAGGAGGTAGCGGCAATTTGGCGAATATACAGACGGGAGCTATGGACATGGCCACTGAACAATTACAACTTGTTGGAGTTAGCCGGGAAACGTTTAAAGCATTCTTGGATATTGTGGCAGGCAAGACTGTTGCTCAAGCGCTGGCAGTTCATGAGTTTGAGCAAGAATTGTTCGATGAAATCACGAATGAACTTGATGCTCGTTCATTGAGAAGAAGAACAGAGCAAGGCTTTGATGAAATAGCGTTTATTTATCAACTGGCCAAAGATCCTTCAATCAGGCAACAAATTACCCAAGAGTACGGCTTAAAGACTGGGGATGAGATTAAGCAACAAGTTCAAACCCTTACTACTACTGCAACTGTTGGTTTTGACCCGGAAGCATTCTTACAAGAACTAGGAGTGCCAACACCCGAAAAAAAGTCCACACAACCGACAACAATTCAGGACTTGAAAAATTTAACACGCTCTTTGTTGAGCAAACAAACTCAGTCATCAACTTAAAATGGCGCAAGTTCTTCGAGCAGAATCTTTTCGGATTCTCAGTCATTTTTTTTCTAGTTTGTATTGGGCTATCTGTTTACATTCGTATTATTAATGCACCACCACCCCAGACAACACAAAGTATCGACGGGCAACAACTGTAAAATATTCCGGCTGAGTGGCGATGAAATACCAGAAGCAAGCGATGTTGGGATTATTGGGCATGGGGTTAATCGCAAGTCCTTGGTTATCACAACTGCCAGCCCAATTCAAAACTTACTCTCACGGCATCACTATTCGTGAGTCTGAAGAACTAGAACGCATTAAAGCCGAGCAAAGGGCAGAAACCGCCGACAAAATTAACTCTCTTGGAGTTACGCCCTCATTCAATAAATTACGAATCAGGAACTATCTAGACTCAAAAAAACGTAACCCTAGACCTGATACTACAGGTTATTTAGAAGATGAAACAGTTTTTGTGTATGACTCAACTGGTTTATGCATTGGACGCATTGAACAGAGGCAATGGCGGTGGAAGTATAGATTCAAAAATGCTTGTAAGAATTCGCCACTATACCAAGATTCCCGTGATTGATTTATGAAATATCTCACTCCAAACAAATCTAATTCACAACCAAACTCAGAACCATCACCACAAGGAGAACCGAAAAAAGCAGGAGGTGACTACTTAGAATTATTAGCTCGGTGGATTGTGGCATTAATCTCACTGCCAGTCATCTTTATCTCACATATCATTGCCCAATTCGTTACCCCAGGCACACCCGGATACAAGCTTGTTGGTGCAATTGGTTTCTGGATTGGCACACTCCTTTCTACTGATAGCATCTGGCAAGTTTTATTCCAGGGAAAACCCCTCCTCCCGTGGTTTGAAACTGAATGGATTGGTTGGCTCGGTTGGTTACAACTCCTATTTAATCCCTTATTTTGGATTAGCTTCGGTATCTCTGCACTTGTCCAAGTGATGGGTGCGA
>NZ_JAIVFX010000087.1 GCF_020829625.1 Nostoc sp. XA010 | reverse complement strand
AATTGGGTGGACTTGTACGATAGCCTCAAAGAGAAAAAGTAAGTCCAATCATCTTGTTCGCGTAAACAATTCGCGAACACTATTTTCTTTGTTTTACCCTCTATTTCTCCTTAACCGAGCAGTATTGCCATCAATGCCTCATTGTTTATCCTTCATACCACACGCGATCGCTGCCTTTATCCTTTATTAGTATTTATGTACTATATTTAGATGCGTTTGCCCTGGGCTGTACCCCTATGTAACGTTCAAATCCCAAAATTTTTGGGAATACTAAGTTTACGTTTTTACAAGACATAAATAGATACTTTACAACCCTAGATAAATTGCAATCTCGATAGAGTTGGCATTTCTCCAGGGTTTTTTATATGGTGTACAAGAAAGGTCAATACAGTTCAGATAAGCACTCTTCACCTCTGCTGTTTTTCCTAAAGCGGCTCGATACCGAAATCACCTTGCATCTTCGCCTCCGTCATGCTGGAAAAAACCAAGCTGCGGAAACTGTGGTGTCGCTATAGGGCAAGTTGCTCCTAGCCCCCTAATTGCCAATGTCGTCAAACTACCTTTAGCCAACATTTTCCCCCACGGATGAGAGGGTCAGTTGATTTCGACTAGTAATGGTGGTAAAGTCACAAGTATGTTGACGTTATTAGTTATTATTACTACATTATTAAGTGAATATATTTACGTAAAGCGCGCATCATGGTATTGGGTAGTCTAATTCCTGGTCAGCCTAGAAGTATTGCACCAGGTGGCAATATTGATACTCTAAGACAGTTCATGCAACAGCATGAGGGTATCTCTGGGCAAGATTTTGACAATATTCTTTTAAGTGCTATAGATGTACTTAATAGATGTGTATCTCCAGATGTGGCAGGTTCAACCCAGGGGCTAATATACGGTCATATTCAAAGTGGTAAAACAGCAGTAATTATCACTGTTATGGCTCTAGCCCTAGACAATGGCTACAGAAACTTTGTCGTTCTCACTTCTGATTTGAACGATTTATATCTGCAAACGCTCAATCGAATTCAAAGCTCGCTACATAGCTTTGTAGTTCTTGGGAAGCAGGAGTTCGGCGATCTTAGCACTGGGGTCAGCCCAAATGCTCCCGTTATTTTTGTTTCTACAAAAAATCCGACTTGGCTCCCTCGCCTCTCTCAATTCATTGGGATACTCAGTCGGCAGAATGAAACATTTATCATCATTGATGATGAGGCAGACCAAGCGAGCTTAGATACCAACATCAACAACAACCTTCCTCCAAGCACAGTCAATCGTGAAATTACTATTTTAAGGACTTCACTGATTTCTAGTGCTTTTTTGCAAACTACCGCAACTCCGCAATCCCTTCTACTACAGGATGAACAAGACCCATTTAAGCCGAACTTTGTAGTAGTGACTGAACCAGGAGGAGCATACGTTGGCGGTAATCATTTTTTCCCAAACGATAATTTCAGTAACCTACCACATCTACGTCTTGTAGACTTAATTGATCTTGCAACCCTAAATAATAACCAGCTACCGACCTCTATAGTTAATTCACTCTTTGTATTTCTTACTGGTGCTGCTGTTTTAAGGCTAGAAGGTTACTTAGAAAACTACACATACCTTTTACATACAAGCTTTAGGCAAGCTGATCACGGTCAAGCTGCAAGGTTGGTAAGAGAATTTGTTACCCTCCTGATGACCGAACTTATGCCAGGAGGACAACTGTCCAATACAACCATTAACGGACTAGTGAATGCTTACCAAGACCTTCAAGCAACATTTGCTTCTCTTCCGGCGCTTCAAACTATCATTAACGAGATTCGCAATTCTATAGCTTCTACCGTGGTTTCAGAGGTCAATTCATCCACTAATCAAGGGGTTGACCCCAATTCATCAAGAAGACACACAATTTATGTTGGTGGCGCGGAAATAGGACGGGGCGTAACAATCAAGAGGTTGTTAGTTACGTACTACGGTAGAGATGCTGAAAGTCCTCAAATGGACACAGTGCTTCAACATGCTCGAATGTATGGCTATCGGCAGAATGAGTTACCTACAATTAGAATCTATTTGCCTACGCACCTAGCCCAACGATTTTATGACATCCACGCTTCAGTTAATGCAGTGCGAACAATTCTTCTGGAGTAGTATCAGGATAAGCCTCGGACAAAAGCCTAAGTGACCATTGAAAGACGGACACTTTGCGGGCACTGGGCCTGACTGTCTAATCAGTATTTAAGAGCTTGAAACTCAAGCACAGTAAGAAGTTCCTGATGTTGATTGACCAAAGATTGTATTGTGCTAACTGGATTACGATGAAGGCGACGTTTTTGTTGGCGAGGAGCAACTGCCTTCGCTAATCTACGACGTTGAGTTTTGTATTCCGCTACAGGTACTTCCCGAATTTGTGCCAGTAACTGTTTTTCATTTTGAGCTACAAATAGAACTCAAACGGCTAACAGTAAATCTCACGGCAACAGAGACACAGAAATTGTCAGAATACTGTGCAAAAACAGGAAGACCCATTAACGATGTGATTCGAGAATTGCTGCGTTCTTTAAAGGTTGACAGTGCAAAAGTATCGGAGAATTCACCAGACTCTGAAGTTTCAGAATTAGCTCGGCTTCAAAAATAAGTCAATCAATGAAGAAGAGGATATTACAGGACTGTTCACAAGACTCAAGTAATGTTTAAGGAATTAACAGTCAACTGGTGTGTAACAGGGGCAAATCACGCCATCCATTCAGTCCACTGTGGGGCATCTGTCACCAGTTGAGCAAACTTATCAGGGTCAACATCCTCAAACTCCAGCATCACGCCGCAACGCTCATCACTCGTTAGCGTACTGAGTAATTCTTTAACTGATTCTACACCGTACTCCACCCGCTCAATCGCCAGCCGAGCGTAATATTTAACGCGTTCCCACCAAGAATCACTGAGTTCTGCATCTGTGTCCATACCCCCCCGATTATTACTTCCATCTTCATTAATGGGGGGGGTGGACGGCGGATTAATCCCATACTGCATCTGCATCCTAGCCGTATAAGCCGCTTTTTTCTCTTGCTCCTCTTGGCGCTTTCGTTCCCTATCCTCCCGTTGCCTTTGACGATACTCTAATACCTTCTGGGCGAACTCTACATCCTCCGTATTCAGCCGATAATACCGAACCCTCTGTCCATCTTCCAGTGGTCGCCGCGACTCAGTAGACAAACCCAGTTGCGAGAGGAACTGCCCCAAAATCCACAAAGCAGACTCCGATAGCGGGATGGTCAGATTAAGAATGCCTTTAACGTGAGATGCATTGCGCTTGGAGAAGTCAGCCAAAGCCTGAATCATCGCCTCGTCCCCTTTAATCTCAACCCCAGCCATCAGATCCAACAGCACAGCCCTGAGTCCCAGCCGATGACGCATCAACCACGCCGTAGAATGATTGCTCCAGTCAGTGCAAATAGCCAAGCGATCGCGTTCCGATTTATCCCGCTCCACGACAACAGCCGGCGGTGGAACAAACTCCCGTCCCTGTTCATCAGTGACCATTTCCCCAGGTGCTGCCAATATCGCTTCAAGCGCGACAATCTTTTTAATTAAGCGTCCCCCGTCATCTTGCTCAACCAGTTCCGGGGTTACGCTCATCCCGTAAGTATCCTGTATGCGGAACTTCTCACATTCCAAAACGGATTCTGGTTTGAGATAGTCTTGGTGCTGCCTAGCCGCATAAGTCCTTCTATCAATATCTTTGGCGTTAGCAACTTTGCGGTAATGCTCCTCATCGATGGCGATACCCGCCGCTTTCATCCACCGCGAAGTCGCTTCATCACCACCGTCGCCCAAAGGAATAATCGTATTCCCCATTTCCTCTAATAGCGATCGCAAATCAGCCCGTAAATTATTAATCGACCAATTCCGTTGCCCCTCAATCTGACAACTAGCATCTAATGCCCAATCCTTCTCAGCCCCACGTTTGCCCGTTTCCCGGTTAATGCGAATCAGAAACGCGGTCATTTCATTCGTTTGAAGAATCCTTTCCTTGATGCGACGGGCATTGGTTTCGGCGTAACCAAAGGGAGGGCGCGGTGCAACCCAAACGTACATGGGGACATCTGGACGATACCGCCATAATTGCTGGGCGCATTCTGTAGCCGACTGCGAGACAGCATGAAACACGCCAAACACGGCATCAAAATGATAGCTGGAAATGTCAACCCCTGAACTGAGACTGGGAGTAATTAAAAAAGCGTCAAGATCCTTAATGGCAATGTTAATCTCCCTAATGAAAATCACATTCTCTTTACTACCGCTATTTTCCGAGTGAATAGCCCACACCCGTAGCTGTCGGTCTTCTGCTGATTCCGGTGTTTCGTAGTTATCATCGATTGTTGAACCGTCATTCAGCGCTCGTTCTAACTTTTTGATGAAGCGCTTACTGTCACTGACCATCATCAGTTTTTTGCCCAACATCAGTTGAGCGTGAAACTCGGCAACGATTGCGCTGCTGTTTTTCCCCTCGTACCAATGAACTTGACGACCACCTGAGCGATACAGGTTTTTGATGATGTAGGGTTTTTCACCAGTCGGTCGCAAATTCATGAAAAACTCAATGGTCAAATCATCAAGGTGGGCATCAGCTAAAACAACCAGCTTGGCGTTGTAAACTAGATACTCAAGCACTTCCAGAATCGCCCCCCGGTGTTCTTTGCAGGTTTTGGACTTCAGCAAGTGAGCGAGATACTGGCAGGCTTCATCAATAAATAGAATATCGTAAGCCTGTAAATCATTTGCCATTTTATACAGAGAATCCACGGTAATGCTGAGAGCTTTTACCTGACCCCAATCCCCGCAAGAAATCGCGGAGTACATTGCTGTTTGTAAGCGATCGCTGAGATTCTTGAGCAAAGTAACCCGATGTCCATTGTTCAAAAAACTGAGTTGGGGGTTATCTCTTCTGATAACTGCCAAGATTTCAGTCTTTCCTGTTCCCATGTCGGAAACCAAACCAACTAACCCCGATTGAGGTAGGGAGTTGATCGCAAGTGAGAGATAACGGGTATTCACCGTTACATTGGGCTTGTACTTATGGAGTCCCCTGGCACGATTGATGAAAAATCTTTGCTTGTACTCGCTGATTCTCAAGGCATCAGCAATCATCGTGGTCACGGCTTTGTCTGCCTTTTTACCCAAAACTACAACCCAATCGTCAATTCCTTTCTCTGGCCCTGGCAGCAGCGCTACTTCACATTGGCAGCAAAGTTCTACAATTGCAGAAGCTGTGCGGCGTGTGGCTTGAAAAATCTGCTGTTTGGTTTTGGGTTTGCTTTCGTAGTCGAACAGAACAACGAATTTACGTCCTTTTTGAGCCATTGGGACTAAATCAGGGTGAAGTCGTTCTAAATCCTCCTTGCCCACTCGACCATTCCAGATTCCAGGGAGTGCGATCGCCACAAAGCCCAAAGTTAGGAGACAACCTGCCTTCTTCTCGCCCTCTGTAAGGATTACAGGGATTTCGGGATGTGCCATTACCCAAGCCCAAAAACCTAACGCTTCTCCTTCTTCGGTAACGGTAATATGTTCTGGCATCGGCACGTTATAACGAAGTGATACCAACCGCCATAAATGTAGGGGCATTCTCAAGTAGGTAACTCGGTTGGGAGTTTTGGGCGGTGACTCGTACTTGACTGGCTTTTGAGTTTGCTGCTGTGTTGTCTTGTCCCATTCAAGGCGGGGGTAATCTGGTTTCATCCGTCCCCAGTCCATCGCCAACCAATCATTAAGCGGGTCAAGTCCGCTAACCCACCATGCACCGGCTTCCGCGTGGGCATATCGTTTCAAGTAGCCATCACGCAGTCGCCCATCGTTACGTCTGGCAGTTTGAGGTAGGGCGCATAACAGATATTCGTACACTGAGGGGCCACTAAGAGAACGGACATTTAAAGCTGTTAACTTTGGGTCAACAGCACTGGCTAACCATTCATTCCAATGGTTGACTTCTATGTGAGAGGGGCGAGACATCATCTCGAACCCACCCATAACTTCATGTGGTTGAAGTACGCGGTTGCTATTAATCACGGATTTTTCCCTCAAATACTTTGGTTTTCAGTATCTGGAGGGGGTTATCGCGCTACTAAACCCTAATATCTACATAATTCGCTGTATTGCTTGAATTTGCCCTTTTTTGAGCTAATAAAAACAATTTAATGAATTTTCTTGCCAAAATCTGCAAGCAGAAATTTATAAATTGCCACAGCAACTCATATATAATTATGAGTAAGCAGCGCGGACTAGTCTCTTTTGCCAATTAGTGGTTAGACATCTCACCTTCCTTCCACTTCTTTGGTCGTCTAGAGATAAACCCCGCTTCCAAGTAATTTGAAATATTTAGTTTTTACTGTCGGGCAAAACGTTTACTACCTAGTAGCGCTTTGCCCTTTTAATTTCTGGTGCTGTTGTATATTTACCTCCTTTACAAGCTTGATTTAGGTAATAGCCTGATCTTACAGAACTTCTGGTCGTCTTCTATCTAACAAGACCTGACTTTTACTTGAAATTACTTAATAAAAGTTGATAGTTTTTCAAGTAATTGAAGTTCTGTACGTTGCCTTCATTCATGTCACCTCCTCTCAAACTGAAAATTGGGAGAAGTTACAGGACTCTAACTTATTATATAGCTCTAATACTCCGAAATCTAAGCTGAATTTTTCTTGCCTCTTCTTGTAAGCCAGTCTTTAATCAAATCCTTTACTACATCTTCCATAACCAAATCATCTTCTGTGCAAGCAAGCTTGAAAGATTTGTGAAGTTCTCGTGGCACTCTGGCACGGACATAAACAGGGTCATCTTTATTGGTAGATGGTCTTCCTGGTTTTTTCTTTTCCTCCATAGCTCAAATACTCATTAATTAATTTTCTTAATTATCGCCAAAGTATAAGTAAATATTACTTTTCGAGTACTTGAGTATTCGAGTTTTCGAGCTATATTAAAGATGCAAGCCAAAAACAGCCACCCAACAAAGGCAATAGAAGCCAGAAAGTGATGCTATGGCTTGCCCCTAACTGGATATCTGGATTTGTCTAGATTTAGCTAAAAATCAACACCAAGCCAGAAAAATCAAGACTTTCACCAACCATCAGAACCATGACAACCACATACACCAATGCCAAAAATTGGCTCGTTCAAGCAGACTTGTTAGGCAAATCAGGGCTAACTGACCTTATCGCCGGAAAAGACTCAGGTGCAGGGTATGGCAAGGCAATCATCGGTGATTTTTCTATCATGATGCCTGCCGCATACTCACTTGTTCGCAACCGAAACATTATGCACCACGAAACCATTTCTAAAGATGGGGCATGGGTGCGATATTTAGAAGGAACGCGCCTGGACTTAAAAGACATTCAATTTTTCTGGGGCAGTGCAGCGATCGCACAAACTGACCACACCCTGTTACACGAAGATAAGGCGAAAAAAGCAGAACTGGCACTAGAAAGCATCCTTGCAGACTTAGCAGTTCTCAACATTCCTTCGGGGGTCAAACTTTCGATTAGTTTGAGCAATCACAACCCCGAACGCTGGGCAACTGAGATTAAACGCCGAGTCGAAGGCACTCACACCTTTGAGCATCTGCACCCCGTAACTCGTTCCATTGTCACCAAGACAGTTGACATCGCGGTTACAGGCATTTATCCCGAAGGATTCGGTAGTATCGCTCATTGCTTATTCGGTGAAGCGTCCCTGGTGCTTGACCCCTCAGAATTAGCGATCGCACTCGATATCGGTTCATCAACTTGGCTGATTACCGTGTTTAACGGCAGTGGTGCAGTGATTGACAGACACCTGATTGAAGGTGGAGCGGGTGAACTGCATTCGATGATTGCAGAGGCACTAGACAAGCGAAACGACCGAGTAAGTCTCAATACTGCTCGGTTAAGGAGAAATAGAGGGTAAAACAAAGAAAAGAGTGTTCGCGAATTGTTTACGCGAACAAGATGATTGGACTTACTTCAATACTGCTCGGTTAATACCAATTCAAAAAATGTTTGCGACAGATAGGGCATTCAAAATGAAATCATAGCCAGTCAGAGAAGCAGCCACTTGAGAAGTTAGTTGAGCAAGAAGTTCAGCAACCTTAGTTCGCAAATGTTCCA
>NZ_JAIVFX010000086.1 GCF_020829625.1 Nostoc sp. XA010 | reverse complement strand
CAATCCGAAAGTTAGAGAAAGTTTGGTTTAAATTCACCGGAGAAATTCACGCTTTTAACAATAGTAGGATTGAAAATATTCTTAAGAACTCATTTAGCGACGGTTTTTTGCAGTGGGAATCGTTGCTAAGTAACAAAATGAAACTAGGGATCAGAGTTCTGAGCGCTGAAGATATTTGGAAAGTCTTATGGCATCAATTTAATCTGACATCACCAACAGCGATTCCTAATCCCTTAGTGATTAGTCAAACCCAAGGATTAGTAGAAACTCAAACAAGCGATTTTCATATTCGACATCATCTGTTGGAAAATGAAGAATCAGTTCCATTCTTAGATCGGCAATGGGTAAAGATTCAAGATAAATATATTGGGGTGATGAACTTTAGCCAAAAGCCGGGGGGCTGGATAGATGAACGCTCTCAATTACGATACCTTTGGGAATTAATTTCCAAAGAAAGTATCTCAGATACAGAAATTATCTGTCAAATCACTAAAGCTAATCAGGCAATTACCAAAACTAATTTACAACGCCTTACTAAACAGTCAATTACATCGACTGCCTTATCAACAAGTAAAGGAAACATCAATGTCAAAGC
This sequence comes from Nostoc sp. XA010, assembly GCF_020829625.1. Classification (GTDB taxonomy): domain Bacteria; phylum Cyanobacteriota; class Cyanobacteriia; order Cyanobacteriales; family Nostocaceae; genus Nostoc. The sequence continues at coordinate 8,290 of NZ_JAIVFX010000086.1, read as the reverse complement.
CGGAATAAATATTGAAGAATCTGTAGAGGCACAACGAACCATTTACAAAGGAAGCGTTGTCGTTTATACCGGAGGAGCTTTTCTTGTCCATAGAAAATCAACAAGAGAACTCAATGAGGCTTGCAAATACTTAGCTTCCTACTTTTTAAGACCAGCAGCAGTAGATCGAGAGAAAGAATACGCCTGGAAGACATGGTTGCAATGTTGTCCATTTGTTTGGGAGCCACTGCTGGCAAAACCTTTTAACCGCAGATTACCTTATTTCAGTTCCGAAGCACCAGGGCTGATGCCTTTGATTCGTACAGCTACAGGAGATCAGGCTGGCTTTGAGTTGATTGCCGAAGAGGGGGGTACGCCAGTACACCTGGATTTGTACAAACAGCATAAAAACATAGCAGTTTTTGGTGCAACTCGTTCGGGGAAATCAGTACTCGTGGCTGGAATTTTAACACCTGCACTTGCTCAAGATATACCAGTAGTCGCGTTAGATTACCCCAAACCAGACGGGACATCGACATTTAGTGACTATACCAATTTGCTTGGTAAGGATGGTGCATACTTCGATATTTCCAAAGAGTCAAATAATTTGTTTGAACTACCTAATTTGAGGGGGATGGATCAAGAAACCATTAATGAAAGATTGAATGATTTTAAGGAATTCTTGAAATCAGTGTTAATGACAATGGTGATTGGAACTAGCGTCATTGGCGTTAGCCCTTCCATGATTACTAATATTGAATCTATCATTGCCCTAGCCTTGAAAACGTTTTTTAATGATGATGAAATCAAAGTCCGGTATAAGTTGGCATTAGCCGCAGGAGTTGGCACGAAAGCTTGGCTGGACACTCCCACATTACAAGATTTTTTGAATTATTGTTCGCCAGCATTTCTCAAGATAGATTCTATAGCCAGCAATAGCCAGGAAATTTTATCAGCTTTGGAGCAAATCAGGTTGAGATTAAAGTACTGGCTCTCAACCAGAGTTGGAGAATCAATTAGTCGTCCCTCAACTTTCCGAACTGATGCTAAGTTGCTAGTATTTGCGCTGCGGAATTTATCGAGTGAGGCAGATGCAGCGATTTTAGCTTTATCAGCTTATGCCGCAGCCCTTCGACGTGCTTTGTCTTCTAAAGCCAGTATCTTCTTCCTGGATGAAGCGCCGATTCTATTCCAATTTGATGCGATCGCCGAGTTAATAGGAAGGCTTTGTGCCAATGGTGCAAAAGCAGGGATACGGGTGATTCTTTCGGCTCAAGAACCAGAAAGTATTTACCAAAGCAAAGCCGCTGCGAAAATCTTCGCCAATATTACAACCCGATTGATCGGCAGAATCCAATCTTCGGCTGTAGATCCCTTTGTTGATAGATTTAAATATCCTTATGAAATCATTCAAACCAATAGCACAGAAGCTTTCTATCCAACAAAATCTGGCATTTACTCACAGTGGTTATTAGATGATTCAGGCAAACTTACATTCTGTCGTTATTATCCAGCACATTGTTTATTGTCCGCAGTCGCTAACAATCCTTATGAACAAGAATTACGAACTCTATTCTTGAAAAAATATCAAGATAATCCAATACTCGCACAAGTCAAGTTTTCTGAAGATTATATCAGAATGGTTCGGGGAGAGCCGTTATCTCCAACAGCCCAAGAATTGCTTAAAAGTTTAGCTTCTAAAACCGTAGTAGTCACATCAATGTAGAATCAGTCTTCATCAATTCAAGGTAAAAAAAGGAGTATTTCAGTATGAAGGGAATTAAAAAAATTAGTCTAGCTGTCATTATATCTAGTGGAGTTACAAGTCTATTAATTGCTGCACCCAGTTATGGAATATCACTAGACCTAAATACTTTTTTGGCTGAAATTAGGAGTCAGATTCAGAGCGAAATGAGCCAAATTAGCAGTATAGCTTCAGATAAAATTAATAATTTCTGGGCAGCAGCCCAAGAGGATGCTAATTCCGCAATTAATGGTGCTACTGGTGTGATGGGTGCGCCAGATCCAGTTGAAAGTGGTCAGCGTCTGAAAGTATCCTTAGCATCCGGCTCTGATTGGGCAACAGCATTAACACAGGCACAAGACTTACAGCGAGAAATTACCAAAGCATCAGTCTCTGGTGTATTAGGGCAACTTGGTCAGCAAGATACTGCCAACAAAATTGATCAAACTACACAAACGGCTCAAGACGCTTCAAACCTGGGACAGGAAGCGCAAGAGATGAATGCCTCACAGAATATTTTAAAAGTAATAGCAGCCCAAAATAGTCTGGTGGTTTCGATGCTGGCACAACAGCGCACTGATTCATTGCAATCACGCTCTGATACCGCACAGTCTAATATGATGCTGACCCAAATTGCAGAAAAATTAACAGCAAATCGTCAAAAAGAGGACATTCGAGAAGAAGGATTAATTTCTCTCAATCTCGAAGTTGCTGCTATGTCTGTGTTAGATCCTACTTACTCACCGTAGGTGGAGAGTGTGCCAGGGGTGGGGAATTAGTCGAGTAACCAGTCATCTGGATGGGTAATGATTTCGACTAATTCACTAAGGACTTGATTATAACGAGCGTAGAGTTCTCTTCCTTGCTCAACTGTGAGGTACTCGCATTTCACTGCAAACTTTAACCAAACTTGAGTTTCTGCTGCCTCCGATTGTCTGCGACACGCTCCGCGAACACAATCATTCAGTTTAGCGACAAAAGCATCTCTATATCTCCGTTTTTTCCAAGCCCCTGCCAAATTAGCACAGACTGAACGAGACGAGCGACGAATTTGATCAGTCAATGAATATTTTTCTTCAACTGGAAACTTTTTAGAATATTCAAAAATTTGCATTGCTGTTTCAAATGCCAATTGATAAATGGCTAAGTCCTCATGAGTTCTAAAATACTTTTTCCCTTTCTCTTCCATTTTATTTAATCTCGACCATTCTTTTATCCATTTTCCCACACTCCCTACACCTCCCACACTCCCTTAGACCTCTTACGCAAAAAAAAAGGATTATTGTATGTATTTGTTAGCGCAGCAAGTGCTTGGTGGTGAGTTAGTCAAAAAAGCATCTGAAACAAATGTATTCATATCAGCAGGATTTAATGATTTATGGGATAGGACTTTAAATGGGCAACTGTACGAAACTATATGTAAGGTAGGAGTATTATTTGCGGTTGCGACATTAACCTTTTTCATGATTGAGTGGACAAAGCAAATGCTCAATGGTGATGAACAACGAGCTTTCACTGATTTTATCTGGCCTTTGATTGTAGTGGTGTTGTTGTCAAATCATGGCGAAGTACTAGGAAACTCAACGTTAGGGATTAGGAACTACATCAACAATGTAAATAATATGGTATTGGTACAAACGGCTGATGGGCTAGATTTAAGAGTCGCATTTCAAAAAGCAGCAGGGCTATCAGCTGCTCGTAGTGCTATTGGATTAGCAATTGAAAGATGTCGCAGTTCTTCATTACAGCCGAATGAAGCAATTGCTTGTTTACAACAGGCTAAAGAAGACCTAAGCCAAAAATACCCGTCAGCTTTTGATCAAAATAGTGGCCCCTTCAAATGGCTGATGGATGGGATAGATAAAGTCATTGATGCTCCGATTGATGCAATAAAAAACAAAAGAAATCCACTTCAGATATTATTTTCTTCCATTAGTGGGTTTATTGGTTCCGGCGTGACTTCAACAATTTCATTGGTGATGCTGTCGATGAATGGCTCATATCAATGGGCAATTGAATTAACAATGTTAGTTACAGCATTTCTCGGCCCGCTTGCTGTTGGGGGTTCTTTATTACCTTACGGAGCGAAATCAATTTACACTTGGCTGATTGGTTATTTCAGCATTGGTATAGGTAAACTCTCTTTTAACATGATTGTTGGTTTTGCTGGACAACTAATCTCTGATTCTCAAGCAGATCAACCCATGTTCTTCCTGTTTACAATTGGCATTTGCGCTCCCTTCTTGGCTACGGGATTAGCCGCAGGTGGTGGTTTAGCCCTGCTACAACAAATTAATAAAGCCTCAGAGACTTATGGTGCGATTGTTGCAGAAGCTGGCATTGCAATAATCACTAGAGGTGTTAGTTTGGCGAAGTCTAGGAAATAAGAGATATGGTCAACACGGAAAAGCGAAAATCAGAACCATTACAACTACTGCAATTTAATAAATCAGTCCCGACAAGAATTGGAATCATTTCATTAGTAGGATTTTCTTGTGCATTACTCTCATTACTATTGCAATTTCTCAATTATGGAGCAATCAGAGGATTAAGTAAAAAGCAATTAGCTTTAGTACAGTTAGATGATGGCAAAACTATTACTGCTAAATCAGTAGACCAAAATCAACGTTCGCCAGAAGTAATTAAGAGGTTTGTTGGTGATACGTTCACTAGAATGTTTAGCTGGGATGGGTTAGTGAAAATTGATAACCATAAGGGAGAAGTAATTACCAAGCAAGACAGAGGAATAGATATTGATGCAGTAAGTGGAAAAAAGAAAGTTACAACTAAGGCTTATGAAGCTGCTTTTGCAATTAGTGAAAAACAGAACTTTCGAGCAGCCTTTTTACAAAAGCTGGCAGAACTCACCCCCAGCAGAATATTTCAAGGAAATATGCAAGCGTCTTTAATTCCTCGTTATATTGGAGAACCGCGATTAATTAGAGATGGGGTCTGGCAAGTAGATATCGTCGCAACTATTGTGACTTTTACAACTTCTGATAATACTGGACAAGGAATTACCTTTAATAAGACTGTGACTGTCGAAGCAGTGAATACGCCACAAGAAATTACTGCTCTCACTGAACTTTCTCGGAAAATCTATGAAGCTCGGAGCGCTGGTTTAGAAATTACACAAATCAATGATTTGAAACTCTAATAATTATGTCACTAAAAAACGAACATCAGAATTTGACTATAGATCAAATCTTGAGATTTTCAGAGGATACAAATGATGGACAAACCAGAGAAAAGCCTAACCGGGAAGACTCCGAAGAATTTCCATTGATTACCAGGCACACTGTCAGTACTTCTCCTTGGTCGAGATTGGGGATAATTGCTATTCCTTTTGGCTTAGGATTTTTAGCGATATTCTATTTTCTTAATGGTATTTTCAATCCTGCTAAAAGTCCAGAAGCGATAACTGCTAAAGCTGATAAAACATCCCCAGCTTTGGAGAAAGTCGAGCCAAAAGATGGTGATGTCTATGCCAAATTAGCCTTAAATAAACAAGAAGATGAATTGAATAAAATTAATCAGAGTAAGGAAGAAGTTTTTGTTAATAGTAAGCCTGTAAGTGTTGCAGCTTCACCACCACCATCAACAGCTAGACCTGTAGCACAAACACAAAGTCCTAGCCCTAGACGAGATTACGTTCCGAGTAGAACTAACTCGACTATTTCATCACCACCTCGTAATCAAATATTGCCAAGAATTAGTAATCCTGTTAGGACTGTTACGCCGAAAACAGAAACGCCAACAGACGTGATAGCTGAATTTAATCGACTTCGCAGCTTAGGATCTTACGGAAAAATCGCTTATACACCTACTTCAAATAACCAGCAGATATCAACAGAGGCAACATCCTTTCAAACACCGAGTACAACACGAATTCAACTACAGCCACCTAATAGTGCTTATACAACACAGCAAACACGTCCTAACTTCTCTAACAGTACACCCACAGAAATTGAGAAAATTCGCCCTCGTTGGTCAGCCAATTCTAAATCTGATAAACAAATAGCAGATGCTAATTACTTGCCTCAAGAAAACCAAATTCTGCAACAGCGTAAAACTCGCTATTTAGTTGTCGGGGAATTCGCAAATGGTATTTTAGTGACTTCAGTCGTCAAGCAGCAAAGCGAAAATCGCTTCCAACAACAGCAAAATCCAGATGATAGTAAACGCTATGTTGCTAGATTAACGGCTGATTTGCATGACAACTATGGAAATGTGGCAATTCATAAAGGCACTTTATTGGCCGTTGAACCCCTACAGGTTAATGGTGGCTCTTATGTAAGTGTGCAAGTCACGAGCATTATCAAAGATAACACTGAGTACCCAATTAGTAGCGGTGCAATTTCTGTATTAGGAGAAGGCGGCAAACCGTTGTTAGCTAAACAGTTCCAAGATAAGAAAGGGGGAGGTTCTGACTTGACTGTGGGATTAGTCAGTGGTTTGGGTCAAGTAGGAACTATCCTGAATCAATCTGATTCTACGAGCAGTGTAGTTAATTCTGCTACTGGGACATTTAGCTCTAGCACGACTTCAAACAGCCAGCGCAATATTGGCAGGGCATTTTTACAAGGTGCTTTTGGCAAGCTTAGTGACATTATTACTCGTCGTGCAGAAGCTTCTAACCAACAAATCACCCCTCGCCCCAATGTTTGGTATATCCCACAAGGGACGAAGATTACGTTTTTGGTGAATCGTTCACTGGAGTTGCCATGAAGAAACTGATACTCCTCTTAGCGATTGGACTGTCCTTACTTCCAGTCAAAACCTATGCTCAAAGTACAGTCCGCACCATAAAGCAATCTCAGGTTAGTGGCAGTACTGCCAAGCTGCAAAAAATTAAGGTCTGGAATGGCTCAGGCGTATCAATTTCATTTTATGAAGTCAAGGAGATGGTGAAGCGGGTGTGGATTGACGATCCCTCGCAAGTTTTGATTGACACTGATGGTTGTTTAGAGGGAATCGACCAGAACTGTCAAAACAGTAGTGCTGGACTACTTCACTTACGCCGGATCAAAAAGCTTCCGGTTCCAGGACTGCCACAAACAAGTGCAACTTTGCTTACAGTGATTACTCAAACTGCTTCTGGCTCACGCAAAGTTTACCACTTTCAAGTTACTCCATCTAATTCCCGTCCTGAATACAGTCAAGTGTCAATTATCTCGGATAAACCATCTTCAAGAGTTACTCGACCCTTATTATCGCCATTAGTACAAACTATCAACACCATAAAACAAATTAGAGCGGGGATGAGCGTAGCGATTAGTAATGGTTCGCTCTCCTCATCTGATGAACTTCACAATCGGATTGAGCAATTCTTGACTCATTTTCAAGCTAGAGGGCAAATGCCTATTGCTGCTCTTCAGGCTGGTGTCTCACTTAATTTAGTTAACAAATTAATCGAGCTTGGACAAAAAAACGGGACAGAGGGACAAATATGAAATCATCAAAGCGTTCGCCCAAAATTAGTTTTGACACGATTCGCTATTTAATATTGTTTGGATTGCTCGGAGGATTGTTTATTCACAGTTTTTGGAAATATGGAATTATGAATCAGGTAATTGGATTTCTACTGCCCAAAGCCTCGGCACAAGTCCCATTTGTCAGTAGCAACAATGGCTTGATTCCAGACTGGTCAAAAATGAAGTTTCAAGACATGATTGTATCTGAATCTGGTAATGTGACTTACCCATCCGTGAGAGGTAATCAGACTAGAACTTGGCAAGCTGGACAAAGTATTGGCGATTTTATGGAGCTTGGAGATTTTGAAGATGCTAATCTGAATATTGAAAAGCTTAACCTCAAGGCGATATCTCAGGCATTAGCTATTGATTTAGATGGTTTAAAACTTGACGATTTTGGAATCATCAAAACTCAAACCCTTAGCGATTTAGTCAAAGCTATACCTGAATTAGCTAATCAATCAGCCAGGAATGTAGCACCAATAGCTGACTTTTTTCGCCAAATCGGTATCAGCACTAATCAAAGAATTGGTAATGTTGCTAATTATTACAACTTAGACAATATCCCTCTCGGCAATGAAATTGATTTGTCTAAATACAAGCTGACATCGATTCCGGGAATTGAAAACTCATCATTTGATGAATTTGCTAATTGGCAAGATACTCTCATTTCAGACATTCCCGGATTGAAGGATTTATCTTGGAATAATTTTCCTACCGTACCAGAGCCGGATCTGTCTTTCGTTGGGCAAGTAGATTTGCCCTTGGGAGATATAGAAGCTAACCGGATTCGCAGCATTTCTGGCAGTTATCAAGAAGGTTTTAATGTCCCTTGCAATCAAAATAATTGCGTCCACTTTGAAGCTTCAGGTCTTGGTCAGACCACTGGAGCGCAATGGATTTCGGGTAAAGTCCAGAAAGTTAAAGGTGGCTATGGAATTTTAGCTGTAGTTAATGGTGGTCTTGAGCCAACTGGTCGTCATCCCTTTGGTAAATCATTTAAACAAGTTGTTTGGGATATAGATGAATCAAGCGGTTCCGTTAACACTGCTATGTTTTTCCGTTTCTGCAAGAATATTCCCTTTGTTGGTCG
>NZ_JAIVFX010000085.1 GCF_020829625.1 Nostoc sp. XA010 | reverse complement strand
GTTATGTTTTCGTGGAGAACCACAAAGTCATCAGCATAGCGGATTAAGTTCAGGCTGGCTAGGTTGTCCCGTTTCCCCCCTGGTAATGTTTCCGCATATTGCTTTATCTGATTTTCTAAACCGTGAAGGGCTATGTTTGCCAAAAGTGGGGAGATGACCCCACCTTGTGGTGTTCCCTCAGATGTGGCGGTAAATGCTCCTTGGTCTATAACGCCGGATTTTAGCCAAGCTTTTATTTGTTGCCTGACTTTGCCTTTGACGTTCAACTTTTGGAGCAGTACTTCATGGTTGATGCGGTCAAAACATTTGGCTATATCGGCGTCTAGCACGAATTTTGCCTTGCCTTGAATACAGAGTTTAATCTGTTTTATCGCATCGTGGCATGACCTTCCGGGTCTAAATCCATAGGAATTTGGCTCGAATACCGCCTCCCATTCTGGCTCAAGTGCAGCTTTAACTACAGCTTGTAGTGCGCGGTCGTACATTACTGGTATTCCTAATGGGCGTTTTTCTTCTCTTCCTGGTTTTGGAATCCATACTCTACGAGTAGGTTTGGATTTGCCAGTTAGCTTTAATTGCCCTGCCAGTTCAAGACGTACTTTTGGGGGCAGTGACTTCAGACCGTCCACTCCTGCCGTCTTTTTACCTTGGTTTTCCACTGTTACCCTACGTACCGCTAGCACCCTATTAGACCAAGACCTCATCAGCGTCTTTTGGAGTTTGCGGCATAACTTGACATCACCACGGCGGGAAGCAGCATAGATGCGTTTTTGCAACTTAAAGACATATCTTTCAGCTTGTCGCCAATTGATAGTTCTCCATCCCTCAGTATTCATTTCTGAATCCGAATTAGGCTTATTCATGGCTACTGTTACCTCTAGCTTTCCCACACTGCGGCTCACGTCTGCTTATCCTGGCAGTTACGCCATCCCTTTTAAGGCATTACCCGTTAATTCGGGTTAGGCTTTTGCTTCTTGAGTCATCCTGCGCCTTCATGTCTTATGGCTGATGCCTACCTGTTACCAATTTCAGGAGAACATGAGGGGTTGTTTCGTTCCCAATATCCATAATTGAGCCTTTAGGGTGTGTCTCTCCACCGAGGTTAAGAGTGGTGCGCTATCACGGTTTACGAATCCTGATAGTCTCTACCTTTGCCGGATATTTCCAACACAAGGAATGAATTGTATTCATTTGCTTATTTTCCTTGTTAACCGGATGACGATGGTTCAGGTGACACTTCGCTTTCTCTACCCATTGGACTCTTACTTGCAGTAGGTGCTTTCAGCAATTACCACCTATTCCTGCTTTCACCCCCGCTTTACACCTTTGATAATCAGTCTGCGATGTAGGGGCTACCAGAATTCTGGTAGTTTGTGTGCTTTTAATCCCGCACCGGGACAGTAGGATTTGGTGTATTTTTGATTGGGTTATAATTCAATTTAGTCATTTGAATATTTTTTTTCCTTTCTCATCTAGCTGTCTAGGCTAATGCTTGGCTAGATTTCCTCACCTACATGGATATTGAGTTGTCACTGGTTGAGGATTGAAGTGCGAACTCTACCCGGAGTTGGGTTACTCAACCATTGCCAGTCATCCCCCTTGTTCAGGTTTCGACTGAACGAATCGCACCAAAGGTTTCGGTATGCCCCACCGTAGTTAATCCAAGTTTGAGAATATTGATGCTGGCGTTTACGTCCCTATCTTCTACATAGTTGCAGTGAGGACAAACATGAGTCCTTGTAGATAGAGACTTCTTCACTTTTTGCCCACAGTTGGAACAATTTTGACTAGTGTTATGGGGAGGCACGGCAACCGTTACCTTCCCATATTTATGTCCAAAATACTCTAACCACTGACGAAAAATTGACCAACCAGCGTCAGATATTGATTTAGCTAGATGTCGGTTCTTGACCATGCGCTTCACATTTAAATCTTCATAGGCTACCAAATCATTAGATTGGATGACGGAATACGCTAATCTCTTGCAATATTCTTTTCGCTGCCTACTTACTCTTAAATGCTTGCGCTCCATTTAACATTCATCGCTGAGGATTTTTCATTAACCCAACAGATTGCCTAGAACCTGTTTTCAAACTCGTTGTATCCTAAAACGTGGCAACTTGAGATATACAATTTGATCAATTCACACCCAAAGCTTTCATAGCTGCTGTCAATGGGTCACTGTAAAAAATGGGATCAACCCGCTCCATGATGTCTGCTGACACCTCTAGAAAATGACGCTTATTTTCAATTGGAATTAAGGCACGACGCGCCCCATTATCCATTCCTAGTTGCAGTGGTTCAGCTAAAGAACGAACAGCTTTAATATTGCCTTGAATGCTGAGGTCGCCTAAAATTAACAACCCTGACTGCACTGAATGTTTTTTGATGGCAGAATATATCGCCACCAATAGGCCAACTCCTAAGTCGCAAGAAACACGATTTGTTAATAGATCAATAGCTTCAACGTGAAAATCAGTTGTTGCTACAGTCTGGGCAATTCCCATATTGACCTTGTTTCCTTGAATGTAGGCAAAAGCTCGATTGATCGATTCCTTCATATTGCTGTCAATGCCACCAGCCACTTTCAACTTCCCAGTCCCGGCAGCACACCCTACTTCCAGACGATACAGTCCTACTTTGCCTTGGTCATCTACTGAAGCAACATAAAGACTACCAGGAGCAAGGGGATCTGTAGAAATTAAATCCCGCGCACCTTCTTCTGGTACGCCAACGTAACGTTCTTCGCGAGTGTCGATATCTATGTAAGAAAAGGAAGTCTGATGATACTCGAAGGAACCCATTTTCTTCAATTGTTCTTTCACTCGGCGACGGCCTTCTACTGCCAACTCCACTAGTTCAGACATTTCTTCTTTTGTCACGTCCCCACCAGGGTGGATTAACTTAACTAATCCTGCCACTGTTTTGCGGACAGCTTTCACGTCGCGGGCATTAAGGTGAGAACCTAGAGAAAAGTAGTGGTCAACCAACTCTGTGAAATTATGGTGGCGTAATTCCCGCAATGCTTCAGCAAGATAATCCACGACAAACCCATAATGATCTGTGAAAAACTCAATTCGCATTTTCGGGATTTCCCAGCCGGGAATATAATAATGAATCCGGTCGAGAAAAGCCATGTCTTCACGAATTATGTCTGGCATAGGTGTGAACAAATGCGAAGACCGCACCATAACTTCCACTGGTTGGTTCGTATTACCAAACATGGCTAAGGAGGCACTTCCTGACAATGCCTCTTTGCCTCTGGCAAACGTCCCAGATTCGCAGTAGGTTTTGAGGGTGGTGATGACTTCTTTGGGCATTTTTTGCAGGTCAGCCACCTCGTCAAATGCTACTGCATCCCATAAGCCAATCAGCCCCATTTTACCCGTGGCCATGTTGTAGAAAAGGTTAGCAACAGTAGTAGGCCCAGTCAATAAAATGGCGTAGGGGCTAAGTTCTTGATAGCCATAGGATTTGCCAGTACCACGAGGGCCAAGTTCAATTAGGTTGTAATTTTGTTCGCACAAGGGAATGAGTCTGATCAGAAACAGCAATTTCATTCGGCGATTAAAGTGACTAGGTTCTAACCCAATGCTGCGAATTAGCAGGTCAATCCACTCATCAGTACTAAACTGGCTGCGGCACTGGCGGTATTCGTCGAGATCAAAAGTCGCAAGTTGAATTGGCTTAATATTGTCAACCCAAAAAGGACTACGTTTACCTGATGCTTCTTCATCAAATTCGTGGCGTAGGTCTACCTGTGCCCAAATCCCACCCATTAGCAGTCGGTCATAATCTTTGATGTAGCGGTCTGGGATATGAACGTATTTATGACCAAAGTTAGTAAACTCTGCCCAATATTTGTCGTCTTCAGAAAGATAGCGAACTTTAACTTTATCAATAAGGGTGTGCCGCCCTTTTTCACGGACGAGGGATTGGGCTTTATTGGCTTCGTCAGGGCGGACAAAGTTTTGAGCTAGGGTAGAATTGACAACTTTCAGACCAGCATCAATGGCAAAAGGGTCGTTAGTGGCACAGTATTTCCCCAACAAGTATTCCAATACAAACACCGGAACATTGACCCCAACTTTGACTTTTCGCACCAAGTCTTTGCGAACAACTTTACCTGCGAATACTGATGCTGCTTTTTTGTCTAGTTCCGGCATTGATTCTCACCTACATTAAGCTGATACGCTTTTAACCTACTTAATCAAGATAAGCAAACAAAGTTTAAACCTTTTTAATTGATTAAATGGCGATCGCTATCTCTATCTTTGATATCCTTGCTAATTCTGCACCACTGACGGCATCCAGTAGATGAACGGATGCTACTGTTTTAGCTGGCTGATCTTGTGTAATCATCAAGGCTACAGTATTTGATTCGATAGCTCTGGGATTATCGGCTTTTTTTTGCAGTTGTACATCACCTGTTGCTTCTTCAAAGCCATAGGAGGCAGTGGCAGGTTGAGAAATACAATCTTTTTTCACTCGCACCTCTACCCGCACTTTGGGAGGTACTAGTTCAAATATGCCTGTAGCGTCGCCTTTAATTGTTACGGAGAAAAAGCGTGTGCTAATTTTTTGACTGCCTGGTTCGATTGTCCAAGAGATTTCACTAGTAATTCCTACAGATATATTTTGCTTAGGTATTAAAGTAACTACAGGTATGATCAGTTCTTGAGGTGACAAGCCGCCATGAAAGTAAGCTTCTGTCCCACCTTTGACTTTAAAACAAGCAAAGTTCCAAGGTGTAGCAATTTCTAAATCTCCGCCTAAACCAAAATCTGATAGTTTAGCCCGCAGAAAAGCAGTATCAGCCCTTCCCCCTTTACCAACCCAAACGCGCCGATGTAGGTCTGCGGTGTCGCCACCAGGAGAATCGATTTTCATATCCTCGGTGAGTTCTTCCCCAAACAGATAGCCGTGGTCAGCAGCAAAAATAATAGTTTCTACACCCAATTCGGTGAGAACCCGAAACGCTTTCTTTAGTTCATTCAGAATTTCATCCATTGTCCGGCGGGCAAGACGCACGTTGTCGCCTTCGCCAATAGAATCTATTTCCTGCGAGGTCACGAGAATTAATTTGGCTTGCTGGATGCTTTCTCGTTCTTTTCTCTTCGGTTTGGGTAATAAATCTCCCAGTTTGGTGACAAAAACATTTACTCCGGTGTTGTCTTGAAGGAATTTGATCCGTCCTGGTCGGTCTTTGACAACTGTGCCGTTAATTTCTAGCCCCAGTTTACTGTCACCAGCAGTTACGACGGTGGCTGATGTCTCTGCACCCGGAAGAAATGCCGCCATGCCAATTTCGGTGATTGTTGGAACTGTTGCGATCGCTGCTTGAATTTCTAGGTTATAGTCCTCTCTCAGAGTTTGGCTTAATTCCCACGCCATTTCATAGCGTAGAGCGTCTACCCATACATAGGCGGTTTTACCCTCTGCTAATTTAGGTTTGACTGCTTTAATAAACACTTCAGTTTGCCGCATGATGCCAGGAAGACGGAACTTAGCTGCTTCATAGCGGCGGACAAAAGCTTCAGCTAACTGTGAACCAACATTCATGTAGCGATTTCTGGCTTGGTTCACCAGCTTTTCTAAACTTTGATAACGGTCATGCAAACCCCACTCAAAGTCATGCCAGCGGCGTTCTAGATGGCGGTGGTAAGTATCTAGTACGCACCAAGGCGTTTCTGTATCGGTGTAGGCATTAAAGATAGTTTGCACATCAGCCGCAGGTGATTTCAATTCTCTCTCAATGCGGTTAGCTTCTTGTAGCAGTTGACCTGCTACGGCAGTTAGCGCCCAATGTGCCTGAACATCAGGATAATTCTCTGACCAAAAACTTGATTGCCGGGATTTGATAATTTCGTCAATTTGTAAATTAACATCCGTTAGCAAGGTGGTTTCGATCAGGCGTTGCAGCGTCTTTTCAACAGCAAGAAAAGTTTCTAGGTTGGCTATTTGGTGCTGTTGCAAGTCAAGAGATGCGATCGCTAATTCTGTTTCGACTTGATTGGCATGGTTGATGTAGCTCTCTTTGAGGTCACGCCGCAATCGCCAGGTTTTAGCTAGGTTAATACAAGCGTCGCGGGTGGCAGATTTTGTGGCAATTTGGATACTACTTAACTGGTTGGGAATGTCTCCCTGAATGAGGTTGATAAATTCGGTGGCGAGGATGTGTCTTGCTAGTCTTACACGGTAGCTACTCGGAGATTCCTCGGCTGGGAGTTGGATTTCAAAAGTGCTTTGCAATAATACAGCAAGTTCTTGGCTAGCGCTTTTACTGATAATGGCACGGTCATAGTTTTCACTTGCCAAAAAAGTCAATGCTACTTCTTGGGGATTCCCAGTACCAAAGATAGTGATGACAACTCCTTGGGTGATGCCTTCACCTTTTTCTGCGATCGCATTCAGTTCCGCTAGGGTCAGTTTTCCCGCTTCTACCTGTTTTTCGATAATGGCGGTTGTATCGTCTCCCAAGATGGGTTTTAAGGCATTGCGGGCAACCACAGACAGTTTGGTGTTGCGGCTGGGAGGTTGTTGTCCTGGTTTCATGATTACGCCTGCGGCTTCTAATTCCACTAAGGCGTTATTAGTTTCAATAGGATCGATAGGTACGTAAATTAGTAATCGAGGGGGGTTTAAGTCATCCAGGAGATGGTCTATTTTGTGGCGTAAACCAAAAAAGGTATCGGAGTAGCAGGTAACGGTTGTATTGTGAATACTCAGGGTATGCACAATCTCAGTGTAGTGGCGGTCAGGGTCATACCAGACAACGATGCCATTATCGTCTATTTGCTTTGTAATTAGTTTGCAGAGGTAATTAGTAACAATAACCATATCAGTTAGGATGATTGGCCAGGAAAGCGTGATTATCTGTCCCTGGATTTATCACCCCACTTTACTCACGGATTCGCGTGATTAAACACGCCTGCGCGTTTAAAAAACACGCATCGCGTGTTTCGGCGCGATTATGGCTTAACATAATAAGCTCCTCGACCTTTGCCCACTAATCTCAACTGCTTGCTAGCACTTAATTTACGCAGCAGGTGACTCCCTTGGTCTTCGCTAATCCGACATAGTTCCATCGCTTCTTGTCTGGTAATTTTGCCGTGAGTATTTACATAACTTATTACCATTTGCTCTTGCTGGATGGAATCAAAACCGGCTTGTCGAACGTAATCGGCTGACTGTCCCAATTCACGATAAATTCTTGGACTTAAAGTGTAGGTACGCCCTTTTTTGACGCCGTGAGCTTCAACTAAACCCGATTCTACTAGGCGTTCTAGCACGCTGCGGGCGATCGCTTCATTCCGTTGAATGGCTTGAGCTAGGGTGGTGGTATCTAACCGTCTTTCCTGGCGCAATTGAGCCAAAGCAATCAGAGATTCAACCGGGAGAGGACTTTGCCTGCGATTTTCTTCTTCGATCACAACCTGCAAAAGCGGTAGATCAGCTTCTCCGCCGGGAAGCCTGACGACTACTGAATATGCATCACTGCGTTGATAATCGGGTGCAGGTCGTCCGTAGCGGAGTAACCCCTGGTAAATTAAATCTACACCGCGTCCGGTACGTTCGGCGAGTCCAATGCGCTTAATAGCATCGGCTAAGAAGGGATTTCTGGGTCTGGGTTCTACAACTAGCAGGTTTTCTAAGGTTACACCTTCGACAAATCCTCCTGGGTTGCTGATGACAATGCCGTAATCTTCCCAACGGACGTGAACTGCTCCCATTCGGGTATAATCCCGATGAATTAAGGCATTAACAAAAGCCTCACGAAATGCACGTCGGTCGTAGTTGGGAACGGGTACGCGAAATAGACCGATCTGGATTTCATCTTCTTCAACACGCACTTCAAACTGTTCCAAAACTCGCTCAAACAGTTTCAACATGGGTGTGCGGTAAAAATCATTAACTCGCACTTGAGTACCTTCGAGTAATTGAAAGGCAACTTCATGAGTTGGTATGTGTTCCCGCAGTGCTGCTTCTCGACCTAGAATCAGTAATCCTGTGACTGTAGGAACGCGATCGCCTAGCGTGCCAAAGGTATCGCTTTTACGAGAACGCGCAAACCCCAAAGCACCGTCTAGTTCTTCATCACTGAGGGATAACAGAGTGCGATCGCCCCCATAGCGTTCTATTAGTTGGCGCAGACGTTCCCGTTCTAGAGGGTCAAAGTCGGCTACAGTGGCTGCGTCTACTGGTAATGATGAGTAATCAAGATAACCTACATCGGATTGACGACTGGCAAATTCGTGGGGATAGAAGGGGATGCACTGGGGAGTCCCGTCGGCTTGTAGGCGACGACGCTGTAAAAGACCATCAGAAGTGGCTACCAGACGTGGAGATTTGGGGACTTGAATCTGGGCAATGGTTTGACCTTCTTCCTGAAGTCCTGTAACACGGACACTGACCGGGGGGTTAGTCCGGTTAGCAATCATGGCAGCTAAAGTAGATAAATTCTGATGTTGGGGATGCAAACCAGTCACCTGGCCATCATCTTCAACGCCGAGGTAAATTTCACCACCATCGGTATTAGCAAGGCACACGACTGTCTCAATCAGTTCTCGGTCAGGTAGACGAGAGCGATCGCTTTTGAACTCGACTGTGAGAGATTCTTTTGTTGGGATAGTGCGGATCATGCAGATATTATCCCTTTTGCCCTCAGTTGTTTACCAATAGAAGACCACTCATATTTACCAGCAGTCAATTCTTGCCAATATTTTTTGGCTTCACTCCAGGGTACTATTTCCCACAAAGGAGCGATATTAAGAACAACGCCATCGTTGAGGTCTGGTTCTAGGTTGAGGTTAGCGGCGCGGCGCAGTTTGTCTTGGAAGTCGTACAGTTCGGAAATCAAGGATTCCTGACGGTCAATCTGTTTTTCTAGTTGTTTGGCAGCTTTTCCTGATGTGCCTACTGCTTCTTGTTGGCTGCGGAGTTGTTGCAGGTTACTTTCTTCTAAGCGCAGTTTGGGTTCGACATAGTTAACCAGGGCTTTGAAAAGGATATCTTTATCTAAGCGATGATAGTAAATCCAAATGCTGTAGTTTTTGTTAGAGGATTGCAGTAGCCAATAAATGGGGGCTTTGCGGCGGCTTTTTGAGTAGCGTTTAATGTGGTCAGTCCAAAAACCACCATTACTAGGTTTGCGGAAGTAGTCGCGCAGGCCTTTAACGCCAAGAATTTCGCAGGCTTCTTGTTCGATGGCTTCTGATTTATCGCCCCAGATGACTTGTAGCACATCGCACACGCGGCAGATAATATCGTCGGGATGGTCTAGGTCGTCTACTAAAGAACTCTTGCATAAATATTTTGTGGTATAATCAAGGGTTGCTTTTCCCTATATTTGAGGTGGTGAAAATATCATTAGCATACCAAGCTTTTTGATTGAGTATGAGCCAGCGATCGCTAGCTAAA
>NZ_JAIVFX010000084.1 GCF_020829625.1 Nostoc sp. XA010 | reverse complement strand
GGAAAGTGCAGATTTTCCATGTGTATTTGGGGAGGTCTTGGGTTGCCGTTGGCAACCCAAGACCTCCCCTCATTATAATGATTATCATTCTTACTAGTTGTATATTTTATTTCTTGGAAGTCCCTTATCAACGTCTTGGTATTGGAGCCGCTCTAGTCGAGTTCGCTCTTAATTGGATGAAAGCTGCTGGTATGTCCGTTGCTATGGTCGAGACTGGAGGCGATCCTGGTCATGCACCAGCACGTTGTACTTATGAAAAGCTGGGTTTCGGGTTACTACCAATTGCCAGGTATTTTAAAAAGCTGTAAAAGGCTTTTAAATACTATATTTGTCAAAACATGCTTTGTTTCTCACTAATGCTTGGTTTTTATTCCTAAGCATGGCTTTTAAGTCAAAATTCTGTTTTAGAGAATCACTTACAGCATAATAGTATTTCTTCTTTGTTGTACTAAGGTCTAATTTCCAACTCCAACACACTTAACAATTTCTCCTCCAAAGCTGTCAAATAAGCACGGTTCAGCCTCCCCAACGACTCCAAAAACTTTTGCACAGACTCCTCCAGCCCACTCGAATACACCCGACCCAGGCGATCGCAAATCACCTGCATCTGCTCACACTCGGCAGGCAAGTAGTTGTACGATTTCAGGTGCTGCAACCCAACCGTATACTCACCATCCCAGGTTCTGACGGTGCAGCTAAATTCACCCACATGGTTTACGATGCCCCAGCACCCACCCTTGCCTCTGAGTTCTGGATTGTCCTTTGCAAGTATTTGGCATACTTCGCCTAACTGGTAAGTATTGGGTACTTGGGTGCGTTCCATTATTTGCTGCACTACGTTTTTAACGATTCTAGCTGGTGGCACTTTACCCCCTGCCTGCTCCACCGCTTTTACCCACACTTCCTGCTGTTTTTGGGGTTCAAGCTTTGTCATCGGTCTGACTTGACGTTCGTTAGTCGGCAGAATTTGTGATCCATTGGTTGTCAAATTCTCATCTGCCACATTTTGACAACCAATGGTTGTCAAATTTTCGTAAACACCAGCTGCGGCAATCAAATAATTTGATTGTTGCCGACTATGCCCAAAGCGATCGCGGCAGTATTCCTCAAATGTTTTATGCGTGGAGCGATAAAGCCGTCTGTCCCTCAATTCCGTCAGGGCTTCCCCCGCCTCAAAAAACGCCCGTTCCACCTTCCGCTCCAGGTGAAGGCGATCGCGCTGTTCTTCCTCTGTCAACTCTGGAACTTCGACAGCAGTAACGTTAATTGTTGCTAAGGCTGGGTTTTCTTTAAGGTCTTGGTCATCGGGTAGTGTGCTGTCACTAGATACAGCAGAGATGGCTTTTTTGCGATTAGAAGGTGGTTTAGCCATTATTCCACCCCTTTAGTTCAACAATATTTTTTCAGAGTCAATGACAACGTAGACTTTGGAAGTAGTTGATAACTGCTCCGTCATAGCCCACCGCAGGCATGGCTTTTTTGGAAAAGCTGAAAGTAGGGCAAGAGGATTAAGAGTCTGAGGGTTAATTGCCATTAGAACTTTCTGTTAAATTAACCCCAGGAATATGCTGAATCCACTCACCTAAGCACTCTTTTAAATCCAACCCTACAGCATTGGCTGCCCTGATCAGGGTGTCTAAAGGTACACCCTTTGTATCCTCATTCTCAATTCTATTAAAATTTGCCCCGCTCATTCCGGCGTAATCACCAGCTACGGTTAAACTCATCCCCGCAGCTTCTCTTGCCTTTTTCAAAGCAGTTCCGATACCAGTAAACTCCACTTCAATAATAATTTTCATTAAATCCATAGTCATACGCCTCCAAAGAATTATCTCTAATTTAAACCATTACGCATTACTTGACAAGCATTACGTAATACGTAATAATATAGATATAAAGAAAGCGCCCTGACTGCGAATCTAAAGCGCTTTCTGTTCTTTTAGGAACTTTATTAATCATGACATACCATATTTACGGCCAGCAACAGCTGCAACTGAAATCCATTGCCCGACTCAAGCAAATCTACAGCGAGATCGGCTGCACAGTCGAAGTAAACGACAAACGCTGTAAGGATTCTTGGATCACTGCGATCGCTAAATATCAGGCAAGCAAGGTTCAGAAACTCGCCCCTGCTGCCCCCGACAACCAAGCCCTCGCTCAAGCCGAACTCGACAACTACATCGCTGACCAAGCCCAAGCCATAGCCCCCGAACCCCTCAGAATAGTCGAAATCTCCTTTTCTGATTACGAATATTACGCTGATGACAAACTGGTAGCCAGCATCAGCCATGACGACAACCATTTAACGCAACGCTGGGTAGTCATGGTTAACGACGAAGAAGTATTTCGTGCCAACACTCTAATGCGTTGCGATCGCTTCATCTGCACCCACTACAAAGACGGTTCATTACCTGTGCAGGAAAAACAAGCAGAGGTGCAGGGGAGCAGGGGTGCAGAGGGGAAAAACCTACAACAACTTTCTCCTCTGCCCCTCTGCGCCTCTGCCCCCATGCCTTCTTCTTCTACTGAAAACCAAATAATGGCGCATATCTTCAACGAGTGCCAGAATTATGGGTTTGAAATTCTCGATGATGGCATTTACAACAACAAGGGCGTGAAACTGGGGCAAGTCGGATGCACTGACGGGAACTGGTGGGTGAAGAGGCGTTATTCAGTCCAGCAGCAGTATTCTAACTCGGTGCTTGATGCTGTGCGCTCATTGTCGATGGTGGATACATCGCTGGCTGAACCAGCTCACAAATACTTGCAATCCCGACCCTTAGAGCAACTGACTAGTGAGGAATTACAGCAGTTGCTCTCTGCTGAAGTAGCTAACTGTGAGCAATTGCAAGACCTGTCCTTTGAACAGTTAACCGCTCAAAACTGGCAACGGTTACGGGACCCTGTAACAGCGTGAAGAGGACAGGGGAGCAGAGGAGAGAGATTGTACAGATTCTTTCCCCTCTGCTCCTCTGCTCCTTTGCTCCTCTATGCAAGTACAGAACACCGGATGCGGCTTTTTGTTGGAGATTCCCGAAGATTTTTACTTTATTAATCCCAGAGGAACAATGATGAAACTTTACGCTAAGACGGTTCCACAAACTTTACCTGCTTGGGCAACTACAGTCAGACAAAGCGGAGATTTATTTGAGATTGAAATTAACGATGAACACCCTGATTTCCAATCTCTTCTTGAGGAATTAGAAACCGAGATTGAGCCAGGAACATCCGGTGTGAAAACGGAGGATTTATGTTCCAGACTCAGCATTAAAATGTCTAACCCTAATCTCTGTAAATTACTTGAACAAGGCCTAACTCTTATATCTGAAATTGCTCCACTTCCAGACTACAAACAACTGTTGGACGAGGGATATCAACCTGACTTAAACACTGCTGATGCTCAAACTGCGCTCACCTATCTGCAATGGGAGTTAGACCGGAATCAACAGCGCTCTGTTTAGTAAAGAAGCGATTGCTTGAATATCAGCTTTTCTTCAAGCAATCGTAAAGCACTGAAAGTTTACGCTACAAACCACTAATTATTGCACAGGTCAATAAAATATGGTTACTGAAATCAAACTAGGTTTATGCAACCCTCCCGAACCCATCTATTTATATGTCAATCAGGGGGAAGTAGACGGGGAATCTTTCGTTTGGTACAAGTTCAATATCAGCCAGGATAAGAAAATCCCTGTTACCCAAAGAGCATTAACTGGGTATCTGTCAGAACTGCGATTGACAACTAAAGAATTCAAAGGCAAGGACAACCTTAAACTCGATATTGTCGTGAGTGCCGATGAACTTTATGTAGTGAGAACTGGCATTGAAACCAATTTCGCCAAAAGCTTCCTTTTAGCTGCGTCATTAATCCAAGATTTCTCAAAACCACTGATTATTGTCGCTAATGCTGGCGACGAGAACACAGTTTTTTGTAATCTTTACGATGCTGCAACCAAAACCAAGATTTACAGGGAATGGAGTAGAGATTTGAATTGGGCAACTATCATTCGTGACATCCAATCTTTATTGGGTACAACTTCAAACTCGATTCCCGAACCCTCACTGACTCCACCAAAACTTAGTGTAGTTCCTCAATCAGTACACCCACAGGATTTGCGAGTAAAAAATATTCGCACCTTGCTTGATTATCCGCTTGATTTGGTCAAAGAGTGGTTGCAATTCCAGGATGTTGACCGCCCAAGTCTACTTGATATTAGCCAGATTAATGAACTAATCAAAACCATGTGTTTGGCTTGGGCAGCAGACAAGTGCGAGTATCCCAATCATGCTGAATCTTCGTATCAAAAGCAGGTTGTTGATGCCGTTGTTAGCGGTGCTGATGAGTTAACAGCAATCAACGGATGGATGCAGCAGTTACAAACTGCAAAAGCTGGAGCAGTGTAAATCAAAATCAGGATTCAGAAGAAGTTTTATTTCTGAATCCTGAATTAATCAGATGGGAGTAAAAACCATGAAAGTCATTGTCACAGTAATCGAAAAAATCATCAGTGAAGCTCACATCGATATCCCTGATGGGCTGAATCAATCCGCAATTAAGCAGCACATCTAGACCGCTACAACACTGGGGAAATGCAGACTGAGATTAACATTTTTCAAGTAGATTTTCAATCTATCAGCGCTCGAATTGTACAAAAAAAGTCTGATGCTAAATCTGCATAAATATGGGAGGTAATCAAATGCATACAAAATGGACTGATGAAGAACTTGCAATTATTGAAGCTAAAGCTGAACTTTATACCCCTAAACAGATAGCCTCAATCTTAAAAAAACATGGCTATTTCCGCACGACCATTGCTATTGCTACTAAACTTTGGGCTTTGGGTTATTCTACAAGCCCCTTTCTCGATAACTATAGCAGTGCTGAAATCGCCCGTGTTCTGTGTGTGCATTCCACCACCGTTTCTGGTTGGGTGCGTCGTGGTTGGTTGAAAACTAGCCGCCGTTCTTCTAAGCGTTATCAAGTTCGGAGATGGCATTTAAAACAGTTTTTTGATAATCCACCCCAATCAATTAAAAAACGCATTGCTGCTCTTGATGTTGAAGCCATTAATTACTTATTGGGGAGAAAAGCATGATTGACCACATTAACGCGCTGAAAACAAGTTGGTATCTCTCACCTCCTTGGGGTCAAACAATTCCACCTGTTGCAGTTAATTTGCTGGAGAGGGTATACCTCAGAACCACGAGAACATTTGGCTATTGCTGTGGGATGCAATGGAAACACGAATGTTGGATTTATTCGATTGATTGCCGCAATGAAATACTCCACGCTACACAGAACCAAATTATTGCCACTGGAGAGTTAGAAGCCCTCAACGTGCAAAAACCTGCTTTCGTTTTGGGTGAAAGAGTGATCCTCTGCTCGCACGATAAGGGAACAAAGCAACGGCTAATTCTGGGGATTGCGCTGGTGCATAATTCTTGGTTTTACCTTGTTGAATTGATGTCACCAACGTTAATTAAGACACCAACTATATCTAATCGTTTTTCATTAGTTGGTGAAAAAAGTTTGGTGCGGGTAAATGTTTAAAGTCTTGAAATTTACTTAGGAGTCGAGCAAGATGAGTTTACCTTTAAATCAAAGTGTTTTAGCCGAGTCTCCATCATTGAGAACTTCTGCACTTTCTAACCTAGATAATTCACGCGCAGAAGTTGTTCTGAGCAAAGCAAAGGCAATAGTGTTCGCTGTATGGAACGGTAGCGGCTGGGCAACTACTGCACAAATAGCGGAATATTTTTCAGTTACAGAGTCCGCAGTCAAAGAACTAACAAGAATAAATCAATCTGAATTCCAAAGGCTTGAAACCAAAACCCTTACTGGAAAAGAGCTAAGGGATGCTCGACAGACACTCTGTCTACCATCTAGAACCTCCCAAGTTAGAGTTTTTTCGGCTTTGGGTGCGTTAAGGTTTTCGCTCATCCAGACCCGACTGCTGCATTAAAACAGGCGGGGGCTTTTATTACTAAGAAGCCACAGGTGTTGGTCAAAAAATGAAAGCGATCGCACTCATTAGTCTAGGGCGAACGCTTGGTTGCAATTGCATCTGTGATCAGTGCTGGGTTCATCCTATCAGTTTTCGCTTCATCACTCGAAATCTCAAGCAGGTTTTTAGATTTTCATCCATCAAAAATAAGGACAAACTCTCATGCAACAACTTACACTTTTCTCTGAATCTACCCCAGTTTTACCAGTCACTTACTACCCCGATTTCTTAAGCTCTGAACAAGCAAACGAACTCTACCAACACTGTCTACAACTGGAGTGGCAGCAAAATCAAATCAGAATGTTGGGTAAAACAATGCCCGTCCCCCGCCTAGAGTGCATTTACGGTGATGCCGGATGTGATTACCTTTACTCCAACAGCGTGTTCTTAAAACCTCTGACTTGGACAGATGCTCTGGCTAACTTGCGGGACAGAATCACTGCGTTGACTGGCTATAAGTTTCGCATCGTCATCGGAAATCAATACCGCAGTGCCCAGGACAGCATCGGTTGGCACGCAGACAACGAGCCATCGATGGGATTTAACCCTGCGATTGCATCAGTCAGCTTGGGGTCATGTCGCAAATTCCAAATCAAACCCATCGGCGGCAAACCAACAGATTTCTGGCTGGAACACGGGAGCTTGCTTGTGATGCACCCCGGTTGTCAGTCCACACATCTGCATCAGGTTCCGAAAACAAACAAAGTGGTCAGCACTCGGATTAATCTCACATTCCGACCACATACAGCCAGAAGCAGATAATTCTGATTTTTTCAATCTGAGCAGATAAACAACAGCACTTCAAAAAAGCTGTCAACCCTGACCCTATATCAGATTCAGTGGCTGACAGCATCAAAAATTACCAAAGCATTATCTAAATTTACGTGGCTCCTCGAACCAAAATGATGCTGTTCATTTGAGCCACACAATTGATACACATCAGAATCCAAACAGTGAATTAGCTCCCAACCACTGGCATGAATGGGTAGTCAATTCTGCCGTTGACCCCAAACTCACTGCCCTAAATGTCCGCTCTTTAAGTGGTTCGGAAGTATACGAATACCTTTTATACGCTCTGCCCCAAACTGCCAGACGCAACGATGGGCGATTACGGGACGGGTATTTGAAAAGATATGCCCATGTAGAGTCGGGCGCATGGTGGGTTAGTGGACTCGACCCCCTCAATAATTGGCTACCGATGGACTGGGGACGGATGAAACCCGATTACCCCAGACTCGAATGGGATAAGCAAACACACGAGCAAACTCAAAAGCCCGTTAAATACGAGTCACCCCCCAAAACTCCCAACCGTGTCACCTACCTGAGAGTCCCCCTGCACATCTGGCGGTTGATAGCTCTGCGGTATGACGTGCCGATGCCAGAACATATTACTGTTACAGAAGTTGGTGAAGCACTGGGTTTTTGGGCTTGGGTCATGGCACACCCCGAAATCCCTGTATGCCTTACGGAGGGTGAGAAGAAAGCTGCTTGTCTCCTAACTTTGGGATATGTAGCTATCGCACTCCCTGGAATCTGGAATGGTCGAGTCGGCAAGGAAGACCTGGAATACCTGCACCCTGATTTAGTCCCAATGGCGCAAAAGGGTCGCAAATTCGTTATCCTCTTCGACTACGAAAGCAAGCCCAAAACCAAACAGCAGGTTTTTGCTGCTACTCGCCGTACCTGTCAAGTCATTCTCCAACTTGCTCTCGAGTGTGAAGTGGCGCTACTCCCTGGCCCCGAAAAAGGAATTGATGATTGGGTTGTAGCTTTGGGGAAAAAAGCAGATAAAGCAGTGTCCACGATGATTGCTGATGCATTGAGAATCAGCGAATTAAGCCAAAGATTTTTCGTGAATCGCGCCAGGGGACTTCACAAATTCAAACCCAATATTGTCGTTAATACTCGCTATCTTTCCACAGTCATCCGCTCCCTACCTCAATCTGGGTTAGTGGGTTTAGCTTCTGACATGGGTACTGGCAAGACCGAAATCTTGACAATGATTAGAAGAGATAACCCAAACTTGAGCTTTTTGAACAATGGGCATCGGGTTACTTTGCTGAAAAATCTCAGCGATCGCTTGCAAACAGCAATGTACTCTGCGATTTCTTGCGGCGACTGGGCTAAAGCCAAAGCACTGAGTATCACTGTAGACTCATTGTATAAGATGGCGAATGATTTACAGGCTTACGATATCTTATTTATAGACGAAGCCTGTCAGTATCTCGCCCATCTGCTCAAATCGAAAACCTGCAAGGAACACCGGGGGGCTATTCTGGAAGTGCTGGAATATCTGGTTTACAATGCCAAGTTGGTAGTGTTGGCAGATGCTCACCTGGATGATTTGACCATTGAGTTTTTTATGCGAATGCGACCGGCTGGTGAAAAACCTTACATCATCAAGAATGAATACCGCTCTGGGGGACGTCAGGTTTATTGGTACGAAGGAAAAAACAGCAGTGCAATAGTTGCAGAGTTCCACGCTCAGTTGATGCTGGGTAAAAAGTTGATGATGGTCAGCGACAGCAAGCGGTTTATCAAAAAGCTAGAAAGAGCGCTCAATGATGGTTCAGCAATTGATGATGCTGATGATACACCCGAATTAGCCGAAGACCGCAAGTTACGAGTGTGGGCTATTCATTCGGAAAACAGTGGCAGTGAGGAGAACGTCATCTTTATCCGCGAGATTAACATTGCCATTAAGGATATTGACGCTTTTTTAATTACTCCCAGTCTCGCTACAGGGGTTGACATTTCCAGCTATCATTTTGATGCCGTGTTTGGTGTATTTCATGCTGTTTCTCAGTCGGCTACAGAATGCGCCCAGCAATTATGGCGGTATCGTCCTGATGTTCCCATGTACGTTTGGGTGGCTCCGCGTCCTCCCTTTGGTTATGCCGAAACTAATGCCCGACGCATCAAGGAAAAGATTCTCCAGAAGAACGAGATGACTGCGTTTTTGATTCGCATTAACCGAGAAACGGGCAAACGTGGGGCTGAGAAGGATTGGGCATTGGATGCCTCTTGCCAAATTGAAGCACAGCGCAATTGGTCGATCAATAATCTTCGGGCTGATTTGCGATCGCTACTTCTTGAAATGGGGAATACAATTATTCCTTTAGGCGACGCTGGTGATGAAGGGACTTCGCGCTGGATGAAGGCTGCGGGTATTGCCATCGATGAGGAGCATTACCGTAAAGTTGCCAATGCCAAAGATATTGATAGAAGGACTTACACCAGTAGGCAGCATCAGGATTATCTCAAACCGGAGGAGGTTTTGGAATGTGAGAAGTTCCGCATACAGGACACTTATGGCATGAGCGTATAGCGGTTATCAGTCCAGTCCAGTACACTTAGGAGAGAGCAATTCTACTGATAACTGGTCGCTATGAAAGCCTACTCTCTCGACTTGCGTCAGAAAGTTGTTGATGCTTATGCCTGTGGTGACAT
>NZ_JAIVFX010000083.1 GCF_020829625.1 Nostoc sp. XA010 | reverse complement strand
GCCATTTTTGGTGATTTACTGTTTCTAAAAGGCCTTTTTTCACTCAATATGTTTGTTTTTATGCTCATTTGGATTTTTTATCTCCGTAATTTCTCTCTGTGACAGTTTAGGGTGCGGAATGTGGGTTTCAGGAGTTGCTATCTGAAAATATTGCCATGCACATTCAGGCGGAATATCTGTGCAATCCCACACCAACCGCAGTGGCTTTGCCCCTTTAGGGAGCGAACGCTGGCGTTCACTTTGATAGTGTTCATAGAGTAGCCTGGATTGCATCATGCCAAACGATGTCTCTGAGTGAGCAATGAGTGGATTAATCGCCACATCCCACCGAGCAATGGCAAAACTGGCAAAGCAAACGCCGTTACTCACGGACTTTCCTCGCTGAATCTGCTTCTCTAATCCTCTGAGATAACTGTCAAAGACCTGGTTGTATACGTTTAGAGAAAACACTAACGTAGCATTCACATTCATACCTTCGCGAAGCAGTTGCTCAATCACTGGCAACATTAATCGAGTTGCTGGGATTCTCAGCAATAAATTATTCCACCCTACAGCCCACCAGATTTTTTGAGCCGCAGCGATCGCAGTTTCAGCTTCAAATAGCGTATCAGGTGGCAGATCGACTTGAACATAGCCATCTCTTCCTTGTGTATGAGTATGAACTTGTTTCAACCGATCAGCCGCTAATTGCATATCTCGCACCAGCAAGTATTCATAATCTGCTCGAGCGCTCCGGCTCATTCCAAGCTGTGCTAACGTACTGAAGTCGCGATCATACGCATGTCCCTGGATGGCAAGATTCAACGCCTCAAAGTTCGAGCGTGCACCACTTAACCCATCCTCTTCAATGGCTTGTTGCAACTGACCACTGCTCACCCAGTTTCGCTCAAACCCATCAAGCCAAACGGATTTTCCAGAGCCACGGAGTGATTGTAACAGGTTCATATTACAAACTTTATCCTCAAAGATTCAAACGTTCAATGTATGTTTTACTTTAAAAGCTGAACTATATCTTCAGCAACACCGAGCGCTGAAGCGGGATTTTGTCCAGTTACTAAGCGTTCGCTAACTACAAGGCTAGTAAAAATGGCACGACATTAGATTAGTATTATCTAGCACTTTCTGACATAAAACTACAAATTGGCATCGCTGTGGCAAGCTAAGAACTCTTCTGGCTCGATGTTTTTAACCACTCAGGAGAGAGAAAATTTTATCCCATACTTTGTCGAAGCAATTTCAATGGCTTTTTCGATGTCGGCGGCACTCGGAGGAGGGTTTTCATTGCGCTCTTGTTCAGGGTTAACTAGCTGACCTACTTCTGCAAAAAACTGCTCAGGTCCAGAAGGTGTCGCTATCGTCAGCACTTTAGCAGGCTTTGACCCGATGTTCTTGAAACTATGGCGCAACCCCTTGGGAAAGTGGAGGTAGGTTCCTTGAGTTGCGACGGTAGTTTGTTCGTCATACTGGTACTCAACCTCACCTTCAAGAATATAGTGGCTTTCATCCGCTTGGTCATGAGAGTGAGGTGGTGTAATGCTTTGTGGTTGCATTACCATTTCGTATAACGCATACGCTCCTCCCGTATCTTCTCCCACAGCGAGAAAGGTGTATAAATCACCTAGTACTAGATATGTGGAACCCTTACCAGGCTGAAGTAATGTAGCTTTGGGATTGAGGGTGATTTTTTTGTTCATGGCTTTTTTCCTAAATAGCTTATAGCGTAAGCTGTTGCGACATAAACTCAGTTTGCAAAATTTCCCCAAATAACACCACTCAAGATCCGCCAGTTAAATTCCAATTTAAGTGAATTGCTTTGCCGTTTGTCCTGAAAACTTTGCAAGTCATAGAATCGAAGACGAAGAATTCAGTGGACAGATTCAGCCTATTATTGGATGAGTAATTTCTGGATTTTATTTAATCCACCTTCCTAATGAGGTTTAACCCAGTTTTTTGTTTCAATGATTCTTATACCCCTGTTAGGAAATTTTCTTGCGAACAAATCATCCTGCTATGTCTTTGCCACTCTTGTAAGTCATAGCTCTGGGTTTCCTCTTCTTGAGAGGGACTACTGATTTCTTGGGTGCTTGTGGCGGACGGCATTGCTCACAGTAGAGCGGTCGGGCACCAAAGGTTTCTCGTTGTGTGGGTTGTTCACACTGCTTACATACGAAGTTGAAAACACGGGTGTGAATTTCCCGTTTGTGCGCTCTAACGGTGTACTCTCTGACTTCAATAGTTTTGCTGGGCATCGGCTCTTTCTTCGGTGTTCTATTTTTAAGGATAGTTTCTGGCATCAATATATTCATGCATCATTTGATTGAAACAGCGACAATCTGATGGTTTTTCGCCGGAGATTAAGCAGAGGCAATGCCGCCGAAAAGTGCAGGTACGCGATTGCAATCAGACAGAGGCAATTGAAGGCATCTTTAACAGCAGTGGCGGCTTATTTTTATTCCTTGGAGAGCGAGTTCGACTTATATAAAAAATGAAACTAGAGTTTAACAACCCTTAGTACAGCTTTGCCTAAATTCGTAGCGAATTAACAAGGGTAAATTATTGACGGTAAGGTGAGCATAGGTGGACTATCTCTCAAGCATTCGGTACGAATGGCACGCTTGTTAGGCGCAAAGCCATGATATAGCTGGATGAAAGGGTGTGGGGTTGCAGGTATTGGGGCGTGGGGAATTAGGAAGATGTTGTAAATTTATTTAAACTTGCATAGTTGAGAAGTTAAGACATTATAGGCAGGAGAAATTGGTAAATAATAATCTGCGATCGGATCGATAATGACGTATCGAACAGAGTTACCACTAATATCTAATGTGGCTAGAATGTTTTTCTGATTCAAGCTAAAAATTTTAATTCCTCTTTGAAACAAACGTTGAAATAAGTATGTAGTCTGAATTTTGAGCAGTTGACGTTTTTGTTCGGGATCGAGGAAACGATGCAAGGAGAACCTGAATTTGCGAAGGATTTTCGGAAAATCAGGAATGTTGAATGTTTGGCAGAATTCAGGACTAAATCCAGTTTCTGTTTTCCCCAATGGAATACCCTCAATTTTTGGCATAAAGAGTACTCGTTTAAATAAAGCACTCCTAACGCCAGTTTGAAAATGCAAGTAAGCGGGACAAATCTGAAGTAGCAGTTTCTCTTGCTCGTTTAACTTGGTTTCAAATTCCCAGGCTAATTGTATGCTCCTAAAAAATTGTTTTCTGGGATTTTCTGCACAAGGGCGATCTTCGGAACATTTCAATGCCAGATTTGCATCAGGAAACACTCCTAATTTAGAATCATGCCAACCTAAGATGTGGATTCCTCTATGGAAATTCTCGGTGTAAGGATTGATATTGTATTTCTCTTTATTGTTTTCTAGCGTAGCAATGAAATCAACTAACCTGCGGATGAATTCAGAAGGGCTGACAGATTGTTTCTGTAATTGCTCATAGATGCATGGTTCCAGGTCAATTGCGATTTTACCTTGGGAGTAAGTCTGAACACCCAAAGGTGAAGCTGTTTTGTTCATATTTTGGAGTATTTACGAGAGGCGTACCATCGAATAAATAGCTTTTCTGCTTCAATCCAGACAAATACTAGAGAACTAAATCCAACACAAACCAATAGCTCTAATCCACTCAAGTAATGAGTATTGAAGAAGGAACGGAATGGTTCAAAATAAATAAGCATCAGTTGCAGGATACTGGTGACACCAACTGATAGGATAAGGTAGGGATTTGAGAAGGGATTCACCTCTAACATTAACCGCGTGTTGGAACGGATAGCCAGTGCGTGTCCCATTTGTGCTAAACAAAGCGTAGTAAACACCATAGTCTGCCAGCGATTGCGATCTAACAATTCACTTTGTACCTGAGCAGTGTAACCGTATGCCCAGACCATCATCAAGATAGTTATCACTGCCAAAATAATGCCAATCCGCACCATGTAAGAGCCTAAGCCTCTGGCAAAAATGCTCTCTTTTGGGTCTTTAGGAGGTTGTTGCATGACGATTGGTCTACCTGGTTCTACTGCCAGTGCTAAAGCCGGAAGTCCATCAGTTACCAAGTTCATCCAGAGAATTTGCAGAGGAGACAACGGTACGCCACCCAACCCCAACAATGGAGCCGCTGCGATAGTCAATACCTCACCGATGTTGCTGCCAAGGATGTAGCGAATAAAGCGACGAATGTTGATGTAAACAACTCGACCTTCTTCAACTGCCGAGACGATTGTGGTAAAGTTGTCATCCAGTAGCACCATGTCGCTAGCTTCTTTACTGACATCCGTGCCGGTAATACCCATCGCCACACCAATATCTGCTTGTTTCAAGGCTGGAGCATCATTAACTCCATCCCCAGTCATAGCAACGACATGTCCTTGGCGCTGGAGAGCTTGGACAATTCGTAACTTATGCTCTGGTGTGACACGAGCATACACGCTAACTTGTTGCACTTGTGCTTCCAGTTCTGGCTGAGTGAGCTTCTGGAGTTCCTGCCCAGTCAAGCAGCGATCGCCTACTTTTGCAATGCCCAAGTCTTGGGCGATCGCCTGTGCGGTTAACTGGTGATCGCCTGTAATCATCACCGGACGAATGCCTGCTGTACGGCATTTCGCCACTGCATCGCGCACTTCCGGACGGGGAGCATCCAGCATTCCCACCAATCCCAACCAGGTCAAGTTCGTTTCAGCCGTATCCTCAAAATCGCGGTCTGATAATTTTGTCAAGTTCTTACTAGCAAAACCTAAGACCCGTAACCCTTGGCTAGCAAGCTGATTATTCTGCTCTAAAATCTGTTGCCGTTGTTGTGCTGTCATGAGTTGAGGCCGATCGCCCTGCTGAATGTGAGTGCAGAGTTCCAGAACGAGTTCGGGCGAACCTTTGGTAAACACGATTGACAGGCTTTCTCCCAGTTTGTTGGACGTATCCTGCACGACAACGCTCATCCTTTTGCGTTCGGATGAAAAGGGAAACTCAGCAATACGCGAGAACGCTTGCTCCTCTTGGTCTTTGCGAAACCCTCCTTTGCCGGCAACTGCCAGTAACGCCCCTTCGGTCGGATCGCCTAATATTGCCCAGTCGCCATTCTCCTTATGCAATACGGCATCATTACAAAGCACGCACGCCAGAAGCAGCGATCGCAATTCTGGTTCTGCCTCCACTAAAATTTCTTGCCCTGCTCTGGCATTGACCTGGTGATAAAACGCACCTTCAGGGCTGTATCCCTCGCCTGTTACACAAATGGCGTAGCTAGCGGTATGCACCGCTTGTACTACCATCTTGTTCTGGGTTAGAGTTCCGGTTTTATCCGAGCAGATAGTCGTGACAGAACCGAGGGTCTCCACCGCAGGCAGTTTTCGGATCAGGGCATTCCGCTTCACCATGCGTTGAGTGCCTAATGCCAAAGTAACGGTAATAACGGCGGGTAAGCCTTCTGGCACAACCGCAATCGCCATACTGAGAGAGACTTTGACCAGTTCCTCAAACAGCGAGGGGTTGAACAATGTCCCCCCCAGAATCACAATCGCTACTATAATCAATGATCCTGTGACCAGCGTATTGCCCAGTTGGGTCATACGTTTTTGCAAAGGCGTTGGCTCTGTCTGGACGGATTGCAGGGCAGTTGCTATCTTGCCCAATTCGGTTTGCATACCAGTGTTTGTGACTAACACCGTTGCTCGTCCCTGCACCACCTCTGTTCCAGAAAACACTAAATTGATCCGATCTCCCAGAGGCGCATCCTCTCTTAGGATGGCATTGGCTTGTTTTTCAACTGCGTGTGCCTCTCCGGTGAGGGCTGATTCTCGCACCTGTAAGTTCGCTGCTTCTACGATGCGCCCATCTGCTGCAACCTTAACCCCCGCTTCCAGCAGCATAATGTCGCCAGGAACCAGTTCTTTAGATTCCACCTCCACTAGTTTACCTTCGCGGATCGCCCGCACTTTCGATGATGCCATGTTTTTCAGGGCTGCCAGTGCTTTTTCGGCTCCACTCTCCTGAAGGTAGCCCAATAATCCATTCAGAAACACCACCGCAAAAATTGCCACCGCATCTTTGGGAAAAATGAACTGTCCCTTTACCAAAGATTCGCGCACATCCAGAACCATCGAAATAATTGCTACGGCGATCAGCATTAGCAACATGATGTTTTTAAACTGATCCCAGAAAATTTCCAGGGGCGATCGCCCACTCGTTTCGACCAGTTCGTTTGTACCGTAGTGCTGTAAATTCTGGTCAATCTGTTCCTGAGTTAAACCATGCGTGCGATCGCTCTTGAGTAGCCAAAGAGTTTTTTGAGCCTCAATAGTATGCCAGGCATGGTTCTCAACCGGTTGATAAACTTGAGGATGCGATAGGTTAGCAGACATGGGTAAAATGAATTGCACTAGAAAATAGTTTTTATATCATGACACTGCACTAGAAAATAGTGCAAGCAGTTATACATCGAAAATTCTTCTGGCGTTGTTAGAGAAAAATAGATAGTTTTTCAGTTCAGGTTGGCTCAAAGTGAGGAGAATTAGTTGACAATGATGAACGATGCTTTTAAACCACAAAGGTTAATTGGCAGACAGCCTGAGCTAGAGCAAACCTGTAAAATTTTGGCGGCTGACCAAGATTTGATGCTCACAGGCGTGACGGGAAGTGGGCGGCGAGCGTTGATTCGCTATGCCGCACAGCAAATGGGAGCCAGGATTTTGGAGATCGACTGCTTGCGAGCCACTACCTCTTCTCGCTTCTTAGAGTTAATGGCTTCAGGGATTGTGCAGATATTTGGCACATCGGAAGAACGAACTTTTCTTCAGCAGTGGACTTGTGCCTATCCCTTGCAATTAGAGCAACCAACCGTACATCAAACCCGCTTGGCTTGGCAGGTTCCTCCAAATGATGAATGGCTGATTCTACAAGCCTTATTAAATTTACCTCAGATGATGGCAGAACAGTTAAGCTGTCGGGTAGTGTTTGTCTTTCAGAATTTTCCCCATATTCGCTCCTGGGATCGGGCAGGCCAATGGGAATCATATTTGCGACAAGAAATTCAACGCCAAAACCGGGTTAGTTACGTTATTTTGGCTACAACTCCAGAAGATTGGGTGGAAGATAGCTCGGTTCAATTTGTCTCCTTGCTCCCAATGCCAGACCGAGAAATTCAAACCTGGGCTGTTGAAGCAATGGCAGCAGCAGACTTAAAGTTTGAAGTCGATGCCTTAAAACTGTTTTTGAACTATTCACAAGGACATGTTGGAGATGCCATTGCTTTGGCGCGGCGAATTTGGAGCGACTATCATTGCTTCTATCAGGATGAACAAACCAGTTTTGCGCTCCAATCCTCCCCAAAACTCATCCAACTTCATCACGTATATTGCAGCACGTTACGATTGGTTGAAGATTTGTCTGTTACCTTTGAATCTCTCCTTTTACTGCTGCCTCCCATTCAGGCACGGGTACTAGAAAGTTTAGCGATTGATCCTACTGATAGCCCTCATTCACGTCCCTATCTTCAGAAACACCAATTTTCACGAGGTGGTGGTTTTCAAGGCGCTCTTACAGGATTGGAACAGAAAGGATTAATTTATGGAGCCAAAGGCGGGTATCGAGTGGCATTACCACTTCTATCGTTTTGGCTCAAACATCGCATTTTGTAGCTTTAGTTACTTTTTTTACTTAAATGTTAGGTCAAATCTAGCGGTTTTCCTCATTACTCTTAATGCTCAATTGGCATTAAAAGCTGTAACCCTTATTTCAAATAGCTTAGAGCTTTTCAAGCTTGCCATTCGGAGTAGTGAGTTCGACTTATATAAATGAAACTACAATGTAACAACCCTTAGTTAGTCCTAATTAAGAAGATAGTCTTTAATCTTGTTTTGATGAGAGCGCAAAATTTTCAAACTTTGATGTTCAGTTTTACGAATTGTTTCTCGACTAAGATTTAGGCGTTTTGCAACTTGACTCAAGGTTAGTTGGTGATTATCTTCCAATCCAAAACGTAGAGTCAATATTTCTCGTTGCCTTGGCTTAAGCAATGCCAGCAACTCGCTCAAGTCCTGGTGTAAAAGCTCTTGGGTTATTTGCTCATCTAGGGAAATACCATCCATCGGTAAAATATCAGCTAACTCAGTTTCACGCTCATCCCCAACTCGCATTTCTAGCGAGACTGGAGCGCGGGAAACGTGAAGATATTCCCGTATTTGATTAGGCAATACATTTAAGGATTCGGCAATTTCTGCTACAACTGGAGGACGACCCAAAGACTGAGACAGTTGCTGCTGTACTCTCCTGATTTTGTTTAATTTCTCGTTGATATGGATTGGCAGACGGATAGTGCGAGACTTTTCTCCAATCGCCCGTGTTATTGACTGCTTAATCCACCAGTAAACGTAGGTCGATAGTTTATAGCCTCGGTTGGGATCAAACTTTTCGATCCCCTTTTGTAAACCTAATGCCCCTTCTTGGAGCAAATCGAGAAAATCTAAATTGTGATTTTGGTACTTTTTCGCAACAGAAACCACTAGCCGTAAGTTAGCAGTCACCATTTTCTCTTTAGCTTTTTGACCTTGTTGAATGATTGATTGTACTTCAGCTTCGCTTTGACCAAGCGAAGCGGCTAATTCTCTTGCAGTTGGTTGTCGCTTTAGTTGAAGTGCGAGACTTGATCGCTGTTCTTCAATCGCCATCATCTGCTGCACAAGCCTAGCATTTGTAATCTCTTGCTCAGGGGTTAGCAGAGGGTAGCGTCCGATTTCTTTGAGGTAGGAGTGAACTAAGTCGGTAGTTGGATTGGGCATATTTTCAATTAATCACGATGAATACGTTTATTTTTCGTTTGGATATAATCTTTTATTTCAAGAATTAGCTAGTCAATTAAATATTAACCATAGACTTAAATCAATGTTTATGTTTTGAAAACAAGTTCATAAATATAATACTTGAAATCTTCAAACAGGTAAATACTAAAATCTGGTTTATTTTATAAATAAACTTTAAAATAGCGGAGAAGTTTGGCTGACTTAAATCAAAGATACGCTACGCTAAATTTAGAGTGAAGTCCTCTCTTGAATAGACGATGTGTTCAAATTCGCTTCATATTTGAACAAGGCTTAAGAACACTTTGCGTAAATCAGTTGAAAATTACAAATACTTAGTTGAGAAATAATTATGGATATGCAATCTCTACTCACTTTCACAATCATAGTCATCTTTTGGGCATTCATTACTCTCGTTATATTCCAGTTCATTAGCGGACTATTTGTATCGGCTGCTTACGCTAGTAATGTGGTTTCGGTTAGCAATGAAAATATAGCCGCTTCTACAATCCCATCAGTATCAGAAATAATCACACCACAAATTCAGACTTTTGAGAAATTGCCAGATCCTTGGTAACTGTTCACAGGATCTGAAACGCTACAATCAAAAATGGGTTACTGAGATGGTAGATTAAAATGCATGGATGAAAACTGCCTCGCCTACGGAATTGAAATTTCGGATTCAGATTGGGAAAAAAC
>NZ_JAIVFX010000082.1 GCF_020829625.1 Nostoc sp. XA010 | reverse complement strand
AGTTTTTTCCCAATCTGAATCCGAAATTTCAATTCCGTAGGCGAGGCAGTTTTCATCCATGCATTTTAATCTACCATCTCAGTAACCCATTTTTGATTGTAGCGTTTCAGATCCTGTGAACAGTTACCTCAGTTCTACAGCGAGTTAGCCTCCCAAGTTGGCGAGGCTGTTAGAGTGGCTGATAATGAGCCTTACTGAAATGGGTATTTGGAGCAATGGCTACTTTGGGTTAACTTTGCTTGGGGGTGTACGTCTGTGGTCTGTGATTGGTTGGTGGCGGTGGTGTAGTGAGATAAAGCTTTGGTAAAGAGTTGAGTAATTCATGCTTCATATTTCGTCTTCCCAGCTTTTTTAGAGACAGCAATTGCACCAACTCCAAACAATAGACCTAGTAGGGAAGTGGGTTCAGGTATTGATGTAGATGAAGAACTCAGGGTAATATTGGCAGCAGAATCTTGATAGATGTATGTTCCACCCCGTCCCACTTCACCCGTCAAGGTAATTTCAGAGCTTGAAGTTTTTTCTAAGGTATATCTTGGAGCATCAAAAGCAATGCCAAAATCAACTACTAAATTCCAATTCGACCCAGAATCAAGCTCAAAATCGACATCTGGGGTTAAGTTACCGCCATTAGTAGATCCTCTCTTCAAATTCAGGTCTAGATTGTTGACGGATAGCTCCCAATCGCTCAAAGTCCCGGACTCTGAGTAAACCACGAATCCAGAATATTCGCTCTCTTTTGGCAAAGAGTTCGTAAGGAATGGGCTAGTAGCATCGACTAAGGTAAAATCACCTGAAAATTCTTGTCTAGTTAGAATCGCTCCCAGTACGGGAGTAGCATGAAATACGCTTGCAACTACCAAACCAATCACGGCGATGCTAAGTTTGGCGAGTCGAACTTGATTCATGGATTAGGTATGCTATCTAAAATTGTTGAAGGTATGCTATCACATCGGGAGCAACTTAAGATACATTCGATACACCAAAAATTTCTGCGATGTGCGGTGTTCTCGAAGAATCGCTCAAGCCAAGAAATGGGCAATATATTAAAGAATTACTCAGTACCCTAACGATTAATGAGCGTTGCGGTGTGATGCTGGAGTTTGAAGACGCAAGCCCTGACAAATTTGCTTAATTGGTGGCAGATACACCCAATCTAAGCCCCAGGGATCGCAGTTTCTACGTCTTTTGACACAAGTTTATTTAATTTTGAGAGATTAATGAGATATTAAGTTGAAAAACGGTTCTTCAGATAGAAACTTATGGCAACCGAGCAAGAGCTTCAATCTCTTTTTAATAAATTAGATACCGATCAAGACGGCAAAATCTCCATTAATGATCTTTTTTTAAGTCCTGGCTTAAGTACAATCATCTCATCAGAAACAAATATCAGTACTCCCCAGGAATTGCTAGTAAATTATGATTCAGACTCTGACGGTAGTATTACCTTTGAAGAGTTAAAGTCAGCAGTTGAAAAAGCAAATAATTTAACCTAGCAGTCAAAAAACCTAATACCAAATATCAATACCCAAAATCCCTCAAAGCGTGTGCGCTTTGAGGGATTTGCAATTTTCATGGTCATTGGTGACTTGCTAACCCAAAACAAAAGTCTCCAAGGAAGGCGAGGCTATTGGTGTTGCTGATGGGGAGCCTTACTGGAATGGCTATCTGGGGCAGTGGCAAGTTTGGGTTAACAATGAATAGCGGTTGTAGGTCTGTGGTGTGCGATTGGTTGGTGGGGGTGTAGGTGAGGAGAAATTGCTTCGGTTTCGACTTGATGATTGTGGACTATGTGCAGTTGATTGAACCAAGAGAAAAGCGGGGTGGTGAAAACCGCGTACAAGAAATCGACTCCATCTTGAAACAACTCAGGGCGATCGCTAAACAATTCAATTGCGCTGTCTTGGGTTTCGCGCAGTTAAAAAGAGAAGTTGATTCACGTTCCCAAAAGCGCCCGACCAAAGCTGATTTTCGAGAATCGGGAGGTTTTGAACAAGGAACTGCTGTCATGTTGGGTTTATACCGGGAAGATTACTACGATAAACAGACCACCCAAAAGGGCATTTTTGAAGTTTCAGTTTTGAAAAGTCGGTTTAGTAGTGATACCAATTTTGTATGAAGTTGCATAGAATTAAAAGGCTAGAAATTATGCTTGGCAGTCATTCCAGCTTTCTGTAGTTTCATGCAGCTTCACAATAATTTGGTATGAGACGACTGTTAATAAGATTGTTTGACGAAAGATTTGGACAATTTAAGAATTTAGCTAAATTTCAGTATTGAACATATAGCTGAACAATAAAGAATCTTGAAATAATTAACTCCAAAATTCAACAAATTATCGCTTTTTTTGAGTAAAATCTATTACACGCAATAATTCATTTTTGGAGATAAATAGATTGAAACCAGTAACAATTATTAACTTTGGCTGGAGCATAAGCTTGCATCGGGAAGGATTATCTTTAGACCAGATGCAAGCGTTTGATTTAATCCATGACTGGTATAGCTCTAACCCTGATATGCCATTTGTATTGCGCGGTTATGCAGGTACAGGAAAAACGTTTTTAGTACAACGAGTAATTCAATCATTTCAGAATTGCTTCAAAACACAAGACTCAGATAAAAATAAAAACGTGGCTTTGAGAGTAGCTTTATGCGCTCCTACACATAAAGCAAGACATGTATTAGATGCAATGGCTCAACAGGCAGGTTTAACAGTACATATCTCAACTTTGCATAGCTTGCTTCATGTTATGCCTGGAGGAGAATATGATGAAAATGGAAAACAACGGCTCAAGCAAAATACCTATTCTAGAGAGCCTCATTATCTAGAATTTAATTTAGTAATCGTTGATGAAGCTTCTATGTTAGGGCAAGAACTTTTTGCTTTAATACCTGAGCGGATTCCTACTATTTTTATGGGAGATCCAGCCCAATTACCACCAATTGAAGACAATGTGGATTCTTCGCCTATTTTTAACTTGCCTTTAGGAATGGAACTAACGCAAGTGATGAGATATGAAGGGGCAATTGCTGAATATGTTACTGCACTCCGTCAAAATTTAAATTCTCAATTTCCACCGTGATTACAGAGCCAAGGCAATATCGAGAAGATGGCATTTGATACTTGGTTACCAGCAGCTATCGATGCTTATAAATTTTCCCGTTCTGGAGCAAAAATTTTGGCATGGACTAATAATAAAGTTAACACTCTGAATCAACAAATTCGGGCTGAACTTTATCCTCATGCTGAACCAATCGAAACTGGAGAAATTTTGTTTGCTAAAGAACCTGTTTTTTTAAATACAGACTCTGGGGAGCAAAAAGAAATTTTTATGCATTCCTGTGCTGAATGTGAAGTTAAAGATTTTCAAGAATACTCTGGGAGTAGGCATCATTTAGTGCATAGCTCCTTTAAAACTTATAGGATAAAAGTTAAGAATGATCTGGGTAGAAAAGCATCCTTGTCTATAATTCATCCAGATTCTTGGGACTTAATTAAATATGCAGTAACCGAAGCAAAAAAAGAAATTTTTAAACTCCCTACGAATCAGAGGAGCTATGCATGGCGCGAATACTACGAATTTTTAGAAACTTACAATTTAGTCGTAAAGGGCAGTTTAATGCATCGATTGCAGTACGGTTATGCAATTACTGTGCATCAATCTCAGGGTGGTACATTTCCTAATTGTTTCGTTGATGCATCTAATATTTTTGGATGTCGAGATATTGTAATGCGGAATAAATTACTCTACGTTGCTTATAGCCGTGCCTCGCAACAGCTTTATTGCTGTAGTAAATGGTGAAAATTGAACCTGTTTAAACCAGTTCCATTTTCAGAAAACTCTAAGAATATGAAAGCACTTTCAGTCAGACAACCTTGGGCATGGGCAATCATTTATGCTCTCAAGGATATTGAAAACCGTGGCTGGCCTATTCATTATCGCGGCGACATTCTGATTCACGCAGCCAAGACTTGTACCAAGAAAGAGTACCAGCTAGCGAGAGAATTTGGCCATTGCATGGGGGTAGTAATCCCAGAACTAATCTCTTTACGTCGCGGTCAAGTTATTGGCATTGTCACAATAGTTGATTGCAAGTTTTCACAAGTTCCGTCTGGCTGGGGAATGCCTGAGCAATACCACTGGAAGCTGGAGAATCCACGCGAGATTACGCCGATTCCTTACATTGGGCGGTTGGGAATTTTTGAAGTACCTGATGAATTGGTCATGGAGGTGGCTGCATAACTAAAACAGTCCCCATGATTCGGACAATGCAAGAACTCTTGGCAACACGAGAAGATATTACCGCCTTTATCAAAAAAGTGAAAACCAAAAAGACGTCACCAAAATTAAATGTCTGCAAAAATTTTGATAAGACATATAAAAAACCAACACTTCCAGATGATGCGCCTCAAGCTGTAGTACTTTTCGCTGGTGGCGGTGGGATTGAGGCGGGGATGGTGCAAGCCGGGATTCCGTCCAGTCATTGCGGTGGAGTTCGACCCCACCAAACCAGACTTGAGCAGGGCGATACCTTACGCTGTGCTGTTAGGAGAAAGCAGGGGATTTAAATGTAACTAGAGTTAATATTTGATATTGATTTGGGCAAAATGATCTCAGGCTCTTTCCATGACAGTAGATTTGGCCAAATCCTCTAATGACAACTTCTTCACCAGCAAATTCATAGATATGAGTAACTGTACCAAAACAAAATCTCTGCATGGCTATCGCATTTTCAAGCTACTTTACTCTGGTAATGGACAAATCAATTCACTGTATTGAGATATGGATAGCTTTCTCAATGTCTAAAACTAAAAAATAGTGAATCATTATTATGTCTATTGAAGAGTTAAATCAAGAGTTAACCAGATTACGTCAATGCCTTCAGCAACTAAAAATAGATAATGCTGAACTACGCCAGGCAGTTCTAGAATATACTACTCAATTAAAGCAACACAAGAGCGAACAGCAAGCTGCACTGCATGAGCGCCAACGGATAGAAGAACAACTACAAACTGCTCAACAGTTTCTGTATTCTGTGATTCAAGCCATGCCTGTAGCAGTTTTTGTCAAAGATGCAGTTGATCTGCGAATTCTCTTATGTAATCAAGCCGCAGAAAAGTTAGCTGGTGTCAGTGCCGATGAAATTTTAGGGAAGAACGACTACGACCTATTTCCCAAAAAAGAGGCCGATTTTTTTACCAAGCGAGATCACGAAGCACTTAATAGCAAAACATTATTAGAGATTCCTGAAGAAATAATTCGGACAAAAAGCGGCGAAACACGCATTTTACAGATTAAAAAAGCTCCGATTCTTGATTTTCAAGGTGAGCCTAAATATTTACTAGTGGTTCGAGACGATATTACAGAACATAAACAAGCAGAAGCTAAACTCAAACAGCAAGCAATAGAACTAAAGCAAACTCTCAATAAATTACAAAGTACTCAAGCTCAACTTATCCAAAGTGAGAAAATGTCTTCTCTAGGTCAATTAGTAGCTGGAGTTGCCCATGAAATCAATAATCCAGTAAATTTTATCTCCGGCAATTTAACTTACGCTAACAATATATCCAACAACTACTGAATCTACTTCATCTTTACCGCATAAACTATCCCAATCCTACTCTTGAAATTCAAACGACAATTCAAGAGATGGAATTCGATTTTTTAGTCGACGATTTGATAAAATTACTCTCTTCAATGGAAGTCGGTGCTGAACGCATACAGGAAATTGTGGTTTCTCTTCGTACCTTTTCGCGGCTAGATGAAGCCGAGTTAAAAGCAGTGGATATTTATCAGGGTATTGACAGTACACTGAGTATTTTGGAGCATCGTTTGAAAACCAGAGCCAATCATGTCCAAATTCAGGTTCTTAAAGATTATGATAATTTACCTTTAGTTGAGTGCTATGCTGGCCAGCTAAATCAAGTATTTATGAATATTTTGTCCAATGCAATCGATGCTTTAGAAGAGCCATTAATTCAAGGGAAACTCTCACATAAACAGCCACAAATTCGCATTTCTACTCAACAACTGAATGCTCAACAAATAGTTATTCGGATCATCGATAATGGCCTTGGTGTTCCCGAACAAGTTAGACAAAAGTTATTTGATCCTTTTTTTACTACCAAAGATGTGGGGAAAGGTACTGGTTTAGGTTTATCGATTAGCTATCAGATTATTACCGAGCGGCATGGTGGTTCGTTAGAGTGTGTTTCTTCTCTTGAAGGGGGAGCAGAACTTGTTATTACAATTCCAGTTGCACAACCCAAACAGTAATTTTGATTCAAAATGTATGATTGCAGGTATCTGGAACATAGCAAGGATTTTGGAGATTGGTCAACTACAATTCGCCCTAGCTCTTTCGTCGCTGAAGCTGCGTAAATTAGCTGAAAAAAATCCTTACTTGGATTTTAGGAGCATATCAAAGTTTAGGATTCAGAGAATGGGATATTTTATATGCAATTTCGCCCCCTCAAGGCATCCCATCAATACCCCGAATAACTCCACACAGAAATGATCGCTCTTGATTGCAGTGCGATCGCTATCCATGCACCGATAGCCTGTTTGGTGAATCCGGTTGAAGAAGCGATCGCTCGGCTCAAGGGAGCAGCACACAGCTTGAAATATTACAAATACACTCCGAGAGTAGCGGAAGCCCTAATCGAAGAGAGAAAGCTATCCTTTGCTTACAACAGTTGAACCAATCCTCTTCAGCCTAACTAAACACCATCAGTAAGATTTTGACAACCATTGGTTGTCATTCGCTAATCAAGCGCTGCCCCATCGCCCCAAGGGAACAGAACAATCGCAGGCTGTGGAGGGGCAGTTGTAACAAGGGCACAGGAGAAGCGATCGCTTACGTTAGGCGCACTTTCACAAAAATACTCTACCGAGTTATTCACCTCAAGAGAGTATATAAATTTACTACGCTCATCTTTTATCAGCATTCAATTTGTAACTTGATAACTATTTATACCTCTGTATAAGTAGTGCAAATCTTGGCTACAGCGATCGAGTTGTATCAACACCAAATCAAGAAGCTGGCTCAAGTCACCCAAAAGCAATTCCGTCATAGACAAACTTGACGGCAAAATGTCTCGGATTCCCTAATAAATTACTGTATTCTGGAATATCCGTTCTTTTATGCGAAATTACCTTCAAAAAAGCTATGAAACGCTTACTAGACAACAAAAATAAACTTTATCAATCAGTTAAAATACCCAAATTTTCATTAATAGGAATGATTTTCGTGTGTGGGCAGAGGGGGAAGAGGCACAATGGTCATGCCTACTAAAAAGGCTTACCAGAGCCTCATCTTGTTCAAGCCACAACAGAATTTTTCGATTCCTTATAAGGAAAACCACAGTACGGACAGAACCGGAATTTCAAAGACGTAATTGGTTCGTTACAGTTAGCGCAACTATTACGTAAGCCAATTCCGCACAAGAAACAAAACTTAGACCTGGGCAACAACCATATCTCTTCAACAGCGGTGCCAGGTTGCCAACAGTGGGGGCAAAATTTCAGAACATCTGATGCAACTATCGGTACACCACGGGCAACAGCATTGAGGTACTCAGGTGGAATCTGCAATGCGACCGCTAATCCACGCTGGCTTTTCTGGTTAAGTAGTGAACAAGTTATCAGTGGTTTATTTATCCCGCGATCTAAGTCCCTCACCATTTGCTAAAAACCTTTGGTGGCGATTCTTTATCCCCCATTAATGCAAAAATAATTGATAACTTTTAACAGTACTGTCTGTTTATCCCATCTACTCAATATTCACAACATGAATATCGACCGATTGCAAGAACTTAAGCGAAAACTCACAAATGACGCAGACTTGTCTGATATCTGGCTATTTTATATGGATCATTTTGCGGATCACCCAGAATTTACTGACCTGGGTGATCCTGCTGATCATGAATATCTAGATGCTGTCCTCCAAAAAACTTGTCAGCAGATGTTTGACAGGGCAATAAAGATTAGTGACTGTTTGCTGATCTACATCGCTCCATATCATTTATTTCATGGAGCTTTCTTTCTTGAAGGGCGTATTGGGGGCGTGATTTATTTCGAGGATATAAAAATTGGGTTAATTGCAGTGTCGGCAGATTATCCCCCTACCGATGCGGTTAAATATTCACGTTTTACTGAGATGATTCAACTGTCTGCTCCTAATGGCAACGATTACAATTGAGATTCACTCTT
Source organism: Nostoc sp. XA010 (assembly GCF_020829625.1). Taxonomy (GTDB): domain Bacteria; phylum Cyanobacteriota; class Cyanobacteriia; order Cyanobacteriales; family Nostocaceae; genus Nostoc. The sequence continues at coordinate 1,474 of NZ_JAIVFX010000082.1, read as the reverse complement.
TAATGTATAGTTAAGGGAATTCCGTTATCTTTGGGTTTTAAATTGAGAATAAATGGAACAGCTTTCAATACCCAATCGGACACGGGTGTATAATTAGCAGCTTCTTCTCCAAAGCTAATAGAGAGCATATCTGTATGAATAATACCTGGATTGAGGGATATGGCTGCCATACCAGTTGGCAATTCTTGTGCCAAAAAACGAGTTAATCCTTCTATTGCCCACTTAGAAGCGCAGTATGGTGCAACTTGGGGTGAAGTCGAACGTCCCCAGCCAGAACTAAAGTTGACAATAATGCCCCGTTTGTTTTTCACCATTGCTGGTACGAAATGGCGAATTATATTCGCTACTCCTTTAATATTGATATCTATTAGATCCGAAAATTCTTCAGATGGTATTTCCCACAAAGGCGCTGGATAATTGGTAATTGCCGCATTATTAATCACTATATCTGGCGGTGAATATTTTTGAAGTACGTCTTGGGCCCATTTTTTTACAAGCTGTTCATTTGCCACATCTACAGATGTGAAATCATTGGGCGCACTAAACTTTTGGCGTATTTTATCAATAGCGTCTGATGAACGGGCGCAACCAATAACAGTATGTCCCTGTTGAATAAAACCCTCGGTCATCGCATAACCTAGACCTTTACTTATGCCCGTAATTAAGATGAGCTTACTCATATTTTCCTGCTATGGCTGTTCTGAATCAATAATTCGTGGAAAAAAATAACCACTACCTCTTGCTGTGATAATAAACTCTGGGTTATTGGGATCGGATTCTACCTTTGTCCGCAATCGTGAAATATGCACATCTACCACACGAGTGTCTGTACTCATCTCTGGTACAAAGCCCCACAATTGCTGTAATATTTCAACTCTTGAAAAAATCTTTCCCGAATGATTAACTAACAACTCTAATAAGCTAAACTCCACACCTGTCAACCGAATGCGTTGCTCATTTTTATGAACTTGCCGCTTACTTGTATCGATTTTGAGATTGCCCACATGGATTATAAGAGAGTTAGGAATAGTATTGATACTGGTTTTGTGGGAGCGCCGTTTTAGTACGCAGGCAATCCGAGCTTCTAATTCCTTGGGTGAGAAAGGTTTTGTCATGTAGTCATCAGCACCGAGTTCCAGCCCAGTGATTCGGTCTGCTACATCTGCCAAGGCTGTTAGCATGATAATTGGTACGTCTGATTCTTTCCGTAATTCTTGACAGACACCATAACCATCGAGCTTTGGCATCATTACATCTAGAACTATCAAATCAGGGGTTAACAGGCGAAAAGCTGACAAAGCTTCTTCACCATCACTAGCTGTCACTACGCTGTAGCCAATCATTTCTAGACGCGTCTGTAAAATTCGGCGGATACTGGCTTGGTTGAGTCGATGGGGGGTATTATCTCCCGCACCTCTCAGTTAAATCTGGGCGTGCGACTTTCACCGCACCCAGCTTCCGATGTTCTCAGCTT
>NZ_JAIVFX010000081.1 GCF_020829625.1 Nostoc sp. XA010 | reverse complement strand
GTAAGTCGTTTAAATTTCCTTGAAGTAAGCTGCTTGGCTCTCCAAAATTTCACTGCTAATTTAAGCCCCAATCATAAAGAAAGCAAATTTCTAATCATATCACAAAAAACTTTTGCAAGAGTTCTAAACTTTAAGCTACTAGCTGTACTTGCTAAAAAAGAACCGCCAATATTCAAGCTGGCATTGGAACCAAAAATAATGCCATTGGGATTAAGCAAAAAGAGGTTAGCTGCACCGTTAGCTCGAAGTAATCCGTCAATGTTAGAAATAGACTTACCTGTTACCCGGCTAATAATGTTTTGAATGTCTCCTGCATTGTTGAAGTAAACTGTTTTCCCAGTGGGGATGGAAAACTGGTCAAAGCTATGTAACAGATTGTTACCTGCTCTAGTTCCTCCATTGATAATGCTAATATCACTATCAACAGTAATGCCGGAATTGACAGGTAGCGTTGAATCTGGGATGATTTGTGCTTTTACTACTCCAGAATTCAACAAGCAAATCATTATGCTTACTTGGATAACTTTGGGAAAACTGAATATTTTCATGTTAATTATATAATCTTAATTTTCAGCTTCCAACTAAGGAGGAGAGACTTGGAAAGATAAAATCATGTATTGTAGTAATCCACGGCGACTAAGCCTCTCCAACCCTCTAGTTGCCCGGTAAGTTTCCTCATCCCCTTCTCGCCGCATTAATGAGTTAACTACTGGGTAAGTTGGTAGAGTATTACGAGTAATATTCTCTGTTTTTACTAGCTCAAAACCTGTAGCTTCAGCTAAATTTTTGTACTCGAAAATAGGACAAAAATTAACAGACCGAGAGCCGTAAGTACGAACAATAAGAGTTTTAATAGCTTTTTCTATTAATTTCCAGGTTCGGTAAAAAGCCTCAATAGGAATAAAATCACAAATCGTTAATCTTCCTCCTGGACGTAAAACTCGCCTTGCTTCCTTAAAGAAATTTTCGCGGCTAGAGAAAGCAAAAATAGACTCTACTGCAAAAACTACATCAAAATAACCATCAGGGAATGGTAACTGGCAAGCATCAGCGTAAATAAATTCTATGTGATTATCCGGTAGAGCCTGTACTATTGTTTCAGCTCTAGATAGCTGTTCTTTATTAATATTTATTCCGACTAAATGCATATTACAAAAACGTTCATTGAGAGTAGCAATGGTTCCTCCAAATCCACAGCCTACATCAAGAATGCTTAAACCATCCTGTACTTCTGCAACGTCAGTAACGAGACGAGATAAGTTCTCTGCCGCTACAGCAAAATCTGCAACCGAACCATTAGCTTGAGTTGGGTCAGACCAATAACCCCAATGTAAATGACGACCAAAAGCTAAAAGCGCATCAGCATCTCCTTCAGAAAATTTTTGTGGCAAGCTATCAAAGTAAGCTACACTAACTGAATTATTATTATTGCCGTCGCTCAAGATTTTTCTCCTTTACGTGAATAAGTACGTAGTCTGAATTTGATTTTTTTCTTCAATAATTGTAATATTTACTTCTATCTTACGTAGCTCTTGTTAAATAAGGACAGAACAGATATGACCTTATTTAAGCAAAACATGGAAAATAGCTCAAAAAAATTAATGTTGATAGATATTACAGTGTTATTGAGAATAGTTTGAATTTACAAGATATTGATAGTATACAGCAATCAATAACATGTCAATACTCTTGGAAGAAAAAACTACTATTTTGGTAATAATTATCTGCTTGATGAAAACTAATATAACGGTATAATTAGCTACTATAAAATTATAGCTATATTGTATAGTATAATTGAAATTTTTAGTTCCTTTGTAACCTTGGGACAGGCTGAGAATCACATCAAAGATTACCTCAGCGATCGCGCAAAAAGCTTACGAGTAAGCTAGTACTAATGGAAAGAAACTAGTAACGACCCAGATAACCCAGGCGAAATTCTAACAACGACTCTTGTACTCCAAACAAAGTCATCCAAAATGCAATACGCGCTGTCAAATAATCAAGTATTAGCCGTTGTTTTATCCGTGTGTTGAAGAGGATATTTTCTAGAATACGCTCAAATAGTAGGCATTTTGCAAAAGTAACAAATGCTAAGAAGTTTAGTATTTTGCTGTTGTGGTGGCTCTGGTATGGTGGTTTTTTAAAAAGTCTTATATTTGGTAGTGCCTTAAGACTGCAAAATATAAAAAGTAATGGAAAACCCCATCCAAGGTATTGTTGGGGGTAAAGATAAGAAACACTATATTCAATGATGACACAACTCAATATTTGTTCAACTACTATCAGCCTGGAGGTGGAATAATGAACAAACCACCATCTAGACGCAAGAAAATTACCCCCGCGACATCTGAGGAACCAAAGCTAGCAACCGACCCTGCTCCCGAAAATACTTCTATCCAAGACAACCCAGCCTCGGCAACTATCACGGTGACGGCTGTCGAAGTAAAAGAGTTGACCGACCAAGAACAAAGCTTACGCTTGCAATTAGAACGCCGTGTAGAACGTGCATTTTTAGAAGCGGGTCAGGCGTTAATGGAGTTGAGAGACAGACGGCTATACCGTTCCACGCACCGCACTTTTGAGGAGTATTGCCGCGAACGCTTTGGTTACAGCCGTGATGCAGCGTACTTGAAGATTTCGGCTACTGCTGTTTACGAGAATCTTCAAAAGTTTTTGCCGACCAATGGTCAGCAAATTCCAATGCCGACCAACGAACGACAACTGCGGTTTTTGGCAAAAGCTGAGTTGGAACCGTCTGTACAAGCGAATGTATGGCAACAAGCAGTAGAGCAAGCTGGGAATAAGATTCCTTCTGGTCGCATAGTGAAAGATGTTGTGGATAGGATACGCGAAAAGACGAAAGTACCCAATCCTTACCATATTGGTGAAATATGCATTCTTCTGCCCAAAGATAACCCAGACTTGAGAGGTAAAGCGGGTTATTGGGGAGTAGTTAGCCATGTTGGAGAATACAGTTGTACACTCCAGACATGGGACGGCGACTACACTGTAAAAATCGAACAGATGAAATCACTGAAATTACTTGATGAAGATTGCTTTTTTATGCAACAGTTATGTATACGGTTGCGCCAGTTAAATCAAGTGGTCAGCCGTGAAGAAGCTGTGGATTGGCTGTTGCAGGGGTTGGGGATTTTGCTAAACCGTATCTGTCATCCTTGCACGCTTTGCTGCTGGCGGCTGTGGAACGGGAGTACAAAATTGAGTGGAGGCAACAGAAATGATGGTGCAGCTAGGAAACAATAATTTAATGCAACAAAGTTCACTAAACTCGTTTAGTTTCAAATATTTCTCGCCACAATTCAAATTCCGGACAATTGCACCAAAGGGTAACGAACCCATCAAAAAGTTTAGTTTCTGAATTTTTAACTCCCCTTGGGAGAACTTGGATCAAGATAGGAATATCCAAATCACATTTCCAATTTTCTATTTCTTTCTGAAGTTGGGCAATAGTGTCTTGATGGAATCCTCGGTCGTTGTTGGAACACTGAACAAGTAAACATCCATTATCAGAATCTTTGACTCGCTTGATCGAGAAATTAATCTGCGTCCACATTGATTGGACTTCATTGAAAATATTAGGCAAACCATAGTGATTGCCTAATATTGCCTTTCGGCGTTTCGATTCACCCATAAGTCCCCCTCAGCAATACAAATTTTGACAAGGATGACGAAGAAGATTCCTTATCTTCTGACGACGAGTAAGCTCAGTAGCGCTCAGATTAACCCTCTGGGGATTATTAACTACTAATACTATTGTAACCATAAATCAAGGGTTTCAAGTATTTTGCACATTATTAGGATTGGGGATTTTGCCAAACCTTATCTGTTATCCTTGCAGGCTTTGCTGCTGGCGGCTGTTGAAAGGGAGTACAACCTTGCGTGGAGACAGCCAAAGTAAACTTGATTGTTAATGCAGCAATTCAAAAATTACCTCATTGTATGAAAGCGGTAAGCGAACGCGAACTCCGTCTGGTAGAGAAGACATTGCCGGAATGGCTTATCGCTTCAATGAAATGAATAGAACTCAATACTTGTTGCAATTGATGAGTTGAGAACAAGCCTAGTTTCATACCCAGTCTCGATATTGAGCTTGTCTCTGAGGGTAATGGCACTAAGTTAAGCTGAAAAGTATGCAGCGTAAGGATTGCAGGGGCGCAGGGGGGCAGGGGCGCAGAGGGGAATTTCTATTTCTTCTGTTCGTATGCCTAAAATTTCTTCTTTCAGATCGGGTAAATCGCTTAACTTACCAAATATAACTCTGTCTCGATTAGACCATTCATGATTTTGAATATTGCTAGTTTGATTAAAATCCCAAGGCGAAAACAGACCTTCGTTTAAATTACCATATAAAAGATTATCTTTAAATGTTGGATCACTTCTATATTTTTGAAGTTCGGCTTCACCTGGAAAGTTTAATGGTTGCGCTCTACTTTCATTAGCCATGTGGTTAATGACTATATCAGCATAGACTCGAATTTTAGGATCAGTCTCATGACATTTCTGAATCAAGTCAAGAAGTTCTTGTTTTCCTCCCAAATGAGATAAAAGAACTCGATAATCTTTCGGTTGGTAACGTTGCCACCATTGGTCGCCATTTTTATCTGAGTATAAGGGCGGAGGAATTAGGATTGCACCATAACCAGCATCATGAATTTTATCGACTGCATTGATAATATCTTTGTATTTACAATTAAAAGCATGAAAAATTACATCGCGCATAGTTTTAATTCCACATATTGCTGTTTATTTCAGCATAAGAATAACAATAGTAAAGAACTACAAAGTCTAAGCACAGCATTCCAGATAAAACTAGAAATTCTTTTTCAAACGGTTGCCCGCATCTTTTAGTTGAATCGTCACTTGTTATCATCTGTTTAAATTAAAGTTTATAAGCAATATACCAGCTAGCTCTACAGGTATTCCCGTTTTGGGAAAAGGTTGAGGTAAAAACAATGCTGTTATTGGTGATAGCGATGTCTACTTTTTATGGCTGTTGATGAACAATTCTAAAACTGATGATTAGCCAATAAACCTTACACAGAGCCAAAATTTACGTATTCATTTTCTATGCCTATGGCGTGGGGAATTTTATTTGTAAGGTTATGTCAGTACAAAATCTGTAATGCTTTTAGAGCCATTCTACTGTTCAGACAAAATAGGGATAGATATGACACATACTTTGTGCGTTGGCTTCCATCAATTGATAAAATCAGGATCGTAAATCTGATTTTCTGATTCTTTGGGGTAAGCAATGGAAGTGAAGAGCGAAGTGACAATTAAATTCAGTGGTTCACTACCAACAGCCACACCAGCAGAAAACAAAAAAGTTCAAATCTTATTGACTGACCAGAACGGCATAGTCTTCACCGCTCAACTTAACGCCAAAAGCTGGCGCAAAGCTGAAAGCAACATGGCTGAGTTTGCAGACTGGGCTGGGGCTGTATCCGGCAAGCTTGGTCAACGAACGGAGAACGGTTTTGAAATTATCGATGCGGGAATTCAGGTATTCGAGAAAAAGCCCAAGGAAGTCAAAGCAGAAGTAGGTGCTGCTGTATCTGAGGCTGGCGCAAGTTCATAGATATGTGAAAACTATGGTTAAGAAAAAAGATTTAGAAAAAATTTGTTTGAAACCACAGCCACTCAAGTTTGATGATTTTGTTGCCCGTTGCCCTGAGAAACTAGAACTCAGAGATGGATACATGGGACAGTCTAAGCAAAATGCCTTACAGCTACTAGCCATGCCTCCTCAGTCCTTCGGGTTGGTTGAAGCAGTCAAATTAGTGCCGAAAGAATTGTGGTTGGCGGCTATTAGGCAAGCTTACGGCGATACTCAAGATGTGGAAAACTGAAAATCAATCACCGATAAGGCTTCTCTAATGTTGGTTCACTCCAGTCTTGGATGCGATCCTACCTCAATTATTCAAATACCCAAATAGAACACGTAAATACAATGACTAACAACCCCGGCGGATTTTCAGTTGGTGGTTCTGTAGGCGGTAATGCCAATAATTTCCAAAGTGACGACAATCCAATCCAGTAGTGTAGGAAGATACAACAATGGCTGGCGATCGCAATATCAACACAGGTGGTAGCAACTATAACGAGCGTATTGAACGTGAAATACTGTTAAAGCAAGTCAGCACTGAAGTAGAAAGTCGGATAGAGAGTTCGCTGCATAATCGGGTTTATATTCCCTTAGATACAGAGCAAAACCCATATAATGTTGAATCACCTTGGCAGATGGAGGTTAAGGTAGGTTCTAAACCGAAAATTAATTTAAATAATACAGAAATTATTCAAATTTTTGACCAATCAGATATTGCTGGCAGATTATTAATTTTAGGACAGCCAGGAGCCGGAAAAACTACGTTGACTCTTAAGTTAGCTGAGGAGCTAGTCAAACGCGCTTACTCTGACCCATCATCTCCGGTACCAGTGCTATTTTCCTTGCCCACTTGGAGAAATGATAATCAAAGCATCAAAGATTGGTTGGTTGACCAGCTAAAAGAGAAATATGGGGTGCGGAAAGATATAGGGAAGGATTGGATAAATAATCAAGAAATTTTACCCATTTTAGATGGTTTAGACGAGTTAGCAGCAGAACGCCAGGAACTGTGTGTTCAAAAAATTAATGATTTCCTTCATCCCGGTAATTGGATTAATCCTTTAGTAATTTGTAGCCGAACAGAAGAGTATCAACACTATCAAACTTTACTACAACTAAATAACTCGCTGGAATTATGCCCATTTACTTCCCAACAGGTTCGTCAATACTTACAAAACACGGATAACGTAGACCTGTGGAATAGTATTAGTCAGGATGAAGATTTAACCCAATTAGCCAGAGTACCACTTCTGTTAAATATTATTGTTCTTTCTGCTCAAGAGATATCAGTACCAACGTGGCTGTCAATTAAGTCTTATAAAGGACGCCTTGCTTATCTATTTGATGCTTATATTCGTCGGATGCTCATACGCCCCTACGAAGATAAACAACCTCAGCATAAAAATACAAAAGTTTGGTTAAGTTGGTTGGCACAGGTGTTAATTGAGGAGGAATCAACAGAATTTTTAATTGAAAGGATGCAGCCGGATTTACTAAAAAATAAGTTTTCCGAAATTATTTATAATTTGATTGTTTGGGGAGTTATACAAGGGGTGATTTATGGGCTGATTTATGGGTTTGTTTATGGACTGATCGTAGGGCTAATTTCTGAACTGACTGGAGTGCTGACTGGAGGAATAATTCATGGGCTGATTTCTGGGCTAATGTATGGGGTGATTTATGGGGTGATTTATGGGGTGATTTATGGGGTGATTGGTAAGCATATAGACCATAAAATTCAAAGAAATACCTTAATTAATTTCCAGAGATTTTTTAATATAAAATGGCTGATTGGAGGGCTGATTTATGGGGTGAGTGGATGGCTGATTGGAGGGCTGACTTCTGGGCTGATTGGAGGGCTGATTTATGGGGTGGTTGGAGATAAAATTGAGGCAATTGAAACTCTAAACTTTTCTTTCTATAAAACTTTCCCAGGGCTGATTGTAGGGCTGATTTATGGGGTAATTGTAGGGCTAATTTATGGGCTGACTTCTGGACTGAGTTCTGGGCTGACTTATGGGCTTATTGGAGGGCTAATTTCTGGGTTGTATGGGCTAGAAATTGAAAATAAAACTATTCCTAACGAAGGGATTTGGCAATCAGTTAAAAATACGGTAAAGTTATCAGTATTTACTTTTGTACCGTCCACAATATTAATCTTTTTCATTTCCCGAATTATATTGAATAACAGTAGTTTAAATGAAGTCTTAATTTCTAGCTTAGTATCGGCATTATTTTTGGGATTATTGGTGGGCATACTTAGAAGCGGGGCACCTACTATTAAACATTTCATTTTACGTATAATTCTTTGGTCTAGTGGCTACATCCCCTGGAACTATGCTAAGTTCCTTAACTACTGTACAGATCGCTTATTGCTCCAACGTGTCGGTGGGGGCTACCGCTTTATTCACAAATTACTGCAAGAGCATTTCGCCGAAATGGATCTAAAACAGAGAGAGTTATAATCAATATCTGTTAACAACCTCAAAATAAAGCTTCGTTAAATAAAGCTCCGCTACAAAGCGGTTTAAGAGGATGTTTAAAAAGTATTTGGCTGTATCAAAGCACTTATTGATCCCCCCAATACCCAAGCCAGTCGCTCATGGGGGAAACCCCTGTTACCGCGCTCACTCCCCGATAAATTGGGGGAAAACCGGAGTCTAAGTTCCCCCATTTGTCAAGGGATTCAGGAGGTTCTAGAACTTTATGATACCTACAATAAGACTTTTCAAACATCTTGAAGGAGGAACTCAAGAGCTAGTGTATTTGTTGGAAATCCCTAAAGAGTAATCCAACAAACACACTAGCCCTGTTGAGGAACGCCAAGAAAAGCAATTTCCTCAACATTCAATACATTCAACGTGAACTGATCGCGCTTAATAGTGTAATTGCTCGAGCTGCCTAAAATAGTGTAATCACTTTTGAAATCAGGCAAAATTAGCTTGTCCGATCCCGAACCACCATTGATCGTGGCATTACCGTAACCAACATCAAATGTGTCGGCTCCATGTCCACCACGCCAACAATACCTTAAATCCTGACATCTCACCAGAAATATCAAACACCAAAACACTACAACACACTAATTTCACTAGGAATAAATACAATGAGTTATCCAAAAATCTGCCAAATAACACCTGGAGAGTACCAAGATGAGATTATCAAAATCAGTAAACATTATTCGATATTTGGTACTGAGAAAGCCTTACCAACTTACAGCAGTGGATTGTCTGAAGAAGTAGGTGAGGTAATGGGAATCATCAAATGGTATTTTAGAGGTGATGAAAAACCTGAAAACTTTAAAGAAAACTTGACTAAGGAATTAGGTGATGTAACAGCATACTTGGTCTTAATAGCAAAAGAGTTCGATATTAATTTTGAAGATATTTTGACTATGAATATTGAGAAATTGCAAAATATAAATAAAAATAATACTTTACTGGGTGGTGGTAGCGATATGTTAGAGGAAAACAAAAAAACTACTAAAGCTATGGCTATTGCGGCAAATAAAACTGACGATAAACATGATCAAGTTGTCAATAAAACGAAAAATAAAAATTCTGACAAATACATCGACATCGCTCCTGAATCGAAAGATAAACTTAAGCCTATTATTAAACAAGATAGCCAAATATATAGGATTGTCACTCTACTCATGAAAGGATCAACACTTGATGAATTTGAGAATGAGGGAATTAACATCGGAACCGGAAGAAAAGGATCGCGATCTTTCTTTGGTAATTATTTAAAAGAGAAGTGGGGATACGGTATCAAGCGTACTGTTGACCCGTCCGATCCTACTAACATCAATAAGTATGTGTTTCATCTACAGTTGCCCGAAGGCGTTGATCAGCCTATGTTTATTACGCGAGAGAAAAGTAAGAAAAAAGTTTAATGTGCCTAGAATGCCTGACGACCTCGATTAACACCCAATCCACCATACCCACAACACTCACCCCGCAGGGCAAACGCATCTTATTTACTAATAAAAACTAAGAAAGATTTCAAAATGACATAAATAATTGTAGAAATTAAGTAAATAATAAACAAAGTAAATCAATTATTTTCGCAATCTGTGAATTAGCTT
>NZ_JAIVFX010000080.1 GCF_020829625.1 Nostoc sp. XA010 | reverse complement strand
GCTGCGCTTGCGCTCACCGCACTTCCGGCCGCGGCCGGCGAGCTTTCCTTCTGGCATGCCTATGCCGGGCAGCAGGACAAGATCGATTTCATCACCTTCGCGCTCGACGAATTCGCCAAGAAACATCCCGACATCACGCTGGATGTCGTCGCGGCCGAACAATCGGCCTACAAGACGAAGCTCAACACCGCCATGGCGTCCGGCAACCCGCCGGACGTCTTCTACACCCTGCCCGGCGGCTTCCTGAACGCCTTCGTCAAGGGCGGCCAGATGTATGCGCTCGATGCCGATCTTGCCAAGGACGGCTGGCGCGACAGCTTCCTGGAAAGCGCCATCGCCCAGACCAGCAAGGACGGCAAGACCTATGCCGTGCCCGTCGACGTCGATTCCGTCGTCTTCTGGTACGACAAGGCGCTGTTCGCTGAAAAGGGCTGGACCGTTCCGAAGACCTATGACGAGCTGATGGCGCTCGCCGAGAAGGTCAAGGAAGAGGGCCTCGTGCCCTTCTCGCTCGGCAACAAGGATTCCTGGCCGGCCACCTTCTGGTTCCAGTACATGGAAATGCGCCTGAAGGGCTCCGGTGTCGTCGCGTCCTTCGTCAATGGCGACGCCGTTGCGACGCTCGGCGCGGAGGGCGAGAAGGCCTTCCAGACGGTCGCCGAGATCGCCAAGAAGGAGTATTTCCCAATCGGCTTCAACGGCATGAGCGACCAGGAAGCCAACATGCTCTTCCTCAACGGCCAGGCCGCCATGCTGCTCAACGGTACCTGGCAGATCGGCGCATCGGCCGATGCACCCGAGGGTTTCGAGCTTGGCTACTTCGCCTTCCCGAGCGTTTCCGGCGGCGCGGGAGACCAGACGGACGTACTGGCTGGCGTTGCCGCCTCCTTCGGCATTTCGGAGAAGACGGACAACAAGGCCGACGCGGTCACGCTGTTGAAGTTCCTCTCCTCGCCCGAGGTGATGACCAAATATGTCGAGCTGCGCAAGACGATGGTGACCGTCAAGGGCGCCACCACCGAGGCCGCTGCCGGTCCCGTGCTCTACGGCATCAGCAACGACCTGATGAACGCCGCCGGCCATCTCGATTCCTTCTACGATACGGCCATGCCGCCGGCTGCGACGAACATCTACTACACGACGCTGCAGGGCGTGCTCGACGGTTCCGTTGCGCCCGCCGACGGTGCCAAGCGTCTCGAAGACGCGCTGAAGGCGAACAAGTAGGAAAACAGCCCGCCGGCGCTTCAACGTGGGCGGGCCGATACCTCCAGGAAACCGGCGGGATGATGCGCGCTGACATCGGCTTTGCGAAGAGACACAATCGGGCGGCGCTGGTCTTCCTGGCGCCGGCTCTCGTCTTCGTCTTCGCCTTCGTCGCCTATCCCGTCGTCTATGCCGGCTGGTTGTCGATGTTCCAGTGGGACGGCGCCTCCCCGCCGCTCTTCGTCGGCGCCGGCAATGTCCTCAGGCTTGCCGCCGACCCGATCTTCTGGGCCTCACTCGGCCGCAACCTGCTCGTCGCGCTCTCGGCCATCGTCTTCCAGGTCTTTCTGGCGCTGGTCATCGCCTATTGCCTGGTGCGCATCGTGCCGGCCTTCAGCCGCATCTTCCTGTTCTTCTATCTCGTGCCCGTCATGGTCAGCGAGATCTGCATCGGCCTGCTCTGGCGCTTCATGTACAATCCCTATTTCGGGCTGGTGAACGCGGCGTTGAAAGTGGTGGGCCTCGACAGCCTGAAGCGCGGCTGGCTCGGCGAATCCGACACCGCCTTCCTCGCCGTCGTCGTGGTCATGAGCTTCACCTATCTCGGGCTCTATGTGCTGCTCTTCACCGCGGCCGTGCGTTCCGTGCCGGAAAGCGTCTACGAGGCGGCGGAGATCGACGGCGCGGGCCATCGGCGCAAGTTCGTCTCGATCACCATCCCGATGGTCTGGGATGCCGTGCGCGCCAACTCGCTGCTCGCCATCATCGGCTCGCTCAAAACCTTCTCTCTCGTCTTCGTGCTCACCAATGGCGGGCCGAGCCACGCCAGCGAGGTCGTTTCCACCTATCTCTACAAGATGGGCTTCGGCAGCTTCGAGATGGGCTATGCCGCAACCATCGGCTTCGCCCAGATGGTGCTGACGGCCCTCGCCGCCTGGATCATCTTCCGCTACATGAAGCGCAAGGGGGACGCATGACGACGGTCGTCCACCGCTGGAACCGCACGAACAGCGTCGTGCTCGCGCTCCTCACCCTGCATGTGCTGATGGTGATCTTCCCCTTCATCTGGATGATCTACAGCACCTTCAAGACGAACAAGGAATTCATGCGCTCCGTCTGGTCCTTCCCGACCAGCCTCAATTTCGACGCCTATATCGGGGCGTGGAGCGGCGGGGCGCTCGGCGGCTACGCCGTCAATTCGCTGATCGTCATGGCCGGCGCGACACTGATCACCGTCCTCGTCTCAACGCTCGCGGGCTACGCGCTCGCCATCTACCGGCCCCGCTGGATGCCGGCGGTGGAACTGTCCCTCACCGCTGCCATGGCGATCCCTGCCTATGTGGCGCTGGTGCCGCTCGTCGTGATGCTGCGCGGAGCCGGCCTGCTGGACACCCATCTCGGCGTCATCCTGCCGACAGCGGCCTTCAACGTGCCCGTATCGATCTTCATCATGCAGGCCTTCTTCAACACGCTGCCGCGCGAACTCTTCGACGCCGGCCGCGTCGACGGCGCTTCCGAATGGCAGATCTTTCGCAAGGTCGCCCTGCCCATCGCAAGGCCGGCCATGTTCACCGTCGCCATCGTCAACATGATCTGGGTGTGGAACGACTTCCTCTTCCCCGTCGTCTTCATCAACAATCCGGCGCGCAAGACCCTGCCCGTCGGCCTTACCGATTTCGTCGGCGAGCACATCACCAACTATCCGGTGATGCTGGCGGCGATCCTGATCGCGGCCATCGCCCCGCTCATCCTCTTTGTCTATTTCGAACGCCAGATCACGGCCGCCCTCATCGGCGGCGCCGTGAAGGAGTAACACAATGTCTGCCAAGGATTACCAGTTCGCCAGCCGCGCAGTCTTCTACGAGCCGGAGGAACACTCCCAGTCGATCAGCTACCCGATCTACATGTCGGCGAACTTCCAGTATGCCGGCGACATCTACGACCAGATCGTGGCCGGCGCGCGCAAGGAAGTGAACATCTATTCGCGCTGCGGCAATCCGACAGAGTACAAGTTCGAAGAGCATATCGCGCAGCTCACAGGCGGCACCGGCTGCCTTGCCACGGCATCCGGCATGGCAGCGATCTCGCATGCGCTCTTCGGCATCCTGAAGGCCGGCGATCATATCGTCGCCGACCTCACCACCTATTCCTCGACCCATGAATTCTTCGACCACCGCGCCCAGGATTTCGGCCTGAAGGTCAGCCTCGTCGATTGCACGGATGTTCGTGCCGTCGAGAACGCCTTCACCGCCGAAACCAAGGTCCTCTATGTCGAGGCCATCGCCAACCCGACGATGAAGGTGCCGCCGCTCAGAAAGCTGGTCGAGATCGCCCATGCCCGCGGCATCGTCGTCATCTGCGACAACACCTTCGCCTCCCCCGCCGTCTGCCGCCCGCATGAATTCGGCGTCGACGTCGTCGTCGAAAGCGCCACCAAGTTCATCGGCGGCCACAACGATGCCGTCGGCGGCGTCATCACGCTGAAATCGGACATCCTGCCCGCCGACTGGCTGGAGGATGTGCGCTGGAACACGCTGAACAAGCTCGGCGCGCCGCTCTCTCCCTTCAACGCCTGGCTGCTTCTGCGCGGCGCCCAGACCCTGTCGCTGCGCCTCGAAAAGCAATGCGCCAACGCGCTGGCGCTGGCAAAGCACCTGGAGGCTCATCCGCGCGTCAAGCGTGTCTTCTATCCCGGCCTGCCCTCGCATCCGAACTACGCTGCAGCCAGTGAGCAGTTGCAGGGCGGCGGTGCGATGCTCTCCTTCCAGGTGGCCGACGAAGCCTCCGGCGCACGCCTCCTCAAGCGGCTGAAACTGTGCTCCTTCGCAGCCAGCCTCGGCGGCCTTCGCACCACCACGCAGGTTCCCGCCACCATGGCCTTCCTCGACATTCCAAGCCAGGAACGCGAGGCGATGGGCGTGGTCGACGGCCTGGTGCGCTTCTCGGTCGGCATCGAACATATCGACGACATCATCGCCGATGTGGATCAGGCGATCGCGTTGATGCACGTCGATCTCTGAGGCCGCCCGATGGCCGCGGTCGTCCTGCTCGGCGATATCAATATCGACCTCGTGCTCGATATTCCCTTCTACCCGCCCGAGGGCGGGGAAGGCATCGCCACGCACCAGACCGTGGCACTCGGCGGCTCGGCCACCAACACGGCGATTGCCCTTGCCCGCTCCGGCCACGAGGCCCGCCTGATCGGGCGTATCGGTGCGGATGCCTGGGGCCGGCAGGCGCTTTCGGATCTTGTCGGAGCCGGCGTTGCGACCCGCTGGATCGGCGAGGATCCCGCCGAGCCGACGCAGATCAACGTGGTGACGGTGGGTGCGAGCGGCGAACGCACCATGTTCGCCTATCGTGGCGCCAATGCCCATCTCTTGCCGGACGACATTGCCGAAAGCGCCTTCGAAGGCGCCGCGCTGTTCCATCTCTCCGGCTATGCGCTGCTTCAAGCCCCGCAATCGCAGGCCGCCTGCCGCGCCATCGATATTGCAGCAGCGCGGAGCATCCCCGTCAGCCTCGACGTGCCCGGCGGCGTCGCCTCGACAATCGCCGGCAAGGTGCTGAGCCTTCTGCCGAAGCTGGACATGGTCCTGCTCGACGGCGCCGACCTTCCCCGCCTCCTGCATCGGCCGCAGGGGAGCGACCTTGAGCCGATGCTCGCCGCGCTGCTGGCGGGTGGCGTGCGACGCATCGCGCTCAAGGGGGATGGAGCCGCATCACGCCTCTGCCGACGCGAAGGCACCGACAGTGCCCCGTGGTTTTCCACCGCGGCAGTGGACACGACCGGCGCCGGCGATGCCTTCGCCGCCGGCCATATCCACGGCAGCCTCACCGGCCTCAGCGGCCCCGACTGCTGCCGCCTCGCCAACGCCTTCGGCGCCGTCGCCGTGACGCGCAAGGGCGCAGGCATCGCCATGCCGGGCCTTCAGGACGCCTTGCAGCTGATGGCGCGCTGATCCAGGTCTTGCGACAGACGTGACCTTTTCCAAGAAAATGCCGCAGGCGGGTACGACCTGCCAAGGATGCTCGCGCGCGGCAGTGCCGCTCCGTCCCGATAGAGGATGGCTCGCGACCAAAGCCGGGCGCCTGAAACGGGGCGAAGACATCGGACCTCCTTGACTGAGCAATATACTGCTCATAATATCCTGTGCAATCATCCCTGTCCTGAAGAC
This sequence comes from Nostoc sp. XA010, assembly GCF_020829625.1. Classification (GTDB taxonomy): domain Bacteria; phylum Cyanobacteriota; class Cyanobacteriia; order Cyanobacteriales; family Nostocaceae; genus Nostoc. The sequence goes on along the minus strand of NZ_JAIVFX010000080.1, from coordinate 5,034 downwards.
AGCAAACCGCACGCTCTCCATCGCCTGCTGCCGATGTCCGAGACACCAAAGGAGTTGCCCCATGAAGATTCGTGATTTCGGCGTTGAAATCTGGATGAACCGCTATGAGAACAATTGCGAACTGAACATCGCCGAGACCTGTGTCGAATCTCTGACCGTCGCCGAGCTCCTGGAGATGGCGGGCAAGACCGACACGATCCTCTCCGAGCTTCTGCCGATGAAGCTGACCTACGGGGCGATCGAGGGCAGCGAGCGCCTGCGCAAGCTGGTCGCCGCCCTCTACGAGAAGCAGGCGGTGGAAAACGTCGTCATCACGCATGGTGCGATCGGCGCGAACGCGTTGGTGCACGGCACGCTCGTCGAGCGCGGCGACCGCGTCATCTCCGTGCTGCCGACCTACCAGCAGCATTATTCCATCCCAGAGAGCATCGGCGCCGACGTGCAGATCCTCCGGCTGACGGAGGCGGCCGGTTTCCTACCCGATCTTGAGGAACTGAAGCGGCTGGCGACGCCGGGCACGAAGCTCATCGCCATCAACAACCCCAACAATCCCACCGGCGCACTGATGGATCGCGCCTATCTGGAGAAGGTCGTCGAGATCGCCCGGGCCGCCGGCGCCTGGATCCTCTGTGACGAGGTCTATCGCGGCACGGACCAGGAGGGCGACGGCATGACCGCCTCGATCGCCGATCTCTACGAAAAGGGCATCAGCACTGCCAGCATGTCGAAGACCTTCGCGCTTGCAGGTCTGCGTCTCGGCTGGATCGCCGGACCGGTAGACCTGCTGCACGCCGTCTCGATCCACCGCGACTACAACACGATCAGCGTCGGGATGCTGGACGACCACTTCGCCGCCATCGCGCTGGAGAACCGCGACAAGATCCTTGCCCGCAGCCGCGCCATCACCCGCAGCAACCTCGCAACACTTGCGGCCTGGGTCGACGGCGAGCCGCTGGTCTCCTGGATCAAGCCGAAATCCGGCACAACCGCGCTCCTGAAGTACCACCTGCCTCTCTCCTCCGTGGAGTTCTGTGAAGGGCTGCTGGCGCGCACCGGCGTGATGCTGACGCCCGGAAGCGCCATGGACATGGAAGGTTATGTACGGATCGGCTTCACCAACAACGGCACGGTGCTGGCGGAAGGGCTGAAACGCATCTCGACCTTCCTGCGGGAACAGCAGGCAGCGGCCGCCTGAGCAGGGCCGGGTGCCGATGTCGCCCTGCTCTGTCCAAGTGGACAATTGTCTCAATAGACGGCCTCGTCAGGTGTTTGCACCTCTTTCGGCATAGGCGGGCCCGCGCACGGCCGGCATCGAGCCGGTGTGCTTGGAGAATTCGCCGATCGGTCGCGGCCGGCCGACGAGATAGCCCTGCACCTCCTGGCAATCTTCGGCGCTGAGGAAGGCGAGTTCTTCCACCGTCTCCACGCCTTCCGCAAGGACCGGCAATTCGAGGCCGCGGCCAAGGCCGAGCACGGCCTTCACGATCGCCGCCGCCTGCCCGTTTCCGTCGACCGAGCGGATGAACGATGCATCGATCTTGATCTTGTCGAACGGAAACGCCTTGAGGTTGCTCAGCGACGAATAGCCGGTGCCGAAATCGTCCATGGCGATCCGCACCCCGAGGGCCTTCAACTGGCGTAGCGTCGCAAGGGCCCGGTTGAAGTCACGGATGAGAGCGGTTTCGGTGATTTCCAGTTCGAGGCGATGGGGCGCAAGGCCTGTCTGGAGCAGCGTTTCATGCACCAGCTGGGCGAAATGGGCGCTGTGGAGCTGGATCGGCGAGACATTGACGGCAATGCCGAGCGGATGCGCCCAGCCCGCCGCCTCCCGGCAGGCCTCACGCAGCACCCATTCGCCGATCGGCAGGATGAGCCCGCATTCCTCCGCGATGGGAATGAACACGTCCGGTCCGATACGACCCCGCTCGCGGCTGTTCCAGCGCAGCAGCGCCTCGAAGCCGACGACCTCCCGGTCCGCGGTACGGGCCTGCGGCTGGTAGACGAGAGAGAGCTCGCGCCGCACGATGGCGTGCCGCAGGTCGTGTTCGATGCGGCGACGTTCGCGCACCTGCTCGCCCATGGCGCTCTCGAAGAAACGGTAGATGCCGCGCCCGTCCGCCTTTGCGCGATAGAGCGCTGTGTCGGCATGGCTCATGAGCGACGTCCGGTCGGCCGCGTCCGCCGGAAAGAGCGCGATGCCGATGCTCGTCGAGATCAGGCCGTCCGTGGCGGAAGCATTCTCATTTTCCGTCCGCAATGCATCAAGTACGCTCTCGGCGATCCGCCCCGCCTGCATGGGATTGCTCAGACCAGGCGCGATGATGGCGAATTCGTCGCCGCCAAGCCTTGCCATCAGCTGGCCCTTGCGCAGGACCCTTGAAGCCGACAGCGCCACCTTCTGCAGCAGCTTGTCGCCAGCGGCATGGCCGAAGAGGTCGTTGACCTCCTTGAAGCGATCGAGATCAAGGCAGAGCACCGCCAGATGCGACCCGCCCAGACGCCCGTTCGGCTGATGGGCGGCGATCTGCTCGTCGAGCTCGCTGTTGAAGCTGTTTCGGTTGGCAAGGCCCGTCAGGGTATCGTGGTGGGCAAGGAAGTGGATGTTGTTTTCCGCCTTCTTGCGGGCACGCAGGTCCCTGACCGCGATGGCGCTGTGCGGCGCGTTGGCAAAGCCGATCGGCCGGGAAACCACCTCGACATCGATCATTGCCCCGTCAATCGCGCGCAGCCGCGTTTCGAAAGCCGTGTTCGGCCTGTCCGCGAGCTGGCGACGGGCCGCCGCATCGGGCAGAAATGTCGCAAGCGCGGCGCCGATCACCTGCTCCTGCGGGCAGGCGACGAGTGTCTCGAAGCTGGCATTGGCCGAAACGACCACCCCCTGCCGGCAGACCAGAAGGCCCTCGAAGGCGGCATTGGCCAGGGCCCGCATGCGCTCCGATTCCCGCTCGGCAAGCCGGCGGTCGCGAATGTCGAGCGCGAGCGCGGCGAAGGTCAGAAGCAGGATGGTGAATGCCGCGATCGAGACCAGCACGGCCAGCCAGCCCGTCGGGATAGCCAGCGGGGAGACTTGATAGCGTGGATCGGGAACGATCGCCGCCGCGCCCATGGCCGTGAAATGATGGCTGACGATGGCAAGGGTCAACAACAACGCTCCCCCGGCGAGTGCCGCCTTGCTGCGCTCGCGCAGACCGACCGGCAGGGCACAGGCCCCGATCACCGTACCGAGTATGATTGAGGCGGCGACCAGCATCGGGTCCCACTCGATGCGGCCGGGAATTTCGAAGGCGGCCATGCCCGTGTAGTGCATCACCGCGATGCCGCCGCCGACAACGGCCCCGCCCAGCCAGCGCGCGAACCGGATACGGGCCAGCGCGACCGAAAGCCCGAGGCGCGTCAGCAGGATCGCATCCAGCAGCGAGACCGCCGTGAGTGCGATGTTATAGCCGGTCGGCATGGCCGGGGAGAAGGCGAGCATTGCGATGAAGTGCGTGGCCCAGATGCCGAAACCCGTCGCCGTCGCGGCAACCCACAGCCAGATCGTCCGAAGCGGCCCCTGCGTACGCAGCACATGGTGCAGGAGGCTGATCGCAGCGAAGGAGGCCAGGGTGCAAACCAGCCCGGCGAGGAGCACGAGCCGCAGATCGTGCTCGTTCACGAGGCAGCCATATACCGTCAACATTCGCTAAAACTCCATCCTGTGCATGCTCGAGGTGACACCAACCGGCAATCCGCTGCCTGATGCGGCCTGCAACGAAGCCCGGGACCGGCATCCCTTTCGGGCTTGCCGGTCCCGGACATCTCAGAACTCCTGCCACTGATCGCCCTGTGGAGCATGGGCGAGGGCGGCAGAGCCGGAGAACGCACTTGCGACCTTGCGGGTCAGCGCCCGGACGGGAGAACTCCTGGAAGAGGGAACGACGGCAACCGGAGCATGCTCCCGCTCGTGCAGCTTGAACTGGGCCAACAGCTGAGAAAGAGCAGTGACATCGCTGGAGAGGCTGTGCGTTGCCGCCGTCGTCTGTTCAACCATGGCCGCATTCTGCTGCGTGCCCTGGTCCATGGAATTGACGGCCGTGTTGATTTCCGAAAGTCCGATCGACTGCTCACGCGCCGCCTCGACGATGGCGACGACATTGCGGTTGATTTCCTGTACCTCCGTCGCGATCGTGCCAAGCGCGGCACCCGTTTCGCGGACCTTCTGCACGCCAGCCTGCACCTGCTGGCTGGAAGCGCCAATGAGGTTCTTGATATCCTTGGCGGCCGCCGCCGAACGCTGGGCGAGTTCACGCACTTCCTGCGCGACCACTGCAAAGCCCTTGCCGGCTTCCCCGGCTCGGGCAGCCTCGACGCCGGCGTTGAGCGCCAGGAGATTCGTCTGGAAGGCGATCTCGTCGATCACGCTGATGATGTTGGTGATCTCGCCGGAGGATTTCTCGATCAGCTGCATCGCCTCGATCGCGTCGCGCACCACGATGGCGGAGCGCTCCGCCCCTTCCCGGGTGCGGGCCACGAGTGTGCCGGCCTCTTCCGCACGGCGAGCCGAATCCTTCACCGCGGTCGTGATTTCCTCCAGCGCGGCCGCCGTCTCCTCGACGGATGCGGCCTGCTGTTCAGTCCGGCGGGCGAGATCGTCCGCGCCCGAGCGCATCTCGTTTGCACCGGCATTGATGCTGCGGGTGCTTTCCTCGACCCGCTTCAAGGTGTTCTGCAGCTTGACCATCGAGTCGTTGAAGTTGGTGCGCAAGCCATCGAGATTGAGACCGAAGGGCTCGTGGGCGCGGTGGGTCAGATTGCCGTTGGACAGCTGTTCGAGGCCCGTGGCGAGCGCGTCCACGGCGGCCTGGATGGCGGCGGCCTCGCGTGCCTTCTGGGCCTCGCGCTCCAGCCGCTCGTTTTCCGAGAGGCTGCGGTTCGATGCCGCTTCCTGCTCAAGCCGGATGCGCTCGACGGCGTTGTCGCGGAACACCGCAACGGCGGCGGCCATCTGGCCGACTTCGTCCTTGCGGCCAAGCCCCGAAACCGGCGCTTCCGTTT
>NZ_JAIVFX010000007.1:131343-317013 GCF_020829625.1 Nostoc sp. XA010 | reverse complement strand
CCTGAAGCCAGATTCTCACGCGTTACTCACCCGTCCGCCACTAAGCCCCGAAAGGCTTCGTTCGACTTGCATGTGTTAAGCATACCGCCAGCGTTCATCCTGAGCCAGGATCAAACTCTCCGTTTTGGAAAGCTCTATAGCTCAATACATTTAGCTGCTCTTTTTTAACTTCAGCTTAGTTATCTTTATTTTCTTGACGCAAACTACTTGCTGTCTTTTCGCTTTCAAACTATAATATTTTCAAGGTTCGGTTCACCTTTTAGCGTCGCTTCTCTTCGCTTCGCTTCAGGCACTTATTCAATATAACGAACCTAATTAATTGTGTCAACTATTTTTCCAAAAATCTTTTGGACCGCTTCTGATTCCCCTTGAAACTCCCCACACTGCCCGGTTCTAGGCAACAATGGTTTATGCACTGTGCTGACCAAAGAAGGGGGAAGCGTGAATTTTCAGTCGGTTATAGCTTTGTTGCATCAGTTTTGGGGCGATCGCGGTTGTCTCATAGCCCAGCCCTACGACATTGAGAAGGGGGCAGGTACTAAAAATCCCCAGACATTTTTAAGAGCATTGGGACCGGAACCGTGGGCTGTTGCTTACGTTGAACCCTGTCGTCGCCCTACAGATGGACGCTATGGCGAAAACCCCAATCGCTTCCAGCACTATTATCAGTATCAAGTTCTAATCAAGCCGTCGCCAGATAATATTCAGGAGATTTATCTTGATTCGTTAAGGGCTTTAGGTATTCGTCCTGAAGACCACGATATTCGGTTTGTAGAGGATAACTGGGAAGATGCGACGGTGGGAGCTTGGGGCACTGGCTGGGAAGTATGGTTAGATGGAATGGAAGTTACTCAATTTACCTATTTCCAACAGTGTGGGGGAATTGATTGTCGTCCGGTGTCGATTGAGATTACATACGGGTTAGAGCGGCTAACAATGTATCTCCAGCAAGTAGAAGCATTTACAAAGATCCAGTGGACAGACAACGTTACTTATGGGGATGTTTTCTTGCAAAGTGAGATTGAGCAGTGTACATACAACTTTGAAGCGTCGAATCCTGAGTTGCTACTGACACTATTTAATTTATATGAGCAGGAAGCTACCCAATTGACGGAGCGAGGATTGGTCTTGCCTAGCTTAGATTATGTAATGAAGTGTTCGCACACGTTCAATCTGCTGGATGCTAGAGGTGTGATTTCTGTGACGGAGAGAACTCGCTATATTGCCAGAATTCGGCATTTAGCTAGGAAGGTAGCTCATTTATATGTTGAGCAAAGGGAGAAGTTGGGTTTTCCGTTACTCAAAGATACTGTAAGTTCAACAGGAAGCCCAATATGATAAAAGGTGCGGCTACTCGAACTAAGTACAGCTTTGCGTAAAAACGTAAGGTTTTAAAAGCAGAGGAACGCAAAGTAAACGCATAGGCGCTTTGCTTTCTGGCAGGCTAGGTACGTATAGTTTTGCCAATTATCCATGCTCTGCTGAGGTTTAAGCTAGGTATATCTTCATGATGCGGCTTTTGCTAAAGGACAAAAATACAGTTAAATATTGAGTCTAGAACATTAAAACTACAAGGATAAGGCCCGCCTGTGCGGGCTTTTTTTGTATAAACTTGATGGACTATATTTCACCACAAGGATAAAAATTTTCGCTGTTGCTGATTAAAGAGATGAAAAACTCACGCTTAGGCGCTCTAAGCGCAGATAATAGGAGTTTGGAATATTTTATTTTTGAATTTCATAGCCAAATTCAGCAATGCCGATTTTTCTATATTGCTGCCCTAGCTATTTTTAAGTCAGCTGCAAATTCGGGTTGTCAGACGCTTTTACAAAAAATCTTATGATTCAAACCAGTGGTGTAATTATTTGTCTTGGCTACATTTTTGGGTTGTTGTTTACAGCAGTTCCTTGGGGTAGTGTATGGATTTTGGTTCTGGGGATAGTGGGAGCAATTCTTTTTAGAAGACGCACCAGTTCACGACAACTTGCTCAGAAACCAGAAAATGCTGGGAGCAAAAATAAGGCTGTGTCTAACACTTGGCAAACTAACCCCCATCCTCGAATATGGCTAGCTGCTGGCTTGGTGGGATTATTGGCAACTCTATATTTTCAATGGCGAGTGCCGCAGCCAGGTGCAAAAGATATTAGTCAGTTCGTTCCGCTTGGAAATAGCAGTAATCAAGAACAACTTGTAATTGTTCGTGGCGAAGTGGTGAGTAATCCCCGCTTAACTCGCAGTCAACGAGGACAATTTTGGCTGGAAGCGACTCAGCTAGATGAAGTCAAAAATGACAAAGGTTCAGCAGGTGTGCCAAAAGGGGTTACAGGTAAATTGTATGTGACAGTGCCTATACTTCAGGCTACTGGGTTATACCCTAGTCAACAAATTGCTGTGACTGGGATTTTGTACAAACCAAAGGCGGCTTCAAATCCTGGTGGTTTCGATTTTCAGAAGTTTCTCAAGCAGGAAGGAACGTTTGCTGGTTTGATTGGAAGACAAGTAAATGTTTTGGATCAGGAACGTAAATGGGGATGGTGGCAAATTCGGGAGCGAATTGTGCGATCGCAAGTTCGTTGGTTGGGTATCCCAGAAGGGCCCCTTGTCAGCGCAATGGTGTTGGGAAGCAAAGCTGTTGATTTACCCTACGATATCCGCGACTTATTTGTACAAGCAGGATTAGCTCATGCTTTAGCAGCTTCTGGGTTCCAAACTTCTTTGATTTTGAGTGTGATTTTACAGTTAACGAGGCGGGCAAGAAAAGGAACGCAATTTACCCTTGGCTTTTTGGCTTTAATCATTTTTCTGAGTTTAACAGGTTTTCAACCTGCGGTTCTTAGAGCCGTAATTATGGGTTTTGCGGCTTTAGTTGGTTTGCTATTAAAAAGAAAAGTAAAACAGTTCGGCTCATTACTATTAGCAGCGACTTTATTATTAATGTTTAATCCGTTATGGATTTGGGATTTAGGTTTTCAATTGAGTTTTTTAGCAACACTAGGATTAATCGTAACAGTACCCGCCTTAGTCAATCGTCTAGCATGGTTACCACCTGCGATCGCAGCTTTGATTGCTGTTCCCCTAGCTGCTACTATTTGGACTTTACCTGTGCAACTTTTTGTCTTTGGGGTTGTACCATCTTATAGTTTGTTGCTGAATGTAGTTAGTACTCCATTAATTTCGATAATTAGTATAGGTGGAATCATCAGTGCCTTGGTAGGTTTAATTTGGACGCAGGCTGGAAGTTTTTTAGCTGCGGTGTTACATTACCCGACTGATTGGCTAATTAAATTAGTGGAGTTTTTTAGCAAACTGCCAGGAAATTCTGTTGCTCTAGGCAGCATATCTACTTGGCAACTTCTGGCGATTTATGCATTAATTCTATTAGTTTGCCTAGTCCCTTGGTGGCAGAAGCGGTGGTGGTTTGCTAATGTGATTGCCATTGGTTTAGTATTCATCCCTCTTTGGCATTCTACAAATACATTGTTTAGGATAACGGTATTAGAATCTGGTACGGAACCAATTGTAGTTGTTCAAGATAGAGGTACTGTAACTGTAATTAATAGTGGCGATGAAGGGACAGGACGTTTTACAATTTTACCGTTTTTGCAACAACAGGGTGTAAATCAAATTAATTGGGCGATCGCAACTGATTTTCAAGGCAATGAAAGTAATGCTTGGTTGGAATTACTGCAACGTTTACCTATCAATAATTTTTATGAATATTCCGCAAAGTCAGAAAATTCCATTACGACTCAGGCAATTCAACAAGAACTACAAAAGCATCAAGGATCTTACCAACCGTTAGCAGTTGGTCAAGCTGTGAAAACGGGTTCAATAGTAGTACAATTAATCAACGAGCAATTACCTATTTTACAATTGCAGATTTTAGGTCAAAATTGGTTATTAGTAGGTAATATCAAGTCTAAAGAAGTACAGCAACTAGTTAAGAGTGGGAGTTTACCTCGTCCACAAGTATTATGGTGTGCTCCTCAGTCATTAAAAGATTTAGTTATTGCTCTGCAACCACAAGTGGCGATCGCTTCTTCTGCCAACTTTGATACAAAAGCTTTATCTGAATTGAATCAAAGCCAAACCAAACTGTTTTTTACAGGACGAGATGGGGCTATTCAATGGACACCTAATGGTGAGTTTGAGTCATTTATTGAAGCTACAGAAAATAAGTCTTCTGTCTTATAAAAACTCAAAAATAAGTAAATTCAAAAACACAATATTTATTTTTAAGCAAAACTAACTAAAGATAGATGTATAGCTATTCGGAAGGAAGTAACCTCTCAAAAGGTCTGAGAAAGGTCAATTTACTGAGTTGGTGCTAACCGTATGCTTAGGGTAAATAAATCGGTTATGAAGAATTTCAGATTTGCAGTAAAAACTGAAACTCTTACTATTAAGAGAATCTGGTCACTTTAACATAGTTTAATTTATTCTTACCCACTGTAGCGATGACTTGCCCATCTGGCGAGAATTGAAGACGTAACAAAAATCACCATCTTCAGGCTTGTATAAAGTTTTTCGTCTGCCTTACGGATAACATACGTGCGATCATCACTGCAAAGACTACCCCCTACTTGGTATCTCATATTGAAGTGTGATTATCAAACAAAAAGATTATCACAATGATTAGCAATTTGTAGATAGCTTGATAAAAATGTTATATATCCGAATACGATTTACTAGGGCGTCTACTACTAGAGGATACTGGAGTCTGGCTTTTGACTTACTTAGTCTTCTAAAGTGCAAGGCGTAGAAGTAAAGATGATTCCACATCCAGCTTGATGGCTGTGATATTATGGGAGACTGCTACATACATTTAGAAAAACTAGAAATTGAATCGATCATGGCTCTGACGCAACTGCGGAAACAAGAAATAATTTCCAACTACCAAGTTCACGAAACCGACACTGGTTCGGCCGATGTCCAAGTTGCCATGCTAACTGAGCGCATTAACCGCCTCAGTGAACATCTTCAGGCAAATAAAAAAGACCATTCTTCCCGGCGGGGACTGTTAAAGCTAATTGGGCAGCGCAAGCGTCTTCTAGCCTATATATCACAAGAAAGTCGGGAAAAGTATCAAGCTTTGATCGCTCGTCTCGGTATTCGTGGATAGGGATTACCGCTTATGTCTGCTGAAGAATCTGAACGCAGTCGCTTGCCCTTTGAACCAAACAAAAAGCGCCAAAAACCCGCAAAAGCTCAAAGTAAACCAGCAGCACAGCCACAAGAATCTGGCAAACAAGCTGATAGAAAACGGTCTTACACCAAACAAGAGATGGCTATTCCCCAAGTAGTCAGCCAGAGGATGATCCGCCGGGTAGCTGGGTTCTGTGGTGTACCAACAGGTTTGGGCATTAGCGTCCTAGTTGTCAGCTATTTGCTGGCTATCTACTCCAAGATCCAACTACCTCCCATCGCCGTGTTATTGGTGAACATGGGATTATTTGGTTTGGGGGTTTTAGGGATAACTTATGGCGTTCTTTCTGCCTCTTGGGATGAAGAAAGAGTCGGAAGTTTGCTGGGATTGGGTGAGTTCAACACCAATTGGGGACGAATGGTGGCAGTTTGGCGCGAAACTCGCCAAAAAAACTCATAATGATCGGCGCTCAGGTATTAGATAACTGCGGTATTGGGTAGATGAAGAAGTGAATGTTGAAGTTGAAATTTTATAACTTCAACATTGCTAATTAAAGTTATATAATCTTTTTTATACTCTATATCCAGTTATTTAGCGGTATAATTACTGACTGAGCGCTATATTTTGTAAATAAATTTTATTTTTAACTCTTTGTAATTAGGCTAATAAGCAACAATAAAGCTAGTCCACTTACAGACAATTTTACTCAATTAATAATTAGGAACTTTCACATGATTATAGTAATGAAAAGTGGTTCCCCAGAGGCGGAAATAAACCGCATTGATGAGGAACTAACTAGCTGGGGGCTAACTCCAGAAAAAATTGTTGGTCAACACAAAGTAGTTATTGGTTTAGTAGGTGAAACCGCCAGCTTAGATCCACTACAAATTCAGGAACTTAGTCCTTGGATTGAGCAGGTGTTGCGGGTAGAGCAGCCTTACAAACGAGCCAGTCGTCAGTACCGCCACGGCGAAGCTTCAGAAGTAGTAGTTAATACTCCTAATGGAGCGGTGGTATTTGGTGAACACCAGCCTTTAGTAGTCGTTGCCGGTCCTTGCTCGGTAGAAAATGAAGAAATGATTGTGGAGACTGCACGGCGCGTTAAGACGGCTGGAGCTAAATTTTTGCGCGGCGGCGCATACAAACCCCGGACTTCACCTTATGCCTTCCAAGGACACGGCGAGAGTGCTTTGGATTTGTTGGCAAAGGCGCGGGAAGTAAGTGGACTAGGTATTATTACAGAAGTAATGGATGCTGCTGACCTAGATAAAATTGCCGAAATTGCTGATGTAATCCAGGTGGGGGCAAGGAATATGCAGAATTTCTCCTTGCTCAAAAAAGTGGGAGCGCAGCCGAAACCAGTTCTGTTGAAGCGAGGAATGGCGGCTACTATTGAAGATTGGTTGATGGCAGCCGAGTATATTCTGGCATCTGGCAATCCCAATGTAATTTTGTGTGAAAGGGGAATACGCACCTTTGACCGTCAGTATACGCGAAATACGCTGGATTTATCAGTAGTACCAGTGTTGCGAAAGCTGACTCACCTGCCAATTATGATTGACCCCAGCCACGGTGTAGGTTGGTCTGAGTTTGTGCCTTCAATGGCGATGGCTGCGATCGCAGCTGGCACAGATTCCCTGATGATAGAAGTTCACCCCAACCCTGCCAAAGCCTTATCCGACGGGCCCCAATCTCTCACACCAGACCGTTTCGATAGGTTGATGCAAGAATTAGCAGTGATTGGGAAGGCGATGGGGCGCTGGCAGCAAGCAGCAGTAGCTCTGACTTAGAATTAAGTTGCAACTGCATTTATTGATTTAAGAAACTGGTGATCGGTTGAATAAAACCCAATAAAAACCAAGCTGTTGGACTGCTTGGTTAAATTGTTCAAAATCAACAGGTTTGACGATGTAGCTATTCACCCCAAGCTGGTAACTCTCGATCATATCCTGGTCTTCAGCAGAAGAGGTCAGTACCACAATCGGAATCATTTGTGTGCGTGGGTCAGACTTGAGTTGCCGTAAAACTTCTAATCCACTTATTCTTGGCAGTTTCAAATCCAGCAAAATGACTTTGGGTTGATTCGTCATGCTACGGTGGGCATAGTCTCCCCGACAAAAGAAAAAATCGAGGGCTTCGGCTCCATCTTCGAGCAGTTGAATGTGATTGCTGATTCTAGCGCGACGTAATGCCCGGATAGTTAATTCTGCATCAGTAGGATTATCTTCAACCAACACAATGGAAATTGGTTGTTCCGAAGATGGGTCAGTGGGTTGATCAGTCATGGCTTAGTTTACCCTTGAAGGGTGAAATAAAAGGTCGCGCCTTGATTGACCACTGCTTCGGCCCAAATGCGCCCGCCGTGGCGTTGAATAATGCGTTGCACGATCGCTAGTCCGATCCCTGTACCTGCAAAATCTTGTTCGCGGTGCAGGCGTTGGAATACCCCAAACAGATTATCGGCATATTGCATATTAAATCCTGCTCCATTATCTTTAACGAAATACACTTCTTCCCCATCCATAACCTCATAGCCCACTTGAATATAAGCAGGGGATTTGTAACGAGTGTACTTAATCGCATTCGATAACAGATTTATCCAAACTTGTTTGAGCAGTGAAAGGTCAGCCTGACATATAGGTAAATCAGCGATCGCAAACTCAATCTGACGACCCTGCAAATCCGGGGCTAAATCACTCAGCACCTGTTGAATTATCTCATTTGGCAAGACGGGCTGCCGAGACATTTCCTTACGATCTAGGCGGGATAGGTTCAACAGATCATCGATCAACTCACCCATGCGTTTGGCATTCTCTCGCACAATTTTCAGATAACGATTGCCTTCCGCATCGAGTTGCTCACCATAATCTTCTTGCATCATTCTAGAAAAACCAACGATCGCTCGCAATGGTGCCCGTAAATCATGAGAAACAGAGTAGGAAAAAGCCTCTAACGCTTTGTTGGCAGATTGCAATTGGGCAGTTCGCTGTATTACCCGTTCTTCCAATTCAGTATTCAGTTGGCGGACTTCTGCCTCTACCGCTTTCAGGGCACTGATATCGCGCATGATCGTAGAAAAATATTCCAGACTGCCATCTGTAGCTTTGTGAGCAATAATCATTTGGGAAACCGGAATTTCTCTGGCATCACCGTCCAACAACGCGGTTTCACCAACCCAACTACCATCTTGGATAGCTGCCGGAATGCCTTGATTTTGGATAATATCAAATGCCCACTGAGGATGGTAGTTGGGGACGCTCATGGTGGTGATGTCTGCATCCAGTGGTATGCCTGCCAATTTTCTGGCTTGACTATTATTCCAAAAAACATTGCCTTGGGGAGTGGACATGCCAATATGATCGGTTGATGCTTCTAGGATGGTAATTAAGCGATCGCGGTCTTTCTCTGCTCTTCGGCGTTCGTCAATTTCAGCCCGTAAAGATTGATTCAGTTCTTCCTCCTGCTTCAATAGACGGGCATTGTCAATGGAAATAGCTGCCTGAGTAGAAAGTAAACGGAAAATTTCAATTCGATCTGGGGTAAAGGCGCTGGTGGTGAGATTATTTTCTAAAAGGACAATTCCAGTCAGTTTTCTCTGGTTCAAAAGAGGGGCACAAAGAATTGATTTCGATTGGTGCTGCACAATCCAGGGTTCAGATTGAAAGTTGCCGAATTGAGCAGCATTGTCGAGGACGATGCTTTCTTGGGTGCGAGCCACGTAATTAATCAGGGCAGTTGGCAAGTAAGGAGTGCTGTCTGCTGATATCGATTCCAGGGGAATTGATTGCAAAACGGCTACTGTCTTATTGCCAATCGACCCCATCGCCTCAACCCGCCATTCGTCTTGTGTTGGCAAAATTAGATAACCCGTTTGCGCCCCAGCATTCTCAATCAGGATGGTCATCAGTTTTACCAGGAGTTTATCTAGTAAAATTTCACTGGCGATCGCTTGGCAAGCTTTCAAAACCGTTTCTAGATCCAGTGCTTCTAACTTACTTGAAGTCGATTCTGTAGTCTCAACTTTACGTTTTTCGGTTCTTTCTGAGCCTATCTCTAGCAGTTGGGGATACTGCTTGTCCATCTGCTGGACTTTCGCGGTTGCCCCCCACCTTAAATAACCATACCTTGCCTCTTGCAGATAGGCTTTGGCGATCGTTATCCGGTTGTTTGCCAGATAAAACTTTGCTGCTAGTTCGTTTGCCAGAGCCTCTTCTTGGAGGTATTCGTTTTCTCTCGCCAGGGTAATGGCGCGATCGTAGGCATCCATTGCTGCCACCCCTTGATCCAAAACCCGATAGCTTTCTGCTTCTACCAAGTGCCACTTGTGCAGATAATTCATTGGGGCATGGTGTGCCCAGAACTGCATCTGTTTCTGGTTTGCTTCAACCTGTTGTAGATAAGTTTGTTGGTAATTAGGCTGAACTTCCGAATAATCCGCCAAAAGCGCCAGGGAATGGTAAAAGTTGAGAACTGCTACCTGCATAAACCCAAAAGCAGCACCTGCTTGCTGCTGTGCCAAGTGTACCTGTTTTAATGCTTGGTCATACTCGCCGAAGTGATACAGCAGAATGGTCTTAGCAACATAAAAAATGTACAGAACTGTGCCCGTTTTTGCTGCAATTAAACGTGGTAGCATATCCGCTTCATTAAAGCTCTCACCAATTAAGTGACATCGCTCTTTTGCAAATCCGCGCAAATTTAACCCTAGCTGTCTCCATATTTGAGTAAAGTAAGTTGGGATCTCTTGTTGAATTTTGATGCAGATGTCAACGTAGATTGCCTGCTGTTGAACAGCTGCGCCCAGATTGTCTTCACAGAAAAACAGATAGCTACAGAGGTTAGCAGCCGCATAACCACCCCATTCAATATCTCCGGTATCTAGCCCAACCTGTACCGCTTCTTGCAAGGGAGCAATGCTATTTTTTGCATGTTCTTTCCAGGTTCTAATATTAGAGTTGAATAAGTTATAAATTTTTGCAGTCAGTTCTCTGGTGTTGAACATTTCGAGCAGTTCTAGGGCAATTTTTCCAGCGTGATATCCCTCCTCGACCCTACCTGTTCCAGACAGCAGCAAGCCATAAAGACCATAACCAAATGCAGAGAATGATGAGTTACCGTACTCAAGACAAACATTAATCATAGTGATGATCAGCGGCGGAAAACTTTCCGGCTTCGCCATAAACACAGGTCCACACAAAATTATCAAAATCTGCATAGTAGAAAGTTTGTATGGATCGGTCATCACAGGCATGGCTGATAAGGTGGCGAGGCTAGGCAACTGGATCAGTAGGCTCTCTTCTTTTTCTAGAATCACCAGAGAAATACCGAGTTGTTCTAGAACTTGCAAACCAATCTCGATCGCTTTCACTAGTTCGATCTGTGCCATACAAATTTGCATCTGTAATTCGTAGACTCTGACGCGATCGAGTAAGTTTGCAGCGTTATTTAAAGCAATCTCTGCCAGGATGTTTGCCTGCTCAAAATGGATATTCAAATATTCGGCTTCCGCTGCCTTAATGTAGAGCTTCAGGGTAAGGGCATATTGCCTTTGCCAGCAATCTTTTGCTAGCAAAGATAAAGCAGTCTGAAAATACTGTAGGGCAGAATTATAGGCAGCAGAGGCATTGGCTTTCTCACCTGCCAAGCAATTTAACTCTGCTAGTTCATCTCCCTCTGATTGCTGTTCAATCAGCGCTTTACCCAAGTTAAGTTGATTAGTGATATCAAATATTTTTTGTTGTCGTTGTTCGACTGGAGTATTTTGTAGCAAGCATTTTCCAAGTTGCAGGTGGATGATTGTTTGCCTAGCTTCTGGCATCAAAGAATAGGCTGCCTGCTGAATGCGATCGTGAGCAAATTTGTATTCAATGGCAGGGTTGCCAGGGAGTGGCACATCCAATAGAACTGATTTGTGGGCATTGGTCAGGGGCAGAATCAAGCCTTGGGCGATCGCCACTCCCAATGCTTGCGCGGCTTCCCGTTGGGATAGTTCAGCCGCAAATGCCAGGGTTTCCAAATCAAAAGAGTTGCCAATGCAGGCAGATAGCTGTAACATTTCCTGCGTCTGAATGTTGAGTTTTTGAATCTTGCCTGCCATCAACTCCACAATATTATCGGTAATTCCTTGATTGTGAATTTGCTCTATCGACCATTGCCATTTATTTGTTTGGCGATCAAATTCCAGTAACCCTTCCGTGTAGAGAGATTTCAAAAATTCATTGATAAAAAAGGGATTACCACCAGTTTTTAATTGCACCAGTTCCGCTAACGGCAGGGAATTTTCTGGTTGGCAGTGTAATGTATCTGCAATCAGCTGATTGATATCGGGTAGGCTCAATGCTGAAAGAGAAACTTGGTTTACTACTCCTTTCCCTTGGCGAATTTCCTCCACCATCTGGATCAGGGGATGGGCTGCATTTACCTCGTTATCCCGGTATGCCCCCATCAACAACAACGATTGTTTCTCAGTGGAGGTAGCTAACAGTTGAATTAGCTTCAGCGAGGCATTATCTGCCCACTGGAGATCATCTAAAAAGATGACGAGTGGATGTTCTGGCTGGGTAAAGACGCGAATGAAATTTTGGAAGACTTGGTGAAAGCGATTTTGGGCTTCTGTTGGCGGTAGAATTGGTACGTCTGGTTGATTGCCGACAATTAATTCCAATGTTGGAATTACCTGGGTAATGACGCGACTGTTTGAGGCGAGAGCAGTTAAAAGGTTGTCACGCCACTGACACAGCTGTACCTCGTCTTCGGTCAGTAATTGTTTGATGAGTAACTCAAAGGCTTGAGCGATCGCAAAGTAAGGAATATTGCGCTGATACTGGTCAAATTTGCCCGAAATAAAGTAGCCCCGTTGTTGCGTAATGGGTTTATAAATTTCCTGCACCAATACTGACTTGCCAATACCGGAGTATCCTGCTATCAGCATCAGTTCAACTTGAGAAGCAGACAGTTCCTCCCTCTCCCCATCTCTGTTACCTGCTACTCTGGCAAATGCTGCTAATAATATCTCAACTTCTCTTTCTCTGCCATAGAGTTTTTCCGGGATATGAAACTTATCAGAAATATCCTGTTGCGCTAACAAAAAAGGCTCAATTCGTCCCCTATGTTGTAGCTCGATTAAACACTGTTCTAAATCAGTTTTAATTCCCCAGGCACTTTGATACCGATCCTCTGCGGTTTTAGCTAATAGTTTCAGGACAATTTCTGAAACTATTACAGGAATTTCTGGATCAATTACATGAGGTGGAACAGGTTCCAGAGCCAGGTGGTAATGAATCAACTCCAGTGCATCACTAGATTCAAACGGCAGTCGATGGGTCAACAGTTGATAGAAGGTGACACCTAGAGAGTAAAAATCAGTTCGGTAGTCCAGAGAACGGTTCATTCTGCCTGTTTGCTCTGGAGAGATGTAAGCTAATGTTCCCTCTAATACTATTGAATTTTTGAGAGTTAATGTTTCCTGCGATCGCGCAGTTGAAATCCCAAAGTCAATAATTTTAAGTTGTTGTGTTTCTATATTTAAAACAATATTAGATGGATTAATATCCTTATGAATAATATTTGCGGTATGAATTTCACCTAAAGCTTCAGCGATCTGAACAGCTAACTTCAGAAACTCTGTTAAGGAAAACCTTCTTATCGCTATAATTTTTGTTAAAGATTCCCCTCCAAAATCCTCCAGAATGATCACAAAAGTACTTTGATATTGCTGCAAGCCGTAAGCCTGGATAACGCCTTCCAATGATAAGCTGCGCGTAATTTCGTATTCGAGCTTATAGCGTGTGATTTCCTCTGGGGTGGGGTAGTCTTTCTTCAAAATTTTGAAGATTAAAGGCAAATTATCCCGTTCACGAATTCCCCGATAGACCCGTGAATTAGCACTTTCATGGATTTTTGCCCAAATTTTATATTCAGGAATTTCTAGCATGGTTCAACCGCCTTAAATTGATACACTGAGGGGCAATGCAGGGTTGACTCATAAGCCCGATTATATAATAGTCGAACCCCTGATTAATTCATTTATCTAGAGTACAGTACGGCGTAAATCCAGTTACTATCAATACGGTTCGGTTAATCAAAGTTATCTGTTGAGGCGAGCTGGCGTTGCAGGGGGAGAAAAGAAGCAGGGGGAGAGAAATTGCTTAATAATAACTCTCTTTCCTCGCCTGCCTCCCCTGCACCGCCTGCCTCAAGAGCTTATCCAAACCGTATTGGGTAAACTCCTGCTGAACTATATTAGGGGCAGTATCAAGTTAACTAAGCGGGTATATCTAAAGAAACTATTTGTTATTTCTCTCTTGAGCTTAGACAAAGGCGAGATTAGCCAGCCACTTGAACACCCGTTCACTCGCCAGCTTGCAAATCGTTGGCGCATCTGTTGACCATATTTCTTAGCAGCCAATCAGTGTTGTGGGATGAAAATGTGGCGGATTAACTCAAATTTTATCAAGGAGATTATGAGGTATGAGATATGAGTGAACCCTTGAATGTCCTGATGGTTGAAGATTCAGAAACCGATGCCATGTTAATTATCTGTGAACTGCGTCGCGGTGGTTTCAATCCAATCTGGCAACGTGTCCAAACGGCTCAAGAACTACACACAGCCCTAAATAGCCGTACTTGGGATGTCATAATTTCAGATTACCGATTGCCTGGCTTCAATGCTCCTATGGCTCTGGAAATAGCCCAGCAGAGTCAGAAAGATATTCCTTTCATTCTGGTTTCTGGCACAATCGGCGAAGTATCTGCTGTGGAAATGATGAAAGCGGGTGCTCACGATTATTTAATGAAAGACAACTTAAATCGATTGCCAGTGGCGGTGCGTCGAGAACTTCGGGATGCTCAGGTGCGGGTAGAGCGCAAACAAGCCCAAAATCTGCTACAAACATTAGCGTCTAATATACCGGGAATAATTTACAGCTTTGTGCATCATTTTAATGGTTCTGTTGTCTTTGAGTACATCAGTTTAGGCTGTCTAGACCTTCTAGAGTTAACACCAGAGCAAATTTTAGAAAATGCCTCTCTTTGCTTTGAACAAATTCATGTTGATGACCGGGCTGGATGTTATATAGCTGCCAAAGAAAGCGCTCAAACTTTAAAACCATTCTCTCATGAATGGCGATTAGTTACACCCTCTGGCAAACTTAAGTGGGTACAGGCAAGTGCTCGTTCAGAGTGTCGAGAAAATGGGGATATTGTGTGGCATGGTGTTTTATTAGATGTGAGCGATCGCAAACATGCACAAGAACTGATTACTCACAATGCTTTGCACGATCCATTGACGGATTTACCAAATCGGACACTTTTAGTGGAGCGGCTGGAACTAGCCATTAACCGAGCTAAACGAGCAGAAACCTACCGTTACGCCGTCTTATTTCTCGACCTAGATCGGTTCAAAGTGATCAATGACAGCTTAGGACACTTAGCTGGAGATCAACTACTAAAGACCATTGCTCAGAAGCTAAAAACTCATCTGCGGGGGGTTGATTTAGTCGCTCGAATCGGTGGTGACGAATTCGTAATTCTGCTGGAGGATATTTCCGGTCTTGAAAAGGCTATTCAAATTACTGAACGTATCCTGACAGATTTTCAAACACCATTGATACTTAATGATTCCAAAGTGGTTATCAGTACGAGCATCGGTATTGTCTTAGGAACAAAGGATTATTCTCAAGCCTCCGATTTACTTCGAGATGCCGATATTGCCATGTATAGAGCCAAAGCTGAAGAAAGAAGTTCATACAAAATTTTTGATATAGAAATGCACACTCAAGCCGTAAAGCGACTAACTTTAGAAACCGATATCCGTAAAGCTCTAGAACGAGAAGAGTTCGTTATATACTATCAGCCCATTGTTGACATACTTAGCGATGTCTACGACGAGCAAAGCCAACGCATTTGCCAAGCGTCTTGTAGAGAAGCGCAGCTGCAAGCATATCGGCTGATTGGATTTGAGGCATTGGTACGCTGGCAACACCCAACTTGCGGCTTTATTTTGCCGGAGCAATTTATTCCTATTGCCGAAGAAACTGGGCTAATTGTGCAAATTGATCGCTGGATGTTCTCGAGTGCTTGTCAACAAATAGCAAACTGGAAAACCAAGTTTGCTAGTCACTTTCCGCTCAAGATTAGTATTAACCTCTCTGCTCAAAATATTCGCCAAGCCAGCTTAATTGAAAACATCGATAAAACTCTAGCCCAAACGGGTTTACAAGGCGATTTTATTACCCTAGAAATCACCGAGAGTATGTTGATTCATAATATCAGTAAGACAATTGATTTATTAACCCAATTAAAGGCCAGAAAGATTCAAATCAGCATTGATGACTTTGGTAGTGGTTATTCATCGCTCAATTATCTCCATCGTTTACCGGCTGATAATTTGAAGATTGATCGCTCCTTTGTGAGTCAGATGCAGAAAGGAAACCGTAATTATCAGGTTGTTAGTACCATTATTGCTTTAAGCAATCAACTTGAACTAGCCGTTGTTGCAGAAGGTATCGAAACACCACAGCAACTTCAATGGTTACAGCAACTTGGATGCAAATTTGGTCAAGGTTACCTGTTCTCTAAGCCCCTAAGCTACGAGACAGCAGAAGCACTTCTGGCAAGTAAAAGTTTGTATTTATCAGCTTGTGACCCAATCTCTAGTCCCTAATCCCCAGTCTATTTTACAGGTTTTCTCAGTGTAGCTGCTACTTATAACCACCAAGCTTCTCAAATATCTTTTGATAAAAAAAGGATGAGCAAAATACCCATCCCAGAAAATTAACTTTTATGCAATTGATAGCAAAATTTTTTTATTGTACTTGGGTGGGGAAAGCACCAGGTTGCACGGCTATGTTAAGACTTTGCCCATTGCGACGTAATTCCATGCGTAAATCGCCCCCGACTTGGCTATTTTCTACTGCCTTTTGAACACTGCTGGCATCTGTGACTGTTTGCCCGCCAAGCTTTTGAATCACATCCCCAGCACGTATCCCTGCTTTAGCAGCTGGTGAATTTGGGACAACTGTCACAACTAATACACCTTTATCTTCATTCACACTCAAACCGCTATTGGGATCTGAGTTGATATTTTGTTTTAGCTGAGGCGTTAACCCTACCATCTGAATTCCCAGATAAGGATGTTCTACTTTGCCTGTAGCTATTAGTTGACTGGAAATACGTTGGACTGTGTTGATAGGAATAGCAAAGCCTAATCCTTGTGCCCCTTGGATAATTGCTGTATTCATGGCAATCACCTCGCCACGAGAATTTAGCAGGGGGCCGCCAGAGTTACCAGGATTAATCGCTGCGTCAGTTTGAATATACTCTACTCGCTTATCAGAAGCGCCGATTTGATTGCTACTGCGTCCGGTAGCACTAATGATTCCGGTAGTTACTGTATTATCTAGTCCAAGGGGGTTGCCGATCGCGATCGCCCATTCTCCCGGTTGCAGTTGATCTGAGTTACCCAAAGCTACTGAAGGTAGATTCTCTGCCTGAACCTTGATAACAGCAACATCGGTTAATTCATCTTTTCCTAACACCTTACCTTGCAAGGTGCGCCCATCCTTGAGTGTCACTGTAACTGTATCGGCACCATCTACCACATGGGCATTAGTGAGAATCCGACCATCGGCACTGATGATAAAACCTGAACCAGTACCCCGTTCTACCCTTTCTCTTGATTGTGGCAGTTGGGAACCAAAAAAGCGGCGAAAAAACGGATCGTTAAATTCATCTGGTATCCGGCTTCTTACCGTTCGGGAAGAGTTAATCCGCACTACTGCTGGCCCGACCTTTTGCACCACCCGTGTTACAAAGTTAGGATCTGTGGCAGCTAGTAATGGAGGAGCAGCATTTACTCGACTAACTGCCAAATTAGATGCACTCTCAGACACCTGCCGAGAATGTCCAGCCATATAGCCGCCTGCTAATGTCATACCTGATCCCAGAAGCACCAGCGATAGAGAGGCAGCAGCCTTTTTCCAGGGCGCTCGATTAGGGTATTTGGCTTCAGTAGTGTTACGTGAAATGCTATTTGATGGGTGTTCTCTGTCGCGAGATTCGTTTTGCATTGCTGTCTGGAAGGATATTTAGATGTATTACTAATGTAGATATAATTTGTGACAGTTTTGTTGCGAAGGTATTGCGTTGTTGTGAAAGCTTTGGTATTTTACTAAACCGTTTTGGAATATAGTCATTTGTAGACGCGCACAGCGCTGCGTGTTCTATACTATGCCTGAAGGAATAAAAATGGCACAGGGGAAAATCTTACTTAAACCTGGCACTTTATGGACAAGTGTTAAAGAACGAACTGAACATGCTTTGCGATGCGGGGCACTTCTGTCGATTCCGACAGAATTTGAATTTGTTGAACAGGATGGGGTGCGGTTTTTGGTGCGGATTTTGTCTAACTTGAATCGCAAAAAAGCAGACAAGAAGAAACAAGAAAAACAATCTGCTACTTCTGGTCAAGAGTTTAATCCTTTTTTGCCCTACGAAGAGGATTTATTTGTGGCGGATATTTCCGATACCCATGTATGTATTTTAAATAAATTTAATGTTGTTGATTATCACCTGCTAATCATCACCCGTGCCTTCGAGGAACAGGAAAGCTTACTTACCCTGGAAGATTTTACAGCTATGTGGGCATGTTTGGCTGATTTTGATGGTTTAGCATTTTACAACAGTGGCAAAACCGCAGGTGCTAGTCAGCGACATAAACATTTGCAATTAGTGCCGCTTCCACTTGTACCTTCGGGGCCGCAGATACCTATTGAACCTCTGCTAACAGCAGCACAATTTCAGGAATCGATACCTTCTGGTGCATCCGCTACGCCAACGGTAGGCTTTACCAACGCAATAGCAAAATTTCCTTTTGTACACGCTTTCGCACCATTAAATCCCCATTGGGTGCGATCGCCATTCGCAGGGGCACAAGCAACGCTGGAAGTTTATCATACTTTGCTGCATTCTGTGGGATCTGGTACTTATAATTTGCTAGCGACACGAGAATGGATGTTGATCGTACCGCGATCGCAGGAGCATTTCCAGTCTATATCTGTGAATTCATTAGGATTCGCTGGTGCTTTACTAGTGCGGAATGCAGCAGAAATGGAGATTCTCAAAGCCCAAGGCCCGATGACCATCCTCAAGAATGTTGCTATATGCTAAGTTAACTACTTGAAATGCAGATTTACGCACAATAACTCGTGAAAGTTTAAGTGTTTGACCGTACCAATTGTAGATTTTAGCTACAAGCCGCGCTGTGGGCGAAATAAGTCCAAAATTCAATGTGACATCTTCATCTTTTAAACCCTGAACGCAGATATCAAATAGTTTTTTAGGCAACTCAGCACTGGCTCAACACCCCGCTCTCGTTAACAATACTTAGCACTGCTGAATGCGGTTATGATCAAAGAGGCTAGGAAAATAACTTTTTAGCCAAAATACCTCTTGGATTGTAAGCTACCTTTTTAAATCACTTTTCTAATGGAAATTACTGAATTCTTTGAACTTTCAACTGGACAATGGCGATCGCTATGGTGCGATCGTTATCTAGCATTCGCCCACTTTGAACAAGTGCTTTCTAGCACTGACATTGAGTCTCAATCCGTCGATAAGTCGGCGGTGGTAGTAGAAATCTGTTTGGACAAGTCTAGATAAAGGTATGGATATTCAAACCCACGATCAAATATGGGAGTCAACCCCTAGCCCTTTGCGGTTTGAAGAACGGGAAAGTTTTGCTGATGAATTACCCGTGGTGAGCGCTTTATGTCGATTCAGCTTGAATCTATTAAATCTAAAATGTTACCTCCACAAGCTGAAAAAAAGATGCGCTGCTGGATTCGCAGTCGCCACTTGATTTGTTCGGGCAACTTTTTTATTTTCGAGACATTAGAATATACGACCATTGAAAGATTTTCTCAATGTGTCGCTTCTTTAGGAGGAACAGTAATATCCGTTGAACCGATTAATAAAATTTGGATGGGCGATCATCGCCAAGTAATTTTATATCAGGCAAAAGCTAGTTTACATACGCCTCATCATACTTTGAAACAATACTGGATAAAATCTGGTAGTGCATACACTAAATTTGATGAGCGTGTTTGAGAGATGCTATCCTGCGGAAATATTTCTGACAGGCGTCTACACTACAATTCAAAATTAAGTTTTGAATTTTAAATACTCCCCAAGGGGGTTGACGGCTAATTGTTAATGTCTAATTGCTAATTTTTTACGATGATTAGCTGTTAGTTATTAACAGTTAGCCGTCTAAGTTTGTTAGAGAATATAACTAAAAATCTTCCCAAGACGTAAACGACAAACGCTTTAGCACAAGTTAAAAAGGTAGCGTAGTTTACCCCGTAGGCATCGCGTGTAATAATTCTAGAAAGTGCATAGACGCGTAGCAGCTTGTCGCAAGACATCGCCTCAAAACTTCACCAACTCCAAATCGCGTTTCGCCCGTTGGATGGCTCCCTCTTTTAACTGTTCTCTAATATTCACTAAGGCTTTTTGAGCAATATAATATTCCACTGCTTCGTTGATGAATCGACAGCGATCGCGTAGCCTCTCCTCTGGAGAATCGCATAGCATCTCCTCTAGAGAATAGCCTTTTTTAATGACTCGATCAATTAGTTCAATTGTCTCATCTGGCAAGGTGATGTTAATCCGGCGATGCATAATTTTTCGCTTTGTCTTGCACGGCAATTTTCTTGTACATATCTAAAGTGTGTATGATTGTGCTAGTAAAGCGATCGCTTACCCTTTTAGTATCTAAGCATTTGCGCCCAGAATAGAAGAGTCATAGTGGCGTAGCAAATCTTCTGGATCATTCTATGAGAAGAGAAAAGGGTTAGAGAAGAGATGGCGATCACTTATAATTATAGCAATTGCCAGTTAGGTTAAGACATAACCTTATCGTAAAACCCTTACACCATAATACTTTCAAGCTGTTGCCTGTTGCCTGCTATATCTGCAATTGCGATCGCGTTCGAGGTGCTTAGGCGATCGTACAGTGCCGGAGGCGGACGCTAAGAAAGCTTGTAGAATTTGTTAGTTAATAGGGTAGGCATCATTTACCGAATCCCTATTGGTAAGAGATCAAGATGGTACAAACACCCGCTAGTCCAGAAACCGAAACCCTATTGATTGAGTTGCCTAAGTCGATTGGGCTGTATGTTACCCAAGAACAGTTTGCTGCTTTAGCCGCAGCCAACCGAGACTTGAGGCTGGAAAGAACCGCACAAGGAGAATTAATAGTGAACCCACCAACAGGCTGGGAAACTGGGAGACGTAATTGGAGTATTTCGGGAGAATTGTATTTGTGGTGGCGTAATGCGGGCGAACCTGGTGAAGCCTTTGACTCTTCTACAGGCTTCATTTTACCCAATGGTGCAACTCGCTCCCCCGATGCCTCTTGGGTGAGTGGAGAACGATGGCAGGCGCTTACTTCGGCACAAAAAGGAACGTTTGCTAATATCTGCCCCGATTTTGTGGTTGAGTTACGCTCTAGTTCAGATACCCTCAAGTCCCTGCAAGATAAATTGAGGGAGTATATCGACAATGGCACTAAACTTGGTTGGTTAATCGATCCGCAGCAGCGACGGGTGGAAATTTATCGACTGGGTAAGGATGTGGAAGTGTTGGAGAATCCTGCTGAGTTGTCGGGTGAAGCGGTGTTGCCGGGTTTTGTCTTGAATTTGCGACGGGTGTGGCATTGAAAGCATCTTGTTCGCTACGCGTTAATTAATGCGTAGCTTGCTTCTTGCTGGAGGCGAATTACGAATTACGAATTACGAATTACGAATTACGAATTACTTGATATCATCGCAGAGACGCTTGTCACTCTCACCCAAATTCGAGTTATTCTGTAAATAATCATGCAACCAATTGCAACCCCGCACCAACAAGTGGTCTAAATTCTCCACAGGCCACAACCGCGCTGTGTTGTCATCTGATGCCGTGGCGATGGTTTTGCCGTCCGGGCTGAAACTTACACCCCAGACACTGCCTTGATGCCCTTTGAATTCTTGTAGCAGTTGCCCGTTGAGCGTCCACAACCGCGCTGTCTTGTCATCTGATGCCGTGGCGATGGTTTTGCCGTCCGGGCTGAAACTCACACTATAGAAGACTGTGCCTTGATGCCTTTTGAATTCTTGCAGCAGTTGCCCTTGCAGGTTCCATAACCGCGCTGTGTTATCAGATGATGCCGTGGCGATGGTTTTGCCGTCCGGGCTAAAACTCACACTATAGACATAACCTTGATGTCCTTTGAATTCTTGTAGCAGTTGCCCTTGCAGGTTCCACAACCGCGCTGTCTTGTCCCAGGATGCCGTGGCGATGGTTTTGCCGTCCGGGCTGAAACTCACACTATAGACATAGCCTTGATGCCCTTTGAATTCTTGCAGCAGTTGCCCTTGCAGGTTCCATAACCGCGCTGTCTTGTCAGATGATGCCGTGGCGATAGTTTTGCCGTCCGGGCTGAAACTCACACTTAAGACTCTGCCTTGATGCCCTTTGAATTCTTGCAGCAATTGCCCTTGCAGGTTCCACAACCGCGCTGTCTTGTCCCAGGATGCCGTGGCGATGGTTTTGCCGTCCGGGCTGAAACTCACACCCCTGACTAAGCCTTGATGCCCTTTGAATTCTTGCAGTAGTTGCCCTTGCAGGTTCCACAACCGCGCTGTGTTGTCATCTGATGCCGTGGCGATGATTTTGCCGTTTGGGCTGAAACTCACACTTAAGACCCAGTTTTGATGCCCTTTGAATTCTTGCAGCAGTTGCCCGTTGAGCGTCCACAACCGCGCTGTTTTGTCATCTGATGCCGTGGCAATGGTTTTGCCGTCCGGACTGAAACTCACACCCCTGGCTAAGCCTTGATGCCCTTTGAATTCTTGCAGCAGTTGCCCGTTGAGCGTCCACAACCGCGCTGTTTTGTCAGCTGATGCCGTGGCGATGGTTTTGCCGTCCGGGCTGAAACTCACACTTAAGACTAAGCCTTGATGTCCTTGAAATTCTTGCAGCAGTTGCCCTTGCAGGTTCCACAACCGCGCTGTGTTGTCATCTGATGCCGTGGCGATGGTTTTGCCGTCCGGGCTGAAACTCACACTTAAGACTTCGCCTTGATGCCCTTTGAATTCTTGTAGCAGTTGCCCTTGCAGGTTCCACAACCGCGCTGTGTTGTCATCTGATGCCGTGGCGATGGTTTTGCCGTCCGGGCTGAAACTCACACTTAAGACTTCGCCTTGATACCCTTTGAATTCTTGCAGCAGTTGCCCGTTGAGCGTCCACAACCGCGCTGTGTTGTCATCTGATGCCGTGGCGATGGTTTTGCCGTCCGGGCTGAAACTCACACTTAAGACTAAGCCTTGATGCCCTTTTAATTCTTGTAGCAGTTGCCCTTGCAGGTTCCACAACCGCGCTGTGTTGTCATCTGATGCCGTGGCGATGGTTTTGCCGTTCGGGCTGAAACTCACACTTAAGACTATGCCTTGATGCCCTTTTAATTCTTGTAGCAGTTGCCCATTGAGCGTCCACAACCGCGCTGTGTTGTCATCTGATGCTGTGGCGATGGTTTTGCCGTCCGGGCTGAAACTCACACTTAAGACTGTGCCTTGATGCCCTTGGAACTGATTACGTTCTTTAATTTTATTGAGAATACTATCCAAAGCATAGATAGGGCTGATAGTTGGATATTCTTCTAGAGGGCGACCATCTTTTACCAAAGTTTTTAACTTTTTACCACTCTGCATTGCTGACACCAGCGATTCTAACTCAGTATATTCAAACTGTTTTAAAGCATTAACACCTGCCCGTTCTAATTCCGTTCCCTTTTGCGCTTCTTTTTGTGCTGTCTCTGCTCCTTGTAGCGCTGCTTGTGCTTGACTCAAAATAGTTTGAGCCTGTTTAGTTTTAGATTCCGCTTCCTGTTGTTGTCTATTTGCCTGTTGTGCTTTCTCTTCAGCCGTTTTGACTTGTTCGTTAGCTGTTTTAATTTTTTCCTCTGCTTGAGAATTTTTATTTTGTAATTCTGCTGCTTGCTGGTTTACTTTCCCTAAGTCTGCCTGTGCTACCTTAAATTTCACTTCTGCGGCTTGCTGATTCTTCTGCGCTGCTTGAAACTTTTGCTCTGCATCTTTCTTGTTAGTTTCTAATTCTTGCGCTTTCTTCTGTAATTCTAGCTGTGTTTTTTGCGTAGCTTGCAATTCAGCTTGAGCCGTTTTAACTTTATTTTCAGCCTCTTGTTTTTTACCATCAGCATTCTTAGCAAATTGAATTTGATTCAATGCATATAAAGATGATATAGCTGCAAATAATAATAGACATACCGCTAACCCAGAACTCACTCTCAACTGCATCCGCCCTTGGCGAATTTGCCGCTTGGCTTCTTGTTGAGCATTAACTAATATCTGCTTTGCATCTCGTTCAAGCTTCAGCTTCTCTTCTGCTTGCAGGCGTTGTTCTCGCTCTCTAGCTAATTCTGCTAATATTTCATTGCCTTGTTGTTGGCGAATGAACGACACAAGGTAATCATGAACCAATTGATAACGGTCAGCAGGCGATTCTGGTAACAGCAATACTAACCTTGATGCCACAAAAATCTCTAACACCAAATCTAGTTTATTGGCTTTTGCTGGCAAATCTGCGACTAACTCAGCACGAGTCTTCAGGGGACGAGTCCCATTCTCATCTGTGAGTAAATATAAAACCAGTTGTGCAACCTGTTCATTCTCCGCGCCACAATCATGGATGACTTCTTCTAAAAATCGCTCCACCAGTTTTTCTTTAGTGCCAAACTGACGATACTTTTCTAAAGTTGTAATTTTCTCAGTTTGTAATTGCGTCCCCACAATTTGTAACTCAATCGGGCGAACCTCCCCCAATTCGCCTGCTAAATCTCGCACTAATTCATCAATCAGTGCAGGCTCTAGGTAGAAGTGAGAGCGTTCAGTTAAAGTCTGCACAACAGCCATAGCATGGGCTGGCGAAAAGTTACCCAAGTAATAGCGAATATTTTTATCGAGAATATTATTATTAATTGCAGTCAAATTAGACAGACGGTCTAACTCTAGTAAATAATGTAAATAATCTTCCCGCAAAGACAGAATTACTTTTACAAAAGGAATATCTAGACAAACTCGCAAAAACTCATAAAATTCTCGTCGTTGACTTTGGTCTGGATAAACAAAGAAAAACTCCTCAAACTGGTCAAACATTAAAACCGTTAATAAATTTCGGTCAGCATTTTTCCGTAATTGTCCTAAAATAGCTGCTGAAGAATCAAGATTAGCAAATAATTGATTACCTCTGACTTCCTCAAAAGCCTTAGCTAAACATCGCCCCAACATCCCCACCCAATCTGTATAAACTCGCAACAAAATGGGTAAAGCATCTCGCTCACCAATAGCTTGCTGTTGCAACGCCGGGATTAATCCACCTTGCAAAATCGAGCTTTTCCCCACTCCTGACTGACCATGAATTACAGTCAATTTATGCTCAGTCCCGCCAATTCTTTCTCGCAAACGTTTAACATCTTGTCCTCGACCAGAAGCAGCAATTTCTTGAGCAATTGTTTTAGGATTTTCTACCTGCAACTGTGCAGAATTAATTGCCTGTCGCTGTGGGTTGAGATAAGACGCACCAACAAAAGCGCGAAAACCATACTGTTGTTCAATTTGTAATTGCTCTTGCTTAATATTAAAAGCTTTAAGATATTCACCTTGTTCAAAATAAAGTAAGCGTAACCTCTCTAATATAGATATATATAATTGTGGGTTGTAGTGATGATTACTTTCATTTTTTGCAGCTTCTAAATTAGTAATTGCTGCTTGAATTTGACCTAAACCCTGTTGTGATTTTGCTAAAATAAACCGATATAAAGCAAATTGATCTGGTTGTAAATTAGGTATCGCAGCTAATATTTGCAATGCTTGCCCTGCGTGTTTATGAGCTTCATCCCACTGTGACCGGTCTAAGGCTACCTCTGCCAAAAATCCGTAATCTTGAGCCAACTGCAACGATGTTCCATAATTTTGATGTAGCGGCAGAGATTTTTCCACAAGACTTTGCAACTCTGGCCATGCTTGTAAACGTCGTAGCACTTCACCCAGTTTAGTAATATGTTTTGCAACTAAATCTGAACGTTGTGCTTGTTCAAAAATTTCAATAGCTTGTTGAAAGTGAATTCTAGACTCTTGCCAATAGCGTTGATTTTCGGTCTGATTTTTTTCAGATTGGCGATTATAAGCTGAAGCAATATTAACGAGTAATATACCTTGTCGCTCTAAATAATTACTTTGTTGCCAGAACCCCAAACTTTGTTGATAATGTGCTAAAGCAGAATCTATGTGGTCATGTAGATAATCATTTAAACCAAGCAGAAACTCTAAACTTGCTTGAAGTGCTGCTTCTAATACTTCTCCTCGATTTTGCAAATCTTGACGGGCGGTTTCTAGTTCCCGGCACATTTGGGGATTGGGCGTTATATCACCTGCAAAGATTTCATCACTTTTTTGCTGAAGGAAATTGACTAACTCATCGGTAGGGTTTTCAAACTCGATGATAGTTGCCCAATTCTCTAAATCAGTAGCTAATCGAATAAATTTTTGCAGAAGTGAATCATTAACCCACAACAATATCGGAAACGGGAAATTCTTTCTAAACTCCTCCCGTACTTGGTTAGCTGAAGTCAGAACTGTATCAATATCTTTAACTGACTCCAAACCAAAAATCATTAATGTAAGTGGCTGTTCATCTCCCAGTTGTTCGCGTATATTTGTGTAAAGCGTTTTGACTGATGCAGGTAAAGTAATTTCGTGAATGTGTACAGGAGATAATTGGTGCAGACGTTCTACCATGCGCTGACGTAAATCAGCATAGTTACAGCGCAGCAAAATCAGCGAAAATTCCCCCTGAGAAAGGGTAATTGTTCGCACCAGAGTTTGCAATGAACGTTCATTGTCAAAGGCTAAATTTTCTGGCTCTCGCTGATTACTCATAACATATATAGGAATCGTATTTGATTTTTGAAATTATCTACGTGGGCGGGGAGTGGGGAGTGGGGAGTAAGGAATAGGGAATAAGGAATTAGGCTTTTCGGTCTGTACCGAGCTTTTTCAGAAATCAAATATTAGTCCTATAGCAGTTTTCCTTTGCATGAAGTACAAAGCTACGGGTTTTGAGGCAGGAGGCAGGAAGGACGATGGACGATTTCTGCTAGTTGTAAAAAGCTGTAGTTGTGAAGATGACAACTGACACGGCTCCCGCACTTACTGATGTAGCTCCCGCACTTACTGATGTAGCTCCCGCACTTGCTGATGTAGCTCCCGCACTTGTTGATGTAGCTCCCGCACTTGTTGATGTAGCTCCCGCACTTACTGATGTAGCTCCCGCACTTGTTGATATAGCTCCCACACTTACTGATGTAGCTCCCGCACTTGCTGATGTAGCTCCCACACTTGCTGATGTAGCTCCCGCACTTGCTGACAGCGTTAATGTTGTGCCATTTTACAAAATACATGATAGGTAATGGCTTACAACTTTACGCCCCTACAGCCGATTTACAACTTAAATTCCTTCGCTTCAGCCAAAATCGGATTGATATCAAACCAAGAACCATCCTCATCCCGGTATTCAAATACAAACATACTGCGGAGCAAAAGTTCATATCTTTCATGACCTCTCAAGTTTTTCTCTTGCGCTACCTCACGCAGTAATTCCCATTCATCGGGCGTAATTGCCAAAGTTAGCTCATTACGGCGTTGTTTAATCACTCTATTTACACACTCTTGCGACAAAGGTGGGTCTTCTTGCTGAAGACAGCGAAACAATAACATCAACAAGTTACGCAAATGACCGCCGCTAACTCGGCAAAGTCTCTCTAAACTATCAGGACTATCAAAAACTTCAGTAATCAAATACTGGCTTTGTTCCCAATTGACACCAGGAAAAGCCCTCGCCATGACCATCTGTTGCAGCAGCGTGATTCCCTCTGAAAATTGCGAACCATCTTGTAATTGCACAGGAACCATTGGCAAAACCTTGGGGTCTGCGCCAAAGCGATTTGTTAACCTGCCTAAAGCGTTAGAAAAAATCAACACTAACGGAATAGTATAAACAACATGACAATTTAGCTGGTTTAACTGTTCACCGCGTTCAACAAAGAGATATTCTGGCTGGTAATGACCGGAAGGCTTTAAAGAATTATCCACTCGGTCGAGATTATCTATAATTACCACCAGTCCTTTTTTACCTTGCTGCTTCAGTTTGTCTATAGCAGGCTTGAGCAATTCTTTGTTGATTGATTCTAAAATGCCATTGGTACGCGGTTCTAAATATTGGCGTAACTGTCCGCGAAGTTTAGGACTATCTTTAGTTTTGGCGGTAATCTTGGCAATACCTACAGATAACTCAGCCTCAACCCCAATATCTAACGGCGTTTGCAAAAACTCTGAAATTTCAGTAAATAAATTTTTAAAGTATCCTGGTTTCAAATTAATTTTTATTGCTTCTAGACTTTGACTCACTTCACGAGCGATCGCTAGTAAAATATCTGTAACATCAATATCAGCCATATCCAGGCTTTGGCTAGACTCAAAATAAACCACATGAAATCCCTGCTGTTCTAACTCTGTTTTGAGTCGCAGTAATTCAGTAGACTTGCCACAGCCGATATGTCCTGTAAACAATTGACAAGTAGCCTGCTCAGGTGAAAGGCGCGTGATAGTTCGCCCTAATTCTTCAATAATCTTGGCACCACGCACTTTAGAGAAATCAATATAATATTGTCTATCCTCCGGTTTGCTCACAACCAGAGTCTTACTGGGGTTGCAAGCTTGAAAAAACCTGACTAAATCTAGTTTCATCACAAATCACCCAAAATTAGGCTGACACTCTTGCCCATTTCAGTGATTATACAGACGATAAAGCCGCTATTTCGGAAAAAGCTTCTTTAGATTGACTGATTAAAATATCTAACTTTTTTTGTGGGGTGGGTGTCTCACCCGCCTACAACCAAGGGCGGACAAGATGTCCACCCCACAAGAAATATCTACAATTTCAACTTTTCACCGCGAATCGAATAATCTAATAACTCCATTGGGTGAATAACTGAAATCTTCTTACCTTGCAACTGCAAATGCTTCGTAATCTGCAAAGTACACCCCGGATTAGCAGAAGCAATTAACTCAGCACCAGTATTCAACAAATTCTCCACTTTTTGCCGACCCAATTCTTCAGAAACTTCTGGTTGCAGCATATTATAAACCCCAGCACTGCCACAACATAAAGCTGCATCTATCGGTTCTCTCAACTTCACCCCTGGAATTTGCCGCAATATCTGACGCGGTTGCACACTAATCTTTTGTCCATGCAATAAATGACAAGCATCTTGATAAACTAAATTCAAGGGTTTATCAGTCAGTGGCGATAGTTTTGCTGTTAACCCAACAGTTGCCAAAAACTCTTGAGCATCTTTCACTTTAGCTGCAAAATCCTTTGCCTTTTCCCGATATTCTGGGTCACTTTCTAAAATGTGACCATATTCTTTCAAAGTATGACCACACCCAGCAGCATTGATAATCACGAAATCTACATCCGTGTTAGCAAAACTATCAATCATCTGCCTTGCTAAAGCTTTCGCCTGTTCTGTTTGTCCTTGGTGTTCGGGAAGCGCTGCACAACAACCTTGAGATTTGGGAATCACAACTTCACAACCATTCGCTGTTAAAACCCGCACTGTTGCTTCATTCACTGGCGAGAAAAACAGCCGTTGTACACAACCCAAAATCATTCCGACTCGGTAGCGCTTCTCACCTTGGGCGCGAATAATAGTAGGCAAGTTATCCTGAAAAGATTTGAGAGTAATTTCTGGCAGAATAGATTCCATTGCTGCCAAACGGGGCGATATTTTATTGAGTAAACCCGTAGCGCGAAAGAATTTTGCAAACCCCAACTTTTGATAAACCAACAACGGAACTAATAAAACCCGTAAAAGGTTGGGATAAGGAAACAAAGAAAATATCAGTTGACGAAAAAATTGATCTGGCAAACTGCGAGGATAATTTCGTTCAACTTGATGACGAGTTGCAGAAATTAACTTGTCATACTGCACACCAGAAGGACAAGTACTCACACAAGCAAGACACCCCAAACAAGAATCAAAATGTTCTACAGTTGCCGTATTTAAAGCAATCTCGCCCTCATTAATTGCATCCATTAAATAGATGCGTCCTCTAGGAGAATCCATCTCCTTACCAAGCACTCGATAACTGGGACAAGTCGAGAGACAAAACCCACAATGTACACAACTATCAATCAACTTTGGATCAGGTGGATGACTCTCATCAAACCCCTTCAAATTCTTTAAACTAGCCGTATTATTAACAGAATTTTCTGAAACTTGCATATTTCTCCCTTTCCCCTCTCTATCTCAGCGTTCTCTGTGTCTCTGCGGTTAGTTAAAATTAAATCCCACCCACAAACCGACCAGGACTTAAAATATTCTTACTATCAAACTGTTCCTTAATACGGCGCATCAACGGCAAAGCATTCCCCGTGTAGCCCCAAACATCTATTTGTTCTTTAACCGCCACTGGTGCTTCCAGAATTGTTAAAAAACCTCTATTAGCTTGAGTGCGATCGCCTCCGGCGGAGCGTAGCTCATCGCGCACTTTCAATACTTGATTTTTATCCTCTAATTGTAACAAACCCAAACCACTACTTATATGAATTAAACCCAACTCCACCTGAGTCAAAATCTCTACAGCAGCAGTAGGTAACACTCCTATTTTGCAAGTAATTACAGATTCTGTGGCAGTAGTATGGATTCGTTCTTGCAATCTCTGCCATAGATTAGCCTCATCAGCATCGGCAAAAATTGCTCCATCTAAACCCAACTTTTGCCCAACTTCCAAAACTCGGTTTGACTGTTCCTTAACACTCTCACTAATACTTTGAAAGCGGGCAATTAATCCCAGTCCTTGGCCCAAACCTAAACTAGACACCAACTTAGCTGATAGCAAATCAGCCTGAACTGGTGTTAACGCCGAACCTCGAAGGATATCAGCCGCTTGAGATACAGCCTCTGCACTACCTGTAAGTACCACCGTTCCCGATGCCTCTGGTAGCGGATACACGCGAAAAGTTAGTTGACTAATAAAGCCCAATGTGCCATAAGACCCAGTAAGCAACTTCATCAAGTCATATCCGGCAACATTTTTAACTACTCTTCCCCCAGCTTTAGCGATTTGTCCATCAGCACGCACAAAGGTAATACCTAGTAACTGGTCGCGTACACTACCATAACGTTGTCGCAGAGAACCTGTATCACCTGTAGCAACAATACCGCCAATGGTTGCTGACTCTGGTGCTGTGGGGTCAAGGGCGAGAAATTGCCGCGACTTTACTAAAAGTGCTTGCAAATCAGAGAACTTCATCCCAGCTTCTACTGTGACAGTCAAATCTCCAACAGCGTGTTCAATCACTTGGTTAATACGCTCTGTACTAACTACAATATCAACGCCTTTAACTAAACCGCCCCAGCTAAGTTTACTGCCACTACCACAGGGGAGGACACGCCAGTTGTTAGTGTAAGCTGTAGCGATGACTGCGGCTAACTGTTTTTGAGTGCGGGGATAGACGATACAACTGGGAGAATTTCCAGAAGCGTAGACCCCTTGCGACTTCTCGTTAGAAATCGCCTGTTGGATACGTTTTTGCTGACTTAGTTCTATATTTTCCCAAAGACAAACAGCATTTTCTTCGCCGACGATAGATGCAAAATCAGAAGCGCAGACGGCTTGCGGCTTGTCGTTAGACATCGCTTTCATTTAGTTTATTTTTTTACGCCCTATATTTAATTTACTGGCTAACCTGACCAAAAAAGCACATTGCCATTAATATACGGTGGCTTTATTTTGTTATTTCTTAGCTAATTTTAATCAGTTTATCAGGGTGAATTCAGAGCGATCGCTAATTATAGTGATTAATGTAGGGAATTCCGTACTAGAGTTGATTGCCCAGTGAACCCAAAAATAGAAAATAATAGATATATGGACAAACGGTATTTTTTACAGGCTGGTGCAGTAATAGTCGGCACAGCATTGTTATCAAGGTATATCAATTGGGGGTCAGAAGCGATGACAACTTCTAATAGTGGATTTGAAATTACTAAACCTGAAGAAGAGTGGCGCACGATTTTAACGCCAGAACAGTTTAAGGTATTGCGTAAACATGGGACTGAACGCCCCCACACCAGCCCATTGGATAAGGAATACGACAATGGTACTTATTATTGTGCTGCGTGTGAACTGCCACTGTTTACCTCTGATACCAAATTTAACAGTGGTACTGGCTGGCCTAGCTTCTTTAACCCGATTGAAGGTGCGATCGCAGTTACTGTAGATCGGTCGTTGTTTATGACCAGAACTGAAGTGCATTGTAGTCGCTGTGGTGGACATCTGGGTCATGTTTTTGATGACGGCCCTGCACCCACAGGCAAGCGCTATTGCATGAATGGGGTTTCGCTGAAGTTTACTCCTGCCTAATTTACTTGCAATCGCACGCACTAACCTAAATTATAAAATTTTGAGGCTTGACCAAGGGTGAATAGATTGTTGACAATAACTTCTCCTACCCAATCCTAATGGACGAAGTATTGTCAATTAAAAAAATCCAACTCTTGGTCTTCGCTAAAGCGATTTACCTAAATATTTCTATTTATTTGAGTCGTTTTTCTCCTTTTTGTCTTTGGGATCTTTTTTAGGTTTTTTAACCTCTTTATTACTTTTTCTTTCTTTCGACATTAGCGTTCTCCAATTAGATTACTTAGTGAAAGCTTCAACATTTTGCCGTAAGTAAATCAGGAGATGACTTACCTGATATTTTTTAAGGCAAAAAAGAAAGTATCACACATAAGTGCTACTAACTACCATGATACGGTGTTGTTTGATTATCGTGGTTAATCTAAAATTTAAAATCCAAAATCCTTTGACTATTGTTCCAATAATTTTATCCGTTGCCACCAAAGATTTAGCGGATAATAAACCACAGGTGCCCACAAACTACTAAGAATGGCAGAGGCTAAGGCGACACGCTGGTAATATGTCCAAATATCTGTTACCTTGCGCTCATTCCCCATCAAAGTTAATTGCAAGCCAAAAATAGTTTCTGCCAAAACTGCCATAACAAAGACAATTACAGCAATCGAAATAAAATCTTCTTCGATAAAACGCTGCTTCTGGAGCAGAGCAGTTAAAATTCCCACTATACCTAAACTGAGGGCATGAGTAGGGTTAGGTGATGTCATTGAATCTTGAAGTAGCCCCAGAACTATACCTGCCAATGCTCCGGCAAATACCGTGCGCTTCACACTCCAAGCTACCACCCAAATTAATAGCCAGTTTGGGGCAATTCCCAATAGTTCCATACCCGGCAAGCGGGTTGGTAATAATAGTAAACATAACAGTACAGAAATAGCCGTCACTATCCAACCCAACAACTGACGTACACCGGGATGCCAACGAGAAAGTGGCTGGATTCGGAATTTCGATTTTCGGTCTGACAATTTTGGCTTTTTCTGCCTGCTACCACCAAATGCAGGAATCTTCATTTTTCTATGGATTTTTTTGAAGAATTTACTTAGACTTTTGCGGCACTTGATTTACCGACTTTTGGGTTTCCAACTCTTGGTTTTCTAGCTTTGGATAAACAGCTACCCAATCGAGAGAGCGGATTGGCGGAAAAAGCTCAATTTTCGCTACTGATGCGGGAAGTTTCTTTAAATCCAGCGATTTGATTCGTCCTACTGCCAAACCAGATGGAAATTTCTGACTATAAGTAGATGTGGAAACTAAATCTCCTACCTTGACATTTGGGACTTTTTCATAAAACTCCAGCACAGCTTCTGCTGAAGAATCTCCTCGCAAAACACCTTTAGCTGCTGTGCGGCTAACTGATACACCCACTTGACTTTTGAGATCGCTGATTAACAACACGCGGCTAGTATTGGGAGTTACACTTTGCACCAAACCCACTAATCCGCCTTCTGCCTTGACTATGAACCCTTCTTGAATCCCTGCATTCGCACCGCGATTCAAGGTAACTTGTTGCCACCACTGATCAGCACTACGTCCTACTACCCGCGCTGGAATTGGCCGTGATGCTAATGGCTCTTTTTCCACATAGCCTAATAAATCTTGTAGCTTGGTCTTTTGACTTTCCAAATCTACTATACGGGTTTGCAATTCCAATATCCGCGCATCTCTAAGACGTTCTTCTGGAGTTGGCCCTGACTGCAACATCTCTAACGGACGGGTAATTACGTGGTATGTTTCAAGCACCAGTTCACCTTGAGTTTGTCGCAATACCCAAGCACTACCAACTACTAAAGCTAACAACCCGATTTGTAATCCTTTATGATCCCACCAACGCCGTATTGTAACCATATATACCTTCATATACTTAAACAATTAAGTTCTACTTGGATTCTATTTATATAAAACCCAAATAGAACTCAAATAGAACTCAAGTCTGATATTTTTTTTGCTACATATTGCGAGAGCTTTCAGTAACAACTCGTTCTAACTGTTTAAAGTTTTCTAACACACGACCTGTTCCCAGCACAACACAGCAGAGAGGATCGGCGGCAATATGGGTCACAATCCCTGTTTCATGGCTAATTAAGGTGTCTATGCCTTTGAGCAAAGCACCACCACCAGCTAACATAATACCTCTGTCAATAATGTCTGCTGCCAGTTCTGGAGGTGTACGTTCCAATGTCCGCTTCACAGCTTCTATGATTACTGATAGCGGTTCCAACATACTTTCACGGATTTCTGGGGCTTTGATTGTTACAGTTCGCGGAAGACCAGAAAGTAGGTGTAAGCCTCGGATTTCCATCATGGCGTCATTATCATCATTAGTAGGATAGGCAGAACCGAGCCGAATCTTGATGTCCTCGGCAGTGCGTTCACCAATGACTAAGTTATGAACTTTCTTAATATACTGGATAATCGATTCAGTCAGTTCATCCCCAGCAATGCGTACTGATTCGCTGATCACTGTACCTTGAAGACTCAGCACCGCAACTTCTGTTGTACCACCACCAATATCAATGATCATGTTGCCAGTCGGTTCAGCAACAGGTAGTCCTGCACCAATGGCAGCAGCTACAGGTTCATCGATTAAATAAACTTTTCTTGCTCCTGCTTGATGAGCAGCATCCATTACAGCTCGCCTTTCTACTCCTGTGACACCACTGGGAATACCAATGACAATCCGGGGTAAAATCAAAGACCTACCTTCATTTACACGCTGAATAAAGCTTTTCAGCATCAGCTCGGCTATATCGAAATCAGCGATTACACCATCGCGCAAGGGGCGAAGGGCAATCACGTTTCCAGGTGTGCGGCCGAGCATTTTTTTGGCTTCTTCTCCTACTGCCAGTGCTACCTTTTCGTTGACATCGATAGCAACTACAGAAGGCTCTTGCAGTACAATACCTTTACCTGATACATAAACCAGGGTGTTTGCGGTACCGAGGTCGATACCCATATCCCATGATGTGCGAAAGTTCCTAAAAATACCCACGCGTCTATAAGCCCCCTATGTGCGATACTTCTTGACTACAACGGTAGAGTTGATTTGATTATGTTTATATCCTGAGTTCAGTAAACTAGACTATATTTTTATATGATTCCCAGGAATATTTACGATGTCTCAGCTATGTATGTTTTGATATTCTCTGGTTAATTTAGTATATCCGTATAGTTTTATGTGTTTCTCCAAGTAATATGTATAATTTTTCAAGTCAACTATATTGTTAACTGTTTAACACATTATTTTCAAGTGTTTCACAATTCGCTATGATGAAAGTCTAAATTACTAAGTACGCATGTACTAAAAGGTAACGCACATGAGTATCAATATTGTCACTCTTGTTGGTCGTGTAGGTAGCGACCCTGATATAAAATATTTTGAATCTGGTAGTGTTAAGTGTAAATTGACGCTAGCTGTAAAAAGGCGATCGCGCAACAGCGATGAACCTGACTGGTTCACTCTGGAATTATGGGATAAGACGGCTGAGGTAGCAGGTAATTATGTGCGTAAGGGAAGTCTAATTGGGATAAAGGGTTCCTTGAAGTTTGACACATGGAGCGATCGCCAAACGGGAGCAAACCGTTCTACACCCATTATTAGAGTAGATCAACTGGATTTATTAGGCTCTAAGCGTGATGGAGAGGGCGGTTCAGGAGATATGTCTTCAGAACATTTTTAATTGGACATTGGTCATTAGTTTTTAGTAATGCTAATGACCAATGACTAATGACTAATGACTAATAACTAATTTGCAGCGTCACCGATGCTTCTACTTGCTGTTCACCACCAACGACAGGGGTGGAAGTGTCGGCGTTGGCTAACTTTTGTGAAGCCTCAGCCCGTAAAAACATTGGTGGTGGTGGTGGACTTGCATTATTAACTTGAATGCTCACCACTTCTTTGCGTTTAAAACCCAAGGCACTGAAAACAGCATCAGCTTGCTGCTGGGCATCTTGGGTAGCTTCTTTTAATGCTTGTTTTTGAGCAGCCGCGATCGCTTCATCATTGGCAACAAAACTAATACCGTTAATTTGTGTCGCACCCGCTTTGACTGCATTATCTAATAATGTACCGGCTTTCTCGGTAGGAATGCGAAAACTTACTGTGTTATTGGCAGCATAACCTGTAATGCGCTGCACATTATTGGTGTAACTGTAAACTGGATTAAGCTGGATACCAGTAGTTTGTAATTTTTCGACATTTTGGCTCTTGAGGAACGCAACTACAGCCGATGACCTCCGGGCGGCTTCTTGCTGTACCTCCTGGGCTGTTTTCCCCTGAATTTCCACTCCTAAATTGACTTGCGCCAAGGTTGTAGGAATTGTTTCTACTCCGCGACCACTGACACTGAGGGTTCGCCACAATTTCTCTTTTTCTTGTGCAAATGTAGGTAGTGTAAAAGTTATACATAGAAGCATTGTCAAAGGCAGCATTTTCCACAGCTTTCCATTAGGAAACTGAGAACCGAATAAAGCGGCTCTGGTCATAAGATTTGCACTCCTCAAAGTATCCACAGATGTTTTTAATAAACGTATGTAGCAATATTGTGGTAGCTGTTGACTCTCAACAGCTACCACAAGTTTTTCACAACTTAAGTGCGATCGCTAGATACAATTTGTATGTTCTTACTTTGACACTGCCATAGTTAAAAGCTGAAATGGTTACATTTTTGGAAACTAAAAAATTACACTAGTACGCCACAGCGGAAATAGATAGACGTTTTTCAGAAACGCGTCAAAATCAAAGAGAAGGATTTTCACGGAACCCATGTATTTGTTAAATCCAATCAACTTCTCTTTTCCTCTGCTGGCTAGTGCAACAGAAGCCGCAGACAGTTCAATGGTAGTAGCAGCAGTGTTACTAAGCTTAGTAGTCGTTTATCTCGCCAGCAAAGTTGGTGGAGAGTTATCAAACCAAGTGGGTTTACCGCCTGTCTTAGGCGAACTCGTAGGTGGTGTGGTAGTTGGCATCTCTGTTTTTCACCTTTTGGTGTTTCCAGAAGGCGGCACAGACAGTTCTAACTCTTTGATCATGTCCTTCCTTCAAATCACTGCTGGTTTAACGCCTGAAGCCACTCCAGCCGTATTTGCAGCGCAGTCTGAGGTCATTTCGGTTTTGGCAGAATTGGGTGTGATCATCCTACTGTTTGAAATCGGCTTGGAATCGAACTTAAAAGATTTAATGGCAGTTGGTATCCAAGCCACTGTTGTAGCAATAGTGGGGGTAGTAGTACCCTTTGCAGCTGGTACTGTGGGACTGATGACTTTGTTTGGTATTGCTGCTATACCCGCAATTTTTGCCGGGGCGGCTTTGACTGCCACTAGTATCGGTATTACTTCCAAAGTGCTATCAGAATTGGGGCGACTCAATTCTAAAGAAGGGCAGATTATTCTAGGTGCTGCCGTAATTGACGATGTATTAGGAATCATCGTTTTAGCGGTAGTTGCCAGCCTAGCTAAAGATGGTGTGGTGGATGTCAGCAAAGTTATTTATTTGATTATCAGCGCTACTGGTTTTATTTTGGGAGCAATCCTACTAGGCAATGTTTTCAATAAATCCTTTGTAGCGATCGCTAATAAACTCAAAACACGCGGTGGACTAGTAATACCAGCATTCATCTTCGCTTTTGCTATGGCATACCTTGCCGCCGTCATCCACTTAGAAGCAATTCTGGGAGCTTTTGCGGCGGGTTTAGTCTTAGAAGAGACAGATAAGCGCAAAGAACTGCAAAAGCAAGTCATACCCATTGCTGATATGCTGGTGCCAATTTTCTTTGTGACTGTTGGGGCAAAAACCGATTTAGGAGTGCTAAACCCAGCAATTCCCGATAATCGGGAAGGTTTAATTATGGCAACTTTCCTGATCACAGTAGCCATTCTTGGTAAAGTAATCACAGGCTTAAGCGTGTTTGGTCAACCGGAAATCAACCGTTTAGCGATCGGTGTGGGGATGATTCCTAGAGGGGAAGTTGGATTAGTATTTGCTGGTGTCGGTGCAGCCAGTGGCGCTCTCTCGAAACCATTAGGGGCAGCAATTATCATGATGGTTATCTTGACAACCTTTTTAGCCCCTCCTTTGTTACGATTTGTATTTCCAGACCCAAAAACTGTGGATTCAGGCTCAGACCAACTGATTTTAGATGGTTCCTCTGGAACCTCGTTAGTAATTGAACCGCCTCAGTCAAGAGTGCCAGCATCAAATGACAGTGGCAATTTGGAAGTAACCCCAGAATCTAGCGATCGCTAATCAAAGTCTTGGGTAAATTCTTACTGAGTTCTGAGTGATTTTCGCTCAGAACTTAGGACTCTGAATTCAGTACTATTACCATACTTTAAAGGTTTTGCGATTATGCAGTGGAAACTTCTCTTCCTAAATTTCCGTCCCGTCTGATTGTAGAATAATCGTCTGTTTATAATTTCTACCAGCATTTGGAATGTTATTTATTTCTAGTCTCCCTTGGCTTGTGAGCCTTTATTTGAAAATCTTCCAGGTAATTGGGGAGTAACACCCATAAATTTTGCTAGATCTTCTCAAAAGAATGGGAATTATCTATTTAGTACATTGATGGCGAAAAACAAAAAACAGTTATCAGTGAACGGTTATCAGTTATTAGTTTTCTAGCTTCTTTGGGAGTCAAAGTTCCTACCTCTGAAGGTGGAAAACTTCACATGGGGATTTAGTCCCATATGAAACCTGCTAACTGATTTAAGCGCGTCTTTATACCATTTTAAAAAATCAAAAAAGGCATCAAAGGTCAAGTTTAGGTGGTGACGGTCTGATGATTTACCAATGAGTTGAGATATTAAACAAGAGGCAAGGGAGCAGGGAGCAGGGAGCAGGGGAGATAGAACAGAAAGGGGATCTGACCCCACCTGAACGAGAACTACTCAATAGAAGTGGGGGACTCAGACCCATGTTTTTCCCTTCATTCCACAGCAGTTCTTGATGGGAGTATTTCCCCCTGCTCCCTGCCCCCTTCCCCCTGCTTCTTCATTGACGGCTCCCATGAACGTGAATTAGGAGAAAGAACTGTGAAATTACACTGGTTACTACCCAGTACTATTGGAACTATCTTCATGCTATCGTCGCCGGTAATGGCTGCGAGACTGGAATCTTGGCGCTTTGATGCCAATCAAAACAGGCTGGAAATTAATACTGTAGGAACAGTTCAACCCCAGGCACAACTAATTTTCAATCCAACTCGGCTGGTAATTGATTTGCCAGGAACCACATTTGGGCGTCCGCAGCTAACCCAACAGGTGGGCGGTGGAATTCGCTCGATCCGGGTTGGGCAGTTTGATGCAGAAACAACCCGTATAGTTGTGGAACTGACTCCTGGCTATACTTTAGACCCCAAACGAGTACAATTTGTAGGTACAACTGGCGATCGCTGGAGGGTGCAATTACCTAAACCAGAAGTTGATAGAGTAGCCTCATCTCCCACTTTATCTCCCAGAAGTGCCTACACTGTTGTTACCCCAGACACTGAACCTCAACCTAGTATTTCAAGGGTTGCCACTACTAGACGAGGGGCGACTAAAATTGAGAGCTTACAAGTAACAGGCGATGGGTTGTTCATCCGCACCAGTGGTGGTAATTCTCCGATTCGGGTAATTCGCAGCCGCGATCGCGCTACCATTTTCATGGATATCTCTGACGCATCTTTATCACCACGTCTGGTGCAACAGAATAATATCCCTGTTAACAGACATGGTGTTAGCCGCGTCGAATTTACCCAACTACAAAGCCAACCTCCTGGCGTTCGCCTGACTTTGCGGGTAGATAAAAATAGCCCTGACTGGCAAGCAACTAATACTAACAGTGGTGGATTAGTAGTTCTACCTAGTCGCGTTGTTAGATTGGGTGGAAATAATAATTCTGGCAATCAGTCACAACCACCTTCCTTTCCCAGCAGACCATCTGCCAACAACTCCCCAGCAACAATTGAGTCTGTACAACTGGCTGATAATGGCAGACAACTCCTAATTAGAGGCGACCAAACTTTATCTGCCACGGGAACCTGGGATAGATCCTTAGGTGTGTTCCGCGTCACAATTACCAATGCTAAATTAGCTCCCAGAGTCACAGGTCCGACTTTTACTGCCAATAGCCCCATTCTCCGGGTACGTCTGCAACCCCAACAACCCAACACAGTCGTTGTTTTAATTCAACCAGCAGGCGGAGTGCAACTTGGGCAACCTCAACAAATCGGTGAC
Source organism: Nostoc sp. XA010 (assembly GCF_020829625.1). GTDB lineage: Bacteria > Cyanobacteriota > Cyanobacteriia > Cyanobacteriales > Nostocaceae > Nostoc. Next base: position 277,056 of record NZ_JAIVFX010000007.1, on the reverse strand, counting down.
CAGCTTTTGGTATCAATACAAGGTTCTCGACGAGTTGTTGCCCTCCCCGGAAGACCACCCTTTGCTTTACCTGGGCTACCACCGCCAAACCGGGGACCATTCCCAGACCCAAACAATCCCAATCCCCAGCCCCTAAGACAACCACAACGCCCACTTGCCAATGGACGAGTAGTAGTCCTGATTGACCCCGGACATGGCGGTAAAGACCCTGGAGCAGTAGGTCTTGGCGGATTACGCGAAAAGGATATTATTTTGTCTATTGGCAAAAGAATAGCTCAGGTTTTGCAGCAGAATGGCGTACAAGTAGTTATGACACGGGATTCTGACTATTTCGTTACCCTTCCGGGACGGGTGCAATTAGCAGAGCGAGCGAATGCTGATGTCTTTGTTAGCATTCATGCTAATGCAGTTGGGCCAGGTCGTTCGGATGTCAGTGGCTTAGAAACGTATTATTACGACAGTGGTTTGGGTCTAGCTCGCACTGTCCATAAAAGTATTCTTCAAAGTGTAAATGTCAGAGATAGGGGAGTGCGGCGAGCCAGATTTTTTGTCCTCAGAAAAAGTTCCATGCCTTCTATTCTTGTAGAAACAGGTTATTTGACTGGTCGAGATGATAACGCTAAACTCAGAACCTCAGCTTACCAAAAGCAAATGGCAGATGCGATCGCTCGTGGCGTTCTTCAGTATCTAAAGAGAAGATAAGTAATTTAGTCGAAATTATTGAGTAAATACATCTAATCTTTACCATTTTTATCCAATTTAGTAGTAAACAATTTAAGTATTTTTGCGGCGGGATAGGAGTAGCTTCTTTGTTATTGTCATCTGATGATTTGCAAGCCAAGCGATTTTGGATTTTGGATTAACCCCACCAATAAAGGGATAGAGGTTGAGAATTTTAAATTTTCGATGATGGAATTATTTCACGCCACAAGGAGTGTTAGTGTATCAAAGCGATAGTCCGCTATGAACCAAAAATCAAAAAATCTAAAATTAGGAATCTAAAATCTAAAATTGACAGTCAAATTTATATAGGCTCATGGCATGGCAAAATCAGAGGAGCGTGCTATATTTTACGCCATTAGCTGTGTCTTAATAACAGCGCAAAACTCAAGTGTGCGCGGTGACGGTGTGAGGATTTGCCAATATGTTGAGATGTTGACCAGAAATAAAAAGGTACTGAGCAAATAAATTTATTTATAGGCTTGGTAAATTTTTTGACTTTTGACTTTTGACTTTTGACTTCCCCAAAGGGGCTGACGGCTCCCATGAATGTGAATTAGGAGAAAGGACTGTGAAATTACACTGGTTACTATCCAGTACTATTGGAACTATCTTCATGCTGTCGTCGCCGGCAATGGCCGCGAGACTACAATCTTGGCGTTTTGATACCAACCAAAATCGTCTGGAAATTAATACCTTGGGGGATGTTCAACCCCAAGCACAATTAATTTTTAACCCCACTCGTTTGGTAATTGATTTGCCAGGAACCACATTTGGGCGTCCGCAGTTAACCCAACAGGTGGGCGGTGCAATCCGCGCTATCCGTGTTGGGCAATTTGACGAACAAACAACGCGCATAGTCGTTGAACTGACTCCTGGTTATACTCTTGACCCCAAGGCAGTACAATTTGTTGGCACAACTGGCAATCGCTGGATGGTACAATTACCTACGCCAGTAGCTGAGAATGTCCCCTCAAATACTGGGGGGCGACAAGAACAAGCTATAGCAACAGAAACTTCACCGAGAACATTTCCACCAGTGTTCTCCCAAAGAAATATTTACAACGTAGTGACAGCAAACCCTGTCAATCCGCCTAAAAACAGAATGCTTGCCGCCAGGGTTACTCAAATTGAGAACTTACAAGTCACAGGGGATGGTTTTTTCATCCGCACCAATGGTGGTAATCCTCAGATTCAGGTAAATCCTAGCAACGATCAAAGGGCAGTTAACATTGATATTACTGGCGCTACTTTATCACCAAATCTAGGGCAGCGCGATTTACCGATTAATCGCTATGGTGTCAATCGCATTCAGTTCAGCCAACTACAAACAAGCCCGTCTGTTGTTCGCATAACTTTACAGGTGGACGAAAATAGTCAAAATTGGCGAGCAACCACTAGCAGCATTGGTGGTTTTGTGGTTCTGCCTAGTCGTGGCGTTGCTCAGTTGCCTGGAGGTAATAGTCCACGCCCAATGCCATCTAGTAACACCTCAACTGCTACCATTCAGTCTGTGCAATTGGCTGGTAATGGCACACAACTGCTCATTAGAGGCGACCAAGCTTTATCTGCTACAGGAGGCTGGGATAGAACTTCTGGTCTGTTCCGCATTACCATCAACAATGCTCGGTTAGCTCCCAGAGTTACAGGTCCGACTTTTAATGCTAATAGCCCTATCCTGCGAGTCCGTTTGCAACCACAAGAATCCAATACTGTCGTCGTCTTAATTCAACCAGCAGCCGGGGTACAAATTGGGGAACTCAATCAGGTTGGCGACCAGCTTTTGGCTTTAGAATTACAACGCTCTGGTAGCGTCACACCTCCTCTGCCATCGCCAAATCTAAGTCAATTCCCAAACCCCACAGATAATCCCCGTCCTATCTCCCAGCCACAGCCGCGCCCCTCAGTTCCCAGAGGGAAATTACTAGTTGTGATTGACCCAGGACATGGTGGAAAAGACTCAGGTGCCCCAGGTCTAGGCGGACTTTTAGAAAAGGACGTAATCCTGCCTATTGGTAAAAGAGTAGCAGCAATTTTAGAGCAAAATGGTGTACAGGCGGTACTCACACGGGATGCTGACTTTTTCGTAGAACTTCAGGGACGGGTAGAAATTGCCGAGCGAGTTAATGCAACTGCATTTGTCAGCATTCACGCTAATTCGGTTGATAATCGTCCTGATGTTAATGGGTTAGAAGTATATTATTACGATAGCGGTTATGCTCTGGCTGAAGTAGTTCGCAATAGTATCCTCCAGAACATCGGTACAATCAAAGACCGGGGAACCCGCAAAGCCAGATTCTACGTCCTCAGAAAAAGCTCTATGCCCTCGATTTTAGTAGAAACAGGTTATATGAGTGGCCGAGAAGACAATCCCAGATTGGGAACACCAGAGTATCAAAATCAGATGGCAGAAGCGATCGCTCGTGGCATCCTAAAATACTTACAGCGCTAATTAATATAGTAAAAATTACTAATTAAAAGGTGGTATTTAGACTCCTTTGGCATCCAGAATTTAGTGGTCAATTTGGAGATTGTCTGCTAAATTCTGTATCTTAAATCCCAAAACCTAAATTAATATCTGCCTGTGTATTCATCTTCGATCTTTGAAACGAATCTTGACACTTTTTCCGAGCAAGAACCCCAACGTGCCCCAATTGGCATCTTTGACAGTGGTGTGGGTGGACTGACAGTACTGCGACAACTATATCGGCAACTCCCCAATGAATCAATTATTTACTTTGGGGATACAGCTAGACTTCCTTACGGAATTCGTTCCCAAGCAGAAATTTTACAATTCACGCGTGAAATTATTACCTGGCTACAACAGCAGCAGGTAAAAATGGTAATTATGGCTTGTAATACCAGTTCTGCTCTAGCCCTAGAAACCGTGCGTCAGGAATTCAACATACCCATTTTAGGAGTAATCCTACCGGGTGCAAAAGCTGCGGTGCAACAAGGAAAGCGGATTGGTGTAATTGCCACTCCCGCTACGGCTAAGAGTAATGCTTATAAGCACGCAATAATCGAAATTGCTCCTGAAGTTCAAGTCTGGCAAGTTGGATGTCCAGAGTTTGTGCCACTCATCGAGCAAAACCGGATTCATGACCCCTATACTGCTGAAATAGCACGAGCCTACCTAAAGCCTTTAATAGAGCAGGAAATTGACACCTTAGTTCACGGTTGTACCCATTATCCCCACCTTACACCAGTATTGCGATCGCTCCTGCCCTCCCATGTCCAACTGATTGACCCAGCTGTTCATGTCGTAGTAGCTTGTGCCCAAGAGTTAGACTTACTAGGCTTAAAAAATACCCATCTCCCACTGCCAACTCGCTTCGCTGTTAGTGGTTGTCCGAAACAGTTTTCCCAGTCGGGAGTGCAGTGGCTAGGCTATACCCCAATGGTTGAAGAGGTTTGCTTCACTGATACCGCTATTTCTCAACTCCATTGAAGGAGGCAGGGGGCAGGGGGCAGGGAGCAGGGGAGAAGAGTTTTCCCCTCAGCAAGAGCAGCACCCCGCCCCTGGAGCCTCTTTATCAATGCCCAATCCCCAATCCCTACTGACTATTAACTGCTTCAGTCACTTTTGCTCTTACCGATATCTCCTGCTTGTGTTTTCCTTCGGTAGATGAAGGGAAACTTGTCGGAACAGTCTTTGTACCCGTTCGCTTTGCCAGTGCTAACAACAGGTAGACTGTGAACAAATATCCAGACGCTAAAATAAAAATCATCATAGGTATACTTCCGTAAATCATTGTTCTACTAGCACCTTTCTAAATAAATATAAAATTCCATAAAATTAGTAGAACCTCAGCCAAGCAAGTGCATCTTGATGGCTGTAGCTTCATAATGGTAAAATTACCTATAGAGATAAAATTCTCTACAGAAAAATAATTTATTCGCTAATACGACTTATTGCAGACCATAGATCCCACAGCAGTTAGATTCCTAAAAAGCAATCTAAAACTATGATTCTTTGCGGTCTACTTGATCTGCTTTATTTTTGCTCACATTGCTGTGAAAGGAGCAATGCTTGCGCTCAACGTGCGCTGAAGACGTGTAGCGGCTTCCCATAGGGATATCGCATAGCTCCAAACCAGGACTTTCCCGGATCGTAGGAAAAATTAAAGGAATTATTTCCTTGATTTTAAACTACGACTAATTATTTTAGACTTACATCACCGAGTCAGTAAAATCAACTACTAAATGACTTACTTTTGGGGTGTGAATATCTGAAAAATTTAAAATTCCTATATTTTAGCGTAACACAACGACCTTAAATTTTGAGCCTATTCGACTGCTAAATTTCAAATTTTTTGAGTAGCTACACTTCAGTCCTGAATAAATTTAATCTGACTCGTTGGTGACTCATTTAAATTGAATTCATTTTGTCAATAGGCAATATTCCTTAATTTATTTGAACTGTGGCGGGAAAGGTGTACCGAGAAACTACTTAATATAATTTAAGCTGATATTTATTCCCATGTACTTATAACTCGTGTTTGAAGTTATTTTTAAACCTGAGTTACAAAAAATTAAGCATAATTGCTTATTGACAAATATACTATTAACCTTAAGTATCACCTATAGACTCATGAAAATGGGATTACCTTATGAAAACTTTGCGCTGGCACAGGGTTATCTTAAAATGAGTGTAGGATATGTAAACTTTCGTAACCTAAGTCAGAGTCCGCCCATCCATGACCCCAGCCACCTCCCTGTTTACCCCTGTGGAAGCAGACCTGCGACTACTAGCAGATAACCTAAAACAGCTAGTTGGAAATCGCCACCCCATTCTGTTTGCAGCAGCCGAACATTTATTCGGTGCTGGGGGAAAGCGTATCAGACCAGCAATTGTCCTGCTAATATCGCGGGCAACAATGTTAGAACAAGACATCACGCCGCGTCATCGCCGCCTAGCTGAGATTACAGAAATGATTCACACAGCTAGCTTGGTACATGACGATGTGGTAGATGAATCAGATGTGCGGCGAGGCGTTCCTACCGTTCATAGTTTGTTCGGTAATCGCATTGCCATATTAGCAGGAGATTTTCTTTTTGCCCAATCGTCCTGGTATTTAGCAAACTTGGACAATTTAGAGGTAGTAAAACTCCTCTCAGAAGTCATTATGGATCTGGCTACTGGGGAGATCCAGCAGGGACTGAATCGTTTTGATGCTAGCATCTCTATTGAAACTTACCTTCAGAAGAGTTATTACAAAACAGCTTCATTAATCGCCAACAGTTCTAAAGCTGCTGGGTTACTCAGTGAAGTTTCGCGAGAAACTGTTGAGCATCTATATAGCTACGGTCGTCATTTTGGTATAGCATTTCAAATTGTTGACGACATTCTAGATTTCACCAGTACAACAGATACCTTGGGTAAACCAGTGGGGTCGGATCTTAAAAGTGGTAATCTGACTGCACCTGTTTTATTTGCTTTAGCCCAAAAACCATCCTTGGAAGTGCTAATTGAGCGAGAGTTTGCTCAAGAGGGGGATTTAGAGCAAGCACTAGCACTAATTCAGGATAGTCAAGGTATACAGCAGGCGCGAGAGTTAGCTGCTCACCATGCAAAGCTAGCAATTGAACATCTTGCAGTTCTCCCACCCTCAGAATCCCACCAAGCATTGATTAATATAGCTGAGTACACACTGAGCCGCCTTTATTAAATCATTTACCAGTTAACAGGTACAAGATGGGACTTTAGACCCCAAGCGAAACCTTCTACCTGTTCTTAAGTGGAGAAATTTTGCTTAATAGTCAGCTAAAATTTGAAAAATGTTCACTGATAACTGTTTGTTAACCAATTTTAGATTAGACGGGAAATTAAAGCGATCGCTTGCTTCTTTAAAGAACTAGAAGGTTAGTAACTGGCATTAATTTATTTTCATCAAAAACTTTTTCAAACGAATTTGAGATTTAAAATTTTGGATGTGGGATTGTATCTAAAAAATCCCACATCCAAGTTTTTTCTATGCAATATCAGGGGGTATCTGTTTAGGCGATCGCTGTTGTCGTAAGTGTTTCTGCATGAGTTTTTCTAGTTCAGTTCGTCGAATTTCAACGGTATGGGTGGTCTTACCCGGCGTCTCCAAAAAAACGATACTATCTACGGGTTCTAATGCCACCAATTGGAACAAAATATGGGTGACAGGGATAATTTTAGCTAGCATTTGAGGGTCAAGCCCAGCAGGGGAAATTAGAGAGACATCCTGTATGGTAGGGAAAGCGTAAACAACGCGCTTTTCCAATCCTGGATTAGTAAGATTGCTCAATGTTGTTAAAACCCAGCTTGATTCTGAATTTTGGAGAATATAGTACTGGGAGTGACGTAATTTTTGAGCGATCGTTCTAAGGGCAGGAGCAATTGCTGCAATCAAATTTGGTGTCATACCATCGCGGGGTGCATTGTCAATCAGCAATTGAATTTGTGCTTCTAAATCCATAATGACTTGTATACGGCTCCTGGGTAATGGCAATAACATCTATCAAAATGTGAACAATCCCATCGAAGTTGGGAATAATAAAATCAGCCACATTCTCAATATAGGATTGGTCTGCGTTTAGCTTATACGTAAAACCGAAAAAGCCAACACCCACAGTCGTACAGGTTGTATTTAAATACTTAGGGTCTTTTGAAAACCGAGACTATGAATTCAGCCGCAACCGCAACTATTCCATCTGCAAATATTCTGGGAGAAAATTCTAAAGGCGTGGAGGTGATCTTTCAACTCCTGTCCAGGGAGTTTCAACAATCAACCAAAGCTTCGGAACAGAATTGCCACGATGTAGCAAGACGTATTACCACCGAAGTCTATCGGATTTGCCAGGAAAGCAAGCGTATCCAAGCTTCTGGATCTGTAGAAAGCTCGGCGATGACCCTAGCTCGGCATCGGCTACAACAGTGTCTCAGGTACTATCAGTTGGGTTCAAACCGGGGCAGGGTAGAATTACACAGTACTTTGAGTGCAATTATTTATCGATACATTAACCCGCCTCAGAAGCAATTGAGTTATCAAGGGCGACTGACTATAATTGAAGATTTTTTACAGAGTTTTTATTTAGAGGCATTGAACGCTTTCCGGCGAGAAAATCAACTTGGTGCTACTTATCGCCCTCAGACGCTTCTAGAACTGTCCGAGTACATGGCATTTACCGAGCGCTACGGCAAACGACGCATTCCCTTACCAGGCCGTCAGCAGCAGCTAATTATCTTACGGGCGCAAACTTTTTCCCAACAACAGCCCCCAGAAACCAGCGTAGATATAGAACAAGCCGCAGAAGGCAGCAATAATGAAGGCGATGGTTGTTGGGAAGAACCAGCAGTGCATCAATTACGCTCCACAATGGCAACGCAAGCCGAACCCGAACCTGAAGAAGATACCTTGCGTTCCGTTGTAGTTACAGAATTAATGAATTATCTCGAAGAACGACAACAATCTGACTGTGCTGATTACTTTTCTCTCCGCCTCCAGGATTTATCAGCACAGGAAATTGAGTCAATTTTAGGTTTAACCCCTCGTCAGAGAGATTACTTACAACAGCGCTTCAAGTACCATTTGATTCGGTTTGCCTTGTTACATCGTTGGGAATTAGTTCACGAGTGGCTAGAAGCTTCTTTACACACCAATTTGGGCTTAACTCCCCAGCAATGGCAAGTATACACAGCACAACTGGACAATAAGCAACGATCTTTACTAGAGTTGAAGCAACAAGGACAAGCCGATGAAAAAATCGCAAAAACTTTAGGGCTGTCAATGGCACAACTTCAAAAACGATGGTTTAAGATTCTTGAGCAAGCTTGGGAAATTCGTAACTCATTAGTGTCCGGATCAGGTGCATCTACTCATGAATAGTGACTCAGAATCCTTACAATCTCAGTGTCTCGGTTGGTTATTGACAGATAATGTCAAAAATACCGACCAATCTCTAGAATGTGAGGAAAATGACGGGGTAAAAAACCTCCACAATGAAGCCACTGCTTCAAAAAGCAGTGAGCCAAAATTGGGAGGAACGCCCCAGACCTTTCAATTAGGAGAAATTCCTACTGTGCTAGATCGTTTCCAAGCTGTCCTTAAGAATCGCTTACAAATCCAAGCCCAAGATCACCCACCTTTATTTCCTTGGGAAACACAATTAATCGACTATCCCGATTGTGTTGATGAGCCGTCAATGACGCTCGTTCCTGCCTGGGGGTGGATGGTACAACAGTCGAAGCTAAACCTGCCGCGTCCTTTACCGGAGAGAGTTTTTCAGCAATTGCTAGAAAAATGTCAATCAATGGTGACATCTTCAGTGCCTCTGGGAGCAAAATTAGTTCAAGTGGTGGAGAACTTTTTTCCCAACGAGTCTCAAGCACTAAATGATATCGCGGGATTGGTGCTAAGAAGCACGTATCGGTCTGTAAGTACTTTGAATATGCCCAATATTCAGAGCGATTATTCAGATTTACAACCGCGTCAACAAATGGCTTTGTCGTTGCTGGCAGCTAAACAACTGCTGGAAAATCTGACTCTACCACTTTCAGCAGCTAGTCCAGTGGTAGAAAGACAATGGCTAACCACTGTCGGTAATTTGAATATCAAAGTAGAGTATCAGTCTGTAGGTATTACGAAGTTACTTGTTCAGGCTGAGTTACCTGTTAAAGGAACTTTGACACTTCGCACAAGTGGAACTTTAGCAATGGCAACATCTTCAACTCCGGGATACTTAAATGTAGAGTTAGGCTGCGAACAACTTAACCCAACTTATACTTTGGAAGTTGAGTTTCCAGAAGTAGACGAACAGTCGCTTTTGTTTGTGATTAATCCCACTGTGTAATCTTAATTGCCATCGCTAGTACGTAATGCTGAATATCTTAAGGTAACTATTGCCTAGCTGTTGCCTTGGGCTTTTTCTGTCTCTAGATCATACTAGCAACAGGGTGCTTACTTATACTTAAAGCGTGGTTATAACTAACCAGTGGGAGTAAACTTACCCTCTACCCCATAAGTCATTTTTTGTGGGTACTCGTCAGTCCACTCGATTATTAGGAAAGCCTGGGGAATGAGTTAGTTTTTTGTGTTGTGCTGATTTCGCCTTTATTTTACCAAGCCACCAATTTTTCACAACGAGTTTATTGGGTTGGGTTTTTTTATACAAAATTATGTTCGCGCTTGGCGTTACATTTCGCGGTAACGTTATGTCATGTCCGCTTGATTACTTATCAAACCCTAAGAACCCCACCTCCAAGCCCCTCCCCGCTTTTCGAGAGCAGGGTGGTTTCATACGAAAAAAGAAAAATACATAAGTCTTGATTTCTCATCTATAACCATAGATTTTGACCCCTCTCCAAACCTCTCCCCGTTGGCGTCAGCCTGCCGTTAGGCAAGCGGGGAGAGGCTTTGAAACCCAGTTTGAGTTTTTTTCTCGTTATATGAAACCACCCTGCCTCCCCGCTTTTCGAAAGGGGCTATGATGTAAAGTCAATTTTTTTAACATTTGAAACTCCTGGGAAGATTTTAACTTTTAAAATAGGCGCTAAACCTTGATAGATGCATCAAGGCAGGATAAGAAAGCTTCTTCTAACGGGAATACTTTAAAGTAGGGCGAACAGTTTCGTCCTCATCATTGTTTCCGTGGAATTTTTACTTAGACTTGAAATGCTCAACTTATCCAGGATGAATCGGTTTTGGCGTGTCCCTGTAGGTAATTTCTGGCGGCAAAATCCGCAGCGATCGCCTTTAATAGAAGTAGAAGATTCAATTTCCTTGCGGGTGCTGGTGCTAGCGTTGGTTGTTTTGGGAATTGTGGCGACGGATATCGCCGCCGAAACTTCATTCAGTTTTTGGGCGTTACCCTTGAGTTTATTGGGTGCGATTTGGAGTTACTATCGTCGCCGTGATCGCAATATTGCAATTAAGTTTTGTATCGCCATCGGAATGTTAGTGGCACTGGGTGCTTTCTTTGGCCGATTAGTGGGAGAGTTAAATGATACACGGTTGGGTTTGGCAGAGTTATTAATTCAACTCCAGGTGTTACATAGCTTCGATACACCCCGCCGGAAAAATTTGGGCTATTCGATTGTTATAGGATTAATTTTATTGGGTGTGGCGGCAACGTTAAGCCAGACTTTAGCATTTGCACCTGTGTTGCTGTTATTTTTAGCGATCGCTCTCCCAACTTTAGTATTAGATTATCGCTCGCGCTTGGGTTTACAGCCATTAAAAACTGAAAAGGGAAAATTCAATCAGAAGAATTCCTCAACTCTTAATTTTAAATTTTTAATTCTGAATTTCTTCCTAATTGTCGGTCTGGGACTGGCAATTTTTGCTGTTTTACCCAGATTTCCTGGCTATCAGTTACGGAATTTTCCTGTAAGTTCTGCGATTCCAATAAAAGGTAATTTCACAGGACGTAGTATCATTAATCCCGGTTATGTCCGCCAAGGTAAAGGTGATAATCAAGGCAGTGGTACGGGACAAAATCAAACTGGTCAACCAGGTAAAGTAGATAATAACTTTTATTACGGTTTTAATAGCCAAATTAACCAAAATCTGCGGGGCGAGATGAAACCGAAAGTTGTGATGCGGGTGCGATCGCAAGCTGAGGGTTTTTGGCGAGTTTTAGGATTTGACCGTTATACGGGTAAGGGATGGGAAGTTTCCCGTAATGAAGATGTTACAACCATCAAGCGATCGTCTTGGTCTTACCAAATTTTCCTGAATCGACCTTTGATTGCTGGTAAAACCCAAGAGATAGTACAAACTTATACAGTGGTGGCGGATTTGCCTAACCTAATTCCGGCGATGGCTTATCCAAAAGAGATTTACTTTCCCACACCAATGATCGCGGTTGATAAAGAAGACGGGTTGCGATCGCCTGTGGAATTATCAGAAGGACTCACTTATACAGTAATTTCTGAAGTACCATACCGCGATCGCACTAAATTAGGTGAAGCTTCTAGTAAATATCCACGAGATATTAAACAGCATTATCTGCAAATTCCTCCCGAAATTGCCGAAAAAGTTCGGCAACGTACCGAAGAAATTCTTGCTAACTACAATCAAGAACGAGTAGCAAAGTCTTCTAAAAGTCTAGATTCAGCCTATGAAAAAGCTCTCTACTTAGCTCAACATTTAAAACAACGCTACTCTCTTCCCCAAAATCCCTTAGATTTGCCTTATTTGGGAGAAAAAGATGACTTAGTAGAAGCTTTTTTATTCAAATATAAAGGCGGTTATCCAGACCACTTCTCAACAGTTCTCACAGTAATGTTGCGTTCCATTGGCATCCCAGCCCGATTGGTAGCAGGGTTTAGTGCAGGAGAATTTAATCCATTTACTGGGCTATATGTTGTCCGTAATACTGATGCTTATGCGATGACGGAAGTATATTTTCCTAAATATGGCTGGTTTGCCTTTGACCCGATTCCCAATCATCCTCTCATACCTCCATCAGTGGAAGATACCCAGACTTTTAGTGTGTTGCGTCAATTGTGGCATTGGGTTGCAGGATGGCTACCATCTCCAGTGACAGGTTTGTTGAATAATGTATTTGAGACAATATTTAAGTGGGTGATTGGAGCGATCGCTTGGTTTTTAGCTTTATTTTCTCAAGGTTGGTTTGGCGTATTGACTGGCTTAATCTTGGCAACTACAGCAGCTTTCTTCGGTTGGCTGGGTTGGGGTCAGTGGCGAGAGTGGCGCAACCGTCGATGGTTAAAGAAATTGCCAGCAATGGAGAGCCTTTATCAACAAATGTTGCAATGGACAACCCAAAAAGGTTTAGGTAAACATCCAGCACAAACACCTTTAGAGTATGCCAAAGGATCATATCAGCATCATGCTCCAGCAACTGCTGAGGTTATAGATGAGATTAGCCAAGCCTATGTTAGTTGGCGTTATGGTGGTCATAGTCCTAACTTGAAGCGACTGCGAGAAAGATGGCAAGGTTTGAAAAAAGCTGTTAAGGCTGATAAGTAATCCAAGTTGCGGGTTATCAACTGACGTGTGTTTGCTAACCCTCAATTCATAGGATGTTTTATTTAAGTCCTATAGAAGAAATTTTAAACTTTCTGCGCTTTTTCAAGCACAAGTAAGAATCACGGTAGAAGCGCCAAAGTAAGCGCATCTTGTCAAGAATAACTTCCATATCGTTGTGTTGCATCCACCTGCGTAGGCGTAACCCGTCGTAGACATCGCAGGACTAAATTTTGTAAAATTAGGATACCAGTCAAGAAAGCCGAAAAGTGAGAAGAATTGCTGTGAATACGGCTGTCAGGGACATTGGGCGCAGGTGAAATCTCAAGGTGCTAAGGGTTAGTTGACTTATCGTATTTTGGTTAGTCGAGCAGAAAATCGTCCCCAATCTGATTTATATGCCTTTGATTTGCAAGATATAATTCCTTCATTTCTCTTGCCTTTGCAAACGGGTGATAGTGAACCGTTAGTAGATTTGCAGAATTTATTAGCTGGGATTTATGACCGTGCAAGTTATGATTTGGTAATAGATTACAGCAAAGAGGCAGTACCAACTTTATTAGAAGCAGATGCTGCTTGGGCTAATACACTGTTACGGTAGAAGGGTTTACGGTGAATCTATGGATTAGTTCTTTAGAGTCTACTCAGAAGGCTGTACTCTAGAAAAAGTCAATTTTTCTATAATTTCTTCTTCTTGAGGACAAGGTATTCCTAAAATATCAAATACAATTTTATTAATTTCTTGCTTTCTCACATCGTCTATTTTTTGGAAAAAGCTTTTGTAATTCAGGTTCATCTACAATTATTAAGCCATTTTTAGTATTGAATAAAAAAATTCCGAAGAGAAAATTAATAATTTCTTTTTTAACTAAACTAGCTTGTCCAATATAAAAATCCCTTTCGTCCTTAGTAAGCAATATTTCATAAATATTAAACATCCTCTTAAGATTAGGCTACTGCGATCACACTTCTTCAGCAAAAGCGATCGCTTCCACTTAAATCAAAAGGGGCGATCGCAATTAGTAAAATACAATATAATTTAAGCAAATTTACCAAATTAGCTATTATTTTGGATTTCGTCTAACTTGGCACGCACTGCCTGGATATCCTGCCACATCAACCACTTCGGCGCACCTCTTTCTTTAGAAGGATTACGCAGCAAGTAGGAAGGATGAAAAATTGGCATACATAAACGCCCTTCCCACTCTAGCCACTGTCCGCGAATTTTTGTAATCCCCCGCTTATCGCCTGTGATGCCTTTGACAGCAGTTGCACCTGTTAACAGGATTATTTTGGGGTCAACTAAACGAATTTGTTCTAGTAAGTAGGGTAAACAAGCCGCCACTTCTACAGGTGTAGGAACTCTATTATCTGGTGGGCGACATTTGTTAATATTGGCAATGTATACATCATCTTCTGTAGTCAGATTCACGGATGCCAGAATTTTCTCCAGCAACTGCCCCGATCTGCCTACAAATGGTAAGCCGGTTTCGTCTTCATTTTGACCAGGCGCTTCCCCTATAACCATAATTGGTGCTTTGAGATTACCGCGTCCGACAACAGCATGAGTCCGAGTGTCTCCCAATCCACAACGGTGACAGCTATTGCAATGCTGTGCCAACTCCGTCATGTCAGAATAAGTTCCCGGAGCGATCGCAATTTTAGCGTCTGTGGGAATCAGTTCTCGTTGGTTAAGGGTTGAGTCGTCGAAGAGGCTGAGTTGGGTTTCGCTGCTCATGAAAATTAGGATTTTGGCATCAGCACCATCTGTTTTATCTGAGTTAAATACTGCTCTAGTTGGAGATTTATCAGAATCAATAGACTTTTGCTGAATACTTAATTATTTATACAAATCTTATTGTATCAGTTAATTTGAGACAAAATTCAGTCATCATAAAAGCAGTACCGTCCTAACATGCTGGGGAAAACCATGTCACATACCCCGCTTTTCGCTGATCGCACCCATGCAGGTGAGTTATTGGCGCGAGTGATTCATGATGTTTTGACTCAGCAAACTATTGATTCTGGGGTAAAGCCTGTACCAATTGTTTATGCTTTGCCAAGAGGGGGTGTACCAGTAGCAGCACCAATAGCCCGTCTTTTGGATTGTCCGTTGACAATTGTTGTGGCGAAAAAGATTAGCCATCCAGAAAACCCAGAGTTAGCAATTGGTGCAGTGACTACTTTTGGAAATGTTCTTTGGGCTGATCAAAAGCTATCTCGCCTTAAAAATGATGCGCGGTGGCGAGAAGTAGCTTTAAATAAAGCGATAAACCTTGCTAAGTCTCTTGAGGCTTTATTAATTCCTGCTTGTCCGCAGGTGAATATAGAGAATGCTACGCTGATCTTAGTTGATGATGGCATTGCTACAGGTATGACAATAGCGGTAGCGGGAAATGCTCTCAAAACCCTATCTCCAGCAGCAGTTTGGCTATGTACTCCAGTAGCGCCACAAACTTTGCTACCCTGGTTAGAACAGTGGGGCGATCGCACCATTATCTTGCAAACACCGGAACCCTTTTGGAGTGTAAGTAATTTTTACACCGAATTTCCTCAAGTAGATATATTAGAAGTTCTCGCGTATCTCCAGCAACAAAAGACAATGGGAGAAATTGACCGATGCGAGTAATTTTATATTATTAACTCTTTATTATTCCTTTCCCTATCTTGCTTTTTAACGATTTTTGGGCGCTTTTGTCAAGAGAGCTAATGGCATTAGCAAATTTTGTGGCTCTTTCTAAATCCCCATTGCGAATTACGTAGCTTGCTCGCCGGAGGCGAGTATTACAAATTATTTGAAGATGTTCCTTGCTGGTATTGCATAGCTTTGGCATAATCACCCAAGGCGTAGCAAGCAGCTTTCAGACGATCAAGAGCTTCTTCTTCACTGCGCCGATCTTTAATGCTTCTAGCTAACAGCAAACGTTCTTCATAATACTTAATGGCTTTGTTATAGTCACCCAAAGCTTCACAAGCAACTCCTAAGTTACCTAAAGACTGTTCCTCGCTACGCTTGTCTTTAATTTCTCTAGCTAATTGCAACCGTTCTTCATAATACTTAATAGCTTTAGCATAATCACCTAAGGCATAACAAGCATTCCCTAAATTCTTTAGCACCTGAGAAGCACTGCGAACATGTTTTAAGGAACGTGCTAGTACTACACACTGCTCATAATAGGCGATCGCTTTTGGGTAATTGTCCAAAGCATACCAAGCATTACCTAAATTCTTGAGTACCTGTTCTTCGCCCCAGTTATCTTTGAGTTCCCGGAGAATTTCTAGGCTTTGCTGCTGATACTCAATTGCCTGTATAAAGTTACCCGAAGCTTTATATACCAATCCTAAATTATTCAGTGCTGCTACTTGACTACGTTTGTCTTGCAGCTGTTGCGCTATTTTTAAACACTTTTCCAAAAATTCAATAGCCTTGTTATGGTCATTTAGGTGACGGTATGCATTCCCTAAATGGGAAAGTGCTTGCATGTGCACTACAAAATCTGAGGAGTTCTTGACCAAAGACAAACACTGTTCGGAGTAAGAGATAGTACCTTTGTAGTCTCCATCTGTGTAAGTTACCAATCCTAAAAAAGAAAGTGCCTGTGCCTGTTTTTGCAAATCCCCAACGGACTGAAACAGCCCCAAGGATTGTTGTAAAGACTTCAAAGCCGCTATTAATTCACCAGCTTGCTGCTGTTGAATTCCTTGCCTTAGTAGCTTGGATGCTTCGGATATGTCGTCACTTTCCTGTATAGGTAGTATTTCTGCTTGTGAACCAGAGTCAAATTCATGGGTAATTGTATTACGCTTCACTGATTTTAAGTATGTTATGGGTAATTGCAGGGGAACTGTATTTTTTGATTTGTTATTCCATTCCCCTTTAGACATCAGCCCTTTCCTGTTAAGTCTGCTGCTAAATCTAGTGTTCCCAAAACCACAAGGTATCTTTCATCAGGTTGATTTAGCACAGCGTGACTTATTTATTGGAATTTTTGTATTCCAGACTTAGGAAATTATCAGCAACAGACTCTGACAGACTGCCCCACTACAGCACGATTTGTTGAGATAAAGAGATTTTAAATTTGGCTAACCAGTTGTGAAGCTTATGAATAAACTTATATATTGACAAAACCACTAATTGTGAGTAAAGTTTCAAACCACATCTTTCGTAAGGGCACAGCATGGTCTATTTACGTAGTTTACCGCCGTAGGCATCGCAGGAGAATTAAGAAAAGCCTGAACCACCCTATTTTTTTCATTTCACATCACGATATATTTGTAGAGTATGTAAATCGTTTTAAAGTATAAATTATTAGTTTATCTTGCAATTAAGACTGCGATCGCTTATTAATAATAAATCCCCCTTTTCCTCCTGAAAATGCGGGCTATGTCCGCTCTTTCTGAGAGTACTTGGGAGGATATTCAAGAAATAAATGTCAGTAATCTACAATTATTAATTATTGGCTCAATTTAAATGCACCTGCTAAAAGTTAGGTGTTGATTTAAGCAACAGCTACAGAGACATTTGCCACAGAGCCATTATTTAGGATAGGCTGACGGCTTTTCAAGTCAAATTTGAAGCCATGTGGTAAAATATGAAGCTTTGCTCCGCAAATCGCCAAAGACTCATCCTTCAAAATTTCGCCCATATTGTTGTATGTAGCCTCTGATTCATCAACAATCGTGACTGCACCTGCACCAATAATTTCAACTTGGCTATCTGTCACGACCATAGCAGTATTTTCGTCAATACCGAATCCCAAAACAGCAGGCTGTAGTATCAAAGCTGAGATTAAGCGTCCCAAGCGTCCACGCTGGGAAAAATGCTGGTCAATTACCACTCCTGGTAGAAAACCAAGACCGGGGCCCATTTCAACAGTTTCAATGCGAGGATGTGTTTCTGAGTCGCCTTCCACAATCATTACGTCTGGCATCACAGCTGCTCCGGCACTTGTGCCTGCGACAACTATACCTTCAGAGAACCGTTGGTGAATCGCCGTATCTATTTCAGTACCCTTGAGGATGTTGGTGATGCGAGCTTGATCTCCCCCAGTAAAAAATATGCCAGTTGCTTTACTAATTGCTTCCAATGCGGTAGATGAAGATGCATCTTCGCGGGTTTCTGTATCAATAATCCGAGCATTTTCGGCTCCCAGGCGCTCAAATACTCTAATATAATTTTCTCCCACTTCTCTAGGTAATTCTGTCGCCGCCGTCATAATTACAATGTACGCCTTTGTACCCCCAGCGCGTCGCACAAAGTCACGCAGAATTTGGCAATCTCCTTCCTTGTCTTCGGCTCCCCCAATAATTACCAGTTGCCCTTTAGAATTAGTTTGTACCATGATGTCCCCTTATTTGAGTTAATAAATTTTACTAAACCATGACAATTCCAACTATCAAATCATCCCTTTGGTAGATCACTTGATATAAGGTAGTATTGATATTCAAAATTACACAGAAAATAGCTATCCTCATTAACGTTCGTTGACTTAATAAAACCCACAGCAAGAACTGCCTCTAGAGTAATTTTCTAGAGGCATTGCTAATTGCCGATTGGAAATTTATCGTGCAATTATTATTCAAAAACTGGTATTAACTTTCCCTGGATGCAATTAGATATCTAATGGTAAGCCTTAATGAATGCGACTTCTGTAAAGCAAGTTAGTTAAGAAAAAACGTGCTTGTTCTAGTGGGAGATGCCTGGGTTTGCCTTGGTAGACAATTTGATACTCATTCATATCCGGGCCATCACCATGCCCAGAAATCAGCTTTTGGTGAAAAGCTTCCTCAGCAAGTTCGCGAATTTCTTCTCTTAGAGCAGCTTGTGTGCTATTCATAACTTTGCTGTCTTTATTGCTGTCTTTTGAATCCCGCATATTTATTTATACAATTTATTGGCTGAGGATTACACCTTTCAAAGGTTATATATTTGAGCATTCATGAGGATGAATTAACTGTAGTTTTTTCTTTGCTGAGGTAGGGGGATTTAATTATGCCTTGAGATAGTTGAAAATGCTTACTAATAGGTTTAATCTAAGTTCTGATTAGATCAATGGCTTTGCCATCACTCTCAAAAAATAATGTGAGTTAATTTACAATCAATAAGTCTGAGTAACCAGAACTCAGCATTTAAATTTCAGGGTGTTTAGCCAAAGGTTAGTAATCAATGGTTCTACAAAAAAGTAGTGATTTAGTCCGCATTAATGCTAGAAGAACGGATGTATTCGATATTTTCAAATTCAAGCATTATATTGGGCCCAACCCTTATTTAGATATAGGGACGCTAGTATTTGACTTTGCTCTAGTTGACTCTAGACAGCCTTTGCCCATAGAAGATTATATTGCAAAGATTGGCGATCGCTATCCCCACTTGGGTAGCCGAAGCTACCAATCTTATGCTCATCTATTCGCCCAAGTTGTGTCCGAAGTGGGAAAACTGGACATGGATTTGCACCTTAACCGTTGGAGTGTTAAACCATATCCAAATTTCGTGCGGATTAGCGTTCAATCACTACATGAACGCACAACTAGAGAGGTAGCTTATTTTGTTTGGGATTGGTTTGAAGCCATTACTCAAGACGAAGACTTTACCTTTGATGAACAGTTGGTAAGGCTGCAAAATAAATTCCGCGCCTCTGTCTATGGTGGCCCCACAGTTTACGCCCTATTGCGAACAGCCTACGAAAAAGGTATTCCCGCCTTTTATTTGTGGGAAGAAGGATTAATGCAATACGGCTTGGGAAAAAAACATGTCCGGGGGGTGGCAACAACATTTAACTGTGATAGTCATCTAGATTCGGAGTTTACCACCCGCAAAGACGACTGTAAGGCATTTTTGAAAACGTTGGGTTTCCCAGTCCCTGAAGGCGATATCGTCTTTTCTGAAAAGGAAGCCTTGGCAGTAGCAAGACAAATTGGCTACCCAGTAGCAGTTAAGCCAGTGGTAGGCCACAAAGGAATTGGCGTTACAGCTGATGTGCAGGACTCAAAAGAACTTGTAGCTGCTTATAATAGGTCACTGGCAGCGATTCCCGAAGATCAGCTAACTCGGATAATTGTTGAGAAAAGTATTTCCGGATCAGATTTTCGTTTGTTGTGTGTCAATGGCAGATTTGTCGCCGCCACAGAACGCCGTCCAGCATCGGTTGTTGGTGATGGCTATTTAACCCTTGCAGAATTAATCCGCTTAGAGAACCGGAAACCTGCACGTTTAGACACGCCAACCTCGCCGATGAGTAAAATTCAAATCGATGAAGCGATGGAACTCTATCTAGAGGAACAGCGCTTATCATTGGACAGCGTTATTGAGAAGGGGCGCACTGTTTACCTCCGTAAAGTTGCCAATCTTTCGGCTGGGGGTATGAGCATTGATGCAACGCACACGGTTCATGATGACAATATTATCTTGGCGCAAGATATTGCCCAACACTTCCAGCTGACTTGCCTTGGTATTGATGTCATGACCAAAAGTCTCTCAGAATCTTGGAAGTCTAGTAACTTTGCCATCTTGGAAATCAATGCTGCACCAGGCGTTTTAATGCATCTTAAACCTTCTGAAGGTGAAAGCGTTGATGTGCCTTCTTATATCTTAGAAACCTTTTTTGAGTCTGGTACAGATTCTAGGATACCGATTATTACCTTTAATAAAATCTCAGTTGAAGAACTGCAAGCAACGATTGACCATATCCTTTTGCAACATCCAAACTGGACAATAGGCGCTATTTGTCGTGATGGAGTTTTTGTGAATCGCTCGAAAAAAGTATTAAGTAAGGATTACAATAGCAACGTCCAAACTTTGCTGCGTCATCCAAAACTTGATTTGCTGATTGCCGAGTATGCGGAAGATATCCTCAATGAAGAGGGGATGTTTTACCGAAGTAGTAATATGGTCGTTTTGGATAATCCTAGCGAAACTGAGATGATGTTAGCGCGGGATGTATTCGATAGTTCGACTGTGGTGACGAGAAAAGGCAACGACATTTCTATTCGTCGCAAAGGGTTGATTGAAGATTATTCTTTGGGTGATGATGAACCATTTACACGGGTTTATTTGAAAGAGACTGGAACAATTTTGTAGTAGCGAATTCTATTCGCCTAATACTTTTCAAATATCCTCTTATATCATGTCCGCTTGAGCCTGATTAGTTATTAGACCTGAAGAACCCCATCCCGCCAAAGCTACGCTTTGTCTCCCTGCCCCTAATCCCTAGAGGGGGCCCCGAGTTCCCCGCACGCAAGCGAGGAGGGGATAAGGGTGACATATAATCACTGTGGGAATCATAACTGATTATGCGGACATGATATTAGACGAATTTTTCAACTTTTTAGAAGTTTAAAATATCTAATGATTCTTCTATTTCTAAATCTAATATTATTTCTCGTGTATCTTTGAGCGATTCTAGCTTACCTTCTTGACGATAGATGTCTGCCGCTTTTTGAAAATCTTCAATTGCTCCCTGTTTATCTTCTATTTCTAAACGGATATTGCCACGATTGTAATAAGCATCTGCATAATTTGTATTAATCTGGATTGCTTGAGTATAATCTTCAATCGCTCCCTGAAAATCCCCTAAATCTGAACGAGCATTACCACGGTTGTAATAAGCATCTGCATAATTAGGATTAATCTGTATTGCCTGAGTATAATCTTCAATCGCTCCTTCAAAATCTCCTAAATCTGAACGAGCATTACCACGTTTTTTATACGCGATAGCATCTTTAGGATTAATCTTGATTGCTTGGGGAAATCCCGGTTGAGAGTCTAATAAATAACGAGCAATTCCACGGTTTTTATAAGCATCTGCATAATGGGGGTTAATTTTAATAGCCTGTGTATAATCCTCAATTGCTCCTTGGTTATCTCCTACATGAGAACGAGCTTCAGCCCGGTTTTTATAAGCTACGGCAACATTAGGATTAATTCTGATAGCCTGAGTATAATCATTAATTGCTTCTTCTAATCTTCCCAGTTGAGACAGAGCTAAACCTCGTTTATTGTAAGATTTAGCATCATGAAGGTTTATCTGAATTGCCTGAGAATAATCTGCGATCGCAGCCTCATAATCTCCTATTTGATAGTGAGCTAAACCTCGTTTATAATATAAATCGGTATCACTAGATTTTACTTGTAAGGCTTGATTATAGTTAGCGATCGCATTTGAATATTCTCCTTTCTCAAAACATTCATCACCTAATCTTACATAAAGTATATTTAAATTTTCATCACTATATTCTGGTTTAAAATAAGATTTACTCAACTGATTAATAGTTGGCTTAGATGCAATTTCCTGCTTCGGGAGATATTTATAAATTGGTGGTTGTTGCCTAGAAGAATTATTTATAGAAGATTGTAACTGTTCTAGATAACACCATAAACCACCACCATACAGTAATTGTTCAATCCCAAATGATATTTTACCAGTCTTCAACTTAATCATCCGAGTTGGGAGAAAGCCAGCTAAGAAAAGGTGATATTCAGATTGGGCTTCACTTACATCTTCTTGAATCAAAATGCAAACTACAACTGCATTTTTTTCAACCTCTTCAGAACTAATTGACCATCTAACTCTATCAATACTACCGTGACGAGATTTAACTTCAATACCAATAGATGGGTCAGAAGTCAATGTAAAATCTATATTGCCATCGCCGCCGAATCGCTTTTCATAATCGACTTCAGTAATAAAATCAGCTAGACGTTCTTTGACAACTTCCTCACCCAACTTCCCTTTAAGATAGCTAAGAAAAACATCACGGACTGGCAAAACACGCTTATATTTCTCAGCCATTTGCCAGCAAAATTCCCGTAGTGCCTTTAACCTTTCTCCAGAGATTATAGTTAATTCACTATATTGACCTTCTGTTTCACAATGAAGCAGAGAAGCAGATGTTAACCTTTTAATAAAATCAGACTGTAGCGATCGCAGTAGTGTAATCCAGTCCATTTATGTTTCTGCGAATCTTTTGATGACATTATTCTATTAAAATATCCATTCGGCGTAAAGCTTTAAATCAGCTTTTTAGGTGCAGCCATGTCTGATTATGCCAGAGTTTTGAAGAGTTGGGAGAGTGCGATCGCTCTTAATAATACATGAAATATTAATTTAGTTAACCACCAAGATCGCAAATGACCGAAAATCACAACTCCAACCCAAAGCCTCTCACCGACTCCAGTTCCCCCTCTCGAAGAGCGGAGAGGGGGTTAGGGGGTGGGGTTCGGAGATACCCTTGGCAAACCCCACATGACTTTGGAAAAAACTGAAGCCATTAGCGCGACAGATGCGGTGTGAACCAACTCCAGCAGAAAAGCTACTTTGGCAGAAGTTGAGACACAAGCAACTTTTGGGTTTCAAGTTCCGCCGTCAGCAAACAATTGACCGTTTTGTCGTCGATTTTTACTGTAATGAAGCGCGGTTAGTGGTGGAAGTGGATGGCGAAATTCATGACTATACCCAAGTAGAAGATGCGATACGTCAAGAATTTTTGGAGAGTTTGAGGTTGCAGGTTATGCGATTTAGAAATGAGGATGTTCTGGAGAGGATAGAGGGGGTGTTGTAGGATATTGGTGCTTGGTTGCAGAGATAGAACCCCAGCCCCAACCTCCTCCCCGCTCTTCGAGAGGGGGCTAATTAGGAGGTTTTTGGGGGTGTGTGCGAAGCGTAAAGGAAAAACCAAGGTAATATTGCGATCGCATAAGTATATGCTTACAATTCACAGTATTTTGAGTTACCGTAAACCCTTATACTACAAAAGTGTATCCGCCCATGCATCTGCTTGTGACAACCCTGGTACTAGCTGTTGACTATAATCTACTACCAAATCATAGCCGTAGATATCATATACCTCATTTAACAATGTCTGCAAATCTATAACTGGTTCCGTATCTCCAGAACACAAAAATAGGGAAAAAGGTGGAATTATATCTAGTAAATTAAAAGCATATAAGTCAGCATAAGGACGGCGATCGCTACAACAAACTAAAATTATATTTGACTGATAAAAATCAATTAAGCCGATAGCCAGCATAGATTTTTACCAGTTTTTATCTAATACATTACCTCATATCGTAGCCAAACAAATTCGGGTCTACTTCTCCTAACTGCAACTCTGCCAAACCATATTCCGCCCATCGTCTTTCTACCATCGCCGCCACATCTGGATCAGATTCCAAAGGCGAACCCCATTCATGGTCTGTTTCCGGCGGAATCTTCGTAGTCGCATCAATTCCCATGCGTCCACCTAAGCCAATCTTTTCACTGGCAAAATCCAAGGTATCAAAAGGTGTATTCGGCAGAATAAAAACATCCCGCACTGGGTCAACTTTAGAACTAATTGCCCACACAACTTGACGCGGATCACGAATATTTATGTCTTTATCCACAACAATTACAAATTTTGTGTATGTAAATTGTGGTAAAGCACTCCAAAACGCTAAAGCCGCCCGTCGCGCTTGTCCCGGATATGCTTTATCTATGGAAATAATCGCCGCTTTGTAACTCAAAGCTTCCATTGGTAGGAAGAAATCGACGATTTCTGATACTTGTTGCCGCAGAATGGGCGTATAAATACGATTTAGTGCGATCGCCATCATCGCTTCTTCTTTAGGTGGACGACCGCTAAATGTTGTTAAGTAAATCGGATTTTTCCGGTGCGTCATACACTCAAAGCGTACTAAGGGTGAATCTTCCACGCCGCCGTAATAACCCATGTGGTCGCCAAAAGGCCCATCCGATAAAACTTCTCCTGGTGTAATCGTTCCTTCCAAGACAAATTCGGAATCTGCGGGAACTTCTAAATCGACAGTTTTACACTTTGCTAACTGCACACCAGAACCGCCGTAAAGTCCAGCAAACAGCCATTCTGATAAATCTACAGGTATAGGTGTAGCTGCTGCCATGATAATTAGAGGATCTACACCAAGTGCGATCGCAACTTCTAATTTCTTCCCACGTTCTGCCGCTTTTCGCAAATGCCTTGCCCCACCCCGCACCGATAACCAATGAACCGTCATCGTATTTTTGGATTGTAGTTGCAAGCGATACACGCCTACATTTGGAGTACCCGTCTCACAATCTTTGGTAATTACTAGTCCCAGCGTGATAATCTTGCCAGCATCACCAATATAAGGACGTATCAAGGGCAACTTGTTTAAATCTAAATCATTACCTTGAACTACAACTTGCTGACAAGCAGGGAAAAAGTCACGTCCTGGTTTCGCTTTCAGTACATCAAACAGGACTTTTCCAAAATCTATCGCTTGGGAAATTTTCTTCGGCGGTTTTGGCTGTTGCAGCATACTTAGTTTTTTCCCCAGAGTTTCCAACTCCTCTGGATGCTGCATATTCATCGCCCAGCAAATCCTTTCCACAGTTCCCATCAAATTCACCGCCACAGGGAAAGAAGCGCCTTTGACATTTTCAAACAACAATCCTGGGCCACCTTTTTGCAGCATCCGGTTGGAAATCTCAGCAATTTCTAAATCTGGGTCAACTAAAGCTGAAATTCGCCGTAATTGTCCCTTATCTTCCAAAATTTTAATGAATCCCCGCAAGTCTCTTGCCATTGTTCTAATAAAGCTGATTATTTAAGAAGTGTGAAGCGCTTTCTTATATTATGGGGCATTGGGCATTGGAAGGAGGCAGAGCGGCACGAAGCAGAGGGGAAACGATGTAATTTTTTATTCTCCCCCTTGTTGTTCCTTGTCCCTCCTGCTCACTCATCTCCCCATTTGGGAAATTGTTGGTTTTAATTAGAAATTAACCTATTTAGTAACTTTTCTTAACTGTGTTTTCCAAAGTATTTAGTTATTGTATCTAGGGATATGCAATTATTTTTTATAAATAAGCGCTAACCTGATCAAACATGGCCAGAATATACTATACCTTCCTGGCGGGCGGCCTTGTTATATGGCCCCTGCCGGATTTATTTATTACAAGCTACGACTGTGCTTTGCTTTTAAATTTTTCTAAATTTTTATGAGTTTGCGTCAGTGTAGATTAACTCAGGCATCACCGCCCCTATCAATATATATGTAACAGGTATTTCGTTAAATGGTATAAGAAATATTTTTTAAGTTTAGCAATGAATTTTATTAATTTTCAAGACTATGAATAACTCATTATTTTTTGCAACATAATTAACCTAAGAATACTACGCCAAGAATTTATGAGATTTTCAAGTAATAATGTTGACTTTACCAGTGTCAATATCGTAACAAGCGCCAACAATTTTTAGTTTCCCTTCACCGATCAATTTAGTTAAAATTGTTGAGCTTTCCTGCAATTTTTCAGCCTGATATTGAATATTGGCTATAACTGCATTCTGCATATTATCACCCGTTCTTAACTTTACCCTTTCTACAGATGGTTTGATACCCTCAATAATCAAACCAATTCTGCCAGGAAGTGGTTCGTTTTTGATTGCTTCTGCTACTGCACCGCATCTTTCATGACCCAAAATTACAATCAACTGCGAACCTAAAACTGTTGAAGAATATTCCAGACTACCTATAACCGTATCACTGACGACATTACCAGCAACTCGTACAACAAATAAATCTCCAAGCCCTTGATCGAAGACGATTTCCGCAGGGACTCTGGAATCTGCACACCCTAATATAGCAGCAAAGGGATATTGAGATTTAGCAACTAATCGCAAATGTTCTAGCGATTGATCGGGATATTTACGTTTTTCTTGGATAAATCGTTGATTACCATCCAGTAAACGTCTGATAGCTTCATTAGGACTAACTGGATTAGGGTTGTCTGGATGAATATCAGCAATAGCAGTTTGCTCTGTATTCCAAAAACTATCACCAAAAGCAGTAGCTGCAATACCTACTAAACTGGCAAATTTTAAGAAATCACGTCGCCCTACAAATCCATTAATTCGACTCATCAATCTACCAGAAAACAAAGCTGTTCTTAGGAAGATATCAGACTTAAGCAAGATGTAATAGTACCCTTTTACACGATTTAAGAGTCATTTAATCTTCAGATAGCATCGTAATTTAGCACTTAACTATATAGGCATAACTAAACATATAAGAAAATCCTAGTTCGTAGTGAGCGATTCATCGCTCATAGCAAGTTTTATTAGAACTAAAGTATTTACTACAAACCTTTAATTATTCACCCGTATATATTTTCTGTGTTATTTGGGAATACTCAACACAGTATTGACTATATTTATGGCTTTTTTAAACAAAATCAACTGGAATTTTCTACGTAAAAATTCTCAAAATAGCTCTGGGATAGATCCATCTGCCCCTATCCAACAATCTACAACACCATTAACCCCCAAAAACCTAGCTAAATTAGAGCATGAAATGGAGCTAGAGAGGCAGGCTCTCAAAAAATCTTCTCAGCAAGTGCATAGCAAAGCCAAGCGGGGTATAAGTAGTAGACTTATTTGGATAATAATACTTATCGGTATTCCCGTTGGTGTGATTTGGGTGGCAAACCAGCCTTACCAGGTGATTCGCCGTCCGGTTATGCTCCATGCACCTTTTTTGTTGCTACCCAGCTATATAAGTATGGATAATCACTATCGACAAGCGTTGATATCAGTCGAGCAAGCTGAACAATTGATTGAAAAAGCTACCAGTCCAGCAGATTTGGCTTTGGGAGAAGAGAAGCTACACGAAGCACAAAAACATTTAGATCAGTTACCAACTTCGTTTGCTAACGATTGGTCTGAATACAGATATTGGTGGTACGATTCGCGCTTTAGCATCTACGGTTTTAATGCATTTCGGAGTCAAGTTGGACAACTAGAAGCTAAAGTTTTCCAAGAAAAGAATGCTCAGTCCTTGCTTACCAATAATATGCAGACCCTATTAAATGCAAAACAACAATATGAACACGCCGCAACAGTAACTGATAAACAAACTGCAACAACTGGTTGGCAGACGGCGCTTAATCAATTAGAGCAGATTCCTGGTCAAACTCTGGCAGGAAAAACTGTACAAAATCAACTAGATAATTATAAGCGTGAGTTTCAGCAAGTTGTTGGATTGGCCGCTGGAAACGATCGCATCAGCGCCTTAATTACCGCAGCACGGCAGTTTTCCTGGCAAGCTGCCAAAGCTGGTCAAAATCCACCACATACCGTAACCGAATGGCGACAGATAGAAAATTTGTGGATAGAAGCAATTGAGCGGCTTAAAGAGATTCCTTCAAAAGACGTGGCTGGTTATACCGAGGCACAGAAATTATTAGCAATTTATGAGGCTAATTTAGGTCAAGTTAAGGTAAGGCGGCAAGCTGAGGCAGATGCTGTGGAGGCTTTAGAAGCAGCACAACGAGAAATTGAAAGCTTGTTAGCTTCAATTCCTGCTGATGCTCATGATGTGCAGCACAATCGGATATTGAGCCAATTGCAGAGTATTATTAATCAGTTAGAAAAAGTGCAAAATGGTACTACAGCCTATCTTAAAGCTCAAGAGTTACTACTGTCGGCAAATAATAAACTCAGGCAGCTACAGATTAAATAAATGGTAGCGATCGCTTTAATATGTTAATACCTCCGCCAAAAATTTTTGCAATATTATAATGAATTGGCTGTAAGAGCGTACAGCTATACGCTCCTACTTATATATCAGATATTTCGTGAAATGATATTAGACCATTTGTACTATGTGTTTTCTGTTTGATTTCTAGCCAGTTGTGGTGAAGCGGTGACGCTCGTGCTTGTTAAGTGCATCTAACCCTGAAAGGGTAGTTCACACGGGCGTCAACAACTGGCCATTGGGTGGGATTTTTGAGACGGGAATCGATCCCTTGTAGAATTTTCTCAATGTCCCAGTAACCCTGTTGATATCTCAATTAAAACTGCAACAGAAAAATTTTGGATGCCAAATTGCCAAAAGCACTCAATCAATTTTGATTGGGTAAACATAGGCGTTTTTATACCATGAGAAAACGCCCCAGGTTTCCTCTGGAGCGGCTTTGCAGGATTTGTTGCGACTCAGCAGTATATTAAAAACTGATGCAGAACTTTATATATAGGAAGTTCAGTAAGCTTTCCTGTTGAATTGGGGTTCTGCCCAATCCGGTTAATTTGCATTTTGGTGATTTTTTCCTGAATGAATGTCCTGTTTTACCTTTTTACTCACTGTAGATGTGATTAGAAACGCAAGGATTATTGGGGAGAATTCTTTGAGCATCGAAAACGACGGTCGCGGCAGTGGCAGGAATTGTTATAGCTTTTGTATTAGTTTATAGATAGCGTAGGCGCACCCCGCCTTAAACATCGCTATCGCCTGGTGGAGTTTCCTTATTAAAGTGGTTTTATGTTGAATGGGGGCAAGAGTGAAAATCCGGATTAATGTCTTTTACCTGCTCCCAGATATAGCTCACCCACTTTAGGATCATTCAACAGTTCTTGACCTGGGCCTGAAATAGCATCGCGTCCTGACTCCAGTACATAGCCGCGATTAGCCATCTCTAAAGCCTTACGGGCATTTTGTTCCACTAATACGATTGCAGTACCCGCCTGATTAATTTGTTTAATCTGCTCAAACACTTGTGTCACCAAAATCGGGGACAAAGCAGCAGATGGTTCATCTAAAATCAGCAAACTAGGTTCCAACATCAAAGCTTTACCCATCGCTAGCATCTGGCGTTCTCCCCCAGAGAGAGTACCAGCGCGTTGACGACGGCGATCGCTTAGTCTGGGGAACATAGCAAATATTTTATCTTTAATTGGTTTCAGAGGAACGTTAAGCACAAAAGCACCCATCTCCAAGTTCTCTTCAACACTAAGGGAGGGGAAAACATTGGCGATTTGCGGTACGTAGCACATTCCTCGCTGAACTATTTCATTGGACTTTAGCCCCACGAGATTTTCACCTTTGAAGGTAATTGTCCCTGTGTGAGGGATCAAAAGCCCAAAAATTGCTTTTGCTAAAGTAGATTTACCAGCGCCGTTGGGGCCAATCACAGTTACCAATTCGCCTGGTGCAACACGGAAATTTACACCTTGCAGGATATCTACATCTTTAATGTATCCAGCGTGGACATTTTGGACATCTAGTAAATAGTCATTTGTCATTGGTCAACAGTCAAGTTAAAAATAGCTATTGACTGTTGACTATGGACTATTAAGGAGTTTTTTGCAACTCTGGTCGTTCTTCTGCAAGAATTGCCCCTTCTACTGGGCAAACTTGGAGACATATACCACAATCGATGCAAGTGGCAAAGTCAATCCAGTACCAATCAGTTCCCTTGGCATTTTTGCCTGGGCCATCATGAATACAAGCTACTGGACAGGCATCTACGCAGTCAGCGACGCCTTCACAGACTTCTGTAACAATTGTGTGCGGCATGTTCTCGATTCCCTCTTTTCTGTATCGGCTATTTCTAGCCTAGCAGGGGAGTGGGAGTGGAGAGCAGGGGAAGCAGGGGAGGCAGGGGGAGCAGGGGAAGAATAACTATTGATTTTTTTACCCATGCTCAATGCCCCATGCCCAATGCCCAATGCCCAACTCAGTTAACGCAATGGTTCAATTTTTGGGGAGCCATCAGCTTTCATCCAAACAATTTGGGCAATGCCGCGATCGCTTGCATATTGGCGAATAGCGTCTGCATCCCTTCCCCCTAAATCAATTTCTACGCGCACCAAATCAGTAGAATCTCTGAGTTTTTGCGCGTAGGCAAAGGCAAAGGCGTTAGCGCTAGCCGTCTCTGGTACTACCAACCAGTCACTCGTTGGAGTTGCCTGTGGTAATTGCTGAGTAGACAATAGAACTTGATATAAATCCTCTATACTTAGTCCAAAACCAATACCGGGAATGTTTTCTCCTTGGGGATGATATAGCCCCAAAAGCTGGTCGTAGCGACCACCGCGCCCTAAAACTCTAGCTTGGGATTCGGTATCATTAACAACTTCAAAAACGATACCAGTGTAGTAGTCTATGGTCTGGATAAGGCTGAGGTCGAGGATTAACGGAAATTTTTTCTCTGATTCTAGTAATTCTACTAGGCATTTGAGATTATTTACTGCCTCTCGCTGTTCTTCGTCTAGATCCAAACTACTAACTTTTTGCAACACGTCTGTACTGGGGCCACGCAAATCTAGCATGGTTCGGGCGCGATCGCGTAGTTTATCACTTAGAGGTAAAGTATCTATAGTAATGCGATCAAGATGAGCGATCGCACTGCGAACTTTATCCTGTAAATTAGCAGGAAAAGCACTCAGGAGCGATCGGGTAATTCCCGCTTCACCTAAAATTAAATGCCATTCCCGCAACCCTAGTGCTGCTAAACAATCTGCTACTAACAGTAGTACTTCCGCATTCGCCAACAACCCGCCAGCACCTAATAATTCCACCCCAGCTTGATAAAACTCTTGCTGGCGATTGTGTCTACTTTCCCAAGTGCGGCGAAACACATTAGCGTTGTAGTACAACCGTTGCGGATAAGTTGCATTTGCCATGCGAGTGACAACTGTACGAGCAATGGATGCTGTTAATTCTGGGCGTAGCCCTAATTCATCATCTTCGCCATTTTGTAGTTGAATCACCATCTGGCGCTGGATTGCTTCCCCCGCCATCAGAGTATCCATGCGTTCTAAAGTCGAGGTGATAATCCTGTGATATCCCCAACGGTGAAACACCTGCTGTAATCTATCTTCAATCCAGCGTTTTTTCTCCACATCCAAGGGCAATAAATCCCTGGCTCCTGCTGCTGGTTGATACACCATTATTTTTTCTTCCCACCAAACAAACCACCGAACAAACCACCACTACCAGATTTCTCTGGTTGCTTATCTCCATTATTGGCGGATGAAGTCACCTTATGATCACTTGGTTGTTGTCCTATAGCTCTATCTATTTTAGGTTTCCATTGCAGAGCCGCTTTGTCATTGGGGTCTAATTTGAGGGCATTGTCGAAGTGGATTTTTGCCATTTTTAGCTGATTTTGCTTCAAATACACCATTGCAATTAAGCTATGGCAGTGACTATTTTTAGGTTCTAGCTTCAGGGCATCCTGCAACTCTACTTTGGCTTGGGGAAATTGGTTTTTATCAATCAAAGATTGAGCGCGACGAATATATTGTTCTACAATCGAGTCTTCTTTTGGTGGCGCTGGTGCTGCTGGTAGTGTATTTGACTGAGGCGTAACTGATTCGACTTTGGGTTGAGCAGGTAGCCGCGGTGCTGCGGATGGTTTGCTTGTACTCCGCATTAAATACACTAAATTCAACTCACTAACTTGGGCAATAACTTGCAGTGCTTGCTCTAAAGAATCATATTGGGTTTCGCCGATTTTAGCGATCGCACTTTTATAGAAATGCTCGAGATTAGGCGTCTGGGCTAACTGTTTAGCCAACTCGGTGTTGAGAGTCACTGAAGTAGATTCTTGTAGCAGGCGCTTGCCAATTTGCGACAAAATTAAAATATATTCCGTGCGAGTGCGATCGCCACACAGTTTTTCGTAAGCTGGGTTAACCAGCTTTGATAACAATTCGTTCCCTAGCTCTTTGTGACTAGCACTTTCAGTAAAACTACTATCCGGGTGTAAGCGGCGGGCAATTTTGAGATAGCGTTTGCGAATCTCTTTGACATCCGCATCCACTGGAACGCATAAAACTGCGTGATAATCTATGAAATCATATTTAAATAGTCCACGATCTATTTTGAAAGACATATAGAGGTTTTGCACCAAAGCAGCAGTTAGATACTTTTTAGTTTACCCAAAGTAAGGGGGAAAGCTCCCACCTGCTAAACCCATGCTGACAGTGGTGGAACTTGTAAAAGTTCGTTACTGAGAGTGTCGTGAATATAACTATTTGTAGCAAGAATTCTACCTGACTCGATTTTGACAGAAGTACCATCGTAAGCGGTAACTTTGCCCCCAGCCTCTTGTAACAAAATTATCCCGGCGGCAATATCCCAAGGAGAAAGCCCTCGTTCCCAGTAACCATCGACACGTCCACAAGCAACGTATGCTAAATCTAGCGATGCAGAACCACTACGTCTGACTCCTTGAGTTAGATGAGTCAGGTGACTAAATTCTGCGTAATTGTTATCAGAGGTTTCGCGGCGATCGTAAGCAAATCCTGTGACTAGTAAGCTTTTATTCAGCTCCGATGTTACTGAAACCTTAATGGAGCGACGATTACGCGTTGCTCCCAAGCCAGCAGCAGCCCGGAATAGCTCATTATGGAAAGGGTCATAAATTACACCAAGTTGCGGAACGCCATTAATTAACAGTCCAATAGAAACAGCAAAAAATGGGTATTGATGAGCGTAGTTGGTTGTGCCATCTAGGGGATCTATTGCCCAAAGGTATTCATTCTCTTGATTACCTAATTTTCCTGATTCTTCAGCAAGGATAGAATGATCGGGAAAGTGGCGGCGCAAAAGTTCTAAAATCACTTCTTCTGAGGCTTTATCAGCAGCAGTGACTAAATCACCAGGGCGACCTTTTTCAATAATTGCGTCTTCTAATTTACCTAAATAACCTTGCAAAACGACACCAGCAGCTAAGGCCGCTTCAGTAGCA
The DNA here is from genome assembly GCF_020829625.1 of Nostoc sp. XA010. Lineage (GTDB taxonomy): Bacteria > Cyanobacteriota > Cyanobacteriia > Cyanobacteriales > Nostocaceae > Nostoc. The sequence goes on along the minus strand of NZ_JAIVFX010000007.1, from coordinate 243,866 downwards.
ATATCTAAAAAAATTTGTAGATTAGTCATTAGTTATTAATCATTAGTCATTAGTCATTTGTCATTGGGCATTAATCAATAATTCTTCTTCCCCTACTCCCTCATCTCTCTCATCTCCCTCATCTCCCTCATCTCCCTCATCTCCCCCTGCCCCTCTGCTCCCTGCTCCCTGCCCCCTGCTCCCTGCTCCCTGCCCCCTGCCCCCCGCCTCCCACTCCCCACTTTTCAAAGATTTTGACGGCGAAACTCAGCAGGAGTGAGGTGCATGGGTTTTTCTGGGTTCCAGATTCCTTGGCCCATGAGTCTAGCCCATTGTTGGGCACGTTCTAAACGCTGGTCATATTTGTGATTAGGCGATCGCTCAACAAACATTGCATTCCCTTGTTTCACTAATTCCTCATTTAACAACACCTTATTTTTCCACACATAAGCTAGAGTTCGTCCGATTTTGTCTTTTGTTTCTAAATCAAACTCCAGCGTTACCGATTGTTCTGCACCTCCAATTAGATTTTCTAACTGTTCTTTTGCTGCGTCCCCCCAAGGGCGCTGTCGCAAATCTGGTGCATCAATGCCAACTAACCGCACTTGGGAAATTAAATTTGGTTGTTCAGCCATGCCTATCACTTCCAAACTTTGCCCACTAACTATCCGCGCTACTTTTACCTGAGCCTCATTGTTTGGCAGTTGGTTTTTACCTTGGCAACTTACCAAGAGCAACAAGCAAGCCAAAATCGCTATTTTTCGCACCCAATCACCAAGACGCATAGGCATTAAAATTTCGCCTATGCTCGCTGCTGTGCGTAGGTAACTTCCCGGTAGGGGTAGGATGATTTTGAATTGTTTATTCCTCATCTAAGGGTAAACCCGCTTTAACTTTCCCCCTAGCAAAATACCGGCCAAACTGGAGTTCGTAGACTTCATCTTCGTCTTGTGTCTCCACCTCCAAGTCAGAACGGGGGTAACTCACACATAACAAGGCATAACCTTGCCGACGTAAATGTGGCGACAATCCGATCGCCTCTGGTTGGTAAATTTCTCCTGATAAAACTCTCACCGCACAAGTGGTACAAGCCCCGTTACGGCAGGAAAACGGCAGTTCTACCCCTTGTTTTTCGCCAGTTTGCAGGATGTAGCGGTCTTCTGGGACTTCTAGGGTGTGGGTTTTGCCAGTGGCGCGATCGCGAACTCTAATTGTGTATGTACGGGACATCTGGATTTGCGTTTTGGAATGGGACTTTCAGATTCAATCTAAAATCTCTCTCTTTATCTTTGCATTTTCTAGGATTTTATAGTATGATTGTAACTTGTGACACCTGGAGAGGTGGCCGAGTGGTTTAAGGCGCAGACCTGGAAAGTCTGTTAGGTGGAAACGTCTACGAGAGTTCGAATCTCTCCCTCTCCGTTCTCAAACCTAGTCTAAATATATAGTTTGAACCAGACTTATACAATTAGTCAGGTTAAATAAATAGCAGGATATTGCCAAATATATTCTTAAATTGCTTTGACACTGCGTTGGCGTTCTGCAGGAAAGGTATCGTAAGAAGCAATATGGTTTAGGTAGCATTTATTTATTTTTCACTCATAATTGAGCAATTTTGTAAAGTCGCCAAACTCCTACATCACTATGGCGACAGCCTGATGAACGGATCGGGTAAATTAAGATAAGTAAAGAAAATGATTTAAATTAAATGGCAACTCTAAGCTTAGAAGAAATTTCTACTCAGTTAGAAAGTCCGAATTTACGCGATCGCATGGTAGCCTTAGCCAATCTGCGTCATGCGTCTGCGGAGGATGCAGTTCCTTTGATTAAAAAGGTACTAGATGACGAATCTTTGCAACTGCGATCTATGGCAATTTTTGCCCTTGGAATCAAGCCGACACCAGAGTGTTATTCAATTTTGGTCAGAATTCTCGAAAATGACCCCGATTATGGAATACGCGCTGATGCTGCTGGTGCTTTAGGATATTTAGGTGATGCCAGAGCCTTTGAGGTGCTTTCACGGGCATTTTATGAAGATACTGATTGGCTAGTACGCTTTAGTGCAGCCGTTTCTCTTGGTAATATTAAAGATCCTCGTGCCCATCAAATACTTATTCAGGCATTGGATAGCAAAGAAGTAGTGTTGCAACAAGCTGCAATCTCTGCACTGGGAGAAATTCAAGACATTGAGTCAGTCGATCAGATCCTGCGCTTCGCCCAATCAGATGATTGGTTAGTAAGGCAGCGTTTGGCAGAAGCTTTGGGTAATCTTCCTACTCCCAAGAGTGTCTCAGCTTTAAAATACCTAGAAAAAGACAATCATTTCAACGTTGCTGAGGCAGCCAGGATTGGACTCAAGAAGCTTGAGGAAATAGGCAATCAAGCTTAATATAAAAGTTTCCTGCTACCTTTTAATAATAATTAAGTGGGAATTTTAGCATTTTGATGCAGGGTAATTTTATTCATGAATATTGAAGAGTTTTTTCAGTTAAGTACTGGTAAATGGTTTTCTCATCGTACTAGTCAAAATTTGGCTTTTAACCAATCTGAAGAGAGTAAGTCAGACATCATTATTGAGGCGCTGGCACTAGATGATGCACAAGTGATAAAACTGTGTCAACAGTACGAAATTAACCCTAGTTCCGCCTCTTGTGCTGCCAAAATTAGCTGGAATGGCACAATAGAAAAAGATCAAGCAAAACACAGTGGTTCAACTGTGTTAGTTTCTGTAACTGATGCAGATAATCCAGCTGAAGGTAAGTTACTGCGGGAAGTGGTTAATGCCAATAAAACTCCAGTTGCTGGACACTATAAATTTGACAGTGATGGTGCTTTAATCCTAACTATAGAGGATGAAACCATGTCGTTAGAAGAGCGTCTGTGGTTTGCTAGCCCCAATTTACGAATGCGGGTAAATGTCCTCAAGAGTTTTGATGGATTTAGTATTGCTTCCTTTACTTCTGAGATTCGCATGGGTGGTTTTCCACCAGCTGCGAAGGCTTCCGAGGCGGCTAATTCAGTATCGAGTTAGTTTTGGAGGCTGTGTTATGGCGTTCTCTTACGCACCATCCTAAATTTTTACTGCGTTTTTCAGTGCGTTAGGACTAATGTCTATAACGCACCTTTTTATATTAGAAGAAGTGCAAATAAAAAATACCAAGCTGTGGTTGATTCCATAGTGGGGAAAAAACTTAGATATATTTCTCTTGGCGTTGAAACTTTTTAAATTTGCAAAAAGTTAGCGATCGCCTGCGGTAGTGGCAAAATAATTACAATCAACAACGCCATTGCCAGTAATCCCCAAATGTCACGTTGGTTATCCAATTCACTGACATCATTCAGTGCAGGTTCATCAATCAATGGCATAAATAATAAGATAATTGCCCACACCAAAAATTCTTCTCTTACTAAAGCCAGTAATAGCAACAACACGCGAGCAATTTGACCAATAATCATCGCAGTTCGTTGTCCAAACATCGCATGGACAATGTGACCTCCATCTAGCTGCCCTACAGGCATTAAATTTAAGGCTGTAACAATTAGTCCCAAAAAACCAGCTACTGCAACTGGATGCAAATCAAGGGCTGATTTTGCCGTTAACTGACTTCCCAAGGCTAACTTCGAGAGTACCGCTAGTAAAATGGAATACTTGGGATTAAGGGCATCAGGATTTAAAAGTTGGGTTTTTTCAGGGATGGAAACCACATCAGAATGAGCCAAGCCCCATATTAGTAATGGCACAGTCACCACAAAGCCTGCAATTGGCCCAGCGATACTAATGTCAAATAAAGCTTTGCGGTTGGGAATTGGACTACGCATCTGAATAAATGCACCAAAAGTTCCCAAGAAGAAGGGTATGGGAATAAAGTAAGGCAAAGTCGAGCGAATCTTGTAGAATTTAGCTGTTAAATAATGCCCAAGTTCGTGAATGCCCAAAATAGTCATTAACCCTAAAGCATAGGGCAATCCTTTGAATAGAACATCTGGGTTAGATAGAACTTTGAACAAAGAACCAATTTGCCATATAGACGGCAGAGAAACACCAGCAATTTCCACTCCCACCAAGGTAGTAGTTACAAAAGTAGCTGCTAGCAGTAGAAGTGCTAATCCTGGACGAGTTAAGCGTTCCTGTTGGCGTCGTGGTATATTTCTATCTTTTGCAGCTTGAGTATTGGGAACCAGCACAAAGAAAGGCTTGCTATCCATACCTTCTTGAAAAATTAGCAGGAAGCGATCGCCAAATTGTGCTTCAATATTAGTCTTAATCTGCTGGTAGGCGTTGCTAGCTTTAGTTCGCAACTGACCACGGCAAATCACGGCTTGTGGTCGATACTCAATATTTTGAACGTAGTATACAGACCAAGGAAAACAATTTCGTAGTTGAGTTTCTTCCGTTGGCTCAATGGGACGCACTATTGGTTCTGCAATAGGCTGGATAGTCGGCCGTGATTCTGAGGCTTGGGGTTGGGTTTGGGCCTGTGTATTTGTTGGCGATCGACGCCCCCATTGAAACAATGTCCAGTACAACACTGTGGAGACAAATATCGACCAAAGAATCAGCGCTGGCGGTGGAGGTTGTTTCGGCCCATACACCAGCGTCCATCCACTCAACAGTAATGCTGGTGCCATTAAAACCAGCCACAACAACCATACTGGCGTCCGGGTGATCTGAGCGACGCTGTGCTGCACCATTAGATAAGTAGCTAGCCCCAGTAGGAGGATAAATAGAAACCAAAATGCCATGTTATCTTCAGTAATTTTGACAAAACGCCCCACCAGTAGCTTCAGCACCATAGCATTAACTACAAGGCAGACCTCAAATCCCAATTTTTTTCACAACGGTTAACAGTGCTGGTTAACGCTCAAGTTTCAATTCTTTAGAATTTCCACACTGTAACCAGATTGTCTACAACTCCTCAGTTCCGCTTCTTTGATTATGTGCCCTCTACCTCAAGTGCCAAGTCATACAACTAAGCCACCACGGGCTGTTTTCCCTAACGAAGTTCCTAGCGCAGGTTCTCTGCAATCGGACTTCGCACAAGAGAGCATTTTTGCTTTTCCACCCAATCGGGACACATTAGGGGGAACCTCTTATCTTATTGTAAGAAATGAAGGTAATATCCTGATAGACTGCCCTGCCCTAGACCAAACAAATCAAGATTTTTTGCGATCGCATGGAGGCGTGCGTTGGTTATTTCTCACCCATCGAGGCGCGATTGGCAAAACTGCTGAATTTCAGCAAATCTTTAGCTGCGAGGTGTTGATTCAAGAGCAAGAAGCTTATTTGTTACCAGGCTTAACCTTAACTACCTTCAAGCAGGAATTTACGCTTGATGCAGTAGCCCAATTGATTTGGACACCAGGTCATTCTCCCGGCTCATCTTGCTTATACTACAAAGAACGTGGAGGTATATTGTTTTCTGGTCGTCATTTACTCCCTAACCAGCACGGTGAGCCAGTACCATTACGGACAGCCAAAACCTTTCACTGGCCCAGGCAAATCCAGAGTCTTCGATTCTTGTTAAAAAATTTTACACCAGAAACTCTTAGATACATTTGTCCCGGTGCTAATACAGGCTATCTCAGAGGCAAGCGTGTTATCGATCAAGCTTATCAACACCTCGCCTCTCAGGATTTATCAGCTTTGCTGCGGATACAGCCTTTTTGAGGCAGGGGCAGGGGCAGGGGGAGCAGGGGGAGCAGGGGAAGCAGGGGGAGCAGGGGAAGCAGGGGGAGCAGGGGGAGAGTAAAAACTTTTAACTCCTAACTCCTAACTCCTAACTCCTAACTCCTAACTCCTAACTCCTAACTCCTAACTCCTAACTTTTTACACCTTCCCCGCCACAACCGCGTTTTTCTTCAAAAGTTCCATTGCTGCTTGATATTGCAGATCCGCTTCCGTGCCAATCTGGTCACGGTTAATTGGATCTTGGGAAATCACTTTATCTGGCTTAATACCTAGTTTATTGATGTCCCGGTGTTGAGGAGTTTCATACTTAGCAATTGTGACTGCCAAGCCCGAACCATCTGATAATTCAAATAAAGATTGAATTAAGCCCTTTCCAAAAGTAGTTTCGCCTACCAACTGGGCACGACCATTATCTTGAAGTGCGCCAGCAAGAATTTCACTAGCACTGGCAGTTCCTTGATTCACCAAAATCACCAGAGGATCGGTCGTCAGGGGTGGCCCAAAGGCTTCAAAACTACCTTGAATACCTTGTCGGTTAACAGTGTAGACGATAGTACCAGAGTCTAACCACAGACGGGCGATTTCAATTCCTGATTGTAATAACCCCCCAGGATTATTTCGTAAATCTAGAATGTAGGCATCAGCGCCTTTTTTTTCTAGACTAGAAATAGCGTGTGCCAATTCCGTTGAGGCGTTGGCATTGAATTGAGTAAGACGAAGGTAGCCAATGGACGTACCTTCAGGAGAAACACGCAAATCTGAAACCACAGGGTTAAGAGCAATGCGATCGCGTGTCAGTCTAATTTCTGTTTCTGCCTCTCCCTCCCGTTCGATGAGGAGAGTAACAAGGCTGCCACTGGGGCCGCGCATTTTAGTCGCAGCTTCATCTAGGGTAAGATTTTCTGTGGAAACGCCTTCAATTTTGAGAATGCGATCGCGTGATCTAATTCCCGCTTTATCTGCTGGTGAACCTGCTATCGGAGCCACTACTTCCAACTTCCCAGTCTCAGGATTTAGAGCAATTTGTAATCCTACTCCAGTCAGTTCCCCAGAAGTATTAACCTGTAAGCTGCGGTACTGTTCCGGATCTAAAAAGCGGGTAAAAGGATCGTCAAGGCTCTTGAGCATCTTCCCAATTGCCGCATAACTGGCATTTGAGTCTGTTAGTGGCTTCTCCAGAACCTTTTGCCGCACAGCTGCCCAGTTTTGATGATTAAAGGTTTCATCTAGATAAGTGCGATTAACAATTCGCCAAACTTCCGAAACCAGCTTTTGTTCCGTTGTCAAAGCCACCGCCGGCTGGGTGAGCGTACCAAACGCCAACCAAAACGCCATTAACAATGAAAATCCAACCCGAAAGACTTGTTTGTTCATGAACCCCATTATCAATTCCACCTCAACCCAAATTGCCTAGAAATGCCCACTTCCTCTGTTGTTGATGAAATCTATCTCTCGATTATGTTACTTTTTTTATAGAAGTGGTGCATTCCTCTCATCAAGTTGTTCAGTCAACTGATGCGTTGTATCCACTCACCAAAGGATAAAATCTACTTTGTGTCCACCATTTTCTGTGCAGGGGCGTAAAGAGATCGCAATATATTCCTTCTTTACAGAGTGTAAAGTTTCTGAAGACTCTTAGCACGCCAAAAGCTGATAAGCAAAAAAACTCGTCTTTACTAAAATCCCAAAATTGCTAATTGGGAGAGAAGTCTGAGCGGCGGCTTATGAGAAGTCCGTAGACAATTCTGCTGCTACCCTAGCCTGTGGCAACCCCTTTCCTTTATCGAACGGGAAAACCTAAAGGCAAACTCACAGGATGCCGAGGCTTGAGTTCATCAGAATTTTGGTCGCCGATTCAGAACTTCGGGATTTATCAACCGCAACCGACTTTTAGGAACTTGAGATTGTATGGCCAACGTTTCCGACTGGTTTGAGGAACGCCTGGAGATTCAGGCACTCGCCGAAGACGTTACTAGTAAGTACGTCCCTCCTCACGTCAACATCTTCTACTGTTTGGGTGGAATTACCCTGGTTTGCTTTCTCATCCAGTTTGCCACTGGATTTGCGATGACGTTCTACTACAGACCAACAGTTACTGAAGCTTTCTCCTCTGTGGAGTACATCATGAATGAAGTAAGCTTCGGTTGGCTAATTCGCTCCATCCATCGCTGGTCTGCCAGCATGATGGTATTGATGATGATTTTGCACACCTTCCGGGTTTATCTGACTGGTGGTTTCAAAAAGCCCCGCGAACTGACCTGGATAAGTGGTGTCATCCTGGCTGTGATTACAGTTTCTTTTGGAGTCACAGGCTATTCCTTACCTTGGGATCAAATTGGCTACTGGGCTGTGAAAATCGTTAGCGGCGTACCAGAAGCAATTCCCGTGGTTGGCGTTCTGATTTCCGACTTGCTGCGCGGCGGTTCGAGTGTTGGTCAAGCAACACTAACTCGTTACTATAGCGCACACACCTTTGTACTGCCTTGGTTGATTGCAGTCTTCATGCTGTTTCACTTCTTGATGATTCGTAAGCAAGGCATTTCCGGGCCTTTGTAATCTCAGCTATTAGCCCTCGGCAAAATTTATCCGTTCCCAGATGAAGTTGTTTGTTTTAAACTTATGAAACACAAGAAATTAATTGTACATAAGTTCCAAAAAACAAACACTTGTATCTGAAGGCTAAAGCTGTAGAGACTCTCCAGGCGGCTGAGTGTAAATAGACAAATACTGTTTGCCGCAAGGCTAGGGTTGCCTAGTAGCTGATAGCTTTCACAAATGCTTTAATTTAACTTAAGCAGGAGAGAATATTTCAAAATGTCAACACAAAAAAAACCTGACCTGAGCGATCCTCAGTTAAGAGCCAAACTAGCTAAAGGCATGGGTCACAACTACTATGGTGAACCCGCTTGGCCTAATGACCTACTTTATGTCTTTCCAATCGTGATCATGGGTTCCTTCGCTGCGATTGTGGCTCTAGCGGTGCTAGATCCCGCTATGACCGGTGAACCAGCAAATCCTTTCGCCACACCATTGGAAATTTTGCCAGAGTGGTACTTGTATCCAGTCTTCCAGATTTTGCGATCGCTTCCTAACAAACTTTTAGGAGTGTTAGCAATGGGTTCCGTACCAGTGGGGCTAATCCTCGTTCCCTTTATTGAGAACGTTAATAAGTTCCAAAACCCCTTCCGTCGTCCAGTTGCAACCACAGTGTTCCTCTTTGGTACCCTTATCACCTTGTGGCTGGGTATTGGTGCTGCCTTGCCATTGGATAAATCTTTGACCTTGGGACTATTCTAAATTAGTCAGCACAAAGTGCTTTGACGCCTGTGAGTTTCAAGAGCAGATGCAGATGTGCTTTTGAAAGAAATTTACAGGCGTCAATTTTAATAATTCAGATTGCATCTAGGATCTGAAGTTTTGGACGTAAAAGCTATTCCAAAATTTAAATTCACCAAAAGTCATCAAATACAAACATTTTCACTTACTTAACGTAAGTTGCTAGTTATAACCCTCGAAATGCCAAAATCGTTCATGTTTTGTCTTTTGGGACATAGAATATCTAAATTTAGATTTTTCTATATCAAAGAAATTCTGCGAATAGTGCAAAATTTAATAACTAGCAACTTGGGTTTACTTATATTTAAGTCACAGTTAATGTTTAGCATAGTGCAGCAAGACCATCTGACGGTTAAGAGCGAACTCAGTCTCCTAAACCAGGTGCAAGAATGGTTTGAGCAATTTTGTCTGCAACATTTGTCTCAACTTGGCTGGTCAAAAACCCAACTTGATCGCCTTAATTTAGCATTAGCAGAAGGCTTTACCAACGCTGTTCGTCATGCTCATCATGCTTTACCCCCGGAAACAACCATTGAGATTAACATTTATCTGTGGATTGACCGACTAGAGATTAGAATTTGGGATTATGGAAAACCTTTCAATCCTGATGCGATCGCAGAGCCAGAACCAGGTACGCTGCAAGTAGGCGGTTATGGATGGTTTCTCCTGCGGCGGTTGGCTGATCGTGTTGTATACGAACGTGGTGCAGATGGTAGAAATTGCCTTCTCATCGTCAAATACTCTCAAGAAGCACAAAAGTAAGAATACTTCTGATGCCAATTTTGGGTTCTGAGCGAAGGCGTAGCGTAGAGAAGTAGTGCCACTCGCATCAAAACAGAAGCACGAGCGGCAGGAGTCGTGGGTTAAATAAATAGTTATTTGATTGATAAAAGTATACTGCTTTTTTAATATTATCTGGATTAGGGTAATATGTTTTTTACTTAAAAATGCTCATAATAAATGAGCATTTTGTAAAGCCTCAAAGAATATTGTTGTATAAAAAGAATTAAGGAATACAGTAAAGATAACATTCGAGTTACCCTAGCTCCCTTGTTAATATTTGTCAGCAGTGTTGAGAATCTTATTTTTATTCTCCAACAAGTGCCATTCTGTGCTTAAAGAGATAGAGGAAATAGGGGGAGAAAATATGATTAAGACAGCCCTAATTACAGGCATAACTGGTCAAGATGGCTACTATCTCAGCCATTTGCTCCTCAACCGTGGTTACAGAGTTGTAGGATTAGTACCCCCACATCGACAACCTAATTTGACCAAACTGGGAACACTGGCAAATCAGGTAGAAATTTTTACGGTTGACTTAAGGGATAATACGGCGCTGTTGACCGCAGTTGAACAACTGCGTCCCCAAGAAATTTACAATTTGGCGGCTCCCAGTTTTGTACATGATTCTTGGAACGACCCATTGGGAACCCTGGATCTGATAACTGGTACGGCTACCAGGCTTTTGGAAGCAGTACGAAAGGTTGGTTTATCCACTAGATTTTATCAAGCCAGTAGCTCAGAAATGTTTGGCGATGTATTTATTTCGCCTCAAGATGAGGAAACGCCTTTTCGCCCCAAAAATCCCTATGCTGCGGCCAAGATGCACGCCCATTGGACAATGGTGCATCACAGACAGCGCTATGGGTTATTTGCCTGTAGTGGAATTTTATATAACCATGAGTCTCCTCTACGTCCGCCTCAGTTTGTTACACGCAAAGTTTCTTTGGCAGCCGCATCGATTAAATTGGGTTTAACTGACACCTTAGAAATGGGTAATTTAGATGCCAAACGCGATTGGGGGTTTGCGGGTGATTACGTGCAAGCAATGTGGTTAATGTTGCAAGTTGATGAACCAGAAGAATATGTGATAGGCACTGGTAAACTGCACAGTGTTAGAGAGTTAGTTGCCGCAGCCTTTGAGTCTGTCGGATTGGATTGGACGCAGCATATAGTTTTAAATACCAGCTTATTGCGACAAGATGAGCATTTTGAACTAGTAGCTAACCCCAGTAAAGCTAAAATAAACCTTGGTTGGGAACCCCAAGTGAGCTTTGAAGAACTTTTAGAAAAAATGGTAAAAACAGATTTAGAGCGGTTAAAAAGCGGTGCGTAGGATGAAGTTTTTGCCGCAGGCATCGCACCCTTACCGCGAGTGTAAATAACCTAACATGCATATCACTACAGTGACAGAAACCCTCAAGTTAGGTGATAAAATTAACGAAAAAACTAATCATGTCTTCGTGTTTTTAGAAATTTTTGCCCACGAAGGCGGTATTCAATCATATATAAAAGATATTTTTCGCGCCTATCTGGGATTGAGCCAAGTCTACAAAGCGGAAGTCTTTTTGCTGCGAGATAGTCCTGAGAGCTTAAATCCGTTTAAAGACAAGAACTTAAAATTTCATTACTTTAAAAATCAGTCTCCCTATTTGGGAAGATTGCAAATGGCAGCAGCTTTACTTAAGTGTCTATTGCAAAACCGTCCAGAACAAGTTTTCTGCGGTCATATTAACTTAGGAGTATTAGTACAAACTCTTTGCCAGCCCTTGGGGATTCCTTACACAGTGCTAACTTACGGCAAAGAAGTCTGGGAACCGCTCAAAAATCAAGAACGTCGCACCCTGACATCAGCAGCTGGAATTTGGACAATTAGTCGTTACAGCCGCGATCGCGCTTGTGCTACAAATAGTCTAAACCCGAAAATTGTACAAATGATGCCTTGTGCAATTGATGGGGATAAATTTACTCCTGGTTCCAAGCAGCCAGAATTAGTGCAAAAGTATGGCTTAACTGGTGCTAAGGTGCTAATGACAGTAGCGCGGTTATGGTCAGGAGATATTTACAAGGGTGTAGATGTAACGATTCGGGCATTACCACAAGTCGCTCAAGTTTTCCCAGAAGTGAAATATTTGGTAATAGGTCGCGGTGATGACCAACCGCGATTAGCTAAACTAGCTGAATATTTAGGTGTGAGCGATCGCGTCGTATTTGCTGGTTTTGTTGCAACAGAAGAATTAATAGAACATTACCGCCTTGCTGATGCCTATATTATGCCTTCACAAGAAGGCTTTGGCATAGTTTATCTGGAAGCAATGGCTTGTGGAGTGCCTGTATTATCCGGTGACGACGATGGTTCAGCCGATCCTTTGCAAGATGGTAAACTGGGATGGCGAGTCCCACACCGCAGTCCTGATGCTGTAGCAGAGGCTTGTATAGAAATGCTTCAAGGGAATGACCAGCGATGTAATGGAGAGTGGCTAAGAGAACAAGCGATCGCTCTGTTTGGCATAGATGCCTTTCAACAGCACTTACAAAAAGTTCTTCTATCCTCAGTAATGAAGTCCATTTGAGTCAAAATAACAAATGACAAATGGCCAATGACTAAAATCGCTATCCTAGAAGGAGAGCAGGACGACATTTAAAAAATGAGCTTTAAGTCATTCCAATTGAATCTTTTAAATCTCCGCCCTTGGCTTACCCTGCTGGCAGTTATTTGGTTGCTGGTATCACTGGGCTTGGGTTGGTTGGTTAATTCGTTACTAATTATTGTCGGGTTGCTGTTTTTAGCACCCATTGTGGCTTTTTTTGGCTTTCGTTGGTGGCTGCAACGTAACTTGGTTGCTGACCAGTGTCCCGTCTGTAGATATGAATTTACAGGTTTAAATAACAGTCAGTTGCAGTGCCCTAGCTGTGGAGAGTCACTCTTAGTACAAAATAGTCATTTTCAGCGCTTTACACCAGAAGGCACAATTGATGTCAAAGCTGTCGAAATCCCAGGCAAATCACTGGAAGATTAGTCATTAGTCATTAGTCATTGGTCATTAGCAAAGGACAAATGACTATTTCTTTGTTTCTTGCGAGATTGAGAGGGTGTAGTTAAAGTTTGGCTTTCCTTGGGATTGTTCGCCCACAAACAGCGAGTATGTTCCTGCTTGCCAGAAACCAGAAAGTTCTGGCTTGCCTCCAGAATATTTATCTGCCATTACACAAAAACGCCCCCCAGGCCCATCGATCAATAGCGTTGGCTTTCCTTCACTCTCTACTGTTAATCGCAAATAAGGTAGTGATTCTGTAACCTGGATAACGTGATTAGGTTCAGTGGTAATATTGCCACAATTACTTTTGACAGTTCCCCCAGACTTTCCCTTCAAAACCAGTGGATCTGCTTGGAGATTCCGATTAATTTGGATTGTTGGTGTCTGTGCCAAATTAGTCTGGGCAAAAACCAAGCTCATCGCCAAAGCTGTGGGAACAATTGTAAGTAGCCTAAGCGTTTTCATTTTAATTAATGCTCCAATTTTTTTTAGAGCAATATTGTTATATCGTCTGATTTAATAGACGGCAGCAATCTATCTTGGTTCCAAAATCTGCTGTATAAAGCAATACCATTCATTTAAGGATTTTTTGTGAAGATACGATGGGTATAAAGACCATTAACTATGCAAATTATCTATGTGTAGTGGCGCTTTTACACCAAAATTTTCTACTATACATTTTACACTTCAATCCGTAGTACGTTAATATTTCAAAAATCATCATAATTTTTACTGCCTAGAAAGGTATTGCATACACAGACATTAGCTAAAATCACTAAGACAACCACCAAAAATATAATTTGGTTGTCTGTTGTGGAATAAGTGACCTAGCTGAGGTAGAAAAGATTGATGAATCCTCAAAGAGAAGAAGACTTGCAGCGTCGCCTCAATAAGCTAGAGGCAGAGATTAATTCTTCGCCGGAAGTGGTTCCCCAACCACAAAAACAAACTGAGGCATCTATTTTTGCCAAATTTAATTTGCAACTGGAGCGATTTCAGATTTGGTTCAACAGCTTATCTGGAACAAAAAAGCTGGTAGTTTCGGGTGTGACGGTGCTAGTAGGCTTGGCAATGCTGCAAGCAGTGTTTAAACTGGTTGCATCTGTAATTAGTTTGGCACTTTTGGCAGTGTTAGTGTATGTTGGATACAAAATTTTTGTGTCCAGTAGCTTTCAACGTAAGTAATAAGCTGATATGCATTTACTTTGCATACCTGTAGTTATGAAAGTCAGGAGCCATGATAAAAAAGGCTCCTGACTTATGACTGCATTCTATTTCAATATGCTTTTCTTTTTGCCGATTAGCTTAGTCTATTTTAACTGTGCCGATCGCGGCGTATAAATGGCGTATAAATAATCTCAAAGGAAATTATGCGATGACGACACCAATTGTCAAAAGAAGTAATCAATCTGGGCAGTCTAAACAACCAGAAAGAGCCAATTCGTTGCTACTAGCAAGCAGGCGGTTTGCTGCTTGGGCGGCTGAAATTACACTAGTGGTTACAAGTGGGTTGATTCCCTTCAGCATTGGTGTTTATGCCGATTCTAGAAGCGATTTTAATCGAGTGCCCCTTAACCCCGTGCTGGTAGTCACAGAAAGAGCGATCGCTAGACCCCTGGCTCTACCTGTTAGCTATGGCATCCGTAACGTGGCATGGCCAACTAATATTTTGTGGACAATCGCCCTGTTAGCACCTGTAACTCTTTCATGGTGGCAATTGTATTTACTGGCTAAGACTGGTAGCACAATTCCTAAACGTTGGTTAAAAGTGCGGGTTGTCAACGAGCAAGGAAGACCACCTGGTTTGGGGGCAGTTGTAATTAGAGAAGGAGTTGGGCGTTGGACTGTACCCATTTCTATCGCCTATCTGCTGTGGCGCTACAGCTTTGCTTTTCCTAATTTAGGATTATTCATATTTTTATCTTTGTTAATGATTGTGGGTGAAGGGATAGGCTTACCGTCGCGCCGGGGGCGTCGCGCATTGCACGATCAACTTGCAGGCACTTATACAATAGATGCGACTCGCCCCTTGCCATCCTCACTTTTAGCTAATAACAAACAAGCTCAGTCTGCTGATGGTAATGATCAAGCAGAAGAATGGCAGGAGGGAGAAGAATTAGCGGCAGCCGAAACCAACCAGTCGCCTAATCTTTGGCGGCGGATACAGCAAAATCCTAATTTGACTTTGTTTGGGATAGGGCTTACGAGTATGACTGCTGTGTTGGCAACTTTAATAGGTACTCAAGTTTATATCCAAATTCAACAATCCCAGCGAGCAACCGAGGAAATCAACAGGGAACAGTCCCTCGAACTTAGCAACCAATGGAATTCCAACTCTGGAGCGACTAATGAGCAACGCCAAAGTACAATTCTGGCTATGGGTGGCATTAATCACCCACAGTCCGCTAAATTTCTGACTGATCTCTTGGTTAGCGAAACCAACCCCAGCCTCTTGGATACAATTCAACAAGCTTTGACAACTGTTGGGCCCAAAGCCATCCCAGAACTAAAAAATAAGAATCAGTTTTTGGTTAGCGAACTAGAGTCTATGGGTAGTACTGCAACCCAAGAACGGGAATTACGGCAAGGGCGGTTACAAAGAAACCAGCGAACGCTTAACAAGATTCTCTCTGTTTATAGCGGTAAAATCGAGGGCGTTGACCTTAGTAGCACCCAATTAGGTCAAAGCGGGACGCCAGGAAGTTCCTTCTTCAACTTGGTACTAGATAACCTTGATTTGTCAGGAGTTAAATTTAAATCTGCAAATCTTAACCAAGCCAGCTTTAAGGGTAGCCGTTTTCGAGACGTGGGTGAAGATGGACGTTGGGATACCTATGATGATGTGATGGCTGATTTAAGCCAAGCTCAGTTACAGCAAGCCAATCTTACTGATGCTAATCTCAGTCGCGTCTTGATGAACCGTACCGATTTGAGCCGCGCCACTCTCAACAGAGCCAACTTATCCAATGCACGTCTATATGAGGCTAAACTCAACAGCGCCCAACTAGTAGGAGCCGATCTACGAAACGCACTTTTGGAAAAAGCCAGCTTGACTGGAGCAGATTTAGGTGACGCTAAACTGAATGAAGCCAATCTGTACGCTGCCCGTTTAGGTCGCGCCACTGCCATAGGAACACAATTATCCTTTGCCAACTTAATGAACACTGATTGGCAAGGGGCAGATTTATCAGGAGCCTATTTGGATCGTGCTAATCTCAGCAATGCTAACCTTCGCGCCACTCGTCTAGCTGGTGCTGTTTTGCGTTCTGCCCAGATGGAAAACGCTAACTTGCAAAATGCCGACCTGAGTCTTGCAGATTTACGGGGGGCAAATGTTGCTGGAGCAGATTTTAAGGGAGCAATTCTCGCTCCTAGTAAACAAGATCCAGCCGATCAATTTGTAGAAACCCCAGATTTAGGCTCAGTATCTGCCGTAGTCCAAGGGGTTGATTTTTCTAAAGCCAAAAATTTAGATCCCAAGCAAATCGCATACATTTGTACTCAAGGAGGCATTCATTCTAGTTGCCCGTAGAATGGGAAGGGGAGCAGAGGGGCAGGGGGTAGGGGAGGATGAGGGAGATGAGGGAGATGAGGCAGACAAGGCGAATAACGAATGCCCAATGACTAATGACTAATGACTAATTGGTGTGAGGAGTTCGGTTATGAAATATATTCCATATTTGGTTTCAGTTTTGGGGGCTGGCTTGGTTTTGAGTCTGGCAAGTGCTAAACCAGCACAAGCTCAAGTAGCCTATGGCAGTTATATCGGTATAGGCCCCGCTATTGGTTTTACTGACGGTATCCAATTGGGGG
This sequence comes from Nostoc sp. XA010, assembly GCF_020829625.1. Classification (GTDB taxonomy): domain Bacteria; phylum Cyanobacteriota; class Cyanobacteriia; order Cyanobacteriales; family Nostocaceae; genus Nostoc. The sequence continues at coordinate 227,231 of NZ_JAIVFX010000007.1, read as the reverse complement.
GGGTTATAGCCGGTCGCTATAAGCTTTTGGAAGCACCGATTTCACTGCGTGCCCAAGTGTTAGTTGGTAATAATACGGCAATTGTACCAACGGTTTCTTACGATTTTCCCCTTAACTGGCAAGCTGATGCTTACCTGGGTGCTGGGTTAGTGTTGGCTGGTGGTGGTGGATCTTCTCCTGTAGGCGACAAAATTAGTTTTGCTTTACAACCGGGCATTGATTATATGATCCCAAATAGCAATACTGTGCTTTTTGGCAATGCCATTATTGCTTTTGATGCCTACCGTGATAGCGGTGGTACAGCTATCTCTGTACAAGGTGGTGTTGGTTTGAGATTTTAAGGGGCATTGGAAAGAGTCACCAAAAGAGTGCCGCTTATAAGAGTAGCTAGTGTTAATTGTGGTTGCTACAATACCTCCTGAATTTAGAACTAGCCCTTTCAAGGTGAACTTTTGTACTATAAAATCAATGATGTTTTTAACCCAATTTTGGGATTTTGGCGATTGCATAGGCGTAGTCCGCCGTAGGCATCGCTTAATTTACAGTCGAAAAATTTGGAGTCTAATGCATAGATTCTTTGCTCAATTCCAGCCAATGCCTGAAATGCTGTAAAAACTTGGATAGTACAGATGCTCACCTTGAAAGGGCTAGTCTTACAATCCTCAAATGTTCGTCATTGATTCGGCATCTAACTCTCTCAATTCACCCTAGGGAATCTCTGAAAGCTGTGCAATGGTTTCATAAGCTGACACAAGTGGGTAAAGTTCACAGGCATTTTTGTCTCCTTGAATACACCAATTCGTCAACGTGGCTTTAATCTGATTGAGTTTGTCACACTCTCTAGTCTTTTGTAGTGGTAGCAGCCATCAATCGCGCTCGTCGCTAGAAGCAGAGCTTGATTGTAATCATGATTACTGCCTGGTTGATTGTTTTGTGCTGAAACACTTTGATCGACTGCACTAACGCTGACAAATAAAGCCGAAAGAAAAAAATAAAACTGCCGCATCAAATAACTCCACATTATTTGCTAACTCATTTTACAAATCGGTTTTTTCGCTAGATAAAGACGCTGCTATCATACATCGCTGCGGTATTAGAAAGTTTTTCGTTTCATCAAACGCTTGACAAAACCATTTTTCGAGGTGACTCTCATTCGTTTGATAAGGTGAAAATATGCGAAGTATTGTCAGAATTCACTTACATGAATGAGTAGCGTCCTAAACAGCATTGCCAAGGGATTCGTACTCATGGAGCAGATCCTCGAAATATTGTACGTGTCGGTCGATTCCACGCTCGACGGCTTTGATTACGCTATGAAGTTTGGCTGAATCCCCATCGTAGCGAGTCAGCACCGGACGAATAGAATCTTGGAAATGATTCACCTCTAATTCCGCGTGCAAGCTCAACCAAGTTGGGTGCTTCATGCCACGAGCATCAAAGTAAGATTGGAGAATTCTGGCATTTCGGATTGACACACACAGTTCTCGACCACTCAGCGCAGCCAAGGCTTCATAAAAGTTGTCGATTCCGTAGCCGAATTCATTGAAAAATGAACGTTCATACGATACAGTCGCGGCACTCCGTTGAGATGCCGTAATTTCAGAATCACTCAATCCCAGATCGTGAAGAAATTCTACGTACATCTCACTATGATCATCTTGCAAGTCGGTGAAGGTGTGATCTGACAACGACATAATCGCAGATTTTTGGTCTGGGTCAGTACAACTTCCTGCTTTGATAATGCATAAGCCGAACCACTGATGCAGCCGATCGCGCCAAAAATGGTACTGGAGAAAGGCATATTGCATTAATGGTGGAGTAATGGTTCCAGCTTTCAGCAGGCAAAAAAAACGACTGCGATCAAGGACTTCGTGACAATAAGCGATTGTTCTAGAATTGATTGCCGATTCTTGCGCTTTCACCGCAGGCGGTAGTTCGATGTCTCGATTTAAGCGGCTAGATGTCAGAGCGATCCCAGGTTGCACTTTCATAATTAATCTCCTAGTTGCGAGTTATCAGTTCATGAAAGCAAGCTTAGAAGATGATTATTATGATAGTAAGAGGATTTTGATTATATTAGTATGATATTTTAATCATACTATTTTGGTTAAATGATCCTTCGACCTTGGAATCAGCTTGAAATGCGACAGCTACACTATTTTATGGAGCTTGTTGCAGAAACGGGCGATAAAAAAAGCTTTAGCAAAGCGGCTGAACGTTTAGATGTGGAACAATCCTACCTCAGCAAAACGATCGCTGCCCTGGAAGGGGCCTTGAGCGTCGAACTCTTTGATCGCACTCGTCGCCCTCCGGTGTTGACGGCGGCGGGAAAGGTTTTTCTCACCGAACTTCAGGTTGCCGTCACTGCACTAGAACGGGCGGTGACACGGGCACAAGAAGCCAGCCGTGGCGAAATTGGCAAGCTGGTTGTGGTGGTGAACACTGCGATCGCGAATAGTTTACTTCCAGATATTCTCAAAACCTTTCGTGATCGTTATCCGAAGGTGGAATTAGAACTGCGATCTATAACGATCGAGGAAATGATCCAAGGACTACGGGATAACTCCATCGATGTTGGATTTGAACATCTGCCCAATCCTTATTCAGGTGATTCAACTCTGAACTTTCTTGCGATTGTGCAAGAGTCCTTTGTGGTTGCATTGCCAGAACATCATCCCCTGACGGCGCGATCGCAGATTCCACTTGAAGCACTCAAGGACGAGCAGTTGATTTTACCACCGCTTGATGCGGTGCCCTCCTACGAAGTGGTCTTATCGCAATTTGAGCTTCGGGGATTCAAGCCAACATTGCTAGAAACGGTCAAAGCCACTTGGATGGTGATCAACCTCAGTTTAGTGGCAGCAGGCGTAGGTGTCTCGATTCTACCGGATAACGTGCAAACGCTTCAACGTCAAGGTGTGGTGTACCGAGAGCTTCAAGACACCCCGTTTACAAGGGCAATTGCGGTGGTGTGGCGACGGGCAGATATCAAGGCTTTGTTAGAGCCAGCACCGACCGATTCGATCTTGCTGCGCCAATTCCTCACGGTAGTTCAAGAGATCGCAGAACGTTGTGCATCGCCTGCTAATTAACCAATAAGAGTTTCAGCACTGGCGAAAAAGGAGTCTAACAACGTTTGCTTTTCTGGCGATCGCCCTTTTAAGAGCAAATTTCCCACCTTGAACCCAAACCCTACTGCGATCGCTATTCCTAAGAAGCGTTAAACTTCATTGCAAATTAAGAAGTTAGTCAAAATAACGTGATAGTTTTTGTTCATAAAGAGAGACAGCACAGGATTAACACAGGAGAATACAGTGGCAATGGAATCAAATTTATTAACGAATGCAAGCGCAGATGAAATGAATCAAGATTTCAGTGAATATGTCGCCAACCTGCAACTTCACATGACTCTGCAAGCTCGCAATCTTGTTCCAACCCTGAAGCAAACACTGGTAGATAGTCGCCAGCAATTACTCCATCAAACCCAAGCCAACTTTGAAAAGCTAGTTTCTCGACAAGGGCTGTAAATATATACAAATTTTAATCAAAATTCCAATAAAATATAAGGCAGATGTTGTTGGGTTAATGCCAATGGTGTTCTCATAAGGTCTGCTTTTTCTGCTTTTTTAAGTATTGAGTTAGTAAAATCACCCTTTTGGCGCAATAGTAAGGGGCAAAAAGCAGTTAATATTATTGCAGCAGTTCCTTTGAAGAGCAGTTAGTTAAGGCTAAATAGCGGCTCGAATAAAAATGACTTCATTACTTCCCAGAAACCTCAGCGTTGTTATCCGACCAGTCCAATACCGGGATCTGGACGGAATTGAGCGCATAACTCAAGAGTCATTCTCAGCCCTCACTCCCAAGGGAGCAGGTTTTGCCATCAGCCAGATGCTCATGCTGCGTCGCTGGTATGGATTACTCAAATTTTTGAGTTGGTTTCCTAACCCGCTACAGTATCGCCTCTGTGCCTACATAGCAGAGCAAGGACGGATGCTTTTAGGGATGATTCAAGTGTCACCCTTTAACCGGACACGCAGCACTTGGCGCATTGATAAAGTGCTGTTAGAGCGTGGTGTCGATAAACAAGGAACTGGCTCACAACTTTTGCGTCATTGCTTTGAATCGATTCTGGAAGCTCGCACTTGGTTACTGGAAGTTAACATCAATGACATAGAGGCACTGGCACTATATCGGCAAAATGGATTCCAGCGTCTGGCAGAAATGACGTACTGGGAAATTGGGCCAGAATTACTGGCTGAATTAGCGCAAGCAGAGCCAGACTTACCCAACCTTTTGCCAGTAAGTAATGCTGATGCCCAGTTGCTATATCAACTAGATACGGCATCAATGCCGCCTTTAGTCCGTCAGGTTTTTGACCGTAATACCCGCGACTTTAAAACCAGTTTGTTTGGTGCTTTAACTGATGCAGTAATGCAATGGGCGAGCAAAACAGAAGTAGTGAGTGGTTACGTATTTGAACCGCAACGCAAAGCTGCGATCGGCTATTTTCAGGTGCAACTTGACCGTAAGGGTGAAGTTCCCCACGTTGCAACGCTGACAGTGCATCCTGCTTATACTTGGCTGTACCCAGAATTACTATCTCAACTGGCTCGTATTGCCCAAGATTTTCCCCAACAAGGGTTGCAACTCGCTTCCTCGGACTATCAAGCAGAGCGAGAAGAATATTTGGAGCGAATTGGGGCAAAACGCATAGAACATACATTAGTTATGTCTCGCTCTGTATGGCACAAGCTACGAGAGTCTAAATTCGTCTCCTTAGAAGGAATTCAGTGGACTGATATGCTGCAAGGTTTACAACCGGCACGTAAACCTATACCAGGTGGAATGTCATGGATACAACCAGGACAACTGCCATCGTCAGATAAACCACTGCAAAGCTTGTCAGAACCGATTAACTTTTCGGTAAAAAATCCTAGCATGGAAGCATCACCGATTTCTGAATCAGCAGATGCACAGCAGGAGAATTAATTGTGATATCCCAACAGCAACCAAAACCTTTTATTTCAGCGTTAGGACTAGATTTTGGTCGCAAACGCATTGGTGTGGCTGGGTGCGATCGCACGGGTTTAATTGCCACGGGGATTACCACAATTGAGCGCACATCTTTTGAGCAGGATGTGGAGCAAATCCGGCAAATAGTTAATGAACGCGAGGTGCAAATCCTGGTAATGGGCTTACCTTATTCAATGGATGGCTCAGTAGGATTTCAAGCGCGTCAAGTTCAAAAATTTACTACAAGACTTGCTAAAGCACTGAAACTGCCTGTGGAATATATGGATGAGCGATTAACTTCGTTTCAAGCAGAACAACTGCTGATAGCTGAGAACCGCTCCCCGTCACGCCATAAAGGTTTGATTGACCGCAAGGCAGCCGCTTTGATTTTACAACAATGGTTGGATGTTAAGCGTGCTAACTCCCACAGTTCAGTTGCGGCTATTGAATATTGATACCTTTTAACATGATATTCTGAAAACGATTAGCCAGCAGTTGTATCTACGTATAAGGCTATTTGGTTGGCATAATAATGTCATTAAATAGTTAAGCGATTTTCAATGTTGCTGGTATTTATTAAATTTCTACATTTCGGCTATGTTTTCCTCTCCTTTTCCTGAAGAAAATGATAACGCTCATGCGGGTTCCATCACTTTAACCGATGACAAAGGGCGATCGCTCGAATGTTACATAGAGCATTCCCTCGAAGTCGATGAACAAGAATACGTTTTACTTCTTCCTGTAGACTCACCTGTAGAAATTTTTTCTTGGGAAGGTGACGGTGAGGAAGAAGAAGCGGTTCTGGTAGAAGATGACAGCATTATTGAGCAAATTTTTGCCACTGCCCAAGCTGTACTATCGGAGCAGAACCTGATATTGAAGAATACAGCTTATGCTCTGACTGTTGCAGGTGATTTACCGCCCGTTGAAGAATCAGAACTCTTCACCTTAGAAATCGAAGACGAAGAAGCGGATTTAGATCCGGAGCAATTACAGCTACTCGCTAGCTTCTATGATGAAGATCAGGAGTATGCAATTTATACACCCCTCGATCCCCTGTTGTTTTTTGCACGGATAACAAAAACAGGTGAACCTGAATTACTTTCTCCAGAGGAGTTTCGTAAAGTGCAACCTCTGTTAGAAGAACATCTTTTTAATGAAGTGGAATAAGATTAAAAATTCAAAATGTAACGTTTTCATTTTGAATTTTTTAATTGAAAGTTTTCATTGTAATCAAAATCTAGCTAAACCTTTTACCATGTCCCATTCAATGTGGAAGCAATGAATCATTGAGACTAAATTGGGACAATTAGTATTGTTTAAGATTCGGAAAAAAGCATTTTGCTAGGGATTTTAATTCCATTATCCCTCTTGAAAAGTTTGCTACGGAGGGAAGCCCTCCTTACAACTTTCCGCAAAATCCAAAATTGGCATGAGGTGCTGACAATGGCTTATAGCGACTTTACACTAAGTAAATTTAAAAAGTCATTCAGCATCCACATTGATGAAGAAACTGATTTATGTGCCGACATAAAACCTTTACAGCCAAGCGAAAAACTCATAAATTCTTTAGAAGAAACGACAGAACTGGCTTTAGCAATTAATACTGAAAAAGCTCGTTCAGAAATGATTATCACTCCAATATTGTTGGAGGTAAGGCGCAGGGCTAATTATCCAATTAGTTTATTTTCAGGAACAGATTTTAATGTAGATGCCGAAAAAGGTCTAAATGGCTATTGTGATTTTATTATCAGTCGTGCTAAAGAGCAATTAACAATTAATGTGCCTGTGTTGGTTATTATTGAGGCGAAAAATGAAAATATTAAAGGTGGATTAGGCCAATGTGCGGCGACAATGTTGGCAGCACAATTGTTTAATCAACGAGAAGGAAATGATATTAGGAAAATTTATGGCGCGGTAACAACGGGGGATATTTGGAAGTTTTTGAAGTTAGAAGAAAACGATATATTTATTGATTTGAATAATTATTACATTAAAGAGATAGATAAGATTTTAGGGATTTTATCTCAAACTGTTCAGGGAGATATACCAGAATCGAGTTCGACTAACTAAACTATATTGGGTTATGCTCATTTGTCTAAAGCTACTTAAATTTGACTGTTGACTATGGCCTGGAACAATCTTTTACAGCCTGACTTGATTTTAGAAGGTTCAGTGTTGAACCTAACACCAGATATTATCCAAAAATACGGGCTTAAAGGGCTGGTATTGGATGTAGATGAAACCTTAGTACCCTTTACAGTAGGAATAGCTTCTCCAGAACTACAAGATTGGGTGGAGCAAATTCGTTCCTGTACTGCATTGTGTTTAGTGAGTAACAACCTGAGTGAAGCGCGAATTGGTGGAATTGCGCGATCGCTTAACCTACCTTACTACTTAGGTGCAGCCAAGCCCTCCCGACGCAAAATTAGAGCAGCACTTAGGGGAATGGATCTACCAGTACATCAAGTGGGGATGGTAGGCGATCGCTTATTTACGGATGTCATTGCAGGTAATCGCTTGGGAATGTTTACCATTCTAGTTGAACCCATTGTCCATGCAGACGCAGCCCTGCGCTCTCATCCTGTCCGCAACTTTGAAGTTTGGATATCTGAAATTCTGGGAGCCTCTATTACCCCCAAAAAAACTAAGATTCACAAAAGCTAAAAAATCATCAGGAAAGTAAATCTAAAGAAATGGTTAAGGAATCTTAATGGAATTCAAAAATCGGGGATCATAATTATTAATAATATGGGGTCAGCCAAAAAAGACCCTACAGCATACAAAATAAATATAAACCCGTAAAGCGTCAGCCTTCACTATAGAGGGATTGGCGCTTTACAAATTTAGTTAGGAGTTAGAAGTTATGAGTTATGAATTAAATTCAACTCCTAACTCCTCACTCTTAACTCCTCACTTTTTAGATGTCATTAACAATTGTTGTCAAAATCGGCACTTCGAGCCTAACCCAACCAGAAACGGGACAATTAGCACTTTCTACCATTGCTACCTTGGCGGAAACACTCTGTTATTTAAGACGACAAGGACACCGGGTGATTTTGGTTTCTTCTGGGGCTGTGGGAGTGGGTTGTGCGCGGTTGGGCTTAACTGAACGTCCCAAAGCGATCGCACTAAAACAGGCTGTAGCAGCAGTTGGACAAGGCAGGTTAATTCGGATATACGATGATTTATTTACTACCTTGCAACAGGCGATCGCTCAAGTATTGCTGACTCGCAGCGACTTAGTACAGCGCAGCCGCTATCTCAACGCCTACAATACTTTTCAGGAGCTATTAGGGCTGGGAGTGATCCCTATAGTCAATGAAAATGATACCGTAGCCATAGATGAACTAAAATTTGGTGATAATGACACCCTTTCGGCATTAGTTGCCAGCCTAGTAGAAGCAGATTGGCTATTTTTGCTTACCGATGTCGATAGACTGTACTCAGCCGATCCGCGTTCCGTACCAGATGCGCGGCCGATCGCTTTAGTGAGTAGCATTAAAGAATTAGCTCAATTACAAATACAAACAGGTTCCCAAGGTTCTCAGTGGGGTACTGGCGGTATGGTGACAAAAATTTCGGCTGCAAGAATTGCGATCGCGGCGGGAGTTCGTACCGTAATTACCCAAGGACGATTTCCCCAGAATATCGAAAAAATTATCCAAGGTGAACTGATTGGGACGCATTTTGAACCGCAACCTGAACCAACTTCGGCGCGTAAACGTTGGATAGCTTACGGACTTTTACCTATGGGTAAATTGTATTTAGATGAAGGTGCAATCGCGGCAATTTCTCTGGCGGGAAAATCGTTATTAGCAGCTGGAATTAAAGTAGTAGAAGGAGAGTTTCGCACACAGGATGCAGTGCAATTGTGTGACAGCAAGGGTAACGAAATTGCCAGAGGACTTGTGAATTACAACAGCGATGAATTGCAAAAGATTCGCGGCTGTCATTCGCGGGAAATTTCCGTGATTTTAGGCTATGCGGGTGTGGAAACCGTGATTCATCGGGATAATTTGGTTTTGATTTAGGATCGAAATAAGATAAATTTCGTGAGTACTAACTGCGAGAGTAAAAAATATTATGACTCAAACGTTATAAAATGCTGTTAACTTCCCAGAAGAACAACACTTCTTCAAACGTGGATTAAGTTGGGAACAGTTTAAAGCGATTCAAGCTAGCTTTGAAAATGTAGTGGGAATGCGGTTGTTTTATTGTGAAAGGATCTTAGAAATTGTGAGTATGCGCCTCTGCGGTTCGTTCTCCAAAATTTCCCTAACATTTTGTGCCATATAAGGCCCTGACCCCAAACGTTCCACACATCCACGTTTCCCACACAAACAAACTGGCCCAGGAGGATCTACAACGATATGTCTAATTATCCTCAGCCATCCCACTAGCACCCCGCCAAGGCTGGCCGTTGAGTATCCAACCACCACCCACGCCAGTGCTGATAGTTATGTAAAACAGGCTATCGTACCCCTGTCCCGCACCAAAACGATGTTCTCCCAAGCAGCAACGTTAGCATCATTATCTACACCAACAGGAACGCCAAACTCCCCCTCCAACAAACTTTTGAGAGGAATATTCTCCCATCCAGCTACATGATGAGATAGTCGCACCGTCCCCGTAGAAGCATCTACAGGGCTGCCAAAGCTAACACCGATCGCAGCAGGTTTTGTGTCTTCTAGCAATGAGTATATTAGCGATCGCATAATTTCCAAGTCAGTACTAGCATTTGCATTCGCTGGCGAGAGACGGCGTTCATAACGCAACCACTTTCTAGAACCGACATTTACCAATCCTGCCGCCAATTTAGTTCCGCCAAAATCGAGAGCTAAAATTAATGTCATAGTTTTTTATAATCGGTGGTTTATTTCTCAGGAAAGATGTTGACAAGCAAAATAAATTCAACACTAAAGAAGACTGTATAATTTAGCAACTCATGACTTCCGATCAACCCAATCCACTTATCGATTTCTCTCACGCCAAAGAACCTCCTCTCTCTCTTGATATCGATAAAGCTCAAGAGGCAGATCCCATTGAACCAGAAGAAGTTACTGGAGAGAGTAAGCTAAACCCCACTCCTGATGATTTGAATAGCGGAGATGAAAATCCAAGAATCGGGGGTAGTCAAATAATTAGTGGCAATATTTCAGCTGGTTGAATATTGCCATTACTAGCTTACTCATCTCTATCTGAGTTAAGTACTCCATCAATAAAGTGTTGCAATCGTTCATAATGTGAACCTTTCCAATAAATGCGATCGCAGTCTTGGCAACGCTGAAATATATCAACCTGCGATCGCACTGTTTCTGGTAGCTTGTCAACGATAGATTGCTTATCTACAGGTTCTAATAATCCATTGCAGCGCAAACACCTTTTAAATGGTGAGACTAATTTAAATAAGTCGTAGCGTTGCAGTACTTCTATGATTTGTTGTTGAGGGTTAGTATTTCTAACGTAATATCCATACGTTACCAAACTACGCATTAATAAACCTTTGTCACGAGTCAAGAGAATCCGTGCTTGGCTGTAGGATATCTGGGCTAATTTCTCATCCTCGTAGTCATTGCGGTATAAAGTATCAAAACCTAAAAGTCGTAGAGATGTCGCCAGCTTCCCCAAATGGATATCTAAAACAAAGTGGATAATACTAAGCGGTTCTGGCATAACCGAAACGTTTGCTATAATAGTACCCCTAGCAGAAATTGGATAAACATTGATAGTATCTCCATCCGAAACTATGTAAGAAAAATTTACATATTCACCATTAACATTGATAAAAGCAACTTCTGGATGAGGGACACCCAAGGACTCAATCATGTCCTTAATTGACGCCCTCTCCTCAAAAAAATGAGAGATTTTCACCTGCTTATGATGCCGTGGTAAAAAATGATTCAATTCTCCATGAAAAAAGAAATATGCGATCGCCATACTTAAAAATCTTTAGATTACTAGGAGCTGCTGTATCCCCTTACTGGCAATAATTTGTCACAATTGCAAAGCTTTATCTATTGTATTGAAAAAATCAATGCTTGCTCAAGTGAGCTATTTCCGCTATAAGATGCCCGTTAACCTTGATTTAACTAACCTTCTAGAGGCGAAAAACGCTAAATAAATTAGAAAGATTCTCAAAAACTTGCATTTATTATTGAGTTCAGTTACAGTCAAGACAGAGGCATATAATCAAACCCTGACATGAGCTTCAGGAAGTTAGATTAGGTAAAAGGGTAAATACCAGGTTTGTTAATGTTGATGTTAGTGACGCTGCTAATAATTAGTCACTAATTTTGCTCATTAACTTATCGTGCATGAAGTACGGGGCACAAAGCATTTACCCCTAATTTAATTGTTTTTATTTTTTCTAAATTAATTGATAATTATTCTCAATATGCATACATGGATAAATACATTAAAAGCAGATAAAAAAGTTTTAAAACAGTATTGCCTTACCAAAGTGTTATCTGTTTATCAGGTGTTCTCGCATCTACTTTTAGGAATATATTTATCGCAAAAGCAACATAAAATTAGATGTTTATATGTAAAAACAACAACTGTAACTAACTATGTAAAAAAATTCAGCAAAACTTTAAATAACTATGTTGGTGCTAGCAATATTTTTGATTGTAATATCAGCTACATCTATATTGTAAGCAAGTTGATTGCCTGTTACTCTCCAAGCGATGTCTGACGACAAGCTGCTGACGCTCCTTCTCTGCGAGACGCTGCGCGAACGCTAATGCATCTACGCAAAAGATTGAACATATTTGATTTGGCGAAAGAAACCAAGTTTAGAAAAACTGAGTTTCAGCAAGTGAAAGTTTAGAAAATACCAAATAACAATAAAACTAGATACAAAATTAACGCCGCGCATACGGAAAAATCTATTTTGATGCTGTTTATCTCTATTGTGGAGACTTTATTAACCGGAAAGACCTTGATCAGTAATGATGTTATAAAGTGGATACCTAGTTTTAACTGGGAAATGAATATTGTTCTTTTTTATCTCCTTTAGCCAAGGATATTGTAGCTAAGAACACAATTGTATTTTGTAATACCTTTCGTCCATAAAATACGCTAATGAGTACAGCGAGATGAATACTTTTTTTTGTTCTGACGATTCACAGCAAGTAGGAGAAGATGTTATTGGTAGCGCCACCAATTATCAAACTTATATTTTAGTTGAGTGCCCTTTACCTTGGACATCAGAAGCTTTTAATTCCAAATGGATACCCCAAAACTTGAGGATTTTGGTAGAAGAAGTGAAGCGTGCTAAACTACCGATTAGATTCCTCTTAATTGCTAATGATGTATCACATAAAGTAAACCATACTACGCTCTTGATTTATCAAAAAGAAGAGGGGTTAAGTAATGGATACCATAAAAAAGAGTTTAAGCTAGCAAATATTGAGCAAGTAGCAGCAGTTGTCCAAAAATGGTTATGGGGTATCAGTTCTAATTCTGAGATAGAAACCACCGCAACTAAAGATATTTTAGTTTGTACCCACGGTAGCCATGATAAATGTTGTGCCAGATATGGCGCTCCTTTTTACTTCAATGTTACAGCAAGGAACGCTGATTTGTGCTTGAATAATGTGCGAATTTGGAAATCATCACACTTTGGTGGACATCGGTTTGCACCAACAATTATAGACTTGCCAGAAGGAAGATATTACGGTCGTATAGATATAGATTCATTTAGATCGATTTTGACTCGTACTGGTAATATTCAATGCTTAAATAAAGTCTATAGAGGTTGGGGAATTCTGCCTGCTGCACTTCAGGTTTTGGAAAGAGAACTAATGCTTTGTAATGGATGGGATTGGTTTAATTACAAAGTTGCAGGCAAAATTTTGGAGCAAAGTTTAGATAATAATACTATTCTGGGTGAGCTAAGTTTTGAACAACCTTCTGGTTCTCTCTACACTTACCAGGCTAAACTTGTGAGAGATGAAAACAAGACTCAACAACTGAAGAGTTCATGCAATGCTACACGAGAGTTGGTAGTTACTAAATATGCTGTAAGTAGTCTTTGGCTTACTTCTAGTAAGGTGATGAGTTATAGTACTTAAAAGAGGAGAGTTTTTCAACGCAGAGGGACGCAAAAGGAAGCGCAGAGGTACGCGGAGTATTGCTGTATTTAGTATAATGCTGCACAAATTCGTAATAAAATCTCTGCGTACCTTTGCGTTTCCCAGCCTGCGGCAAGCCGCAAAAGCGTCTACTGCGCCCCTCTGCGTTGAAATTCCGAATCAGGATTAAGTCATATTTAAGACTTTTCGTAAAAGTATTTGGTCTTCTAATTTGGCTTTTAAACGGCCATTTTCGATATCTCTAATCCAGCTTTGGCTTTTACCTGTAAGCTTTGCCAATTCTCTTTGGGAAAGATTCAAATTTTTTCGCGCTTGCAAAATCTGTTCACCAAGCAAATCGTTTGTAGCTTTAGGCTTCCTTTTAGCTTTAGCAGTTCGCCGTTGCTTCTTTTCCGCTTCTGAGATTTGCTGTTCCCATTCTGGTGGGAGTTCAAAAGCCAAAATCCGCGCATTCATTAAGAGATTCCACTTACCACGGGGGCCTGTATCTGTGAGGCGAGTTTCAGCACCACCGTCATTAGTCCAAAATTCTAATGCTTCATCTGGATCTTCTGGAAGATCAACTAACTTTGCCCATAAAGGTTGAATTTCTGGCGGGTAGGTAACTGGATCGAAAAGTGGTTTCATTCCATAGTGATTAAGAATTTCTAAATCGCTTTCAAAAGTTCGCAGCAGACGTTTGCGTTCTTCCCGTTGTCTGGATGCAAGGGCAACTTTTTCTTCTCCGTAAGCAATACGTAGCAAGGTAGGAATAGTAATGCGTTGTTCCTTGCCCATTTTGGTTTTAAACAGCAACCACAGCATTAATCGGACTGCGCCTTCATGTTGCTGCCAAATGCTCATGACTGTAGTTAGCAATGTTTTGGGAAGACTGCCGTATTGATAGAATGCGGTTCGCTCTTTACATGCTTGTTTGTTTAAGAAATATTGTGCCCATAAACCTGCTTTTACTTTAAAAGTTAGCCCAATAAGATATTTGCATCCAAGATTGTCTTCTTGAAAATGGTGCTGAATATCTACTAAGTGCCATAAGCGGCTACCTGTAATAGAGAATCCGTTAATTCGGCCTTGTTGAGGCCAGTCAATGGAGATAAGCAGGGAGCAAGCTTGCTGGACAAGATTTTTCATTAAAGCTAGTTTGGCTGCTTTGCTTAAATCTTTGCGTTTCTCCATCCCTAAATATTTCTCAATTTGTCGCTCATCGATCGCAAATTCTTGCTCCCAAGGTTGCTCTAAAGCTGTGGCATAAGCTGCAAAAATTAGATGTATGCAAGCGGCTCTGATATCAAGCCCCTCAATTGCTGCTAAATCTGTGGCCTTGTCGTTAACTTTGAATGGATCTTGGATGTGAAAAGCGATCGCACCTCGGCCCTGATTGATTTGCCGGCTGTAACTTATGTAGCCTTCTTCGTCGGTTTCCCAATGTAGCGATGTGCGTTGTGCTAGCACATTACAAGCTTCCCAAATAGCGATCGCTGAAGCAAATGGATTATTCTTGCCGTTAGAAAATAAGTCTAAACTGCTAGCATCTCTAGGTTCTATTTTGCATCTCCCCTTTTTCGACTGCCAAGGAATCGGAGAATTAGTTGGACAAGCTATTACACATTGCGGTTCTGAATAATAGCCCTCACAATTATTACAAAGGCCAGGATCAATCCAGTATTCATTGTCCTCTATTCTGATTGCACCCGTAGGACATTGGGGGCGGCAGTTGTCACATCCAACGCAACTGTTGTTAGGAATTGTATAAGGCATTTGGCTCTTTTCCCACTCTAATCGTTGAGATGTCTGGCTCAGGTCTCCCCTGGATGAGTCCTGTTTATTCATGACTCGCTACCACATTATCTTTCTGGCGAGAATAATCTTTTCTCACCACACTTCCTCCCCACATCCATATTGCTCGCATCCAATTGAAAGCTATTTAAGGCTTTAAAACTGAGCCGGATAAAACTTATTTATTAACTATACATTTCATAAAAATAATGATTAATTTGTTCGTACCGAGCTTAGAAAAAATCTTAACATTTATTTAAATTTACATCTAATTAAAATTTTAGGCTTGACCATAAAGTGTTTTCGGGAAATTTTGAAGTCTGTCATAATTGGATTTCATTTGATTTATTAATGATTTTAATATTTAATGCAGGATAAAATTCTGCTACTAAGTTTACAGTTCCTTCATAATTAACTTTACTTTCTTTAAATAAAAAAATAATATGTTTTGTCATCATTTATCTAAATAAATTAATTAAAGATAAATTAGAAATTATTGGCTTTTAAAATACATATTGCATATATAAAAATGTAACTATTGAACATTTTTTTTAGTATAAGCTAATACTATTTGCATACATTTATCTGCCTAATAATAAAAATATTTGAAAAAGAATATCATCACTCTTATGAGGATAGTTGTATCTGCTGGAAATAATAATTATCCTTTTTTTAATCAACACAGAGTATGGACGGGCTACTTTACTCTCCTACGCCTAGACAATTATTATCAATAAGCTTGATCTATAATTTGAAATTAAAAACAATGTAATTTTGTGTTCAAAGTCATCGAAAATTGATGATTAAAAAGTAATTTTTGAATATAAAACAATAAAAGATTAGGATAATATGATGATTAATGCAGAAACAGATTGATAGGCAAGATTGCCGAGGTATTATTCATGGCACAACTAACAGGTTTGACATTTGGCGGTAAAGCTTGGACACCAAAATTCGCTCAAGAAGTTGACAAAGATAAATGTATCGGCTGTGGCAGATGCGTTAAAGTATGCGGTTACAATGTGCTAGGTTTGAAGGCGCTCAATGAAGAAGGCGAATTTGTAGAAGATGAAGATGATGAAGAAATTGAACGGAAAGTAATGGCAGTTACTTCTCCAGAGAACTGCATTGGTTGTGAAGCGTGTTCACGGATTTGCCCCAAGAATTGCTACACACATGTTGCATTAAACAACTAAGGTTTTTGAAGTTAGTTAAAATTGTTGTTCATTCAAGGAGGCACTGTTTGTATATAGCGCAAATGCGCTAGGCAAGGTAACTTGAGGGGAATATTAAATATTTACTGTAACTAATAAAAAGTTCACAGTAAACAAATCCGTAAATCGCAAAATGCCAGTTATTAACAAATTTAAACTTGCTGCTAATATAGCCTAATCAATATTAGGTCTAACAGTGCCCTCTTAGAACAACTAGCTTTTCTGGGAGCAGGGGGGCTACCTTTTTCATAGGAGTTGAAATATAATTTGTAAGTTTCTGGGGGAAAGATATGGAAAAAATCTGGAAGTTTCCCCCATTTTTTATGGCTGCACGTTAGAAAGTTAATAGGTGAAAAGGGAATAGGGAATAGGGAATGGGGAATAGATAATAATGCCCAGTGCCTAAATACCTAATACCAGAAAATTATACCTTTAAAGACTGTTTACACAGGTAGCATGTATGCAACAAGTTCCTGTTTCACTATGGACTCTGGTTGCCGGGATAGTAGTTACAGCAATCAGTATTTGGATTGGTCAGAATCACACTTTGATGCCGGTGCAAGCATCGTTACAAGCGCCTTTGGTAGACGGTTTTTTTAACGTCATGTTTACCATTGCGATCGCACTCTTCTTAGTTGTAGAAGGAACAATTGTACTTTTTTTGATTCAGTTTCGTCGCCGTCGCGGTGATGATACCGATGGTGTGCGAGTAGAAGGCAACGTTCCCTTAGAAATCTTTTGGACAGCAATCCCAACAGTGATTGTTCTCGGCTTGGGCATCTACAGTGTAGATGTTTTTAACCAAATGGGCGGCTTTGAGCCTGCGGGTCATCCTCATTCAGCAGCTCATGTTGCTCATATACCGGGGAGTGCTATTGCAGCCACATTAAGCGATACTGAAACAACAACTGCCCCAACAATTGCTCCGACAATTGCCCCAACAATTGGTATCGGCGCGTCTCCTCAAACTATAAACAAACCAGCCGACTTAGTTGTTGATGTCAAAGGCATACAGTACGCCTGGATATTTAATTACCCCGATAGTGGCATTACCTCTGGGGAATTGCACATACCCGTCGGTGCTGATGTGCAACTCAACCTTTCAGCACAAGATGTAATTCACTCCTTCTGGGTGCCAAACTTCCGTTTGAAACAAGATGCACTTCCCGGTATCCCTACCGAACTACGATTTGTCGCCACCAAACCAGGTACATATCCCGTAGTTTGTGCTGAGTTGTGCGGTGGTTATCACGGTTCAATGCGGACACAAGTAATTGTCCACACACCAGAAGAATATGATAACTGGCGGACAGAAAACCAAATTGCTCAACAGCAAAATTTAAATCAAGTCGTTGCAATTAATCCAGCCGACTTATCAACATCAGAGTTTCTCGCGCCCCATACCCATGATATGGGAATTAGTGCAGCAACTTTAGAGTCATTGGTCATTGGTCAGGAGAGACGCGATTAATCGCGTCTGTACAAGAGTCAAATTTAATTACTTTGGATGTTTGACCCTGGACTTTGCATAAGGGTAAAAAATATGACGCAGGTAGAATTTCCACGGAATACTCCACCAGAAGAAAAAAAACCGGAAATGGTGGCTGGCCACACCTCCCATCCGAAGGCGTGGAAATGGCAGGACTATTTTACATTTAATGTTGACCACAAGGTTATTGGTATCCAATATCTAGTGACGGCGTTTGTTTTCTATCTCATCGGCGGACTGATGGCGATCGCTCTGCGTGTCGAATTAGCAACACCAGATGCAGACGTACTCGATCCCAATTTGTATAACGCTTTCATGACCAATCACGGAACGATCATGATCTTCCTGTGGATTGTTCCTAGCGCGATTGGGGGGTTTGGTAACTATTTAGTGCCGTTGATGGTCGGTGCTAGGGATATGGCTTTCCCGAAGCTGAACGCGATCGCCTTTTGGTTAAACCCACCAGCAGGATTACTCATATTAGGTAGTTTCATTTTTGGCGGTTCGCAATCTGGTTGGACAGCTTACCCACCTTTGAGTTTGGTGACAGCACCAATTGCTCAAACTATGTGGATACTTGCGATCGTCTTGGTGGGAACTTCTTCAATTTTGGGTTCACTGAACTTTGTGATCACCATTTTGATGATGAAGGTTCCTAGCATGAAATGGGATCAAGTTCCCCTATTTTGCTGGGCAATCTTGGCAACCTCCCTGCTGGCACTTCTCTCCACACCTGTATTAGCAGCCGGTTTAGTTCTGCTGTTGTTTGACCTCAACTTTGGCACCTCCTTCTTTAAACCAGATGCAGGCGGTAACGTTGTAATTTATCAACACTTATTCTGGTTTTATTCTCACCCGGCTGTATATTTAATGATTCTGCCTATCTTCGGCATCATGTCGGAGGTAATTCCAGTTCACGCCCGTAAGCCAATCTTTGGTTATAAAGCGATCGCTTATTCTAGTGTAGCAATCTGCGTTGTCGGTTTGTTCGTCTGGGTACACCACATGTTCACCAGTGGCACACCCGGTTGGATGCGGATGTTCTTCACCATCTCCACTCTTATAGTTGCAGTTCCCACTGGCGTTAAGATTTTTGCCTGGGTTGCTACCCTTTGGGGTGGTAAAATCCGCTTCACAGGTGCGATGCTTTTCGCCATTGGCTTGTTGTCCATGTTTGTCATGGGCGGCTTAAGTGGCGTGACGATGGGAACAGCCCCCTTTGATGTTCATGTCCACGACACATATTATGTAGTAGGACATTTCCATTACGTTCTGTTTGGCGGTTCCGTGTTTGGCATCTACGCCGGCATTTATCACTGGTTCCCCAAAATGACCGGACGAATGCTGAATGAAAGCTTGGCACGCATTCACTTTGCCCTTACCTTCATTGGTACTAATCTAACTTTTTTACCCATGCACGAATTGGGTTTGAAAGGAATGCCCCGACGAGTGGCAATGTATGACCCCCAATTTATCGACCTGAATCAAATTTGTACCTTTGGTTCATTTGTCTTGGGGATATCCGTAATTCCTTTCGCCATCAACATGATCTACAGTTGGTTGAAAGGGCCTTTGGCTGGTGATAATCCTTGGCAAGCTTTGACTTTAGAATGGACAACAAGCTCACCACCTGCAATTGAAAACTGGGAAGTGTTGCCGATTGTCACTCATGGCCCTTATGACTACGGTCATGGTCATAGTAATGAAGTACAGCCATCTGCAACGCCGGAAGCTAGTGCTTAGTACAGCTTTGCGTAAAAGCCAACGCATTAACAGCCAATGCATTAACAATGCAAGCCGATGCATTCACAATGCAAGCCAATGCATTAACAATGTAAGCTAACGCATTAACAATGCAAGCCAATGCATTAACAATGCAAGCTAACGCATTAACAATGCAAGCTAACGCATTAACAATGCAAGCCGATGCATTAACAATGTAAGCCAATGCATTAACAATGCAAGCTAACGCATTAACATTGTCGGGTATTGCCAAATTTAATTCGCTACGAATTAATGAAATGCTGTACTTAGTTAAAAAATAACTCTTGTGGGCTTGGGCATCCTGCCTTAATTTAAAACAAGTGAAACACCCATCCCACAAGCAAATCAGGACTGTGAAGAATTGAATTGCCCGACGCTTCACCTTTGAGGGTAAACAATATGACCATAGCTACGACAAGCGAAGCTCACAGTGCAGGACACGAAGAACATCCAGATTTAAGAGTTTGGGGATTGTTGACGTTCCTCGCTTCTGAATCCCTGATGTTTGGGGGATTTTTTGCCACTTATTTATTTTTCCGGAGTACTACAGCAGTTTGGCCTCCAGAAGGAAGCGAAGTAGAACTACTCGTGCCGACGATTAACACCATTATCCTGGTGTCTAGTAGTTTCGTCATTCACTTCGGTGATACGGCAATTAAAAAGAATAACGTCAAGGGAATGCAACTATGGTACGCAATTACCGCAATCATGGGGGCAATTTTCTTAGGTGGTCAGGTTTATGAGTACTCAACATTAGGATACGGACTGACTACCAACGTCTTCGCTAACTGCTTTTATATCATGACAGGGTTCCACGGTTTGCACGTTTTCGTGGGATTGTTATTGATCTTACGTGCATTGTGGCGATCGCGTCTTCCTGGTGAATATTCTGCAACCAATCATACTTTCATCGAAATGACAGAAATTTACTGGCACTTCGTAGACATTATTTGGATTGTTTTATTCACCTTGGTGTACGTTCTTACTTTGTTTTAACAAAAGTTAGGAGTGAGAAGTGAGGAGTTAAGAATTCACAATTTCTAACTCATAATTCCTAACTTATAACTCCTAACTCCTAACTCATAACTATCCAGGAGTTCATTATGCAAGCTAATACAAACCAATTCTCATGGTTCCAGGTTCCAGATGACGTTAAAAATCTCTTAATTTTAGCTGCACAAAATTGGGAGAACACATCAGAATCGGAAAAATATATTCAACAAGCTTTAGCCCAAACTGGTGATAATACAGATGTCTTAGTAGCAGCATATAGATTTTTCTATTATAAAAATAATTATTCTCTTGCACTGCAAACAACAGTTAAATTATTAGATAAAATTAAAGAAGTAGAAAAATTGCCTGATGACTGGGAGCAACTTAAGCCTATATTAGTCAATCGCAAAGAAGATCCACAAATTCGATTGTACTTAAATGCTTATGCTGCTTCTGGATTAGTGCTAGCCAACTTAGGAGAAATTGAGCAGGCAAAAGAAATCAGCGCCAAAGTCAAAGAGATAGACGAAAAGCATGATTTTGGAGCCGGAATCCTCCTGGATATTTTGACACGTCCAGCAGAAGAAGATGATTAATTAGTCAACAATCTACCATCAAGGTGAACAATCATGAACAATTGGTTATCTACTACATCATATTCCTCATACTCCCTATTAGGAGTTGCTACTGATAGCAACTCTATCATTCCTTCTATTACTATACCTACTAAACTTCCTGGAGGTAATAATATTCCTAATGTCTCTCCGATCATTATCATCCAATCTTCTCAGCTATCAATTTGAAACTTATGAAAGGTAGGGATTGGCTGCTAACGGGGGACGGTCAGTATCAAGCCTGTAAAGCTGTAAGAGCATGGGATTTATTGAGAGAAAATTATCGTCTTTATCGGTTTTTAACTGAGGTCGAAGATGTTCTCAATAATGCGGATGATGAAACCAGTCGTCTACCAGAAATCCGAATGCTCGTCCGGCGCTTGATAGTAAATTCCTACTGGGTGCGAAGTCAACGTTTAGAACCTTCGCCCAAAACAGGAACCTCTGTTTTACTCCTATATGATGAATTGGGTTTTCCGTTGACGGTGCAAACAGTAACATTTGCACCTGGAACCCGATCAAACATTCATAATCATGGGACGTGGGGAATAGTGGCGGTGTTACAAGGCCAGGAGAAAAATAGTTTTTGGCGACGCACTCCTAGCCCAGAATTTCAGGACAAAATTGAGCAGACGGGAGAGATAAGTCTATTTCCAGGGGATATTATTAGCTTCACTCCCGATGCAATTCACTGTGTAGAAGCAGTGGGCGATGAACCAACTGTGACTTTTAATATCTACGGTGAAACTGATCCAAATGAGAGATTTGAGTTTGACCCGGTTAAGTGTAGTGCTAAAAGCTTTTAGCATCACGCGGTAGAGGCGCACATTTGTGCGCCCTTAAAAACGAATAGTATTTTATAGCGAGGTAGTTGAATGGCAAGGGTAATTTTTTATAGCAAACCAGGCTGTAAAGGTGGTACTAAGCAAAAAGTTTTGCTAACAGCTGCTGGTCATGAGGTGATACCATACAACCTGCTAACAGAACCTTGGACAGTTGAGCGGTTGCGTTCATTTTTTGGCGATCGCCCTGTAGCTGAATGGTTTAATCCTTCCGCTCCAAAGGTAAAATCTGGTGAGGTGGTTCCTGAAAAAGTGGATGAACAAACCGCTTTGGCGCTGATGCTGAAAGAGCCGTTGTTGATTCGCCGTCCTTTGTTAGAAGTAGGCGAACAGCGCGAGGTAGGATTTGATGTACAAAAAATTGATGCTTGGATTGGCTTACAAGCTCTGGATGAATCCTTGCAAAAAATCAGCGACAATCTGATGAAGGAGAATTTGCAAGGCTGTTCCCACGGTCATGGTCATCATCATGAACATGATCATGAACACCAAAAGCAAGGTAACTGTAAACATTAGTACAGGATATGGCCGTTCTCGGTTGAGTAGGTACTAAACCCCACCCTCAACCCCCTCCCCGCTTGCGAGGAGGGGGCTAAGATGCAACAATGCTCTCAAATATCAACATACAATTTTGGAGTGATCTTTGTAACATCTCGTGAAACTATGCTGAGTTTTGTCACAAATGTTACAACGCTAAACTTGCATGGGCATATTAAGAATGCTTATATTGCAAGAGAAAACAATGATAGCTACTTTATCTGGTTATCAACTCCTCGAAACTCTTCACTCCGGTAGTAAAACCGTCATTTATCGTGGACGGCGAGAAACCGATAATGTCTCTGTCATTGTCAAAACTCTCCTGTGCGAACATCCACTCTTAGAAGACATAGCTTGACTACAGCAATTTTCATTTGCATGAAGTAGGGACATACAGCTGTATGCCCCTACTTCTGTCTTTAACGGACGCCAGCAGTTTCTAAGGATAAATCTTGAAACATGGGTGTGCTGAGGTAACGTTCGCCAAAGGAAGGTTGAATCATCACGATTAAACGTCCGGCGTTTTCTGGACGTTTACCTACTTGAATTGCAGCACACAAGGCTGCACCAGAGGATATCCCAGATAATAAGCCTTCTTCTTTTGCTAAACGTCGCCCATAAGCGATCGCTTGTTCATCGCTGACTCTAATTACTTCATCAACCAATTCTAGGCGGAGAACATCTGGGATAAATCCGGCACCAATACCTTGAATTTTGTGTGGCCCGGCTTCACCACCGGAGAGAACTGGGCTATTGCTGGGTTCAACTGCGATCGCTTTAAAAGTCGGCTTACGCTGTTTGAGTACTTCTGCAACCCCAGTAATTGTCCCACCAGTACCTACCCCAGCAATGACAATATCCACTTCCCCGTCTGTATCTGCCCAAATTTCTTCGGCGGTGGTTTCTTGGTGAACTTTAGGATTGGCAGGGTTGCGGAACTGTTGCAGCATAAAAGCATCAGGAGTATTAGCCACAATTTCTTCGGCTTTGCGAATAGCTCCCCGCATTCCCTCAACGCCTGGTGTCAATTCCAAAGAAGCACCATAAGCCCTGAGCATAGCCCGCCGTTCTTGGCTCATGGTTTCTGGCATTGTCAAAATCAAACGGTAGCCACGCGCGGCTGCTACCATCGCTAGAGCAATTCCTGTATTACCAGAGGTAGGCTCAACTAAAATCGTCTTTCCAGGGGAAATTGAGCCAGCAGCTTCTGCTGAGAGTACCATACTTAACGCAATGCGGTCTTTCACCGAAGCTGCTGGGTTCATCCCTTCTAATTTGACAACTATCCTTGCTACTACTCCCTCAGCTTGAGGAATCTTGTTCAGTTGAACTAAAGGAGTTCGTCCAATCAGTTCTGTTATGTCTTGAGCAATCCGCATTATTTAACTCCTAAAATTCTAAATCCTAGTACAGAGTATTTACTTGTAACAATAAGCTTTTGTGTATTTAATTTGTAGTTTGGTATCAATGAGTGCATATACTATGTATTCTAACTCAACCACAAAATCTGAAAGTTTAGGAAGAACCTTTATTAGATGTTCGTTCCCATTGATTCTTACTTCAGCAGAGGGCTAGCTTGCCATACTTATATTTTACCATTTGCAATTGCTGACTATTGCTTTTTGGGCAGAATTCTGTATATATGCATAATTTTTACCATTATTTTCAATATCTTCTATTTGTTATAGAAATATAATTTACTTTCGAAACCTTTAATTGTTTTTTCCAAATTATTAGTCTATCTTTATCAAAAGATATTGATATTTTATTTTGAGTGCATTTTTTGGAAGATAAAAACTGCATCAGAAACAGTCTTTAATCATTGCCTACACTGCTTTGAGGTTGAGTACAGAAATACCAGAACCCCACCTCGTAAACACTAGAACCCCGTCCTAAAAACACTAGCACCCATACCCCAATTAATTTTTGTAAGACTTATCAGGCAACGATTACAGGCTTTGAGTACTATTCTAATGAATTTAATAATCTTAACGGGGCTAAGGTAAACTGTTTTGTGGAGAGCTGCTGATATAAATCGTATAGGATTTACGCAGAGATTCCCCTCTACCCCCCAACATTCCTGAGCGAAAGCTTAGTGAACTAGGGGGGACTTCTTAATCTCTCTTTTGATAAGAGGATGAAATCACATTCTCTGAATCTGAGTGCGTTATTTATGACTGATTAATCCTACGTTTTGTGAAAATCTTGGTAACTTTTCAGTGGTCAGTAGTCAGTGGTAACTATAAAAATGACTGGCAACTAAGGATTAGGAAAATTACCGATTACACATATTTTAATATCAAAACTGTTTGAAAAGTAGAAATATATAGCTACTTAAGATAAACAGCAAAAGATATTTTCTTGCTGAGTGCATACTACCTAGCAAGGGAGAGCCGAGATGAAAGCCAAACTTTTAAATCTTCTCACAGTTTGCGTAGTTACCTTAGTAGTGCTTTCTCCAGGAGTAGTAGTATTTGGCATAGTTTGGGAGCGACATTTGGAGTTAGTAAAATCCCAGATTTTAGCCTGCGAAGTTAACAAGACTAGTAGAGATGCTCCTATCTTGGATCCCCGGACAGAGGGTACACATTCCCCTCAGACTAGCATCAAATCCTCTGACCGTAATGTGATTCATCAAATGCTGACTGTTGCTGAACAATATAAATTTGCCACGATCCTACAATGGTTCTTCTTGCTAACCCCTATTTGTGTTGGGTTAGGGATTCTTTTTTACGACAGATATCTTGTTCATCGTGCTGCTGTTTTAAAAGAACAAGTTGAAATGTTGGAAAGGCTATGGCAGCACAGTATCGAACAGTAACCAATTCACAATTAACTCACTAAAATCAGGAAGCTTATTATGTCAGAACAACGCCAAAAACTGTATTTCAATCTGATTGATGAGCTACTCAAATGCCCTAATGGTCAGGAACCAGAAGTTTTGCAAAGTAAGCCAGAATTGATTGATTCTGGATTTGTAGAAACAATGCTACAAGTAGCGACTATGTTTGCCCATGAAGGCAATCAAGATGGTGCTAAGTTTTTATTTTTTGTAGCGCGTGAGCTAGCTAAAGAACTGGGTTTATACCCAGAAGTTGCCAATCCTGAAGTTGCAAACACTGAAGCCGCAAATAAGGAGTAAAAATGCTGTTGACTTCGACGGATGCAGGACAAATAGCTTTAGAACTGCTGATGGCAGATTGGAATATTTCAGAAGAGAATCGGGAGTGGTTTACAATCTTTAACTCTCGTCTAATTGGCGAGAGTTGGTACACTGTAGAATTAGGTGTAGAAGGATTTCCCGATCGATGGTTTATTCAAGTATATGACAATGGAGTGTGTGATCCAAACTACACATTTATATCACCAATCCGTGGTTTTGAAGGATTTACGGACTTTGGAAATGTGCCGGATATTGTAGCGGAAGTCTTAGCTTGTGAACGCAATGCTCGATAATAATTAAAAAGACAAAATTTAGAATTCAATATTAAGATATGCTATTTAAATGCATTTTATTTGAATTCATAATTTTCGCTATTAGAGTATTTGGGTGCATCTTACATTTGCCAATATCCGTGTCGAGAAAATCTTTGTTTTGGTGTTGCTTTACCGCCCTGCAATGAATTGTGAGCTAATAGCTAAAGTGCGTTGAAACGCGCACTAAACTTAAAGAAATTGAAATTGATTTGGACTGATGAGTTAGATTATCTATTAATTCGCCAACAGTCTCATTCTATTCATCAAGGCTAGGGGTATTAAAACCAATACTTTGATGATATCAGGCTAATTAAAACCATATTCCTTGCGATGCCCTGAGCAAGCCCTTAGCTGGGTGTGGTTTCTCTTAGACTAATGACTCTGGCGTTGCAGTTTGATATTTAAATATAAAGATGCTTTACGCAAATTTGAGGTAATACTAAACAATGTATGCCTCTTTTTTTCGTAATGTTTAATATTTTCTTTAAGCCTATTAGGCTATTTTGTCATGTTTAATTGATAAAATTATGTTATATTAAATAGCGTGATGGACGCTACAGAAATATCAGTTCCAATGATTGCTGAAGATATCTTAGCCAAAGAATTCACAAGAGTCCTCAATGACTACTACCCAAAAGTTGGAGAACTACTAGACGGGTGTTATGTGAAAGTCATCACCTGTTTTTGGGGACGACCTGCTAGACGCTTGCAATATATAGGAATTTATTGCTCTGACGAAATGATTTCCTGTGTGCAAGCCCACAAAGAAATACTCAGAGAAGTAGCAGACAACATGGGTCTAGTACAGGTAGTCTGCATGAATGCCAAACGATTATTGCGCGACCCGATGTCGAACATCAAACACAATAACCCACGTCTATGGTTGGAGTTGCAGTGGGTTGCAAATTAGTCTTTGATCGCATTAATTGAGAGGAGTAAAGGTGTTTGTAGTGAAAACTTTAGTCCTCAAATATTTAAGTACTAAAGTGCTTACTACGAACCTATCGACCATTAGAATAGCCAGCACAAAGTATTAACGCAAGTAATGAAAACTGGAATTTTCTGCAATTACGATAATCATCACCAAGATGCTCATCGTGCCATCTTTGAGCAAGTCACGCTGATAAAACAGGCAGAAAGTTTAGGTTTTGAGTCAGCCTGGGTGAGTGAGCATCATTTTAGTGAATCCAATCTCAGCCCTTCTATGTTGCTGTTAATGGCACATTTGGCGGGGCTGACTTCAACTATCCAATTAGCCACTGCGGCGGTGTTACTGCCATTCCATAACCCGATTCGGGTAGCGGAAGATATCGCCACTCTGGATAACCTGTGCAATGGACGATTATTATTTGGGGTTGCTAAAGGCGGCCCCTTTCCCCAACAAAATAAGCATTTTGCGACACTCCCAAGTGAATCCCGTCCCAGGATGCTAGAGGCGATCGCACTGATTCACAAGCTGTTATATGAAACTGATGTATCATTTAATGGCAAGTATTATCAATGCGATCGCTTAACAATTTACCCAAAACCATTGCAGAGTCAAATACCAGTGTATGTTGCCACTGGCGGGGATGATGGTATCGAGTTTGCTGCTAAACATTCCTTCAGCTTGATGGGTGGGCCGCCATTCTCCCTACAGAGATTGAAGGATACTGTTGCTAAATATCGAGCCTTAAATTCTAGTGGTGCGGAAAATTTCGTGCTGGCACGCTTTTTTTATGTTGGCAAAACATTTGATGAGGCAGTGAGTGAGGCATTACCTTTCATCCGCCAATTTAGCAAGAAAATGACAGCTAATTCGGCTGAAGTATTACAGAATAGTGCGAATCCCAACCAAAAACCATTTGATCGCACAAACATTTGTTTCGACGAAGATTATTTGATTGAGAATTCAATTATTGGTGATGTGGAGACTTGTCGAGACAAAATCAAGAAATTTCAAGACGAATTAAATTTAGGTACGTTAGCACTCAAACCCTCGTCTTCGGATATGCAAAAAAACCTGGAGAGTTTGACGCGCTACAACCAAGAGGTGCGAAATTATGTCTTCTAAACTATACCTGCTTCCTCCCGATGATTTACCTCCCTCTGAGGTAACAAAAGAGGATGGAATGCTGCAAATGGAGCTAGAACAGTCTACAGGTAGATGCTTTTATCTAGCCTGCGATCGCATTACGCGAGTCCTGTTATCTAATTGTCAGTGGTATGTCACAACAAATGCTAGCATTCTAACATTAATTGTTGACTGTCCTGACTTAGTATCTTACTGGCATATAGTCAGCAATATTGCTCAGTTAGGTAATAGGTTAGAGCGGTTTGCTAGCAACGGTAAAATCCGCGTTTATCCGCCATTTGGCAAGGGGATGCCCTTTGAAATCAGCGTAAATGAAATATCAGCTTACCGAGATTGGCTTTGAGGTAAATCGAAACTGGGAATCACACTAAATATAGCTGTCTTCCACCCTGTACTCCTAAAGTACAGGGTGTTACAATTTTTATCCAAGCTACTTCTCCAAATAGCACCACTTTTCATCAAACCGCAGAGGGATTATCGATGACTTAATTTTGTGATGATAGGTTTGAATTTAAAGGCAGAGGGGCGCAAAGTTTTTGCTATGACGATACAGTTAGCCACGCATACCAATTTTCTAACCCAGCACCAGTGGTTGCAGAAACCTGAAAAATCTGAATTTTGGGATTTACTTTTTTAGCATATTCTATGCACTTTTGAGCATCAAATTGCACGTAAGGTAGCAAATCGATTTTCGTGAGAATCATGATGTCACTAGCACGGAACATGTGCGGATATTTTAGCGGCTTATCTTCTCCCTCCGTGACGGAGAGAATCACGACTTTTGCATTTTCTCCCAAATCAAATAAAGCTGGACAAACCAAATTTCCGACATTTTCAATCATCACAACTGAATTTAGTGGCGGATTTAGTTGTTGTAAACCCCTGTCTATCATTGATGCATCTAAATGACAACCTGTTCCGGTATTTATTTGGATGACTTTAGAACCTGTTTCTTTAATTTTTTTGGCATCATTAGCAGTTTCTTGATCGCCTTCAATGACACTAATAGATAATTGATGCTTTAAATCATTAATAGTGCGAGTTAAAAGAGTTGTTTTCCCAGCACCGGGAGAACTCATTAAATTTAAGGCGAGAATATTTCGACCTTTAAACCATCCACGATTTTGAGCAGCTATCAAGTTATTTTTTGCTAAAATATCCTGCTCTAAGGATATCGTTGTATTGTGTATTTTGGCATGAATTTGAGGTGCTTCTATATCAGTGTTATGACTGTGGTAATGATTGATGATAGTTCCATCTGGTAAAGTGTGAGTATGATTATGTTCACCTTCATCTGCTTCTAAATTCGTAATTTTTATTTCGCCATCATCAGAACAACCGCAGGTTACACACATAATTCCTCTATTTCTATTTCTTTAATTTTCAGTTCTTCACCAGTAATTAAATCTAATTGCACGCTTCCACAATTACAGATACCAAATAGTTTATCTAAAAAAATTTCTGCACCGCATTGGCGACATCGCCCTAATCCAGGAATTTCCAAAATTTCTAACGTCGCCCCTTCTAAAACTGTGCCTTGAATGCAAATATCAAAGCAAAATCGAATAGCGTCGGGCATAATGGCTGAAAGTTTACCAATTTCTAATAAAACTCGCTGCACTTTTGCGCCTTTGGCGTGTTCAGTCACAATTGCCACAATATTTTGGGTAATTCCAAGTTCGTGCATACAATAATATCTATTAAATATTAACAAATTCGTGGCAATTGGTCGCCTACCAGCATATCAACAATTCTTTCAGCACCAAAAGCTGTTTTTAATAATACGATACCTGCGGGTGAAGGAATAACTTCGCCAATAATACAAGCATCTTTGCCTGCTGGGTGTAATTTCATAGCTGATAAAACGTTTTCAGCATTCTTTTTTGGAACCACTACAACTAACTTACCTTCATTAGCTAAATACAACGGGTCTAAACCGAGGATTTCGCAAACTCCGTTGACTTCTTCTCGCACTGGGATAGATTCTTCGTACAGACGAATTCCCACATTTGAACTGAGGGCAAATTCATTTAATACTGTAGCTAAACCACCGCGTGTAGCATCTCGCATAGCATGAACTTGGGGACATACATGGAGAATATTTTCTACTAAACTATGCAACGGCTGACAATCACTTTCAATATTAGTCTCTAAGGCTAATTCCCCACGGGCAACTAAAATTGCTGTCCCATGATTACCTATTTCACCATTAATTATTATTGCATCTCCAGGTTTAATATTCTGGGCAGAAATACTAATTCCTCGCGGGATGATACCAATACCAGCAGTATTAATAAAGAGTTTATCGGCAGCACCTCGATGTACAACTTTTGTGTCACCAGTGACAATTTGAATACCCGCTTTTTCTGCGGCTGCTTTCATACTGTTTGCAACACGGCGTAAGGTTTCTACAGCTAATCCTTCTTCTAAAATTACGCTACAAGTTAGATATAAAGGTTTAGCACCGCTAACAGCTAAATCATTAACTGTGCCGTTGACGGCTAATTCTCCTATATCACTACCGGGAAAAAATAAAGGGTCTACAACATAAGAATCTGTTGTAAATGCGAGTCTGTCTCCTTGTTGGAGGAGAGGGGCTAAATTGAGGCTGGCTTGGTCTTCTAGTTGTGAGAGAATTGGGTTATCAAAATTGCTGACAAAGATTTCGTCTATTAAATCACGCATGGCTTTACCACCGCTACCATGTGCGAGAGTTATATGAGTGTCTTGCACTTTACCTTGGCGACGGCGGACTTGTTCTATTTTTTGGAATAGGGGATTTTGTATTGGGTTTGTGGGGGAAATGTTCATATTAAAATTTTTTTAAACGCAAAGGGACGCAGTAGACGCTTTTACGGCTTGCCGAGGCTGGGAAGCGCAGAGGTACGCGGAGTATTATAAGTCTGAGGAGAAGCCGCAGGCGGGGAGAGGTTCTTGAGTTATTTTTGGTTTTTGGGCAATTGTTCTTTTGGCAATAGTGGAGAGTCGCCCATATTTGTAATAGGCTGCACAAGCGCCTTCGGAAGATACCATGCAAGTACCGATTGGTGTTTCTGGTGTGCAAGCTGTACCGAATACTTTGCACTCCCAAGGCTTTAAGACTCCTTTGAGAATTTCTCCACATTTACAAGCTTTATGGTCGGCTACTTTGAGATTAGGAATGGTAAATTTAAGTTCGGCATCAAATTGGGCATATTCAGGTTGAATTTTTAATCCTGAATAGGGAATGTCACCTAAGCCACGCCAATCAAAACTATCTCGCACGGCGAAAACTTTGTTTATGGCTTGCAGGGCTACTTTGTTCCCACTTTTTTGGACAATTCGGTTATATTGGTTTTCGACTTCACAACGATTTTCTACTAGCTGTTGCAACAGCATCCAAATTGATTGGAGAATATCTAAGGGTTCAAATCCTGAGACAACAATTGGCTTATTATATTGTTGGGAAATAAATTCATAAGGGTCAGTGCCAATTACCATGCTGACATGGCCAGGGCCAACAAATCCATCTAGTTGTAAGTCGGGGTTATCTAATAGTGCTTTGAGGGCGGGAATCACGAGGACGTGATTGCTAAACAGACTAAAGTTATGAATTTTTTCGGCTGCTGCTTGCAGGATGGTGAAGGCGGTGCTGGGGGCTGTGGTTTCAAAGCCTAATGCGAAGAAGACTACTTCTTTGTCGGGGTTATCTTTGGCAATTTGCAGGCTATCTAGGGGAGAGTACACCATACGAATGTCTGCACCTTGTGCCCTGGCTTGCAGTAAAGTGGTTTTGGAGCCAGGAACTCGCATTGCGTCGCCAAAGGTGGCAAAAATGACGTTATGATTTTGGGAGATTGCGATCGCATCATCTAATCTCCCTTTTGGCATAACGCATACTGGACAACCAGGCCCATGAATTAGTTCAATGGTTTGGGGTAATATTTCTTCGATACCGTATTTAAATATGGAATGGGTATGCCCGCCACATACTTCCATGATTTTGATGGGTTTCTCTAGCTGGTTGCATAATTTGGCGATTTCGCGGCGTATGGCTTCAGCTTTTTCTGGTTCGCGGAATTCGTCAACATATTTCATAGGAAGTGAGGAGTATTGAGTTTTATGTATCTGTTAATTTCGCTTTTGTGGTAGGGAGTTTTTTAACGAACCGCGAAGGGCGCGTTCGCGTAGCGTCTCGTAGAGAAGAGAGAAAAAAAGAAAGATGTTTGAAACTCTTTTTCTGTGTGAGAAAAAATATTATTTAAGTATTAATTACTGCTTGTGCTGCTGCTAATTCTTGGAAGAGTTGTAATGTTTCTGCCGCTTCTTGTTCGTTAATTCGATTCATGGCAAAGCCAACATGCACTAGTACCCAATCGCCAATACAAGCTTCGGGAGGATGTTGTTCATCTACGATACAAGCAATATTTACTTCGCGCTTAACACCACCAATGTTAACTAGGGCTAGTTTATAGTTAACGTTGGTAATTTCTATAATTTGTCCGGGTATTCCTAAACACATTTTTTTATTTTTTAAGATAAACTAACCACAGAGGCGTGGAGAACACAGAGAGAATTCTTTGTGAGTTTTTTCAAAAATCAAGACTCATGTATGAATTGTGCGGCTGCAATAACTGCTTCTCCTAAAGATAACCCGCCGTCATTAGCTGGTACTAAGCTGTGAGTAAGTACTTTTATCCCCAATGTTTGTAATCGTTTGGTAACTTGCTCTAACAATATACAATTTTGAAATACTCCTCCTGTTAAAGCTACCTGATGAATCAGATTTTCTTGAGAAAGATGTTTAACCATTTGCACAATCGCATTAGCTAAACCTTTGTGAAATTTGGCAGCTATAACTGGTTGTGGAATCTGCTGCTGTAAGTCATAGAGCAATGCTTGCCACATTGGACGCGGGTCTATATAATAAATCCTATCTGAAAAGCTAAAGTTAAAAGGATAGATTAGCGTTTCTTCATTATTATTTAAGCTGCTAACATCTACTATAGCTTCCATTGCGATCGCAGCTTGTCCTTCATAGCTACATTCATCTCTATAAATACCGATAGCCGCAGCCACCGCATCGAACAACCGCCCCACTGAGGAGGCTGGAGGAGAGTTAATTCTGTTCTCTATAAGTTGATTTAGTAGTTTGAGTGGCTTACTTTTCAGAAATTTTACTATTTCTAAATCAGCATACTGTTGTTGGCAATCACCCCAAAAGTTAGCAGATATTAATTGAGCATAGGTATTACGCCAAGGCTGATATATCGCTTGTTCACCACCAATCATTGCTACTGGTTTAAATGTTGCTAGTCGCTGAAACTTTCGATAATCTGCTAAAAGAAATTCTCCGCCCCAGAGTGTACCATCATCACCGTAACCTAAACCATCTAAAGCAATGCCTAATACTGGAGGCGAATCTAGAGAAATGCTATTTTCTGCCATACAAGCGGCAATGTGGGCGTGATGATGTTGAATTGGATAGATTTTGATTTTATTTGTATCCGCAAGTTCTTTCCCAAGTTTGCTTGAGAGATATTCAGGATGTTTATCTATAGCGATTACTTCTGGTTTATGCTCAAATAAATTTAGGTATAAATTCAAAGTTTCTCGGTAAGCATTGAAAGCCGCAGCATTCTCTAAATCTCCCAGATGTTGAGAGAGAATTGCTTCTCCTTCATGCAATAAGCAAAAGGTATTTTTTAACTCACTACCCATTGCTAAAATTTGCGGTACATTCTCAAATCCCGGTGGTAAATTAATTGGTGCTGGTGCATATCCTCTGGCACGGCGAATTATTTGGACTTTATCGCCGATAACTCTCACTACCGAATCATCTACCCGATTAATAATCTCTCGATTGTGAAATAGAAAATAATCGGCAATTGTCCCTAATTTTTCTCTCGCTTCATCATTATCAATACATTGTGGTTCATCAGCAATATTGCCACTTGTTAAAACAATTGGGCGATTCATCCGCCGCAAAATTAAATGATGTAAGGGTGTATAAGGTAGCATGAAACCAAGGGTATTTTGCCCCGATGCTATCGATGGTACTACTTTTTTACCTGTCGCTTGTAGTAAAACAATTGGTGCAACAGAACTTGTCAATAATTTTTTCTCTTTGGCGTTGACACTACAATATTGTTCAATTACTTCAATATCCCGCGCCATTAAAGCAAAGGCTTTATGATAGCGCTTTTTACGCTGACGCAGTTTTTGTACAACGGTTTCCTGAGTTGCATCGCAAGCCAGATGAATACCACCTAAGCCCTTAATTGCTACAATCTCACCCTTTTGCAACAAGGTACAAACGGCATCAACATCATCCAACATGGAGAACATAGAAGCAGTAACCGATTTTCCATCGGCGCGTTCTAAGCAAGCTGAAGGGCCGCAAGCATGACAAGCAACAGGTTGAGCGTGAAAACGGCGGTTTTCGACATCGTGGTATTCCTTTGCACATTCTGGACATATAGCAAACGCAGACATACTGGTATTGCTTCTGTCATATGGAATCGCACGAATAATACTCAAGCGGGGGCCGCAATGAGTGCAGTTAGTAAATGGGTAACGATAAAAGCGGCTAAAAGGGTCGAATATTTCTTTTTGACATTGCGGACAAGTGGCTGCATCAGGGGTAATTTCTGTTTTAATGGCATTACTGACACTAGTAGAAATCACAAAATTATCAAATTTAAATTCACCTTTATAAATAATTCTTGTTAGTTGATTAATTTTTGCTAACGGTGGACATTCTGTTTGCAATCTGGCAACAAATTCGGTTATTGCCTCCTCACTACCAGATACCCGAATTAATACACCTTGGCCATCATTACAAACATCTCCACGCAAACCGCAAGCTTTAGCCAGACGATATACGGTAGGGCGAAATCCTACTCCTTGAACTGTGCCGCGAACTCTAATTTCTTCAGTCGCCATATAAATCTGACTTTCAAAAATTACGAATTACGAATTACGTAGCTTGCTTCTCGCCGGAGGCGAGTATTACGAATTATTAAACTGCCATAGCAAAATTCGATTATTTCCAGAATCAGCTATGACTGCTGTTTTGCCACAAATTTTTATCCCGTAACACCAATTTAAGCTGTCTCGTTTTGGTAGTCCGAAATTACGATTTTCACCTTTACTTTGAAAATTTATTTGTCCTGCAAGCGCATCTGCCGTCGCACCTTGCAGTGATAAAATTGATTCTGGCTTCTTCCATCCTAACAAACGAGAATTAGCAGTATCTGCAACTACTAACCAATCGCCAGCCACACCCACACCATAAGGCATACTCAAACTACTAGCACTTGGCAAATAAACTCCTTGATTCATTTCCACAAAATCAAAGCTTTTTTGTCCTAAAACTACTGCACAAGGTGTATTATTTTCTGTGGGTATTCTCTGCCAAATCATTACCCGGTGATTACCTGCATCGCTAACAACCAGATTTTCTCCCCAAAAGGTGATGTCGTGACACCAACGCATACTCGCTGCGGTTGGAGAACCACCGCCATTTTCATTGCGAGATATCATATCTGGTTGTCCCAAAACTACATCAGCAGGTTGACCATTTTCTGTTGGTAACTGATGCCAAATTAATACTCTTCGATTACCAGTGTCAGCAATAAATAGCTGTCCTTGATGATAAAAAACACCATAGGGCCAGTGCATTGTACTAGCAGATGCTGCTTGATTTCCTCGATTTGGTTCATTATCGGTAAAATTAACTTGCCCTAACACCAAATCTGCTGGAACATTGTTATCTTCTGGTAAGTTTTTCCAAATCAAAACCCGATGATTCCAAGCATCTGCTACAGCTAACCCTTCACCGCAAGCACAAATCCCTGTTGGTACACTTAAGGTTGCCCTTCCCGGTGTAGTTTTAGCATTTTGCCCCTCATGATAAAAGTCAGGTTGTCCAATTACCCAATCAGCCGATTGACTATCTCTGGTGGGTAAATTCTGCCATCCTAATAATCGATGATGTCCTGTATCTGATACCCATAAGGGGCCTGTTTCTGATAACAAGCAAGCACCACGAGGCCCAAACATTGTTGTGGCATTGGGTGCTACAGGTATGACTAATTGTTCTGGTTCAATAATGTTACCTAAAATTACCCTCGCACCTTGAGGTGATAGAGGTAAATATTGAGGATTTTCTGTTGCTTCTAGCGGTAATCGTGATATGGGATTAATTCTGATTGGGATATCCATGAACCGCAGATAGAGGCTGATAATTATTTAAAAACATTAATGTTGATTAGCATGTAACAACAGTAACGGTTTTGCATTATGCTTTTTTCAAATTCAGTTAAAACCTCTAATCAACTTATGTATTAATCAAGCTTAAAAAAATCAACATAGCTTTTAGTAACTTTTGCTACATAACGAATCTTTGGCATGAGTGCGGGATTTACAGAAATGAGAAAGCAAACTGGGGTTTGAGAAAGTAAAAGCTTATTTTACCTGCGGAAAACACTAAAATGAGTAAGTCAAATAACCTTTTGCTTGCGGAAAAAACTAAAATGAGTAAGCACAACTGGAGTTTGAATAAATAAAAGCTCATTTTGCTTGCGGAAAACACTAAAATGAGTAAGCAAAGTGGGGTTTGAATAAGTCAAATGACCTTTTGAGAAAGTAATATGGCTTTTTACTTTCTCAAAACACTAAAATCAATACCTAAATTACACAAATGAGAATGAATTCAGGAATATTGAGAAAGCATTCAGGCATTTTGTTTGCACAAAACACTAAAATGAATGCGCGAACTACTGAAATGAAAAAGCAAATTAGCGGTGATTAACTAATTGTCAAGTATATTTGCTGAAATCTTATCTTCGCATGCTCATTTTTGCAGTTTCACAAAAATCTTATCGTCTTTAATCTTTACTAGATACGACTGAAGCGAAACATCAGGTGCAGTTAAACATTTACCTGTCTCTAAACTGTACTGGAATCCGTGGGAAGGACAGGTAATAACCCCATTTTCAACTTTACCTTTTTCTAAGGGAGATCCTAGATGACTGCAAGCATTACGGTAACATCTTACCGTTATACCTTGACGATGTAAAATTAGTGAAGTACCAGCAAGTTGTACTGCCAAGATACTAAATTCAGGAACTTGATCAATAGTTGCCACTTTGATCCAGGTAGAAGTTATTTTTGAAGAGAATGGACTGATTAAACCAGAATTCCTGTTGTTAACAGTAGGGTTGTGATTTACTGCAACTATTTTGGTAACTTCGGGACAATGGTTTTTGATTGCCTGTTCTATTCCCTGAGATAAAGTTAAAGTAGAAGTCGGACAACTACTGCAAGTTCCTATTAATCTGACTTCTACGGTATCTGGTGGCTTAATTGCCACTAGTTCTACATCCCCATTATGGCTTTTTAAACCTGGGCGAACTTCTTCAAGGGCTGTCTGAATGCGCTGTGCTAATGGTGGTTTTGGTGGTTTAACTAGTTCGTGATAAAGTAGCACTCCATACACTACTTCATCAGCAACAGCATGGCGTAAAGCTGACATTGATTCTTGTTTGAGGCTTTTAATTAAATTAGTCAATGCAGCTTTATGCAAAGCCTCAATTGCTCTTTTCAGTCCTACTGCTACGCACCTTTGGCTTTCATCCCACTCGGATATAATCGCCTCAAAGCGGTTAATTTCCTGAACTAATTCTTCAAGCTTTGTCATTACTCATGGGGCATTGGGCATTGGGCATTGGGCATTGGGCATTGGGCATTGGGCATTGCTTATTCATAAATGACCAATGACAAATTACTTCATTTTGAAATCCTTAAGAAGAAATGGCATAATTATACCCGTCACTAAGCTAGATAATATTATTGGTAAGTAGAAGGGAATTGGAGCTTGTGCGAGTAACACTAACAGTAAAAAACCTACAGCACTACCAATAGTAGTTTGCTTGACAAAATATACTGGATCGCGTATTAGCTTTCCCTTGAAAAATAACTTGGCAGAATACCATCCTATTTCTAACATCTTTTCTCCTAATAATTTGTCAATAAGTTTAAAGCAGCAAGCCCTAAGAGAATGGCGGGAATTACACCAGCAGGGGCAAGTAATGCACCAAGCATTGCTGAAAACTGATAGCCTATATCTTTCCCAGCTAACAGCATTCCACCAATTGCACCACCGACCATAGACAATACTACTGCTATGATTAGCCACACTAATTCTGTTGCTATGTTCAGATCACCATCTGCTAAACTTGTGATAAAATTTATCACGTTTGGGTAGGTTAAAATATCTCTCATGCTATTTTGTCCTGATTGTTAGGAATTAGGGGAGTAGGGAGTGGGGAGTGGGAAGATGAGGGAGACAAAATAACTAACCTATCCCCTATCATTTATTCCCTATTCCCCTATTTCTGCTTCTACATCTTGTAGTGCTTGGGCTACTATCTCTGCTTGTCCCATTTGTTGGTATTTCGTAAATATTTCTAAAGCATCTTGATAGTAGATACGCGCTTGCAAAAGATTTTGAAGATTACCAGCTTCTGGTTTTTCCTGGTCATCTGGTAAGTTCAATAGAGCGTTGGCTTTGTTTGAAATTGTGTTAGCGTACTCTAGAGGTGTATCGTTGGCATTACGCACTTTTAGCGCTTCGTCATAAGCTGCGATCGCTCTTAAATTATTCTCCACAGGATGGGAACTCACTAAATATTGCAAAGCGTTACCTAAATTGTTTTGCAACATCGCATATTCTCTAGGATGGTCAATCAAATTAATATGCTTTAGTGCTACCTCAAATGATTGCACAGCTAACCCTTGACGCAAGTATTCCCGTTCCGATGCTAGGGGCATAGAAAGGTAAGCGATCGCAATATTGTTATACAAAATCGCGTATTCTTGGGGGTAATCTTCCCAGGTAAACACCCGCAACGCCTCATGATAAGCCTGGATGCTGTCGGTTATCCGCGCCAAATTGAACGGTACTAGCGACTGCAACACCAGCCCAAAATTCATCTGCGTCTCAGCTACTTCCTCTGGAGAAGCTAATTGCTGTAAAATCGGTAACGCCTCTTCATAACCGACTTTCGCTTGCAGCAGCAGTTGGTAGTCAGCATCCGGTATTGCCTGTAAAGTCCCTGCCATACCTACTTGCGCCCTGGCTTTCAGTAGGGGATACTCTTCACCACACATCTCATAGGCCCGGTAATATAACCCAACTGCATTTCGCAAGTCTTGGGCAGCTTTGGGCTTTTTTTGAAAACCCTGTGCTATTTCAATCAGCATTTGGATTTTTTCCTCTGCTGTGGCTGACTCCGATGCAACAGCTGCGATCGCAGCCTTCACCGCCGAATCTGTAATGCTGGGGATCATAACTCTGCCGTACTCTAGCCAATTGGGAATTGATGTCAACACCCATGAATGATCAAGACACGCTTAGGCGTCTAATCCGGGCCATACTGATTTACGCAGGCTTCGAGTCCTTTAGGCGGAATTCCCCTTTTTGTCTGAGACTAGGGATTAGTGACTGGGGGTTAGGAACTGGGGATTAGGGAAGAGTTTTCCCAGTACCCAATCCCTAGTCCCCAATCCCTAAAATATAAAACACCCTATTTCTAAAATTCTAGGGGGAAATTGCTAATATTAATGTCAGCTTTAAACACCTAATATTTTTAAAATGCTTTTTGTATCATCACCTAACACAATCCCAATATTCTTTATTGAATTGTTGACATACATAATATTTAGTGTATTCCAAATAGTCGCCACGGGATCATCGAAGTGTAAAATATGTTCATCAACTATAAAAATCGAAATCTTTAACTATCTTGACAAACTGAATTTGACTCGGTTATTGCATTAAAATCTGACTGCTTAAAATACTCATTTTTTTGCACGAATTAACAGCTAGCAGTAATTGTTACAGAGTTTTAACAGTAATGAATTCAGTCCGCGAGGTTATTTAACGTAAGTAAGTAAAAAACAATTTTCTTTTTACTATTTTTATTTGTTAAGTCTGTTACGAGTATAACAAACATAGTAATTTAAAATAATTTGGTTAAACTTTTAGCTATTGTTAATGATTAATTCTTTTTTAATGAAAGTGAATTAAACCAAAAAATATCTTAAGATTAAAAAATAAATATTGATAAACAGGTGAGACTTTACAACCATTATCACCTACATCATGCATGGTAAACAATACAAAAACACCTAGCCGATGACTAATGTACTATGGCTACAAGGTGGTGCTTGTTCAGGCAACACCATGTCATTTCTCAACGCCGAGGAACCGACAGTCTGTGATTTAATTGCCGACTTTGGCATCAATTTACTTTGGCATCCTTCCTTGGGAGTGGAACTAGGCAACAACTTGCAAACACTGCTACGGGATTGTATTTCTGGCACAATTCCTTTAGATATCTTGGTATTTGAAGGCAGCGTTGTTAATGCCCCCAACGGTACAGGCGAATGGAATCGGTTTGCCGATCGCGCCATGAAAGATTGGTTAGCAGACCTTGCTAAAGTTGCTAAATTTATCGTCGCCGTGGGAGACTGTGCCACCTGGGGAGGAATTCCCGCCATGTCACCTAACCCCAGCGAATCGGAAGGTTTGCAATTTCTCAAGCGTCAAGAAGGCGGTTTTTTAGGGAAAGATTTTCTCTCACAAGCCGGATTACCTGTAATTAATATACCTGGATGTCCCGCCCATCCCGACTGGATTACGCAGATATTAGTTGCGATCGCTACTGGACGCATAGCAGACATTGCTTTCGATGAACTAAATCGTCCCCAAACCTTCTTTAACAGCTACACCCAAACAGGTTGTACCCGTAACGTCCACTTTGCCTACAAAGCCTCAACCGCCGAATTTGGTCAGCGTAAAGGCTGTCTATTTTATGACTTGGGTTGTCGCGGCCCCATGACTCATTCTTCCTGCAACCGCATCTTATGGAATCGCGTCTCTTCCAAAACTCGCGTCGGAATGCCTTGTTTAGGTTGCACAGAACCAGAATTCCCCTTCTTTGACCTCAAACCCGGAACTGTATTCAAAACCCAAACAGTAATGGGAGTTCCGAAAGAATTACCGCCAGGAGTCAACAAAAAAGACTACGCCTTACTCACTATGGTTGCAAAAGATGCAGCGCCACCTTGGGCAGAAGAAGACTTTTTTACGGTTTAGTCATTGGTCATTAGAGGATGTTTGAAAAGTCTACGCTTGTATCGAGATCCCCCCTAGCCCCCCTTAAAAAGGGGGGAATAACCTTCTCAAAGTCCTCCTTTTTAAGGAGGATTTAGGAGGATCTAAGTTTTTGGATACCTCAGCCACCATTTTCAAACAACCTCTTATTGAACAACAAATGACCAAAGACAAATAACAAATGACAAAGGACAAATGACAAATGACAATTCAATCATTAGATATTTCGCCCGTTGGTAGAGTTGAAGGCGATTTAGATGTCCGAGTTGACATTGAGAATGGGCGGGTAGTCAACGCTTGGACACACGCCGAATTATTTCGCGGATTTGAAGTTATCCTACGCGGTAAAGACCCCCAAGCCGGATTAATAGTCACACCTCGCATTTGCGGTATTTGCGGCGGTTCTCACCTGACTTGTGCATCTTGGGCATTAGATACAGCTTGGGAAACAGAAGTTCCTCGCAATGCAATTTTGGCGAGAAATCTTGGTCAAATTGTCGAGACAATTCAAAGCATCCCCCGCTATTTTTATGGACTGTTTGCTATTGATTTAACAAATAGAAAATACCGCAATAGTCGCTTTTATGAGGAAGCTGTTAAACGTTTTGCCGCCTTCACTGGCAAATCTTACGAACTAGGCATAACAATTTCCGCTAAACCCGTAGAAATTTATGCACTGTTGGGCGGACAATGGCCCCACAGCAGTTATATGGAAAGCAATTGGGGAATTGCTTATATAGTAAGGATTTGCCAGGATATGTGTAATGATTCCCTGGTTTTTCCTTAAATTAGGCGATAAATCCACGGTCAGCTACACCATAAGCAAAGATAGCTAGCAGTAAATCCATTTATTTTTCTCTGTTAAAAGTTATTTGCTTTTCTCAGGTATTACCTAATTTTTCCCTAACCCTAGATTAGCGATCGCAGTTAAGGAAGTCCAAGGCAAGTAGTTAAGTATAATTATTTTCTTTATATTGAAGTATAAAGCAGGATTTTTCTCAATATAAATGCGTAAATAGTAATATCGGAGTTTAAATAATCACAGGTCAGGTTATGTATAGAAGTATTGATTTTTTTGGATATTGAGCGATCGCTTTTCTCAAAGATGTTTAACGGTGAAATTATTGAGTTTTTAGCAGAAATACATGGTACGATCAGACGAATTGGCAAAAATGCACTAGCCACATAATGAATTACAGAAACTATATCACAATTGAAGCGAATAAACGCGGTGGTAAGCCTTGTGTGCGTGGCTTGCGAATTACAGTTTATGAGGTGCTTGAATACCTAGCTTCCGAGATGACCGAAGCAGAAATTCTTGATGATTTTCCCGATCTAACGCGAGAAGATTTAAAAGCTTGTATTGCTTATGCGGCTGACCGTGAACGTCGGCTTATGATTTCTCCATTATCAGCATGAAATTACTGTTTGATGAAAACTTATCCCCTAAATTATCCACTCGTTTGAGCGATCTTTTTCCAGACTCACTTCATGTTCGAGATGTAGGCATGAAAGCAACAATAGACCCGATAGTTTGGAATTATGCAAAAGATAATGATTTGATGATCGTCTCGAAAGATGCTGATATGCACGATCTAAGTTTACTGTTTGGAAATCCCCCAAAAGTCATCTGGCTTAGATTTGGAAACTGTTCTACCTTACAAGTTGAAAATTTACTGCGTCGGGAGTTCAGCACGATTAAATTATTTTATGAAGATGAAAATTCATCATTGCTTGCCCTCTCATAATCGCACTAAAAAATTGGAACTGCGTTCAAGCCAGTGTCAATAATATTAAGTAATAAGGTGCGTTACATTGCATTTACGCACCCTACAAGATCGGCGATCGCACTCTTTACAAAGCTTGTTGTGTCTGTATATTACCAGAATTGTCGAAGTTAACAACAGTTGCCGCTCCTGTTGAGGCGTTATAGAACAAGATAACACCATCACGGATCTTCGTTACGCGAGTCCAACCCCCAGCAAAGGTATAACCTTGTTGTGTCTGTATATTACCAGAATTGTCGAAGCTAACAACAGTTGCCGCTCCTGTTGAGGCGTTATAGAACAAGATGACACCATTACGGATCTTCGTTAAGTGAGTCCAACCCCCAGCAAAGGTATAGGTTCTGAGTGTCTGCACATTACCAGAACCGCCGAGGATGCTAGCAACAGTTGCCGCTCCGTTTGTAGAGTAAAAAATAACGACGTTATCGCGAATTGATTCTATACTAGTCCAGTTCCCAGCAAGATTTGCGGAAGCAGGCAAACTACCAGTTAAAATTGCCCCGCCTAAAGTTAAGACTAATCCAGCTAAAGCAGGTGTAGCAAAATAAGCGAGTTTCTTGAGCGATAGATTCATGAGATTCATGGCAGTTTTCTCCGTAGATTTTGAAGCGAACTCAAAAGGCTATGGAACTTACACCTGGACTTTCAGTCCAGAGTGGTTAAGTTGAGTCGGAGTATTTATGATTTTTAGAGTATTATACGGAATTATTATACGGAATTTTCCTGCCAAACATTATTACGAAAGATGAAGTTTTTGCAATCATTCAAAAATTATATGGAGTACATCAACTTTTAATCAAATTACTTTATGGCACTGGTTTTCGATTAAATGAAGCCTTAAATTTACGGGTTAAAGATGATGTCAAAACCACCATGATTTATACCCACGTTCTTAACCGTGGTGGTAAAGCTGTCCGCAGTCCTCTGGATTGTTAGACATTCTCCGAGAATTTCAACTTTTCAACTTCCAACTTCAACCTTTCATTCTCCATCCTGAGCGCCAATATTTCATTTTTTTGCAACTCAATTAACGACTTTTGACTAATTACCTCACCAAAGGCTTTTTTCCGGTTTTCAATGCCAAACCATCTTTGATAGGTTTTTGTATGTTCATCAACAGTATGACCTAAATTGTCTGCTGCGGCTTTGATGGGTATTCCCTGAAGATGCGCTCGAATCGCACAAGCATGACGCAAATCGTAGGGTTGAAACTCAATTCCCACTTTTCTAAACCATCTGGATATATCTCTCCGCATCCAATTAATATTTTGCACAGATGCAATTTTTGTCACCTTGTTTTCTAAAATATTTAATGGTTTGGGGTTTTTTAAATCAAATAATTCTATCCATTCACGAACAAAAGGAATAACTTCTCGATATCCAGTTTTTGTATTCTTATTGACTTTCCAAGTATGGTCTATATTTTGGGGACACATCCACCAGTTAATATCTGGTTCGACAAATAATTCCCTTGGTCTTAACCCAAAGGTTGCCAACATTCCATATACCCAACGCCACATTTCCCAGGTGTCTATTTCATCAGTGATATTTGTATTTTTGCGATTGAGGGCGAATTTTTCAAATAGGTCAAAAGAAGATACTATTTTATCATTTTCAGGTATTTCTCGATGGGCAGGAGTGACATGATCCCGTCTCACATCAAGTATAAATCCCAACTGAAAGGTTTTAATAAAAACAGAAGTTACCGCAATTAATTCATTTTTTTTATTTCCCTGAAATGAATTAATAATTTCCTCAAAATGATTTTTTGTTGACAAAGTTGTTAAAGGAAAGTTTCTTTTAATAACGGATATATAGTTAGCAAAAGTATTTTGACTGGTTATAGTTTTCTGACGGGTTTGATAATATTTTTCATCAAATGTATCTAATAATTCCCCAATAGTTTTTATCTCTTGCTTTTCTCTAGATTTAATTCCTAAATACTTCTCATTCCACTCGAAAGTATGGCGAGCGATTAATTTACCCAACTCGTAACTTTCCTCGATCGCAGTTTTCAGTCCCTCT
Organism: Nostoc sp. XA010; assembly: GCF_020829625.1. Taxonomy (GTDB): domain Bacteria; phylum Cyanobacteriota; class Cyanobacteriia; order Cyanobacteriales; family Nostocaceae; genus Nostoc. The sequence goes on along the minus strand of NZ_JAIVFX010000007.1, from coordinate 182,368 downwards.
AAATTTGCTGGTATCCCTAGAGACAAGTCATACTGTTTTTTTTCCTTACCCAAGCTGCGTTCGCTTCTCTGCGAGACGCTTTGCGAATGTCCGCCGTAGGCATCGCCTGGTTTTAACGGTAGGGTAGCCCGTAACTGGAGAGAATTCCCAGTTTGTTTAATGCTAACTCTAATTCTATCCCTCTTTAAATTAGTATTGGCTTCGACTAACTTCTGCTCAAAAACTTCTTGATAGTGTAATTCCGTTGCTTTTATTTTCGCCATTGTTCCTCTGTAGCTGCCATCTGTGGTGTTCTGCGGCTCAAAATCTGCAAAAATATCGGCGAAAAAGTCCCTTGAGTCTGCATTTGCATCCTCATCTGTAGATGGGGGATATGTCTCCGATATTAAGTTTTGCCGATGCCTGCGGCTGGCTGCGCCTACGCGATCATCTTGGTTTTGATTTTGCCCGCTCATTCCCTAAATATTCCCTTATTTATAAGCTGAAATGGTGAAGATAAAATGTTATTGCCGAGCAAAATTACTTTATGCAATAAGTTACTCAGGAACATTTTTAGCATATCACCAGTTACCACAGCAGTTATATGGTGCCTGGTGGCGTGATGTGCGCCCCAACCCTTACAGACATTACCCGCGCTTGGGCAATTCTGGAATACTTCCGCACCAATTGGTTAGAACCAGTGTGGTTAGGTTGTTCTTTAGAACGCTACGAACAAATCCAAACTTATGATGACTTTAGAGATTGGTTGGATGAAGACCGCAATCATCGAGATTCCGACTTAGGTTTTTATTGGCGCATGGGTTTAGATATCGGTCTAGATAGATATGGTGCTGGTGTTGGTAAATATGTCACTTGGGGATATTTAGCCCATGAAGATAAATACCAAAAACCGACTATTGAAGGACGCAATGCGGCAATGATCATGAAAAGTGGAGTGTACGACAGCTTCGCAGACACTCACACCTTAATGGATCAGTCATTTACCCGCGAGAATACAACTCACTCCTGGTACGATGAGGGCACAGATGATATTCACCCTAGCGATCGCACCACTAAACCTACTGCAATTAATACAAAAGACTTCGATAACGCCTACTCTTGGTCGAGTGCAGTCCTTCACAAAGACTTCGGACGCTTGGAAACTGGCCCCTTAGCGCGTCAATTAGTAGCCGGTGGTAAACATGGCGAATCTTGGCAACACTACGACGGCTTTATTCTAGATGTATTCAAGGAGATGGGTGGTGCTAGTATTCATGTGCGTCAGCTAGCACGAGTTCACGAACTTGTCAAGTTATATCGGCAAGCTGAACACTGTTTACGCGAATTCAAATTAAATGACCCCTGGTATATCAAACCCACAGAAAAAGATGGCAAGGGCTGGGGTGCAACGGAAGCAGCACGCGGTTCTTTATCTCACTGGGTAGAAGTGGAGGGCGGTAAAATTAAGAATTACCAAGTGATTGCCCCTGGTACTTGGAATATCGGCCCTCGTGACGGTGAAGGTATCCGCGGCCCCATTGAAGAAGCTTTAATTGGCACACCCATTTACGATTCTAGCGACCCTGTGGAAGTTGGTCATGTGGCGCGATCGTTTGATTCATGTTTGGTGTGTACAGTCCACGCCCATGATGCTAAGACTGGTGAGGAGTTAGCGCGTTTTCGCACTGCTTAATTCTCAATTATCAGATTGTCTAGCATAAACCACATTGAGTTACACTCGCTCTACAAGTGGTTGCAATTTTACTAGACATACTTTGTATGGTTGAAATTATTCAGATACCTGTTGAACTGACTCACTTTCAACTTCTTGAAGCTGTCCAAGAGCGTCTACAATTTTTGCTAGATCGCTAAGATGTAGGCGAAGCGCTTACCCTTGGAGAACGACGAGAAGCAGAAGGGCTGGTTGAGCTGGCAGAGTTTTTATCTCTGCTGCATTTACGTTCAAAGCGTGTAATGCAGCAGGGATAAAGGCTTCGTTCGCATTTGCTATTTCAGCGAACGCATTTGCTATTTCAGCGAACGCATTTGCTATTTCAGCGAACGCATTTGCTATTTCAGCGAACGCATTTGCTATTTCAGCGAACGCATTTGCTACTTCGGCGAACGCATTTGCTATTTCAGCGAACGCATTTGCTATTTCGGCGTTCGCATTTGCTACTTCGGCGTTCGCATTTGCTATTTCGGCGTTCGCATTTGCTATTTCAGCATTCGCTGCTGATCATTGCGTTTATCCCCAAACAACGGATTGACTTAGACAATCTAGATTCTGAGGATAGGGAAAGAGTCTATGAGAACTAGGCGATCGCCTTCAACAGTCACAATATCTTTACCTACAATTTCTCAATTCTGAAAAATACAAGGGGGTTGCCATTCACGATTTTTTCGTCCACCTTTGTCATACCTATTCTTTCTGTTAATTTTTGTGATTCAAGGTTTGGGCGATCGCAGCTTGCTAAAAGATACTGATAGTTAAGTTCATTAAAACAATACTCCAACATCTTGGTTGCCGCTTCGGTAGCATAGCCTTTTTTGGTTGCTTCAGGCAGCAAAGCATAAACTAATTGGGGCTGTTCTTCATCAAAGAAATCCCACAAACCAACAAATCCAATGATTTCTTGCTGATTTTTAGTTTCAATAAACCATAAACCAAGTTTTTTTTCTTCAAAATTATTCTGGCTTTGTATCACCATTTCTTCAACCTGTTGCAATGGAAAAATTTTGTCATCGCACAAATACTTTCTAACGTATGAGTCAATGAGAATAGTATGTAGTGTGTTCAATCCACTCTTCAAAATTGGTTTTAACAACAGCCTCTGAGTTTCAAGTATTAAAGTCATTGGTTTAGACCTCACTCTAACTCCAGCATTTTTCAGAACAGAAACATTATACCAATTCGCAATGGGCTTCTCTGCAAGACGCTAAAAGCGTACAGCTTGCTGGATCTGTGGATTCTCTACTTTTTAAGGGCGCAATCTCTTGCGCCCCTAAGATAGGATATTTTTTTAACTGGTAGTCCGAAAGATGCCGAAAGCGCAGAAACAAAAAGGTAAAAAACGAAATATTAAGCTAGGGAAATACACATAGTATTAAACCCTTAGAATATTTGTTGCTATTCGCTGTGCTACATCTTTATTTTGCCAATAACTTCCGTGAGCGCTGCCGCCATTTGCCAAAGCCAAAAACGTTTGTCGGATGGGGGGAGTTTGAGCAAATAAATTTAAGAAACCAGAGTCACTAGTAAGAACGTCTTCTACCTTAACGTAAGAACCAGAATTGGGAATTAACTTGATGATGACATTTTCTAGCGGCCAAGCAATTGGATCGCCAGGATGTATAAAATTGAGCCAAGACAACTCTCGATCTCCTTGGGTAAGGTTCTTCAACAAATTACTTAAACCAGGGCTGATGTCATGAGTACTTTCATCATTAGCATTTCTACCATTGATACTAATTAGGCTAAACAAGGCGATGGGAGAACCCATAGTCTGGATGCTAGCTAGTCGGATACCTTCTTTAGGCTTGTCCCCAACGCCATAAAGCTTATCTCGAATATCTTTTACACTCTGATAGCCAGGAATTTCCTGATTATCCCAACGGCTGGCAAACAGAATGTCAAATAGTACAATTGTCCCCCAACTATGAGTCACCAAATGTAGGCGATCGTCCTGTTTATACTTTTCTAAGCCTTTAAATGTTTGCTTTTTGAGTTGGTCAGCCGCCATTGATCCAATTAGGCGACTGATGTACAGTCCTCCATCCCCGACAAATTGCAATATTTGCTTCTGGCGAAAATCTTGAAACCAGAGTTGGTTCCACTTAGACGAGCCTTTCAGGTTTGTTAGTAGTTCATTTAAGGCGCTTTGGTTGACATCACCCCAGTAAAGAGGCACTTTGATGCATTCACGATTACGATCTTTCTGCCGGACTAGCTCAACAATCAAGTTAAACAACTTATCGGCATAGGTGTAATTCTGGTTCCTTTCGTTTTCTTTCGATTCCCGTACATTTACGCCATGCAGAAATAAAACATAATCTTTTCCCATAACTAACTCTGCCTTCTTTAAACTAATTAATCAAAGTGGGTGATAATATTCTTAAGATTCCCATGATAGATACAACTTGAATACATCTGTAAATATTCTTTAAAATATATCCTTATAATTGTGGTTTTCCCGTTAATCGACAATTATTTCACTATGATGGGCATCATTGCTCTACTTTAGGATGATTTTTGCTTGAGATATCTAATAATCTAACTATTTATTCAACAGTCGTAGCGTAACACACCAAAACTTCTAGAAACGATGCGTTAGGCTTGCCTTAATGCATTTGCATAAAACAGCAATTTACACGGTAAGCTTGTGTCTGATTTAGCGCTACATAATTATCTCCCTCGCGTTCCCGATGCAGCATTGCAAGAATACATAGAATGGTGTGTTTTAGAGCAGGCTCAAGCCGCAGAATGTAACTTTACTCCCGATAGAAGTAAGTTAGATAATTTGCCACCAGAAGACTATGTTCCTAAACTTGTCGAGCAGTTCATGAAAGTTAAACCAGACCCAATTAAAGCTGGTTTGGTAGCTGCGATCGCTGGCAAGGAAGCTGACAAACACGCTTTATCCGGTTTAGCGATCGCTGCTGATTTTGTATCTCTTTATGTCAAGTATTTAATTCCTAAAGAAGGAAGTACTAAAGAACAGGCTGAAGAGATATTAACTAAAGCGTCACAAGATCAGTGTGAGAAACTTACTGAAATTGCCAAGAAACATGGCGTAGATTTATAGTTTCCGACTGATAAATTATTTTTCAGAGGCTTTGTCTGTCCTATCAGTCAGAGCCTCATATTTTGCAGATTATGGCAAAAACTCGAAATAATCAGTTTTAGCAGAAGCTTGATGATGAGTTGTTCTTAGTCTTATACCTTTACTATGACCTTAAGCTTTAAACTATGCTTCACTGCATTTATACATACAGTGCAACCTCTTATTTTATAATTTAGGAAACATATTATTAGTTTATAGTTAAATGGACAGAATCGTAGTTAACTCTCACATTCATTTCGGTAAACCTTGCATCGCAGGAACACGCATCACTGTACAAAGCATTCTTGAACTACTCAATGACGGACTTTCATTTGAAGAAATTATCCGAGACTACTATCCAGACCTACAAATTGAAGATATTCGTGCCTGCTTAGGATACGCGATCGCTTTAGTGGCCGCTGAAGACATTCGCTTAGTATCTATTTGAGCATGAGATTATTACTAGATCAAGATGTGTATGCTGTGACAGCAAGGTTTCTAGTTGATACCGGACATGATGTAGTTCTTGTTGCTCAGATTGGTCTTTCGCAAGCAAGTGATGAAGAAATACTTAGAACAGCACAGGAACAATACCGTATTCTCATCACGCGAGGTAGAGACTACGGAAATCTTGTTTTTGTTAGAGCAATGGGATCTGGAGTAATCTATCTCCGAATCCTACCTACAACTGTGAATAAAGTTCATAACGAACTGGTACGAGTTATAGAAACTTACTCAGAAATCGAATTAGTAGGCGCATTTGTAGTTGTACAACCAGATGGACACAGGTTTAGAAAAGTATCTTTGTAAAAGCTTAAACAATTAAATCTCATCCCATGCTTACTATTATCGGTTGCGGCAATCTAAATCGCAGTGACGACGCAGTAGGCGTAATCATTGCCCAACGCTTACAGAAATATCTAGCTGAAAATCCTCATCCTAAAGTACAAGTATATGACTGTGGCACCGCAGGGATGGAAGTAATGTTTCAAGCTAGAGGTAGTAAAGAATTAATAATTATTGATGCAAGTTCAACTGGTTCTGAACCGGGTGCTGTATTTAAAGTTCCAGGAAAAGAACTGGAAGCTTTGCCAGAACCTAGTTATAACTTGCACGATTTTCGTTGGGATAATGCTTTAGCCGCCGGACGGAAAATCTTTCAAAATGACTTTCCCCAAGAGGTGACAGTTTATTTAATTGAAGCGGCAAATCTTGCTTTTGGACTAGAATTAAGTCCTGCTATTAAACATTCTGCTGATTTAGTTTTTAAAGAGGTAGCTGCACTCATCAGCCAAAATAATGAGTAGAAATTTTAAACTCCTAACTCTTCTCTTATGCCCAATCCCGATAAACAGACAGTTCATCTACCCTCATTTCAAAAGGTACGCCTTGACTCTCTGGCGGACAAACACGGATTTTAGCACTGCTGACAATCCCATATAGTAATGTCCCCATTGGCACGATTTTTTGCAAAATACGCCAATTAGTAACTTGATCGGGACACTCAATAACCAATGTTAGAGCATTGGCAGGGGTTGTGACATACCACCGACAATTAGATAGAAGATTTTGAATCGTGCGATCGCACGATTCATAAAAGTATCTGCTAATAGAATCCTCTAGCTGTTGCCGCAGTATAATATCCGCAGATGTCGGTTGTATTGGATGTGAGTCATCACCATTGAAGTAATACATCTTTCTTTAGCTTCCTGCTTATATTCCAATCACCATTCCATAAAGTACATCTTTATTTGTTTCTAATAATTTTTGGGTTTCATCATCATAGTAAGCACCAATACCACTACATTGAATTCCCAAATAATTACTAGTTAAATAAAGCCTCTGTCCAAGAAAACCAGCTATTTGCATAGCAGTTTGATAGTTTAAATAATCTGACACAAAAAATAAAGTTACAGCGCCATCTCTAGCAATAGCCTGATTAATACATAAGTAACCTGTCTTTTCACTAAAATTACCTGTTTTAACCAGATACGTACCTTTATATAACCCAGGTGTCATTCCTTCTACTCGATGCACCACTAAGTAAATTTCTATGTCCTCATAGTTTTCTGTCGGTATTGAATGCTCAAGTTGTTGCACTATATATAAATAATCTTCTTGAGAAATAGACTCTTTCCGGAAACGTCTAATAGAACGTCTATTCCAAACAACTTGATAAAATTTATCCTGCTCAAAATCAAATTGAGGATACTCTAATTTCTGCTGGCGACTCTTTTGTAGAGTTGTTGCTTGATAGGCATCTTCAATAAATTGATTAGATTCAAAATAATCAGTACCAGAGACAAAAGGAACTTTCAGCCTTAAGGTTCTGATTTTCTTGTCTTGTATTTCTCCTGACACCGCACAAGCAGTAATAAACTCTTTATTCTCAAAACCCAAATCTGAATTGAGAGCAAGTTTATCAAAGTCAAAAATTAGTTGTATATCTCGGTTGTGGAGAAAAGCTGAAGCTGCGATTGCCCCTAAATGGTGTCCGCTATCTAAGAAGCAATATCTTATGCTTCTATTTTGATATTTCCAGCTAGACCTATAATAAACACAACTAATTAAAAAGATGAATCCGTTGATACATTTACCTGGTATAATATAATTCTCCAACCCATCATCAATTAATTCATAGATGAGAGTTAGACAATTATTCTCAACTTCTACATGGTATATACCATTTACCATTCCCTCGATCCCGCGAACCTGTACGTAAACCTCCGTGGGATACAGAGCGCCTGCTGATGGATTTACTCGCAGTTTATAAGGGCCATCTTTATATACTTTTTCTAGTGTTATCGCACTGGTTAACGAGATAAAAGAGTGAACAGGATTATTGAGATTTAATTTCACTCTCCGATAAAACTTGGGATAAACTTTAAATGAAGATGGCTGTGTTGAAGCATCTACATAATTTGGATCGAGTTGTACCGATAAGTAAGAATGCTTGGTAGCGTCATGATAAGCTTTGCCCGATATCTGGCTTTGTGGCATTTTTAAGTATCCTTAAGACTTCTACGTTGCTAGCAAAATCTAACGCTTTATAATCGTCTAAGTTTTTTAAATATAAATTAGGATGATGTTGTAAAAGTAACTTAACTACTTCTGTCTTTCCGGCTGATGCTGCATACATTAAAACAGTTGCACCATTATCATTTTGGTTATCTATGTTAATGTTGCTAGCAAGCAGTAAATTAATTAAATCGTAGTGATTACCAAAACAAGCAAACCACAAAGCATTGTTGCGATCGCTATTTCGAGCATTGATATCCGCACCTGCATCAATGAGTTCTTTAACAACTGGATTTATTCCCTCTCTTGTAGCTTTCATCAAAGCTGTATCGCCATTTTCACCTGTCTGATTTAAATCGCCAGGATTATAGCCTTTTGCTATTAGCCATTGGATTGTAGCTTCACTCAGATTCTGACTATTGGTTTGATTCATAAGTATCCCTTAGTTAGCTTTGTTGGTGCTAGTTTACTAGTATAAATTTGCTTGGTAAACAGAATGGTGAGCAATGCTCACCATTCTTGAAAAAATGTTATCTAAATTCTTTTAATTTACATATATGTTATCAACTTTATAAGTTTAATTTATGAATCCTTTATAAAGATCGTCAGATAGTTTTCTTAAAAAAGATTGAAAAGTAAATAAAAAGCAGTAATTATTACAGTTTACTTTTATAATATAAATTAATAGAATATATGTCATAAATTAAATAGCTACAAAGTAAGTAGATTTAGATTCTTAACTTCTTCAATAAGTCGGGCATCTGAGCAGTAAGGGTGTATATTTTAAAATTTACTTGCAATGATAAAAATATAAAATATTGTCTACATCTTCGATGGTAAGACTTTGTTTATCAGCTAAAGTTTTTAACCTATTGGTAATATCTTTAAGCTGGAATAAATTAAAGGAAAGTCCTAATTCATTAGCTCGATGACTAACCGCCTGTTTTCCAGCCAATTTATGATTGATTAAAATTGAGCGCGTTACACCAAAACTTCGGGGATTAATAGCTTCATAAGTCTGAGAGTTATTGAGCATAGCCTTAGTATGAATGCCAGCTTTATGACTAAAAGCACTCTCACCAAAAATACAGTGGTTAAAAGGAATAGAAATCCCAACCTTTTGGGCAACTAATTCATGCAAGTAACCAAGTTTATCCAAGCGATATTTAGATTTAATCAGCTCTGGATTTGTAGCATATAACCTAGCGATAAATCCAGCTAGTGAGGTAATACCATTGCGTTCACCGATACCAAGCACACAAGTGTCGATATGAGTTGCTCCAGCTTCTAGTGCTGTATAACTGTTAGCATTTGCACATTCTGTATCATTATGGCCGTGAAACTCAATATCTAAATTCGTGAACTGGCGCACAGTCTTCACTAATTCAAATACTTGCATTGGGGTACTAATTCCTACCGTATCGGCAATTCCTATACGTTTTACGAATCCTAATTTTTCTACCGTCGAGTAAATTGTGATTAAATCTTCTCTAGGAGTACGTGACGAATCTTCAGCAGAAAACCGTAAGTCAATATCGGGAGCTTGCTGATGAATAAAAGTTAAAACTTCAGATGCTAAATCAATAATTTGATTAATATTTTTACCATGACTGAACTGACGCATCAAAGAAGAACTACCAATAGTTAAATTAATCCCGGCTACGCCTGTTGCTAAAGCAACTTTAGCATCTTCTAAGTGACAGCGAATGTGAGTTAATATTTTGGATGGCAAGCCTAACCTAGCTAATCGTTCACAGTCTCGTCTAGACTGAGGTGAAGCAATTGGTGACGTTAACTCTATATATTCCACTCCAAATGCGGCAAGCGCTTCAGCGATTTCGACTTTATCATCTGAAGAAAAATTGGCTTTGACGAATTGTTCGCCTTCACGGAGAGTACTTTCTACAATTGCAAATTCAGATAGCGACATTGGCCAATCCTTATGCTAATTCTTATTAATAATATTTACTTACTGGTTTTTATATTAACAGATTTGCATAATCGAAAAATAATTGCTTTAGCTGATTCTTGGGGACTGGTTATAGTATCAATTATAAGAGAGCGATCGCTTGTATCCATCGCTTCTAAAACCTGTTTCGTAGGAACCGAATCATAGTTCTGACTCTCTTCAACAAATATTTTTAGTTTGTCCCGCAATTCTACACGCGTAACAACTTGTTTTTTTACAAGTTCTAAGATTTCTTGCTCTTCTTTAGGAGTAAAATAATCAGAAGCCTCTGGTACGCCCAAACTAGCAAAGTTTGTCAGTGCTTCTGGGACAATTTGCCTATGATCATTTAACTCTTGACTAGCAATCCAATCAAAAGAGTCATGACGTTTCAAAAGCCTTTCTAAACGAACTGTATTTGGTGCAGTCAACATTACAAATTTAGCATTTTTTAAAGCTTTAGCTGCATAGCGAACCTCATTTTCCCCACGCAAACTATCAAAAACTAACATAGAGTTGACTTCTTGCGGATTGATGTGTAGCGAAGCTAAAATGTGACCCATTCCACCAGGAAAGTATTCTCGATAAAGGCGAGTATAAGTTAAGCGTTTAATCCGGCAATGAGGTTGCACAAGTTTCTCTTGTATTTTTAACATTGGCGAAATTATTACGCGTTCAGTTAAAATACGACGATTAGGTAAAAGTGTGAAATCTAAGCCTTCTTCAGCCAAAAATTTTGTGATTGTGCTTTTTCCCACGCCAGTCATACCTACTATGATTAGTAAAGGAAAGCTTGTTATTGGCAACCAGTCTTTAGGAACAGGAAATCCTACGCCTACACCTGGACTTAAGTGTTCAAAAAATAGATTTGGCCTTGTTGTATTAACTCGATCCTGCACAATATGAACCTCTTTTTAGTCTAGTTATTATAAGTACGGCAATATGTTATAACCTCAGTGCTTATACATAACTAAATGGCTCTGTTAAATTGATGATAATATCCATCAATAGTAAGGGTTTTAAATTTTTATCTTGCTTTTTGCCGCAAATAAGTGCCCAGCCCATTTTTATAATATTCCTTAAACAGAGGTACCACTGTTAAGTAAATTAGAATTATTTCAAAATTATTAAGATATCTTAAAGAAAGCTAGTTTTAAGATCAAAATTTGCTACTTTACTAAAGTATAAATAGTTAAAGTTATCGAAGAAACAACATGGAAATTAGCGCTCGTAATTCTCTTAAGGGTACTGTCAAAAAAGTTGTACATGGTTCAGTTAATACTGAGATAACTTTAGAACTAGCGCCAGGAGTAGAGCTAGTGTCAATCATTACAAAATCATCAGCAGAAAAGCTATCGCTTGCAGAAGGTAAGCAGGCTTATGCTGTGATTAAAGCATCAGATGTGATAGTTGCTGTTGATTAAAAAATAGAGTTGGCTTCCTTTGTAAGCCGCTCTATTTTTCATATCAAATTGTATTTATTTATATTTAGTGACTAGAATAGTGCAATAGCGTAGTCAAGCGTAATTACAGCAATCATATTAGATTTTTAATTATTAAAAATTATAGATACCCGGCTTATTTAAGAAATCTGGTATTTTATTTTTTAGCAATAATTAAGTAAGGCTATACATAAATGTTAATTAATGTAGTTCTCAATAATGCGAACATAAATCGCTCTAACACTTTCTGAATCTGGTATAAAATCTATGTTATCAATAGTCAGAATAAAAGAAGGAAAATCTTGTTTTAAAGTGATATGAGTCCCTGTTAATATTCCCATTGATATAAGTTTACTTAAGATTGTTTCATCCTGATTTTTACAGACAATTACGATTCCTCGCTCTCCTGTTCTCAATAATTCTAAGGAACAGCCAGTAACACTAAAGCGGGTAAACATTTTAATTACAATTAGGAATTGTCAAAGGAAGAAGGAAGTATATTTTCATCCTTCATCCTTCGTATTTTATTTGGTTGCTGCCTTTAGCAACCAAAGTAATAATTTAGACTAGATATGCTTCTTGATGTGTCTTAATTGTGCAATTAGAACGAGGGTAAGTTACACAAAGTAAAGCGTATCCTTTAGAAACCTGATCGTCATCTAAAAAGTTTTGATCGTCTTGATTAACTTCACCTTCGACAACTTTACCAACACAGCTAGAGCAAGAGCCTGCATGACATGAAAAGGGCAACTCAATCCCATTTTCTTCTGCTGCTTCTAAGATGGTGGTTTCTTCGTCAACTTCAATTGTGGTGTCGAGGTCTTCTTTTTTGTTGATTAATCTAACTTGGTAGGAAGCCATTTTCAGATTCTCCTCAAACGTTATACAGTTGGTCTAATTTCCGAATTTTTTGAGCAACCTATCCTACTTTTTGCTTCCTTTCTTCTTACGGAGATGCTAATGCTAAGTTTAGTCAGCTTCTCTATAGAGGTAAGGGATGCAAGGCGAACTAGAAGCTACCTCAAGGGCATTGAAACTCTGCGGAATGCGTCTATGGCAAGCCTCTACAATTGACTTAGTGCTAACGGAATGATGTTAGCTGCAAGGTACACCAGTAGGCGTACCGTCGTCTGTTTTAAAGGACTTTCCACAACCGCAGGTATCAGTTGCATTGGGGTTGATGAATTTAAAACCGCTTTCCATCACTCCCTCAACGAAGTCAACGATAACTCCGTCTAATAACGGCGCACTTTTAGCATCAACGTAAACTAGCACTTTACCTTGCTGACTTACCAAATCATCTGGTTGGGGCTTGCTGGTGATATCGATCGCATATTCATAGCCACTGCAACCACCATCTTTTACCGAGATGCGGACACCTTTAGTTGCGCCTTCAGCATCGGGTGCGGAACCTTTGAGGAATGCCCGCAGATGAAATTCTGCTTTTTCTGATAAAATAACGGCCATTAAGTCTCCTGATTTGTAGCGATTAGTTGTTCTGATTTCAGGTGTAGGTTGTCATTTGTCAGTTGTCCTTTGTTATTCACTAATAACCAATGACTAATGACGAAAATTAACTATTTTGTGCAATACCTGTAGCGGTGGGTTCCATCGAATTGGATTGCGCGTGTCTCCAAGGCGCACTATTACCGCATACTGGACAAGAGCGATCGCGGTGAGAACGGCGTTTAGCAAATTCCATCCGATTCAAGTCCATTGTCAGCAATTGCGACAATAAAGGCTGACTAAACCCGGTGATCAGCTTGATAGCTTCCAAAGCCGTTAGACAAGCTAGTGTCCCAGAAACAGCGCCTAGAACTGAAAAGCCGCGCTGATCCCAATCAGGCTTTTCTGGAAACAGACAAGATAAACAAGGAGTCACACCAGGAATAATCGTCGTCAGGTAAGCCTCCATCCCATTCATTGCAGCTTCCACCATTGGCTTACGCGATCGCACACAGGCTTCATTTAACAAATTGCGCTCTGTAAAATTGTGGGCGCAATCAAGAGCCATATCAGCCGACTGCACTAACGAATCTACATTTTCCGGGGTGATGTAATCATGAACAGCTTCCACTTGGACATCAGGATTAATCGCATCCAGAGTTTCTTTAGCTTTGAATACCCTTGGCTTACCTACCCAATCATCAGTCATGAGAACCTGACGATTCATATCATCTTGCCGCAAGTCACCACCCCGGACTAGGATTAGCCGCCCAACGCCCGCTACTGCTAGGTAAAGCGCCGCCGTACCGCCTAATCCCCCCACACCTGTAACCAAAACTGTCGCTGACTTCAGGCGTTTCTGTGCTGTTTCGCCAAAATTTGGAAGCATCATTTGGCGACGATAGCGTTCTAATTCGGTAGGCGTTAGGTTAACCAATTTATACCTCCTAATCAGAAGTGATTTCTGTCAGTGTGACTACATTTTTCGGCTTGTCGTTAAACACTTTGAACAGCTTTTGTTCATAAGCTGTCGATTCGATAAATACCTGATAAGCTTTTTGTAAAGCCGAAGAATATTGATTTAGTCTCTCTTCTTCACTCAAGTCAGGAGAATTATTATCAATTTCCTGCATGTATTGAGAAAACTTTTTCAGAATATGTAGACGATGTACATTCACAACTTCTAAGTCGTAGGACATATTAAAGAATTGGAAAAATTCTTCTGCATCTACGAGCTTCTTGAATTCATCAATAGTTCCAGTCACGTCGCTTCGCTCCGAATTCAAAAGTCAAAAATCAAAAGTGAAAATTAACAATCCCCATGCTTTTAGGGGCTTGTATCTTTTTCCTTTTAGGTCATTTAGCATTTTCCAATTGTTTTAGATGTTGCTTAAGTTCATCTAACTTGCGATAGATTTCATAAGTTGCGGCGGCAACATCCATAAGTTGGTTGTAATCTGTTGGCAGACCTTCAGCTAAATCATGCAGATCCATTTTCATTTGACCTGCTTTGCTGTTAAGCCGTCTGATTTGTCCTTGTAATTCCTCAATTGTCATTTGTCCTTTGTCCTACCCTACGGGAAGCCGCCAAAGGGCGTCTATGTCCTTTTTCATTAGTCATTTGTCTTTTACTAATGACCAATGACCAATGACTAATGACTAATTAAATTTTGCCAACTTCAGGAAAGCGCTTCGCCAAATCAAGACCTTTTTTGACATAGTTTTCTCCCTCTTCTGCTAATTTATCTAGCGAGTCAAAGCCAAAGCGATGAGCATCGCGCAGCGTTTTCACAGTTAGCAGAAGACGACCAGAAAAAACTAGCGCCCAGCCAAATCCTTCATGGCTCAAATCAACTACAACCTGGGATATCAAACCTGTTTCTTGTTCAATCCCAGCCGCTACAGCCCGAAAAAATGCCATAATCCTGGCTTGAGTTACCGCATCAACTTCGCCTTCAACGGATATTTCCCGTTTCTTTTGCTTGGTGACAATAAAGGGTTTGAGGATCAACTCATCCGACCAAGTACGATAAACTCCATAGCTGTCTTGACCACGGATTTGTTTGATTAATACCTTAAGAAAAGGTGAGTTCAAGACTTCAGTTGTAGCGGTTCCGTTAACACTATTATTTGCGGTCATACTGTTGCTTCGTCTTCAATTTCATCAGCAAAGTTTGTGGTTTTTGGCTGTAAAGCTTTACGCAACCAAGGTGGAGGATTACCTTTGAGGGTTTTGACTAGCTTATTTAGCACTTCGCTAATTTCTTCTTCTTCCGATCGCGCCTTCACTGGGGTGACACCTTTCTTGATTAAACGAGCGGCGGCACTACCACCAATTGCTGTTACGTAAATAATCGTACAGTCGCCTATTGCTTCAAGTTTTGGGGTGATTTTGTCTTCGTTACCATCTTCCTTGAGTTCACCTTCAAAGGCGAGGGTTTCTACGAAGTGATATCCCTCATCGGTAATTTCGTAAACATCAATCATTTTTGCCCATCCGAAGTGAGCATTAATATGAACTCGGTCACTCGTCGTGAAGGCTATTTTCATTGTAATTCTCCTCTCTAAAGTTTTGAATTTTGAAGCAATACGGTTCAGTTAGTAATATTTAGCTTTGGAAGATCCCCCTTAAAAAGCTCCGGTGTATACACAAGTATGAAATAGCTGATTAACCAAGGTTTTACCCCACCCTAACCCTCCCCTTATAAAGGGGAGGGAACTAGATTTATTGTTTCCCTCCTTTATAAGGGGGGATTAAGGGGGGTAATTCGACTTGTGTATACACGCCTTAAAAAGGAGGGTTAGGGAGGATCAACTCTTAACTGAACTGTTTTGAATTTCAAGTGTGAATTCAAAACTCTGCGCTCACAGTTCCAAACTCTTGGAACTGCTTAACTCTCGCTTCTTCTGCCTCTAAAAACAGGTTGCCTATGCCAAACAAAAGTTCCATCGTGCCTCGATAGCCAACTTTGGTAAATTGACCATTACCTAAACGGTCATAAATAGGCAATCCTAGACGATAAAGAGGAATCGAGAGACGTTTTGCGATCGCACCCACATTGGAGTTACCAATCAGCAAATCAGAACCGCCCGCTAGACTCTCAAAGTCTTCCAAATCACCGATGGTAATGCTTTTAACCGGGAGTTTTTCTAAGAGGTGCGATCGCGTGGTTGTCACCACAGCATGAATTTGCGCTCCCATCGATTGCAGAAAATGCACGGTTGACCACAACAAATCTGGTTCCAGTGCTAAGGAAACTCGTTTTGCACCGAAGTAAAAGTGGGTGTCCAGCATCGCATCTTGCAATTGACGACGTTGGCGGCGATATTTTTCAGGTACGCTGTTACCGCTCAAAATCGCCAATGCTTGGATAAACTCATCTACTGGTTCCAATCCCGTCAGTTCGCCAAACACTTCATAAGGTGTGCCAAAGCGTTCTTCCAGAATCTTTGCAGCACCCCGCATACTTTCACCCAATGCCAGGGTAAAAGCAGAACTACCTACTTCTCGTAGCTGTTTTAAGGTAGTCCCACTGACTGTAACCGCACTATAATTATCCTCTAAATGACCATCTAGAGAAGCGCCAAGGTCAGGTACAAAGATCGGCACTAGTCCAAAGGATGCGATTATCTCTTTGATTTCTTGTACATCCCCAGGTGTGAAAGCAGAACCCGCCAAAACTGTGACTTGTTCAGTTCTGAGTCCACCTGCGCGAGGAACTTCCTTAACTATGCTTTCGACAGCAACAGCAAAGCCATCTTGCAACGCACCTTTAAAATCTGGGGTAGGTGCAAAAACGATCGCTAAATCATTCAATTCGGGATGGCGATCGCGGATTTCCTTAAGAAAACCCTCAATATCATCGCCTCTAGTTTCCGTTAACCCAGTACTACATAAACCAATAATTTCTGGGTTAGCCTTTTCCACCAGAGTCAGAATTGCTTGCTCCACATTCTCTTCACCACCCAAGATAGTAGTGACTTCCGTCATCGCTGTGGTAGCAAGAGGAATCGCTTCCCGGAAATGCCGCACTAGCACAACTTTAGCGAAAGCAGTACAACCTTGAGAACCGTGGAATAGGGGCATCGTCCCTTTCAATCCCAAAAAGGCTAAGGTTGCGCCCAAAGCTTGACTTTGCTTGAGGGGATTAACTGTCAGTGCTTTGTTAGAAGCGGTAACGATCGCCATTAAACTTCCTCCTCTTCTTCCCAAGGAGCGGGTTTGCGTATTTGTTCCCAAATCGGGCTATACAGAGCTTCGTACAATTCCCGCGCCATCTCAATCATTCCCACATAACCTGCATAAGGATGATGGCGTTCTTGGTTGATATCAAGGAAAGGAATCCGAGCTTTCAAAGCTGTGTATTGGTTACGTCCACCAGCAATCAGCATATCTGCGCGAGTGTCTTTAACCACTTGTAGCAATTCTTGAGCGTTGCCTTTCTCCAGCATGATGCCATCGTTGCCAATCAACTTCTTGATTTTGGCTTTATCTTCCTCAGTACTTTTCCGGGTACTGGTAGCCACAACTTCAATGCCTAAGTCTCTAGCAGCGGAAATAATCGACCAACTCTTGACACCACCAGTATATAAAACAACCCGCTTACCTTTGAGTCGAGCGCGATAAGGAGCCAATGCCAAATCTAAAGCAGCCGTTTCTTCTGCAATTAGCTTTTCTGTCCGCTCCTGTAAATCAGCATCGCCTAATTTAGCAGCGATGTTTCGCAGACAGCGATTCATATCATCGATGCCGTAGAAAGACTCTTCAATGTAAGGGATGTTGTAACGCTCCTCCATCTTTCTCGCCATGTTGAGCAGCGCTCGTGAGCAGATCATGACGTTGAGCTTGGCGCGGTGGGCATAGCGAATTTCATCGTAGCGAGCATCGCCCGTAATTTTAGACAAAATACGGATGCCTAATTTTTCTAGCAGTGGTGTTACTCCCCACATTTCCCCGGCGATATTGTATTCGCCGATTAAGTTAATATCATAGGGCGTTGTATGTTCCGGTTCTGCTGTTCCGACAACATATTCTAATAAAGCTTCACCACCAAAACGGTTGCCCAGATTTTTACTGCCAATGAATCCTGGGGCAATGACGGGAACAACAGGAATACCAATTTTCTCAGCCGCCGCTTTGCAGACAGCATCCATATCATCGCCAATTAGGGCTGTAACGCAAGTGGCGTAGACGAATACTGCTGCTGGTTGGTAGCGCTCGTGAAGTTCCAGAATCGCTTTGTAGAGTTTCTTTTCGCCACCGAAGATGACATCATTTTCACCCAAGTCAGTAGTAAAGCCCATTTTGTAGAGTTGAGGGCCAGACGACAGACTACCACGACTGCCCCAGGAATTACCAGCACAAGCGATCGGCCCGTGGACTAGATGCGCTGCATCTGCGATCGGCACTAAAGCAATCATTGCACCATCAAAGGCACAGCCCCCTTGAGCCGCGCCAGGTTGTGCCTGTTGAGCGCATGATTTATTTTTCTTTTCCGTTTGTTTGTGCTGATTATGCTCGCATCCTGTCTCAGTCAGCAGCTCGTTGATTTTGCCTTGGGTGCTTTTCATCTCTCTTCTCGTACTTAATTGTTAATTGTCCTTTGTCATTTGTCATTTGGATAACTAACAACTAATGACTAATGACCAATGACCAATGACTAATGACTAACAAATGTATTTTGTGACATCCTCTCCACATACATCAGCGAGGTAAGATAGAGCGCGGAAACGCAATCCTACAAATTCGTCATATAAAGGATTGAGTTTACATAGTGGTGGGATATCAATAGACTTCCCAAATAATTTAATTTGTCGCTCAAAGGGACAACAACAAGGAATTGTTTGGCAAATTAGATGAGCGATGCGATTATTTTTAACCTGAATTCCATCCACCACACGGCGCAAGGGATTAAGAAGATTGTGGAACCATCCTGGTTTTTTCTGGTTAGGTGGATGGTAATTAGGATGAGGATGAGTGTGAGTGTGTTCGTGAGTGTGATTGATGGTTTCCATCTATATATACCTTGGGTAAATGCTATCAAGAAAAAGGGGAGTTGGGGATTGGGGATTGGGCATCGGGAATTGGGATTGGATTCCCTACTCCCTACTCCCTATTCCCTACTCCCCTTCTTTACCCTTTAATTAACACGTTGTGTTTCTACGCAATTTCTAACGAATCAAGTCGTAGGAAATATCTGTTTTAGAAGGAATGTTGGTGTTGCGATCGATTTCTTCAAACAGGGTATTGACAACCCAGTTGAGCAAGTTGATCACACCTTGATAACCAATGGTGGCGTAGCGGTGTAAGTGGTGGCGATCCATGATGGGGTAGCCGATTCTCACGAGGGGAATCTTGGTGTCGCGCCACAGGTACTTACCGTAGGTGTTACCAACCAGGAAGTCTACTGGTTCGGTGAACAACAATGAACGCATGTGCCACAAGTCCTTACCAGGCCAAACAGTTGCATGTTGACCGAAGGGGCTAGAAGCAAGCAATTCTTTGATTTCTGCTTCAAATACTTCGTTGCTGTTGTGAACCAAGATATGCACAGGTTCAGCACCCATTTCTAGCATAAAGCCAACTACGCTGTATACTAAATCTGGTTCGCCGTAGATAGCGAAGCGCTTGCCGTGAATCCATGAGTGGGAGTCAGTCATGGCATCAACTGCACGACCGCGTTCGATTTCCAATTCTTGAGGAATGGGGATACCACTCAATTCGCTGAGTTTCATCAAGAACTCATCAGTACCCTTAATGCCCCAAGGACGGGAAACTGAGGTTGGTTGATGCCATTCTTTTTCGATGTACTCGCGGGTTTTGAGGGTGGAGTGTGCTTGCAGAGCGATCGTAGCTTTCGCATTGATTGAATCTTCTGCATCTTCTAGCTTTGTACCACCTGGGTACATATCGAACTCACCTGTGTTGGGTGAATCCAAGTAGTCGCTGTTGTCGGCTAGAATTGTGTAGTCAAAACCGAACAGGGAAGCAATCCGCTTGATTTCGCGGTTGTTGCCTACGTATGTATCAAAACCTGGGATGAAGTTGATCTTACCATTGCTGGTTTCTTTCTTATGACCTGCGGTCAAGTTAGAAAGAATTCCCTTCATCATGTTGTCGTAACCAGTGATGTGGGAACCGACAAAGCTAGGGGTGTGAGCGTAGGGAACTGGGAAATCTTGAGGAACTGAACCAGCTTCCTTGGCGTTGTTGATGAAAGACTGCAAGTCATCACCAATTACTTCTGCCATACAAGTGGTGCAGACAGCGATCATTTTAGGCTTGTAGAGAGTGTAAGAGTTCGCCAAGCCGTCAATCATGTTTTGCAGACCACCAAACACGGCTGCATCTTCAGTCATTGAAGAAGATACACCAGAGAATGGTTCTTTGTAGTGACGGGTTAAGTGGGTGCGGAAGTAAGCAACGCAACCTTGAGAACCTTGAACAAAAGGTAGAGTACCTTCAAAACCAACAGCAGCAAAGATTGCTCCTAGTGGTTGGCAGCCTTTAGCAGGGTTAACGGTTAAAGCTTCACGAGCGAAGTTCTTTTCACGATAATCCCAACCCTTTGTCCACTCTGCAACCCGTGTTACTTCTTCGGGTGCGTGACCGTTTTCAAACTGCTTTTTGTTTTCAAATAGCTCTTGGTACTCAGGCTGGTGGAATAACTCGACGTGATCTTGAATTTTTTCTGGATTCTGAGGCATTTCTTCTGGACTCCAAGCTTACTGAATTCTTTTACTGATTGAGGTGCGAGTAGGTAAAGACGCGATTATACTCTGCGAGAAGCCGCTCTTCGAGCGTCTACGCGTCTGTACAAGGGAGTGGGAATATGATTCAAAATTCAAAATGCAAAAATCAAAATAAATTTTTAATCTTTCAATTTTGAATTTTGGATTCCCAACTCCCCCCTGGGGTTTTAGCCCCAGGTTATCCTTACTTATCTCACTCTCCCATTTCCCTAAACGGCAGCCTTAGCCTTAGCTTCAGCCTTCTTAGCGTTAGCCTTTTCATTCCAAGGAGCGCCAATTAATCCCCAGGTTGGGCTGTTGAGTGCCAAGTCCATGTCGCGTGCGAAGATGGCGAAGCCGTCATAACCGTGATAAGGGCCGGAGTAATCCTTTATGTGGTTTAATTCTTTTCAACAGCCTAATGTTTGCAGTAAACAGTGTCAGCGATAAGCATTGTTCGCTAATAACACATTTATTTTTAGGCTAAATATAGGCTAAAAACACAGCATAACTAGGTTCAGGACTCACCCATCATCTAAATGTTGTCCTTAACCAAGGCGATTAAAAAATCGCCTGTTTTTTTGCTCATCTCTGCAAGCACAGCAGCAAAAAGAACACATGAGAACGAAAGTACTACTGGAATTAGAGAAAGTTAATCTGCGTTTGAAGTCTGCAAAGGCAAAGGTGACAATTAGAGAATCGAATGGAAGTCTGCAATTACGAGCGACCTTACCAATTAAACCGGGAGACAAAGATAGTAATGCTACTGGGAGAAAGCAATACAATATCAGTTTGAATATTCCCTCTAACTTGGATGGACTCAAGACAGCTGAGGAAGAAGCTTATGAGTTAGGCAAGTTAATCGCTCGGAAAACTTTTGAATGGAATGATAAATATCTAGGAAATGAGGCAATTAAAAAAGATTTTAAAACTATAGGAGAATTACTCGAACAATTTGAGAATGAGTATTTTAAAACTCATAAACGCACAACTAAAAGCGAACATACTTTTTTTTATTACTTTTCCCGCACAAAGAGATTTACCAATCCTAAAGATTTAGCTACTGCTGAAAATCTGATAAGTTCAATTGAAGAAATTGATAAAGAATGGGCTAAGTATAATGCAGCTAGAGCGATCGCAGCATTTTGTGTGACATTCAATATCGAAATTGATTTATCTAAATACTCTAAAATGCCTGAGAATAATTCTCGAAATATACCTACCGATGTAGAAATATCTAAGGGAATTATCAAGTTTGAAGACTACCAAAATAATAGAGGTAATCAAGTTAATCAAAATCTTCAAGATAGTTGGCAACTTTGGCGCTGGACTTATGGAATGTTAACAGTTTTTGGTTTACGTCCACGGGAACTTTTTATTAATCCTGATATTGATTGGTGGTTGAGTAAAGAAAATACAGATTTGACATGGAAAGTTCATAAAGATTGTAAAACTGGTGAGAGAGAAGCATTGCCATTACATAGACAATGGATTGAGGATTTTGATTTGAGAAATCCGAAGTATTTAGAGATGTTGAGGAGTGCGATCGCTAAAAAAGATAACACAAATCATGCTGAAATAACGGCGTTAACACAGCGAGTTAGTTGGTGGTTTCGCAAGATAGGATTAGACTTTAAACCCTATGATTTGCGCCACGCATGGGCAATTCGAGCGCATATTTTGGGAATACCAATTAAAGCGGCGGCGGATAATTTGGGGCATAGCGTACAAGTTCACACCCAAACTTATCAGCGTTGGTTTTCACTAGATATGCGGAAGTTGGCAATTAATCAGGCTTTGAGTAAGAGAAATGAAGTTGAGTTGATTAGGGAGGAGAATGCTAAGTTGAGGATGGAGAATGACAAGTTGAGATTGGAGATTGAGAAGTTGAAAATGGAAATGGTTTATAAGCAAAGTTAAATTTACTGATAAATCATAGCAAAGTTAGAGAATTTGCTATGATTAATGGGTGAAAAATTATCCACATAAACCCATTCAGGTATTTATGTCGGCTACTGACATTGGAACACTGATTGTTAAGTCACCTGGAACTCTAGGGGGTCTTTCTGGGCATCTGATAAATCAAAAAAGTATTTATACAATTATGATATATAGTATATTTTAATCTAATATTTTATGAGTATTAAGCTGATATATCATACTAAAGAAAGTATAAATGGTGGATTTTCACCTTTTGATGAAGCTATTCATCAAGTGAGTAATAGTAAAGAATTACTGATAGCTTGTCCCTATATTGATGTTAGCTATATTAAAGTATTATTACGCAAGCAAGTAAACTAGCGTATTATTTCTGATGTAGAAGCTTGGCTTGGTGCTTTTCAAGGTAAAGTAAGAGAAGACATCTTTAATTTTATCATTGACAATAAATATAATATTCATCATTATAGAAATTTACATGCCAAAGTTATTCTTGGCGATAATTTGTGCTTAGTAGGTTCTGCAAACTTGACTGCAATGGGTATCACTCAAAGATTAGAAATGTCAATTTTGCTAGACGAAAATAATCATATTAATGAAATTAGAGAATGGTTTGAACACTCATGGTCAAGTAGTGGTGAGATTAATATACCGGAATTAAAAGACTATATTAAGAAAAATACTACAATAACACCTCGGCTTGAAGAACAAAATAGTTATTTAAATTCAGATGCTCCAATTATTAAATCAAAAATTCTCCCTGAGCCTAAAAATCTGAAAAAAAAAGCTAGTAAATCAAACGCCAAAGAATCTGATGAGGTTTGGAATGGTCGTGATTTTTATGTAAATATTGGTGAAGGCAGACATCGCAATTGGGATGACTGCCGAAAATATGGTTTTATCTCTGCTGGGAGTGAGAAAAAGCATAGCAGACATCTAGAGCGCCTTTTGTCTGGGTCACGTATATTCGTCTACATACCCAAAAAAATTGGTTATGTTGGCGTTGGTCTAGTAACAGATACTGCTGTACGTGTAAAAGACTTCACGGTATTGTTCAATGGGCAACAAGTACCAATCCTAGATGTACCACTAGTTGCCCCAAAAATGGACGAATATGCTGATGACTTGGACAAATCCGAGTACCTTGTCCGTATTGAATGGATAAAAACAGTACCTAAAAGTCAGGCATACTGGGAAAAAGACCTTTTTGCAAACCCGAATATAGTATGTGAAATGAAAAGTATAGAAAGTCGTTTGACAATAGAAAAGCTATCTCAGTATTTTGGATTAAACGATTAACTGTCATTTAATAATCACGTTGTAGAGCGATCGCATCCCTCCCGTAGTGGGGAGCATCTCAGTTTTTGAAGGCGGCTCAAACAGATAGTAATCCATTGAGGTAAGCAGCTCGATAAGCAAGGACTTGAGGCACATTTTCTCGGTTTCCATTGTGCGAACGGAGGATGTGCAGGCGTAGCCCGTCGTAGACATCGCAGATAAACTCGTGAGCGAGGGAGTGCCTAAGCAAGATATTGTGATAGCATATCATGCACCTCATGTAAGGCAGTATACAGAGTTTGCTATAGGCTAAATCTATTGAAAAAGCCTGTTTGTGATCGTTACTCACAAACAGGCTTAACTTTTTTATACTTCTAATTTAAGCTTGCTCCCAAAGCTGACGTACATAATCAGGGAGCGCGCCAGCAATTTCCTGAATCCGCTCTTCGGAAAGTTCGTCTTTGGTAGCAGAAAACACTGCTTTAACTGCCTGTTCTGCCTCGACTGATCCTGGAACCCCTCCTTCATTCGCAACTCGCGTTAGAAATAGCTTGGAATCAATTCCAATGGGAGCCGGGCCTTTCAAAGGTTGACGGATTCGACTTAAAAATCTTACAACAGGATTAGTGTCTTTCCAAAGTTCAGCCACTTCAAACTGGAGTGCTTTTTCATCTGTAGGTATAGCTTCTGTATGCAGTTCTGACTCGACGCGATCAATTGTGTCCGTGGTCATTAAGTCACGCATAACGCGATACACAACTTCGGTAAAGTCTCTTGCGTCATACAAATCTGCAAATCCGCTTCGAACCATGACTTTTTCAAGAAATGAGTTATGTTCGTCAGCGATCGCAGTTCGAGTATCTTCAATCTCTGTTGGGTCAACTTCTGGAATATTTGTTCTAAAACTTTGATCTGGCATTGTTTTTTCTTCTGGTTATTAATTTTGAGTCTTTATGCTTACTTTATGTAAGGTCGCACAAATCAAAAACCCTTGTAATCTTCCAGAAGTTTGAGATGGTATCTATTCAAAAGTTAGAAATTTCTTTGATCTGCTCATAGCTGTAAAGTCATGGTTGAGATGAGGAGAGCAATACTTCTGATGTTTGTGCCCGTCTGTATCGAAAACCAGTCAAAATAAATGAGTTGGTATAAAATCAGCCGAAACAAAGATGCTAGAAACAACAAACATCGAAATTAACACCTCCTATGTCAAAGTACCCAACGATGACTTAGAAATCGATGCTTACTTAGCTCAACCAGCACAAAACGGGACTTTTGGCGCGATTATAGTCTTTCCAGAAATTTTTGGAATCAACAGTAATATTCGAGATATCACCGAACTAATCGCTAAACAAGGTTATGTAGCAATAGCCCCCGCGATGTATCAACGTATTGCTCCCGGTTTTGAGGCTGATTTTAGCGCTGAAGATGTTGGGTTTAGTCCAGAAGCATATCGGCTTGGCTTGGAATATTATCAACAAGTGAAGTATCAAGAGATATTCAGCGATATTCAAGCTACCATTACCTACCTAAAAACTTTACCCAATGTCAAAAATAATGCAATTGGTGTCATTGGTTTCTGTTTTGGCGGTCATGTTGCTTATATGGCTGCAACTTTACCCGATATCAAAGCAACAGTTTCATTCTATGGTGGTGGAATTACCACCTCTAGTTATGGTGAAGAGACTCCAACTATTAATCGTACCTCAGAAATTCAAGGTACTATCTATGCATTTTTTGGTACAAGAGATACATTAGTTTCCCAGGAAGAAAACGAGCAAATTGAGGCAGAATTAAAGAAACATCAAATAAATCATCGTATATTCCGATACGATGCAGGACATGGATTCTTTGCCGGATTTTTCAAAGATAAGTACCCATTTTTAGAGCAGCACCCAAGTTACAACCCAGAAGCTGCTCCTGATGCTTGGCAACATGTTTTAGAACTGTTTCAAAATCACTTGTAAAACTAAATGATGTAGATTTTGGTGTCTTTTTCTCAAGTGCAATGCACCACAATTTCAGAGGTAATTTGGTAAGAATTCAGAAGTCAGAATAATTAAAGAATCAAATAAAGACTTAATAAATAAATATCCTAGTTTTAATAAACTCTTTATATCTTCTGGCTTCTGACTCACCTCGGCTACGCTCGGCGACCACCAAGCGCAGTCGAGGTGCGACCACCTGGGTGCTAAATTCTTACGGAATTTGTAATATGCAAGTATTTGAGAGTTTGAGAAAGTCGAGATTAGCTGTAATGCACCAGATATATTGCTGCGTTAAGCTTTGCTATAACTATTGCGTAATCATCGCTCAACAAAGTCAATCTTAATTTTGTAGCGATCGCTTTTCTTTCTACTTGACAAAATTTTGAGTAATAACGCACATACTGCGATCGCACTCATTGAACAAGAGTGCGATACTGTTGCTTTTAACCTTTTGAATTTTTAAGCAGGAATTGACAACCACATAAAAACGGATTTGGGCTGTCTGTGCGATCGTCTACAAGCACTTCAATGGGAAGCTTGCTGTTATAAATCAATTCGTCATAATCCATCAATGCATTCCACTTGATTTTGCCAGTCGGGAAGCCTAGCTGTGAAGTAGCATCAAATATTAATTCTTGCCATTTCTGAAACTTTAGATTTTGCGATTTGCAATAATCGAGAATGGCAACGATGTCTACGACGGGCTGCGCCTACGCAATTATTTGGGTTTGACAAAATTTTAATTACTAGCGCACATCCTAATTTGTCGCTACCGTTTTCTTTCCATTCTTGCCTTCCAGACTGGCAACAAATGACGGTTGCTCCGCGTTAGGAGTTGGCGACTGGCCTCGCAGTCCCTTACTACGCTGGGTTTTAGGAACTCCTCCCGCCATGCCATACTCTACACTGCTTTTGCCATATCGAAAACTACTAATGGATGACAATGAGGCACTAACTTTTGTGAAATCTCTCTTTGGCACGTTGGAAGCTGACATTGAGGCAGCATGATTGCTTGTAGTGCAACGCATCCCTCTGTAAGATGCGTTGCACTAGTTTGCCTACATTTAATTAAAGCTCGGTTTTACGTGAACCGAGCATTGATTGAGATTTTATTTGATGATTATCATGGCAGTTAGAAGATGTTTTAAAAGGCCCGTAAGTTATAATTTTGCAGTTTTGCACTGGGTTAAGTACAACGCAAAATTAAGCTTTTAGCTATGTACTAAGATGCAATGCTTTGCTAACCGTGAGAGCAAAAAACCCTTTTAAAACATCATCTTCAAAAAACGCAATTACTTTGTATATAAGACAAAGTAATTTTACTTGCGAGTTAGATTAAGCAGTTCTTTGGGAGAAGCAAGTAAGTCAATAGCCACAAAGTAAATTTGACCTTGAGGATCGAGTAAAAATCGCCAAGCAATGTTCATCCCAACATTACCTCCAAACCAAGGAGTTTCGACTGTACCAGTAACTTTATGCTGTGTATAACCATCTTCTATAGTTTCCGAAACCCCTTTGGTTGGCTTCATCACTAACCCTTGACCCTCATCTCGTAGGTAGGCAGTGATTGCTTCTTGCCCAACAATTGGTTTTTGGAAAGGTGGTTGCAGCGCACCATTGTTAGCAAATAAAGCTACAGCAGCTTCAAAGTTATCTGCATTCATAGCTTCAATGTATTTCAGCACTGTTGGTTCTGTAACTCCCTCAATAGTAAATTTGGGACTTAGGGATGCACGCGGGAACTTAAAGTTTATGACTTCTGCCTGTTTGTTATCAGCCAGAGACGGATCAAACCCCATATTTACTACAGTATTGCGTAGTACAGTAATTTGCTGACTCTGATCGATTCTCTGAACAGCTTCTAGCACTGCTTTAACTTGGGTTGACATTTGATAGCCTGCTGGCATAGGAGCGACGATACCCTGTTTCATCCACTCTCCTAACTGCCACCAGAATCCCAATTTGGCGTTGACACCAAAGTATGCATAAGAACGGCTGATAGGAGTATCTGCATTACTCGCTAAATCTCTCATTAACTGCGTTTGTTGTTCATGAGACATCTGCTTAATATCGTTGAATATACCTTCCATTAATTGGAGATTTGCTTTTCCGGGAGCAGCTGGAGTAATTGTACGACCTAGTTCAGCGTAGGCATACCAGAGAAATGCCAATTGATCGTCAATGTTGAGTTTAGCAAACATTGCTGTAGTGGCTGGAACAGCATCTGCCACTTGAGTGCTAGAAAAAATATTCCGTGCAGATTCGATAGTATAACTCATGCTTGTTACCTTAAAGATTTACCTATTCAGTAGTTGCTTTCGGCTACATTTTGCAGCTTGAGGGATAAATCTAGGGCATTTTTCCTAGATGACACAATTATCCCTAGATATTTAAATCCGAATTATTATTCACTACTCTGGTATCATAGCTGGTAAACATTAACAAAAGACTAAGATTTATAAGATTTATCTGATGAATATCATTGAATGAAATGTATATCTACTATTTATTTTCAATTGATGGTCTAATAAAAGTAGTTTTTTAAAAAAGATATCCTTCTAAAGGAAGATATCTAACTGAATAGCATCTATCTATATAGATAAATATATCTAGTTTTTGAACTTTTCGGCAAGAAAAATAGAATTTGCTAATTGCTTAAATTAGTTTTTTTAATTACTGTATGGATTGCAGCAGATTTATATTTAGCCGTAGGTTGAGCTAAATAAAGTGAAGTCTGTCTAATGCAAACTTCGGTTCGTTTATTAGTAATTGTTCCACCCGAAGTTCCCCGATGGAATGGAAGCAGAATTGTTTCAATTGAATTAGATAACGCTATTCCCATAAATCACTTATCTGTTCGCAGGGCAAACACCCAGTCAAAAAAATGGGTAGAAGGAGTATTTGTCAGAACTAACGAACAAATTAAACTTGGATATGCTCGTAAAAATGAGGCAAAAGAATACAAAGCTACCTATGTTTATGGTGTGTCTGATGCTTGTCCAAAGGAATAAAAAAAATGAGAATATTAACAAATTCAGTGTAGCCTTAACCCCTCGTAAATATCGCTTATCAAATCGTAAATCCTACCTGGACTGTATGAAATAATTGATTACACCTAAAATTATTAAATGAACCGGATAGAACACATAAAACCATCTAGCCCGTGAACCTTGTCTACCATTGAATTGAAAAACAATGAATCCTGCAAAAACTGCCCAAATTTGAAATATATAATTTATAGATAAAATTACTAAAATCAAGTGCAAAATGCACCAGTAGAGCAACCATACTCTGGGATTGAGTTTGTCTATTAAAGACATCAATAAAATTACTCCAATCCCATATCCGCCATACTCAAAGCCCAAGACCTCAGAAATTGCTGCACACAATCCAATAATTATTAGTTGCTGCCATAATTGTGTACAAAGCCTTACTAAGCGCAACATCACAAGTCCAAGAAAAAGCGTGAAGAGAATATTAAATGAGAACTTTTGGAAAACAACAGTATAGATTGGCTGAGATAGAATTGCTGTAATTAATAGCCTGCCTCCATAGCGGTACACATTTTGGGTATGTTTTTCGCCTTTAGCCAGAAGCCATGCAAACAGGGGAAAGCTCAATCGCCCAATAAAGTGCAATATTAAAAAGTCTGGCATTAGCAAATAGCACACATGATCCATAACCATGAATACTGCGGCTAAGATTTTAATGCTGAAAGCTGAAAATTTAATCATAAGGTTGAGTTTTACCGTTAAAATTGCAAATAGGTTCTTAGCGATCGCTTGCTGGTTCAAAAAATATCCTGAGTGAAATCCTCCGCTTCTTGGGGGTTGCTCAAACCTTCAACGCCAGCCCTAAGCTGAAGGAGAACCTTAGCTTGCTGGGTTGACTGTAGCTACCTAACTTACCCATAGATTCATAAAGCCGATGAATAAAAATCAATATTTATAATTTTTATTTGGTAAGAGTAATAAAAGAGCGCTACTAAATACTAGCAATTTGATAACATTAACAAAGTTGATGATTGTTTAGACCCAAATTAGGCGATGTCTACGGCGGGCTAACGCCTACGCCCTCTTCAGCAGATTAGCAAAAACACTATGGCAAAGCGTAAAAAAAGCAATCTCCAGTGGATTAAAGAAACCCTTGAACTAAAGCCTGACCATCATTGGGAATCTCCATCAGGCTATAAAATATTTGTTGCGAATCGTGGGGCTGTTCGCTTCAATGTTCCGCAGGATTGGGTTTTTGAGCCACAAGAAAAATCCTTCAAGTTCCTCGATAAAAAACCCCCCAACGATGATTGCTGTCTGGAAGTATCTTTCAATCCTCTGCCACCCAATGATTGGAGCAAGTTTCCGCTAAAATCTACCTTGAAGAAAGTTCTGGAAAACGACAGCCGCAACATCATTGCTAAGGGAGAAATTATTACCGTCAAGCGCCAAACCGCCAAAATTGTCTGGACAGAGATGAAGTTCATTGACACTCAGGAAGAACCACGGGAAGCTTTTTCGCGGACTTGCATTGCTTTGGGGTCGAATATTCAGTGCTTGATTACATTTGATTATTGGGTAGATCAAGCAGAACAATTAATACCCGTTTGGGATGAAGCGATCCGTAGTCTCACGCTAGGGTTGTATATTCGTGACCCCATGACTGGTCTGGCTTTCCCAGACTGAAGCCCAAGAATGATTGCTCAAGCTTCCTTGAACGTTGCATATTTGGGGGATGAATTGAGATTTCTGAACAAAGCTAAAGGTAAATTCTTTACTTATTTGTGCTTTGCGTGTTAGCGTACCTTTCCGGGGAAGCAAGCTACGCGGAGCGTTTCGTAGATAAGCGGGCCGTAGCCCGTTAAAAATCATCTCATTAATCAGCAACAACGTTACTTGCAACCGCTCAACTGCACCCTTATCTGGCTTAGTGCGATCGCAAATTATGTTGCCAGAGGCATTTGCTTTTTCAACAAAAAGAGCAATGGGTAATTACAGATGATCCACTCAAATTTAAATTTGGTAACGTCATTCAGGTTGATTTGGGTGCAGAAAGACTGGTTGCAGCTGAAAGGGCAGGTGATTGTGCAATGGATAAAATAACTAAGTATCGAGAGTATATTCAGACCTTGCTCACTCGTTATGCCAGTGACGATGTTTCAAATGATAAGGTGGAGGCTCAACTTATCTTCGATACAGAGCGAGATCATTATCAGTGGATAAATTTGGGTTTTTACATCTTTGGTGTGGTAATATCTGCAAGGTGTATATTTACACTCAGCCTGGATTAAAATATATACTTTATAGATAATTATGCCGATTCAATGGCATGGAGTCACTGCAATGTCAATTGATGAAGTTGAAACCCAGCAAAATAACGATCTAGCTCAACCCGCTACAGGCTTACTAGAAAGCCTAGTAAAGCCAAAAGACAAGAAAAAATCTAAAAAATCAAAACGGATTTTTGATGGTAGCACAGAAGCTTTTACTAAGAAAATTCCTAAAAAGACTTTTGAAACTGAACTAAAGCAACTCCAGATTGAGCTAGTCAAAATGCAATACTGGATTAAGCACACTGGCTATCGGGTTGTCGTCATATTTGAAGGGCGCGATGCTGCCGGCAAAGGAGGAGTAATTAAACGCATTGCCGATCCACTCAATCCTCGTGGCTGTCGTGTAGTTGCTCTGGGAACTCCTTCCGATCGTGAGAAAACTCAGTGGTATTTTCAGCGGTACGTGCAACATCTTCCGACAGCAGGCGAAATTGTCCTCTTCGATCGCAGTTGGTACAACCGAGCCGGAGTTGAACGGGTGATGGGTTTTTGCACCGAAGCAGAATATCAAGAATTCATGCAATCTTGCCCGGAATTTGAACGAATGCTGGTGCGATCGGGCATTGTTTTAATCAAGTACTGGTTCTCCGTCAGCGATGAAGAACAAGAGAAACGCTTTCTTTCTCGCAGTCACGATCCAGCAAGACGCTGGAAACTCAGCCCAATGGATTTAGAATCACGCGATCGCTGGGTAGAATTCTCCAAAGCAAAAGATACCATGTTTGCTTACACAAATATTCCAGAAGCCCCCTGGTTTACCATTGAAGCAGATGATAAAAAGCGGGCGCGGCTCAACTGCATTCATCATTTGTTGAGCAAAGTTCCTTACGAAGATATGACGCCTCCTCCCTTAGAGCTTCCGTCTAGACCTATGGCTGAGGATTATGTTCGCGCCCCCCGCAATGAGCAATTTTTTGTGCCTCAAGTGTATTAAGCAATATTCCTGAGTCAAAACTATGGCGTACAGCGACTTTACTCTAGAAAAAGTTTCGGCTGTTTTGGGAATTACCACCCAAGAAGCCGATCTTTTTCCCAAGCTTGTACCTCTTTCTATTCCTTCGTGGTTAAATGAAACTTTAGGAAAGCGAACCCAATTAGCTCTGATTAGTGAAAAGGCTCGGAGCGAATTTATTATTGTACCGATTTTACTAACCTGTCGCGATCTCAGCCAAGATACCTTGGCTATTTTCTCTGGACAAAGACTTGACGTTGATCCTTCACAGGGCTTGATTGGGGAATGCGATTTTATTTTAGCAATGGCTCCACCTTTACCACCGTTGCGTAGCCCAATTATCACTGTTGTGGAAGCGAAGAAAAATGATGTTGAAGCTGGGTTAGGGCAGTGCATAGCGCAAATGGTGGCGGCGGATTTATTCAATCGTTCATCTGGACAAGCAGAAATACCTGTGTATGGATGCGTGACAACAGGAGAAGTATGGCAGTTTCTTCAACTTTCGCAAAAAGTAACTTTGATTGATAAGCAAAGATATTACTTGGATAACGTAGGAGCAATTTTGGCAATTATACAGACAATTGTTCAGCAATTCAGTAGTTAATTTGTGTAACTCTTTGTTCTCGTAAGTGGATGAATCTACTTTTGAGTTGGGGCATAGGCGTAGCCCCTCGTAGACATTGCATGACGGGTTACTTCTTGTGCATTTCACAGACAATTCCCCAAAAGCAAAGCTTTAGTACAATTCTAGGCAATGCAGACTTGGATTATTGAGTAGCTCCTGAATTATCTCCACCCCAGAACGGAGTAAAGATTCAACTTGCTTTGTGGGTGCATTTCCGCAACGTAGCCATACAACTTTAGGTGGAGAACCGTACAAACGGCTTCTTTCGGCAAAGTCTACATCTTGAGTTACGATGCAAAAGTCATTGGTTTTAGCAAATTCCCATATTTAAGTATCAATCTTCACTTATTGTGATTTATGATAAGACAAAGTATTGTTGACCGAATTTATCAAGATAATCTAGACCTTCTCAAATTCCTAGAGGATAAAAATGAGCCATCTTTTATGGTTCAATTTAATACTGTTTTTACCAAAATTTTACTACTCTCAGCAGCAAGTTACTTTGAACATGAGATTTGTAGAATGGTTCAAACATTTATTGAGTATAAAACTCAGAATGATGAATGCATTGTTTCAATAGTTAAACAGAAGGCGATTGAAAGACAATATCACACATATTTCGATTGGGAAGGAAGAAATGCTAACAAGTTTTTTTCTTTATTCGGTAAAAGATTTAAAGAAAATAGATTAAAAGATGTAAAAGAAGATACTAATTTAGATTCTGCAATTAAGTCATTTCTAGAGCTAGGCAATGAGCGCAATAAGTTAGTACATCAAAACTTTGCAGATTGCGCTATCGAAAAGACAGCGGAAGAAGTTTATAAACTTTATCAGCAAGCAACACTATTTATAGATTTTCTAGATCGGCAATTTAACAGTTTATAATTTAAAGTTGCCAATTCAAGTAGCGTTATAATAATCAGCGGATGAGGTTTGTTATCTGCTGCTCAATTTAGGCGTTACGCACCATTTAATCTAAAATATCGTCATTAAAAATAGTCTTTCATTTTACAGTTTTTCTTTGAGCAAAATGCAAGCAAAATCTAAAAACCAGACTCCATAAGAGTTATACTGTCTAAAGCATCAAAACAGATTGTTCTTAGATAACCCTGCAACTGGCATTTAGGCTAGAAATAGGCTCTTTTTTCTCCCGCCGCTAAAAAACCTTGCATTATTATGATGTTTAAGAGCGTTGGCGCGTAGCCCGCCGTAGGCATCACTAGGTTCGGAGTAATCCCAAGAGTGCATTTGACGGAAAGGAAGACCCATCTTTTGGAAGACGTACTTCTCTTTCACACCAGAAGCTACTAGGTCAGGCTTCAGCGCTTTGATAAATTCCTCGAATTCGTAAGCGGTAACGTCGTCATAAACGATGGTGCCGTTTTCGATGTAGCCAGCGGTACGTTTGTAATCGTCATTATGAGCGAACTCATAACCTGTACCAATCATCTTCATGCCCAAGTCTAGGAAAGCTGGGACAACGTGGCGAGGACGTAGACCACCAACCATGATGGCGACAGTCTTACCTTCCAAGCGGGGGCGATACTTACCGATTACCGCATCCATTGTTGGCTGATACTTGGCGATTACCTTCTCAGCGTTTGCTTGGATTGTCTCGTCAAACTTGGAAGCGATTTCCCGTAAAGATTCAGCAATCTTGGTGGGGCCGAAGAAGTTGTATTCCAACCAGGGTATACCGTAAGCTTCTTCCATGTGACGGCTGATGTAGTTCATCGACCGATAACAGTGGATAAGGTTCATCTTCACATTGGGGGTCATCAACATTTCGTTGATGGTGCCATCACCTGACCACTGAGCGACTACGCGCAAGCCGATTTCTTCTAACAGGATGCGGCTAGCCCAAGCATCTCCACCGATGTTGTAGTCACCGATAACGGCTACGTCATAAGGGGTACCTTCAAACTTGAGTGTACCGTCTTTCTTGGCTTGGTCGGATTTGGTGAAAACCCAGTCACGAATCATGTCGTTAGCAATGTGGTGCCCCAAAGATTGGGAAACACCCCGGAAGCCTTCGCAACGCACAGGTACAACTGGCTTGCCAATTTCTTTCGATGTCTTCCGAGCAACAGCTTCGATGTCATCCCCAATTAGACCGATGGGACATTCAGATTGAATGGAAACACCACGGTTGAGTGGGAAAAGTACATCAAGTTCTTGGATGAGCTTGGTAAGTTTCTTGTCTCCACCAAAAACGATATCTCTTTCTTGGAAGTCGGAGGTGAAGTTCATGGTACCAAAGGAGTCAATACCTGTGGTGCCGATGTAGTAGTTACGACGACCAGACCAAGACCAGTAACCGCAACCAACAGGCCCGTGGCTGATGTGGATCATGTCCTTAATAGGACCCCAAACCACACCTTTAGAACCGGCGTAAGCACAACCACGAGCGGTCATTACCCCAGGAAGGGATTTAACGTTAGACTTAACACCGCAATCGGACTTACCTTCTTCGTATACACTTAAGTGCTTTTCCCGTTTTTTCTTAGCTTTATCGGGATAAGCTTCTAGAACTTCTTTAATTAGTTCTTTTCTTTCTTCGATGATGTTTTGATTTTCTGGAGGTGTCATATTTAGCCTCTGTGACTCGTAAGGATCGGGGCATAGGGGGACTAGGAGTCCCCTCTAAGATTAGGGGGGAGATGCAAGGGAGAGAGGAAAAGGTAAGATATAGGACTCTTCCTTTTTCCTTGTGCTAAAGCGTTATTTCTTAGCAGCGAATTATACTACAGGAGCTTCAGCAGCACTCTTACCAACTAGCATTGCAGTATTTTCGTCGCTTTCGAGGATACCGAATTCAATCAACAATTCTTCTAGTTCTTCCATTTCGATGGGTGTAGGAATAGCTAGATTCTTGTTGTCGATAATTTTCTGAGCCAAAATCCGGTATTCGTTAGCTTGGTTGCTTTCTGGTGCGTACTCGTTAACAGTCATCCGGCGCAATTCTGCGTGTTGAACGATGTTGTCACGGGGTACGAAGTGAATCATTTGGGTGTTCAACCGTTTTGCCAAGGTTTCGATTAGTTCGATTTCCCGGTCAGTGTTACGGCTGTTACAAATCAAACCACCCAAACGCACGCCACCTGTGTGAGCATACTTAAGAACACCACGAGCGATGTTGTTAGCAGCATACATCGCCATCATTTCACCTGATGTCACGATGTAGATTTCTTGTGCCTTGCCTTCACGGATAGGCATTGCGAAACCACCGCACACAACGTCACCTAATACGTCGTAAGATACGAAGTCTAGGTTTTGGTAAGCACCGTTTTCTTCTAAGAAGTTGATGGCGGTAATAATACCACGACCGGCGCAACCTACACCGGGTTCTGGACCACCAGATTCTACGCAACGAACGTCACGGAAACCGGTTAACATTACTTCTTCGAGTTCGATATCTTCTACTGCACCACGTTCTGCGGCGAGGTGAAGAACGGTTGTTTGAGCTTTGCTGTGCAGCATCAAACGGGTGGAGTCAGCTTTAGGGTCGCAACCGACGATGAGGATGCGTTGACCCATTTCTGCCATAGCTGCTAAGGTGTTTTGGGAAGTGGTAGATTTACCGATACCGCCCTTACCGTAGAAAGCTATCTGTCTAATGTTTTCGTCAGTCATTGTTCGTGTTTCCCTGCAATTAGTTGGTTGGTGGGTCTGTGCGTTTGTCAGTTGCGTTCACGCCAGTTGAGCGACAGTAGTGAGCGCGTGTAGAGCATCGTTGGTACCGTTGGCATAAATGCCTGCTGGGGGCGATCGCTCCACAGCCAAAATTATTGACAGTAAGTACATCGTTCTTCCTCGTTAAAATTTTTTTCTTTTTGTTGTTTGTCCTTTGTCCTTTGTCATTTGTTTTGACAAAGAACAAAGAAAATTACGCAATTTACAAATACGTCTTAATGTGTTTCAGCTTGCAAGATTCAATAGGGCTTGATGTTGTTATTTGTCAACAATCAATGCATAAGTCCTATTACTTGTTCAAAATAGCGCCCTTCATATTTGTGACGCGATCTAGTGCAGCTTTGGTGTTTTCTGCTGACACTCCACGCACAGCCATTGCTTCACCGAGATGCTTGGCGATCGCATCGAAGTGTGGTTGCTGTAGGTTCATTCCAGCGTGGGTTTTGTCCATTGGACGACCGCCGTATTGCTTTGGCCCTTCAAATATTTGAGCTAAGAAAGCAACTAGATGATTACGTTGCTTTGCCATGTCTGTACCAGCAAAAATGGGATTGAGGAGGCTGTCTGCGGCAATGCGTTTGTGGAGTTCATCTACTACTTGTTCAATAGCTGGTTGTCCACCAATGTTATCGTACAATGTGCTCATATCCTGTTCCTTTGAAGCGAGTTGGATGATGAAATTTGCAAGTAGGCGCTTAATTTTTTGCCTATATGCTATTAGCCGTGATAGCTAATCTAGCTATCGGTTCTCGGTAGGATTGAAGCATTGATGTGGAGACAATTATATGGTTCAAATCCTACTTTCTATTCCTGGCTGAATGCATATTAGGGCGTATTTGTAGAATACGTTAAGTCCTACAGCAATTCCTAAACTGCTTCGACTACAAGGCTCTTGCTGACACGATCTTGTAATCTGGCTTCGATCGCAATTTTCAGAGTTGCTGTACTACTAGAACAGGAACCGCAAGCACCTTGCAGTACAACTTTAACGCGATCGCCTTCTACATCATAGAGTTCTACATCTCCCCCGTCTGCAATCAGTACGGGTCTGACTTCTTCATCAAGAACCTTTTGAATTAGAGCAATCTTTTGGACGTTTGTTAGCGCTCGTTCCTTAGATGTAACAATTTCTGTGGCAACTTGTACGCCGTAATTGTTGAGAGCAGGTGAGGCGTATTCCTGTTGAACTGATCTAATAATATCATCAATGTTCGCCAGACAGGAACCGCATCCGCCACCAGCTTTTACATAATTTGTTACTTGTTCAGCATCCGTGAGATGATTTTCTAGAATCACGCGACGAATCTTAGATTCGCTGATGCCAAAACAACTGCAAACTAACGCACCTTCATCATCATCATCGTGGGTAGCTAGAGGTATGCCACGATAATTATAGATAGCAGCTTCTAGCGCTTCTTGTCCCATAACAGAGCAATGCATCTTTGCTTCTGGCAAACCACCAAGGTAATCTGCAATGTCTTTGTTGGACACTTTCAGAGCTTCATCTAAGGTTAAACCTTTGATCATTTCGGTTAATGCACTAGAAGATGCGATCGCACTAGTACAACCAAAGGTTTGAAAGCGAGCATCTAGAATTTTATCAGATTCTACTTCCACTTTCAGGTGCAATCTTAGAGCATCACCGCAAGCAATGCTACCGATTTCTCCCGTTGCAACCTTAACTCCAGGTTCGCTCGTTTCTTCGATTGCTCCCTGATTTTTGGGATCGTAAAACAGTTCTAATACTTTATCGGTGTAGTCCCACATATTAAGTTCCGAGTGCTGAGTGGTGAGTGCTGAGTGAGGTTAGGCGACAGGTGACAGGTGATAGAGAACAGATTATTCCCTGTAATCTGTAACCTATTCCCTAATTAACGATGCGCCAATGCTTGCTCCTGTTCTTGCAGCCAACCCGCGTCATCATTTTTGAAGGGTGAGAGGGCGCGTAAACGTTCTACAATACTGGGCATTACCTCTATCACTCGATCGATTTCGGCTTCTGTGGTGTAGCGACAAAGACTGAAGCGAATAGAACCGTGCAAAGTTGTATAGGGTAAGCCCATTGCCCGCAGGACGTGGGAAGGTTCCAGTGAACCAGAGGTGCAAGCAGAACCAGATGATGCACAGATACCGTATTTATTCAAGGATAGCAAGATAGCTTCACCTTCAATATACTTGAAGCCGATATTTGTAGTGTTGGGCAATCTCTGCGTAACGTCACCGTTAACGACACAATCGGGAATTGTAGCGAGTAAAGTTTGTTCGAGGCGATCGCGCAGCTTTCTTTCTCTTGTGATCGCTTCTTCTAAGTGTAACAGTTCTAGTTCCGCAGCTTTGCCCAAGGCGATAATTGCTGGGACATTCTCTGTTCCCGCTCTACGTCCGCGTTCTTGGTGTCCCCCAAGAATGAAGGGACGGAACCGAACTCCGCGCCGAATATATAAAGCACCAATTCCTTTTGGCCCGTGTAGCTTGTGACCAGACAGGGTTAACATATCCACGGTGCTAGTTTTCATATTCAACGGGATTTTTCCCACTGCTTGCACCGCATCTACATGGAAGATAGCGCCAGATTCTTTGACGCGCAACCCAATTTGCTCAATTGGGAAAATCGTCCCGGTTTCGTTATTAGCATACATAATTGTCACCAAGGCGGTGTTACCCGTCAAGGAAGCTTCTAGTTCATCTAGATCCAGCTGCCCTTGATGATTTACTGATAGATAGGTAACACTATAACCTTGGGTTTCTAATTGTTTGCAGACATTGAGTACTGCTGGATGTTCAACTTGGGTGGTGACAATGTGGCGCTTTTCTGGTTGTGCCAACAGTGCGGCTCGAATCGCCGCGTTATCTCCCTCAGTTCCACAACTTGTGTAGACAATTTCTGACTCATCGGCTCCCAGGATGGCTGCAAGTTGTTCTCTTGCTGTTCTCACTGCTTTACCGACTTGCCCACCAAAGGTATGCATACTGGAGGGATTGCCGTAATAATCTGTGAGGTAAGGTAGCATTACCTCTATAACTTCTGAATCTACCTTAGTGGTAGCATTATTATCAAGATAGATGCAGTTATTTTGCATTGTTGTCTTCAATTACGAATTACGAATTATTTGGGATTGACGCTTTTGCAACTGCTCTGAGTATTTCTGAGAATAGCTTTTAAACCAACGTTCCCAGTAATCTTGTTTATTTGTTAATTTAGCAACTACGTGATTGTAATTGGTAAACCAGCCTTCCCAATAATCGCTAGGCTGCTTAACGCAACCGTCGCATGTGGGACAACCAGCTTTACACTGAGGCACGGTATGAATGCTACCAATACAGTTTGTACAAAGTTCAGGGTCAATCCAGTGCTGTCCGTCAACCACTTTAACTGCATTTGTGGGACATACCGTTAGACAGAGATTGCAGGAAATACACTGGCTAGTAAGAATTTTGTAAGCCATGATTTATTCTCCTTTTGGGGAATGGTTACTGGGGATTGGGTACTGGGTACTGGGTACTGGGTAATGGATACTGGATACTGGATACTGGATACTGGATACTGGATACTGGGTATTGATTGGGAAAATTCTTCCTTAATTCCCAGTCCCCAGTCCCCAGTCCCCAGTCCCCAGTCCCTAATCCCTAATTCCCTAATTCCTTAACGTATTGCTCGTAGAACTCTAAAGCAACCTTTTCAATTACGTCGTAAGCTTCAATAGTCTTGATTCCAGCTTCTTGCAATTTTTCTTGAGGACAGTTACCAATCTTGGAGACTAAAACTGCTTTGCAATCTGCGATCGCTTTCATAATATGCTCAAAAGAAGCTTCTTCGCCGTATCCACCTTGGCAGTATTGGTCAATTTTGCGATGACTGACAAAGCGAACTTCGTCCCCACCCACTTCGTAAATTTGGAATTCTTTCGCATGACCGAAATGTTGGTTAACCAATCCGCCGCCTTTGGTTGCTACTGCAACTAGGACTTTAGGACTGTTGGCAAATTTCTTGCCGGCAAGCGCCTTATCTTTGGCTACTTTAAGTTCTTCTTTAAACTTCTCAATTCCTTCGTGAACGGTAGCGCGTTGCTCCATGTCATATTCTGGAGTCATTTCCAAGAATTTCTCTTTGGAAAATTCCTGGCTGCGGTCTTCTCCCAACAATCCTACTGCATCGGCGCGACACTGGCGACAGTGGCGCATCATTTTCATGTTACCGGAGCAATTGTCTTGAACTTCTTTGAGTTCTTTGGGTGTGGGGCCACGTTGACCGATTAAACCAAAGTGTGTGCCATGTTCTGGTGCAGAAATCAATGGCATGATGTTGTGCAAGAATGCACCTTTCTCACGAATGACTCGATTCACTTCGACTAAGTGATGGTCATTAATTCCGGGAATCATTACGGAGTTAACTTTGCACAAGATGTCAGCATCTTTTAGGGCTTGCAATCCTTCCATCTGTCTTTCGTGGAGAATTCTTGCGCCTTCAAGACCTCTATAACGCTTGCGTCTGTAGTGAACCCAAGGATAAATCTGAGCACCGATCTCTGGATCTACCATGTTAATGGTGATCGTAACGTGATCTATATTTAATTGTTTAATGCGATCGATGTAGTCAGGCAGCATTAAACCATTGGTTGATAAGCACAGCTTGATGTCTGGTGCTTGTTCTGCAATCAACTCAAATGTGCGGAAAGTCTTTTCTGGGTTTGCCAGAGGGTCGCCAGGACCAGCAATTCCCACAACTGTCATTTGCGGAATCTTACCACCAATGACCAAAGCTTTGTGTGCTGCTTCTTCTGGTGTTAGCAATTCGCTAACTACTCCAGGACGGCTTTCGTTAGCGCAATCATATTTGCGGTTGCAATAGTTGCATTGGATGTTGCAAGCTGGTGCAACTGCAACGTGCAACCGGGCATAGTGGTGATGGGCGTCTTCGCTGTAGCAGGGATGTTTAGCAATGCGTTCTTCGAGCTTTTGATCCCTTTCCACGGTGGCGCTGCTGGGGCTGTCGCAGCCGCAACCACCGGACTTTGCTTGGGTTGTCGATTCCGTAGCGTTGGAGTTGAGGAGTCGTGTAGACGGTGATGTCATTGAGTTTCGCAAAAGGTCGGTGGACTTGGCTGCCACTGTGGGAGATGTTGCTGCTCTCTATGCCCAGAATTGAAGTCGCGTCTTCCACACTTCCTGCAAACCCTTGGGTTCGGGCAACTTGTTTTCAAGTAAGGCAGGCGATAGATATCTGATGTTCGGCTGGTGTGTCAACGTTCGGTTCTTGGGTAGAATTTGTGCTTACAGCCGCGACTTCTCTTCACTTCAGGCATAGTGCTATGTCATCCCTCCACTCACTTTTCGCTTTGTTTTGTTTCAGAGCGTTAGGTGATTGGCGATATAAGATTTATAGCAGCCGTCTCCTCGCCAGATGTTGCGTCTCTCGAGGATAGAATTTATTGGATTTATTACGTTTGTACTCAAATACTAAAAACCCTAATTCTTCAAGCATTACAAGAATTAAAAAAGTTTTTTTCGGGTAGGGGTTCTAGTATTTTTTGGTTGGGGTTCTAGTGTTTATAGATAGGGGTTCAGGATTTCTTTGTACTCAGTCAAAACCCAATCCCAGTAAGGAATTTAATCTACTTGTAACTGGGTTTGGGTTATTTAAATGTGTACTCACATTGCCCTCAAATTCCGTCAAAAGCAATAAATGCCAAGGGTTTGAGGGTGAAAAACTGGAGTAATCTATATTGTTCTACTCCATAAATGTGCAAAATTTAATTCTGTATCTAACATATCATTTTTTTCAGGGTAAAAATGCACTTCATATTCTTTTAATTTTTCTTTGATAAGGATGTTCAATTATGCCTTTAAGCCTTGTCTGGTAAGCTGTAGAAGCTAATGGAAATAGATGTGTTGCTGCATATAATTTTCAAAAAACTTAACTTTTAACTCGTTTTTTTTCATTCCCACAATGAGGAGATGGGTAGGAAACTCTGAGATTTTGTGTTTAAGAGAAACAACAAACTATAATCTAACATGATTGAGCGATCGCAATGATTTTTCTGAATTGCTTACTACAAACCTTAACGAAAAACCCCATTCCCGTGTCGGGAATGGGGAAAGTTCAAAGTCTTTCTCCTTTTAGGCTACGGTGGGTGTATACACAAGTCGAATTACCCCCCTTAATCCCCCCTTTACAAGGGGGGAAACCGTAAAATCTTGTTCCCTCCCCTTTATAAGGGGAGGGCTAGGGTGGGGTAAAACCTTGGTTAATCAGCTATTTCAGACTTGTGTGTACACCGTAGCCTAAAAGGAGAGAGAAATAGAAGTGAGGTTTTCCAGAAGCCGCGCTTACTATTTGGCTACAATCAAACCAAGCGTGAAAAAATCTGAAGTTATGATCGCCATCCCCC
Organism: Nostoc sp. XA010; assembly: GCF_020829625.1. Lineage (GTDB taxonomy): Bacteria > Cyanobacteriota > Cyanobacteriia > Cyanobacteriales > Nostocaceae > Nostoc. The sequence continues at coordinate 139,792 of NZ_JAIVFX010000007.1, read as the reverse complement.
AACAGCCGCCAAAAATGACCGTTGAGGAATATCTCGAATGGGAACCTCAGCAAGACATTCACTATGAATATGCCAATGGCGAAGTATTTGCTATCACAGGCGGTACAATTCCCCATAATGACATTGCACTTAACTTGTACACTGCCTTACACCCTCATTTGCGTTCTAGAGGTTGTCGAGTGAATGTGTCAGGTGTGAAAATGCAACTTACTCCCCAGAGTCGCTACTATTATCCTGATGTTATTGTCAGTTGCGACCCTCAAGACCTCAATGCCCGCAACTTTATTCAACATCCCAAGTTGATTGTCGAAGTTCTTTCGCCAGGTACAAGCGCGAAAGATCGGGGTGAAAAATTTACTTATTATCTCACAATCCCCAGTTTGCAAGAATATATCTTGATTGACTCGGAACAAATCTCCGTTGAGCGTTACTGTCGGGGTGAGGGTAGGATGTGGCTTTACTATCCCTACATGGGTGGAGATATCGTCACTCTATCGAGCATTCAATTTGAATGCCCAATTGAATTGCTCTATGAAGGTGTTGTATTTACCACTGAAGAATAAAGAGAATGTTCGCTGTTGTCTTTTAAAGAGCGATGTCTACGACGGGCTGCGCTTACGCACCTTAAGCAATTGCATAGCCTGTGTAGGGTCTTAACTCAGGTGGACGAAAGCCAAAGACGATATGTTCTTTAGCAATTCCAGCCCGTTCTAAATCGGCGGCAATGCCTTCTTCAGTGCCATCCCGTTTAATGCAGATTTTGCCATCAATCAGGTCAATATGAACTAGATAGCCGTGAATGCGGCGATCGCGTAGTGTGCCGTAGGCATTCGCCATTCCAACCTATCCATCCACAAATAGCGAGTCTCCTTCTCCAGCTTGCCCATAAATGATTATTTATGGGCAAGCTGGAGAAGGAGTCAAGTAAAGTTTGGTGTTGAAACAACAATATATCAAGAGTTTCGATTGACATACGTTACCAAACTTTAGAATGTGTCCCATTTTGCAGGTATTTCTGCTGAACCTTCATTACGTATTTATACAATGCTAAAGATTGCATAAAGGTTAAATAAAGCACAACTTTTTTCTTTGAGGTTCGAGCATACTTATTTTATTAAGACAATTTAGTTACTAGTGATAAGACTTAGAAAGGAAAATTTAGAATGAACTACAAGTACGCAATAGTCTTGGGAATCGTGGCATTCTCCAGTTTTCAAGCGGAAGCAAAAGCCGCTTCTGTTTCTATGCTGGGAACGGCGAATAGCTTCGGGGTCTTGGGTGGCTCGACGGTGACCAACACCGGATCGTCTGTCATCACGGAAAATCTGGGTGTCAGCCCAGGTTCTTCAGCCACTGGCTTTCCTCCAGGGATCGTGACCGGAACGATATTCACCGCTGATGCAGTCGCGGCTCAGGCTCAGGTAGATAACGCAACTGCATACAAATTTCTAGCAAGCTTGAGTAGCAATATGGATTTGACTAGTCAGGATCTGGGTGGACTCATACTCACGCCTGGCGTCTATTCTTTTATGTCATCGGCTCAGTTGACGGGAACACTCACGCTCAACAACTTAGGTGACCCCAATGCGCTCTTCGTTTTCAAGATAGGAAGCACCCTCACGACCGCAAGCAACTCGTCTGTTCTCACGACCACAGGTGACATTCCCAATGTGTTTTTCCAGGTAGGCAGCTCTGCGACTCTCGGCACCGGCACTCAGTTCGTGGGAAATATTCTAGCACTCACGAGCATCACCCTGACTACTGGCGCAAACATTAAGTGCGGTAGAGCCTTGGCGCAAAATGGTGCCGTCACGCTGGATACCAACAATGTCTCCAACGTCTGCGATACGATGCCACAAGAAGTCCCAGAACCAGTCCCAGAACCTGACTCATCAATTGGTGTTCTCGGCTTTGGGCTAGTGAGTCTGTTGTTCGCCTTCAAGAAAAGGCTCCTTTCCTGCTATGCCACTATAGGCACGATTTAAACATTTATTGGCTTCATTATTCTCTGGTTAAACTCTCAAAATCCTTTTCTGAATTTCGTGTAGGGTTTCAATTACAGGGCAAACGCATCTAAAGTATAAGAATCCTTTAATAGCAAGGGTTTCGGCGTTTTTAAATTTAGCCTATTTTTTCGTCAATATCCTTACCCAGTAAGGGTTTCAGAAATACCGTGCGTTCGCCCTGGTTTCAATTAATCACTTGTTTACATTTAATCATGTATACATTATTTCAGTTGCTTCAAGACCCAGCGATAAAGGTTTTTAACCTTTATTGAGGGTTCAGCCGGGATACGCGCAAAACAAGACACGTTGTAAAACTTTAAATCAAGAGTTTGAAACCCACCTCCGTGGGTTTTGCCTGTAATAGCCCAGATTTCTAATCGCCTGGGCAAGGTAATGCTAACTCCCATGCGTAGGCGTAGCCCTAGACATCGCTACACTGTAGTCATAAGCTGTCTGAGTTCATTCAGTCAAACAGGGTAGCAGGAGGAATGCGATGAAAGCAGTGGTTATCCGTCGATATGGCGGCGCTGAAGTGTTGCAATATGAAGATGTGGAGCAGCCGAAAATTGAGCCAACGCAGTTACTTGTGAAAGTTCTTGCTAGTAGCGTTAATCCCATTGATTGGAAAATTCGCCAAGGAATGTTGAGTTTGATTACCGGCAGCAAATTTCCAAAGATTCTGGGGTTTGATGTGGCGGGAGAAGTTGTAGAGGTTGGCTCCCAAGTTACTCGCTTTAAACCAGGAGATGCTATTTATGGCAGTACTAGCTTCCCTGGAGGAGGTTACGCAGAGTTTGCAGCCATCCCAGAAAACTTGGCGGTGCTTAAACCAACGAATTTATCTTATGAAGAAGCTGCTGCTGTGCCTTTAGCAGCGCTCACATGTCTACAAGCGCTGCGAGATCAAGGAAATATTCAAAGAGGACAAAATGTTTTAATTAATGGTGCTGCGGGCGGTGTTGGGATTTTTGCAGTGCAAATTGCTAAGGCTTTAGGGGCAGTAGTGACGGGAGTCAGCAGTACCAAAAATTTGGATTTGGTGAAATCTTTGGGAGCAGACCGCGTGATTGATTATACGCAGCAAGATTTCACCCAAGATACAGTGCAGTATGACATTATCTTTGATGCAGTGGGTAAGCGATCGCTCTCACAAACCAAAAGAGTCCTCAAACCCAACGGAATTTATATCAGCACATTACCCAGCCCTGAAGTCTTGTTAGAGAGCGTCTTAACAGCGTTCCTTCCCGGTCAAAAAGCGAAATTTCTCTTTGAGAAACCTAACGTTAAAGACTTGCTTTTTCTCAAAGAATTAATTGAAGCGGATAAAATTCGTGTGGTGATTGATCGCACATATCCCTTACAACAACTAGCGGCGGCTCATGCTTATAGCGAAACTGGGCGTGCAGTGGGAAAAATTGCGATCGCGCAACTTGTCTAAACATCGCAGTTTTTAGTTGATTCGAGGATAATAACGCCAAAAGCAGCACAGTTAATTCAATTTTTGATTTTGGATAATAAAATTGTTTTCACGTTTAAATTCGCTTGCTCTGGGACTTTTTAAATTTTGGATTTTGGCCAATTCAATCCAAAATCCAAAATTCGGTCAGTGGTGCTACTTGACTTGTATAAACGATATTATGTTATCGAAGTCAGCTCCAACAGATTTATAATCACCAGCACTAAACTCACGGCATCGACCACCAGTTTCATTTTGGCAGACACGTACCACTTTACCGGGTGGTACACTTAATGAGCTAATAGCGTCATTCCCTACAACATTTAAGTCACCTTCGATGGCTTTGTATACTCCTGGACTTGTAGGAAAAGACTGGGAAACTCCAGTCAAGTTAGGATCTCTGTAGACCTTAACCTCTCCTGGCGGCGTGTAGGAAAGCTTGTAGATAGTACCACTGTAGTCATCCGAAATTAACAAATTACCTTGCAGATCGACTGCCATATCTACCGGTCGCCCCCAGACTTTTTGTGTTGTTGGAACTAGCCAACCGTTGACTAAATCCATCTCTTCTCCTAGAGTCTTTGTCGTACTGTTCCAGGGAAAGTAAGCTATTTTGTAGCCCGTTTTCTTCTGCCGATTCCATGAACCATGCAGCCCTGCCACTGCCCCACTTGAGTACAGGCTGGGGAACTTAGTATTTTGTAAAAATGTTAGTCCCAAGGGAGCAGAATGGGCTTGAATACCCTTGTTAATCCTGTCCATTGCATTGCAATTAACACTTCCATCACGATTGAACTCATAGTCGCGGTCAAACGGCATATTGTTGAGGCCAGCTGACGTGTCAGGATTGGGGTTGCAGAATGGCCAACCGTAGTTACCGCCATCTCGGACTTTCGTGAACTCCTCTGGCGGGTGGTTGTCTACGTAAGAGGGGATAATCTTACCGTAATTGCCACTACTATCGTTGAAGGGATAGCGGATCTCATCTCGATTATTAACCACTACCCAAAGGTCATTTGTGCCAGGTAAGAATGCTAATCCTTCGGCATTACGTAAACCTTGGGCAAAAAGCCGTTGATTGGTTCCATTCGCATTGTATTGGTAAATCGCACCGCGTTTTGGGTTACTAACAGTATCTTCCTTGCAAGCATTGCACGTAGAGGCGATCGACACGTAGAGTTTGTTATTGGCATCAAGTGCGATATTTTTTAGCTCGTGACCATAAGAGCCTTTGAGTTCTGATGTGCTGCTGTCTGGTAAGCCAGTTATAACGATTTGGCGATTTTTGGCGACTATATCTCCAGATTTGTAGATGAAGCGGTTAATTTGATGAGTCTCAGAGATATAAACGTATGTGGTGTTGTCAATCTTATGAAACACAATGTCGTGTGGTCTGCGTAGACCTGTCACGAAGTCAGAAATAATTGGGTCTTTGCTGCCATTTGCCCGGACAATTAATACTTTACCCGTACTTGGCTGTGATACTAGAAGATCCCCATTGGGAGCAACTGCCATAAAGCGAGCTTTGTTAATGCGAGCATAAACAGAGGCGGAGAAATTGGGCGGCACTTTCAAGTAACGATTGGTATTAAAAGGCGCAGAGGTCATTGTACTAGGCACTTTAACCTTAGTTTCAACAGACGCAGGGGGCGGGTTGCCCAACGCGGCGGCGGTAAGAACCTCTAAGGACATTAGACTCAGTAGCGATGTGGCTAATATGCCTCCAAGTATCTGTGTTGGTTTTAAAGCAAATGCAACCATCTTAAACTTCCCTCTAGCTTTGTAGTGATTTATCTTACACCGAACTCTCGGCTAGCCGATTTTAGCGGGAGTTTGCACAAAGTTAACTCAGAGGTACTAGTTTTTTAAAATACTTAAAATATCTTTATGTACTCTTATTTTTCTTAACTCATCAAAAAATGGGTGAACCGAAAGTTACCAAGAAAGGCAGGGCGATCGCTCTTTTAAACCAAAAAATTCTTCACACTTAACGGAATTATCACCACCCTATCTTCGCCTAAAAGCATTATACAAAGAGTTTTAACAGCATTACTTCTAAGTCACAAAGCCAAGTTTGTGTTTGAAAAAACCAACACGAAACCTAACCCCCTTCCCGACGCGGGAAGGGGGAAAATTCAAAGTCTCTCTCCTTTTAGGAGAGAGATTTAGAGAGAGGTTCTTGAGATCCCTGTGATATTTCTGCAATAACCCCAAAATCTGTAAACATTACCCTAGCTAGTGGATATACTCGTAATCAAACTTTCAACAGAAGCGAGTATTATGCTGGACTGGTTAGCTATTTGGGGTGTAACTCAGGCCGCCGGGTTTATTTTTAAACCCATTCTGGAAGACTTAGCCAAAGATGCTGCTAAAGATTGGGCTAAAGATTTATTAAAAGGCATCCCTGGCAAGATTTTCCAGAAACTTAAGAAGGAAGACATAGAAATTGCTGCTGGTAAAGCGTTAAAGGAATTTTTGCAACTCATGCAGCAGCAGTTAAAGGCTCGTTGCAAACTTGCTGAAATTGAGATTAAAGAGTACACCACAGACATCAAGAAGTTTCTCAGCGATAAGTCGGTTACAGAAATTCTTGGTAAAGCTTTTGATATTAATTGTGAATCTCTAGACGCTAAAACTCTAGAAGATAGTTGGAACAGGCTGCAATTAAAAACTTTGCCATCTAAGTTTAACTGGCAATCACTTACAGAACAGTATTTTACACAAGTGCAAGAAATCCTTTTAGAATCAAAAGAATTACAGCATATCCTAGAATTGCAAAATTTATCTGATATTGAAATTAATACCAAAGAAATTGCTGGTGTTATTGTAGATTTTAATTTAGTGAAATATCAAGAAGGAATCCGCGAACGCTATGGCAATCTCAAATTAGATAGCTTAGATACTAGCGGCTATGCCTATAACGAACTTAAATTATGGCAGATTTTTACTGTTCAAAATGTCCGGGAAACTCATCAAGTTTTAGCACAAGTTCACGAACTGCCTAAAGAACATCTGAGACGGCTGCGAGAAAGTGACCAAGTATAAGCTGAAGTGGAATTAGAAGAATTAGAACGCCACAAACGAGTTTATTTTGAACAGCCGATCCGTTCAGTTATAGATGTTGTCAATAAAAAGCCAGATTATAAATACATTGTGATTTTGGGCGATCCTGGTTCAGGTAAGTCTACATTGTTGCAATTTCTGGCTTTGAATTGGGCAGAGTCACCACTGGATAATGTTATATCATTACCAATTCCGTTGCTAATTGAATTACGCACTTATATGCGGCGACGGGAAGATAAAGAGTGCAATAATTTTCTAGAATTCTTCCATAAATGTAGTGGCGCAATTGCTCATCTCAATCAGCTTGAACTAGATAAAAAATTAAAAGCTGGTAATGCTTTAGTGATGTTTGATGGTTTGGATGAGGTATTTGACCCTGGTAAGCGAGAGGATGTAATTACTGATATTCATCGCTTTACTAATGACTATCCTGATGTGCAGGTAATTGTCACTTCTCGGATTATTGGCTATAAACCGCAACGATTGCTTAATGCTGAGTTTCGCCACTTTATATTACAAGATTTAGACTCAAAACAAATTCAGGATTTTATCTACCGTTGGCATGAGTTAACTTTTACCGATGCAGTAGATAAGGTGAGAAAACGGGAACGGCTACAAAGAGGAATTGAAGCTTCCAAATCTATTGCAGAATTGGCGGGAAATCCTCTGCTGTTGACGATGATGGCAATTCTTAATCGGAATCAAGAGCTACCAAGAGATAGAGCGACACTTTACGATCAAGCATCGCGGGTGTTGCTGCATCAATGGGATGTGGAACGCGCTTTGACAGAAGATAAGAGGTTAGATCCCAAAACGATTGATTATAAAGATAAGCAAGCGATGCTGCGTCAGGTTGCTTATCTTATGCAAACTGGTGAGAAAGGTTTGGCAGGTAATTTGATTAATGAAAATGATTTAGTCAAAGTTCTGACTGATTATCTCAAAACCATAGAGTTTGATAAACCCAGAGAAGCTGCGAAGGTGATGATTAATCAACTACGGACTCGCAACTTTATGTTATGTTTCCTCGGTGCAGATTATTATGCTTTTGTGCATCGGACATTTTTAGAATATTTCTGTGCTTGGGAGTTTGTTTGGCAGTTTAAGGAAACGCAAACGCTGACTATTGAGGAACTGAAGAATGAAGTTTTTGGCAAACACTGGCAAGATGAAAGTTGGCATGAAGTCTTGCTGCTAATTGCGGGAATGATTGAGCCAAGATTTGTTGGAGAGATTCTTGACTATTTAATGGCGCAAGATGGCGAAGGGGAAAAGTTTGCCAATCTCTTTTTAGCAGCTAAGTGTCTTGTAGAGGTGAGAAATCGCTCGGTCATTGTGTCAACGGCTAATAAATTACTTAATAAGCTCAAAGACTTAACTAAATATGACCTCTGGTACTATTATGACCCCCAGCGATATGGAGAAGAAACTAAGCTAGTTAAGGAAATTCGCACTCAAGCAGTCACAGCAATTGTAACGACCTGGCAAGAATCTCTCGACACCAAAAGCTGGCTCAAACAACAAGCTACTAAGGATGATGACCGGGTTGTGCGAAGTGCAGCAGTTCGAGAATTAGCCAAGAACTTCAAAGATGACCCCGACACCAAAACCTTGCTCAAAGAAGGCGCTAACCAGGATAGTGACAGCGATGTGCGAAGTGCAGCAGTCGAAGAATTAGCCAAGAACTTTAAAGATGACCCTGACACCAAAACCTGGCTCAAAGAACGTGCTACCCAGGATGATAATGAGTATGTGCGAAGTGCAGCAGTCGAAGAATTAGCCAAGAACTTCAAAGATGACCCTGACACCAAAACCTGGCTCAAAGAACGTGCTACCCAGGATGATAATGAGTATGTGCGAAGTACAGCAGTCGAAGAATTAGCCAAGAACTTCAAAGATGACCCTGACACCAAAACCTGGCTTA
>NZ_JAIVFX010000007.1:0-131253 GCF_020829625.1 Nostoc sp. XA010 | reverse complement strand
CCTGGCTCAAAGAACGTGCTACCCAGGATAATGACTGGTTTGTGCGAAGAACAGCAGTCGAAGAATTAGCCAAGAACTTCAAAGATGACCCTGACACCAAAACCTGGCTTAAAGAACGTGCTACTCAAGATGATGACCGGATTGTGCGAAGTGGAGCAGTCCATCAATTAGCGAAGGACTTTAAAGATGACCCCGACACCAAAACTTGGCTTAAACAACGCGCTAACCATGATGATGACTCGGTTGTACGAAGTACAGCAGTCCGAGAATTGGCGAATAACTTCAAAGATGACCCTGACACTAAAACCTGGCTCAAACAATGCGCTAACCAGGATGATGACCGGGTTGTGCGAAGTGCAGCAGTTCGAGAATTAGCCAAGAACTTCAAAGATGACCCTGACACTAAAACCTGGCTCAAACAATGCGCTAACCAGGATGATGACTACTTGGTGCGAAGAACAGTAGTCGAAGAATTAGCCAAGAACTATAAAGATGACCCCGACACTAAATCCATCCTCAAAGAATGCGCTACCCAAGATGATAACTGGTATGTGCGAAGTACAGCAATCCAAGAATTAGCGAAGAACTTCAAAGATGACCCCGACACCAAATCCATCCTCAAAGAACGCGCTACCCAGGATGATGACAATGATGTGCAAGGTGCAGCAGTCCAAAAATTAGCTAAATACTTTAAATATCAGCCTGAATTGTTTGACATTTACTACAACTGCGCTGTTGATGATTCCTTTGAGCGCAAGAAAAACAATGAACCGAATCCTCGGCGTATTGCACTGGAGATAATTATCAAGCAATTTTCTCAGCATCCCCAAACTTTAACACTGTTGCGCGATCGCGCAGAGAATGACCCAGATGAGCAAGTGCGGGAATTTGCTCAGAAGAAGTTGGCACAATTAGAGAAGTAAAAGAGTTGCAAAAATATGAACAACACAGAAGTTCGTCAGCAAATTAACCAATATCTAGATGTATTATCTTCAGAACGCCTACAACTGGTTGCTGACTTTTTAGCATATCTAGCAGATAAAGAGGGCGAAGACGCTACCCAAGAGTTGCTTGATATCCCTGGATTTATTGAATCCTTTGAAAGAGGTAAAAAAGATATTGCTGAAGGTCGGGTAAAAAACTGGAGAACAATTCGGTCTGATGTATAACGTTGTGTTATCCGCTAAAGCCGAGGAGATTTATGCTACAGCAGACCAAGCTTTAATTGCATTTGGTCAGTATCCCTCAGCATCGGCGCTAAAACAGATAAATAAATAGGTTATGATGTGCGATCGCGCTTACCAATGGGAATTCTATACTTAGCAACTATTGCTACTTCATCATTAGAACTCCAAAGGTAAATATACAATGTCCTATCAAAATATTGCAGCCGCCCTTTCGCCACAAGATATCCAAGAAATCAAAGCCGCGCTACAAAAAATCCAACAAAAGATGCCCTTTTTAGTCACTCTTAGCACTGAAGAACGGCGCAAGTTGGTAAAAATGGGCGATAAAAGCCTAGCTTTTGTAAACAATAGCGTCACTGCTGCTCAGTCTAACCGCGAAATTCTTCCAGCCACTTTTGACGTTGAAGAACTTGTCCGGGATTATCAATTAGCCACTACACTTACTGAACTTTTAATCTCAGTGCAACAACTTGCCGAACAGGTAGATGATACTCTAATGGCAGTCGGTAGTGAAGCTATGACTAGCAGTTTAACAGTTTATGACTACGTAAAGACAGCATCGAAAAAGACTCCAGGGTTAAAAACTGTCGCTGAACAGTTGGGTGAACGTTTTAAAGCTATCAAAGGTAGACCGACTAAAGCTGCATCTGGTTCTTGAGTCTTTGATACTCATTAATGAGTCTTTGAACTCCATTAATGAGTCTTTGAACTCCATTAATGAGTCTTTGAACTCCATTAATGAGGCTTTGAACTCCATTAATGAGTCTTTGAACTCCATTAATGAGGCTTTGAACTCCATTAATGAGTCTTTGAACTCCATTAATGAGTCTTTGAACTCCATTAATGAGCCTTTGAACTCCATTAATGAGCCTTTGAACTCCATTAATTGACTCAGAAGCAATTATAGAGCTTTTCTGTTAAGTGCAATACAGACGTAACCCCCAGCCCCTTCCCTTGTAGGGAAGGGGAGTAAAATTTAAAGCCTCTCTCCTTTTAGACTAGGGTGTAGACACAAGTCAAAAAATTCTCTACCCACATTTTTGTCAGAGTGAAACTGTCACACTTACCGATATCCCGCCCAGAACTGAAGTTCAGGGCTGATAGCCCAAGTCCACTTAAGTGGACTGAATTAATCATTTAGTCCACGCTTAGTGGACTTTAGCTATGAGACTCGGAATTCATTCCGAGGCGGGATAGAAACGCAGTGCCACTATATTTGGTTTTGTTGATTTCTAGCCAGTTGTAGAGCGGGAACTGAACTCTGGTGAGTGCTGTATTATTTATGTAGAGCATTTCTACAGCACTCACTTGACAACTGGCATAGCTGGGACACCAGAAGCGGAAAGTTTTACCTTATCCCACGTACAACTTCTTTACTGTCCCGTTGTGTTGATATCTCCATTTAAACTGCAACTCGAAGTCATGAAATGCCAAATTGCCAAAATAGCTTAGGGCGGTATATCATCCCCATATTCTTTTCGTGGAACAGCTAATCTTCGTCCAAGATTTTCCACTACACGCCACTCATTAGTCCAATAGCCTCTTATCCCATAGTTGACTAATGCTGTGATACCTGAAGTTACAGAGGTGTCGCAGAAGGCTCTTGCACCCTATCATTAACAGTTTTTGGTTCTACAAAAGCTTCCCGGCCTGTAATCAATCTAGAGCGACGATTACGAGTGATATAATTCCACGCCCACTGAAATACTACTAGTAATTTAGTATCAAACTCGATTAAGAAGTAGATGTGAACTAATAGCCAAAATGCCCAAGCAATGAAACCTGTGAGTTTGATTAAGCTTAAATCTACAACAGCTAAATTTTGCCCAATCATCGCCAAACTACCCACATCGTTGTAATGAAATTGTGGCAAAGTCTTACCTTGAAGGCGTCGTCGAATTAGTTTACCTACATACTCTCCTTGTTGTTTAGCTACAGGTGCGACACCTGGTAAAGGTTTAGCATCTTGATGGGAGAAGTTGGCTAAATCTCCAATTACGAAAATGTTGTCATAACCCTCGATAGACAAGTCAGGTTCTACAATTACACGCCCAGAGTAATCGCGCTCTACACCTGTAGTTTCTGCTAAGACTTTCCCCATTGGGGAACCTTGAACACCTGCTGCCCACAAGATAGTTTTTGAGGCAATTTCTGTAAATTCATTGTCTTGCTTGAAAGTAACAATATCACCTTCAATATTTGTCACCCTGGTGTGAGTGTGGAGTTCTATACCCAACTTTTGCAAAGATACTGCTGCTGATGCGGATAATTCTGGCACCATGTGTGGGAGGATGCGAGGGCCCCCTTGTAATAGTAAAATTTTCGTTTCTGAGGTGTCGATGCTGCGGAAATCTTCTTTGAGAGTTTTGTATGCCAATTCCGCGATCGCACCTGCTAATTCTACACCAGTGGGGCCACCCCCTACAATCACAAAACTCAACCAAGCCCGGCGTTTTTCGGGATCAGTTTCTTTTTCTGCTGCTTCAAATGCGCTAAATATCCGGCGACGCATTTCTATCGCATCTTCCACAGTTTTCAAGCCAGGAGCAACTTTTTCCCAGTGATCTTTACCAAAATAGGAATGGTTCGCACCTGTAGCAACAATTAATGTATCATACGGTACTACTTCATCACCCAAAATAACTTGTTGTGCTTTTGGATCAATTTTATTTACTTCTCCCAACAACACCTTTGTATTCTTACTTTTGCTAAATACAGATCGCAATGGTGCAGAAATATCAGAAGGTGATAGCGTACCTGTGGCAACTTGATATAAAAGCGGCTGAAATAGGTGAAAGTTGCGTTTATCAATGAGAGTAACATTTACATTCGCTGCATTCAAAGCCTTTGCTGCATACAATCCACCAAAACCACCACCAACGATAACAACCTGATGTGGTGCATTATTCTCCAGTGAGACTGCCATAATCAATATTTCCTTGTGTTAAGAGCTTGTAACTATTCTTAACAAAGATGTAACAGCATTATGATAGAGGTTGCTGTTTATTTAGAACAATTGAAAAAATACTAAAAGTAGTCAAAGTTAGTTCTTACCCTTCAGTTCCGGGTTGGCTTCAGCAAAGATTTGGCACACTTCGCCATTTGATAGGTACTTTTGTCCATTCTATAATTTACTGCCCAAGGAAAAGGAAACATCCCACTTTTTTGCATATCATTGCAAGCGAAAAGAAGTGAAGCGTTCCTCATCTCTACGAGACGCACTCGCGGTCGCAATGATAGTTATTCTCTCATTGGAAAATAAAAACTGGGATGCACCCCCAAAACCCCTGTTGTTTTACTCGAATGATTCAGTAATCAAATCGGATTCCTATCTTTGCAAAAGTACAATGTTTTCCTTCAACACATCTATATAATAAGATATTCACTATGAGCGATAACTATATTTTGAAACGTATATATACATACAGACAGGAAATCCTAAAAGAAAATAAAGAAATCTGTCTTTCGCCTAAGAAAATAATACTATATTAATAGTAGTAGCATATACAGAAAATCCATTCGTAGCCTCATCAAACTCATATTTGAGTGCATCTGAGTACAGCTTAATATATTGCAAAATATCTTGACTAAATCTTAGCAAAGGCTTGCAGGTAAAGTTTCTTGTAGCGAGCATAGAAATTCTTAACCCCTGCCCCAAAAATACTAGTACCCCCATCGTTAAACACTAGCACCCGTACCCCAAGATAAATTTTAAGTTTATCTTGGGGTACGAGTTTCAGGGTTTGAGTACAACCTTAATCAATTCAATAAATCCAATCAGCATTGAGTTTTGTATCGAGTTGGAAGTCACCTGATATAAGCATAAAAATAGCAGATGGCTCTTTTACCAGATAGACATTACCGATGCAACAGTCTTTAGATAGTATTAGCGATTGCCAGACTACCAAAACGCAGGATTCTGCCCATACATCCATGCTGAAAAATTTTCTCTCTGGCGTTTTTCTTGAGCCATTATTGAGTGATTTTCGCATTATTTTTGAGCGCGATCCAGCAGCACGTAATTGGCTAGAAGTGGTGTTTTGCTACCCTGGATTGCACGCGCTATGTTTGCATCGTCTTGCTCACTGGTTACATTGTCGAGGAGTGAGTTTTATCCCCCGCTTAATTTCTCATTTGGGGCGATTTTTAACAGGAATTGAAATTCACCCAGGTGCAGAGATTGGTCAGGGCGTGTTTATCGACCACGGAATGGGTGTTGTGATTGGCGAAACTGCGATCGTAGGGGACTACACGCTGATTTATCAGGGCGTCACCCTTGGCGGAACTGGTAAAGAAACTGGTAAGCGTCATCCCACAGTGGGTAAAAATGCAGTCATCGGTGCGGGTGCGAAAGTTTTGGGTAATTTGCAAATTGGCGATCGCGTCCGTATTGGCGCAGGTTCGGTTGTCTTGCAAAATGTCCCCAGCGATCGCACAGTCGTGGGAATTCCCGGTAGAATTATTTCCCAAAATCAAAACCCTAGCCTTTCTCCTTTAGAACATGGAAAGCTACCCGATGTGGAAGCAACCGTGATTCGTTCTTTGCTCTCGCGCATTGAAGAACTCGAAAAACAACTGCAAACTTTAAAAGTCAAGAGTCATTAGTCATTGGTCATTAGTCATTAGCAAAGGACAAATGACAACTGACAACTGACAACCGACAAATGACAACCGACAAAGGACAAAGGACAAATGACAAATCACGTTTTGCAGATTCCTTTGAGCGATCGCTGGCGAATCTACCACCGTTTGCAAGAGTTAAAAATTAAGAGTTCCTGTCCCCCCGATGGTTCTTTACGAGTGCAAGTAAATAATTTGCTCGAAGCGATATTGATTCGCAGTATAGTTATGCAATTTCTTGCTTCTCGTCAAGAATTATTAGAGTGGCTAGAGCGTTGTTGGCTTTACAGTCATGAGAAATGAACTATCTCTGAAAGTCCTAACCCAAGCAACACTAATCCTGAATTCATGACACAAGCATTGCATTTCATCCTCTTTGTCCATAGATGCATAAACCTATTCAAGGTTTAGAAGTTGAAGTTACTGTGTTATAGAAAAATTTGTTGCAGACTGATGGAGATTAACCAAGTTTTAGATTTTGTCCAGTCTGCTAAATCTAAAATTTTCCTGACAAGTAATGACAATTAAAAAGGCGAAATTACCAAACAAGACTGGGGATTTCTGATTTTTAATTCTTTTCAAAATTAAGAAATTGAAAGTTCAATCAATTATGGCGACTCGGAACAGAGATATAAAACTACTCAATTTTTTGCACAATGAACTTGAACTTTCAAATGCCGATATTGCTGTAGCTCTGCGACACCGTGAATTAGAAAATGGGCCACTACCGATGCTCCTCTGGCAGTATGGTTTCGTTGACTTGGAGCAGCTAGGAAAGATTTTTGACTGGCTAGCAGAACAAAGTTAGCTTCATTTGAACGCTTTAGCTTTGAGTACCATTACCTGCCTAAATTACACACCAATGCGCTAAAAAAAACTGAGGTTACTAAGATGATTACATCCTTAATTGCTGGATTCTGTGTTTTACTTTGTTCAGGATTTGCTAATAGCTATATCAGTTCATTGCTAATCGAAGAAATTACAACTGACATCGGTAAAAACGAATAGTAAATTATACATGCTTTTAGTTCCCTGCCATACAGATGTGAAGCTGATAATCGGTCAATAATTAAGGATCATGTATCCTACATTATGAATTGTGATATTTTTAGCATTTGCCATCGCTGGGAATTGTAGAGAGAAAGGTTATTAAGAATACTTCCAAGAGAGGGATATTTGCAATGAATCAAATCATAATTAATGACACAACATTACGTGATGGCGAACAAGCAGCAGGTGTTGCTTTTACCTTAGAGGAAAAAGTTGCGATCGCTAAGTTTCTTGATGCCATTGGTATACCCGAATTAGAAGTCGGTATACCGGCAATGGGTGACGAAGAAACCCGTGCGATCGCCGCAATTTCTAACTTGGGTTTACAAGCAAAACTCCTGGGCTGGAACCGCGCCGTCATCTCAGATATTAAGGCTTCTATCGCTTGCGGACTCAACCGGGTGCATATTGCGATTCCCGTCTCTGGTATCCAAATCGCCGCCAAATTCCACGGTCAATGGCGAGTCAGTTTGCAAAAGCTTAAAGACTGTATTAGCTTCGCTGTCGATCAAGGTCTTTGGGTAGCAGTCGGCGGAGAAGATTCTTCAAGAGCTGATGAAAACTTCCTTTTAGATGTAGCGCTTTATGCTCAAGAATGGGGTGCATCCCGGTTCCGCTTCTGCGACACTGTAGGAGTTCTCGACCCTTTCAGCACCTACACTAAGGTCAAACGGCTGGTTTCAGCTTTGATGATTCCCCTAGAAATCCACACCCACAATGATTTTGGTTTGGCAACTGCCAACGCACTTGCGGGTATCAAAGCCGGAGCCTTATCAGTGAATACCACAGTTAATGGATTAGGTGAAAGGGCGGGAAATGCAGCTTTAGAAGAAGTTGTCATGGCGATCAAACGCATCTACGGCGTTGATTTGGGCATCAACACTCCCAACTTGCTGGAACTGTCTCAACTAGTTGCAGCCGCATCAGGTGCAAGTGTACCACCCTGGAAAGCGATCGTTGGCGAAAATACCTTTGCTCACGAATCTGGCATCCATGCTCACGGAGTAATGCAAAACCCCATCACTTACGAACCATTTGCTCCCGAAGAAGTAGGTTGGGAACGACGTTTAGTAGTAGGTAAACATTCTGGACGGCATTTGGTTGCAAACTTGCTAGAACAGCATGGAATTTTCTTGAACTCCCAAGAAACGCAGACTGTTTTAAATGCAGTGCGCCACCAATCGGTACAGAAAAAACGCAGTTTGACGACAGAAGAACTATTGAATTTGGTCAGAGAACAGAGGTACTCTCATGCAACGTGATGAATTAGAGCTAAACTTGCCACCTGCTTTTGAAATTGGTCAAAAAGTCAGAGTTCGGAAACTGCTTAAGAACGATGGTACTTTTCCTGGTAAAGAAGTTGGGCAAGTTTTAGTAAACAAAGGGGATATCGGCTATATAGCGAGTATAGGCACATATTTGCAGACTTCCTATATTTATGCTGTGCATTTCTTGGAAACAGGGTTCGTCGTTGGCTGTATGAAAAAAGAACTAGAATCTGTTGAGGAATCTCATGAAAGTAATGCTACGGATGAATGATGCCGGTACTTTAGTAGTTTACGTTGCTAAAAAAGACCTTGAAGAAGAAGTCGTCAAACAAACCGATGGAAATGATGGCAAGGTTCTCACCCTAGCAAATGGTTGGGAATTGGAATTTCGTGATTTGCCAGACACAGCAAATTTACCTCAAACAGTAGAAGCTAAACGCCTCGCATAAAAATAGTTAGGAGTTAAGAGTTATGAGTTAAGAGTTATAAATATTTAACTCCTAATTCCTCACTCCTAACTCCTCACTTTTAACTCCTAATTCCTCACTCCTAACTTTTTATCAATCATGGGTGACAAGTATTTGACGTTATCAAAATTGAACCTTGAGGGACAGTTACTAGGTTTTGTTGGTGGTGAACCAGGAAAATATAAATATTTGCAATTGGCGGTTCCATCTGGAAATGTGGAAATTAAACTGCCTAAAGATTTACGCCGTTTACTAAGTTCATCCTTAGTTCCTGGACAGCAAGTTCGCGTTTGTGGTCATAGTGAGGTAGATTCGCGCACAAGTAAAATTAAAATTAAAGCCTATCGAGTGACACCAATTGATGCGTGTCCAAAGCAAGATTTACCACCTCAAATCAAAGCGAGGATTATGGTATGTCAAAAGGGCGGTTGCCTCAAGCGTGGTGGTAAAGGCTTATTATCAGAATTAGAAAAAACTTTGTGCGATCGCGGTTTGTTAGACAAAGTTACCATTGAACATACAAGTTGCCAAAAATGCTGTAGCAGCGCTCCCAACTGTGTTTTACACCTTGGTAAAAAGAAATACAAGAATATTCATCCAGAAGCGATCGCAACTTTGCTAGAAAGTCACTTAACAGAGTAATAATCTTCTCTAGCTATTCTTAAAATAATACGCAAGTTTGTAGGGGTAAAAATTTTACCCCTATTTGTTGTAAGTATCGTCTATATAGCACCCTTGTCAAACTGCGATCGGCTAAGTTATAACTGCTGCAACGTTAGTAATACCAAATACAAACAGAACTTATAAAAATTTCCAGTAGTCTTGTTCCATCAGGACTACAAGCTTAGTTATTGTGTATAACTTTTCTGGAATTACCTTAAATACTTAAAAATAAATGTCTTTGTTCACAAATTTACTCAATCTGCATTCGCCGAGCAAACCGCGCGAAGATTTTTTTACTGAGATTGTTGCTTATTTTCTGTCCCTGAATAATGATATTTTACTTGGTTGGCTAAAACATCACTCAATCATTAGTGATGATAATTATTCCAGCATCAAGATTTCAACCCAACAAGAACACAAAGGACTGGAAAGGCATACTGAAGATAGTAGATTGGACATTGTAGTTGAACTTTCAACTGGTTTAAGCACAGATGTAATATTTATTGAATCAAAAATTGGCGCTAAGGATGGAAATAATGCTTTAAAAAAATATGCTGATATCTTGAGTAATTTACCAAATATCAGACATCGAATTTTAATTTATATCACCCGTGATTATGACTCAAAAGAAGAAATCAAAACTCCAGCATTTAATTTAGAGCCAAAAGTAAGTTTTTATCAATTGAGGTGGCATCAATTTTATGCCTACTTACAACAATATGCGACTGATATCTTAGTACAAGAAATATTAATCTTCATGAGGAAAAATGGAATGTCTCACACTAATCAATTTTCATCGGTTGACTTATTGACAATGGTGAATTTTAACAAAACTCTCAATCTCATGGAATCAACTCTTAATGAGGAAGTTCAAGCTAAATTTATTGCAAGTTTTGGAGGTGTTATCAAAGGTGCAGCAAGTAGGACTCAATGGAAATGGGACGAGAGATATATTATTTACACTCACTTTTCTCCCTCCACATGGGACTTCTGGTGTGGTCTTGGATACTTCGATTTAAATCCAAGTAATTTAACTGATTATCCATATTTAGGTATATTTTTGCAGGTTTCTCATAAGTTTGCACAACGCCCAAAAATTATTGAATCTATGCAAAAAATAATTAACGATAAACCCAATCTATGGACTCCTAGTAATTTAAAAGTTTTACCAGCATGGTCAGGTATATTTTATCGCAAAAGCTTACAAGAGTTTTTATCTGAAAAAGACCAGTTATCTGCTATTAAATTATTTTTCCAAGAGTCAATAAAGGAATTAAAAACGGTTCAGGAACAATATTTTGATTTTCCTTGGAAGGGTGTAAGTATAGAAGCAACTACAGAAGCTGATAAAGAAGAAGATCAAGATATCTTATCAACTTCTATCGGTGGAGTTTAATCAGCTACAGCTATATTAAAATAAAAATAACTCTGCATTCTCGTAGTTGTTATGAGCCTTACCACTGCTAAACGCTTTACTATAGCTGAATATCACCGTCTAGCTGAACTCGGCTTCTTTGAGGAGAATGAACGAGTTGAGCTAATTAAGGGTGAAATAATCCAGATGGCAGCAAAAGGTACACCGCACTCTGTTTGTAAAACACGCCTAGAGAGAGAATTATATAAGCTAGTAAGCGATCGCGCAACCTTGCGAGGACAACAACCAATTACTTTGTCTAACAACAGTGAGCCTGAACCAGATAGAGTAATTGCAAAAAATAGAGATGATGACTATCTAGCAAATTATCCCAGCCCATCTGATATTTTACTCTTAATTGAGATTGCCGATTCATCTTTAAAATATGACCAAGAGGAAAAGCTACCTATTTATGCAGAAGCAGGTATCTCTGATTATTGGATATTTAATTTAGTAGATAATTATCTTGAGTGCTACAGCGAACCTTATCAAACTTTGCAAGTTAAATTTGGCTATCGTCGCAAGTTTATTTATCTGCCAAATGAATCAGTTAATCTGCCCTATTTTCCTGATTTAGTTGTAGATTTATTTAAGGTGTTTCCAGGTTAAGATATAAGGCGCTAAGTCTAAGAAAAAGCAACTGCGGGTCTATTCTTCAAACGTTGATATTGTACGAATAGGTTCTTTAGGAATTTCTGGTAATTCCAAGTCTCCCAAATTCGCAAAACGCTGCTCAATCATATTAGCTAAGTTTAAGGGCTGTTCGTGATTTTGTATTAGAGCCATACAAAGAATTTTTTTGGCTTCTTCTAGGAACGACCATGTTTTTCTGCTCGTTTCTCTAGGCGATATTTGATGTCATCATCAAGATTAGATATTGTAATATTGTTCATAATCATTCCTCATATTACTTTTTAAATCAAACTTTCCAAGGCGTGTTGTAAATCATTAGTTACATCAGCAACAGCTTGTCTAGCAGCCAAACGGTTTTCTTTATACGCTGGGTAATGCTCAGAAATAGATATAGGTTCGCCTACAGTAATTTTTACTTTTTGCTGACCCAATTGTGGACGCTGTACACCTTTATCGCCTTTTATTTTAGCAATCATTTGCCATAAAATTAAAGTCGTCTCAGCAAACCTTTCTACCGTCGGTTTCTCACGAATATAATTACCAGAAACAGCCACAAAGCTTTCTACTAAACGCATGTGCCACATCCGCGCATTTGCTTCTTCAGCAACGCGATCGCCTAAAGCTTTCTCTACAGCAGATATTCCTTTTACATCCTTAAAATCTTCTCTAAATATATAATTCCACCCAGCTTGTTCTACACGCCGACAACGGTCACTTAAAGTACCTTTTGACTGCAAATAAAAATACTGCTCTGATATTAGTAGTGCCGCATTTAATAAAGCTTGCAAACGCTCTGCTAACGCTTCATTTCTATCTTCAATTTCTCCTACTACTGTTTTGATATCTGGCAGCTTTAGATGATAAAAACGCGTGTAAAATTTTTCCATAAGCGAAAGTAAATGTTCTGCCAAAGTCAACATCCGGGGATAAAGCGACTCTATAGAAGCGTTTTTTGCTTCATTCACAGGTAAACCACTAGCCGCTTCCAATTCACTTAAAAGATTAGCGATCGCATCCCAAGGAGGATCAACGTAACTATATTTAATCCCAACTGGTACAATTAGAACCTGTTGGTCGCGTCCAGCTTTGTGCAAATCTTCAGCACACCAAAAGCCTAATTGGGCAATACCAGGTTCTAGGGGGCTAATATTCTCTGATAAACCATTGGTAGCACCCTCTGGCGCAGCAGCCATCGGAAATTTCCCATTGGCGAACAAGTCACGCGCCGAACGTAACCCTGTCCAGTCAGCCTTACCTCGCTGAATCGGAGTACCACCTAAACGAGAAGCAATCCAGCCGACGTAGGAACCTGCCCATAGAGGAATGCCGCGATCGTAGATAAAATGAGCGTGAATTGGAAGTTGTAGCGCTGTACCTTGCGATCGTGCTACCTTTGGCACGAGTTGAGACAGCAAGTAGGCCAAACAAAACGGATCGTCTGTTTTAGGATGGCGAAATGCCAGCATAAAACGGATCTTACCCTCCTGAAACTGGCGATAAAGATCCACTAAAACCTCTACGTTGTCTGCTTCAATCTGGGTAATAGGTGTTTGCCAGTTTATCCAACTGGGTAGCAACAGATGGACAAATCGTAGAACTAAGGGGTTAAACGCTGGAGGAATAAATTCTAAGGGTGGCTGTGCTTGATAAATTACTTCTGCCAAAGTAGTTTTCTCCTAAAGGAAATGGGGAGTGGGGAGTAGGGAGTGGGGAATGGGGAATGAGGAAGATGAGGGAAAATAACCAATGCCCTATGCTTACAAGTAAAAATGAAAAATAAATAACGCTGTGTACTTTGTACTTCATCCTTAATACTTCATACTTTAGTTGACATAGAAATTAGTGATCAAAGAAAGGCTATAAACGATGCGACTGTCACAAATGTTATTCGTTACACTCCGGGATGATCCGGCTGATGCTGAGATTCCTAGCCATAAATTATTACTCCGTGCAGGCTACATTCGTCGCATCGGTAGTGGTCTTTATGCTTATTTGCCTTTAATGTGGCGGGTACTGCAAAAAGTTTCCCAGATTGTGCGGGAAGAAATGAACGCTACAGGCGCACAAGAATGTCTTTTGCCACAATTACAACCAGCTGATTTATGGAAGGAATCGGGACGCTGGGACACTTACACTAAAGCTGAGGGGATCATGTTTTCCCTAATTGACCGCCGTGAACAACAATTAGGATTAGGCCCAACTCATGAAGAAGTAATCACAGCGATCGCTCGTGATATGATTCGCTCTTATCGCCAACTACCCCTGCATCTCTACCAAATTCAAACCAAATTCCGCGATGAAATTCGTCCCCGCTTTGGTTTAATGCGCGGACGGGAATTTATCATGAAGGACGGCTACTCTTTCCATACCGATGAAGCCAGCCTTAAAGAAACTTATCAGGATATGTATAAAGCCTACAGCAATATTCTGCGACGTTCTGGTTTAGCTTTTCGGGCAGTGGAAGCTGATTCTGGTGCAATTGGCGGTTCTGGTTCCACAGAATTTATGGTTTTGGCAGAAGCTGGTGAAGACGAAGTTCTCTACACTGAGGATGGTAAATACGCCGCTAACGTAGAAAAAGCTGTTTCTTTACCAATTGACGCCGAAACCTCACGGTTTACAACCTACGAGAAACGGGATACACCTGGAACAGAAACGATTGAAAAGGTCTGTCAACTCCTCAACTGTTCTCCCACTCAATTAGTGAAAAATGTCCTTTATCAGACAGTTTATGATAATGGTATAACGGTGTTAGTTTTGGTGAGCATCCGAGGCGATCAGGAAGTTAATGAAGTCAAATTGCAAAATGAATTGACTAAATTAGCTCCTGAGTATGGCGCTAAAACTATTATTAGTTTGAATGTACCAAATGTAGAAGCCCAGCAAGCATGGACAGCTAAATCTCTACCTTTAGGCTACATTGCGCCAGATATCGCAGATGAGTATATTACCGCCAATAAACAGATCCATCCCAAGTTTTTGCGCTTAGTGGATCAAACAGCCGTTGATTTAAAAAATTTTGTTACAGGCGCGAATGAAGCTGGTTATCACGTAGTTGGTGCTAATTGGGATGAGCAATTTACAGCACCAAAGCAAGTAGTAGATATACGGAAAGCAAGACCAGGCGATCGCGCCATCCACAATCCAGAACAAACTCTCTTGAGCGCCCGTGGAATTGAAGCAGGTCACATCTTCCAATTAGGTACTAAATATTCCCAAGCGATGGGAGCAACTTATACCAATGAACAGGGTGAAGAAAAGCCGCTATTTATGGGTTGTTTTGGCGTGGGTGTGTCACGATTGGCACAAGCTGCCGTAGAGCAATCTTACGATAAAGATGGGATTATTTGGCCAGTTGCGATCGCACCCTACCACGCGATCGTCACAATTCCTAACATTAAGGATGCTCAACAAATCGAAATCGCCCAAAAACTTTACACAGAACTCAATCAAGCAGGAATTGAAACCCTACTAGATGACCGCGATGAACGGGCTGGAGTGAAATTTAAAGATGCTGACTTGATAGGCATACCTTATAGAATTGTAACCGGACGAGCGATCGCTAATGGCAAAGTCGAAGTTGTAGAAAGAGCAACCCGCAACTCTCAAGAAATTGTCATAGAGGAAGTTACAACTACACTTCATAAGTGGATTACCGCCGCTACTCAGGTAAAAAATTAAACACAAAATTTACGCAGAGGAATCAATACTTTACTTTGCGTTCCTCTGCGTTTTACTCAGCGTTCCTCTGCGTTATAAATTTAATCTTCAATCATCTCCAAAAAGAATGATATTTACATAATTTGGCAGGTGACGAATTAGAAATATAAATTCTAAAATTGAATCAGGGACTTGCAGAATTAAAAATAATAGCCTCCTCCAGGTAGCAGGAAACTCTTCAGTTATAAGTATCGTCCTTAACCAGGCTGCTCCTCAATAACTACTATATCAGCCCTCAGTCAGGAAGGTTTTGAACATGAAAGGCCAACAAGGATCTAATCGTATTTCTTCAGGCGCAATTGCAGCCGTGTCAGCAGTGGTTGTAGCGGTGGGTGGCGGTGTGGCTTGGTTTACTTCCCAATCCAACAATACACCCATACCATCAAACCCGTCTGGGCGCATCGAACAGCCAGCACAGCCATCAACTAGGCAGCCAGCTAATGAGCAAACCCCTAACGTTTATTGGCTAAAACCAACGGACAAAAATGTTACTTTAGTCCCCCAGCCTGTTAGAGTCGCTTCTATCCGAGCCAACCAGCCTTTAGAAGCAGCTTTTCAAAGTTTGTTAGCAGGCCCAACAGAAGGGACAGATTCCACAACCATCCCTAAAGGAACCAAACTTCTGGGGCTGAAGGCGGAAAATGACGAAGTTCACGTTAATTTATCTGAAGATTTTACCAGTGGTGGTGGAAGCACATCAATGATGGGCCGCGTAGGACAAGTTGTTTATACTGCGACAACTTTAAATCCCAAAGCCAAAGTGTACATTGACGTGAACGGCAAACCGTTGGATGTATTAGGTGGTGAGGGTGTAGAGTTACAACAGCCACTAACTCGTGAAAGCTTTGATAAAAACTATCCCCTTTAAAAAAGTTAGGAGTAGAGACGCGATTAATCGCGTCTGTGCAGAAGTGAGAAGTTTTAACTCATAACTCATAACTTTCTTAGAATTACCGTTTGCTATTTAACACACGAAAATTACGGGCTTGCTGTTCTAACCTTGTGGCAAGGCGATCGCAAACCCGATTACACAAATCAAAAATCATTTCATCTTCCACCCGGTAATAGGCGCAAGTTCCTTCACTGCGGCGGCTAAGGATACCTGCTTGCCACATTACCTTCAGGTGTTTTGATACATTTGCCTGAGAAGTCTGTGTTGCCTCTACCAACTCTTGCACGCATTTTTCTTCATCCCGTAATAAGTGGAGCAGCCGCAGGCGCATCGGCTCACTTAACAGACTGAAGTATTCAGCTACTTGTTGCACCACTTCTGGCGGTAAAGGCAACGTTTGTTTCATCAGGATTAACCAGCAAGGACTGAAGTTTTAACGATGACTCATTTAGGATGACTCATTTCATATATAGATTAATACTTAATCAGGGTTAATTCGCATCAAAGGTTGACCATATTCTACAGCGTCGCCATTTTGGAGAAGAATTTCCATCACCTGTCCAGAGACTTCGGCTTCGATTTCATTCATCAGCTTCATCGCTTCAATGATACAGACAGTTTGACCCTTGCGGACGCGATCGCCCACTTCCACAAATGCCGCTTCCCCAGGTGCAGGAGCGCGATAAAACGTTCCCACCATTGGGGAAGGCACTTCTACTAATCTCTGGTCAAGGGTTGAGGGGGGATTTACTGACAACTGCAATTGTGTGCTAGTACCAGTATTCTCAAACACACGAGATGTGGACACCTCCGTTACCTGACTAGTGTTCACCTGGTTTCCCCCAGATAAACTCGATGTCGAGCCAGAACCCACCACACCGCCGAAGGTCGCTTGACCTACCGACAACATCTGATTGCTGACGCTCACAGCCTTACGGACTGTTAGTTCAAAATCATCGCTTTTGAGCGTCACTTCTGCAATATCTGTTTGGGCGATAGTTGCCAGAAGTTGGCGGATTTCATTAAAGTCCAATGGCACAGTTTTTATTACCTCGACCTATCCGTAAATTAGCATCTTAAGTGTGGCAGGGATTAAATCCCTATGTAGGGATTTCCATCGGGAACAAGCATCTCCGTAGAGATGAAAGTTATTCCCTGCTGATATATTTATCTTCCTGGGTATCAACTTTGATGCGTTCTCCTTGGGAAATAAACAAAGGAACCATCACAACTGCACCAGTTTCCAGAGTCGCGGGTTTTGAGCCACCGGTAGCAGTGTCACCTTTTAAACCTGGATCTGTTTGTATAATTTCCAGAACCACAGACTTAGGCAATTCTACTCCCAGCACCTGGTCACCCCACTTAATAACTTCAGCTTCCATACCTTCCTTCAGGTATTTGACGCGATCGCCAATTTGTGCGCGGGTCAATCTGCCTTCTTCGTAGGTTTCCATATCCATAAAGACGAACTCATCGCCCTCTTTATAGGTATGCTGCATCGTGCTTTTTTCTAGCGTGGCTTGCGGCAATGTTTCCCCGGCTCGGAACGTTTTTTCCATCACGCTGCCACTTTGGACATTTTTTAACTTAGTTCGGACAAAGGCGGAACCTTTGCCTGGCTTGACGTGTAGGAATTCAAGCACTCGCCATACAGACCCATCTAATACAATTGAAACACCGGGTCGAAAGTCGTTACTGGATATCATGAAACTTTCAAATTTTGGAAGACAATCGGCATTTATTGTACCCTTCTAGGGTCGTCATTGGGCATTTGTCATTAGTCATTAGTCATTTGTCATTAGTCATTAGTCATTTATCCTCCGCCCTTAACGTGGGAAGATTATTGATGGGTTACGTCCAGTCAACAATTTAATGCTGCATTTGAGTTATCCCATGCTTAACTTATTAAAATCCTGGCTGAAGAACAGCCTAATGGCAATACTGCTGGTAACAATATTTTTAGGCATAACTACAGCTGGGTGGACTCCCTCCAGTAGCGCCGCACTGCCATCCGGCAATGCAATTACCGACGGTAAGGCTTTGTTGCGGTATGCACTCCCGATAGATAACAAACCTGTACGGCAACTACAAGCCAGTTTAGAGGACATCTCTGCCCAACTGCGGGCAAATCGGCGGTGGAGTGCTATTTCCAAGGACATCAGCAAAGCATCCCGCATTCTCGATAAACCCTCCCAAATCTTAACAAGCGTTCCCCAAGAACGCCAACCCCAAGCCGAAGCTTGGATTACCGAGTTGAAATCTGGGGTGGGAAAACTGGAAGAATTGGCGAAGAGTAAAGATAAAGAACAAATTTTGGAAGAGAGAGGCAAACTTCTGAATCTCGTTACTGGGTTAGAAGAGTCAATGGTGAAAGAATTCCCCTTTGAAGTGCCTGCCCAATACAGCAACCTACCACAACTTAAAGGTCGTGCCACAGTAGAAATCAAAACTAACAAAGGCGATTTGACCCTGGTAGTAGACGGTTATAGTGCCCCTGTCACTGCCGGTAATTTTGTAGATTTGGTGCAGAGGGGTTTTTATAATAGCTTAGAATTTACCCGTTCTGAAGAATCTTACTTTCTACAAACTGGAGATCCAGAAGGTAAAGACGTGGGTTTCATTGATCCAAACACAGGTAAATATCGCTCTATTCCCTTAGAAGTCTTAGTTCAGGGTGATAAAGCACCTACTTATGGCATTACTCTAGAAGAAGCTGGTCGTTACGTTGATATGCCAGTTCTACCTTTTTCTGCCTTTGGTGCAGTGGTGATGGCTCGTCCCGAAAGTGAAGTGAATGGTGGATCTTCACAATTCTTCTTCTTCCTCTTTGAACCAGAACTCACCCCCGCCGGACGCAACCTATTAGATGGTCGCTATTCCGTTTTTGGCTATCTCACCGAAGGCAAAGAAGTTTTGGATAAACTGAAGGCGGGTGACAAAATTGAATCGGCAACAGTCGTTCAAGGAATAGAAAATCTGGTTGAGCCGCAAGCAGCGTAAGAAGAGAGTAGGGGAGAAAAATTCCTGTACAGACGCGATTAATCGCGTCTCCCCTGATTCAGATTCCCGGCGGTGAACACTTGATCAACAGTGATCGCTAATTCTGGAAAAGTCCGTGATACAATTTGCTGATTAGCAGTAAAAACTGTTTCTTCGTAAAATCCATCTTCCAGTAATAACACTGTAATCTTCCCTTCTAGAGGATCTACAATCCAATATTCAGGAACCTCTAAGGCCGCATATTCAGATCGCTTATGGCGATAGTCCCGTTTCACCGACTCAGGACTAACCACCTCGACAATTAGTAACGGCGGTGACTCAAATACTGCTGAGGCATTCAACAATTCTCTGGCTTGTTCCACTGTCACTACACACAAATCAGTCAACCTAGATTTATTTCTACCCGTTCTCACCCCACTTTCCCGAAAACTCAGCCAAGTAGAATTACAACGTTTGATTTCTGCTTTCAAGGCAGTATCCAAAAAATCGACAATCAGAAAATGTTCAATAGTTGGTGGGTTCATTAGCTCTAGCTTGCCATCCACCAATTCATAATGTAAACCGTTGTCATCATCATAGGTTAAGTACTCCTCAAATGTGATGCTGGTTACTGGTGTTGTTACCATCCCAACTGACTCCTAGACGATACCCTTATCTTAAACACTAAAACAAATCATCAGTTTTCTTCGTAATTTTGCAACACGAAAAACCGATTGTGAACAGTGAGTTATCTTCTCAACAAGTAAAAGACATTGGTGAACAAGGTCTTTTAAAAAAATTGCAGCGCTTTTGTCCTCCAGAAATGATCGGCGATGATGCAGCAGTGCTGGTGACTGCACCAGGTCAATCTTTAGTAGTGACAACAGATGTGCTGATTGATGGCGTGCATTTTAGCAATGTAACCACTTCCCCAGAAGATGCTGGTTGGCGGGCTGCTGCTGCCAATTTATCAGATTTAGCAGCAATGGGTGCTTCCCCATTGGGAATTACCGTCGGGTTGGGGCTACCCGGTGAAGTTAGGGTAAGTTGGGTTGAGCGGCTATACCAGGGAATGACAGAATGCCTGCAAAAATACAATACCTCAATTGTCGGGGGTGATGTGGTGCGATCGCCTGTGACTACTCTGGCAATTACTGCTTTTGGTCAAGTTTACCCCGATCAAATTATCCGCCGTTCTGCTGCTGTTGTGGGAGATGCGATCGTTGTTACAGGCGTTCATGGAGCCTCAAAAGCTGGCTTAGAACTGCTCTTACATCCCGAATTAGGACAAGACCTCAACGACGAAGAAAAGATGGCTTTAATCTGCGCCCACCAACGCCCACAGCCACGATTAGATGTCTTACCAATCCTCTGGAAAATTTTAACTTCTGATTCCCAACTCCCGCCTGCTGGTATGGATAGCAGCGATGGTTTGGCAGATGCGATTATTCAAATTTGCCGCGCCAGTGGTGTTGGCGCTGTGCTAGAACGAAGAGAAATTCCTATACCAAAAACTTTTAACCATTGGCTGACACAAGAGCAAGCGCTGGAATATGCTCTATATGGTGGCGAAGATTTTGAATTAGTGCTGTGCTTACCACAAAAGTCAGCATCAGTTTTAGTCCAACATCTTGGTCAAGGTGCTGCGATCGTAGGCAGCATTACTTCGGGATCAACAGTAGTATTGCACGACCAACAAAAAAAATTCCCTGACCAAGTTCTAAGTCTTAGCCAGGGATTTCAACATTTTGGTCAATAGTCCTTTGTCATTTGTCCTTTGTTATTTTTCTAATGACCAACGACTAATGACTTATGACTAATAACAAATTATTGCCACTTTGCGGCTACTAATTCTGCCAAATCCAAAACTCGTTGGCTATAACCCCACTCGTTGTCATACCACGCCATAACTTTTACAAGGTCATTGCCCATAACCAAAGTCAAGCTAGCATCAACAATCGAAGAAGCATCACTACCTTGATAATCGGAAGATACCAGTTCTAGTTGGCTATAGTCCAAAATGCCTTTGAGTGGCCCTTCGGAAGCATCTTTGAGAGCTTGGTTAACTTCTTCAGTAATAGTACGCTTCTCAACCTGAACAACGAAATCTACCATTGAGACGTTCGGGGTAGGTACGCGCAAGGCAACACCATTTAGCTTGCCTTTGAGGTCTGGGATAACCAGCGCCACTGCTTTTGCTGCACCAGTAGAGGTGGGTACAATGTTTATCGCTGCTGCTCTGGCCCGTCGCAAATCCCGGTGAGAAGCGTCTAGCAAGCGCTGGTCACCTGTATAACTGTGGGTGGTGGTCATCGTGCCTTTGATGATGCCGAACTTATCATTCAACACCTTGGCGATTGGTGCCAAGCAGTTGGTAGTACAGCTAGCGTTACTGATAATGTGGTGTTTGTTGTGGTCATAGTCGTGATGATTCACACCAACGACAAAAGTGCCATCCTCGTTTTTACCAGGAGCGGTAATCAGAACTTTCTTGGCTCCAGCATTTACATGCTTGAGCGCTCCTTCTTTGCTAGTAAATACCCCGGTTGCTTCGATAATTAGGTCAATTCCCCACTCTTTCCAGGGCAAGTTTTCTGGGTTGCGATCGGACACGCACTTAATGGTCTTACCGTTAACGATGATAGAGTTATCATCGGCACTAATCTCAGCACCCTTGATCTTCCCTAGCATCGAGTCATACTTCAGCAGATGAGCATTGGTTCTAGGGTCTGATGTGTCATTAATGGCCACAAGGTCGATTTGACTATTCTCTCTACCCACCCAGCAGCGTGCAAAGTTACGTCCAATCCGCCCGAAACCGTTGATTGCAACTCTAATCACAGTGTCTTGCCCTCTGTATTTATGCTTATATGTTGATATCGTTGACCCCAATCATATCGCAAAGGGGGGGGGCACTTTTAACGATAAAGTGTTAGATCAATAAAAAAACACATAATTTATTCAGATTTGTTCGAGTAGAGATTGTTGTTAGTGATATATGATCTAACCGATTCCGGGACTAAATAACGAATTGATTGGCGTTTGCGGCAAAATTTGCGAATTATACTTGACGAAACTCCTACTAAAGGTATATCTAAGAGTTGCCACTGAATGGTAATTAACTGCTCCCTCAGTTGTTGCTCCACCTGCTTGCAGATTAATTTGCTTTGAGTTATAGTCTCACCACCTAGCACTCGGGGTGCTATTAACCAATCACACATTTGTGCTAGTTCGTGTCCACGGTACCAACGGGGTAAAGTTTGGAAAGTATCCAAGCCTACGATCCAGTACCAGTGAGTATTTGGGTAAGAAGCAGATAAGTCTATCAGGGTGTTAATGGCATAGGAAGTCCCAGAGCGATTTGTCTCCACTAATGAGACAGTAAACGCTGGGTTATCTTCTATGGCTAATTGCAGCATTCCCACACGATGCTCAAACAAAGCTGCTTGTTTGTGCGGAGGATTTAGGGATGGCACCCAAATTACCTTTTCAAGGGATACTTGATGCAAAGCTCTCTCGGCTACGAGCAGGTGTCCGCAATGAATTGGATCAAATGTGCCACCAAAAATTGCTAGTTGCTCCATCCAGTTATGCGTGGATTTTATGCAATTGAAAAATAGTTTCATTACCAATGTACTATTGTAGTCAATTCATGCCTAGACTGGATGCAATTTAAAATCAGCTTTACTAACAATGTATGATGTAGCCAATTCCAGTAAGGTAGCCAAAAAGATGTATTTGACATTACAAGAATTTCTTTCCCGATGCGACCAAAATTTTCAGAATAATCTTAAAAACAGTTTAGAAATAGTAAAAACCTCCAACCAAGGTAAAATCATTCTGAACGAGCAAAACCAGAGCAGAAATATCATCTGGCCATCAAACATAAACATGATTAAGGGACAGTTACGGTAAAAATCAAATTCCTGTTATGATACGCGTGTCATTTGTGATTATGGTGTGGTGTGGTGTAAAAGGAGCAAGAAATGACTAATTCTGTAGATTTTAGTGGTAGACCATTTCATTTCATTGGCATCGGTGGTATAGGTATGTCTGCTCTGGCATACGTTCTCGCCAAGCGTCAATTTCCAGTATCAGGTTCGGATCTTCGTCCTAACCACATTACGCACAAATTGGAATCTATCGGCGCTCATATTTTTAGTAGACAAGAGGCAAGCAATCTCGAATTCTTTCGTCCTCAGGTATTAGCGAATGCAGTAGTATTAAATTCGCAAGAAGAATTACCTACTGCTACTAACTCAATACTGCCTCAAGTCATTTGTTCAACAGCAATTAACACGAATAATTTAGAATACAAAGCAGCGCTAGAATTAGGTTGTCCAATTTTACATCGTTCAGATCTACTGGCAGCTTTAATTGCCGATTACCACAGTATTGCAGTCGCAGGAACACACGGCAAAACTACAACCAGTAGCATGATTGGCTATATGCTTCTGGAAGCAGGTCTAGACCCAACGATTTTAGTTGGTGGCGAAGTCAATGCTTGGGAAGGTAATGCTCGATTGGGACAAAGCCAATATTTGGTAGCCGAAGCAGATGAATCTGATGGTTCCTTGGTAAAACACGCTCCAGAGATTGGTATCATCACCAATATTGAACTCGATCATCCAGACCATTACGAGACACTAGAAGAAGTCATTGACATCTTCCAGACATTTGCTAAAGGTTGTAAAACGTTAATAGGTAGCATTGATTGTGCTACAGTACGCGATCGCTTGCAACCCACAATTAGCTATAGCTTATACTCAGATACCGACGCTGATTACAGCGTTACTAATATTGATTATCGTGCTGATGGCACCACGGCTCTAGTTTGGGAAAGAGGCAAAGCTTTGGGCGTATTGAAGTTACGCCTGCTAAGTCGGCACAATCTCAGCAATGCCTTAGCAGCAGTAGCTGTTGGTCGCGTCTTGGGCTTAGAATTTGGAGAAATTGCTAAAGGTATCGCCACCTTTGAGGGAGCAAGACGCCGCTTTGAGTTCCGGGGTGAAGTCGATGGTATTACCTTCATCGATGACTATGCTCATCATCCTAGCGAGATTCGCGCTACTCTTGCCGCAGCCCGCTTACAAGCAAGACCAGGACAAAGAGTGGTTGCCATCTTCCAACCTCATCGCTATAGCCGTACACTCACCTTTTTAGAAGAATTTGCCGATTCCTTTACCCATGCTGATTTGGTTGTGCTGACTGATATTTACAGTGCAGGTGAACCAAATTTAGGACAAATTACTGGTGAACATCTAGCGGCGGAAATTGCTAAACAGCATTCTCCTGTAGTTTATCAACCAACATTACCCTCAGTGTGTGAGTTCTTGCTGCAAACACTACGCCCAGGAGACTTGGCGCTGTTTTTAGGGGCTGGGAACTTGAATCAGGTGATTCCTGAAATAATTACGACACTTTGCGAACCTGCTAAAGCCACATCTTAAGTGGAGACTTTGCGAAGTTTTATTTCTGAGCAAAGCACCCGTCTAGCAACGGTTCCATAAGTTAACTCTATTACCGTATCTTTGCGGTAAATAAATGTAAAAATTTTACCAAAAAAAGTAAAGATGACCATTTCCCAGGCAGCTGGAAACGTCTGCACAGTTTCTGCTTTGAATACAAAGAAACCCCAAACAACTAATTCGGTGGAGAGTGAAGTAATTTACTTACCCAATACTGATTGTGCGATTAAGTCCCAGGCTTACTTGTCAGCGTTTACTTCCTATCGAGTTGGGGGAGCAGCTGATTTGTATGTTGCCCCCCGAAACTTAGAAGCACTGCAAGCCAGTCTTAAATACGCAAAAGAACGTAATTTAAAGGTGACAACACTGGGAGCAGGTTCTAACTTGCTAGTGAGCGATCGCGGTATATCAGGCTTAGTTATTGCTACTCGTCATCTCCGTTTCAGCAACTTTGACCCCCAAACCGGTCAATTAACCGTTGCTGCTGGAGAATCAATTCCTAGCTTGGCATTGGCGGCAGCAGAATTAGGATGGCAAGGATTGGAGTGGGCTGTTGGCATCCCTGGAACAGCCGGAGGTGCGGTGGTGATGAATGCAGGGGCACATAATAGCTGTATCGCAGATATGTTAGTTAGTGCCCAGGTACTTTCACCCGATGGTACGTTGGAAACTCTTACCCCCGATCAGTTAGGTTATAGTTACCGAACTTCATTATTGCAAGGTGGCGATCGCATAGTCACCCAAGCCACATTACAACTCGCACCAGGTGCAGACCCAGCAAAAGTTGTGGCAATCACCAAAGAACACAAAAAGCATCGCTTGAGCACCCAACCATACAACTTCCCCAGTTGTGGAAGTGTGTTCCGCAATCCCAAACCTTACAGTGCTGGCTGGTTAATTGAACAAACTGGTCTCAAAGGCTACCAAATTGGTGGAGCGCAAGTAGCACAACTCCATGCTAATTTCATCGTTAACCGTGGTGGAGCAAAAGCTAGTGATATCTTCTGTCTCATTCGCCATATCCAACATCAAGTACAAGAACGTTGGTCTATTAATTTAGAGCCAGAAGTCAAAATGCTCGGAGAGTTTCAAGGTGCTTGTGGATAGGGAATGGGGAGTAGGGAGTGGTAAGTGGGGGATGGGGGAACAGGGAAGCAGGGCAGCCAGAGAGAGAAATAACTGATACCCTATTCTCTACTCCCTACTCCCCACTCCCCATTCTATGACGCATTAATTATTGGTAAAAAAAGAGGCAAATTACTTACCGCATCTATAATTGAATTTGATTTGTTATTCAACGCATACGCGTAAAACTAATTATGACAGGTAAAGGACAAGGATTCGGCTTTGGCTTAGGAAAAATGAAAGAATTGGCTGACGCTTTTAAGAAAGCGCAGCAAGTTCAAGAAGGCGCAAAGCGACTCCAAGAAGAATTGGAGCAAATGGAGATTCTAGGAGAATCTGGCGGTGGCCTGGTGAAGGTGATTGTCAGTGGTAACCAAGAACCCAAGCGAGTAGAAATTTCTCCAGATGCTTTAGGAGAAGGTGCAGAAGTACTTTCTGATCTGGTGACAGTGGCCATGAAAGAAGCCTATAACAAATCCACAGCAACAATGCGGGAACGTATGGAAGAATTGACCAGTGGACTAGAACTTCCTGGATTTTAGTCATTTGTCATTGGTCATTGGTCAAATGACTTTTGACTCATGACAAAGGACAAAAAATATCTATGGCTTACAAGTTGCTATTTGTCTGCTTAGGTAACATCTGCCGATCGCCATCGGCAGAAAACATTATGAATCATCTAATTGAGCAGGCTGGCTTGAGCGATCGCATCCTCTGTGACTCAGCTGGTACATCTAGCTATCACCTTGGTAGTCCACCTGACAGACGCATGAGTGCTGCGGCTGCTACAAAGTTGGGAATTAAACTAAGTGGTCGAGCACGCCAGTTTCAAAAGTCAGACTTTCAAGACTTTGATTTAATTTTAGCGATGGATCAAGAAAATTATGAGAACATCCTCACTCTTGATCAAACTAAGCAGTATCAGCATAAAGTGCGTTTGATGTGCGAGTTTTGCTCTCGATACACCTTGAAGGAAGTTCCAGATCCCTATTACGGTGGTCAAGAGGGATTTAATCGGGTTATTGATTTACTGATCGATGCTTGTGAAGGTCTGCTGACAAAAGTTAGGAGTTAGGAGTTAAGAGTTAAAAATTAGGAGTTTTAATTCCTCACTCCTGTACAGACGCGATTAATCGCGTCTCTCCTCCTCACTTTTTTATTCCACCAAACCATGCTTTATCGCAAAACGCACTAATTCCGCTCGGTTGCTGGTTGAGGTTTTTCTCAATAAACTGCTAACATACTTTTCCACGGTGCGAGGACTCAGGTGTAGCTGATGACCCATTTCGGCATTAGAAAGACCATGAGTCAATAACTCTAAAACTTCCTGTTCTCTATGAGTTAGGGATGAGTGCAAGTGGGATTTCTGAATTTGAGTGGAAAGAGAATTATGGGCATCCACGGCTTTTGTCGAAGCGGAAATGCCCAAACTCTCTTTATGAGAAAACCGATACTCCGATTGAATAATTTGCGATCGCTCCAAAAGATTGCGGATTGCTGCTGCTAACTCTTCCAGTTCAAAAGGTTTGGGTAAGAATAAATCGCACCCTGACTGGTAGCCCAAAATTCTTTCCTGGGTCTTAGTTCGGGCTGTTAATAAAATTACAGGTAATAACCGAAACACTGGTTGTTCACGTACCCGACGTACTAGTTCATAGCCATTCATCTGTGGCATCACAATATCCGTGACAATCAAATCTGGATGATGCTTATCCACCATAACCAAAGCCTCTTGACCGTCATTAGCCGTAATCACTGAGTAGCCAGACAGTTCAAGATAGTCACTAACAGACAGGCGAGTGCCCAAATCATCATCCACTACAAGGATCGTCAAGGGCATGGACAATACACCCCTAGCATTTTTTTACTCAGAAATTTGCTTTTACGCGCTTCATCAGTGAACACAGACAATAATAATATTCTTATGTTTCATACTATGACAGGATTCCCACCTAATGATGTTTTTAGGGATGATTTATAAAGAAAATCTTAAATCCTTAAAAAAGGTTAAAGAAGTGTAACTCACCTTTGACTCGCTCTCTTTGGGAGGCATAGAAAGCTTTGTCGTTTGTAACAACTCATCAATAAAGCACGGTAAATACTACCATAGTATAAATTAATATTAACTTAATAAATAATTTACTAAAAGCTAAGTAGGGATAAATATCTGTTATTTTTTGTCCTTTGTAATTAATTTTTATCTAATCACTAATGATTATTGGCATCATACCAATTCTTTGTGAAACTACACAAAATCAAGTTAGGTAAGACTTAGGGCTTAAGCCTCAAGTCTTACCTAACTCACAGGTAATCGGTATCATATAACTTAAAGTTCCCAGAAAACTCTTAATTGTGAACTAATAAAAGCTAAATTAGTGATATACAGTTCATAATTTATAGCGCTTCTAAGATACAGCCTATAATTAACAAAAAATCTAAATAATTTTTTAGGTACATTTAAAGCACACAAAATTATCAATGAGCGACAAGAGCGACAGTTACAAAGTTATTAGCGACAACCGCCAAGCCCGTTATTTGTATGAAATTCTAGAAACTTACGAAGCTGGAATTGAGTTGACAGGAACCGAGGTTAAGTCGATTCGTGCGGGTAAAGTCAATCTCCAAGATGGCTATGCTTTGCTTCGCAATGGTGAAGCATGGTTGATCAATGTCCACATCTCGCCTTATAACGCTAGTGGACAATATTTTAATCATGAACCACGGCGTACACGGAAGCTGCTGTTGCATCGTAAAGAACTCCGCAAGCTAATTGGCACAGTTGAACAGCAGGGTTTAACTTTAATTCCTTTGAAAATGTATCTCAAACGTGGCTGGGTAAAAGTGAGTATAGCCCTTGGTAAAGGTAAAAAGCTCCACGACAAGCGAGAAGACCTGAAACGACGCCAAGACCAGCGTGACATTCAACGGGCAATGAAAAACTATTGAGCGTCAGCACCAGATGGCGGAAGTCAAAAATCAAAAGTCAAAAGGCTTATAGGGCAGACTTTTTGGCGATTTGGAATAGGTGGTTTATTTACGCCTTACTGTACTATTGGTCTATCGCATTAAACTTGATAAGTTCGTAGTAAGCATTTCAGTGCTTAAAAATCCAGGACTAAAGTCCTTACTACGAACTTTTTCACCCCTCAGAATTAATGTGATAGACCATTAGAGTGAGAAATGAATTGCTCTAAAAAGTATGTTGTACGTCCACAGCGTGAGTTGCGAAAATTCCTAGTTTATAGCCGCAGATTGATTTTCTTAAAGTTGAGAATTGATAAAGTGGTGAGTAACTTCGGATGGCATAAGGAATTGTCACAAATTATGAAAAATAATTTCATTAGAGCTATTGGTGCTGGCGTTCTCACTTTGAGTATGGGAATTTTACCCTTAACTCTATCCGCACAAGCTCAAACGACAACTGACCCCGGAGCCAATACTGGGTCAGGAACGACCACTTACAATAATGATCGCAACAATGATCGCAACGGTTTTGATTGGGGTTGGCTAGGATTAATTGGTCTAGCTGGTTTGGCTGGTTTGGGTGGTAAAAAGAGTGAGAACCAACCTACTGCTTACCGCGACCCTAATGCTCCAAGCGCCACTACCTACAGAGATTAGTACCGCAAGGCGGAAGTCAAAAGGAGCCAGCCAGGGTGTTGGGCGGCTCAAGAGCGCTGTTCGCGCAGCGTTTCACCTTGGGAGAAGCAACTGCCTCTCAAAAGTCAAAAGGCTTTAATTCTTTAGTGCTTTCTGGTTGAACGAAATAGTAGGTTTATTTCCGCCCACCTGTACTAGACAATAGAAAATTCATTAAATTGTCAGTTGTTCTGTAAAAAACAACTGACAATTTAATCATGTTAGTTTACTGTTGGTTCTGAGTTAGATGAATTTGTCTGGTTTTGAGCTAGGGGTGTCCAATAGCTAGCAATTAAGGCAACTATGAGCCACCAGAGGGTATTAACTTCAGGACGATACCAGACAGTATCTACGGTTCCATGAGCTAGCATCCCCAACAAAATAGCCATCGCTCCAATTAACCAAAATCCTTCTACACTTCTCAATCGTCTCAGTCGTCGCATTTGTAGAAATGCTGTATTAAATGTGACAATTATTAGCCAGAAAAAGCAGGCTAAACCAACAAAGCCAGTTTCTACAGTCACTTCAAACAAAATCGAATAGGCACTCAAAGCAGTGTAACGAGGGCGTTGGTAAAGAGGATAAACTTGATTAAAAGAGTTGTGTCCTGGGCCAATGCCAAAAATTGGGCGATCGCGAATCATCTCGAAAACAGCATCCCAGACATTTCGGCGAAAATTATTACTGCTATCTTGACGGTCAGCAAAAATACTCAACACTCGTAGACGTACTGGCTCTACAAATATCACTGCTAGCACCAATACCCCGATCAAACCTCCCAAGACAATCGGTAGCGACCAGGTACGCCAAAAAGGAGGCATTTCCACGCTTTTCCAATAAACTAGCAATGCCATCACAGCTAAAATTGCCACCACTAGTCCAATCCAACCGCCACGACTAAAAGTGAGGATCAGGCAAGCACTATTGACAATTAACATTGTTAATGCTAGGGCTTTTTTGATCCAGCTTTGCCATGCAAAAATTGCCACTAAGCTAAAAATTACTGCTGGTAAGAGGTATCCAGCTAATAAGTTGGGATTGCCTAAATAACTGTAGACTCTGGTAGTTTTAGACAGAGGAGATTCTGGATCAACCCAAGTTGCCAGTGCTGTGGCTCCAAAAAACCATTGCCGCAAACCATATACGCTGACAATTAACGATACGTGTAGGTAAACGATGATAATCCAAGACCGGAGGCGAGGCGACCTCAGTATCCTGGCACAAAGGGCAAATAGCAGCAAATACAAGGTTAACGTTGCCAAGTCGTTAAGTGCCGCCTTTTTCACTGGTGATAATGCCGTTGCGATTGCGGCAACCCCCCAGTAGAGCAATACCAGTAGGTGAATGGGAGTGACTGAGGAGACATTTGCTGGTGTTGCTTCATCAGATAAAGTCAACAACAGCCAAAATGCTACACAAGCCACCAGCAACAAGCCTATCAATGTACTCGAAGCAAAAGGTGCAAGCGCATATACTAAACTGAGTAAAGCAGCTGCTATCGCATCTCCCCACTGAATCAAGACGCTGGTTTGCCGCCAAGAACTTAACAGTCCCACCAGAAAACGATGTACGTAACTGGTAGCAAGGTATTCTTTGAGCGGGAAAGATGATAAAGTAAATCGTTGCCAGACTAAATTCATAAAAAACATTGCGATCAATTAGCCTGCCGACGCAGAACTTGGAATTGATCATAATGCCTATGGCTATAAAAAGGTAATAACGAAAATTGCAGTTTAGTGATGATGCTCTTACTCATAGCGATCAGCCACCACCTGTAATCTTAAGCACTTCAGCTAATACTAAGTGAAGATAGCCCTAAATTAACCCTTCACCTAGTTAGTACATAAGAAAGCATTAATTTGTATTTCCCTATTATCTGTAATCTGTATGTTCCCTACTAGCTGTAATCAAACATCGTTAATTGCTTGCGAAGGAGTTGCTAATTGCAGTGGCAAAGAAAGCACATAACGATATCCTGATTCTGGTGAACCTTGAATCAAAATTTGTCCACTATGCAATTCTGCCAGTTGACAACTCAGCAACAGACCCAAACTTTCACGAGAGATATTTCCATGTGATTTAGCTAAATTTATACCTGAACTAGCAGCAAAGAAATTTGAGTGATTCGCACTCAAGTTTTTTGAATTATCCACTGCTACTGATGAAATATCTCCTTGCTCCTGGTTTTGTCCATGAGTATTGTAAGTTGCTACTTCACCTGTTAGCTCCAGCAGCGACAAAGAATTGAGACGGAAGTAGGGATCAACTTCAGTAATACCGTCTCCTAGCCAAGGGTGGGAAACCCAAATAGTAATGTTGAGCGTATCTTCCTTGTAAGAAACATGAATACGAACAATGCTACCTGTAGCCGAAAGTTGAATCACACTGAAAACCAGGTGATAGAGGATTTGCCGCACCTTGTCTTTATCTAAAGGCCAAATGCGAGTGCGTCCCGGTTCTATAGAGAGGCGAATATCTTGTTCGCGGCGATTAGCCGCTTCTTCAAGGGTATTGATAGCTTGTTGACACAGCATTTCGATATCCACAGGAGCTATATTTAGCGCAGTTGAATTTTCATCCATAGCTCCTAGTTCGGTAATTTCGTTTACTAAAGAAAGTAAGTACCGACCACTATGTTGGATAATTTCCAAATATTCTCTCTGCTTAGTCGTCAAAGGCCCATAAATCTCACGTCCTAAAACACTAGCCATACCAAGTACAGATGTTAAGGGCGTGCGTAACTCCTGAGTTAGCTGATCTAAAAGTTCCAGTTTCAGTTCCTTGGTAGAAACAGAGCCGCTATCTGTAGTGGCTGGGGTGATTTTAATTTCAGTATTCCGTTCGTCATTGATTGAAAATATCGGAGCGATTACGGGTGTACTTGATTCGACTCTCCGTTGTAGAAGTCGGTTACGTTCAAATTCACTCATGCTCCAACGAGCTATAATTTGTAAAAATTCAATGTCTCGGTTTGTAAAATTGCGCGGCACTAAATCTATAACCGCCAATGCACCTAAACAATGCCCCTCAGCATCAATCAGTGGCGCTCCTAAGTAAGCACGAATACCATAATCCTGCACTAACTTGCTGCTAGCAAGTACTGGGTCTGTCAGGTTATGCGTATCATTAATTACAAATACTTGAAGACTTTCTACTACTTGAGTGCAAAAGGATTCCCGACGTGACAGTTGGCGGCTTTGTGCTAAATGATTCATTAGCCCCAGCCTAGATAAGCCCACCGCCGACTTGAACCAGTGACGTTCTTGATCCACAAATCCCAATATGGAAATTGGTGCTTCCAAAAAGTGGGCAGCAGTCTGTGTGGCTTCTTCAAAAACCGGAATCGTCTCTGGTTGCCGCAAACCTAAATCTGACAAAGCTTTAAGGCGTTGTTGTTCTCTTGATTCATGAGAGTCCCAACCATCCTTTAGAGCAAATAATTTATTTTCAGGCTCTACCATTGCCACTGCTACCTTAATAATTTCTCGATACTGTAATTGATATAAGCCCTATTCTGGGTTATCAATTGCTATTTTTAAGCATTCCCTAATTTTGCCTCTGACAAACAAATTTGGAGCAAAAATTTTTTATCTCTTACATTAAGTGGGTTACTGGTGCTGAATATTCTTTATTTAAGGCTGGTGTAACCTTTGTTGCTTGGGATTTTACAGCCAGACTGCGTTAGATTTGAATTCAGCCAGGGTAAGCTAATGCTAAGGATACAATGCAAAGGGGCTGTCATTTTTTATGCACAGAAGGAAAAATTCTGACTCGGATATTAAAAGTAAATTTACTGATCAAATTAAAATCTTGTATCTTTTCTAGCAATAATTACTTATAACAGCTAGTATTTATGGCTCACAATCCTAGATAGTTTATAGAAGTCTCGATTCAAGAGATTAAACCTATTACAATTTTATCCTGAAAATTGTGTAGGGTTTTTATTTTTTCCATGCGAGTAAATATTTTTTTGAGGACAATTGGTAATGAATAAAATGACCATTAGAGTTCCTTTTGTAGACTTGAAGTTACAACACGAACCAATTCAAACGCAATTGCAACATGCAATCCAATGTGTATTGGAACAAGGAGATTTTATTTTAGGGCAAGCAGTCTCAGATTTTGAAGCAGCATTTGCGGCAGCGTCTGGGGCAGCTTATGGAGTTGGTGTTGCATCAGGAACAGATGCGATCGCTCTCGGTTTGCAAGCGTGTAATATTGGCGCTGGTGATGAAGTGATTTTACCAGCAAACACTTTTATAGCAACCTTGATTGGGGTACAACGATCTGGCGCGAAGCCAATTCTGGTAGATTGCGATCGCCAAACAGCTTTAATTGACTTAAAACAAGCAGCAAAGGCAATTACGCCTCATACCAAAGCAATTATTCCTGTGCATCTCTATGGTCAAATGGTATCACCACATGAACTATTGAACTTTGCCGATACCTACAAACTACTAATTTTTGAAGATGCTGCACAAGCGCACCTCGCCCAAAGAGACGGATATCACGCTGGTTCAGTCGGAATAGCAGCAGCTTTTAGTTTCTATCCCAGCAAGAATTTGGGAGCATTTGGGGATGGAGGAATGCTGCTAACACGAGATTCAGATGTAGCTCAGAAGATGATGCGCTTGCGAAATTATGGTGCATCGCAAAAGTATTTTCATACTGAACCAGGTACAAATAGCCGCTTGGATACTTTACAAGCAGCAGTCTTGCACCAGAAATTACCATATTTGCCACAATGGAACCGCGATCGCTTGACGATTGCCCAGCAGTATGATGAAGAACTAGCACCCTTGGCAACTGCTGGTATTATCCCTATGGAAAACCAAAGTGATACAGGCCATGTGTATCACCTTTATGTCATTAGAGTTGATGATTCTTGCCCCATAGAACGCCAGCAACTCCAAGAAAAACTTACAGATGTAGGAATCCAAACTGGCATTCATTACCCAATTCCTTGTCATCTCCAACCAGCATTCACCAACTTAGGTTATCAGCCTGGAGATTTTCCTCAAGCAGAAAAACTGTCAAAAGAAATATTATCATTACCGATGTATCCTGGTTTGACCAGTAGCCAAGTTAAAGAAGTTGTAACAGCGATCGCTCATGCAGTCTCAACTTCTAAAACAGATAAACGCTCTCATGCTGACCTTGGTAGCGTGATAGCCTGAAGTTAATTCATACCTAATGTGCATCTAACAATTAGACATTAGTCATTTGTGCTTTGTCTCAAATTAATCACCAATGACTAATGACCAATGACTAATGACCAAAGTTTTTGAATTACTGAAAATCATGGTACTACCGCAACAGGTTAAAAACAGAAACGCCTCAGAATTATTAAATCTAGCTATTTTAGGCGTTTTGCTGCTGCTTTATGCTCCTATATTGCTACATTGGTTGGATGGTTGGCTGAACAAAAATATCAGTACAGAACACGAATATTTCAGCCACGGGATTATTGGTTTACCATTTGCGGCTTATCTGGGCTGGATGAACCGGAAAAAGTGGAAACGTTTACCAGATACCATCCATCCTTTGGGCCCTGTTTTGTTGTTATTCGGGGCAGTGTTTTATCTTAGTGGTGTTACAGAGTGGGTTAACCTTTCCTTGCCCGTTATACTGGCAGGATTATGCTTGTGGTTTAAGGGAATACCAGGTTTGCGATCGCAAGGGTTCCCTCTGATACTAGTATTTTTGGCAACCCCAACGGCAGTACCCTATCTCATTGCTCCCTATACCTTGCCCCTTCAAAGCTTTATCGCTGGCACAGCAGGCTTTATACTGAATCAATTTGGTATGGACGTAACCGTAGATGAGATAAATCTCTACGTGGGAGGACGAATTGTAGAAGTTGCTCCCTATTGTGCAGGGCTGAAAATGTTGTTTACTACTCTCTACGTCGGCTTGATGCTGCTTTATTGGACAGATGCTTTGTCTTCACGTCGCACAGTTATAACGTTTTTATCTCTTGCTGCGATCGTTAGTACTTGTGCCAATATCATTCGTAATACTTTAC
This sequence comes from Nostoc sp. XA010, assembly GCF_020829625.1. GTDB lineage: Bacteria > Cyanobacteriota > Cyanobacteriia > Cyanobacteriales > Nostocaceae > Nostoc. Next base: position 96,103 of record NZ_JAIVFX010000007.1, on the reverse strand, counting down.
TAACTTTCTTTCACGGCACAGGTCAAGAAGCGGCTTTTAAATGGCTACATGATGGTTGGGGTGGCGATCTCTATTCAGCTTGTATGCTGGTGTCATTAGTGCCCTTACTGAATTGGATTAATAGCTATTTTTCAGAATCTTTGGAAACTCAACAAGAAGGGGAAAGTCATTAGTCATTTGTCATTTGCATTGATCATTTGTCAAGAGTTAAAAATTCTTCCCCTGCTTCCCCTACCTCCCCTGCCCCCTGCCCCCTGCTTTTTCTCTACTAATAAATATTACTGAACTCATGGTGTGATTTTATGAAGTAAAATTTTGCCTAAGTATTATAAATATTACTACTGATGATTTCTTTCTCTAAGTTTTTTAAGAAAAACCAATTGAGCCAGGTGGCAGCACTTTTGTTATTGCTACTCTTGTTGGCGATAGGAGGGGTTCCCGGATACCTGACAGGACAATGGCAATGGAAACAGCCGCCACCTGTCAGTACCCTCAAGGAGTTAAAACAGATCCGCAAGACTGGGTTAGCCCTTCCTGGTTGGCAAACTATTGAACAAGTAGAACAGCAAATTGGCGAACATAAATGGTCTTTGCAGGTTCTTAAAAAAGAAGGTTCCGAATCCCAGGCAATCTTGCTTTTGCTGCCGCAAAATGGACCTATGGATCAACCAGAGGTAGAGTGGACAGACGTTAACGGCTGGGGAAGATCACGCTGGGGAAAGTGGGATATAGCTCAATATCGTTCTGCTGAATTTACTGTAAAACCGTCTGCAAAGTTGACATCTAAGGTTGAAACAAAAGTAAAAGCTAGGTTCTTTCGCGCTGTGACACCACAGCAAACGTTCGCTGTCTTGCAATGGTACGCTATGCCAGACGGCGGAAATCCATCACCTTTCCACTGGTTCTTGGTAGATCAATTGGCCCAGTGGCGTAAGCAACGCACTCCTTGGGTGGGGGTGAGTATTCTGATTCCAATAGAACCTTTGGGGCAGGTAGAAACATCTTGGCCTTTAGCACAGTCTATTGGAGAAACAGTACAAGCTAAATTAATAGCAGACTCTTTGTAAAGTCTGTTACATATGCATTTGTACAAAATTCTTCAGTTGTATCTCTATAATCACGTTTAGGTTAAAAATATGAAGTTATAAATTAGAATTGGTAAAATTTTTCTACTTTTTGCTGGTAAAATACTCGCAGATAAAAGAAACGTTTAGGATATTTTTAGAGTAAAATTACCACTCGGCGCAACTAATTTTTATCTCAGTTTTCCTGCACCGATGTTCATAGATCAAAGTTCTTATATGCGTGCATTCAGCGCCCTGTGTTTTGTCAGTCTTCAAGTAGGAGTTTTTTTAACAGCACCTATCCAGCTTGTTGTTGCCCAGCCTTTTCCACCTCAAGGACAATTACCAAGGCAACCCCCTGCGCCTGTGCCAGGTACTGAGGTTGTACCTTTAGGTGCAAATGACGAAATTTCTCCCCAACTCAGCCGCTATCTCTTGGGGCCGGGAGATGCGATTGGTGTTGTGCTTCAGCGTCCTCCTGGGCCGTACCGTTTAGGAATAGGAGATGGAATTAGCGTTTCGGTGCAGCGCTTTCCAGATTTGAGCTTTCAAGCTTTAATCAACCCAGAAGGTAACATTGTGGTGCCGCTACTGGGAAAAGTTTCCTTACAAGGTTTGACTTTGGAAGAAGCTCAAGAAAAAATTCGCTTGGGTTTAAATCGTTATGTGGTTGATCCAGTAATAGTTTTAGCCTTGGCAACGCAGCGTCAAGACTTAAGTTTTCAAGCTGTAATTAGTCCAGAAGGCAACATCGTAGTGCCACAAGTGGGAACGGTGTCATTACAAGGCTTAACTTTAGAAGAAGCTCAAGAAAAAATTCGCTTGGGTTTAAGTAGTATTTTACCCGATCCAATCGTAGTAGTATCCCTGGCAGGAACGCGACCAGTTCAAGTTACCATTAGTGGAGAAATATTTCGACCTGGAATTTATCCGATTAATTCAACAACACCCCGCGTTGCTGATGCCTTACTAATATCTGGTGGTTCAACTTTAAATGCAGACCTGCGACAAGTGCAAGTACGCCGGAAGTTAATCGATGGTTCTGTGATTTCACAAACTATTGATTTATATGCAGCACTGCAAAATGGCGGTTCAATCCCTAATTTACGCTTACAAGACGGAGATGCGATACTCGTCCCCCGTCGTGAAGTTGGTAATAATGACGATTATGACCGTAATTTGGTAGCACGTTCATCCTTGGCTACACCACAGATTAGAGTCCGGGTTTTAAACTACGCTGCTGGAGGTCTTGCCATTCAAGCACTACCTAACGGGAGTACCTTTGTAGATGCTTTGGGAGGAGTAAATCTCGACACTGCTAATCTCCGAGATATCGCTCTGGTTCGCTTTGATCCTGAACAAGGTAAAGCTGTTACCCAGAAACTTGATGCGAAAAAAGCTCTAGGAGGCGATGCATCTCAAAATGTCGCCCTTCAAGATAATGATGTTCTTGTTGTTGGTCGGAACCTCATCGGTAAAATTACTAATTTCTTGACTACCATTACTCAACCCTTCTTCAATGTCCAGTCCTTTCTCCGATTTTTTGACGACTTCGGTGGCAGGCGAAATTAGTAACTCTCACCTCTTCGCTGATTGTTACCGGATGTGAAAGAGGAGAAACTGAGAGTGACAAATATAAAGCTGATAACTAATAACTGATTCTATATGCCCTTGCCATGACTCCACCAATTGTTAAACGCTATCTTATTGCTTTTGAAAAATACAAGTGGATTGGACTAGCTAGTTTTGGTTTAGTCGTAGTGGGGTCAACGGTAGTGGCTATGCAGCCAGAACCACAGACTAACTACATAGCATCTGCCGCACTTACCTATGCTGGTCCACCAGTTTCTTTCTCTGCAACTGGTAGTCAAATCCAACAGCAAGGAAAGGAACTAAATGAGGATGTTTTATTATCAAACCAGATACTTGCGACAGTGGCAGAGAAAGTAAATGTCAAACCGCAACAACTTGGTTCAAGTGTTGTCCTTTCTTTACCTAAAAAAAATCCCAAGACTGGAGAATTAGAAACGAGTATCTTTGAACTGACATATGTAGATAGTGACCCCAAACGAGGCATAGAGGTCTTGACTGAATTGATGCAATCAATGATTAAGTTGAGCAGTGACATCAATACTGGGCGATTACAAGCAATTATTGAAAAGGTTAACGAGCGCTTACCACAAGCTAAACGGGAATTGCAAATTGCCGAAAAGAAGCTGGAACAGTACGATCGCATAGAGCGAACGGCAATATTAGCAGCGGAGAACGGCAGCTTGCTAAATGGCATTACTAACAGCCAAAATCTCCAACGGCAAATTCAATTAACTATTTCTGGGGTTGATGGTCAAGTTAAAAGTTTACAAAATAAGTTAGGCTTAACAGTCGGACAGGCTTATATTTCTTCTGCTTTGAGCGCTGATCCAATTATTGGCAATTTGCGATCGCAAATTTATCAAAGTGAGTCGCAAATCGCCGTACTCAGGAAAGATTTACGACCGGAACACCCAACGATGGTTCAATTGCTGCGTCAGAAACAAGCTGCTGAGGAATTGTTGCAACAACGGGCTGCGGAAGTATTAGGTGGCGATGGAACGGCGGCTCCGCTTCAGGGTAGTGTTGCAGGTATTCGCGCCCAAAGTAGCTTAGATCCAGCCCGCCAGCAGTTGGCAAACCAAATGGTGTCTTTGCAAACCCAACGGGAGACGCTGCAACAACAACTAACGCAAGAAATACAACAAGAAGCGCGACTACGGCGAGAGTATTCTCTAATACCCAATAAGCAGTTAGAGCGATCGCGTTTAGAACAAGAGGTAGGGCTTAAAAAAGCCATCTATGACCAAATGCAGGCGAAGCTAACCGATGCTAAAACCGCAGAGGCAGAAACTACCAGCAGCCTTAGCATTGCCAGACGCCCCACAGTCGCTGTCGATCTTAACCCCCCCAAGAGTGTACCCATTATCCTTGCTGTGGGTGGTTTATTAGGTGTGCTAATTGGTGGTGGGGTGATATTTTTGTTAGGAGCGCTGGAAGGTACTTTCAAAACCAGGGAGGATATCCGCGAGAGCCTCAAGCAACGAGAAGTGGCACTGTTGGGAGAATTGCCTTTAATGCCAGTTGATGATTTGCCTCAAGATGCAGTGCCTGTAGTACTTTCTGCTGATTCTCCTTATTTAGAATTTTATGAGAAATTCCGTAGTAATCTGCGCCGGATTGGTGGTAAAGCCTTAAAGGTGGTGTTGATTACTAGCACCAGTAACCTAGAGGGTAAAACGGCAAGTGCTTATAACTTGGGTGTAGCTTCAGCTCGTGCTGGTAAAAGAACCTTGATTATTGAAACAGATTTGCGATCGCCTTCCCGTTGTGCATCACTGAATGTAATTCCTGACCCCGACGCCACTATTGAACCCCTGCGTTATTACGCTAACTTAAGTGAATGCATTCGTTTAGTTCCTCATGTAGAGAATTTATATATCATACCCAGCCCTGGCCCTGTGCGGCAATCCGCCGCTATTCTTGAATCTAGCGAAATGCGCCGCCTGATGGAGGATGTCCGCGAACGTTTTGATTTAGTTATTTTAGATACTGGTTCCCTCAGCATATCTAATGACCCTTTGTTAATCCAACCCTACAGCGATGGCATGGTACTTGTGGCGCGACCAAACTATACACAAGAGAACATGTTAGGTGAAGCTATTGATCAATTGGTTGAATCGGAACTGGGGTTATTGGGGGCAATTATCAATGGCACTGATATCATTGTTTCTTTACCTGAACAAATCGTAGAATCATCAACATTTACATCTAAAACAGAAGAATCAGAAGAACTTTCAGCAAGTGCCAACAAAAACTAATATATTTCCCAATTGACATCTCCCCCGATTGAAAATCGGGGGATTCTAAACTGATGTTGCTACGGGGTCTAAAAGACCCACTACGCAACCTTTGCGATATGATTTATTTAATCGCGTAAACAAATCAAATCGTTGTGGCACTGTCAAAGATGCCCTACCCACCTTGGCTAAGTCTAACCCTAGCTGTGTGGCTACTTTTCTCATGATGTTGGCAGTTCCATTGCAATCTGCATTGACAATGAAGCCATCACGACTTTTGTACAAACCTCGTTCTATCCGTTTCCCTGAAGCTTTCCACCCTTCCGGCTTTTCGCCGTGTTTGGGCAGGGAGTCGCAATCAAGAAACGATGCCTTACTGGTATATGCCTCTTCAGTAATTGTCAAAGTAATCCCGTATTCCGGGCAAAGTTGTTTAAGTCGCTCAATTAATCGGCTGGTGGGAATAACTACAAAATTCTGGTTATTTCTTTTTCCCATGTTCGAGCTTTGCTTCTGTCCAGTATTCCAACCAATAACAATGTTGCCAACTCGGTCGTTAAGGCATTGGTTGATAATGAATCTAGCAGCCTTATTAATTGCATCTCGCATCTGATTATTCCGTTTGCGTTGCACTCTATCAAGGTTGGAATCCCAATAAAAATCTGACTTTCCTTGCTTGTATTTAGCAACTAAACGGGAATATCCTTGATTCAATGATCTAAGCTTACGTCCATCAATAATCAAACTTTTCCCACGAGTTGAAACGCCTGTCAGCCAATTAGATCCACCGTGGTCAAAACTCCATGCTTGCGTGTAATCTAACTGGGGATTATTTTCTATCGGTTCTTTGCCATCCTCAATTACCCAATCAATCCATAATTGCCCAAAGTTTGGTCGTACTGTTACTTCTTTAACCCAGTCAGAATCAATAAAATCTGGGAGATATAACTTAATCTCAGTCAGTAACTCCGGTTTGCTTTCTTTGCTGATTGAAGGCTTAAAGTATCCCTCATTAAAACTTAGAGCCTGACGCGGAAACGTAACAGCAGATAGACCTCCCTTCTTACGATATTTTGGCAAAGATGGTTTATCGACCTCACCGTTGTAATAAGCTTTGACTAATCCGTTATAAGCTGTAATCGACTCACCTACGGACTTTAATGTTTGCTGTGCTGATTGAGCAGCCATTGCTTTGTAATGCACACTCTGCTTGAGAATTAAATCTAGTTCTGGGTAAGTTGTGCTGCATCTGTAAGTTTTCCAGCCACTACGTAAATCATCGCCACGCCAATAAGTAGTAAAAGCATTGCCATTTTCTTGTAGTTTGGCGTAATGAATTTTCTTTGTTTCGTACAAGGCACAATTTATCAAGCTATTAGCATTCTCACACTGATTTAACCAAAAGGCTGTTTCTTCATCATTGAATTTAGCTCTAATTGAACAGGTTTTATACACTTGTTTTTACCTCCTTTGTATTTTAGTATAATTGTTGTCAGAACCTAGGTCAACAACATTTAATTAGTGGCTAAACTATCACCATCAGACTACGAATACAGGCGCACAAGTGGCTCAGTTTCATCCCTGAACTACCATTTTGTATTTGTTCCTAAACGGCGAAAAGCTGTCCTAATAAAAGAAGTAGCACAGCGTTTACAAGAAATTATATTAGAATTAGTAGTTGAGCATGGGTGGAGACTTATCGTATTAGAAATAATGCCAGACCATGTTCACTGTTTTGTGAATGTCCCAACGCATGAATCACCTGCTGATGTAGCAAGATGGATCAAGGGAAGGGCATCTCATCATCTAAGACGCGAATTCCCGCACCTGAAAAAACTTCCTTCCCTCTGGAGTCCTACTTACTTTGTTGCTTCAACTGGCGCAGCAAGTACAGAAGTTGTGAGAAAATATATTGAGAATCAAAAAAGCAATTAAAACTAAAATGCCTGATAAATCAGGCGGATAGCTTTCATCCCCCGGCTGAAAGCCGGAGGTTCTCAGCATAGGTACGATAGGGAATAGTTTTGAATTGCTTAGTACAGCTTTGAGTAAAATCGTGGTGAATCGAGGGGGAAATTTCAACGCAGAGGATACGCAGACGATTGATAGGTAGCAATTGTTTCGCTAATGATTTCGGAAATTTTGTACTTAGTCCTGCCTAAACAACCCAAATAGGGGAGCGAGAATTATCCCAAAAGCAAAACCACCAATGTGTGCCCAGTAGGCAACTCCACCAGTTTCCACGCTCATGTTAGCGGCTGTTTGCAGGGTAACAAGACCGGAAATTACATTTTGCACAATAAAAAGTCCAATTATTACTAGTGCTGGCACTCTAATTGTGGTGATGAAAAACCCCAAAAATACTAGGGTCATGACTCTAGCTTGGGGAAAGCGGATAATGTAAGCACCTAGAACACCAGAAATTGCACCACTTGCTCCCAAGGAAGGAATCTCAGAATTCATGCCAATAAACCATTGACACAAGGCAGCTAAAGCACCACACGTTAAATAAAAAATTAGATATTTAACATGACCCAATCGATCTTCAATATTGTTGCCAAAAATCCAGAGAAACAACATATTCGAGATTAAGTGCCACCAACCACCGTGTAAAAATTGCGATGTAAATAACGTTATCCACTCTCCACTCGAATTGGTGGTTAACTGTTGAGGTATTACTGCATACTCACTTAAAAACTGATTCAATTGTACATTTGACGATGCATTTAACAGCCTCACCTCGTGAAGAAAAACTAAAATATTCATGCCAATTAACCCGTAGGTGAAATACGGGGTGGCTCGCGTCGGATTTTCATCGTAGAGGGGAAACACAAATGTTTTTCCTAATTTATTCACTAACTGCAATATAGCTTTTGACATACTCCCCCGAATGCGCTCGCGCTTTATTCGGGGGATTCTAGCTTCAAACAGCAATTGCAGGCATAGCCTGTCTGACATTGCCTAAGCCAACCATTGATGCCCCAACGGATTGAATGTTTTTAGATGCGTTGTCATCACGTCCATTAATCGACTGACAACTTGGACAACGCCACTCTCTGACCGATAAATCTAGAGGATCTATTACGTGTCCGCAACAAGAACAAGTTTTACTAGAAGGATACCACTGGTCGATATAGACCACAAGTTTCCCTTTCTTTTTTGCTATCCATTCCAGAATATTCAGAAAGTCTTGAAATGCTAAATCGCTAATTTTTCTTCCCCACAAACGTTTCATGCCCTTGAGGTTAAGCGTCTCAAAGCAAAGAACGTCAAATCTATTAGTTAGGGATAAAGCTAATTTCCAAAACCAATCAGTTCTGCGGTTGGATATGTCTTCATGGGCGCGTACCAAGTTCTTCCTTGCTCGTTCCCGGTTAGAAGATCCTTTCAACTTCTGAGAGTGATGCCTGTTTGCTTTTTTAATGACATTGAGTGATTGCTTGAAGAATTGGGGAGAAACAATAGTTGTACCATCTGAGCAAGTGAGGAATGTCTTTAGCCCAAAATCAAATCCTGCTATTTTACCAGTCGTGAGTCTGATTCCTGGCTCATCAATGCTATCAACGACAACGACCAAAAACAACTCACCTAGCGGTGTGCGTTTAATGGTCAAAGTCTTAACTTTTCCTTCTACCTCTGTGGAGTTCCAATATTGATAAACTCGGCTCCCTATCTTGACCCGATTACCACCTAAGAATTTATAACCTGCTTGTTTTAAAGTGAATGACTTGTACTTTTTAACTTTCTTGAAATTCGGCGGTCTTACCCCTTTTTTATGATGTTTGAAAAATAACTGGTAGGCTTTCTCAATGCGTTGGCAAATATCCTGCACTGCCTGAGAACCCACGGACTGCCAAAACTCTTTGCGCTTACGTAGCTTGGCGATATGAGCTTGAAGTTTAGCACAGTTCAAATGTTTGCCCCAGCGACGGTAATACCGCTTGTGCAGGGCAATACAATGATTATAAATAACTCCAGCAGCATTGATACTAGCTTTGAGGTATTTATTGCGCTTGTGACTGTATAGTTTAAACTTCAAGGTTTTCATATAGGTATGATACCATTTATCATGTAGATAATCAATACTCATCTACATAAAAACTGTATACAATCATTACAATCATGCGTTGTGGATTAGCGACTGTTCACTTGGTTTGGATACCATGTAGACGCAGGAGGGTATTTGCCAACAAGGAAGACTTGAAGCTTCGTTGTATTCAAATATTCCAGTCTGTCGCTAATGATAACAAGTGGGTGATTAAAGCCTTAGAAATTGCGCCAGATCATATACATCTATTAGTAGAGTATGACCCGCATCATTCAATTGCTCAAGTCGTGAAAGCATTTAAAGGGCGATCTTCAAGGTATCTGAGAAAGGAGTTTCCAGAATTATTAAAACTTCCTAGTCTGTGGACACACTCTTATATGTTTGATACGACTGGGAAAATTAGTACTCAAAGAGTTTTGGAATACATTAACGATCCTCATCATGGCTGAATGAATTCAGCCGTTCGCTTATATCCCCCGGTTTCCAACCGGGGGCTTTACGCATCACATTTGTAAGGCTAGCAGTTGCGAAGCTTAGATAATTTCACAAAAGCTTCGCTGAACGGCACGGAAGGCACTTGGCAATAGATGCGTGGAGGAAGTGCCAACGGCGAATTAATTCGCCGTCAACATTATCCGTGATGCGGGTCTTCAATATATCTTTTAATTACGTCTGCTGAAACCTGCCCAGCAGTAGAGTAAAAATAGCTATTTGTCCACAGGCTAGGCAATTTCAATAATTGTGGAAACTCTTTACGCAACATATAAGATGATCGTCCCTTAAATGCTTTTACTATCTGGTTAATAGCAATATCTGGCTGATGTTCTACAAATAAATGGATATGATCGGGAGCGATTTGAACTATTCAAAAGAATAAGCATTATCAAGCTTTGTATTCAGATACAGCACAGCAGACATTAACTAGTGTGGCTGAATCTTTTAAGTCTTACATTGGTTTAGTTAAGGGGATAAAAAAAGGGACAGTTACTCAAAAACCAAAACTACCTAACTACAGGTTATCTGGAGGTTTAGCCTTAGCTACCTTTACAGGGCGTTCTCTAAAATTAAAGGATGGGATGCTCAGATTTCCATTAGGTAGCTTAGTAAATATCTGGTTCGGTGTCGATTCTTTTTATCTACCTATGCCTAAAAACTTAGATTTTAAAACTATCAGGGAAGTTAGAATACTGCCAAGAAATAGATGCTTTTATGCCGAGTTTGTTTACAAGATAGACACAACAAAAGTTTCGCTTGATAAATCTAAAGTCTTGGGAATCGGCCACGGCATAGATAACTGGTTAACCTGTGTTTCTAATGTCGGAACATCTTTTATTGTTGATGGGTTGCATCTTAAAAGTATTAATCAGTGGTATAACAAGTCAGTTGCCAAAATAAAAGAAGGGAAAATCCAAGGCTTTTGGTCTAACAGACTTGCAGCAATTACTGAAAAACGTAATCGTCAGATGCGAGATGCTGTTAACAAAGCGGCTAGAATTGTAATTAATCATTGCATAGACAATCGAATTGGTTCAATCGTTTTTGGTTGGAACGAAGGGCAAAAAGACGGTGCTAATATGGGTAAAAAGAACAATCAAAAGTTTGTTCAAATCCCTACAGCTAGGTTGAAAAAGCGTATTGAGCAACTATGTGAACAGTACGGTATTGAATTTATTGAAACTGAAGAGAGTTATACCTCTAAGAGTTCGTTTATCGATAATGATGTTCTACCTACATTTGGCGCGAAACCCGAAGGATGGAAAAGCGGTGGCATTCGGATAACAAGAGGTCAATTTCAAACCTCAACTGGAATCAAAATAAATTCAGACTGCCACGGGGCAATCAACATAATCAAAAAAGTAGCTGCGATATTTAAGTTTGACTTAAGTGGAGTAGGTAGAGGTTGTTTAAGTCAGCCTAAGAAAGTTCGATTGTGGACTCTTCAGAAATCCCCGCGCATTTATGCCGGGGAAGCTTAACTATTTAATTAATTAGTCTGATTGAAAGCTCTGATGATACTCTGAAAATTACTGATACCAAGCTTCTTCCTTTGATTTATCGTTAAACAAACCCAACAGTGGGCCGAGAATTGCTCCAAAGATAAAACCGCCTGCATGGGCCCAGTAAGCAATACCGCCGCTTTCCATACCGATGTTGGTACGTGTTTGCAGACTAGCAAGCCCGTAGAAAGCTTGTTCAAGAAACCAAAATCCCAAAAAGAAATATGCCGGGACGCGGAAAGTCGGGAAGAAAAACCCTAAAGGCACTATGCCGAGAACTTCGGCGTTGGGAAAGCGGAGAATGTATGCTCCTAAAACGCCTGCGATCGCACCACTTGCACCTAAAGAAGGAATGCTAGAATCTTGAGCGAAGAACCACTGCGTCAAGGATGCCAAAACACCACAAGATAAATAAAACAGTAAATATTTGGCATGGCCTAACTTATCTTCAACGTTGTTACCAAAAATCCAGAGAAACAACATATTACCTGCTAAGTGCAAGAAACCACCGTGTAAAAATTGTGAGGTAATTAAAGTTGCCCACTCTGGCACTGGTTGATGTAGAGAGACACCACCAAAGCTTAAAGTCAGTTCTCGTGGTACTACAGCCGCAAGGCGTAGAAACCCATTTAATGCTTGGGGGGGAAGATTTGCTTCATAAAGAAAAGCGAGGACATTAGCAGCAATCAGCCCATAAGTTACATAAGGCGTGATTTTTGTCGGATTATTATCTCTAATGGGAACCACGAGCGTTTTTTCCTGATTTTAAGACAGCAGTATCACAATACTAATTTTTGTAAGTAGTTTCTTCTACCCCGTGGATGGATCTCGCTTTCACTAAGTAATTAATTAGTATTTATATTATTAGGACTTACGCAAAATATCTCTCAAACTCTGATTTCTCCGTGTCCTCTGCGCCTCTGCGGTTCGTTATTCCGTAACTCGTGCGTAAGTCCTAATTATGTATGAGCCATTGATCATGTAATAAACGTACACTTATACAAATTCTGCATGAAGATGCACATAATAAGACCCCCCTGTAGTCCCCCCTTGGTAAGGGGGGACGGCGTAGCCGGGGGGTAAATATATGCAGCTTCACAAAGAAACGGTATTAGAGAAAACTGCTGCTTGACCGCACAATTTATTCTGCTCATCTAAGAGATTCCAGAGGATGCCATCTTGGATCTTAAAACGTTTACCACTGCTGGTGATCCGCACACCAGAAAAATAGCTAAACCCTTTATTTGCTGCTTCTTTTAAGAGGCGATCGCGTTCTTCCTGTACTAATTCTTCAGCTGATCTTCGGGAAGGCGTTCTAGTAAATTCCTCCCAAGAAAGCTCCCATAGTTTCAACGCTTTACGATTACCGTAGTTGAAAATTGGGTCTGACTCAGTGCCATGAGAAACTAAGGCAAATGGTGCTTCAAATAGCGCCTGTGCTGTTTCAAGTGGTGAACTATTGGCATCCAGCAAAGAATTTCCCGTCCAATGCTGAAAACTATTTATTAGATATTGACTATGGAGAATAATTGCCTCTTGCTGCCAAGGAAACTCAATCACACTGGTCATGGAAAAGTAGAAATATAACACCAAAAATTTAGTATGACAAAACTTGACTCATTTTAGGGATTGACGACTTCTCTCTAAGCCTGAAAATATTGTATTGGACTAATATTGGATTTATGAAAAAGCTCGATACAGCTCGAAAAGCCTAATTCTTTATTCCCTACTCCCCACTCCCCGCCCACGTAGATAATTTCAAAAATCAAATAGGATTCCTATATTTAATGCATATTAACTAGGCAAACTCATGTTTTTTTCAAATTCTCTAGAAAATCAACTCCAGCGCTGGAACGAAACCATTCGTAATCAGCCGAAAAATCCCAATGCTTACATTCGGCGAGGCATGGTTAACTTTCAACTGGCTAAGATTGATGAATCTATTCAAGATTTTGATATAGCAGAGCAATTAGATGCCCGTATTAAACCTTATCTGTGGCAACGGGGATTATCGTATTATTACGCAGAAAGATTTGCTGAGGGCGCTCAACAATTTGAAATAGATTTGACTGTGAATGCTCAAGATGTAGAAGAAACAGTATGGCGATATCTCTGCATAGCTCGTTCGTTAGGTGTTAAAGAGGCGCGTCATTCTTTGCTAACTGTAAAAAATGACCCTCGACTTATTATGCGGTGTGTGTATGATTTGTATGCAGGAAATTGTACCCCAGATGATGTTTTAACTGTTGGTCAATCAGAAGGGATAAAGGGAAATTTTTACAGTCATCTTTACTTGGGATTATATTACGAAGTTGAGAAGAAGCAAGATTTAGCTCAGGAATATATAGTTAAAGCTGTTGATAATTACAAAATTGCTGATTATATGTGGTATTTAGCGCAGGTACATAAAAATCTGCGAGGATGGCGATAAGAAATATTATTTTAGTTAGGAAATTAGTTGTGGAGGCAGGGAATAGGGAATAGGGAAGAGGTTTTTTATGAGTGATTGAAGATTATTAATTATAAGTTCTTAATATTTTATTGCATAGGTGCTTAATGCGATCGCCTACTTGTAGCTTGGGCATTTTTTAGCCAGGAGAGCATTTGTAATCGCTGCTTGCTACTAGCTTCTGCGGCATATTGAACAGCTTTGTTCAATTCTTCTCGACTCTATTTAATCTCAACTTGCAATTTGAGACCTATCGCACTTGTACCTAATACACCCTTGTTGATAATTTAGCGCAGCTTCATACAGAAAGGGTAAGCTGTTACGCATTTAATTTGTACATTTACCTGATGACTGTTGACTGTTGACTGTTAACCGTCAACAGTCAACAGTCAACAGTTAACGACCATCAAGAGTGTTTATATACTTTAGACGCGCCCCAGCTTATCAGTAGACTAGGAAACGCTATATATAGATTTCATGTGTGGCTGGATTGGACAACTAATTTTCTAAGTAAATATACAGAAATTTTCCGCCATCTATTTTTTAATTACGTAATCTTGCGCTTACTAAAACCCTTGTGAAATAACATAGTATATCCTCAAGAGTCACTTGGGGACAAAAACATATCATGTAAAAACGACAGATCATCAAGTACGGCAGGAAGCATTAACAAGCTTAATTCCTAATTTCCTAAATCAATGTCATCCACTTCAATATGCTCAAGGGATGACAACTTCAATTATTTTTTAGACATACCCAAATTTAAGAAATGCCCAAATGCGTCTTTAAAACTGGTTGAATGATTGAGTTTCACTGATAGATTAAACAAGCATTTTTTGCTCTAGACTAGGAACATAACTGATGAGACTTAATGAATGGATTAACCAAAAATTGTTGCCATCCATTTCTACTGAGTTAGATACAAACAATAAACCTTCTGTAAAAGTTCAACAATCAATTAAATTATCTGTAGTCACCCAATTTTTTCCCCCAGATTATGCAGCTACAGGGCAATTGCTCGAAGAGCTAGTGGAACAGTTAGGGGCACAAGGGGTAGATATTGAAGTTTTTACAAGTCAGCCAGGATATGCGTTTAGCTCTCATACGGCCCCAGCGGTTGAATGGGCTGACCAAATCAGAATTCAGCGATCGCGCACAGCCCAACTCTGGCCGGGAAGGATTCGTGGTAAAGCTATTAATGGGGTACTATATACTTTACGCGCTACGCTCTATGTCCTAAAAGCTTGGCGTCGCAACAATATATTACTAGTAACTACAGCTCCCCCATTTTTGCCAGTTATCGGATATTTGGCTCATTTATTGTTCCGATTGCCCTATGTGTGCATACTTTATGATTTATACCCTGATATTGCGATCGCACTAGGTGTAATTTCCAAAGATAGCTGGCTAGTGCGCTTGTGGCGTGAAATCAACAAGCAGGTTTGGTTAAATGCTAAGGGGATTATCGTACTTAGCCCAGCGATGAAACAACAGGTAGTAGCCCATTGTCCGGAAATAGCTGATAAGATTTCTATAATTCACAGTTGGGCTAACCCAGAAGCGATCGTGCCGATTGCCAAGCGAGAAAACTGGTTTGCTTGGAAGTACAATTTAGTTAAGAAATTTACTGTACTCTATTCTGGCAATATGGGTCGTTGCCATGACATCGATACTATATTGGAAGCTGCCAAGGAACTGCGAGATGAGCCAATTCAGTTTGTCTGCATTGGTGGTGGTGCCAAACGTGAAGAATTAATCACGGAAGTAAATCGGTTAGGGCTGAAAAATTTTACGTTTTTACCTTACCAAGATCAGCAGGTGCTACCGTATTCATTAACAGCTTGCGATCTCTCACTAGTGAGTGTAGATGAAACTACAGAGGGTTTGGTTGTTCCTAGCAAATTTTATTCAGGTTTAGCCTCTGGGCGACCAATAGCAGTAATTTGCTCCCGAACTTCATATCTCAAACAACTGGTGACTGAAGCTAATTGTGGTGGGACATTTGAGAATGGAGATAGTCATGGTCTAGCGCAATTTATTCGCTTTCTGAGTCGAGATCCTCAAATTGCAAAGCAGATAGGCCAAGCAGGTCGTCAGTATTTGCGATCGCACTTTACACCGAAAGTTATCTCTCAACAATACTTACATGTTTTACAGCAGGCACTATTATCTGATGAGTTAATAACTATGCCTCAAACGGATGTAAACTAAGTAAAGATATTGAAGTTAATTGAATATTTTGTAGTATTTTTTAGGAGTTGGGCTTCGATGGTCTTATTGATCTCAGTCCCTCCAACATAGCCTTCCTTGCTCATAGGTGTTGTCTATACAGGAGGTGAAATTGCAGAAAAGGTGTGACCGAAATCGGAAACGTTCTAAACGACGGGCTATTTTTTGCCCAATTCATAGCTGCTATATCGATAGCGTCAGTCAGAAATATAATATGTTTGCTGACCAAGCAGGTCAGTTACAGCAACGAGGTATGAGCCGACGGAATGCCTTAATGTTAGTAGCATCTCAAACCACAGTTGCGATACAAGGAGAATGGTTAGAAGCTTTTTGGTGTGAAGATTGTCAGAAAACAATTTGGTATCACGTTCGCAAGCGTGATGATGGTACTTATGATATTTCGGTAGCACCACAAGAACTATGGCAACAAGTAAGCGGAGTTATTGATTGTCTGGGTAACCCTTCCGTTGGGGAGTTTACTCGTAAGAGTGCCAGACAATTTGGTTATGAAGGTCTTAGAGGTTTCCAGTTTGTGAGTTAAGTGTTAGAGGATGTTTGAAAAGTTATCTTTTGGGTATTAAAAGTTCTAGCTCCCTCTAAATCCCTCGATCCATTGGGGGACTTTGATTCCGATTTCCCCTTAAAAAGGTGGGGTAGGGGGGATATAAAAGTGCCTAAAGTCACAGGTAAACAGTTTTCAAACAACCTCTTAAAGATAAATTGCAAAATCAAGTTTTCTCTCTTTCTAAAACACTGAGAACAATTTGGATTAACTAAGATAACTCAATGAAGAAAGCTCTCATTTGTGGAATATCAGGTCAAGATGGAGCTTACCTGACACAGTTACTTCTTAATAAAGGCTATATCGTCTGTGGTACTTCACGAGATGCCCAGATTTCTTCTTTCCGAAATTTGGTTAACTTAGGTATTAAAGACCAAGTAAAGTTAGAGTCAATGGCTCTAAATGACTTTCGCAGCGTGTTGCAAGTGTTGACAAAAATCCAGCCAGATGAGATTTATAATTTGGCAGGACAAAGTTCAGTTGGTTTGTCTTTTGAACAACCAGTAGAAACTTTAGAAAGCATAGCCACTGGTACTCTAAATTTACTGGAAGCTATTCGTTTTTTGGGTGTTCCAATCAAACTATATAATGCTGGTTCTAGTGAATGTTTTGGTGATACTGGCAAAATCGCCGCTGATGAAACAACGCCATTCCGGCCTAGAAGCCCTTATGCAGTGGCTAAAGCTACTGCTTTTTGGGAAGTTGCTAATTACCGAGAAGCTTATAGTTTGTTTGCCTGTTCTGGGATTCTGTTTAATCATGAATCTCCTTTACGTCCTGAAAGATTTGTGACACAAAAGATTGTTGCTGGTGCTTGTCGTATTGCTCAAGGTAGTAATGAAAAACTGTATTTAGGCAATATACAGATTCAGCGTGACTGGGGTTGGGCACCTGAATATGTTGAGGCGATGTATTTAATGCTGCAACAGGAACAGCCGGATGATTATGTGATTGCTACGGGAGAAAGTTCTTTATTAGAGGATTTTGTATCAGCAGCATTTGCATCTGTAGATTTAGATTGGCGTGACCATGTTGTGATAGATAATAGCCTGCTGCGACCTACAGATTTGGCAGTGGGTAGAGGGAATCCAGCTAAGGCGAAGGACAAGCTGGGTTGGCAGGCGAAATTTAAGATGCAGGATGTAGTGCGAATGATGGTGGGAGCAAGGTTATCAAATTAATTTGCTAGATGTTGATATTTGCGGTCGCATGAGTGAAATATAGTCGAGCAATCGCACTTCAAGAATATCCTCTGAGTGAAAGGCAAACATCAAAATACTTAGTACTTCTGTGACCTTATCTAAATTTAATAAATTAACCGTTTTATTAACTAGTTTCTTGGCTGGGCAAGGTTCTGTACACCTACTTAATTTAATTTCTGGATTTTTATTACTACGCTGGTTAAGCGTTGAGGATTATGCACAATACAGCGTGACATTTGGATTCCAAAGTACATTTAGTATTTTGATTGACTTGGGTTTTTCAGGGACAATTATTGCTTTAGTTGGTGATCGAATTTATGATAAAAATACCGTTGGAGCGTATATTTATGCAGGAAAAAGTTTTCGTAATTTGCTGTTTTTTATTTTAATACCCATAATTATAATTGTTTTTCCCTTGGTTACTGCTAAATATCACTGGACTTGGATAACTCAATTACTTCTTTTGAGTTCTATTATGATTTCGTTATTTTTTCAGGGATGGGCATCTTACTATGCACTACCTCTACTAATGCACAAGCAGATACGGGAGTATTACCAAGTCCAAATAGCCAGTGCAGGAGGTCGATTAATTCTTAATTTTGGTTTTTATATAATTTCTGCTTTATTTTCTTGGATAAGTTTATGGATTAATTCTGGAGTAATTGTTGTAAATGCTATTCTTTACAAGAGAAATGCTGAAAAATGGATTGAGGAACCTGATGCAAGTAATAGTAAAATTAAACGTGAAATGATAGCATACATTGCACCTTTAATTCCTGTAATTATATTCACAGCTTTCCAAGGACAAATTTCTATTCTAATAATCACTATTTTTGGACATATTAAAAGTATTGCTGAAGTTGCTGCGTTGAGCCGTATTGCACAAATATTTTTACTTCTAAATGCATTTAATAGTGTAATTATTGAACCTTATATTGCTAAAGTATCGCGCCAGAGACTTGTAATTTCATATTTTCAGATATTGAGTGTAGCATTCACTATTTGTATTATGCTATATGCTATTGCTTTTCTATTTCCAGAAATTATACTATGGGTTTTGGGATCTAAATATCAACACTTAAAAAACGAGACTAGTTGGTTAATTTTATCATCCTGCATTAATTATATTGGTGGAGTAATATGGACAATAAGTAGTGCTCGTAAATGGATATATTGGTGGCATACAACCTTATATATTGTGCTTTTGCTTGTAGCTCAAGCTATATGTATATTGTTTATGAGACTAGATACTACTCTTGGTGTTATTCAATTTTCATTAGCTTCGGGCATAGTTGTATTAATTGTACATATAATTGGCTCTATTTATGGGTTTATTTATGGTAGTCGTCAGTTGACTAACACGGTTTAAAAGTCTAAGAGCTAAAATGAAAAGTTGTTCAAACAGCATGGATTTATTATTTAAAATTTTAAATTCTTTAATGCATAAATATAATAGTTTTCAGGTAAAGCAAATTAAAAAACGTTTAAAATATTGTGGAAATAATGTCTACATTAGCTCAAAAGCTTTTATCTGGTCAGAAAATTGTCTTGAAATAGGAAATGATGCTTGTATTCATGCATTCACCCATATTTTTGCTGGGAGGAGTAAAAATTGGGAGTGGAACAATGATTTCCCGTAATTGTTCAATCACAACAGTAACACACTCTATTAACTCTGCGGATCGTTCGCTTGGAATTACTAAACCAGTAACTATTGGTAGAAATGTTTGGATTGGGACTGGTGCAATTATTCTTCCAGGTGTGACGATAGGAGACTATTCAGTTGTAGGAGCTGGTGCAGTAGTTACTAAAAGTATTCCGGCGATGCAAGTTTTTGTTGGTAATCCTGCTAAATTTCTAAAAGAAGTCAAGTTTGAGAATGTAACAACTCTAGCATGTCACGATGAGCAATGAAAAGGTGACTAAAGTTTTTATAGCTATTCAAGAAAATATATAAATTGACAATTAAATTTACCAAAATGAATCAACCTCTAGTTTATAGCTGGGAAGAGGCAACTTCACGCCTTAGTATAGATGACAGATGGCAGCAAGCGACAAAATATCTGACACCATCAGAACAGATAAATGGTCTCAAATTACAAAAACTTTGGACAGTTTTAGATGCAGGCTGGCAGGAATTACAAGACAAAAACCACACAGAACAAATTGAGTTGGAATTGCCAGATTTATTACATCATTATTATCAGCATCCAGTTTGGTTAATCAATGCCGCGTTTTCAGAATCTGATGAATCTACGATTAGCGATCGCCTAGCAGCAGTACGTTTAATTTCTCATGTACAGCCAAGTAAAATTTTGGATTTTGGAGGAGGAATTGGGACAGTTTCTCGTTTGTGTTCGATCAACTTACCTCAAGCAAAAAAAATTGACTTAGTAGACATCACAGAGTTTCGCCACATTATCCAACAACATTTGGCTGATTTTAAAAACATTCGTATTTTAGAAAAACCAGAACCACTTTATGATGCTGTAATCTCAACAGAGGTGTTAGAACATCTCATTGAGCCAATTGAGGCCATCATCGAGATCAATCGTTTGTTAAGAATAGGTGGTGCTTTTGCTGCAAGTTGGAGTTTTGCTCCCTGTATCCAATGCCATTTACCGCAAAATTTTCATCTGCGATCGTTAATGTTTTGGATTATTCGCAGTCTGGGATTTGGGTTTTATGGGTTTGAACGTCGGGGAAGCACTGTTTACGGTTTTGTAAAAACTTCTGACGTCACACTTCAAATGAGAAGAAATGCTCGCTTGATTGAGTTTTGCGCGAGATTGCCAATTCCCGTAGACCGTTTCCTGCTAATGCTTCGGGGGTTATAAAGTGATAAAAGTTTTTTTAGTTTGTTCTGGACTGGGTAATGTTAAACGAGGTTTTGAATCTTTTACTCAAGAGTGCTTTGATGCCTTATCTCAAGAGCCAGAATTGGATATTACCCTTTTTAAGGGGGGAGGAAAATCTAATTATCGCCAAATTACTTTGTGGAATTTTCCGCGTGACAGTTGGCTAGGAATTTATCTGGGTAAACTTACAGGTAGAGGTGGTTACTTTATTGAGCAGGCATCATTTTTTTGTAGCCTCTTACCCCACATTTATCAACAGCAACCCGATGTAATTTACTTAAGTGACGGCGCAGTAGGAAATATCCTTTGGCACTGGCGAAAACTAACAGGACAACGCTACAAACTCCTATTTTCTAATGGCGGCCCTCTATCACCACCTTTTCACCGCTGGGATCATGTGCAGCAGGTTGCACCCATCCATCTTCAGGCTGCGGTGGAAGCAGGAGAACCTTTAAAGAAGCAAAGTTTAGTGCCCTATGGTATCCAAATGGATTCTCAATTAAAGATTTTATCTGGTGAAGAAAAAGCTACTCTGAGACGAAAGTTAGAATTGCCACAAGATGTTCCAATTGTCTTATCTGTAGGAGCAATAAACAAATCGCATAAGCGCATGGATTATCTAATCCGTGAGGTTGCTCAATTGCCAGAGCCACGTCCTTATTTGTTAATGCTGGGACAAATGGATGCAGAGTCTCCAGAGATTGTTGAATTGAGCAAACAGTTACTAAAGCCAAATCAGTTTCAAATTAAAACCGTTACTCCTAATCAAATTGCAGACTATTATCAAGTGGCAGATGTGTTTGTGCTAGCCTCTTTGGGAGAAGGTTTGGGGAGAGTTTTGCTAGAAGCAATGTCCTATGGTTTGCCTTGCATAGCTCATGATTACAGTGTTGCCCATTTTAGTTTAGGTGAGAAAGCTTATTTCACCGACTTTACGCAACCAAGAAATTTAACCAATCTAATCTGTCAAGTTTTGGCTGAAGGTGATGATGATCTTCAGCGCCAAGGAAGACACAAAAGTGTTGACGAGCGTTTCAGTTGGAAAAAATTATGCTCAGACTATGTAGAAATGATCCATGTAGCTGCTTATTCAAGCTAATTAATAGGAGTAGTAAGGAGAATTCTAGTAATAAAATTACCATAACCGTTGGTTTCGACTTCGCTCAGCCAACTGAGTGGTCGAGAGTTGAGCGAAGTCGAAACTCGTCAACCCAGGTATATTCTTTGTCAGAAATCACCTAAGTAATATTTATGATGTGAAAATTTTAATATTATGAAAATAGACAAAATTATCTCACTAGCAAATAGCAAAGTTCGGCTAATGTTCCTGGCAATGGAACGCTCTCTGAGAACTACTGGTTGCGATTTACCTATTTTAGTTATTCCATACGATGATCATTTATTTAAATTACCTGAAGGCTCAAGCTGGTGGGAAATTCCTGAAATCACTAACTGGCTGAGAGTTGAAAAATCCCATCCAATGATGTGAAAATATCAATGTCTAACAACTAGTAACTACCAGTTTGTTGACACAGATATTTGCTTTTTAAGGAGTCCTGAAGAAGTTTTACAGCCTTTGACTGGCTTCATTACCTCTTGTGGACATTGGCATAATACTGAACATACTTATACATCTGAATCTCAGCGTTGGGTAGCTAAAAGAAGCACTGTCTGGCAAAGAGAAGTATTTAATACAGGACAATTTGCTTGCGATCGCTCTCTTTACACAGTAGAGACATTAAAATCAGTAGCAATGCATCCTGATTTTATCGAAACCTGTATTCGTTTCCCACATCATGAACAACCAGGTCTTAATTTACTCGTCTGGAATTCTGGAAGTGAAATTTCAAATCTTACACTTCCTCCAGTCCGGATGGAATCAACTTGGGCAGGTGATTATACAAATGAATATGAATGCTACTGGACGGACATAGAGCGTAAACCGTATTTAATTCATTGGGCTGGACAAAAACCAGGAAATTCAAATCGTCCCATAGACAAAATATTCTACAACTTTCTCACTGCAATTGAAATAGCTGAGTGGGAAGAGCAACTGAAAAACTTGAAATTACAACAAAGTTCAAAAAATCATTCTTTGCGGGCAGTAGCTCAAAGAGTGAAACAGGCCATTAAAATCTTAGTCCAATCATGAATCAAAAACCTCTTTTTTCTGTTATCGTTCCAACCTATCATCGCAATGATTTATTAGCAAAATGCCTAGATTGCCTCGCCCCACAAGTGCAAACATTACCCACAGAAGAATATGAAGTCATTGTCACAGATGATGGTTCCCAAACTATTGCTGAGGAGATAATTAAGCAATGCTATCCTTGGGCAAAGTGGGTTGCTGGCCCCCGCAAAGGCCCGGCTGCTAATCGAAATAATGGGGCAAAGTATGCTCAAGGTCAATGGTTAGCATTTACAGATGACGATTGTTTACCTGACTCTCAATGGTTAGCATCATATGCTGAAGCAATTATAAAGGAAGCTTCCTACCTTGTATTTGAAGGTCGAGTATATGTTGATCGTCCTAAACAGACTTTATCAGAAAAATCTCCTGTTAATGAATCGGGTGGATATCTTTGGTCATGTAACTTTGCGGTTAAAAAAGAACTATTTGATTATTTAAATGGTTTTGATGAACGCTTCCCTTACGCTGCGATGGAAGATGTAGATATGAAACTACGGCTGACAAAAGCTGGCTATAAAATTTTATTTATTAAGGCTGCTTCATTATGTCATCCTTGGAGAAATAACAAAGGTTGGAAAGAATTTAAACACCATCAAAAATCTACTTTTATATATTTATCAATTCATCCTGATGAATCACAGAGAATTAATTCTGTATACTACTTGAAATTTCTATTAACTGGTTTTGTTAAAAGTACATTACCTGGCATCATAAAGTTTAGTGGTCGAGGTCTTTGGTCAGCTTGTTTAGAACATATTGTATTTTTGCAAATGGTGATAATACTTTTGAGAAAGCAAAGAACATCAATTTTATAGTTGTTTTCAATACATGAAAAAAATTCAATATCAAGAAGATTGGCATGATAGTTGGAAATATAGTTATCAATACGACTTATTAGAAGTCTATAAAGATGAGAATTTATGTGGATATTCTTACTCCTATGAGAACCGTCGTAAACATACTTTGGAGTTAATCCATAAAGTTGCTAAACCAGGAGCAAAAGTTTTAGATGTAGCTGCTGCCCAAGGAAATTTTACTTTATTATTGGCAGAACTAGGATATGAAGTTACCTGGAATGATTTACGAGCAGAACTGATTGATTATGTCAAATTAAAATGGGATTATGGGATAGTTCACTATGCACCAGGCAATATTTTTACGCTCGGCTTGAATGCTCAGTTTGATATCATTTTAATTGCTGAGGTGATTGAGCATGTGGCTCATCCTGACGATTTCTTGAGAAACATTGCTCAGATGCTTAAACCAGGAGGTTATATAGTACTAAGCACACCTAACGGCGAATATTTCAACAATCGTTTACCCAGGTTTTCAGACTGCCCCGATCCGAGTCAGTATGAAGCAATACAATTTAAGCCAAACTCGGATGGGCATATTTTCTTACTCCACTCAGATGAAATAGAACAGTTGTCACATCAAGCTGGATTGGTTGTTAAGGAGACTTCTTTAGTTACTAATCCATTAACTAACGGCCATATAAAACTACATTATTTATTAAAGCTGCTGCCAAAATTCTGGATTGAAACTTGTGAAAAGCTGACTAGTTCCATGCCCTTAGTAATCAAGCGCAAATTGCACACGACTACAGTTGCTTTATTAACTCATGCTAATTAGTGATGAATTATGAGTAATGTTGCTTCTGTAATCTCAATCGTTCCAAGGCTACCTCCTGCAATTGATGGCGTAGGAGACTATGCGCTAAATTTAGCTCGTCAGCTTCACAAAGATTTCAATATTCAAACTCATTTTATTGTATGCAATCGCACATGGACTGGTGCAGAAGAAATTGAAGGATTTCCTGTGAGCAAAATTAGCGATCGCTCCCCTGATGCACTGCTAAATTTGTTACCAACCGATGACTCATCCAGCATCCTTTTACATTACGTAGGTTACGGCTATGCTCAACGAGGCTGTCCAGTTTGGTTAGTCGATGGGTTACAGCGTTGGAAAAGTTTATTTCCAAAGCGATCGCTCGTTACCATGTTCCACGAAATTTCTGCTTCAGGCCCACCTTGGACAAGTTCTTTTTGGCTATCATCCTTACAGAGAAGTTTAGCAGCACGTTTGGCACAAATGAGCGATCGCTGTATTACTAGTAAACAACTCTATGCTGACATAATTACTCGCATCAGCCAAGGAAAACATAATCAAGTTCCATTTCTACCAGTTTTTTCAAACATTGGTGAACCTAATAAAGCACTTCCTTTGTTAAAACGCCAACAAAGGTTAGTTGTCTTTGGAGGTGTTGCCAACCGCGCAAGAGTTTACCAAGAGTCTCAAGCAGTTTTGGAGTACGTTTGTCAAAGGTTAAATATTCAAGAGATTTGGGATGTAGGAACTCCAACGGAAGTAAATTTATCCTCACTTATTAAAGTACCTATCTTAGAAATGGGACAACAATCTGCCGAAAATGTGAGTAATATTTTAGCAAATTCTGTTGCTGCTTTCTCGGACTATAACCCCGATTTTTTAGCTAAGTCAACTATTTTTGCTTCTTACTGTGCTCACCGAGTATTACCTATCAATGCCAAAGGTAGTACCTCAATAATTGATGGTATAGAACCAGGCAAGCATTATTGGGTTCCTAATCCTCAAGGGAATGACTTAGGAAATGACGTGGAGATGCAGGCGATCGCAGACAATGCTTATTCCTGGTATCAAACCCATAGACTATCAATAACTGTTAAAAGTTTTGCTGAACTAATTAATAACTAATTAAGTCCCGAATTAATAGGAGATCAAATGAACTTAAATTTAAAAACAAAAAGACAAGCTGCATCTACAGCTAGTGGTGGCATTAGCAACCAACCAATATATGATAGTTTTTTGGAATTAATAGAGAAGTTAAATATTCAAGGTGATTGCCTAGACTTTGGAGCAGGTATAGGAAACTTAACTCAACTACTTCAAAGTCTAGACTGCTTTAATTCTATTACTGCTACTGACATAATGCAGCGTCCTGTCGTCGGGATAGATAATTCAATTAAGTGGATTAGCTGGGATCTTAATGAATCACTAGATATACCTAGTCAACAATTTGATGTTATTGTGTCTGCTGAGGTTATTGAACATCTAGAAAATCCCAGAGCAACTGTCAGAGAATGGTTTCGATTACTACGTCCTAATGGAATTATAATTTTTAGCACGCCTAATAATGAAAGTTGGCGAGCGTTAATTGCTCTTTTGATACAAGGACATTTTGTACTTTTCAGTGATACTTGCTATCCGGCGCACATTACAGCGCTTCTTCGCAAAGATATTCGGCGCATTTTAGATGAAGCAGGCTTTTCTGAGCCAACATTTATTTTTACTAATCTTGGAGGTATTCCAAAATTTCCTCAATTTAAATGGCAACAAATTTCAGGAGGACTACTTAAGGGTTTACGCTACAGCGATAATTTAGTAACTATTGCTTACAAAGCATAATTATTTCAACCATGAAGATTTTACTATACTCCTCAGTTTTTTTTCCTTCTCTGGGTGGCATTGAAACTATTAGTGCAACATTAGCGGCAAATCTCTCTCAGCTGGGTCATGAATGTATAGTTATCACTGAAACTCCTACTAATACTAGTGAACAGAATAGTTATAAAGTTATACGACAACCAACTTGGAAAGAGCGATTCACATTAACTCGTGAATCCGATATAGTCCACTCCAACGGTGCCAGTCTTGCTCTGTATCCTTTTGCTAAATTAAGTAATAAACCATTTATTTGGACACACAACGGATATCAGGTTTCCTGTGTGGATGGATTAGGATGGTTGGATGGTGAACCAACACCAATGACTCCCCTTGCATCTCTGGCTTACCACTTTCGGAAGAAAGGTTTATTTCATGCCTTAAAAGAGTCTGTAAAACTTGGAGTAAGGCGTTACGTTGCAAATCACGTAGACTTGAACATTGCAGCAACTTACTGGGTTGCAAAACGCCAACCCTTGAAAAACCAGGTTGTTGCTTATACACCCTACCCAATTAATCGCTTTAAAAATACCAAAAAAATTAATAATACCTGGAAGTATGACTTTATTTATGTTGGCCGTTTAGTCAGCGAAAAGGGCCTACCTGATTTAATTAAAGCATTTAAACTATTAATCACAACACCTGAATATGAAAATAAAAGTCTTGCAATTGTAGGCTCTGGAAACATGAAAGCCAAATTGGAAGAAATGGTTAATAAATTAAATCTGGAGCTTAATGTATTTTTTCTAGGGCCTAAGTATGGTTCTGAACTAACTGATATTATTAGTGCGGCAAAGATTGGGGTTATTCCTTCAGCTTATGAAGAACCAATGGGAGGAGTATCGTTAGAATTACTCGCAGCAGGTAAGAATGTTATTGTTTCTGAGTCTGGAGGTCTTGCAGAATGTGTTGGAAATGCTGGTCTTAAGTTCCAAAATGGAGATATTGATGCACTCTATGAGTGTATGAAGGTAATTCTATCTGAAGAAAGTTTAGCTGAACAACAATTAAAATTATCTGATACTAGGCTTGAAATATTTGATGAAGTGAAACTTACAGAAAAATACGTAGAAATTTATGCCAAAGTCATTAAGAGCTATACATAAAATGTATTAGAAATGATTGCCATAATTAGGGGCAAGTAGTTATAAAAAACATATTCTGTAAGTTAGAGATCATTTATGTTTAAAATTAGCCTTTATCCCATATTAGTCAAAAAATTTTTCAAACTTTAACTATATAGTTATGAAAAATAATTTAGAAGTAATTGAGGCAACAATTTCGTGAAAGAGTACATTATAGTTTTAGCTCCCTTTGCCATTCTCCTTATCCTCTATCTTTCTGCTCAAAACTGGCGGACTTCTATAAAAACTATATTAGTGTTAGTGGTAGTTGAAGGTGCTTTACGGAAATGGGTTCTACCCCAAAGCAGTCAATTCATCTATTTTTTAAAAGATATTATACTAATAGGGGCTTATCTTCGTTATTACATTTTCTCATCTACTCAAAAAACCTTTCGGATCAAAGGTAATTCGGCAGCTGAAACTATCGCTTCGGTAATTTTGCTATTAACTGCTTGGTGTCTGTTACAAGTTTTTAATCCCAGCTTGGGTTCTCCAATTATTGGTATTTTTGGAATAAGAGGATACTTGTTATACATTCCTTTAATATGGATGTTACCCAATCTCTTTCGTTCAGAAGAAGAACTATATAGATTTCTACGAGCCTACCTGCTTTTGGTCATTCCAGTGGGGCTATTAGCAATAGCACAGTTCTTTAGCCCCCCTTTAAGCCCCCTCAACACCTATGCCCAAGATATAAAACAAGATATTGCAACTTTTGGAGATGGAAATTCCACGAGTGTTCGTGTCACAGGGACTTTTTCCTACATTAATGGCTATTCAGTTTACGCAATTATTTCTTTTGGATTGTTAGTTCCCTTGTTAGCAGTTCCGCAATCTCGATGGTGGCGTTGGGCAACAATTGCAGAATTACTGCTAATTATTGGCACCTCGTTTATGACCGGTGCCCGTGCTCTTTTTATCAGTGAAATCCTGTTTTTAATTGGTTATTTTGGGGCACAGTTACTAACTAACTTGAAAACAGCTGTTCCCTTGATAAAACAGTTTACAGTACCTATTATCGCCATAACTGTTGCAACTATCACTTGGTTTCAGCCTGCTATCAATTCCTTATTATTCCGCATTAATTCTAATAATGATGTATCTAGTCGCATTTCGGGAAGCTTCATTGAGCCATTTGAATTTATGAAGTTAAAAGGACTGGATAGTTATGGTCTAGGCGCAACTCATCCAGCCACTTCAGTATTGCATAAGATTCTAAATTTACCTCTAGGAGAAACCATTCCTGTCTACTATGAGTCGGAAATGGGGCGAATAGTTTTGGAAATTGGTCCTATCGGTTTTTTCTTGTGGTATTTGCTAAGACTCATACTTATTTATGTACTATGGCGCACATTCCTGAAATTAAAGCGCCCTCTGTTGCGACAGCTAGCGCTGTCGGCTTTTTTGATTCATGCGCTCCAATTTAATAGTCAGCTTGTGTTCAACCATACTCTCTTAGTTTACTACTGGTCCCTGGCAGGATTTATTTTCCTTCTACCGCGACTCGAACAGATGGAGAACTGGAAACAACAACAGGAATACTTCAATGGTCCAGATACCTATCGCCCTCATACATCCTACAGGTAATCCTTTCGCCCGCAACGCTGCAATCTCGTTAGGAGAAGCAGGCCTACTTCAGGAAGTGATTACAACCATTGCCCATAACCCAGAAGGAAATATCAGCCAGTACTTAAAGCGGCTTCCTGCTCAAATTAGTAATTCTATTGCTAATGAATTAGGGCGGCGTACCTGGATTCCTCCAAACGGTGTAGCCATGCGATCGCACCCTTGGGGCGAAGCAATGCGGTTGACCTTGGTTAAAACTGGACTCAGCAAGGGTTTTGGCTTCGGTTCTCAAGGTCCCATAGATTGGGTTTATGCTTCTCTTGATCGCCATGTTGCCAAGCATCACCTCCAGGGTCTGGCAGCAGTTTATGCTTATGAAGATGGCGCTGCTACTACCTTTGAGGCTGCCAAACAGCAGGGAATTTTATGCCTGTACGACTTGCCTATCCTGTTCTACCGCATGGCGCGAGAAATTCAACAAGAGGAGGTCGAACGATTCCCAGCACTGTCTGCATCATTGCAAGCAGTACGAGAACCTGACTGGAAGTTGAGACGCAAAGAGCAGGAAGTAGCTCTTGCTGATCATATTTTTGTTGCCTCTTCCATTACCCAGCAATCCTTACTCAGGGAAGGGGTTAGTCCTGACAAAATTACGGTTATCCCTTACGGCGCACCGATTGATTATTTTCAACCCCAACCCAAGCTAGATCAAACTTTTCGTGCCTTGTTTGTCGGTCGCGTCGGTGCTCGCAAAGGAGTTCACTACCTAACTAAGGCATGGGAAGAACTCCAACTTCCCCAGGCAGAGTTAATACTGGTAGGAGTGAACGAATTTCCAGAAACCTGGCTTTCCCAACTTCCTCATGGAGTTAATTACATCCCATCAGTACCCCATACTACGCTGAATCAATATTACAGTAATGCCAATGTGTTTGTGTTTCCTTCTTTAGTAGAAGGCTTTGGACTGGTTCTTCTAGAAGCGATGGCTTGTGGCATTCCTGTAATTACAACCCCTCATACAGCAGGCCCTGATATTTTAACCGATGGGGTAGAAGGGTTTATTATTCCCATTCGGGATGTACAAGCACTCAAAGAAAAACTAGAGTGGTGCTACTCCCATCCTCAAGAGTTAGCAGAAATGGGACGAGCCGCCCGACGCAAAGCAGAACAGTTGAATTGGGGTCTATATCGCCAGAGATTGGCTAGCCGAGTTCAGGAAATTATCAATTATCTAAATACTTAACTAAGTATACATTTTTAGAGGTATAAATATGCAAATAATGAATATTGAAAAATCAAAATCTGCAACGCCAGGCTCTCTGCATCTTTGGTTTCCTAACCTGTTTGAGTTTAAGGGTGGTATTCAGGTTTATCTCCATGATGTTCTACAGGCTATAGAAGAAGCACTACCCAGCTTATCTGTATGTATTTTAGATAAGCTCGATAGAATAAAACCTGTAGACAAATTCAATTCAACCAATTATTCATTTACTTTTAGTGGTCATTTTCCTGATTTTTTAAAAACAGCACACTTTACTTTTAAAGTAATTACAAAATCATTAATCAATCGTCCAAAATTTATTTTATGTGGACATATCAATTTTGCTCCTGTAGCATTTTTTATTCATCTGTTTACGGGTATTCCTTATGGAATTATTGTTTATGGTATTGATGCTTGGGAAATTAAAAGTATATGGAAAATAAAAGCATTATATGCTGCTGAAAAAATAATTTCAATTAGTAGTTATACCCGCGATCGCCTAATTAATGAGCAGAATTTATCTCCAGAAAAGATTGAGCTTTTACCAGTTACTTTTGATGCTGAACGATTTCATCTCAGTCCTAAACCAAATTATTTACTTGAGCGTCATGGCTTAAAATCTAATCAGCCTGTCATTCTCACTGTAGCTCGATTAGACAATAGTGAACGCTACAAAGGCTACGACCAAATCTTACTAGCAATGCCTAAGATTCGCCTCGCTATTCCCAATGCTCATTACATCTTAGTAGGCAAAGGAAGCGATCGCCCCCGAATTGAGCAACTAATTTCTCAATTAAACTTATCCGACTGTGTAACCTTAGCAGGATTTATACCAGATTCAGAACTCTGTGACTATTACAATCTCTGCGATGTTTTTGCCATGCCTAGTAAAGGAGAGGGATTTGGAATTGTGTATTTGGAAGCTGTCGCTTGTGGCAAACCAACTTTAGGAGGGAATCAAGATGGTGCAATTGATGCTCTCTGTAATGGTGAGTTAGGTGTATTGGTGAATCCTGATGATCTAAATGCGATCGCCCAAACACTGATTCAAATCTTACAAGGTACTTATCCTCACCCCATCCTCTATCAACCTCAAATTTTACGCGAGCAAGTGATTGCCAGATTTGGATTTGAACAGTTCCAAAAAACTCTGGCTAAGTTAATTCAAACTAAACTACTACCCACTACCTAGTGAAGTTGATCAACACAATTAACCTAAAAATTAGATGAAGATATTACAAGTCATACCCTCCATCAGCCTGACTATGGGCGGACCTAGTGAAGTTGTTCTAAACTTGGTCAAAGCCATGCGCCAGCTTGGTTCAGATATTGAAATTGTCACCACCAACGATGATGGAAATACTTTGTTGAATGTCCCTCTTCGTCAGCGTATTGAGTATAAAGAAGTGCCAATCTGGTTTTTCCCCCGTATTTCCAGCAGAATGAAAGAATATATCTTCTCTCCTGAGTTAGCACCTTGGCTTTGGGAACATATAGGGGATTATAAGCTAGTGGAAACTCACTATCTTTTTTCCTATGCTCCTACTTGTGCTGCGGCGATCGCTCGTTGCCAAGGAATCCCCTATCTAGTTCGCACAATGGGGCAATTATCACCTTGGGCACTAGCTCAAAGCCGCTTGAAAAAACAGGTTTATAGTCGGCTGATTGAGCATCATAATCTGAATCGTGCGGCTGTTATTCATTCTACATCTGTTGGTGAAGCAGAAGATATCCGTAACTTCGGTGTTAAGACACCCGTCCTCACTTTACCTCTTGGGGTGAATATTCCTCACCCTTTACCCGATGCCAAACAAAAACTACGACACATTTACGGCATTTCTACAGAAACACCCGTAATACTGTTTCTTTCTCGTCTTCACTACAAAAAACGCCCAGACTTACTACTACAGGCACTTGGCCGTCTTGTAAAACAAAACTATGATTTTCACCTAATCGTAGCGGGTTCAGGAGAACCAGAATATGAAACTGAACTAAAAAACTTGGCAATGTCCCTTGGCATCTCAGATCAAATTTCCTTTGCTGGTTTTGTGGTGGGGCAAGAGAAAGACTTGCTGCTACAAGGGTCAGATATGTTTATTTTACCATCTTTTTCGGAGAATTTCGGTATCGCCGTCGCTGAGGCAATGGCAGCTGGATTGCCTGTGATTATAACTCCCGGAATTCAAATTTCTCCAGAAGTTGCTGCTGCCCAAGCTGGGTTGGTTGTTGAGGGTACACTTGAAACATTGGCAGAAGCGATCGCCCAATTACTAAAATCTCCCAATCTGAGACAACAGCAAGGCAATAATGGCAAACAGCTTGTCAAACAGCAATATTCCTGGGAAGCGATCGCTCAAAATCTTACCTCTGTTTATCATGCGATTATTGAAAGAAAACTTTTACCAGAAAATCTTGTAGACTCAAGTGTAAAAATCTAGATTTACTAGCTATTTATTTGATAAAAGGTGATAAATTAAACCTTAATTATTTTCCTCTGTTGGTATCAATAACTCAATGAACAAAGCACATAGATTGACAGGCATAGATTTATTAAAAGGAATTGCAGCTTATGGTGTAGTTTTCATTCATTCAACAACTGGAGAATTTGGTAGCCCAAGCTATTGGACTGTCCAATTATGAGATTTATTTCAGGGGTTTACTGTTCCTTTCTTTTTAGCTACATAATTTTTATTTTTTACTTCAAAAAATTTGCTTTAGTGATAGACCTTATTCTTTTACCTCAAGATTACAGTTTGTAATTATTCCCTACTTAAGTTGGAGTTTAATTTATTTATCATTAAGATTATTTAAATATTTAATTACAGGAAAATTTATAAAAATAAGTGAACTATTAGTTGATCCAGTCTCTATCTTTTTTTTAGGAGGTATAGTTGACGGATCGGCGATACTACGCTTTCCAGCGAATGCTAGCCGAAATGTTATTATCAATACGCTTGATTGAATATGAAAAGTTGGATCAAAACGAGGTTCGTAGAAATTAATGAAGAGAAATTTTCGTAAATATAGAACACTCATTTATATAACAATTGCTATTATAAGCACTGAAGTTTTTTTAAGGCTTCTGCTTGGATTAGGTAATCCTGTATTAAGTCAAGCAGATCCTTATACAGGTTATCGCTTTCAAGCAAACCAAAAATTATTTCGCTTTCGTAAAAGAATAGAATATAACCAGTACTCCCAGCGTTCAGAGCCAATTAATCCCCAAAAGCCCCAGGGAGTACTAAGAATTCTGATGATCGGTGATTCCATTCTTAATGGTGGTAGTCCTACTGATCAACAGCAAATAATTTCTGAGATTTTTAAGTCTAAATTATTGGCTGCTAAACATCCTGTAGAAGTCCTTAATGCCTCTGCTGGTTCCTGGGGAATTGGCAACCACTTAGGATATTTACGTGAATTTGGTACTTTTAATAGTGATGTTGTCATTCTCGAAATTGGCACTAACGATTTAGCTCAACCCACAAGTACTAGCGCACCTGTAGGAAATGACCCTAATTTTCCTACTCATCCTCCACTGTTGGCAATTCAAGAAGCTTGGACTCGGTATACTTGGCCAAGGTTATCAAAAATTTTTCAAATTGGCTCTGCCCCTTCTGATTTTCCGTTAACTCCTTCATCAGTTGAACCTGATCGCCAGTTCCAACAGAATATGCAGCTCCTAAAAACTACAGTACAGCTAGTGCGTATTCAAAAAATTCCTATTTTTGTATTGTTCGTACCTGAACTTTCTAACTTAGTTCCCTCCAGCAATTCACCTAAATATAAATTGGAATTTATTCAGCAGTTAAGGTTTTTACAGGTTCCTTTAATTGACGCTGAGTCCGAGTGGTCAACGTTGCCTAGCAAAAAAGTGGAAACCTTATTTCGAGATGGCATACACCCAAATGAGGTAGGGAATCAAGCCTTAGCGAATTTACTGTTTCAGCAGGTATCCCCGATTTTTCACAAGCAATAAAAAATCATTAGTAAGGGTTTTCTAGCAACAGCAGACATAACACCTATTGCTAATTACTTCAGATTTTCGTATACCCACAGCCAAGGCGATCGCTGGTATCAATCCCTCAGTATCTTGAAAAGTTAGAGCGCTGGAAACCAGCGCTCTAACTTTTAGCTAATTGAATTCTTGTTTAACCTACCTTGCCTACCCACCATATGCGTCTAGATCAATATACTATTGGCAACTATACTCCAGGCACAACCTACTGGAAGCAACTTTTTTGGTATTTTGTTGGGTCGCCCTTAGTTGAAAGTTATTGGCTACCATTTTCAGATTTTAAGCTTTGGGTACTCCGCAGTTTTGGGGCTAAAATCGGTCAAGGTGTTCGTATCAAACCTGGAGTACGAGTAAAGTTTCCCTGGCGATTAAACATTGGTAATTTTGTTTGGATTGGAGAAGATGTGTGGATAGATAACCTTGCTCCTATCACCATCGAAAACCATGTTTGTCTATCTCAAGGAGTCTATCTCTGCACAGGAAATCATGACTGGAATCATCCCAATTTTAAATTGATTGATGCTCCAATCCATATTCAAGAGAGTAGTTGGATTGCTGCTAAGTCGGTAATTGGCCCAGGAGTTACTGTTGGTAGAGGTGCAGTACTGACTTTAGGTGGCGTGACTGGCAATTCACTAGAACCTATGACTATTTATGCAGGTAATCCGGCTCAACCCATCAAGCAGAGAAAGCTTTGATATCCAATTTTTGCGATCGCATAGTTGCCTGGGCTGTGGAAGCATAGACGCAACGCGGCTTGTCGCTAGACATCGCTCGTTTAGCTTTTACGTCGTAAGCCCCGCACCATAATCCGCTTAGGATTTGGTGTCGGGATATAAGACGATTAATTGCGAAACGCCTCAATTACCAATATTAGCCATAGGCTGATTCGGTAATTGGGGCAGTTGAGTAATTAATAATCTTGTTATTTTGGCAAGTCTATCGATTCAACATATTTTTTGAGAGCATCAACTGTGACACCTCCACAAGATGCTATGAAGTAAGAACCAT
Source organism: Nostoc sp. XA010 (assembly GCF_020829625.1). Classification (GTDB taxonomy): domain Bacteria; phylum Cyanobacteriota; class Cyanobacteriia; order Cyanobacteriales; family Nostocaceae; genus Nostoc. The sequence continues at coordinate 61,216 of NZ_JAIVFX010000007.1, read as the reverse complement.
TCCATAGGACATCCTTGTAATAAAATTGATTAACTCTGTCAGGAAATTCTTTTCGCAAATAACGACTTGTGACTGTTTTTATATTGTTAATGAATTTTGGCAGGTCTGTTTGAGGTGTGTACTGAAACAATAGATGAACATGGTCAGATTCTCCATTAAAATCCACTACCTTGCTATCCCATTTTAAAAGCAAGTCTTTCAGTATTTCACCTAATCTATCAATCATCTCTCCTGTCAATACCCTCTTACGGTATTTTGTTGTTAACACTAAATGAGCTTTGAGGACTGAAACTCCCCTAGCGCGGGAGATATAATCACTGTTCATGGTTGACTCTAACTTCTAAATACCTTATAGTAGTAGATGCCGACACTAAATACAACCAAGCAGGTGCTTTCTTTATGCTGCTTAACTATCAGTACCGTGCTTATCCAGACACTAAACAGAAAATACAACTAAGCGAGTGGTTAAGGATTGGGCGATATTGGTACAATTATCAGCTAGGAGATAGATTTAATTGGTGGGAACATAACCGTGATTATGCAGTATTTCCGCAAGGAGAATTCTGTCAAATATCATGCTCTTTACCTCCATTAACGCTTCGAGATAATCCAAATTATTATAGTCAGAAAAAACTACTCCCATCATTAAAAAAAGACTTCGTGAGAGTTAAACATTCAGGCGAATTGCTTGATTACACGAAGTTACCCTCTCAGACAATGCAAGATATTTCTCGGCGGGTAGGTATTGCCTTTGATAGGTTTTTGGCTGGTGATTCTAATGGCAAAAGAAGTGGTAAACCTCGTTTTAAAAATACTGCTTCGTTTCGCACATTAAAGATAGAAGGACAAGCTATAACTATTGAGAGGACAGAAAAAGACTGGCTATTCATCTCAGCTTCTAAACTTTTTGGTTGGTTAAAAATTCGTTTGCATAGACCGTTACCACAAGGTTTTCAGTTAAAGAATATTCTTTTCACCCATAAAGCTGATGGTTGGTATGCAACAATAGCACTCTTTGACCCAACCGTACCAACATTTAACCTTGACGACGTTATTCCAACTTGGGATAACTCGTTAGGGATGGATGCAGTACTATTTGAAGATGATTATCTCGCTACTTCCCAAAATACCAAGTTACCTTCTGTCAAATCGTTCCGCAAAAATCAGATACGATTAGCTTCTGCTTCAAAGCGGAAAGCGACTAAGAAAAAAGGTTCTAAGTCTAGAAGAAAGTTGGCATTACGTGAAGGCAGACATCATCAGCGTATTGCCCGTTCCCGTAAAGATCATGCTTACAAAACTGCTCATGCAATAATCAGGACTGGCAAAAAAGTTTTTTATCACGAAGACTTGAATTTACGAGGATTAACTAAACGAAACAAAGTTAAAAAAGATCAGGATGGAAAGTTTGTTTCCAATCGACAGTCAGCTAAATCAGGACTAAACAAGTCTTGGAATGATGCTGCCTTTGGTCAATTCTTCACTACTCTGGGCTACATAGCCTCAAAAGCTGGAGCAGTAGTAGTGAAGGTAAATCCTGCTTACACATCAATGTTGTTGAGCTATCGAGATGAGTTTGTGTTTACTGATTGCTCAATCAGGAATTATTTTGACCCCCAAGAATCGCTTAATGTTGACCGCGATATTAATTCTGCTGTGAACATTAAGCGCGTCGGGCTGGGACTGTTCCCGACGATAAAGCGCCGTAAAGGGAATCCGGTAGTGGGTGAATCTACTACTAATAGTACCTCAAAGGAAGTTCTGGCAGCATTGCGAGATGTACCAGAAGCCTATACCGTATTTGGTAATCCAAATCGGTGTAGGTAGTTCACGTAGTTACCTGGAACAATCTCATCTCTGGCGTGGCGACTATTATTCGGGAGAAAAGCATTTTTAATCTCTTCGGTTGGTCGTGGCAATCAGAATAATTGCTTACCCCGATTTATTAACTGGATACTAAGTAAGTCAACATAATTAATTACATTACGATTCTTTACTAAGCAGTAATTTCAGCCCATATTTTGTGTAATTAATTATGTGACACTACTTAAAATAGGACATTTCATGCTTTTCTGAATTATCCTTTGATAAGTAGCCCAGGTATAGCCAAACCCTGCTATCGCTGAAAAAGCCTGGAAAAATCAAGTTTTAGTAGCTAAAATCTGTATGTTATATTTGGTACTTTAAATTTCCTACCAATGTTTAGATTCTATTGGTATAGTTGAAGCAAGAATATACTAAGTTTATATTTCTGATTTCCTCTCTTACGTACTGCATTTAAGAATAGATACTGAGCTTCTCTCATAAGAGAGGATCAAACAAATATATAATTTTGTATATATTAATACTAATGCTTCTACTAACTTACTTAATTTTTTTCAAGCTTTTGTACTGAGTCAGCTTTAGTGTATTACCAAGTATTAAACACATCATGGAAAATTATACTTCTCATTCTCAACTTTCAAATTCTAATCGCAGTAATAACACTGCCCCTCCATTACCTCAAATTCAGCCTGTTCGGTGGGCTGAAGAACAAGAAGACGATTGGAACTTACAAGAATTTCTGAGTGTTTTACGGCGGCGATCGGTAATCTTGGCAGGTGTAACTATTGGTGTTTTTACAATTGTAGTTACGAACTTGGCGCTAAACCGGAAACCCCCAGAATATCAAGGCAGTTTTCAACTGTTGGTGGAACCTGTAAATGATGAAAGCAAAACTGTAGATGTTGTCAAAGACTTTAACTTACAGAAGTCTAGTTTAGATTATGAAAGCCAAATTCAAGTTCTGAAGAGTCCAGAACTCATGAGAACAACCATTAAAAATTTGCAAGCCTCCTATCCAGGAATCGACTATTATTCTCTTCTCGAATCTCTAAAGATTAATCGGTTAGAAGAAACCAAGATTATAGAAGTTCGTTATCAAAGTACCAATCCAAAGCAGACTCAAGTTGTACTAGAACGAATTGCAGATAATTACTTAGACTATAGTCAAATAGAGAGGCAAACCAAGTTACGTCAAGGGGTTCAGTTTGTTGAAAAACAACTGCCATTTATCCAGAATCGGGTTGATCAAATCCAAAAAGATTTGCAATATTTTCGACAAAAGCATAATTTTAATGATCCAGAAAGCCAAGACAGCCAAATTGGTTTACTAACTGTTGAGTTATCTGAACAAAAGCAAGTAATTGATCTACAATTAGCTCAAGCTCGTGCCAATTTTGCTATCTTACAAGGAGAGAATGGGGTACTAGCAACGCTGAATAATTCTCCTTTGTATCAGCAAATGGTTTCTCAAATTCGCCAATTTGATGTTCAGATTGCTATAGAATCAACTCGTTTTCAAGATGCTAACCCAATCATTCAAGCACTGAAAGAAAAACGAGCTAATCTTTTACCTTTGTTACGTCAAGAAGAAAAGCAATTATTAGCTGTAAAGTTTGCAGAAGTGGCGACGCAGCTTCAAGGGTTAGAAGTACAAAGCCAAGAACTTGCCAAAATAGAACAGAAAATTGCACAAAAACGCAAGCAACTGCCAGTTTTAGCACGACAGTATATTGATTTACAGCGGAAATTACAAATTGCTAATGAGAGTTTAAATCGGTTTCTATCAACCCACGAAAATCTTCAAATTGAAATATCCCAATCAGCTCTTGGCTGGCAATTACTTCAAGCACCAACTACCACAGATATTCCTCTTGATGCTTTTTCTACCCAACGGAATTTGATGCTGGGATTAGTTGCAAGTATACTCTCAGGAATTGGTATTGTTTTGCTAATGGAAAAGCTAGATAATACCTATCATAGTGTTGATGAACTTAAAAAAAGGCTCAAACAGCCATTTTTAGGAAATATTCCTTTTGGACAAGAAGTTGAAACGAAGGAAAACGATGCTTCTAACCAAAAGCTTTCCTTAGTCAAAATACAAAATTTTATTTCTGAGAAGATTACTAGTTCAAATATCCTACCGCATAAACAAAATAGAGACTATTCTATAAATTTTATAGAAGCGCTACGGGTACTTTATACAAACATTCAACTGCTCAGTTCCGATCGCCCGGTTCGCTCTATAATTATCAGTTCAGCTATGCCTGGTGATGGAAAGTCTACGGTTGCCATCCATCTAGCTCAAATAGCTGCGACAATGGGACAACGAGTGCTACTTGTAGATGCTGATCTTCGTAAACCCGTAATTCACGACCGAGTAAATTTAAATAATCTATGGGGATTAAGTAATTTAATTTCTACAAACTTGCCAGTGGAAGAAGTAATTCGACAGCTACCTTCCATGAACAAATTATCTGTAATAACCGCTGGGCCAATACCACCAGATCCCACAAAGTTGCTCTCATCTGAAAAGATGAAGCAATTAATGGCAGATTTCCACAACAGGTTTGACTTAGTAATTTATGATGCCCCTCCAATGCTCGGATTAGCTGATGCCAGCATCATAGCACCTCACACTGATGGGCTTTTGATGGTAGTCAGGATTCACAAAACAAATTCTTCAATGATCAAAATGGCTTTAGATAACCTAAAAATTGCCCGGTTGAATATACTAGGTATAGTTAGCAACGGTAGAAAAAATAGCTTTAATAGCTCCAATAGTTATTATGAATAAAACATGAAGCTAGCAGTCGGATTTGAACCGACGACCTTCAACTATCAAACTCAAGCGAAAATAAAAATCAGCCTACTTTCAACCAGCCAAAAAGCTGCACGACGGTCAAACCCAGCGTTAAAAATTCAGGAATCGGAAGAGTATCGTTACCAGTCAATTCCACAGGTTCTTGTCCAGAAATAAATACCAAAATTATTCGGTCTTCAGGGTCAATTAACCATCCCAACTTAGTACGATGCTTGAGACAGTGCAAAATACTACTAATAACTTTAGTAGCTTTCTGGTTGGGTGAAAGAATTTCTATCGTCCAATCAGGATAAATTTTAAAGGCATTGGGTACTTCACCATCTGCATCAAAAGGAATTCGCTGCCAAAGAAACACGCTAGCATCTGGAACAATCGAGCGTCCAGCAAAAGTGCAACGCAATTCTGGGAAAGCTAGGGCAATTTTCGCTGTTTCTGCAACATTATTAACTACATCACAAAACTTCAGTTGCAAGCGCGAATGTTTACCTTGAGGCATAGGTTTTTGGGAAACACAACCATTTTTAAATTCACTGGCTGGCTTAGTTTCCGGCAGTTTTAGAAGTTCTTCGAGAGTCAACGAGGTTGCTGTTGTCATCGCTTTGATGAAACGAAAAATCTCCAGTCTCCTAATATTTTATCCTTCGTAGGCACTTAGGAAACACCAAAAATAATTTATCAAGAAAGGCAGCTATGCTGAGGGCAGATCGCGCAGCGTTAGCTACGCCTGACTGTTCACTTTATGTGGAAAAGTCCACGAAAAACCTAGCACGAGATATTCCAGCAATTTCTGCTGCTTTGCTTTGAAATATTTCGCCTAATTCATACCATTTAACTGCGGCTGCAATTCTCATTTATTAGACGAATTCTTCTGGATTCTTGCAAAGAGGTGAAAATGCAATATACCAGGCGGTTAGAAATCGCGGCTACACAAACGTAGGCGTTCGCGTAGCGTCTCGTAAAGAAGCCTTCCCGTTGGCGCAGCCTCTCGAAGAGAAGGGTAGTCCGCCTACGTGGACTCAAAGAATGTGACGTACCTACACCGCCTGAGTACAGGTCGGTCTAGGCTTCTCAGAGACTCTTCAATGAAGACATAACCTGAGCTTTGAGGGCGTGCGTCCCACGCGCCTTTATGTTTACAGAAGCATTCAGATCCCTGCACAGGCTGACTTTACAATTAGGGCAGTTATGGGTTCTTTCTGATAATCTCTTTTTGACCCTACTAAAGACAAAACTATTACATCCTTGGTAGAAGACTGGATTGATTCTCTCAATTCAGAAAAAGTTTGTTCGTCATCTCTTCGAGAGGCTCTGCCAACGACCAACGATCCTAATTGAACTGCGTTCAATATCGCTTGTTGGTCAATTCCTTACTCACGCGCATTCACTCGCGGTGCGCTGTAGACGGGTTTCCCGTCGCAGGCGACTGGCATCCCCACACTGACTAAGTACAGTACAGATGTGGGACTTCTGCTGTTTTAGTTAAAACCCACTTCCGTGGGTTTTGTTTGTATAGCCGCGAATTCCATTCGCCAGGACAGACGTGTTTTTACAAAAATGAGATACTCCCTCGTCAATCCCGTTTCCATCATGTGCAAAGAACCGTCAATATACATATTTCTCAACAATAATCCTCTGAGTAAATTCAGAGGATTATAAATCGCACCACTAATAACTTTAGTCTAATAATGTCTAACTTTTAACTTTTATTCAGAGCATATCTTAATTGCTTGAGCAGCTTCCCAACTTCTAAAAATTGTGGATCTTTTGCAAGTTTTTGCAGCACTTTGGGACTGCTTTCCATCACAATATTGTTGTAAGCAGTAATAGCATTATTGAGCTGATTAATATCTACATTCGGTGTTTCTCCCTTCTGAGCTATCACTAAATCTGGCGTTAATCCTTTAGTGCTAGTAAATAGCTGCACTGGTTGTAATATTCCTACAGGAGCACATAATGCAGTTGCTGATTTATTTCCAGCTAGACCCAATAAAGCATTTACCAGCGATCCTACAGATGATGATGAGACCCCTAAACTCGCTATAGAAGCCTGTAGCTGATTAGCTGCTGCTTCTGCATTCGACCCACCCAATAAGATAACTATAATGTTGCAAGATGGGCTATTTGTAGCCGGACTTTGACTAAGTATATTAGCAACAGTTGCATTCACTCTATTCTGAACTTCTATTGGTATATTAAGGCGACCATTACCATTAAATTTCACATTAACCCCAGGTGCAGGTTCAACAGGTGGCTGTGCATTGACTGGGTTAAAATTATCCCCAGATGAGGAAGAAGAATCTTCGCTACCGCCAATGATGATATTACTAGCATTTACTCTCATTGGCGTACCCACAAGATAAGTGCAAAAGGTGAATGTTAGAGCAAAAGTGAGAACAAATCCTTGTTTTTTCATTATTTTTATTGTTGATTAAATTCCAAAATTACTCAGCATTTAAAACCGAAAACTGTACCCTGCAGTCAACGCAAAACCTAAGCCAGAATCAAAATTACTAGTAACATCTGTGAAAATAGTATTGATTACTATAGGGGTGTTCTTGAAGGGAGCAAAAGACGCACCCATATTGAGGCGATTTCCTGTCCAGCTACTTACTAAGGATACTTGAGGTATCACTCTCAAACCCAAACTACCAAAAAGATTAGCAGAATTTTCATTTGCTTCTATTCCACCTTTAGAACGAAAAACACCACTACCAAGACCTACCGAAATAGTTAAGGGTAACTTGTTATTAAGACTCTCTGGTTGCAGGGCAATTGACTTAGTAACTACTCCATAGATGGTATCTTTAGCTTTGTTAACATCTCCCCATTTAATAGGATTTGACCAACCCACAGCGACAGATGTACCATCACCTAAGTATCTGTGTAGCTTAAAACCTATACCGCCACTATCACCAAAATCAAAATTGTCATCACCGCCTACACTAGTAATATTGACATTAACTTCTAATCCTACAGATTTAGCCGCATCTCCTAAACCAAAACCAACAGACAAAGAACCATCTACTCTACCTCTCTCCTCATCTAAAGGGAAAAATAAACCACCACCAATATAGGCTTGGCCAAAACTTGCACCATAGGCAGAAGGAGTACCCGCAGTTGAACCAGGGGAAGCTTTTGGCGGTTCACCTAACTTCACGATGGGATCAATTAAAAGTTCTTGGCGTAATTTATTAGTCTCGCCAAAAGTATCGCCCAAAATTTCTGAAGAGTCTGTTTGTACAAAAATTTGAGGTTGTTTTTGCTTCAATACATTAGAGGATGTGTCGGTATCAAGAGTTCCAGACTTAACGTTAGCAGTAAAACCATCACGAATCCTTGCAGTCTCTAATTCAGCAACAATATTACTTTTTTTAGATGCCGAAAACCTTTGCTGCAAGCTGATATTCGGCTGTAAATTAAGCTCAGATATAAAAGATGCTTTCAGACTTTGAGACGTACTCAACTGAACTTCTTGGTTTTCAGAAACAATATTATCCGCAGCAACTGACGATTTGCTAAAAATACCTGTCAATAGTAGAAGAGAAGCTATCAAGATTGTCCCTAAATTCCATGAAGCGTAGTTAACAGTAATAGCTTTGTAAGTATTATTACCTTTGAGCATTTTTTGCATTTTATCCATCAAAATATTCCTTTTGTAAAATTGTTTACTGAAATACACCAGTAATTTATACGCAAAATCTACTAATTTAAAATAGTAATATTACGTAAATATAGGCAATTAAACCATTAAAGGAGCAAAAGGCAGGATATAAAATTAGGACTTGTATCATATCCGCTTTATTACTTACTAAATCCGGATAACTCTACCCCACAAAAGCTACGCTTTGTCTCCCTGTTTACGGGGCTACGGTGTATACACAAGTCCAAGTAAACTACTAAAGGAAGGAGTTGTGGGGCTACGGTGTACACACAAGCGCTGTCCACATACGTTTCAACTCTTTTACCCACATTTGTGTCAGAGTTAAACTGTCACACTTACCGACATCCCGCCCAGAACTAAAGTTCTTTGGCTTTTAGCTGAAGTCCACGCTTTGTGGACTGAATAATCAATAGAGTTGTCGGGAAATAAAGCAAGAAATTTTTGAAAGCTTTATAGATCAAGCCTTCCAATCAACTTTACTATAAATAGTTATAGTTCCTGTGTCGCAAGGTTTTCAGCGATTTTTCTCGCTATTTCCCGACAGGTCTAATTTAGTCCACAAAGGGTGGACTTCAGCTATGAGACTCGGAATTCATTCCGAGGCGGGATAGAAACGCAGTGCGAGATTTATTAATAAAGATATAGCTGCGACAAGACTTGTGTGTACACGGTAGCCCCCACAGCCCCCACAGGGAGAGAGGCTTTGATTCTTGGTATACTTCACAAGTGCGTAGGCGTAGCCCGTCGTAGACATCGGCTAGGGCATCATCTAGGAGCTTCGAGAAATTGAGAGAAATCTGATTATGGTTGCATGTAGCACCACTCATCATCATAACTTCACCATCCCAATACTCGTAGCGTTCTTCTTGGGTGGGTTGCCAAACCAGGTACTCCTCTGCACTCATCAAAATGCGATCGGGTAAAGCAACCATCGGCGCGATCTCTTAATGATTCACTTTTCTAGAATAGCGAAATCATGCATCTTATCCATTATCGCTTCTTGGTGGCCGCCCACGTAGATCATTTCAAAAATCAAATACGATTCCTATATGTGTTTTTCAGATGTGTAGTTGGCTTAGGCGATCGCCTCCTAGATTTTTCGCAATAATTCCTGAATAGCGATCGCACAATCAGGAAAAGCTAAAGGTGAGATTTTCACATCCTCTGCAAGTATGCTCTCACTGTGATATCCATCTGGACTAGGGAGACGATACATATACAACTTGCGTCCATTAACATCTAAAATCCAGTACTCAATAATACCTGACTTCGCATAAGCCATCGCTTTTACTTCTCGATCATATTTGAGACTGGAATCAGCTATTTCAATCACTAAAAACACTTCGGAGGCATTGGGATGATGATCCTCATAATCTAATGGATTCAGCTTCACCACTGAAATATCTGGTTCTGGTTCCGAGTAATCGTCAAGTTGCACTGGTGACTGGATTCTTAATAAAACTTTGTCACCCAAACGTTGACGTAATAACCTTTCTGTGCGGGTAATTGCTGATTCGTGAGCAGTTCCTTTTGCTGACATTGTGATGATTTGTCCCGCGATTAATTCTAAGCGTTCTTCAGGATGAAAAATTCCCATTTCCGCCATTTTGTGATATTCTTGAACACTAATTAGGCGAATATTGGTGAGCATAAGATTTACGTTAACGTCCTAGCATTTTATCCCGCAGATGTTTAATGCGATCGCGCATGGAAAAGCTAATGGTTAGGCTGCTGGCGCTACAACCTTTGAAGTAACTCGTCATACTCTGTATGTGAGCCAATCCAGAACCAGTAAATGTGATCATCCTGCAACAAGCCAAGAACGCGGTAGTCTAAACTAACACGAGCCGAATAGATTGGTTGGCGCTGGCTAACTCATTTGAACTGAAGACTATTGTGGTAAGGATCTGAACGCCAAAGAGCATAGGCTTTGGCAGTTTGTTCTTGAACTGATGCAGGAAGTTCATCAAGTTTTTTGCGAAATCCCTTCGTAACACTTGACTTCATTGCTCAGAGGGAAAAACGTCAGCTAGAGGAGTGATATCGCCAGCAGTAATTTCCTGCCTTACCATATCAGCTAGACGATCCCACTGAGCATCTGTTGTAGACTCAAACTGAGCTTTCCATGTCTGCTCATCCTCTATCTCGGCAAGGAGACGAGCTGCGATGTCTACGACGGGCTACGCCTACGCATCCTGTTCGGCAACAGGTAGAGTTTTCAGTTGCATGATCGCACGCTCAAGTAACTCAGTCATAGCTACCACACTCTTAAAACGTAAATGGCATCTTATCCATTATCGCTTCTTGGCGGCAATTTGAGCGCTTTGTCACCCAAACGTTGACCTAATAACCTTTCTGTGCGGGTAATTGCTAATTTGTGAGCGTAAGATTTAGGTTAATTTCCTAGCATTTTATCCCGCAGATGTTTAATGCGATCGCGCAATTTACCCGCCTCTTCAAATTCTAGTTTCTTTGCAGCTTCTTTCATCTGCGCTTCCAACACAGTAATCAACCCTGGAATCTGTTCTAATGGCAGTTCATCTATATGTTCATCTACAACTTTCAAGTCAGTTGCATTTAATCGTCGAGATACATCCAAAAATGCCAAAATCGCGTTACTTGATTTTTTGACAATTGGCTGTGGTGTAATCCCATGCAGTCGATTATGTGCTGTTTGAATACCACGCCGTCTATCTGTTTCATCAATAGCTTTAATCATGCTACCTGTCATATTATCGGCATACAAAATAGCCTGTCCCTGGATGTGACGCGCGGCTCTACCAATAGTTTGAATTAAGGAACGCTCGGTTCGTAAGAAACCTTCTTTATCTGCATCCATAATTGCTACTAAAGAAACTTCGGGTAAATCCAACCCTTCCCGCAGCAAATTCACACCAACCAATACATCAAATTTCCCCTCGCGCAAGTTCTGCAAAATTTCAATGCGCTCAATAGAAGTAATTTCGGAATGTAAATACCTTACCCTTATACCGTGGTCTTGCAAATATTCGGTTAAATCTTCCGCCATCCGCTTGGTTAATGTGGTAATCAACACTCGTTCATGGCGATCGGCTCTATCTTTAATTTCTCCCAATAAATCATCAATTTGTCCTTCTGTGGGACGTACAGAAATTTCTGGATCAACCACTCCAGTTGGTCGAATCACTTGCTCAACTACATGATCTTCAGAAATTTCTAATTCCCAATTTCCGGGAGTAGCTGAAACAAAAATACACTGATTAACCTTTTGCCAGAATTCCTCGGCTTTCAAAGGACGGTTATCAGCAGCACTAGGAAGCCGAAATCCATGTTCAATTAAAACTTTTTTTCTAGCTTGATCGCCGTTATACATCCCACGAATTTGTGGCACTGTAACGTGAGATTCATCGATAATTAGTAGCCAATCTTTGGGAAAATAATCAATTAAACATTCTGGTGATTCTCCAGCTTGTCTTCCTGCTAAGTGACGAGAATAATTCTCAACGCCGTTGCAGTAACCTACCTCGCGTAGCATTTCTAGGTCATAGCGTGTACGTTGATCTATGCGTTGCGCTTCTAATAGTTTCCCAGCTTGTTCTAAGTCTAGTTTTTGCTGTTTTAACTCGGCTGCAATGTCATTACAAGCTACTTCTAACCGTTCTTCTGGGGTGACAAAGTGGCGTGCTGGGTAGACATTCACCGCTTCCAAACTTTTGAGAATTTCACCTGTCACCGGGTCAATGTAGCGAATCGCGTCAATTTCATCACCAAAGAATTCGACTCGAATAATCCGGTCTTCATAAGCTGGGCCAATTTCTAAGACATCACCACGGACGCGAAATTTTCCCCGACCCATTTCTATGTCGTTGCGGCTATATTGAACATTTGCCAAATCCCGTAAAATTTGGCGTTGATTTACTTCCATACCTATCTGAAGGGGAATGGCAGCTTTCAGATATTCTGCCGGCATTCCTAAACCGTAGATGCAGCTGATGGAAGCAACGACAATAACATCACGGCGTTCAAAAAGCGATCGCGTCGCTGAATGCCGTAACATATCTATTTCATCATTAATCGCTGCCGTTTTTTCAATATAAGTATCAGTAACGGGAATATACGCTTCTGGCTGATAATAATCGTAGTAGCTGACAAAATACTCAACTGCGTTGTTGGGAAAGAAATCTCGCAACTCGTTACAAAGCTGGGCAGCAAGGGTTTTGTTATGCGCCAGAACTAAAGTAGGCTTGCCAATTTTCTCAATAACTGCTGCTACCGAAAATGTCTTGCCAGTTCCAGTGGCTCCTAGTAAAGTTTGGTAACGATTACCCGCTTGGATACTAGCAGTAAGTTGTGCGATCGCTTGTGGTTGATCGCCTGTGGGACTAAAGGGAGCTTGAAGACAAAATTCTGTCATACAGTTTTGCTGAAAATACCCTATCTCATGGTGACGATTCCGCCCTGTATCCATTGTAGCTGGGTTATTAGAGCAAATAAATAGTAATGATTCTTTACAAAAATTATTTATTTAAATTTACTTATGTATCAGTTTTAAAGATTCTTATATCTATATGGGGTTGTTTAAGGTTAAACTCTAAAGTATATGGGAAAAAATTTCATCTTTCCTTAATTATTGTAAAATTCAATTAACAAACCAGAGGTTTTCATTTATGACTATTAGCAACGCTGGCAAAGCAACCAGTTCTCGGCAAAAGTCTGCCAAGTCTACAGAGGAAGTTGAAAATCAACAAGACCAGAGCTTGAATGCTGATAAAGTCGATGAAGTTAATGAACTGCCAGTGGGAGCTTCTGGAACACTTGCCATTTCTGGAATTCGTCCTATAGGCGCTAGCGACTTAGAAGTTGCTGAACACCTCTCAATTGCTGGGGTGCGTCCTGTTAGCACCAGTAGCTTGGAAGTAGTTGAAACCTATAACTCAATGGGTATTCGTCCAATTGGTGCTAATACATTCCAAGTTGTTGAAAGTATCAATCTGTCTGGGATTCGTCCAATTGGCTCAAGTTTATTGGTAATTGATGAAAGCTATTCAACATTCGGTAATCGTCCAATAGCATCAAATGAGGTTGACAATTCTGAAAGCCTGATGGGTTTTCTAGATTAGACAAATAAAATATCCCCATAACTTTATTAACCCAGTTTCTATAGGAAGCTGGGTTTTTTATTTAAACAGTCAAAAGTAGAGATTACCATATTTGCACTTGTTCTATGTCTTTTAGCATAGGTAATTCAGTCGTTCTTACTTTAGTTGAGATTCAAACGATAGCCAGGATGCTTACTATAACTACTTTTCTTAATTTTTAGTTTTTAGTTTTTAATTGTTTAATTGTTTAATTGTTTAATATGCCTTGTGGTGGAAGGCTTTAGTAAAAACTTTAAGCTAGTCTGTAAATGTAATAACAAAACATTTCAAAGCTGTAAACAAACTTTGAAATAAGTTTTTGATTAAATCAGGAGTACAAAATGAGCATAGAAGATCGCGCAAAAGCAGCTGCTAAAAATGTTGAAGGTAAAGCCCAAGAAGCTTTAGGAAATGTAACTGGAGATCCAGAAGATAAAGCCAAAGGTAAAGCAAAGCAAGCTGAAAGCGAAGTACGTCACGGTATTGAAGACGTGAAAGATAATGTCAAGAAAAATATTGACTAATAAATAATCCAAATTTTTTGCAGAAATGGAAATATAAGTGGGATGGATTCCATTTTTGCAAAAAAGCATGAAGGATTGAAGATTCAAGTTTATACTTCTTTCTTCTCCTCTTAGCAAGTGTGGAAAGTTAAACAAATAGCTTGATTTGCAGATTTTCTTGTAGAGACGTAATAAATTATGTCTCTACATTAAAAAAAGAAAGGTATTACAAATTAGAGGAATAACCTCTATGAATTCCAAGTTTATAAATGCAATTATTTTGAATATAAAATCTATTATATCTGTTGTTTAAAGTGTTTTCTTAGGAGGTAAAAAAATGGTTCTGCTTCAGCAAGGTCGCAAAATATTGGCGACTTTCCTTTTAATCGGAGTACTGATGATAACTACCGCTTGTGGTGGTACAAGTACAATGTCACGAGTTGACCGCTCAACTACTCCCTCAGCAATTGGTCGAGATGTAACTTATGCAGAGTTAGAGCGAGGCAATACCCCAGGAGGACAAAGCTTTGGTAACTGGGTTGTACAAGCATCTCAAGGATTAGTTCAGGACGCTTTTGTTCGTGATAACAACAAACTGGGTGTTGTGATTTCTCCTAAAGTTCGTCCTAACGAAGTGCGACCATTAGCAAAATCTTTAGTTCAAGGTTTTCATAAAAACTTCCCAAAACAAGACTTGAAGGTTTTGATTTACGCACCTGATAAGCAATTGATTTTGACTACTGAATATGACACTCAAACTAATCAAGTTAAGTATACCTAATTGCTGTATTTGCAATAGAAACTTGAATAGAGTTTAATCAATTTGGAATTAGGGCTTGGAAATACTAGCCATCCAAATAGTTTCATAAAAAAAGGAGATAAATACAGTGGCAACCAGCGAAGATTACAAACGTCAAATAATGAAAGATTTGGCTAAAGGTGATGTTGAATCTCTGGATGATACTACAGCCGAATCAACTACGGAATATCAAAATTTTGATGATTTTGCTCAACGGACAACACCAGATCAACGTCGCCACTTATTTGGTAAATCTTTACATCCCGATCGCATTCCAACCAGCCAAATGGAGCCAGAATTACAACAGGCGATCGCCCAAATTAAACCCAATGAACGGGATGATGTAGCAAGAGCCTTTTTCAAACACTTGAAAGAAAGAAAACTAGACGAGAAGCATCTAGAGCAACAGTTGGGGCTTTCTACACACCACCCCAGCCGCATGAGTGCTGATGATGTTAGCAAATTAGCCTCCTTTGTATATCATAACCACCCCGACATTTTCCGCGAAGTGCTGGCGGAGCAACCAGGCATTATGAAGTTCCTCAGTAATCCTGTAGTAGCAGGTATTCTCGGAATTGCGGCGGCTAAGTGGTTAGGTGGCCGCAAGTAACTTCTGAATTTTAAGTTTGGAGGATGAGTAAGAGATTAGGTGGGTTATATTACCCACCTTTATTTTTTGCTTATTAAAAATGGACTAGATCACTAAAAGTTGAAGCGGAAATATAACCTTCTACCTGTCCTTGCTCAACTAGCACCAACACTTGTTCGTAAATATTGCGTAGGCGTAGCCCGCCGTAGATATCACACTTCTGAATAACTACCTTGTTGTGATTAATACCAATTCCAGAAAAAAATAAAACAGATGCGTAGGTTGGGGAGCCACTTATATGGGCGGGTTTACCGACTTGAGTGAAGTGGCGTTTGAACGGAGTCAAACCCGACAATTACAAGAGTTTGAGGTGTTGGGTTTCGTTTCTCAACCCAACCTACATTCTTTTTAGCAGAATCGATATCTCCTAGAAAATTACCTAGAGAGAATTTATTAGTTCTTGAATCAACGATCGCAGTTATAAGTGAATGTCTTGTCGTCACCAACATTACAACATTAAGTCTTAACGCTATAACCTTAAGGCTTAATGCTATAACTTTAAGGCTTAATGCTATAACCTTAAGGCTTAACGTTACAACATTAATCACCAGCATCATAAGATTAAGGCTTAACGCTATTACATTAAGCCTTAACATTACAACTTTTTGACAAAAGCTTATGCGATCGCTCTTTAGGGTAGTGCGCTCTGTGCGATTGAGTTTTATAGGATTTACGCACGAGTTACCGAATAAGGTAGATGTGGAGCGGCTTGCCGCAGGCTACCACAGAGGCAAAGAGGGCATGAAGAAATCAGAGTTTGAGAGATAATTTGCGTAAGTCCTATTTTAATTCAGTACAGATACAGCGATAATTTACTCAAATCATCACCGAGTTATTTCATGCTGCCAGTTATTGAAACAATTTTATTACGTCAAATGGCTTCGGGCGATCGCCTCTACTTACAACTATACAAATTCATTGGCGCTCAACCTGGTAAAAAGGTTTACATTCAATCTAATCTGCACGGGGCAGAAATTGCTGGTAATGCCGTTATTCACCAGCTAATTGAGTTTTTATTAACAATAAATGATACAGATTTAACTGGAGAAATTTGGTTAGTTCCCGTTTGTAATCCAATGGGGACGAATGAACGCGCTCATCATTTTTCCCCTGGACGATATTCTGTTTATGAAGCCAAAGACTGGAATCGCATATTTTGGGACTACGAGAAAGAAGCTGATGATTTAGTAGCTTTTACTAAATCTCAACTTCATATTGATCTAAAGGTCGTCCGACAAAATTATCTAACTATAATTAAGCAACAATTTGCAAAAGTTTTAGAAAAGCTTAATTGTTCTAATGGTGTTCCTTACACTGAAGTTTTTGCCTACAAACTACAAAATCTCAGTTTAGATGCAGACTACTTAATTGACTTACATACTTCTACCAATCAAGCTTTAGACTATATTTATTACTTCCGAAATCGAGAAGATAGTGCAAAATACTTCCTGCTTGATTTCGGAATCTTGCTTGATAAATATGATGGTGATGCTTTTGATGAAGCTTTTATCAAACCTTGGTTAGCACTGGAAGCTTGTTTTAAAGAGTTGGGTAGAGAAATCAAGTTTGATATGGAAGCTTGGACACTAGAATTAGGAGCAGGAATGCAAATGAACCCTGATTCAGTCGCTAAAGGTGTACGGGGTGTAAAAAATTATTTAGTGGAGAAAGGTGTACTGCAAATTCCTAATTTATTGGAAGACACAAAAACCTACGAAATGACTTTTGCATCTAGCAGCAACCGGAAAAAATATTATGCGATCGCAGGTGGTATGATTCAATCCAGAATCGAATTAGGTACTAAAGTCAAAACTGGTGACAAACTCTATCAAATTCTCAGTTTCAATAAAGAAGGTAAGTTACCTACTGTAATTGATGTCTGCGCTCAACATGATGGATTAGTTTATGATGTCGCAACCAATCAAGCTGTGAATGAAGGCGAGTTTGTATTGGGAATCGTGAGTTAGTCATTGGTCATTGGTCATTTGTCATTTGTCATTTGTCATTTGAAGTGAAGAGTTTTTTAACTATTAACTCCCCACTCCTAACTCCTAACTTCTAACTCCTAACTAACTTCAGTCTCCTAAATAAATACCCATACCACGAGCGGTTTTAACTAAAGTACCATTAGGATCGACGGCACTATATTGAGTGATCGCTTCTGTAATTGGTACACTTAATACTTGGCGATTTTGCCAAGTCACCATGCGATCGTATTTATCCTCTGCAATTAGATTAACTGCCGCAACACCAAAAGCAGTTGCAACTAATCTATCTAATGGTGAAGCAGTTCCACCCCGTTGAATGTGTCCTAATACTGTGACTCGTGTTTCTACGCCAATGTGTTCAATAATTTTATCTGCTAAATATTCGCCAATTCCACCGTATCGAGACTGGCCTAAGCGATTTGTAATCGTCACATTTTCCCCATCGTGGGTACGAACTGCTTCAGAAACAATTATCAAACAATAGTTTTTGCCTTTCTCTTGGCGTTCTTTAATTTTGTGGCAAATATGCTCAACTGTGTAAGGAATTTCAGGGATTAAAATTACATTTGCTCCCCCCGCAATTCCCGCAGCTATAGCTATGTGTCCGGCATCACGCCCCATTACTTCCAAAATCATGACTCGGCTATGACTTGCAGCAGTAAAATGCAACCTATCTAGTGCTTCTGTGGCAATATTGACTGCTGTATCAAAACCAATAGCATGTTCAGTAACGCCAATATCGTTATCAATCGTTTTGGGAATACCTACTAGATTAATCCCGCCTTGTTGGGCGAGGCGGCGGAGAATTGCCAAACTACCATCGCCGCCAATACCAATCAAAGCGTCTAAACTTAGCTCATGATAACCTGCAATGATTTCTTCGGAGCGATCGCATAAACTTCCATCCGCCATTGGAAAAGCAAAAGGGTCGCCTTTATTGGTTGTCCCCAACATTGTGCCACCCGCCGTTAACAGCGAGTCAACTTGATCAACTTCCAGCTTGGTAAATTGTGGGGGACGCGCCATTAATCCTAGAGTCGCTTGACGAATTCCCAAAACCTCCCAGCCGTAAGTATCCACAGCACAATTCACTACAGCCCTAATCACAGCATTTAAGCCAGAACAATCACCTCCACTGGTAAGAATTCCTATGCGTTTGGGTTCTCCCATACTTTTTATTGACATTTTGATCCAAATATATTTAATAGTTGATGAAACTTAAGCCATTAGCAGCAGATTAAACCGAAACCAAAAGTCCTCCCTGTAAATGCCAAAGTAATTTTATGTTTGTTTTGTATCTAAAAACAAAACAAAGTTATCTTAGCTGTAAAATATAGGTGTAGAGCCAGTAGTAGATTAAACCTAAGCAAAAGCAATCCCCGAAAATGCTAGGGTGTTTTTATGCTTGTTTTGTGTCTAAGAAAAAACCAAGTTATCCCAGCTATAAAATATGAGGGTGGAGCCAAAGGTGACTAGTATTGATAATTACAACTTCTCTTTTTCAGGAGAAGTAGCAATCCCACAGGCTCCTCCTGAATTCAAATCAGGTTTTATCGGCATTGTTGGTCGTCCTAATGTCGGTAAATCTACTTTAATGAATCAATTAGTAGGACAAAAAATTGCCATTACATCACCAGTAGCGCAAACAACACGTAACCGTTTGCGCGGCATTTTAACTACACCAGAAGCGCAATTAATTTTTGTAGATACGCCAGGAATTCATAAGCCCCATCATCAATTAGGGGAAGTTTTGGTGCAAAATGCCAAAATTGCCATTGAATCGGTAGATGTAATACTGTTTGTGGTAGATGGAGGAGTAGCTTGTGGATCAGGCGATCGCTATATTGCCGAATTGCTGTGTCGTACCAAAACACCAGTGATTCTGGGCGTTAACAAAATCGACCAACAACCGTCTGATTCTCAGTTTCTAGATGATAGTTACGCTCAGATGGCCCAGTCCCATGAATGGGAAATCGTGAAATTTTCTGCCAAGACGAGTGCAGGATTACCGCAACTTCAAGAATTATTAATTGAACATTTAGAAATTGGGCCGTTATACTACCCGCCAGATTTGGTAACTGACCAGCCAGAACGCTTTATTATGGGTGAATTAATCCGAGAACAAATTTTATTATTGACTCGTGAAGAAGTACCCCATTCAGTAGCGATCGCTATTGACCTAGTAGAAGAAACTCCTAGCATTACCCGGATACTTGCTACCATCAACGTTGAGCGCGATTCCCAAAAAGGCATACTCATTGGCAAAAGTGGAGCAATGCTCAAAGCAATTGGTAGTGAAGCCCGCGAACAAATCCAAAAGTTAATCTCTGGTAAAGTTTACCTAGAATTGTTTGTGAAAGTTCAGCCAAAATGGCGACAGTCGCGGATCAGTTTAGCAGAGTTAGGCTATCGCGTGGAAGAATAAATTAGTCATTGGTCATTGGTCAAAAAGGCAAAGGACAAAGGACAAATGACTAATGACAAAGAACAAATGACTCTTAAATAATAAAAATGTCTTTAGATACTCGCTATCCCTTAAATCTGCCGGCCAATGCTCCGCCGTTGCGCGTGTTAATTGTCGAAGATGATCCAATGATGCAACTGGGATTAGAGCAATCGTTAATGGCTCATCCTCAGTTAGAGATTGTTGGACAAGCAGAAGATGGTTATTTGGGAGTTCAAGCAGCACTGCAACTAAAACCTGATTTGGTGGTTATGGATATTGGGTTGCCGCGATTGGATGGCATTGCAGCAACACAGCAAATTAAAGCGGCGCTACCAGCAACTCATGTGGTGATGCTGACATCTCATCAAACGGAGACAGAAATTATTGCGGCACTCTCTAGCGGTGCAGATGCATATTGCATCAAAGGTGCAAGTGTGGAACGATTGTTAAGTGCGATCGCAGCCGCAGTTGATGGTGCAGCCTATCTTGATCCCCAAATTGCGCGGCGAGTAATTGATAATCTCAAACCACCCTCACCCACCAGCAACAACGCCAACTTATCTGGGCGCGAGTTAGAAGTCTTGAAACTTATGGTAGACGGCTTGAGTAACCCAGAAATTGCCGAAAAACTCTATCTCAGTCCCAATACCATCAAAACTCACGTCCGAGGGATTATGAATAAATTAGCAGTGGACGATCGCGTGCAAGCAGCAGTCGTCGCATTACGTTCAGGTTTGGTTTGATATCAGAATACATTCAAATTTTTACTACTGAATATCTGGATAAGTGTGGGTAGCGCTCCCTACTGTGTCTGCAAGTTTCAAAATACTAAATGTCAACCTTAAGGTAGTATTTCTAACTATCAAACTAGTTGTAATACCGTTTCTTTGTGAAGCTGCATATATTTACCCCCCTGTAGTCCCCCCTTACCAAGGGGGGACTACAGGGGGGTCTTATTACGTGCATCTTCATGCAGAATTGGTATAAAATCTTTAAATTTAGCTAATTTTTTTCCATGTGCTCATTAATATTTCAAAATTTGAAGCTCACTATTCCTACAGCTTTATTATTTACGGTTCTTGGCTATATTCTAAGTCTACCTCTAAGTTTTTTCGCCCATTCAGAAGGTCAAAATTAAATAAACAATATATTGAAGAACTTATAGAACAAGGTTTGATGACTACAGTTGGTCTAGAAAAAATTGAAGCTGCAAAACAAGATGGCTCATGGAAGAAGTTAGATGCGATCAAAAAATAGTGCCAAAGGAGTTAAGCTCCTTTGGCACGCTTTCTTTATAACCATATATTTTATCGCCTCATACGCGGTTTTTAATTAAGATTACTTGGATAATTTGTATTGCTATCTCGCTAGAAATACCTAAAGCTTGATATAAATCATTTAAAAAGTTTTTTTCTTCTTCAGCTACGATACCTTCAGCTAGAACTAGATCGGTGGCTACTGCAAATGCTGCTTCCCGCAAGTCTTGAGATAGAGAATCTTTGGCTGCATTAAATAAACTATTAAAGCCATCCCCTTCGAGAATGCCCAAGATTTTTTCAAACAACTTGTTCATCATCTCATGGGGATAACTTTTAAAAAGTTTCATCCGAGACAGCACAAAAGTGATAGAATTTGCTTGCTCAAAAGAAAGATAACCGTCTGACGCTGTTGCTGCCAAAACAATGACAGCAAAAGCCTCTGGTGGATTGAGTGCTGTTTGAGTTTGGCTTTCTGTGCCCAACACAGCGTCAAATAGACCCATTGTAGTAACTCCTTGGTTAGAGCCTCAATAGCGCTACAGTTACCTGTCTGTTTGGTAGATTTACAGGCAAGAGTGCAACGCTATGAGACTTTCATGCTTTAGTATTCCCAGGATTTGTTTATGGCGAACACTTGCACCCAATGGTTTTTGGCAATAACTACACTGCCATTTGTAAACTACTTAGCGTTCTCCTGCCTTTTCTATTGTTTCAATTACCGCCAAACCTATACCAGATGCTGCTAGTAACAGTACTACTGATATTAAATAGGAGTTGGTCAGCATCCGTAGGGCTTCATCGAAAAAAATATAGGTGGTCATTGCTTCACCTTTTGAAATTTGTGCTGCTAGTACCTTTTATTTCTCCACACACCGATAGGTGAATTTCGCCGAGAAACTGCTAGCAATTGCATCTTAACAAAACTTTAGCTGTTTCAGGACAACATCTAAACTTTTTATTTCTGAAGATTTGATGAATTTTAGAAAGCCTTGGTAAAAGAAATTACTTAGGTTGAGTTTAGAGCAAAAGTTGTGTCACCCTAATTTTACGTAAAGATAGCTATTAAATTAGTCAACTAACTCACAAATAATCATCACAAGAAGTATCCACAAATTGCTTATTTTTGCAGACTATCTTGTGAAATCCCAAGGAAACATCCAAAAATATTCCCGATTTATTAGAGAAATCGAGAATCTGAGCCACAAATCAATAGGATTATTATGATCTCAGTAGATATACGAAAATCACTCAATTACGAATTCCGAGGTTTTACCTAAAAAAAAGAAAGTATCTAAAGTAAACAATGTTCAATTGTCTTTACAACTGATTGTGAAAGAGAGTCAAAGTCATAACCACCTTCTAAGCCAAACAGAATTTTACGAGTTATCCCTAGACAATAATCAGTAAATAAAGCGTAGTCTTCTGGCTGCAAATTGATACTTGCCAAAGGATCTGCGGCATTGCCATCATAACCAGCACTCACAATCAGCAAATCCGCTTGAAAGTTAGCTAAAAAGGGTACGACCTGTCTTTCAAATAGTGGCTGATATACTGCAATATCGCTACCAGGGGGTACAGGTAAATTTAATACATTATTATGAAAGCCGCGTTCTGTCGATCTTCCAGTACCGGGATAGCAGGGATACTGATGTAGGGAACAGTAGGCGATGCTTGCTTGGGTTTCAACGATCGCCTGAGTACCATTACCGTGATGTACATCCCAATCGAGGATAGCGACGCGGTTAATTCCGGGTTGTTCGAGGGCAAATAAAGCTGCGATTGCAGCATTAGAAAATAGGCAAAAGCCCATCCCCGCATCACTTTCTGCATGATGTCCTGGGGGACGTGCTAGTACAAAAGCTGGATTAGCCGACTTTAATACAGCCTCAACACCATCCAACCATGCACTGACTGCCAACAATGCCACATCATAACTACGCGGGGAAACTGGCGTATCTCCATCCAAAGGGCCGCCGCCACTAGAAGCGATTTGCCAAAGTTTTTTGATGTAGGCTGGGCTATGGGCCTTAACTAACATAGACATCAGTGATGGCTGTTCTGATGCTGGTGTAGGCGATCGCCAGTCAATTTTATCTGCAAACGTAGCTGCTTTTAGGGCAGTAGCGATCGCACTTAAACGTTCTGGTCTTTCAGGATGGTATTTTCCAGTCTTATGATCTAAAAATTCGTCGGAATAGATGACTGGCAGCATAGGACGAAAAAGGTTGACTGCAAGACAATGAATGCTATTGTATCGTTACTTGTACAAACAGTTTTTCCTTAGCGTTACCGAGTTACCAGCGATCGCCTAACATTAACAAGCTCTCTCGTTTTTCCTTTATCCCTTTTGTTCAATGACTCTCAACTTTCGCTAAATTGGAAAAAGGTAAACTTAAGGGAATTTTAAATGTCAGCACAATTGTTACTGGTGGATGATGAACCAGGGATACGGGAAGCCGTGAAAGACTATTTGCAAGAGAGCGGTTTCAGCGTTCAAGTCGCCAGTAACGCCCTTGAAGGTTGGGAATGGATGCAGATGAATACACCTGACTTAGTGATTTCTGATGTCATGATGCCTCAGGTGGATGGCTATCAGTTCCTGAAGCAACTGCGAGAAGACCCCCGCTTCCAAGCGCTACCAGTAGTATTTTTAACTGCTAAAGGTATGACAGGCGATCGCATCCAAGGGTATCATGCTGGTGTCGATGCCTATCTACCCAAACCCTTCGATCCAGATGAGTTAGTGGCTATAGTCGAAAATTTGCTAGCCCGCCGGGCCGCTAAGGCTGCAACTACAGGAGATGACGTTGAAACCCCTGATCTTGCTGAATTAGCTAATCAGATTGCCCAAATTAAGGCATTGTTAACTCAAAGAAATGCCATTTCGCAATCGCCAGCCCCTTTCAAAATTGATTTGACTCCTAGAGAACAAAGTGTTTTGAACTTAGTCGCTGAAGGGTTGATGAACAAAGAAATCGCCCGTCGCTTAGAAACCAGCGTCCGCAATGTAGAAAAATACGTCAGCCGTTTGTTCAGTAAAACTGGCACCAATAGCCGTACAGAGTTAGTTCGTTTCGCCCTAGAACACGGTCTTGCTAAATAGACAATTTTTGAATTGGGAATTGGGCATTGGGCATTGGGAAACAGGAGACAGTTCTTGCTGGAGGCAGAAATTCTTGAATTTTGAATTGATTTCTCCCCCTGCCCCCTTCTTGTGGGTAATTGGCAATAGGTAACTGGCTGCTAAACCATAACCTATTACCAGTAATAGATAAAACATAAGTATTTCAGCAAATCAGGCACTTAGTTAAAGTAAAAAGCTAAAAGTAAGGTTATTCATTTTCACTTTGGCCTTTTAGGTTTTCATTGAATTCGCGCCTGTTGTCCAATTCCCCATCTGTAAAGACACAGAATTTTCTTGTTCCTGCAATGTTTTTATAAAAACTCGGTAAAATGCACCCGGCTGAATTTGCTCTTAGATTCTACCAGTATCCTTTGCTACAAAGTTTTTAATAGAGAAACTGTTCCTGGGACTCTGTGCTGCTAAATAAGACTTTCACAAAGAAGAAATCACAATATTTTATGAATTCTACTTACTGCTTAGTTTTTATTGCAACGGGGCTATATGATCAACATTTGATTTGATGCCCAATTCATGTTTTTTCGCTACTTAAATTACACCTTTAAGACTGGGGATTTTCAGCAGCATTACGCAAGCGCATCAACTGGCGTCGCATTTGAGGCGAGGCTTTAAACTCGGACACTTCCTGCGCTTTAACAGACGCTTGCAGTGTCTCTAGAAAGTCGTCAGAACCCTCGGTCAAGGCATCAAGTAATACCTGTAACAGTTGTTCGCGATCGCCCAATAGACTCTTTTCCTCAATCAACCGAAATTTGAGATGGATTTCGCACTCATAAACACCTACTTCGAGATTATTTATCTGGCGTGGTAATGCTTTGGAGTTCATAGCTATTGAGATTCCTTTACTTGGTGGTCATGAGGGTAAGGAGGTAGATGCCCAGCAAAATTCTTTATATCTTCTTTGAATCCAAAGTGCTTGAATTAAGAATTTTTCTTCATCAATCACCTTTGTATTCCATTTCAGTCTCCTGTGTTTTATTTTCAAGCTAGATTTTGATGTGACTGTGCCAGATATAGCTTATGGTAAGCCATAACTATTATTCAGTTTTTAAGATTCTACACAATAAAGTTTCTGTAAGAAGTTGTCCGGTCTTTTTAAAGCTTTTTACATCAACTTTATGTGAACGTCAATAACAGTTTGACTTGTTACTTTAATTTTGGTGTTTATACGTAAGTAAAATCGCTTAATTTTTTTGAACTTATTAAAGCCAGAGGTCGATGTAGCCCTATTCAGTAAAATTACTTGATGTACGTTTTTTGCAATAGAAAATTTTGAAGAAATTGATGAGCAGAATAATTAAAGTAAAAACTTTTATTCTCCATAAAAAAATGTACACAGATAAAATTATTCCTGGTGAGTGCTTTACTGTACTGGCTTTTAGGCTTTATGAGTACGAAAATCTTAGCAGTAGGTAAGATTAGCACACCACTTTGACTTGTTTGTATACGCCAAATAAAACCCCTCTCACCAGTAATTTTTACAAAAAAATAATTGGACTACTGTCAGTACTCGCTACTAATTGTGTCTTCAACTCCTAACAGAAGTAGTAAGTTAATCAGTACAGGTGATATTTTTACTTATGCTCATTCAATATACCCCTTTGAAACTGCGTTCAAAGCTTGTAAATTGAGAGCATTCAAGCTTGAATATAACGTTTACAATAATTTCAGTGTAATCCACCCAAATCTTACACCCTTTTATGGATAACCCGATGCTGCTCAAGTCCACAACCCGGCATGTCCGCATTTTTGCAGGCGAAATTGACCGGGATGGCGAACTGATTCCCAGTCAACAAGTCTTAACGTTAGATATTGACCCAGATAACGAATTTAACTGGAACGAAGATGCACTGCAAAAAGTTTATCGAAAATTTGATGAACTAGTAGAAGCATCTAGTGGCGCAGACCTTACAGACTATAACTTGCGCCGTGTTGGGTCAGATTTAGAGCATTATCTGCGATCGCTTCTGCAACTCGGCGAAATCAGCTACAATCTATCTGCTCGCGTTACCAACTACAGCATGGGAGTCCCCCAAGTCGCAATGGACGACAAACAATAAGCGAATGAGTTGGTAGCGATCTGGGTGAACTTTTCTGACAATTCAGATCCATCTGGAATCCACGAAAAACCTAACACCCTAACCCTCTTCCCGCGTTGGGAAGGGGAAAAATTAATATGTGAGGCTTGCGACCTCGCGAAAAAGAACCCGGAAACGAGATTACCAGATTTTTAAAGCCTCTTCATTCGTCAGCTACTTTGAGTAGTTCACTTATCTTAATTCTTAATTAAAGTTAATTCTTGCTATCCTACTTATAAACTAAATAAATACCAAGATTATCTGCCTCTTGATGATGGGGTAATTCAGCAAAAGCTTGGGGCGCAGTTATGCTTGGGTTATGCTTTGGTAACTGGGTTGGAGTTAGTTGCTTTGGCGATGGAGAGTCACAGAGCAATAGAAGCTATGATGAGGCTGTAGAGTTGACTTAGGAGCGTATTCTTTGGATAAGTAAGTATTAGCACCTGCTGATATCCCCCAGCTAAAATCATCATCTAAAGTCTGGGTATGTGAAGTTTAAGAAAGATGAGCGGTCTAGATTGTCCCTAATAATGCTGTTAAAGAAATTGCCAATCGCTTCCCGGTGCGAAAACTATGGAAAATGACGCGGCAACGCTCTACTGTACAAATGAAAGTTGTCAGGCTGCCAACCCCCTGACTCACAAGTTTTGCCTGCGATGTTCCACGCCCCTAACCAAAAATTACCTCTGGGCTGTGCTAGATGGCCCAAGTGTGGGTAGCCCTGGAGAAATATTAGCCGATCGCTATTTAGTCCTTGATAAATTTCTTCTTTTAGATACGAAACCTGGTTTATTAGCGCTAACGTCTGAGTTAGATAATTTGCAGCCTCTAAAAGCTTACCTGAGACTAATTCCCTACCGTTTACACGTACCACAGGTATATGGAGCGCTTTTTCTCGGTGACGGACCTTCTCATCGAGAAATATTACTTTTAGAAAAACCTCCATTGTTAGTAGATGACAAAATCCAAGAAGTGCAGTTGGCCAGTGAGTTAACCACCGCTTGGCGTGATGCAACATCGATGCGCCAACTCAATTGGTTATGGCAAATAGCTCATCTGTGGCAACCTCTTGCAAGTGAAGGTGTCGTCTCTAGCTTGCTTGACTCAAATGTATTACGGGTAGAAGGATCATTAGTCCGTTTGTTAGAATTGCGCTTCGATGCCGCAACATTCCCAGAATTACCCCAATTAGGTCAATTTTGGCAGCAGTTGGTTAGTGGTGCTAAACCAGCCATAACTGAATTTGTGAATGAGGTTAGCCTTTCCTTAATTCAGGGAAAGATTAATTCAACCGATCAATTAATCGGAGTTTTAGATCGCGGACTAGCTGGGTTAGGGCGATCGCAAACACCCTCAATCAAAATTATCACCAAAACGGACACTGGGCCAAGCCGCCAACGTAATGAAGATGCTTGTAGCCCACCCAGTGGAACTCTGGTAAGTAAACCACCCCAGCCAACAGCCTTAGCAATTGTCTGTGATGGCATCGGTGGGCACGAGGGTGGCAATGTCGCCTCAAATTTAGCCATTGAAACCATCCAGCAACAGGTACAGCAACTAACAAAAGTTCCCTACGACCACATAGACCCCTCACTGCTACTTAATGACCTAGAAAAGGCTGTGGCAATTGCTAATGACAAAATTAGTCAGCGCAATGACAGTGAAAATCGCCAAGGGCGTCAGAGGATGGGCACGACTTTAGTAATGGCATTGCCTGTTGCTCATGAAATGTACATTACCCACGTCGGTGATAGTCGTGCTTACTGGATTACCCGCCACGGTTGTTATCAAGTTACCCTGGACGATGATGTTGCTTCCCGCGAGGTGCGGCTAGGCTATGCCATTTACCGCGAGGCTATACAACAAAGTTCTGCTGGCTCTCTCGTCCAGGCTTTGGGCATGGGGCCTAGCACTTCATTGCATCCCACATCGGCACGGTTTATGCTCGATGAAGATGCTGTTTTTCTCCTCACATCCGATGGTTTGAGTGATTTTGATCGGGTGGAGGAGTACTGGGAAACAGAAATCTTGCCGATTCTAGTTGGGGAAGTCCCTATAGCAAATGTTGCGGATAGATTAGTTGAAATTGCTAACACTAAGAATGGACACGATAATGTCACCATCGCTTTAGTCCATTATCAAGTCCAATACTGGGAACCGGAAATCACGATCCAAGCCTTCATTCCAGAGAGTTATTCTGCCAAAACTATCGATTTTTCATCCAGGGGGACAGATCCGACACTTTTAAGTAGCCCCAACCATAAAACTCAGGTGATTCCAGACACTGAGCCTGCCAAAAGGCGCAGTTTACCGCTACAGTGGATTGTTCCATTAATATTTGTGGTAGCAGCAGGTGTTTTAGGATTGTTTGTGAAGCAAGTGCGACTGCGATCGCCATCAGTCCCCTTGATTTCATCCACTCCCATACCAACTTCAAATCCTACCATCGAAGCAACACCCATACAGCGATCGCTAGCCAACCTTTCTCCTGGCTGGGTAATTAAAACTAACAATCAAATCACCTTGGGAAACAACCAATCACTTCCACCTGGAGCTTTTTTACAAGTTATCAACACAAAACCAAATCCTAAACCTGCTTCGGGAAATTTTTCAGTGTCTATGCAAGTCTGTGCTAATAAAAGCACACAAACTCCAGCTAACACTAATAATCCAGCAGTAACCTCCTCAGTTCCATCAAATTCAAAACCTTTGCCGGAAACAGTATTGCTGGACTTCTCCCAACTAAAACGCTTTGGTGTCTCTGTTTTGCCAGAAGATGCACCAAGTCCATGTACACCTGTCACACAACCGCCAGTTACTCAACCACCTGACGACAGCAGTCCAACTTAGTCAAATAATCGATAAACTGGTAGAAACCTGGAATAATAACAGGTAACATCAGAGTAAAAACTTACAAGGTAAAAAAGTAGAAAGTTTTCACCTTGGAGAATTCTTATTTGAAATTATTTATTTTAGTTTTTATTTTAATGAATCCATGCCATCCCTGAATTTGGCGATCGCCCGTCTCCGTAACACTGGCACTGACAACTTCGCCATTTGGGTGGTCAAAGCTCCCTATCCCAGTGGCTACGTTTTACGTGACTGTGTATGGCCTGATGAACTCAATCACGTCTGGCAAGAATGGCAGCAACTGTTTGCTGGTCATAGTCACTTAGATATTTCCCCATCAACATCTCAAAAGTCCAACCCATTCCCCATAGATTGGATTTCACCCGCTTCAGGTCAAACCACTGGTCCCTATAGCAGTCGTCTGATGCAAAACTTGGGAATGAATTTATGGCGCTGGGTATTTGATGGGCAAATTCTTGGTAGTCTAGAACGCAGTCGCGGTATTGCTATGGGTCAGCATACACGTTTGCGCTTTCGGCTAGAAATCCGCGACCCGGATCTGATCGCTCTCCCTTGGGAAATTATGCAGCGTGAACCTGGCCAATCAGCTATGTCTCTCTCCCAAGATTTGCTATTTAGTCGCACCAGCAGCGAAGTTGACCCTTTACCGCATTTGCGAACTGACCAGGCTTTAAGTATTCTGCTGGTTTTAGGTCATGATGACAAGCTGCAACTAGAACAAGAAGCTGCTATCTTACAGCAAACTCTTGCAGATAAGTCTGTGGGTGGTAATTTGCAAAGATGTGCCCCTTGTATAGTGACTCAACTTCTACAACCAACCCCACAGGAGTTGATTCAAGAATTAGAAACCAGAGCATACAATGTTTTCTTTTACGCTGGACATGGTTTGCCAGGCCCAGACGGAGGGTTACTGTTTTTGCGACCAGATATGCCCCTAAATGGGATAGAATTGGCGCAAGTATTGACCCATACAGGTGTGAAATTAGCAGTTTTTAACGCCTGTTGGGGCGCACAACCAGCTGCTATGAATCATCAAGCTATCCCTGCCAGCAGTTTAGCAGAAGTGTTGATTCGTCATGGTGTGCCTGCGGTTTTGGGGATGCGCGATGAAATCGCTGACCACGAAAGCCACAGTTTTATTCAAGCCTTTACTGAAGCTTTGCGATCGCACAAGCCAATTGATGAAGCCGTAGCCCAGGCTAGGCAAGAATTGTTAACACTGTATAAATTTAATCAACCTGCTTGGACTTTGCCTGTTCTCTACCTGCATCCAGATTTTAATGGCGAACTCATTAAGAATCTGGATGAAGGTATTACCGAACTACCAGATACAGCCATTCCTGATGGCTTCTCGCTTCCGGCTGCTTCGTTGCGATCGCTTACCCCAAAAGGTAAAACCTGGTCACTACGTTATGGAGTCACCCGCATCGGTCGCACAAGCGACAATGATGTTGTCATCCCTGAACCATCTGTATCCAAACGCCACGCCGAAATCTTTTGCCGCAACACTCTTACTGATGCTACATTGGTGCGAAGTTATTACTTGCAAGATTTTTCTACCTACGGGACAACTTGGTTTTTAGGGCCTAATGGTTGGCAACAAATCCTCCGAGAGGAAGTCCCATTGAAATCGGGAATGCAGTTAAAGTTTGGAAGTGCGAGAGCTGAAACCTGGGAGTTTATTATTGAAGACTCCTAGTATAACTATTGTAAAAATAAATTTGAGTCTTTAGCACCAATCTTTAAAATCTATTTTTTGTAGAAAAATTCAACTGTTTTTGCGGAAATCTATTCTGAGGAATTGTAGCTGTAAATACTACTAAATAATATGTGAGGCAATGAAAAATGGCTAATAAAATTAAAGGCTCAGACACCTTCTCTTCTTTGCCATATAATGTAGATTTAGAATTATTAGAAGCATTACTGGAACCAGACGATGCTACCTATCCCTGGAATCCAGGTGATGAAGAATCAGAAGCTTATTTTCAGGAATTAGAAGAACAGTTTGGAATGCAAGATTTGCTTGAGGAAGAACTGACAACGCGATCGCAAGATTTTTATAGCCATCTAGACACACTTTGGTCTGGTATCTCTCTGGAGTCAGACAATAATCACAATGTCCAACAAGCACAAGTACTTAATCTTCAAGAAAGATTATCTAGTACTTTTGCCGCCTGTGTCCCCCAAGCATTGCTCAACGCCATCGCCACCAAAGCTGCTGAAATCCTTGCTGCCCAGCAATCAATCGCTGAACAACTGGTTGAGTGTGTTCAGACAGTATTACCAAATTGGGGAACAGAGGATCTCTTAGTTTTGGCTCGTCCTTTTGCTTACGCTATGCGAAGCAGCGAATCGCAAAACGCGGCATCTGCACTCAATAATCTTCACAATAGCCAGTGGACAGCTTTATCAGAAGTAGAGAAAGCAAAAGTTACTTTAGCGATCGCTTCTTATGCTTTTAATGAACTCAACAAGTCTGAGTATGAAGCATAACCTGAATGAACTGTCTCTTTTTTCTACATAAATTTTCGATGCAGGCAGATTTATTTGCTGATAACACTTGTACTGCTATTTTAAGCATTCACTAATCCTAGTATTTTTGTATAGTGAGCCTAAAGTAACCTCACAATAAGCTGATTAAAACATTAGACCATCTATCCCAAGATATAAATATTCAAAAGTAATTGGGCATTGGGCATTGGTTATTAATTCTTGTCTCTGGCTCCCTCATCTCCCCCTGCTCCCTCTACTCCCCTACTCCCCTACTCCTCTACTCCCCCTGCCCCATCCCTTATTTTGGCCCAAGAAATCGAGTAGCAAAATTTTGCGATCGCGTCGGTGATAGCGCCCGTGCCTTAAGAATTGCTGCCATCAAAAAGGCGTAAGATAACACCCCAACAACTACCAACAGCAAGGCATTGATTGATCCTGTAGCATTCCACAAAGCATGAAGCGCAGCAGCACTAAGATAACCAATAGAGAGAATTTGCCAACTTCTACTGGGTTTGAGGACAGCTAACCCAATAAAATAGCCCAGATAGCCACTATAAGCCATGTGTCCGGCTACGGAGCCTAAAATTCGCGGAATTAGCAGTTGCAAACCCGCCAGTTGACCAGCAGCGCCTATACCCACCTGTTGCGTGACATTTTGAGTAATATCTGGCACATATTGTCCGAGAGTTTCCAAGAGAGTGAAGCCCACAGCAGAAGCTGTTCCCAGGAGAATACCATCTAAAGGTTCCCAAATACCTATGCGTTCCCGCCAAGGTGAAGACAACATTCTGCCGAGAGCAAACGCCCCTAGTACAGGCAATGCTTTGAGTAATTCCTCCATCAAGCCAGCGCCAAAAAACATCCGCACCAGCAACTCTGTAAAGGTGATAGATTCTTGGGATGAGGGTAAGTTCCCAGGCAGGACGGTGCGAAACACAAAGATAAATAAATCCAACAACGGACTAAGCAAAATCAGCATTGTACCCAGTGCCGCAGCCATTAGCACCCACCAAGGCTTCTGTTTACCGCAAAGTTGGTAAACAAAATAGTAGGCAGCAAAGGCGATGTAAGTAGCTACAATCACTTGATTTGCTTGGGGTTGACCGACTGTAGCAAACATTAACACTACAAAAACTACGGTCAGTATTCCCGGTACGAGGTAAGCTTTACTAGTTAAATCTTTACCAGTGGAAATAATCGGAAAAAGCTGGGTGAAGCTAACAGAATCTGGCTGCTTTAATTGCGTGTGGCTGTGGTGATTTGTCGCCGAAGGTAATGGTGTAACTTGGTTAACCGTCGTGGCCGGGGTGAGTAAGGTATACTCATACTCAAAAACGTATTGCGGCCCATCAGCACCTAGAGAAATGCGATCGCCTGGGTGCAATTCCTGACATTCATACAAGCGTTGTCCATTCAAATAAGTGCCATTAGCACTATTTAAATCACAAAGCACCCAGCTGAATTTGCTATCTGGCGATAGAGAGAGGGGACGAACCACTGCATGACGACGAGATACCATTCGGTACATCATGGCATCCAAGACAATTTGGCAGCTGGGGTCGCGTCCAATTACCATCTCTTTACTGGGGGGCAGGGAATAGCGAGATTCTGGTCCAAAAGCTGCCCCGTTACCAGACACTAGCCGCAGAAATGCATTATGTCTTGCGTGTTTGCCTGTCATCGAGTTAGAGTACGTTTCTAAACTAATTCTTCACATAATTTGGCAGCAGGACTAGCCTTAGCCACATTAACAGCAGCATTGCTAAATCCACTATAGCTTCACTTCCTGCTAAGAAATTTAAATTTATAGACGCAAAATTTCAAATTGTTTTACCTAACGTAAATAAGTATTCCATTTGCTGAGAATTTATCCTAAAACTGGCTTGTTAGAGGGATAAATCAGATTTTATGGGTGGTGTACTCAAGACATCCTAACTGCAAATTAAACCCACGGCAATTTATCAAAAAACAGTATTTTTTACTGCATTTTGTTCTATTCCAAAAATATATAATTTTCAATGCTCTGTTGTGAGCCAGTACGGTCTTCTCGCAAAGGGAGAGGCTTTTATACAAAGCGTCCCGTAGAAAAGGGGGTTTCCACGCCACTTGCTTTATCCAAAAAGTAAAGGTTCAAAACCGTACTGCGTCCCGCTACGCTAACGCCCCTTGTGGTCGAAAAATTCCTTGTGGCTTAAGGTAGGTAAAAACCCCACCCCTTGTGCGTGGTTTAGTTTAATTGCGAATTGCGAATTGGTTTTATGCCTCTTAACCTGCCCCGAAGATCGAACTAAAAGATTTCCGGTATCTTGCCTCAAACAACTGTAGCCAGTTCTGGGTGTTCAATCTTAGTTCCAAGTACTGTGAGGAATTCTGCTAACCAATGGGGGTGAGCAGGCCAAGCTGGTGCTGTCACCAAGTTACCATCAACTATTGCCCGATCAACACAGATATCGACATAAATCCCTCCAGCACTCTTGACATCTGGGCTACAAGCAGGGTAGCCAGTACATCTTTTGCCTTGCAGTACATCAGCAGCAGCCAATAACTGCAAGCCGTGGCAGATGGCAGCAATCGGTTTATTCGTTTGGGCAAAGTGACGGGTGATTTCTAGTACCTGCTGATTCAGGCGGATATATTCTGGTGCCCGTCCTCCGGGGATGACTAAGGCATCGTAGGTTGCGGCTTCTACTTCTGCAAAGGTGGCATTTAAAGTGAAGTTGTGACCGGGTTTTTCGCTATAAGTCTGATCTCCTTCAAAGTCGTGAATTGCCGTCCGCACCTTGTCGCCAGCTTTTTTGTCTGGACAAACTGCATGAACTGTGTGCCCCACCATTTGCAACGCCTGGAAAGGAACCATCACTTCATAGTCTTCTACGTAGTCCCCAACCAGCATCAAAAGTTTCTTTGCAGCCATATTTTTCTTACCCTCACCTACTAGTGAATAGTTAATAGTAGTTTATTAAGAAAATATTAATTTAGAGTTAGCTAGATTAACCGTTAACCTATGCGTAAATTTCTGATACATTAGAGCATTAACTGTGCTGTAATGTATCATTTAAGGGCGGCAAGTTAACAAAGTTGTTCTGTTTATGACTATTGACTAGTTAAAGCAGATGGAATTCTGCGATCGCTCTCTCAAAGTTTTTGTTTTCATGTCCTGGGCGGCTGAGTTTAATCAAGGCAAAACGCTGTAAGGGCGTTAAACCTGCCCAATTGTGCTGTGTTAGGGTTACACCTAGTTCTTGAGCTTTTTCCTGGATGCTAGGTGGTACAGTGGCAGAGTCTAGCCATGCGGGATGAGGCTCGATGGGCAATTTTGTAGCTGGTATACCTGTGCGTTGTAAAATTAATTGCTGGATATGCTCGCGGTAAGACTGAATTTCCGTTTCTCTAGTGCAAGGTAATTCGACTAAAGCTTGACGCTCGCCTGTAGTCATCTGATTCCAATCAGACAATTTTAGTTTAATGCCACAAGTATCTAATTTGCAACGCACCTGCATCGGGATACAGCGCAGGGAATCAACAAAGTCTGCTTCAAATTCAAAGAAATCTGTCATAAGAAAGTATTCAAAATTAAGGTTTTTTAACCATCGACGGGCGGTGCGTTAAGCAACGCTTTCACACCCTACATATATATATAAATATATATATTTTCATAAATCAAATTGGATTGGTATATATTATCTGTTAAAAGTTCAGACTAACCTAATATTTAACTAAATTGCATACTAGATATCTTTAATTTTTAACGGGTATTTTTGGAATTACTGAGACGAATTATCAAATAACTAATTGAGAGGGCGAGAATAGCAATTCCTAAACCAATTATATCAATACCTCCAATCTTTTCTAAGTCAAGAATAATAATTTTTCTGGCAACAGCAATTAAGGATGTGACAATAACTAATTCAACTTGAAAAACGTGTTTTCGTAAATAAGCTGTGATGTTTTCTAAAATTTCTAAAGCAATTAAAATATTTAAAAATAGACCAAAAATTTTATACAAGGTTGTGTTAAATTTTGCATAAGGTGCTGTAAATAACTCTTTAAAAAGAAATACTCCTAAATCCCCGATCGCTACCAAAATCACGATCACCATAAAAATAGATAGAACTTTAGAAACTATTACTTCTATGTTTTCAATGATGTGCATGAAGTTCTCATCTTTGGTAGCCCCTAGAATTTCCCTCAGTAACTTTTTCATCTGCTGCACCCGATTTTTAAATAAAATAAAATCCCATAGATAAATCTAGAGGATTAAAATAAGATGATTTGTAATACTATCTGATTTTGATTTTTTCCCATAACTTAACTCGGCGCTAGTAAAACCTCTGCTTACTAGAACTTTAGCCTCTTTAGATATGGTAATTGGTATGGGTCAATAGTAGAGAGCCATAAAAAATGATAATCACTATTGGTTATTGATTATTGACTAAATTACCTATTGATGATTATTAATTACATCTTGAGCAGTACAGTTACGAGCTTAGGGACTTCCAACTAAAAAAATATCCTATCGCGGTGTAGGCAGAGGGGCAGGGAGCAGGGGGCAGGGGGAGAAAGAAAAATATTATCTGAGTAAATTGGATAATTTATTTTCTGGAAGTCCCTTACCATTGTGAGGACTGGAGTTGATAATCTTTGACTGTAACTTCTACAGAGATTGGTATCAGCTGCACAGCACAGGCTTTTAATTCTGGTTGCAGCGAATCGGGGCAAGATTCTGGATGGGTGAGGGCATTGGCTTCGGCATTATCTGCCCACAGTGAACCCCAGTGCATGGGGACAAAAACTGTACCAGGCGCGATCGCTTTTGTCACTTTAGCAGGAAACTTAGCTTTACCTCGACGCGATCGCACTTCTACATACATACTATCTACAATACCTAACCGAGCAGCATCACGGGGATGAATTTCGATAAACGGTTCGGGATGCATTTTACAAATTTTTTCAATTCGTCCAGTGCGTGTCTGGGTATGCCAGTGTCCGTAAAGTCGCCCGTTAGTTAGCACAAAAGGATAATCTGGGTTTGGTGGTTCTGCCAATCCCTTTGAGTAATATGCCCCAAATCGAGCGCGTCCATCAGGGGTGT
Source organism: Nostoc sp. XA010 (assembly GCF_020829625.1). Taxonomy (GTDB): domain Bacteria; phylum Cyanobacteriota; class Cyanobacteriia; order Cyanobacteriales; family Nostocaceae; genus Nostoc. The sequence goes on along the minus strand of NZ_JAIVFX010000007.1, from coordinate 24,473 downwards.
GGAAGCGGAGATTGGTGTAAAGTCTTTTGGAGTTAGAAGTTAGGAGTGAGGAGTTAGGAGTTGAAGATTCTAATTCATGACTCCTAACTCTTAACTCATCACTTTTTTCTGGATGAGGCCATTGACTCGGCCCTTCTGCTTGTAATTGTGCGTGACTGATACCCGTCATATCGCAGGGGCGAGTTTTAGTTAGTTTGACAAACTCAGCATAAACTTCGGCGGAGTTAGCAAAGGCAAACTCTTTCTCAAAACCTAATCTACGTCCAACTTCGGCGAAAATTTCCCAATCTGCTTTAGCTTCTCTTGGCGGTTGGCGGAATGCTTGACATAGAGTTACCACACGTTCAGAGTTTGTCATCACACCAGTTTTTTCACCCCACTGGGCGGCTGGTAACAGAACGTGAGCGTAAGCAGAGGTTTCTGTAGGATAATATGCGTCTTGGTAAATAGTGAAAGGCGATCGCAATAACGCCTTTTTAGTGCGCTCCAAATCTGGCATACTCACAGCTGGGTTGGTAGCCGCAATCCACAGTAACTCTACAGCGCCATCTTCCAAGCCAGTAATCATATCCCAAGCAGTCAAACCGGGATTGGGCGAAATCTGTCCTGGCTTAAGTCCCCAAAACTGCTCAACTTCTGCTCTGTGCTGAGGATTTTTTACTACCCGATAACCCGGTAATAAATGCGCTAAACCTCCGGCTTCTCGTCCTCCCATTGCGTTTGGCTGACCAGTGAGGGAAAAAGGGCCAGCCCCAGGTTTGCCAATCTGTCCAGTCATCAGGTGCAGGTTAATGATAGTTCTTACCTTAGCCGTCCCTTCTGACGATTGATTCACACCCATTGACCACAAGGACAATACCCGCTCGGATTCACCCCAATAGCGAGCTGCTGTTTCTAAATCTTCAATGCTGATTCCACATTGACGAGCCACTACCTCTGGCGGATAGTGCCGAATTACTTCAGCATAAGCCGGAAAGTTACTGGTGCAGTCGTCCATGAACATGGTATCGATGTAATTCCAGCGCATCAACAAGTGGGCGATGCCGTTTAATAAGTCGATATCTGTACCGGGACGAATCGCTAAATGCAAGTCAGCAGCTTCTGCGGTTGGTGTGCGACGGGGATCAACCACAATCATTTTGACTTTGCGGTTCTTTTTGTGATACTTTTCCAGTCGGTTGAAAACGATGGGGTGACATTCGGCTGTATTAGTACCAATTAAAAATGCACAGTCGGTTAACTCCAAGTCATCGTAACAGCAGGGCGGGCCATCTGAGCCAAAGCTTTGAATGTAGCCAGACACCGCACTAGACATACATAAGCGAGAGTTGGCATCAAAATTATTAGTACCCAGACAGCCTTTCATTAGTTTCTGGGCTATATAATAATCTTCAGTTTGAAACTGGCCGGAACCATACATACATAACGCTTCTGGCCCTTGGGTAAAGCGTACTGTTTGAATGCGCTTTGTGATGATATTAAAAGCTTCATCCCAACTAACGCGCCGAAACTCTTGATCTAAGGAGTCTCGCACCATTGGGTAATGTAATCTATTTTTATCTAAAGATTCTGCGATCGTTGCGCCTTTGACACAAACCATTCCTTGACTGGATGGATGCGCTTTATCGCCGCGCACCCGCCAAGTTGGATTTCCTTGGCTATCCCGATTAGTTGCTTTGCCATGTTGGGCTGGAGGTGAAACTTCTAGTCCACAGCCAACACCGCAGTAAGGACAAAGGGTTTTGGTAAATTCACTCATGGCAGTTGTACCATTTTGTTATTTTGATTGGGCAACCTCAGATGTAGCGGCAGTTTGAGAAATTTGTGTGTAACGCAAAAACTTTTTGAAACTCTTATTCCTTTGCGTTCTTCTCTGACGAGACGCTGCGCGTTGGCGGAGCCTCTCGTAGAGAAGACGCCAGCGCAGAGAGAAGAAAAAGAGATTTTCATGAATTAGGATTGCTATGGAAGGATGAAGTGTAAAGTTACCTAACTTAAATCTGATAGTTAATTTCACTACTTCATCCTTCAGTTGATTATTCTTCAGTTAAGAAAATAGAGTTTTTAGTTGCGGTTTCTGGTAATTCACCTTCATAGGCAGCCGCAAAGGAACCTTTTGGTTCTTTCAGGAAGAAAGCGCACATGGAAGCACAGACTAGTGCAGCTATACCCATTGTGGTAAATAGTGTTGGAGCGTCGGTTAAGCTAAAAATTGTCAGGTAAACTACGCCGCCAAAATTACCGTAAGCTCCCACATTTCCAGCAATTTGTCCAGTGGCTTCTTTTTTAATTAGGGGTACGATGCTATAAGTTGCACCACAGCCAGCTTGGGCAAAGTAGGCGGCAAACATTGTAACTGCGATCGCTAGCGGAATCGGCCAGCTACTACTAATAAAATGTGCAATCAAATAACTAACTCCAATGCCAGCGCTGATAATTGTCATTGTCCATTTACGGGAGCTAAATTTATCAGAAATTAAGCCACCACTGGGACGAGAAACCAAATTTAAGAACGGATAGGTAGCAGCAATCATCCCAGCTACAACATGCTCTAAAGCAAAAGTTTTTTCAAAGAATGCTGGGAGCATGGAAACAACTGCTAGTTCGCTGCCAAAGTTAGTGATGTAAGTGAATTCGAGTAAAGCTACTTGACCAAATTGAAAGCGTTCAGATGGAGCGTAGGTTCTTTTACCAGTTAGAAGTTCTCGGTTTACCTGCCAAGCTTGGTAACTTTGGTAAGCAAACAATCCTGCTAATAGCAACCAAGCCAGATACATTTGGCTCAAAGTTAGGAAGTGAATGTTCTTTTGTTCTAAGCGCCAAGCTAATAAACCCAAGGCGAAAATTAAACCAAAATTTGAGACAATCATTGCCCAGAAGCTTTTGATGCTAGTCACTTCTAGAGAACCATTTTTCTTGGGTTTCTTGTAGACTTTGCCAGTGGGTGTATCTTGGACGTTGTTGTAATAAATTACCCCGTAGATGGCTGTAATGATCCCTGTAAGTGCGATCGCAAACCGCCAGTTAGAAGCGCCACCAGCGAAAAAGCTAGTAGAAACTGCAAGTATTGGTAAGGCAAACTCTGCACCAAAAGCCCCAAAGTTACCCCAACCGCCATAAATGCCTTGAGCAATTCCCATCTCCTTCGGCTGGAACCATTCCCCTACCATGCGGATACCGACAACAAACCCAGATCCGACAATTCCCATCAGCAAACGACTGATAACTAGTTGATTAAAATCTTGCGCTAGCGCCGTTGCTAAACAAGGAACAACCGCAAACATCAGCAGGATTGAGTAGGTGATTCTGGGGCCAAAACGATCCAGAAGCATCCCAATAATTAGCCGTGCGGGTATTGTGAGAGCAAGGTTACAGATACCCAAAGTTTTGATTTGCTCAGGCGCTAAACTTAGCTCTTTGCCAATGGTTGTAGCGAAGGGAGCAAAGTTAAACCAACAGACAAAGGTGAGAAAGAAAGCAAACCAAGTCTGATGTAAGATGCGGTAGCGATCGCTAAATGAAAATAAGTTTTTAAGCATTCCAATCTTTCTAATTGAATAAAATACGGTGAAGAGGTAGGAGAAGATCAGCCTTTAAGGTCGAAGCTTAAGCCTTTAAGTTTGAAGGTTAAGCCTTTAAGTTTGAAGATTAAGCCTTTAAGGTCAAAGCTTAAGTCTTTAAGGTCGAAGCTTAAGCCTTTAAGTTTGAAGGTTAAGCCTTTAAGGTCGAAGATTAAGCCTTTAAGGTTGAAGATTAAGCCTTTAAGGTCGAAGCTTAAGCCTTTAAGTTTGAAGTATGAGTTTTACCCAATGCTGAATACCCCCGATAAGTACTAGCAGTTACCAACTAGTAAGGCTTCTTGCTTGAGTTTCGCCCCGAAGTTTTTGATGAGTAAGTCTTGCAATACTGGCTGCAAGTCTTCGCATGGTATGCCTTTGGTGACGCAAGTTCCTAAATGAGCATCTTTGCCGACTTTGCCACCCATATATATGTCAACGCCTTCCAAGGTTTTGCCATTTTTGCGAGTTTTAGTTCCCATCAAGCCGATGTCTGCAACTTGGGGCTGTCCGCATGAGTTGGGGCAACCTGTCCAGTGAATTCGGACTGGATTGGTGAAGGTTAAGTCTTCTTCTAAGGCTTTAATCATTGCCAGGGCGCGGTTTTTGGTTTCGATGAGGGCAAAGTTGCAAAATTGTGCCCCTGTGCAGGATACTAGCGATCGCGTCAGCAAACCTGGATCAATAGAAAACCTTTCTAGCAAAGACTCTGTTAAAAATGTTGCTAAACGCGAGTCAGAAATGTTGGGAATAACGATGTTTTGCTCAAGTGTGAAGCGGATTTCGCCACTGCCGTAAACTTCCGCTAGACGCGCAATTTCAAACATATCTTCGGCATACAGCCGCCCGACGGGAATGTTCAAACCTGCGTAATTTAATCCTGCTTGTTTTTGTTTATATACACCGATATGGTCGCGTTTTTCCCAATCGATTTCGTCTTTTGCTGCTGCGGGTAATAATGATTTACCCAAGCGGCTTTCTACTTCTGCGCGAAACTTTTCTACACCCCATTCATCAATTAGCCACATCAAGCGCGATTTTTGCCGATTAGCACGCGGCCCATGATCACGAAAGACTTCTAAAACGGCTCTACATACAGCGACTACATCTTCGGGAAGTACCCAAGCATTTAAAGGAATCGCTGCTTCACAACGTTTCGCTGAGAAAAAGCCACCCACAATGATGTTGAAGCCAAATATTGGGGACTGGGGATTGGGGATTGGGGATTGGGAAGATTTTTCCCCACTCGCTTCCTTAAATGCTGGAACAAAAGCTAAATCGTTAATCTCAGCATGAACTGAATTGTCTCGTCCACCTGTGATTGCAATATTAAACTTCCGTGGTAAGTTGCTAAACTCTGGGTTCCCTTCGCCTTTGTTGGTGAGCATATCTTGAATTTGCTGTACCAACTCTCGTGTGTCGTACAACTCATCCCCATCCAACCCCGCCACAGGATCGCCTGTGATGTTGCGGACGTTATCCATCCCTGACTGGATAGTGGTTAAACCAACTGCGTGAAATCTATTAAAGATATCTGGTAAATCTTCAATTCTGATCCCCCGTAATTGGATATTCTGTCTCGTAGTAATATCAGCGCAACCATCATCACCGTAACGTTGCACTACTTGGGCTAAAACACGCATCTGACTGCTGCTGAGAATACCGTTAGGCATCCGCAACCGCATCATAAACTTACCTGGGGTGACTGGGCGGAAAAACACACCCACCCACTTGAGCCGATGATCGCGATCGATTTCGTCCATTGCTTCCCACCCCAAGGCGGCAAATTTCTCTATCTCATCCCTGATGGCGAGTCCATCTTTTTGAGCCTTGAATTTCTCGAACTTGTTGAGGCTAGTAGTGGTAGTTGCTGTGTCTGTCATGATCTGACTCTCAATGCAAAATTACTGAATATGGTGATAATTGCCCAATATCAATCAACCCGTAGTTCCATCAAGTGTTGTATCTACGAGGATTAGGAAATAAAAACTTAATATTTGCTTACGGTTGATTATTTTTACTTCAGAGCATTCAAAGCGAAACTCCAAATCCGTGATTAGTTAAGGAAAACTTGTTGCCCTTTACATCTTGGAAATTTGTCAAGCAGGTTTAGAGAATGTTCATGTAACAATTTCGATACCTATAACTTAAAGGCATATTTCTGTTAAAATCGTATAAATAGCTACGGTTTTTTGGTAAAATTGCTGAAAACGGATAAATAATATGCATTTATTGCATCAAAGCTAGCCAATGACCCACGTAAACCCCTTAATGAAGGGTATTTGAAATGATCGAAGGGATTTTAGATTGCCATAAATCAATTCTGAATCCAAAATTGAGTGGCAGATGTTAGCTAAAACTTAGATATTATTTCAGCAGCTATGAAACGTCGTGATTTTATTAATTGGGCAGGTTTGGGTGGGATAGCGAGTTCTCTACCTATAGCGATCGCAGCTTGTTCTTCTCAAACAACTCCAGTATCTAAGGATTGGCAAACAGTAGGCACTTCGGCAGAATTAGATAAGACTGGTCAATTGTTGGCTAAAAACTCACCTGCTGGGCCTCTGTTGCTAGTCGGTACATCTAAGGCTGCGAATCTGACTGCTGTTAACCCTACCTGTACTCACGCAGGTTGCACCGTAACATGGAAAGCTGAGACAAAAAAATTCGTCTGTCCTTGTCATGATTCGGAATTTGGCATTGACGGTAAAGTGCAAAAAGGCCCAGCCACAGAAGCCCTTAAAACTTATGCCGTCAAAATTGAGGGTAATTCAGTTCTAGTCAAACCAAGTTAAATAATACAATTCAGGGTATCGTGAGTAATATCAACCAGCTTTTGGTGCAAGCCCAGACAGCATACGATGCAGCTGATTGGTCATCACTAATTCAATATTTACAACAATTAATTTTAGCGACAGATTCTGAGCATCCAGAGATAGTTAAAAATCAAGAATATCTGCTGAAATTAACACTTTCAATGTTAGAGATGGGGGATTTTCAGCAACGCTGGGAAATCACCAAAGTGTTGACTCGCTTGGGAAATATTGCCATCCCACCACTCATTGAGATATTAGAAGACGAAGATGCAGAGGAAGAATTACGCTGGTATGCAGCACGGACTTTAGGCGAATTTCAGCACCCAGAAGCCATCGCACCCTTAGTTGAATTATTGAAAACCGATGAGGATCAAGAACTTAAAGCGATCGCAGCTACAGCACTAGCGCAAATGGGTAGTGTTGCGATTACTTCACTAACTGAACTTCTAGCAGATGAAGATACAAGGCTTTTAGCAGTGCGATCGCTTTCCTGCATTCCCCAAATAGAAACCATCACACCGCTATTAAGTGTAGTACAAGATCCACAAGCAACAATCCGCACGGCTGCAATTGAAGCCCTCAGCAGCTTTCATGACGAACGTATACCACCAGTATTGTTAAACGCTTTGGATGATATAGCCGCCACAGTTAGGCGTGCAGCAATACTTGGTTTAGGTTTTCGCTCTGACTTACGCGAAGCATTAGATTTAGTGACGAGACTACAACCCAAGCTTTACGACTTTAATATTGATGTTTGTTGTGCAGCCGCAGTTTCCCTTTCTCGAATGGGTTGTGATGAGGCAGCCCAGCAATTATTTAAGCTGCTAATATCACCCCATACACCGCTACCACTGCAATTAGAAACCATCCGCGCTTTGGTTTGGGTGGGAACACCATCCAGTTTGGAATATTTACAAACAGCATTTAATCAAATCACTTCAGAGACACTTTGGCAAGAAATTGTTACAGTTTTGGGGCGAGTGCAAAAGCCGCAAACTACACGAGCCGTAGAAATATTATTGCAAATACTGCGATTGCAGCATCCAGCCATAGAGATTGTCAGCATCAATTGTGCGATCGCTTTATCTTTAGGGCAGTTAGGCGAAATGCAAGCTATTGAACCATTGATTTCGCTACTAGCTGATTCTAATGCATCAGTGAGACTACACGCGATCGCGGCATTAAAAAATTTGGATATGGAAGCCGCACATCAACAATTGCAGCAGTTAGCAAATAACCTCGAACTTACACCAGATTTGCAACAAGGAATAGCGATCGCTTTGGCTGAGTGGTAATTTCTGTCAAATTGGAGGTCGGACTCTTCCTCTACTATGAACAGGTGATTGTCCGGCTATGATTTAAAGCATATTGCCACTGACCAACTTTATGAAAACCTTTACTGCGATAATTGAGCGAGATTCTGATACTAATCTCTACGTTGGTTATGTGCCTGGATTTCCCGGAGCGCATTCTCAAGGAGAAACCTTAGATGAGTTACAGGAAAATCTACGCGAAGTGATTGAGATGCTTCTAGAAGATGAAGACGCGACATTTGAGACGGAATTTGTTGGTACACAGCAGATCGTGGTTCAGTAAACCATGAGCAACATTCCTGTCCTGAAGCCACAAGAGGTCATCCGCATTCTAGAAAACCTTGGTTTTGTGGAGGTGCGCCAGAAGGGTTCACACAAGCAGTTTCGTCACTAAGATGGTCGAGGAACAACAGTTCCGTTTCACAAGAGCCGCGATATTTCACCGAGATTGCTACGCCAAATTGCGAATGATATTGGTTTGTCTGTTGAAGAAATGTTGGAGTCGCAGTGAGATTCATCCTCTCCTTTGGCGTTAGGACATCGGTACAAAGCGGAGAATTGACAAAAAAGGCAGTAAAACCTGATTTATACCAATGTAAATCAGATAAAAGATACTGTAACAAACTATACTAAATTACCGATAAAAAACCGTTAACTTAATGAAACTGATAAATGTAATTCAGGCTACATAAAAATGCGCCTAGAGCAGTTGCAAGCCTTTCTAGCGATCGCACAAACCGGCAGCTTTCAACAAGCAGCGCGAACATCTGGTGTTACGCAATCGACAATTAGTCGCCAAATCCAGGCATTGGAAGCAGATTTGGGTATAGAACTGTTTCACAGAAATAGTCATGCAAAATTAACGCTGGGAGGTGAATGTTTACTACCCCGTGCCCGCAAAATTTGCCAAGAATGGCAGACAGCTACAGAAGAATTAGCTGATTTAATCGCCGGAAAGCAGCCAGAACTTTGCATTGCCGCGATTCACTCTTTATGTGGATCTTACTTACCCCCAGTGTTGCAAAAATTTTGTCATGATTACCCAGATGTGCAATTGCGGGTGACTTCATTGGGAAGCGATCGCGCTCTGAAAGTCCTCAAAGATGGATTGGTGGATTTAGCAATTGTGATGAATAATCGCTTCTTAACCACTGGTAGAGAAATGGTGGTAGAAGTACTTTATGATGAACCTATAGAAATTCTAACCGCAGCCAATCATCCACTAGCCCAATATGAATTAGTCCCTTGGTCGGAGCTAATTCGTTATCCCCAAGTGGTTTTTAAAGATGGTTATGGGATGCAGCGCTTAATACAAGATAGATTTGAGCGAATGGAAGCTACACTCCAGGCAGCTTTAGAGGTAAATACCCTAGATGCCTTCCGAGGAGTGGTGCGCCAAGGAGAATTGATAGCTTTGCTACCTCAATCAGCATTAATGGAAGCTCGTCTTGACCCTACCCTAGCGATTCGTTCCTTAGCCAGCAATAGTAGTAGTGGTTTAACAGATGGTTCCAGTTTGACCCGTCGGGTAGTTATGGTAACAACTCAAGATCGGCTTCAAATTCCCCCTATCAAACACTTTTGGCAACTTGTGTGCGAGAATATTCCATTACAAATTGACCAGCAGCGATCGGCTTCTTAAGCGTTATTAGTTATTAATCATTTGGTCATTAGTCATTTACAGAAAGGACAATGGACAAATGACATAGACGCGTCTGCGGCTTCCCACAGGGTAGGACAAAGCACAAATGAGCAATATATTTAGGGAATTACTACAAAAAGTAGGTAGCGGAAACCACACAGGCGAGAATTTAACTCGCACCCAAGCAGCCACCGCCATTAAAATGATGCTGCTGGGTGAAGCTACACCAGCCCAAATCGGAGCGTTTTTGATTGCTCATCGAATCAAACGTCCTACGGGGGAAGAGTTAGCGGGAATGTTGGATGCTTATGATGAATTGGGGCCAAAACTGCAACCAACCGTCTCTCGGCGACCAGCGATCGCTCTTGGTGTACCTTATGATGGCAGAACACGCACAGCACCAATTAGTCCGGTAACAGCTTTACTACTCGCCGCAGTTGGACAACCAGTGGTAATGCACGGTGGCGATCGCCTCCCAACTAAGTACGGCTTACCTCTAATAGATATTTGGCAGGCTTTAGGAGTCGATTGGACTGTCCTACCACTAGCAAAAACCCAGCAGGTGTTTGAGCAAACGGGAATCGGCTTTATTTATCTACCTCAGCATTTTCCCTTAACTAACAGTATTTGGGAATACCGCGAGCAACTTGGCAAACGTCCGCCATTGGCGACAATGGAGCTAATCTGGTGTCCTTATGCCGGAGATGCTCACGTAATTGCTGGGTTTGTGCATCCGCCGACAGAAGGGATGTTTAAGATAGCTCTGGGGCTGCGGGGAGTAACAAAATTTACATTAGTGAAAGGATTAGAAGGGAGTTGTGATTTACCGCGCGATCGCACTGCGATTATCAGCTTATCTTCATCTGTAGCATCCCAAGAGATAGAACGATTGCATCTCGTACCGCGTGATTACGGCTTTACTACCAAGAACGTACCCCTTGGAACTACTGAAGAACTGGTGGCGGATATTCAGAAGGTTTTGGCAGGTGAACCAGGCGAACTAATGCAAACAGCCTTGTGGAATGGAGGTTTTTACCTATGGCGGAGTGGTATTTGTCGAGATATGCCAGAGGGTTTAGCTAAGGCAGAAGAATTATTAACCAATGGTACAGTAGCAGCTAAACTCCAAGAACTCAGCCAGATAGTAAATTCACTCTCAGCAGAAGTATTTCAGCCAGTGTAAACACTTCAGTTAAAAATATGAATTTCATCACTTTAGGGTGTCAGCGACTTCTCCAAAATAGATTTTTGTTGCAACCAATCCTGACCTACTTGAATACTGATATCTGAGCCAAGGTTGCCAGTACTTTCCACACGTACTTCGCCAAACCCCAAAGTGTCACGAATTGATTCGGCACTGTCACCATCTCCTTGCTGGGCGACAATATGAGTCACCTCTAGAGGTTCACCCCATGCCTTGGCTATATAGATGTTGCGATATCCAGATTTTTCCAAAGCTCTAATCAATGGTCGGAGGTTAGAGCGATCGCCATCTGTACTATCTTGAATTGCTACACGCAAAGAGCGTGGATCAGTCGCAGTCGCCTGCTGTTCCTCTTCTGACTCCAAACCAAAGTGTTGAGCCATCACTTTAGCAATACCATCTTTGTTGGGCAACCAATAGCTAGCATCAAATTCATTTTTATCGCTAAAGCGACCTGGCAGCATTAACATTTGCATATTAGAGCGATTTGTTCGCACCCCAAAACCCATTAGCGCCACTAACTCCTCAACCGTCAAGTTAGTATCGATGTGGTCTTTCACTACATCAAGAACTTTAGGTAATTGAGCAACAGTAGCGGGGTTAAGTGTTTGATCCATCAAGGCACGCATGACCATTTGCTGCCTCTGAATCCGGCCAATATCACCGAGTTCGTCATGGCGAAACCGCAGTAATTGCAGTGTTTGCTCGCCGTTGAGATGCTGCTTACCCGCCTTCAAATTGATGTACAAATGCTGAGAATCATCTTGGTACTTCATATCTTTGGGGACGTAGACTGTTACGCCCCCTAAAGCATCGATCAGCTTGGCAACTCCCAGAACATTAATTCGCACATAGCGATCAATTCCTGCCCCACCTAAGAGATTACTGACGGTTCTGGCAGTCAAAGCTGGCCCACCTTCAACATTGGCGGCATTAATTTTTTTCACCCCATACCCCTCTATTTCTGTACGGGTATCTCTGGGAACGGAGAGCATAACTATTTTTTTAGTCTCTGGATCAAATTTGACCAAGAGCATCACATCGGCAAGACCATCAAAGGAGTTTACCTGGGGCAGGTATTTGAGATTTTTGGTTTCTTCGGGAGGATTTTGGACATCTGGAGGAAGTACGCTCATGCCCATAACTAAGAGATTAACCGGGCGGGTTAATTCTGAAAATCGCAATACACCTCCAGAAATGCGATCGCCATCAAACACCGCTTCATCCTGTGGACTTAGCTGGGCTTGTTGCAAAGGCGTACTGGTCAAAGACACTGCCAAAAGCGCCCCTGCTGTTGCTGACACCATTGCAATCCCACTCATGCCTACCCAAAACCACAGCCAACGCCCGGATTTCGGGTTATGGGAAAGGGGAATTCTTTTAATGGACTTTGAGGCTTTTCCCGACTGGTTTTCTTCCGCCGAACTTCTTTGAATGGTCACAGACTTCCTCACACTTACTCACTAATCAAATTCGGTAAATTTGCAAACTAAAAACATCCAAACAAATCAACCCATAATAACTAACTCTTAATTATCAGTGCTAATTTTTTTAATGTAGTGTCAACCACAACACTTATAGCAGCATTTTTCTTTCTTTTGGGCCAACCTAGAGATGTTTTACTGAAGTATGGCAATAATAAACTGGATTTGACTAGATATATAGATAAATCAACAGTAATTTTTTCGGAAATAGGTAAAACTACTGAAAAATTCTCACCCTAAAAAATTAAGATAAGTACTTTCCTAGAACTCGTTCGGCTAAGTTAGTAAACCCTGGTAAACGCCCAGATTTGCCCTGCATCAGGCGCAAAATCAACCAGACACTTACTAAAAAGTAACCCGATGTCAGAAAGCTATTCAGGATAAAAAGACGTAGCAGAAAAAAATCTGAAGTTGCTGCTCCGGTAGCTAATAATAGATATCCCAACAGCCAAGTAAGCGCCAAAGTAATAGACAGACGACTAATAGAAAGTTCTTCCCGGCTCCCTTGGCCCCGATAGAGAGTCCACAAGGACGGAAAAAAGCCGATGATTGGAATCAAATGTAAAAGCAACTGTGTTTTGGGCATTGGGTATTGAAAAGAGGCAGAGGGGCGGGGGGCAGGGGGCAGGGGGAAAAATCCTTCTCCCTTGCTCCCAGCTAAGAGCTCCCTTGCTTCTTCCCCACTCCCCACTTCCCACTCCTCATTCTCTTTCGGTTCAAAATTTTTCATTTGGATTAGTCTAACTCCTAAACTAGAAGGATGAATAAGACTCATATAGTTAGAGATAATAATCTGTAAAGAAAGATTTCATTTAGTTCTATCCAGCAATCAGCTTAAAATGCAGACACGCAAGCTACTCGACTGGTGGCAAACATTTACACCAATAGCGCGAATCGGGGCGATCGCGTTATTCCTGCCGCTACTAGTTCTTAATGGTTGGGCACTTTCGGTATTTTTTAATTATTTCCATTCTCTCATAGTCATTTTAGTCGGAGCCTCAGTGCTAGCATTTCTGCTCAACTACCCCGTGAGCTGGATGGAGCATCATGGTGCTAGGCGAGAGCAAGTCGCTATTTTAGTATTTCTCTTGGCTTTATCGATTTTATTAGCCTTGGGTGTGACACTTTTTCCATTGGCTCTTACCCAAGCTCAACAACTGGTAGCTCGTTTACCAGAGTTGATCGACTCTGGACGCTCTCAGTTAATGATATTAAACGAAAAAGCTGAGACTTATGGTTTACCAATTAACCTTGATGCTCTAGTAGTGCAAATCAACGATCGCGTCAAGGGACAATTGCAAGCGATCGCTGGACAAGTTTTAAATCTGGCAGTAGTTACAGTCACTAGTCTGCTAGATATTCTCTTGACGATGGTTTTGACTTTCTACCTTTTACAGCATGGGGGTGAACTCTGGGAAAGTTTAGTAGAATGGTTGCCTTCTAAATTTCGCGATCCTTTTTCCAAAACAGTCCGCCTGAGCTTCCAAAATTTCTTCATCACCCAGTTGATTTTATCTACTTGCATGGCATCAGCCCTGATTCCTACCTTTTTGTGGCTGAAAGTGCCATTTGGTCTACTATTTGGTCTAAGTATTGGTCTGATGGCTCTCGTGCCCTTTGGCGGTTCTGTAGGTATCGCTATGACTACACTATTGGTAGCGCTGCAAGATTTCTCAATGGGTGTGAGAGTCTTGATAGCAGCAGTAATTGTACAGCAAATTCTCGAAAACTTAATTGCCCCCCGAATTTTAGGCAGCTTTACTGGTTTAAATCCAGTTTGGATTTTAATTTCAGTCTTGACAGGGGCAAGAATTGGCGGACTCTTGGGTGTAATTGTGGCAGTACCCACAGCTGTTGTAATTAAGACTGCTTTAAGCGCCTTGCGTCCTGGAAGCTTAAGTAGCCAGACAGACGACAGCGCTACTGGGGAGATCACTGCATCCATTGCAGCAAACCAGTCCTCGAAAGCTGACGCTAACAACACATTGAGTATTTCTGAAGCGACATTACCTTAGGGAGGCAGAAGTCAGAAGGGATTCAAGACTTCATATTTTGACTTTTGACTTTTGACTTCCCCGTTCGCGCAGCGTCCCCAAGGGTTGGGGTTGACACCAGGATTCCTTGAAACCTATCAAAGATAAGGAGGCAGGAGAAAACCTCTGCCATGTTCGCGCACAGCGTCTCGTAGAGAAGGGAAGAGGTTTGAGCAATGACGTATCTTTTCTGGTGCTGTGAATCTCGAAAAGAATATTTCTAACTTTTTACCTACAATTCGGCTTGGTTTGTACCTTTCCTCCTGCTTTCTCATTGTGGATCAATGATGGAACCCGTAAACAAAACCCTTCCCGTCTGATTATCCCTAATGGCACAGAAGAAAGGACGATCAACAATCATTCGGAATGGTTCTGGTTCTTCTCTGAAAGCTGTTGCGACTATTCCCACTGAAGTAGCCGCAGCCGCTTCGGTGCCTTCTTCGTTCACTTCGACAAAAGTTTTATGCTTAACTTCGCTAATGGCAAAATTTTTACCCATGCCTGAAAAATTGGCTTTGTTGCTGAAAGCCTCCTCCATACCTAAAGCTTTTAAGGCATCATTGAGAGTAACATCATACTCACTTTTAAAGCGGGGTAAGCGAATAAACCCTTTTTGTTTGCTGAACTGAGTCATCCATTTATCCCAGTTCTCAACATTCAAGTTTTGATAGAAGGTTTTTAGGTTAGAGTTGTGTTTTGGCAGGAAAATATAAAAGCTGAATTTACCATCTTTGCCGTAAGGTAAACTAACCGCTTGAAACTGTTTGCTTTCATAATATCTATAGTCACCATCTTGTGACATCATCGGGTGTTGTTTTGGCTTGCCAGATGTGGTATAAAAAGGATATTGAGCAGTTTGACTTTTATTAAATTCTTGGCTCCATTTTCCTTTAAAATAGATGGCATTAATTAAAAACAACACCTGACTTGGATCAATTTTTTCAATTATCTTATCGATTTTGCCATTAGTGTTATCTTTTACCCAGTTATTGATAATACTAGGCGTTGCTCGATCTTGAAAATTTAAATTGCTGACCTTAGCTTTATAGGAATACTGTATTCTTTGGAGAAAGTCTGGCTGAAAGCTAAAATTTTTGTTTGCCCAAAGTGAGTTAGCAATATTCAGTTGTACTTTCGGATCAGAATTGTCTAAAAGCTGCTTTAATGCCGCCGCGTAAGAAGAGTTGATTTCTGCTAGATTCAGCCCCTGTAATTCCAGGGTTTTTGCGATCGCTAGTTGAGTCGTGCCGCTAGCGCCGTTGTAGGTCATAGCTAAAGCGATCGCAACACTCGAAGGTGAGATAAAAACATTCTTTTGATCCCGATCCTTTTTCAGAACTTCTGAAAAGAGTTTGAAGCCAAACTTATTGCTAGACTCAACAAGTTTAGTATCAGTCTTGAGTGTTTTTTTTTGCAATGGAGTTTCTGGCTGAGGTAAACCAGATTGGGCAAGGGTACTTTTATTACTATCGACTTGAGAATACCCTAATACACTGCATAAAACAACACTTGCGGCTGCCATAGCATAGCGTCTGCCCAGGCTAACACCGTAACGTCTTTGGATGAAATTTTCTCTCATACTACTATATTTCTGCGGATTCATCTTACCACCTCACTTGCGAAAGATTCCCGAACTGTGATCATGGGTGACGCAGATACTGTGTCAATGATTAACTATTGCATTTGCTCCAATACAAAAATGGCACTGTTACAGAAACTGTAACAGCAAGTTATTAGCTCAGAGGAATTAAACACAACTTATTAGAGTTGCTAAATCCTAATTGAGGCGGCAATACAGACGAATTATAAAAATCTCGATTCTTAGGAACTTTCCTATTTATCTATAAAAGTATTGTAGACTACTTAATCATGAAATAACCAGCGCTCTTGATTTTTAAAGATAAAATCACGCTTTTTAGTTCACAAAATACCAAACTTTTGTAGGCATACAGAGCTGTGCTACCCTACAGGGGAATGTTATTTAAATAAATGAAAAACGCTGTAAGTTGACACAGATAAAAGTTGTGCTACCTTGTTTCAATTAATAGGTACACTCCACCAAGCTAAACTGTAGGGTTGAGTCACTTCATTTAACTTTTGACGAAACTGGACGCGAATTTTGTAATTGCCAGCAGCAGCAACGGGGCAGAAAATATGTTCTATACTATCGATTTGGCTGATTGAGGAGCAAACAGCACCAGCATCTGAGTTTTGAGCATTAGCTTTTACTAAGTATAGGTCAAGATTATTCAAACCGCGATCGCGGAAATTTTCGCCTACGTCATATTGCTGGTTTTTATTTTTATCGTTGAGTTCTACCAATCGATCCCAACTCAGAGTAACAGCAACAAAACTCCCCTGTTTTAACGGTTTTGCTAATATATAGTCAACAGACGTTCCAGCATTGACTGTGCGATAATCCCAACCAATAGCAGGTATAGTTGTTGATGGCTGCCATTGACCACTACTAAGTTGCTGATAAGCGCGAAATACATTTAAATGACCCGCTCCCATTTGGGCATCCAAGGGAATTTTTGGATCTTTATAAGCATCAGAATCCAGCCAGCTTTGATTTTTTTTATCAATTAGTGTCCGGCTCATTCGCAACAGCAAACCATCACCGCTATCTTGGATTTTGTCTGCTGAATTCAGCAATATAGCTTTCATTACTTGATGACGGCGAGCATCAATGCTCCAGTGTGGTTGTTTTGTCCGTATCTGTCGATCAGCAAATTCTTGCAACAGAGCAACACTAGCCGTAACTTGAGGCGCTGCAAAACTAGTACCTGTAACCTTGTTAACTTTGCCATCCGGATTGAGCAAAGGAATGTTATTCCCAGGAGCAACTAAACTGATAGCACCACGCTCATCAAGATTAAATTCCTTTCCAGCTAGCCTTCCGCTTACTCCTTGGTTAGCACCCGCCAGATTAGCCACATCTACTTTGTTAAAAACTCCCCCTCGGCGAGATGAAAAAGCCACGTTTATTCCGTTAAAATTATCTGTAGGAATAGGAATACCCCCCTTACCTTGATTGCCTGCGATCGCATACAAAACATCATGAACGCGACTAGACCAGTCAACACATAAAGTTAGTAAAGCATTGCCGTCTAAAGTAGCCTCCGGGCGAGGATCGCGGCTCAGAGGTTCACCAAAGCTAAAGTTAATAGCCCGGACATCACCACCATTTTGTAAGGCTATGTGCTGGGCTGATAAGCACTCTTCTGGCTGACCCATATTTTTAGTAGAACCCACCGCAGACGAATACAGCCGCGCTCCCGGAGCAACTCCCGGCAAAGCTTTGTCTTGACTCACCATCATCCCAGCGACATTGTAAGCGTGAGGGTCAACACCATTATTTGATTTAGCTGGCCCGTTGCGTAAGAACACCGCCGCTAAAGAAATGGCGCGATTTTTAGACACCGCCTTATCCCACCCAAAGATTCCAGGTCGGCCAATTTCCACTTGACCAATAGCAATCTTGCGACCGATTAAATTATAAGGAGCTTGGTGTAGCCTCAGAGCGTCAATGCCATTAGTTCCTAGAGCAAATTCTAAAGCTGAAGCAATTACAGGCGCGCTCAGACAAGAAGCACTTAATCCCCAAATTATCCAGGTTAGTTTTTTAGCCATTAGCCATTAGTCATTAGTCATTCAATTTTAGATTTTAAATTTTGGATTTGGGATTAAAGGAAAATCCCAAATCCAAAATGAGCAGAGTTAGGAGTTATTATTCTCCCTACTCCCAAAAAATCCGGGAGCAAAATTATGAGTCTTGCTCAATGTTTTGTTACAATGCTTACAGACGAGGACGCTTAAAAATCCACTAGCCATGACCCAAAACCTATCTCAAAAACCCATTGTCATTTCTCCATCTATCCTATCAGCCGATTTTAGTCGTCTGGGTGATGAAATTCGCGCCGTAGACGCGGCTGGAGCCGATTGGATTCATGTTGATGTCATGGACGGTCGTTTTGTACCTAATATTACGATAGGCCCTCTGATTGTGGAGGCGATTCGTCCGGTTACGACCAAGACACTGGATGTCCACTTGATGATTGTGGAGCCAGAAAAGTATGTAGAAGGATTTGCTAAGGCGGGTGCCGATATTATCTCTGTACACTGCGAGCATAATGCTTCACCCCACCTGCACCGCACCTTGGGGCAAATTAAAGAGCTTGGTAAGAAAGCTGGAGTTGTACTTAATCCTGGTAGCCCTCTAGAGCTAATTGAATACGTTCTAGATTTGTGCGATTTAGTACTAATTATGAGCGTCAACCCTGGTTTTGGTGGTCAAAGCTTTATCCCTGGTGTATTACCCAAAATCCGCAAGCTGCGTCAAATGTGTGATGAACGCGGTCTTGACCCTTGGATTGAAGTCGATGGAGGACTGAAGGCAAATAATACCTGGCAAGTTTTAGAAGCGGGAGCTAATGCAATTGTCGCCGGTTCAGCTGTATTTAACGCTAAAGATTATGCTGAGGCTATTACATCAATTCGTAATAGCAAGCGTCCTACCCCAGAATTAGCCAAGGTTTAATTCATTTTTGGATTAACCATTCTCTACAAAAAATAGGGTGGGCAAATTGCTCACCCTATTTTTATTTAGACATAAAAAACTGGAAGCTATTCAAGTTTTGAACTTCCAGTAGTTGTTATATAAATTGAAAATTTAGAAACCAGAGATAATCCAGGTTGGGAGGACTAGGATTACAATAGTCGAAAGAGAAGCGTATGGACCTACTAGTTTTACCAGCCACGACAACGATTTTACCGTAACTTTTCTGTTTCCGTTCCTGTTATTGGTGTTAAGCGTTTGCTTTATTTAACTAAAGCAACACCAACCACAGGATAGAAAGTTTTATTAGCATTACTCCCATCGTCTGCAGTCGATGAAAGCTGTGTAAAATTTGGATTGGGGGAATCCACCTCCCCAAATTCTCTTTGCTGAGACTTCCTCAGAAAAAGAACCACCAGTAGCAACGGTTGTATCGTTGGTCTTGGTATAGGAGTTATTTACTCCATGAAATGCTGACTACTTTTGTAATAAGTTTGATTGATTTCATAGTCAGAACTAATCATTGATTTTATTTATTAAAATTAATCTATTTGCCGCAAATCACCTCTATTTTGGTTTAAGTTGTAGTTGTTATTAGTTTACCAATATCCTTAGTATATATTTGCCATTTTGGCACATTTCTGCAAATAAATATTAAATTAATCACTGCTATAGAAAACCTACCATGCTAAAAATTTTAAATTAGCATAGTAGGTTTTCAGACACTCAATCAGCTTTAGGGCAGAATCTGTGGATTCCAAATTGTTTTTAATTCACTCCACAGCGTTTCAAGGAAATATCTTGGCTGCTTTCTGGTTTTTGCTTTCCAACTACCTCAAGATAAGCAGGTCTTGAATCTTTCAGCATTTTTAGATTTTCACTTTGCTGTTGTTTTGTTCTATTGGTTTGAGAATTTTCTTTGAGCAAGCGATTGTAGGTACGGTACGGAATGTAATGGAGAGGATTATACCCAGCAAATCGTAGCATTAAAACACATGCCCAGGAGTACTTTCCAGCAATTATTGCTTCAACTACTTTGTCAAATTGTTGAGCTTTGACTGTTGTATCTAAGTTACTACTAATACCAGCAATGTCTTGATTCATCATAGTGTTTAGTTATCTTGGGTGAAGTAAACTAGTTAAATTTCAGCGATTGTTAGTGTTTCAATTGAGGGTTACAAACTGCACTAACCTTTTTGTAGCTGTTGAATCGCTTTCAGGTAATTGTCAGCAATTTGGCGATGTTGGATGTTGACGAAGGATAAAAATCTATCAATCAACAGACGCGTACATAATTTTCCTAAACTCTGATTGGCTCTCGTAGCTTTGAATAGTAAAGATACAGGCTGAAACTTCTCTGCTGTTTAAGCTTTACCTTGGCGCTATTGAGCAGAGTTTTAGTAATTTTGGCTGATAACTCCCCTAGTAAACTAGTTTTGGCAAGAGCTAGCTCGTAGTAAGGATACAAATGATATAGATTCATTCCTGAACTGTCCCCTTGGCTTGAGGTTTCGACTGCATTTGACCTGATGATTTTTTTCATGAACTAACGTTTGATTAAAAACAATCAAGTTTTTAATCAAGTTTGTTAGCTGCTCAGTCCTAACTATCCAGATTCCCTTCGATGAATTGAGGAAACTGTACTTATAGCTTGTTAGTAAGTGAAAGGTAAAATTTTATCTTTTGTCTTCTCATCTAACTGGTAAGACAAAAGTCTCGGCGTAGCTCTTGGTAGATGCAGTTTTGTCCTCTGAAACTTTCTCAACTCCTAGTTCAATAAACTTTCTCTGTTAAAACGCCTGTATTTCTTACTACTGCTTAATTAAGCATTTTCCGGCAAGTTTCCATATTTTTTTGAGTAGTGGGAAAAATTTATTTATCTTTGAGCTTTAACAATGCCATTCGCATTTATACTATTTTTTGTCGTTAATGTCATCTACTACTTTAGTAGATTTTAAGCTAAATTTACTGAATGTATTTAGATACGTACTTGCGTCTTGTGCAGCTTTTAATTTTGTCCTCCTTTGCTAAATCATGAGGGGTGTGACCCCCCATACAATCTCAATTTAAACCATTTATTATTGTCGAGTTGCTAGAAAATACTACCACTAACTACCATGTAAAACAACTTCTAAAAATAAGAAAGTTTAAATAATAAAAAACGTTCGTATCTATAACATTGGACATATTTTATTAATAAGTTCAATTAGAAAATTATATTTCTTGATTTACAAGAAATATAGCTTAAGCTTATCTAAATGAAACCATTGTAAACTGACCATAAATTTTTTCATGATTATCATTTAGTAATGATAGACAGCCTAGTTTAAAAAAATCCTGATTAGTGGGAATAAAGATAGTTAATTTTAATTATAACCACTTGAAATCAAGCAAAACACCTATAGCAAGATGCTTTTAATAAAAAACATGTAGCAGATTAAGTAGGTAGTATATTAGGGGAATTAGTGATGAGATAAAGTTAACTAATACATAAGGTTGTTAAATTTGTTCAGCAGCACATTTTCTATAAATCATAATTTTTTTTGAAAGATAAGTAGTCTTATAGGGTGTGTTAATAGAGCGTAACTTACCATTCTAATATTTTGGTGTGTTAGCGATAGCGTAACGAACCCTATGTGGATTTCAAAAATACAATTGGAATTCTATATGTGTCTTAATCTTTAAAACTTTTATAAAATTGAGATTACGGATGCTGTGCTAGTTAGGCTAAATACTAATAAAAACTACCAATTTTTATGAGTTCGCAATCAGTGCCTTGATCAACAAGATACCTCGGTCTAAA
Source organism: Nostoc sp. XA010 (assembly GCF_020829625.1). Classification (GTDB taxonomy): domain Bacteria; phylum Cyanobacteriota; class Cyanobacteriia; order Cyanobacteriales; family Nostocaceae; genus Nostoc. Next base: position 3,063 of record NZ_JAIVFX010000007.1, on the reverse strand, counting down.
ACAAAGATATAGTCGGCATAGAGTAGTCTTGAATTCTCAATGCTTCAACTCTTACCATTACTGAAATTTTCCTTCGCTTCCGGAAACACTTGGAAAATATAGTCACAAATTTAGACTCTGCTTTGTCAGATAAAGACCAATATGCTTGGGTTAAGGTTAGAACTCTTTGTCAAAGTCAATTTTTTTAACTAACCGCAGAGGCGCAGAGTACACAGAGAGAATGAGAAAATGCTTAACCCAAGCATATTGCGATAAAAGCTTGTTCTGGATAGGCTTTCACGTTGAGTTGACACGCATGATAGCTGTGCGCCCCTACGTTTATTGCATCAAGACGAGAACCGTTTTGATGGTAAATTAATTAATAACTAAGTAAATGCTCCAAATTGCCATTGCTCGTAAGTAAGTGCTAGCGCGGAAAGTATCAGCTGCGGTGATAGCTTCAGGGGTGCGAAATTGCAAACCATTGTCATAAATTTGCTGCACCACAGCTTGCGTCAACTTAAACGCTTCATCTTTCATTCCCATTTGCACAAGAAAAGCCGCCAGGCCAAAGTTTATCCCTGTCCAGACTTCTAGGGGATGAGTAGCTTTGGGGTTTTCTGGTGAACCGTCAGGACGAACACCATTAGCAGCACCAAACTCACCATTGCAGAATTTCAAAAAGCACGCATCATAAACAGTTTTTAGGGCAGAGAGAGCGCGATCGCTCGGTACAATATCTGGTAAGTCCAGCAGACGAGCATAAAATTGTCCGCACAATTGATCTGCCATCACCACATCGGAACCACTTTCACTATCAAGTTTGTAATATTGCCCATTCCAGAGTTTTTCTTGGTAAATAGGAAGAGATTGTTGTAACCAAGTTTCATAAGTGGATTTTTGAACCGCCAAGACGGCAAGGTTGCCAAGGTTGTGAGTTAATAAAATATCGCTAATTGCGATCGCAGCCTCTAGCGCCGCTAACCATAACCCACCACAATAAGCACTGACACCCTGTAACCGCCAATCATCAAAGGTTTGGTCAGGCGCACCGGAATTTTCGGGAATCCCATCGCCATCAATGTCAAAAGTTTTCAGGTAGTCGAGGGTTTGAACGATCGCATCCCAGCAATCTGCCAGGAATTCTACATCATCAGCACCTGTGAGCAGAAAATCACGGTATACTTGCAAGACAAAATCACTACCCAAATCTTTCCATAAATTGCAGTCTTGATAGCTGGTGTAGTTGGTTTTCTCCCAAACGTGTTCATTGGGTGCGCCTAAATCGTGGGGTGTTGCACCTGCAACTTTCCGAACTGCAATCGGGCTTTCTGCTTTAATTGTCATGTAATAGCCAATTATCCGGGGTGTATCATCACCTTGAGGAATGGCCCTTGCAAATGCCCTCATTACCGACTTTTCTAGTTCTGGAAACAGCATCAGTAGGGCAAAAGAGCCGTATAATCGCACATCTAGACTTTCATACCAACGGTAATCTAAGCACTCCAGCACCGCAAACTGACCGATGGGGTCAAGTTCTGATGCTGCACTCCAGAGAGTACCGCCGCTAGTGAGGTCATAAAGCTCATTAAATAGAGCCATTTTAAACCAGTTGGGTAAATCTTCCCGGTCAAGAATCGGTTTTTGCCAACTTTGAATTTGCGATCGCCAAGTTTGATATTCTTGTAGCGCAGTAGATGCGATCGCCCAGGCGTTGTTTCCGCTTTTACCAAAAAAGTCTGTATATCTGCGATAATAGTTGACTCCGGCGGCAAATTCTGTGATCGGTAAATCCCAAGCTAGGACAAAGGGGATTTCAAGAGTTTCACCTGGTTGGAGAGTAAAACGGAGTGCCATCGCAGCCCCCAATTGTGTATTCTCTGTTGCTGTGGTATCTAGATAATTAGGCAAAGAACCATCTTTAGCAAAGCTTTGCCACACCTCATCACCAGTTCCTTCAGGATTCCATCGGGTGTGGTGAAATACTTCCACTTGGGGATGCTTCAGCGTCGCAATACACCAAGTTCCGTCACCTTCTTGCAAAGCATCGCTACCAACCCGACCTAAAACACAGCCAAACTGTTGTGTATTTTCAACTATTTGGTTATAGTTTCCTTGACTTTCGCCCCAGCGCGGTTGGTATTCGTAAACCGGACTACCATCATCGCGCACCCGCACTTCGGGAGATTTTAGAGCGTTTGTAAACCAGCCCACCATATTTTGCCAAGTGAGCATAATACTGAGAGTAATGGGTGCATCTGTGGGGTTGTGGGCATTCCAGAGGAATATTGCCACAGGGTAGCTAGTTTCTTGGTAATTACCTGCCCAGACTGGGGAAAATTGTTCACAAGTCAACTGTGCTTGAAATACATTTTCGTACACAAACCAGCTACGTGGGTATAGTGCGTGATAATTTCCCGTCCCCTCTGTTGCGGGAGTTGTCGGATACCATTGCCAAGCTTTGAGAGTACCATCATCGGGCGCTTGTGTAGATAAAGCGTAGGCTTGGGAAGATGTGCTATTGGACTCAAACACACTGAACTGACAAGCGGGAACGTTTTTGAAGGTATGTTCACCGCCATCGATGTGCCACAGATTAAAATCTCCCCGTGAAGAACGACCGATGCAACCTGCACCAAAGCCACCTAAAGGCATACCATGCCAAGGGCCATCATCGATATTACTTGCGTAGCGGACGGTATAAGCTTTGTCCCAGCCTAAGCCGATGGGACGGCTCCAAGTGCAAGAGGGAATTTTCGGAGAGAGTTGATTTGTCATCGCTTAATGTTACATTGTGCAGTTACGTCAATGAAGACTAGCGCGATGTGTGATTTTTCTCAAGGGGCACAACGATGCAAGCGCACGGCATTGCATTGGTGTCAACTTAAGAAGATAAAGCCCAAATTTGTTGGGTGTAAGCGTCAATCTCAACGGTGGCGTTTACATTTAGTTTTGTCGTAATCGATCACGGGGCGATCGCAGACTAAAAGCCAATAGATGTCAATGAGTGAAGAAACTAGGGGAATTAGTCTAAGAGAGTTCACTCTATTTGATAAAAGTAAATAAACGGGTATGGCTTCGGGG
>NZ_JAIVFX010000079.1 GCF_020829625.1 Nostoc sp. XA010 | reverse complement strand
GACCTGCGCGCCGGCAGCGTGACCGTGCTGATCGGCCCCTCGGGTGCAGGGAAGTCCACGCTGCTGCGGCTGATCAACCACCTGGAACGTGCCGACAGCGGGTACGTGACCGTGGGCGGCCAGCTGATCGGCTACCGCCGCGACGGTGACACCCTGTACGAACGCCCCGAGCGCGAGATCCGCCGCCGTCGTGCCGAGGTGGGCATGGTGTTCCAGGGCTTCAACCTGTTCCCGCACCTGACCGCGCTGGAGAACATCATCGAGGCGCCGATCGCGGTGCGTGGCGTGCCACGCGCGCAGGCCGAGCAGCAGGCACGCACGCTGCTGGAACGTGTCGGCCTAGCCGACAAGGCCGATGCATTCCCGCGCCAGTTGTCCGGCGGCCAGCAACAGCGCATCGCGATCGCCCGTGCGCTGGCGCTGCAGCCGAAGGTGCTGCTGTTTGACGAACCCACCTCGGCGCTGGACCCGGAACTGGTGGCCGAAGTGCTCAGCGTGATTGAAGAGCTGGCCCGCTCCGGCACCACGCTGGTGATCGTCACCCATGAACTGGGCTTTGCCCGCCGCGTGGCCGACCACGTGGTGATGATGGACCAGGGCCGGGTGATCGAGCAGGGCACGCCCGACGCCGTGTTCGAGCGACCGCGCCAGCAACGTACCGCCGACTTCCTGGCCAAGACTCTGTAACCCTCAAGGAATGCCATGAGCCCTGCAGCCCCCCGTCGCCCCTGGCGCAGCACCCTGTTGATCGTGGGCGTGCTGGTTATCGGCACCGCCGGTATTGTCTATTCGCGCGTGCGCCAGGCCCCGGAGCCTGCAGCCGTGGCCGCGACCAGCCTGGCCGGCGCCAACACCGCCGTGCTGAAAGGCACGCTCGATCCCAAGGCGCAGGCCTTGATTCCTGCGGGCTACCGCTTCGTCACGCCAGGCGCGCTCACCGTCGCCACCCACCCGGGGCAGCTGCCGCTGGCCGACTATGGTGCCGACAGCAGGGAGGTGGTCGGCATCGAGCCGGATATCGCCCGCCTGATCGCCGATGGCCTGGGCCTGAAGCTGGTGATCGTGCCGGTGGCCTGGGCCGACTGGCCACTGGGGCTGGAATCGGGCAAGTACGATGCGGTGCTGTCGAACGTGACGGTCACTGAAGAACGCAAGAAGAAGTTCGATTTCTCCAGTTACCGTTACGACCTGCTGGGCATCTACACGCGCAGCGATGGGCCGATCCAGAAGATCGAAAAGCCCGCCGATGTGGCCGGGCTGAAGGTGGTGGTCGGTGCCAGCACCAACCAGGACCAGATCCTGCGCCAGTGGGACCAGCAGAACATCGCCGCCGGCCTGAAGCCGGTGGAGTACCAGTACTTCGATGACGCGGTGGTTGGTCGGTTGGCGGTGATCACCGGGCGTGCCGATGTTTCATTCGAGCCCAATGCCACCGGCGCCTATTCGGCGCGCGACGGCAAGGTACGGCGCGTGGGCCTGTTCCCGGGTGGCTGGCCGAATGCCGCGGCGATCTCGGTGACCACACGCAAGGGCAGTGGCCTGGCTGATGCAGTCACGCAGGCACTGAACACGCAAATTGGCAGTGGCACCTATGCGCAGGCGTTGGCGCGCTGGAACGTGGCAGAGGAAGCCGTGCCGCAGTCGCAGACCAACCCACCGGGGTTGCCGACGCTGCAATGACGCCGGGCGTGGCCTGGCGCTACCTCCGCTTCTGTAGAGCCGAGCCATGCTCGGCTGCTCTACCAACGTGCCTCCAGCTTCTTGAATGGCTTTGCCAGGCGCACACCCTCGGCATCGAAGTTGGAAACGCTACGTCCATCCACACGCACCGTCTTCGGCATCGTGCGCGCCGGCCACCAGACCTTCACCGCTGTCCCGTTGCGCAGCCCCTCGCCAAGCGCCACCGTCAACACGCCGTCGCGCTGCCGCGCCTGCATCTGCAACGTGCCATACGCAGTGGGCAAGCGTTCCACTGCCAACCCATCCTCCGCCACCCACGACGGCGGCGTACCCGGCAGCAGCGACAGCGCATCATCGTCTTCACGCATCAGCATGCCGAACAGCGTGCGGCCGTACTCGGCGCCGATCCAGGTGTGCGGCATGTCGCCGAGATAGCGCGGGAACCGCAGCCGCGAATGCACCACTTCGGCCAGCACCTGCCACTCAAGCGGGCGCCGATCATGCAGCAGGCCCTGCAGCAGCTCGTCGGCCACCTGTGGTTGACCGAGGTGCACATAGCTCAGCACGTTGCGGATTTCGTACGGTGTGTACGCGTACAACGCGCCAGGCTGGCCGCGCTTGCGCACATCGTCCAGGTAACGGGCGAAGGTGGTCTTCAACGCCTCGGCAGGCAGCACGCTCTGCGCCCCGGTCGGGTCCAGCGCGATCGATACTCCGGTGGGGTCACCATCGCCCAGATCGGCAGAGGAGGGGATGAAGTCGATGCCCTTCCACGCCATCGTCGCCCGGATCGATGCATGCAGCGCGTCGTACAACGCCTTGTACTGTTGGCGCGCCCACGCCGCAGTCTCGTGGTCGCCCAGTGACTCGGCCAGCCACGCGCCGTCGTGCCAGCCCTTCAGGCCCCAGTAGTCATCCCAGTAGCTGTGGGTGGGCGAGGGGTAGCCTTCGTGGCTTATCGACGGCGCGAGAATGCCGGCGAAGCGTTCCGGTGCTGGCTGGTCGGCCTTGTAACCTTTCACCAGCGTGCGCTCGCGCAGTTCCTGCAGGAAGCGCAGGGCCGCTTTCACCTTCGGCAGATACGCGCGTACCGATTCGGGCCCGCCATCGAGGCGCGCCACATCGGCCACCAGTGCGACGTACTGGCCCTGGCTGTCGTACTCGATGTCCGAACCGAAGCCGGTGTTGACGCTGCCATCGTCGTTGAGGATGGGTGAGACCAGGCCGTTGGCGTGCACGCCGTGCTCGCTGTACCAGGCCAGGTAGTCGCGCGCGACCTTCGCCTCACCCATGCGCAGCAGCACCGCCGAGGTGGCCATGCCGTCGCGGATGAAGGAACGGTTGTAGTTGCGCGGGCCGGGCTGCATGGCTGGGCCGGTCTGGTTGATCAGCATGTAGGCGGCCTGTGCGCGCAGCATGTCCACCAGTGAGGGATCGGGCAGGCGCAGGCCAACCTGGCCGAGTCGTGCCTGCCAGTCCGCCGAGGCCTGCGTGGCCAGTGTGTCGAAGGCGCTGCTGGCGTCGTCTGGCAGCGAGGCCAGATCGAGCGGTGGCGCTTCGGGCAAGCTGCCGTCGGTGTCTGCCGCGGCGGTGCCCAGCGGGAAGGCGACCACGACCGATTGGCTGGCACCTGGCGCCAGCGAGATGGGATAGTCCAGCGCCGCTGCTGCAAGACCCTGGTCGTCGCGCGCCTGCTGTGCGGAAGGCAGTTGTCCGGCGGCAATGCCGGCGGTGATTTCCTTTGCACCGTCCTGGCCGAACGGCGCCGCGCCGGACGCAGCCACCGGCGTGAGTGACTGCAGCAGCGTGCGACCGTTGATGCGCACAGCCTGTCCGTTGATGACCACCTCGCGGATCGGCGACAGCCCGCCGTTCTGCCACGGTGGATTCATCTGCATCGGGCGCACGACAAGGCTGAGCGTGCCTTCGATCCTGGTGCTGCCGGTGTTGTGCAGGCGGTGGCGCAGGAAGGTCACCGGCTGGCCATCACGTTCGATGGCGAACACTTCGCTGCGCAGTTCCAGCCCGGGCTGCGGCGACCAGGTGGCGGAGGGCATCGGCTTCCAGCCATCACGCAATGCATGCTGCACGTTCTGCCCGGCGGCACCTGCAGTGCCCCCATTGGCGCTGCGCCAGATCGGCTGCACCAGCGGCGCGCCCTTGAACGCTTCCAGGTTGCCGTACTCGTCGAAGATCGATTTTTGTCGCCCGGCATGCACACCAACAGCGGTCCAGTAGGTCTGCTGCATCTGCAGCGAGGCCGGGAACAACGCGCGTTGCGCACCGCTGGCGGCAATCTGGTACTGCTTCATCGGCGTCATCACCGCCTTCGGCCCGAGCAGGCGCAGGCGCGCGATCTGTGGGGCGCTGCCGTCCACACTCAGACGAAACGCACGCAGCGGCTGCGCGGTATCGGCGGCGAGCCAGCTCTGTCGATGAGTGGCCGCCTGCGCATCATGCGCGAGCGCGTGCCATCGGCCCTGTGCATCCTGCGCCTGCAGGCGGGCCGCGCCACGCGCGCCATTGGCCCAGTCCACTACCAGGCCGGCGGTCGGCTGGGCCCGGGGCAGGGTGAGCTCAAGCGTATGGGCACCCCCTTCTGCGTGCGGAATCGCGACAGCGCTCCCGCCTTGCCAGAGCGAGGCCGCCTGCGCTGCATCGAGACCCTTCACGCGTGCGCTGAGCGCGCTGTCCAACGGCTCCATTTCGAAGATCGATACCCCCCAGTCGGAGGTGCGCTGCGGGCTGGCCAGCCGCAGGTAGCGCGCCTGGCGCGGTGCGAAGTACAGCGTTTCCACATCGCCCAGCGAATCAGCCATGGTGTAGGCGGTCTGCCACTGCGTTCCGTCCAGCGAGGTCTGCAGCGAATAGCCTTCCGGATTGGAGACGTCCCAGGTGAGGCGGGCGCCGGCCAGCTCTGCCGGTGCGCCCAGATCGATCTGGAACCAGTGGCCGGGACTGAAGGCGCCGCCGGTGACGGTTTTCGCATCGCCGTCGATCAGGCGGCTGATCGCCATGGCCGGCACCTGCTGCGAGGAACTGCTGGCCTGCCACTGGCTGCGCGGGGGAAGGGTCTGTGCGTGCGCGGTGACGGCCAGGGCGGTGAGCAGCAGGGCCGCAGCAGGCCGCATCGGAGGGGAGAGGGGAGTGAGCCTGGAACGTTCAGCGCGCAACGTCATTACGGACAGCCTCGCAGGTTCGGCCGGAATCTGGCGAGCGCTACGCTAGCAAGGGATGTAATCGTTTACATGACGCACTGCAGTAACGTCGATGCCGTTGCGGGCACGAACCGGGCCGGCCGGCTGACGGGTATGGCTCTGGACGCGTTGGCACGATCGGCTAGGTTCGACGCACGCCACGGAGCTCGGGCTGGTTGTCATTTGACAATGTACCCGAACAGGTACAGACTTCGGAGAACAGCGGATGTCTCGAGTGCGTCACCCTGACAAGGACATAGAAGCCGCGTTGCGTTTTGCCGAAACGCGGGGCTGGAGATTGCGCGTCGGCGGGAGCCATGCCTGGGGCCGGATGTACTGCCCCTACAACGACAGCGAATGCCGGTGCGGGGAGTTCTGCGTTGTGAGCATCTGGAGCACGCCACGTAGTGGACGTAATCACGCCCGGGCGCTGCGTCGCGTTGTCGAGAACTGCAGCCGCGAGCAATAAGTAGCGGTCGAAGCCGAAACGAGGTGGGCAATGACGGAATTCAATTTCACCCTGAAGTACCGCGTGCCGGACGTGTACGACGATACCGATATCCTGGAGCAGCGCCTGGCGGCATCGGGCTGCGACGATGCGCTGTTGGGCATCGGGCGTCCGGGCAGGATGGCGCTGGCGTTCTGCCGTGAGGCGTCGCGTGCCGATCAAGCGCTGCAGTCGGCGCTGGAGGACGTGCAGCAGGCGGTGCCGGGCGCCGAACTGGTTGAAGTAAGCCCCGATCTGGTGGGGTTGACCGATGTGGCCGACCTGCTGGGGATGTCGCGGCAGAACATGCGCCAGCTGATGCTGGCCCACCCGCAGTCGTTTCCATCGCCGGTGCACGAAGGCAGTACGTCAATCTGGCACCTGGCCGACATCCTCGGCTGGTTGCAGGCGCGTGGCAGCGGCAAGGTCAGCTCGGAACTGGCCGAGCTGGCCGCCGTTGCATTGCAGCTGAATCTGGCCCGCGAAGGGCGCAGGCTGCAGCCCAAGGCATAGTGCCGGGCAGGACCGGCACCCCCCGCAGCGGGCTGCGTTACAGCTGCACCTTTTCCCACCAGCGTGTGCCGGCCTGCGGCGCCTGCATGTCCAGGACCTCGCCCATCATCGGCGTCGCTACCGGCACGTTGCTGGCGGCGGCCAGCGCGGTGATGCGCTCAAACGGCTGCTGCCATTCGTGCAGGGCCAGATCGAAGGTGCCGTTGTGGATCGGCAGCAGCCACTTGCCGCGCAGGTCCAGATGCGCCTGCAGGGTCTGTTCGGGCTGCATGTGCACGAAGGCCCAACGCGGGTCGTAGGCACCGGTTTCGATCATGGTCAGGTCGAACGGGCCGTACTTCTCGCCGATGGCCTTGAAGCCGTCGAAGTAGCCGGTGTCTCCGCTGAAGAAGATGCGGAAGTCACCGTCCTGGATCACCCACGACGCCCACAGGCTGCGGTCACTGTCGCCCAGCCCGCGGCCGGAGAAGTGCTGGCCTGGCGTGGCGGTCAGGCGCAGGCCGTTGGCCTCGGTCGATTGCCACCAGTCCAGCTGTTCCACCTTGCCCGCGTCGATGCCCCAGGCGATCAACTGGTCACCCACGCCAAGCGGGGCGATGAAGCGCGCGGTCTTGCGATCCAGCTGCATCACTGCCGCGTGGTCGAGGTGGTCGTAATGGTTGTGCGAGAGAATCACGCCGGCGATCGGCGGCAATTCATCGATGCTGATCGGCGGGGCATGGAAGCGCGCCGGGCCCATCCACTGCACCGGCGAGGCGCGCTCGGAGAACACCGGGTCGGTCAGCCAGTACTGGCCGCGCAGCTTCAGCAGGATCGTGGAATGGCCGATGCGGAACAGGCTACGGTCGGGCGCGGCATCCAGCGTGGCGCGGTCCAGAGGCTGCACCGGGATGGGGTGGGCGGGCACGGTGCCCTTGGGCTTGTTGAACAGGAACGTCCACCAGATCTCCAGGCCGTCGCGCAGGCCCATCGCCGGCTTCGGCAGGGCATTGCGGAACTTGCCGTCGCGGTACTGCGGCGAGGCCGGGAAGTCGGGGAGGGACCAGGACTTGCAGAAGGTGTAGGCGGTCACGGCAAGGATTCCAAGCAGGAGGACAAGGAGCAGGCGCTTCATGGGTGACGTCCGCTGAGTACACTGCACAGTGTAGTTTCCTGTTTTTCAAAAGTACACTGCCGGGTGTAAAATGTGGGCATCCGTTCAGATTCCTGGTGCTCTGCCATGCCCCGTGCCCCGCAACGCCTGACCGACCGCAAACGCGAGGCCATCGTGCGCGCGGCGGTCGAGGAGTTCCGTGCAGCGGGCTACGAGGCCACCAGCATGGATCGCATTGCCGAAGTGGCGGGGGTGTCCAAGCGCACCGTCTACAACCACTTCCCGAGCAAGGAAGCGCTGTTCTCGATGATCCTGGAGGAGTTGTGGGAGCGCAGCGTTGCCAGCGACACACTGCCGTACCGCGCCGACCAGCCATTGGAGGCGCAGTTGCTGCAACTGCTGGGCCAGAAGCTGGAGCTGCTCAGCGACGCCAACTTCATCGACCTGGCGCGGGTGGCAATGGCCGAGATCATCCATTCCCCCGAGCGCGCGCAGGCCATCGTCTGCCGCATGGGCGAGAAGGAGAGCGGCGAGAGTGCCTGGATCCGCGCCGCGATGGCCGATGGCCGGCTGCGCGCGGTCGATCCGGAGTTTGCCGGCCACCAGCTGCACGGGCTGGTGAAGAGCTTTGCGTTCTGGCCGCAGGTGACGATGGGGCAGGCGCCGTTGAGTGCGGCCGAACGCACGCGCGTGGCCGAGTCGGCGGTGGCGATGTTCCTGGGCTTCTACGCGATCTGAACCCTGCCGGCTAGCGTGCCGCAAGCTGGCGGAACTCGGCGGCCGGCAGCGCCGCCGAGTACAGGTAGCCCTGTCCGACATCCACCCCCAACGCACGCAGCTGCTGTTCCTGCGCCAGTGTTTCGGTGCCCTCGGCCACCACGATCGCGCCGCAGCGATGAGCAACCTCGACGATGAAGCGGACAATGGACTGCGATTTCGCATCGGCCAGTGTGGCGATCAGCGACTGCTCGATCTTGACCTCGGCGATGGCCAGCTGCGAAAGCAGGATGAGCGTGGAGTAGCCGGCACCGAAATCATCCAGCGACAACGTCACGCCGGCAGCGAGCAACTGGGCGATGTTGGCGTCGACGACGTCGCGCTCGACGATCTCCGTCCACTCGACGATCTCCAGGCGCAGCCTCGCACCGGCCACGGCATGCAGCTGCAGCAGCTCCTGCAGGCGCAGGCCGAAGTCGGGCAGGCGCAGTGATTCGGCCGAGACGTTGACGGCGATGGTCAGCGCGGCGACGTCCTGCTGGCTGTGCTGCAGGAAACGCACCGCCGAACGCAGCGTGGCCCACTCCAGGTCCGCCAGCCGGCCGTGCCGACGCACCAGCGCGATTACCCGCATCGGTGCGATGGCGCGCCCTTCACCATCGCGCATGCGCAGCAGCGCCTCGGCACCCACCAGCTGCCGATCATGCAGGCGATGCTTGGGCTGGTAGCACAGCGGGGCGTCACCCTGCTGCAGCCAATGATCGAGCGCGCTCTCGATCAGGGCGTCGATCTCGCTGTCGCGCTGGATCGGATCATCGAAAAACACCACGCCTGATTCGATCGCACTCAGTGCCAGGGTGATCGCGCGGAACGGCAGATGGCCATCGTCGGCATCACCTGGAGGCTTCAGTTCCACCACCGCGCAACGGAACAGCGGCCGGAAGCCCGGCCAGTCCTGCGCAACCCGGTCGGCCAGGTTGGAGGCCAGTTCGGCAATCTGCGGCTGCACGCGCAGTTCGGGCAGCGACAGGCCATGGATCAGGATCGCCAGCGCGGCGTCGCCAAACTGGTAGATCTCCACCCGCTCTGCGGGTAGCGGCGGCAGCAGCCGACGCACGTCGTCGCTGCTGTCGCGTCGCCACAGCCCGTTGTCCTGCAAGGGCCCATAGCGAAGGCGCAGGTCGCGCAGGTTGCCCATCTCGGCCACGATCAGGCAGGCCTTGCCGACGCCGTCGTTGTCGCGCCAGACCTGCTGCAGGCGTTCGCCCAGTGCACGCATGTTCGGCAGCCCACTGATCGGATCGACGCGCAGCCAGGCCTGTTCGCGCTGACGCTGCGCATCGATCTGCGCGTCGTTGTAGACCAGCGCGAACACCGCGCCGAGCATCAGCAGCGAAAGCGGCAACGCCAGCAAACGCTGGATTGCCAGTTCTTCCACCGGCAGGTGGGCGGCGCCGATGATCGCCACGCCCAGCGCCAGGCCGAGGGCGGTGACCACGATGCGCACCCCCCACGCCTGCAGGAGGATGCGCAGCGAGAGTTCGCCGAGCATGCGCGGGTGCAGGCGACGACGCAGCCAGATGCCGGCCAGCATCTGCAGGGTGGACTCGAGGCTGGCAGGCAGGAAGAACTGCGTACCCGAAAACTGGTAGCGCGCCATCAGGCTGCCGGCGAGACAGGCCAGGCCGCCGCGCCAGCCGCCGAGCAGACCACTGATCAACAGGATATCGAAGCCGAGGTGGAGCTTGACCACCCCCTGGGTATAGCGGGCCACGAACCAGGAATTGAACAGGTAGATCAGGCCCAGCGCCACGCCCACGTACAGCCGGCGGCCTTCGATGGCATGGCCGGCACGGCGGGTGGCGATCAGCAGCACGCCGATCATGCCGATCACCGCGGTGGCCTGCAGCAGGTACAGCGGCAGGCTGGGCAGGGCGCTGTCCAGGACCTGGGCCGCAACCCGTGAAAGCGCATCCATAGCAGGTTCCCGCCTGTGACCGACGGCCAGTGAGGAGCAGGGTAAACCACGGCCGCGCGCGCGGCCACTGAGGCCGCACGGCGCTGGCTGTCATGGTCAGTAGCGAGGGTCGGCGATGGCCGGCAGCACCAGTTCGCGTACGAAGCCGGACGGCGACAGCTGCAGCAGTGCACGCACCATGGCCACCACGTCGTGCACCGGCACCAGTTCACCTTGGCCACGTGCCGCCGCGTCGGCCACCGGTACCGACAGCGCATCGTCGGTATTGAGATAACCCAGCTGCAGGCTGGTCACCGCCAGGCGTCGATCACGGAAGCCTTCGCGCAATGCGTCGGCGATGCCATTGAGTGCGAATTTCGAGGCGCCGAACGCTACTTCCGGACGGCCGCTGCGCGGCAATGCCGAGGTCGAGCCGGTCAGCACCAGCTGCGGTCGCGGCGCGTTCAGTACGCGCGGCAACAGGCGCTGCAGCAGCACCAGCGTGGCGGTGATGTTGACGTCGACCAGCTGCGTGAGCGCCGCATCGCTTTCATCGAGGAAGGCGTACTCTTCGCTGAAAGCCTTCTCTTCCCAGATGCCCAGGTTGTGGATCAGCACGTCCAGATCGGCCGGTGCCTGCGCGGCAATGTGGTCGGCGGCAGTGGAGGGCTGGGCCAGGTCGGCCTCGATCCATTGCAGGGTGATTCCATCCGGGCATTGCAGGTCGCGCGGGCGGCTGCGGGAAACGCCGATAACCGTATCGCCGGGGCAGCAC
>NZ_JAIVFX010000078.1 GCF_020829625.1 Nostoc sp. XA010 | reverse complement strand
TATCCAGCAATATATCAAGCGCGGTTCGCCGCGACGGCTGGCCGAGGATGATCGCGCGCGCATCGCTGCCTATCTGGGGGTGCCCGAAGCCATGCTGGGCGGTCCGGTGCAGCGCGTCGCGGCGCCGGCGCGCGCGCGCGGCCAGGGGATGATCCTGGTGCCGAAACTCGCCATCGGAGCCTCGGCGGGTGCGGGCGCGAGCATCGACGGCGAAGCGGTGGAAGGCGAGGTCGCGTTCGACCCCAAATGGCTGCGCGACCTGGGCGCCGATCCGCGCGCGCTCAGCATCATCCGCGTCGAGGGCGATTCGATGGCGCCGACGCTCGACGACGGCGACGATATATTGGTCGATGGCGGCGATGCGGCTGCACGGCTGCGCGACGGCATCTATGTGCTGCGCATGGACGACGTGCTGATGGTGAAGCGCGTCGCGCGCGCGCCGGGGCAGGGGCGCATTTCGGTGATCAGCGACAATCCGCATTATCGCAGCTGGGACGATTTGCCGATGGCGTCGGTGCAACTGGTCGGGCGCGTCGTGTGGACGGGTCGGCGGGTGCGGTGATTATCTTCGCCTGACGGCGAAGCTTGGGGCCGTGACCGATTTAACGCGGCGCCGCCATCAACGCCTCGATCTCATGGTCGAGCACCTCGGCGCGCTGGCATTGATCTTCGTTGCCGTCGCGGCATTTCTCTGCGGCCTTGTCCCGCTGGCGCGACAGCTTGCCGAGTTGTTCCTCGCGTTTGCGCATTTCACGGCCGCGGTTGCGGTCGGCTTCGTCCTGGCTGGTCGTCGACCAGTCGGCGACCTGACCGACGGCCTTGACCGGCGCGGTGACGACGGTCTTTACCGCGCTGAAACAACCGGCGAGCAACGGAGCGGCCAGCAAGGCAACGATCAGGACGCGCATTTCTCTTCTCCTCGCCGGGTCGGCACTCCATCGCATAAGCGCCGCGATCTGAACAGGATATTGCGACAGGCCGCCGCGCGGTGCGGGCCATCTGTCACATCACTGAAACAAATAGTTAAATTGCTGTTTACCAAGCTGCTCTAGGTCGATGCGCGAACAGGGTCGCAGCGCAAAGAGGGACGGATGAACGCCATGGGATATGCCTTTACGCCGTCGCCGGGCCACGCGTCGGCGATCGGCGCCGATGCGCATATGTCGGAGGTTATCGACCTGTTTCGCGGCAATCCGCAATTGCGCGCGCTGGCGGTGCTCGACGCCGGGGAGCGCCCGGTAGGCATCATCCGCGAACAGCGGGTGCGCGAACTGCTCTTCTGTCCCTTCTGGTTTTCCCTGATGCAGAATCCGACGATCGGCGGTTCGATCGCGTCGATGATCGAACCCTGTCCGGTCGCCGATATCGCGCGATCGACCACCGATTTGCTGCGCATCGTCGCGCAGTCGCCGGGGCAGGAAGAACTGATCCTGGTCGATGCCGGACGCTTTGTCGAAACGCTCGACAGCGGCCAGCTCGCCAAGCTGGCGATGCTGCGCGACGTCGAGCTGGCGCAGGAGCGCGCGGCGCGCGCGACGCATATCGACGACGCCGGGCGCCTGTTCCAGCAAGACATCACCGCGCTGACCGCCGCGCTGTCCGACATGGCGCGCAAGGTGGAGGCGGTCGCGGGCACGCTGTCCGAACGCGCCCGGCAAACGGGCGGCGATGCGGTGACCGTTGCGGGCGCCACCGCGCAGACGCTTGCGGGCTTGCAGGAACTCGGCGATCGCGGTCACGCGCTGGCCGCGACGATGGCAAAAATCGTCGACGACGGATCGCGCGCCCGCGCCGTTCGCGGCGACGCCCATCGCAAGATCAAGCTGGCGAGCGAGCGGGCGATGGCGCTGAAGTCGGCGAGCCAGTCGATCGAACAGATGCTCGCGCTGATCATCGACATGGCGAGCCGAACCAACATGCTCGCGCTCAACGCAGGGATCGAGGCGGCGCGGGCGGGGGATGCCGGGCGCGGCTTTGCGGTCGTCGCGTCGGAGGTGAAGCTGCTCGCCAACCAGACGCGGTCGGCGGCGGGCGACATCACCCAATATGTCGACCGCATCCGCGATATCGTCGGCCAGGTCGCCGCGGGTTTCGAGGAGGTCGAAAAGGCGATCGATGCGAACAACGGCTTTTCCGACGCGATCGACAATGCCGTCGACGGGCAGAGCGCGACGACATTGATGATCGCAACCTATGTCGAGCAGGCGGTGTTCGCGGGCCGTGAGATCGACGCGCGCGTCCGCGAGATCGGGCATGGCGCGACCGCCGTCGGCGACGGCGCGCAGGCGCTGGGCCGTTTGTCCGCCGGGCTGACCGAGGCGGCGCTATCGCTGCACCAGCGCGCGCGGCACTTCGTCGAAGCGGTTGCCGTGGCCTGATTCGTCCCCCGCGTGCAAGGGCTTGCCCGGTGACGCAGCACTGATAGGATGCGCCCCGCGCCGGAGGCGTCTGAGGCCGCCGGCGGGGAGGAGGGTCAAGATGACGAATATCCAAAAGGGTTTGGCCGAATTGATCGGCACATTCTGGCTTGTGTTCGGCGGTTGCGGCAGCGCGGTCCTGGCCGCGGCGTTCCCCGATGTCGGTATCGGCCTGCTCGGCGTCTCGCTGGCTTTCGGCCTGACGGTCGTCACCATGGCCTATGCGATCGGTCATATTTCGGGCTGCCACCTCAACCCCGCGGTCACGGTGGGCCTGTGGGCGGGCGGGCGGTTCGAGGCGCGCGACATCCCCCTCTATATCGGCGCGCAAGTCGTCGGCGCCGTCATCGCCGCATTCCTGCTCTATTATATCGCGCAGGGCAGCCCGGTCTTCGACATCGCCGGGGGACTGGCGCAGAACGGCTATGACGCCGGTTCGCCTGGCAATTACGACATCTGGTCGGCGCTGCTGATCGAGGTCGTGCTCACCGCCTTTTTCCTGTGGATCATCATGGGGTCGACCGACGGACGCGCCCCCGCGGGGTTCGCGCCGATCGCCATCGGCCTTGCGCTGACGCTGATCCACCTGATCTCGATCCCGGTGACCAACACATCGGTCAACCCGGCGCGCAGCACCGGCCCGGCGCTTGTCGTCGGCGGCCTTGCGCTCCAGCAATTATGGTTGTTCTGGGTCGCGCCGCTGATCGGCGGGGCGGTCGGCGGCCTACTGTACAAGACGTTGGGCGCCGACAGTTTTCCCAAGCCGAATATCGAAGGCGAATAGCGACTTACCCGGCGGAGGCGTTCGTCTCCGCCGGGCCTATTTCAACAGGTCCACCGCAAAGGCGCGAACTTCGTCGGCGATATCGGGCCGTTCGAGCGCGACCGCCAGATTGGCCTGGATGTAACCCGCCTTCGATCCGCAATCATAACGCGCCCCGTCGAAGGTGACGGCGTGGAAGGGCTGGTTGCCGATCATCGTCGCCATCGCGTCGGTCAGCTGGATCTCGCCGCCGGCGCCCTTCCCCTGTTTTTCAAGCACACGCATCACTTCGGGTTGCAGGATATAGCGGCCCGAAATGATCAGGTTCGATGGCGCCGCCGCGATCGGGGGCTTTTCGACGAGCCCCTTGACCTCGGTCAGCGCGCCGTCGCGTGCGCCGGGCGCGATGACGCCATAGCTCGACACCTGCTCGTGCGGCACTTCCAGCACCGAGATCAGATTGCCGCCGACCCGGGCGTAGGCATCGACCATCTGTTTCATGCAGCCGGGCGACCCGTGCATGAATTCGTCAGGCAGGAAGATCGCGAACGGTTCGTCGCCGACAATGTCGCGCGCGCACCAGATCGCATGGCCCAGCCCAAGCGGTTCCTGTTGCCGGACATAGGCACAATTGCCGGGACCGAGCCGCGTCGGTTCCAGCACCGACAGATCCTTCCCGCGTTCGGACATCGTTTTTTCGAGTTCAAAAGCGACATCGAAATGATCCTCGATCGCGCTCTTGCCGCGGCCGGTGACGAAGATCATCTGCTCGATCCCCGCCTCGCGCGCCTCGTCGACCGCATATTGGATCAGCGGTCGGTCGACGACGGGCAGCATTTCCTTGGGGATCGCCTTGGTCGCGGGGAGGAAGCGAGTGCCGAGGCCGGCGACGGGAAAGACGGCTTTGCGGATCGGTTTCATGCGCGACGGCTTAGCTCTGAACGTCGGCCAAGAAAAGGGACGTGCGCGAAGCCGGTTCCCGTCACTGCGGCGTGACGATCACGACGACCCGCCGGTTGTCCTGACGGCCGTCGACCGTGTCGTTGCTCGACATCGGAACCGCTTCGCCGCGCCCGACGATCTGGTCGGGGGTAAAACGCATCCCGCCGGCCGTCAGCGGCGCAGCGACGGCCTGCGCGCGCGCCTGCGACAGCGTCAGATTGTAGGCGGAGGTGCCCGTGGAGTCGGTGTGCCCCTCGACCCGCGCGGTCATGATGCCCACGGACGTCAGGTTGCGCGCCATCGCCGCGATGCGCGCTTCCTGTTCGGGATGCACCGCGCTTTCGTTCGTGGCGAAAAGCAGGCGTTCGTTGAACGTCAGCGCCCATCCCGCGTCTCCCTCGGCAAAGCCTTCGGACTTCAGCGCGGCGATTTGTTCGGGCGTGAAGCCGCTGGGGGCGGGCACGCTGTGGCACGCGGCGAGCATCGCGGCGAAGGCGGTCAGGAACAGGAGTCGGATCGATCGGGGGAAATCAATGGTCACGGGCGTATCTCCGCTGGTGATTATCGGGAACGGCTGGTCAACTTGTCGGTATACATTGCGGCGTCAGCGGCGGTGAGCAGGGCGGTCGCATTGCGGCCATGGTCGGGAAAGGTCGCGACGCCGATGCTGACGGCGGCGCGATAGGTCTCGCCGCCGGGCAGCAGCACCGGCTCGGCGACGCTGCCGCGGATGCGGCCCGCCAGATTTTCGGCGCGGGTTTCGCTGTCGATCGGGTCGATGATGACGATAAATTCGTCGCCGCCGATCCGCGCCGCGAAGTCGCCCTTGCGCAGCGTTTCCTTGATCCGCGCCGACAGCGCGACCAGCACCGCATCGCCCGCGGCGTGCCCGAAATTGTCGTTCGCCGCCTTGAAATTGTCGGCGTCGATAAACAGCAGCGCAAAGCGGCTGCCGCGCGCTTCGGCCGCCTCAATGTGCAGCGCGAGCTGTTCGTCGAAGGCGGCGCGGTTGGGCATCGCGGTCAGCGGGTCGTGCGACGCGCGGTGGGCCAGTATCGCCCGTTCGCTTTCCATATGGCCCTGCCAGCCTTGCAGTTCGTCGAGCAGCGCATTGATATCGCCCCCAAGCCGGTCGAGTTCGGCGATGCCCAGCGGCTGGACCCGCTTGTCGAACCGGCGGTGCAGGCGCACATCGTGCGCGACGGTCGCGATCTCGTTCAGCGGCTTGACCAGTTCATATTCAAACCGCCGCGCGAGGAAGACGGTGCCGAACGCGGTGACGAGCAGGCATCCGAGGCCAGCGAGCAGGCCGAGGCGGACATAGTCGATCAACGTCGAGCTGTCGCCCCACACCTCGATCGTGCCGATCGCCGATCCGTTGCGCTGGACGGTCACCGCGAACGGGCGTGGAAAGAAGATGCGGGTCAGCATCGGGGCCGGATCTGCGGCGGGCGAAATCCATTCGGTAACGGGCCGCCCGACATCGTTGAGCACCCGGAGCCGTGCGATGCCGGGAATGCGGGTCAGCGGCTTGAGTCCCTCGCGCGCTGCTTGCGGGTCGTTGAAGACGAGCGCGGGCTCGACACCATATGCGCCGAGTTGCGCCGCCAATTCCATGTTGCGGTCGGCATAACCACGCAGCGCAGTGACCCCGGCGAGCAGGATGGTCAGGCCGGACAGTGCGACGGCAAAAAGGGTGATTCCGAAATGAAAGCGCGACAGCAGCTTTTGCAGCGTCGTGCGAGTGCCGATCCGCTCGACCGGCGGGGTGGGCTGGTCGTTCATCACGCCCCTCCCTCGCCGCGGCCGATGCGCAGGACGCGCGGGTCGATGCGCAGCGGCCCGCGTCCGATCGCGTCGAGGTTGACCGAAAAGCTGAGGCTGGTCGCACGGCTGTTGAGGCAGAACATCGCGCCATAAAGACACGCAGCGTCATCGTCGGTGATGGTCAGGATCGGGCGCCCGCGCACCCATGCGATCAGTTGGCGCCGGTCGCCGACGGGCATCCGGCCGAGGAACAGGATATCGCATTCGGGCGTCACCGCGGCTGCGGTCGTCCGGCGGACGATGATCGCACCGGGCCCCGGAAGGTCGGGTGTCATGCGGTCGGTCAGCCGGGGCGTCCCGACCACGCACATGATCCGCCCGCTTGCGGGTGCCGCATCCGGCCAACGCGCATAGCTGACGATGCCGCCCACCATCCGGTTGACGGCGCGCGTCATGCCCCCGGCGTCATCCTCGACGACTGTCTGGCTTGCGGCCTGGGCCGACATCGGCGGCGTTGCGAACAACGTGCCGATCAGAAACAGTGATGCCAGCACCTGGCCGTGCCCCCCAACTGCGGTTCAGGGCCATCCTGCCCCAGCGAAGGCGCGTCCGCTAGCCAAAACGGTTGGAAAGTCAATGAAAAGTGACGTCATGCGGCCATTGGGCAACAGCCGATCGGGGGCGGCTGGCGGGTTTCAGCTGCCGGGGTCGTCGGCGCGCCGCGCGCAGATCGGCGCCGGCGAAGCCGCGGCGCCGACGATCAGGCGCGCAGGCGGTCGCCGAATCCCTTGCGCAATTTGGCGAGCTTCGGCGGAATAACCGCCATGCAATAGGGATTGCGCTGGCCTTCGCCATCCCAATAGGCCTGGTGATAATCCTCGGCGGGATACCAGTCCGCCGCGCTTTCGATCGTCGTGACGATCGGCGCGGGCCAGTCGGGTGCGGCACGCGCGATCCCGGCGCGCGCGGCATCGGCCTGCGCGGCGTCGAGCGGGAAGATCGCGCTGCGATACTGGGTGCCGATGTCGTTGCCCTGTCGGTTAAGCTGCGTCGGATCATGCGTCGCGAAAAAGACGTCGAGCAGGTCGGCGTAGGAAATGACAGCGGGATCGAAGGTGATACGGATCGCCTCCGCGTGGCCGGTGTCGCCACCGCATACCTGCTTGTAGGTCGGGTTGGGCACCGTGCCGCCGATATAGCCGCTCTCGACCCGCTCGACGCCGCCGAGCGACTGGAACACGGCCTCGGTGCACCAAAAACAGCCTCCGGCAAAAATCGCGGTCTCAGGGGTCATGGCATCGTCCTTGTTGGGAAAAAGCGGATGCGGCCCAAATAGGATCGCCGCTGCGTCATTCCAAGGGTGGCGGCGCGTCGATCAACGGCGGCCGCAGCGGGCGGCCCGCCGCGCGGGCGGCAGCCACGGCGGCCGCTTCGGTTTCGAGTGCCGCAACACGGTCGCGCCAGTTCGGATGCGTGCCCGCCTGGAACAGCGGGCGTCCCTTGCGCTGTCCGAAGCGGGTCCAGAAACGCGCCGCCGCGGCGGGGTCGTAGCCCGCTCCGGCAAGCAGCCAGACCGACAGCCGGTCGGCCTCGACCTCGGTCTGCTTGAACAGGCGGGCGCTGCGGCCGAATTGCTTGCCCAATCCGCGATCGACGCCCGCCGCGTCGAGCCGCGCGCGGTGGCGCAGGATATTGTGCGCCAGTTCGTGCGCGATCGCCGCAGCCAGTTCCTGATCATCGGCGGCGAAGTCGACGAGGCCCTGGTTGACGAGCACCAGCCGCCCGTCGGCGACGGCGCCCGCCTTTGCATTCGCCTCAACGCGAAAGTCGCTGGCGCAGCCCGGGACCGGAACCAGAGTGGCAACGCGCGCGGCGCCGAACTGGAGCGCAAGCGGCTCGTTGACCGGCCGGGCAGCGAGGCTGGTCTCGATCGCCGTAATACGCGCGAAGGGGTGCTCCCCGGCACCGTCGGGGACGGGGGTGTCGGCGATTGCGGTGACGGGGGCACCGATCGCTATGCCGGCGGCGGCGGGCGATCCGGGGGCGAATGCGGCGACGAAGGCGTGGTCGGGATCGGCGGCGCCATAGGCGCGGAGCGCCTCCGCGCGCCGATCCGCCGTGTAGAGGCGCGGGTCGCCCCAGATCCAGCCGAATTGCGGCTGGCGCACCGGGCACCAGTCCGCATTGGCGGTGGTGAGCCGAAAGCCGATGGCGGCGACGCGCGCCTCGGCCGCCGCCAGCGCGTCATAGGCCGAGGCCGAGGCCGCCGCCGCGAAGGCAGGGCTGGCCGCGAACAGCAGCAGGACGGCAAGGGCGGTTCGGGCGCGGCGAGGCATCGGCATCGCTTATCAAGCCGTGCCTGTCGGGGCCATGAATTTCCCCAAGGCCCCGGTTTCGCACCCCTTGCCTATCGACCTGCAAGCGCCGATAGGGCGGCGATGACGAACGCATCTGCCTCGCCTTCGCCCCTCGTCCGCGCCCCGCGCCCCGCGGCGCTTGCACGCTGGCTCTGGGCCGTCGCGCTGCTCGTCATCATCGTGGTCGGGGTCGGCGGTATCACGCGCCTGACCGAATCGGGGCTGTCGATTACCGAATGGCGTCCCGTTTCGGGTGTGATCCCGCCGATGACCGAGGCGGGATGGATCGCCGAATTTGAAAAATACAAGCAGATCCCCGAATATCGCGAGATCAACCTCGGCATGACGCTGGCCGGGTTCAAGGCCATCTTTTTCTGGGAATGGCTGCACCGCATCCTGGGCCGCGTCGTCGGCATGGCGCTGGTCGTGCCGCTGATCTGGTTTGCCTGGCGCCGCGCGATTCCCGCGGGTTATGGCTGGCGGCTCGTCGCGCTCGCTGCGCTCGTCGGGTTGCAGGGCGCGATCGGCTGGTGGATGGTCGCCTCGGGGCTCGAGTATCGCGTCGATGTAAGCCATTTTCGCCTCGCGACGCATTTGCTGACCGCACTGTTCCTGCTGGCGGGACTCGTCTGGACCGCGCGCGACCTTCGCGCGCTGGCGGACAATCCCGCGGCGCGGCCGGCCCGCCTGACCGGCCCCGCGATCGGCATCGTCCTGATCCTGTTCGTCCAGTTGCTGCTCGGCGCGTGGGTTGCGGGGCTCAACGCGGGTTATGTCGCGAGCAGTTGGCCGTTGATGAACGATCATTTGGTGCCCGAGGGCATCGACTGGGCGGGCGGCGCCTGGCTTGCGCTGACCAACGATCCGTTCCTGATCCATTTCCTTCATCGCTGGTGGTCGTGGGTGGCTGCGCTTGCGCTGCTTCTCCTTGCGCGCAGCCTGTCGCGACGCGGCGCACGGACCGAGGCGGGCCTGCTCGTCGTGGTGGTCGCAGCGCAGATGCTGCTCGGCATCTGGACCGTCGTGTCGGGCGTGTCGATGTGGGTCGCGGTGATGCATCAGGTGATGGGCGCGATCCTCGTCGCCATCGCCGCGGGCGCGTTGCACCGTGTGGGGCGCCGCACCGCATGACGTTGGCGGGCGGCCTCGGCGGCGCGCTGCTGCTGTTGGCGCAGCCTTTGCCGGAAGCGCCGCCCGACGATCATGTTGCGGTGGTATCGGCGCATGTCCGTTTCGCGCCGCCTGTCGGCGTGCCGATGACCTATCGCGTCACGACGCGCCGTATCGGCCGCGATGGTGCGCTGATCAATTTTGCGCTCGTCTATGCGCTGCAATGGCAGCAGGCCGGGCGGGGCTATCGCCTTGACGCGGTGCTTCAGCGAATCGATTCGGATGCCCGGCCCGAGGTCACTCGTGCGCTGACCATGATGCTCCAACCGCTCGTCGGCGAGGCGATGGCTTATCTTGTCGCCCCCGACGGCGGCCGGATCGACCTGGTCGATCCCGAACAGCTGTGGGCACGCGTGACCGCGCGGATCGAAGCGGCCGGCGCCGCGGCCGGTCGGCCCGAGGCGAAGCGGCTGGCCGAACTGATCGCCGCCCTTCCCGCCGCCGAGCGCGACCGGCTGGCGACCGCCGACATCCGCGCGCTGATCGCGCCTGCGAACCAAGCCATCCAGGCCCATGCACCGGCCGATGGCGCGAGCGTGTCGATCGTCCATGACGGGGCGTTGCAGACGATTGCCAGGGTCGAGCAGGATGCGACTGCGGTTGGCGGCGTCACGCAACCGCTGGAAATCGACAATCTGTGGACGATCGACACGCGCACAGGGCTTGTGATGCGCGAGCGGCGGCAGAGCTGGATCGTGGAAGCGGGCGGCGCTGAACGGACGCTCGTCGAGGAAAGGGTTCGCGCGCTCGAACGCGACGGATAAATCAAGAGGTATTATAATACCTGTCAGCAAAGCCGCTCTCTGCTTGACTTTCTGCTCGTCCAGCGCCATTGGCCCGCTCCGAAGCGCCGCTGCGTTCCCTCGGGAATCGGGCGGCGCGGTTTGTTTCGGGCGGCGGCATCGCCGTTCGCCTCGTCCATCTCTGTCAAGGAGCGTGCCATGAAGGCGCTGACCAAGACGACCGTTTCGGCGAACGCCAGCACGGTCGAAAAGAAATGGGTGCT
>NZ_JAIVFX010000077.1 GCF_020829625.1 Nostoc sp. XA010 | reverse complement strand
AGTTTTATCTTGTTCTCTGGTCAGAAATACCCTTAAACGGCTACCCATATCCCTGTTACCTTGCTGGATATATTATACGTATTTACTTATCTTTACATAGTTTGGTTTTTTCACCTTGTTCTACTTAATAAAAAGCGCTTTTGTGAAATCAAGAGCGCTGTTTTATTGGCTCTACGCTTCATATATCACAATTAAACGGCTGCGCCAATGCGAAAGTGAAATGCTTTTAGTAAAAAGAAATGACCCCTGAACAAACATCAGAATTATTTACTCTCTTGATGCGCCAGGAAGAACTACTCAAGCAACTTGTCGCAGCAATCAATAAGCCGAAACTGGGATTACACTCTGATGCTGGCAGTTGTAAAATCTACTGCAATCGTCAGCATGGAGCGCTGTGGTACAAGTTAAATGGTGAACCGAGTGATGTTCCTCAAACTGCCTTAACTGGATATCTTAAAGAACTACGGTTTGAGGTAGGGAACAATCACCCAACATCCGCGTGCAGCAAGCATTGGTGCAACGTCATGTAGCTATCGATGGAATACGGAAACCCATGCAGCAGCAACACCGGAGATCCATCGCTCGGTCCTGCTTCATAGTAACCGATGTCGAGGACACCCGCTTTGATCTGCTTGATGGGAGTAAACCTAAATTCAGATCGTTTGGGCTTGTCGAAGCTTGCGTGTGCGGTACTCATGAGTGCCATTTCTGTGAAAATGCTTGCTGTCGCCGTTCCCAAAAAGCGGCGGCGGTTGTGTTTAATCGCTTTGAGCATGGGATTTGTTCATTGAATTCGTGGATGAGGCGATCGGGCGGAACGCAGTGCCCAAAAGTGACGGCGATGATAGTTGATTCTTTCAGACATTTGTTAATCTCTTTAGTTTGATCGTTGACTTCTTCGGACATTCATGTTTCTCCAAGCCGATGGACTACTAGCGGTACTGGCAGGAGGTTAGCTTCGGATGTGCTGCCTGACATCTCGGTGTCACAAAACTTTCTGAAACTCACGATGTTGGCTAACGCACCTTCGCATTCAAGGCGCGTAATGCGTAAAGGCAAAGTCGCGAGCTTTGACGCTCGCATGGCAGGAAAAACAGCTGTGTACCGCTACGTCGGCGGGTTTGCCGTCGTTAAATTGAGCGAACCCCCAGCCGCCGGTCGAGGCGTATTTTATTGAGTCCTTAACCATAAACTGAACCCCCTCCTTGGGTGGCCCAGCTACGTAAGATTGGAGACGGCCAAAGGCTCTGTTGTTTTCCTCCGATGGGACGTAACTCCAGGCGAGCCGGGCAATGATTGTGCCGTCTGGGAAGGGAAGCTTCCCTTCCCGGTATGCCTTGATCGCTACGTCGTTGCCCAATTTGGCGCGTATATCGTTGAGGTCGCCTTTTTCGCGGGCTACAGAGATCAACGTCCAGTCGCGGTATCCAGAGGGAATTTTGCCTCCGAAGATTGGGGCGGCCGCTCCATCAGCGTAGCGAGAGGGAGGAACCACGCAGATAACCACGCTGGCCACCATTACAACTGCAACTAGTAATAAAGCGATCCGTCTCATACAGTACCTCCTTCAAATATGCGCTACTGAAATTACCTCATCGCGGAGATAGGGGAAACGCGGAGACTCTTAATCAATTTTTTAGCTCTTTGCGTCTCCCTCTCTGCATCCTATTGCAGATATTTCTTCAATTGGGCAGCAGCTTGAACAAACAGAGAACGGGTTTGTGGCAACTCAGCTAAACCATTTAGTAGTCCAAAGTCATGAATCATACCGTTGTACTGCACAGTTGTCACCTCGACCCCAGCTTCATCGAGCTTGCGTCCATAAGCTGTACCCTCGTCATGCAAGATATCGCTCTCTGCAACCACAATTAACGCTGGAGGCAAGCCTTTGAGTTGCTCAACCGTTGCCTGTAGGGGAGAAGCATAGATGTCTTTGCGCTTTTCTGGGTCAGCGATGTACATGTCATACATCCACTTCATCGTTGGTACTGTCAGAAAACGCTGATCGCCAAATTCGTGATAAGAATTCGTATCAAAATCAGCATCCACAATCGGCCACATCAGGATTTGCAGCTTGATGTGTGGCCTTCCTTTTTCTTTCGCCTTCAAAGCAGTGACAGTTGTCATGTTGCCGCCAACACTGTTGCCAACGACTGCCAAATTCTTACCATCCACCCCAATCTCTTCACCATGCTCGGCAACCCATTTGGTCGCAGCATAAATCTCATTGATTGCCTGTGGGTACTGAGCATCTGGTGTGCGAGTGTAGTTGACAAAGACACCTGCAAACCCTGAAAGCACAACCAGATCGCGAACCATGCGCTTGTGTGTTGGGTAATCACCCAGCACCCAACCACCACCATGAATAAAAATGAAAACAGGTAATGTGCCTTTGGCCCCTTCAGGTCGTACAATATCAAGGGTAATTGAGTAACCCTCAGCAATAATCGTCTTTTGGGACTCTTCAATGCCTGAAAGGTCTACTGAAACCGAAGCCTGTGCATCTACAAGAACTTGACGTGCTTCGAGTGGAGTGAGTTTCTCCAGCGCCACACCCCCTGAATTTAGCACTTTCAAAAATTCCTTCGTTCCTTTGGAAAGACGTGGATCATCCGCAACTTCCAAAATTTTTGCTGCTTGCGAGTTTGCTTGAGCAACCATGACATTCTCCTTTAATAGCTTGTAGACAATCTGTTGAGATAGCACTGTTAAGTTAATTGATTTAACACTGTTGCTTGATCAGTAGTAATTGTGGAATGACAATCACTTTTTATCGACATCGTTTAAGAGCCAAAACTATTTGTTATTAGTGGTTAGATTGGTGTTCTCTACAACGTGAGTGGTCAGAAAGCGACGAATATGGCCTGCGATCGCGTCCCCATCTTCTTCCAAAGCAAAGTGCCCGGTATCAAACAAATGAAACTCCAGATTTTTTAAGTCGCGTTTGTAGGCATAAGCCCCCTCGACTAAAAAGCCCTGGTCATTTTTGCCCCATACAATTAGCGTGGGTGGTTGATATTGGCGCAAGTAAGCTTGCCATTGTGGATATAACCGCACATTGGACTGGTAGTCGTATTTTAATGCCAATTGAATATCCATATTGCCAGGGCGATCGAGGAGTGCTTGATCCAGAGTCCAAGTATCGGGACTAAGGTTTTCTAGATTCCTGGCTCCAGTAATGTAATACCATTTCGTACCCTTGTTTGCCAGAGCCTGTCGCACGCGATCAGCATTTTCGGGTGTCTTATTCTGCCAAAAAGCGCGCATGGGCTTCCAGAAATCACCAAGTCCTTCCTCGTAGGTATTGCCATTTTGCACAATCAGCGTCTCAATCTGCTCTGGATACTGTATTGCCAATCGATAGCCAATCGGAGCGCCATAATCCATTAAATAAAGGCTATAGTGTTTCAATCCGATCGCATCGACAAAGCCTGCCATCACTTCGGCAAGGCGATCAAAGGTGTAATCAAACTCATCCACCGTTGGCATGGAACTATAGCCAAAACCAGGATAATCAGGTGCAATCAGATGGAATTGATCCGCCAACGCGGGGATTAGATTGCGGAACATGTGGGACGAGGTTGGAAAGCCGTGCAATAGTAGAATCGTCGAATGATCACGAGAACCAGCTTCACGATAAAAGATATCTAAACCATTGATCGATACTGTGTGATAAGTGGTCATGGGTTTACTCTTTTGAATTCAAACCGTTTAACAGAATCAGAAATAGTCGATCTTGTTTCCGAAAGCTTCTTGTCACTCTTTAAAAAGAGACCAGAGTTTGATGGTTTTGTCGGCACTGCTGCTGGCTATCATGTTTCCATGCGGTCTGAAAACTACTGACCGCACGCCTCGCTCATGCCCGATCAAATTCTCCAAGAGTTTGCCTGAAGGCAACCCCCATAACTTGATAGTGCTATCATTGCTACCACTAGCTAATTTCTTGCCATCGGGACTGAAAGCCACTGACCACACAACTCCATCATGTCCAATTAGGGAGTGCAACAATTTACCAGTGGGCATTTGCCAGAGTTTGACTGTCCGATCAGCACTGCCACTGGCTAAAGTCCGTCCATCAGGGCTAAAAGTCACTGAGCGCACGGCTTGTGAATGAGCATTCAGGGTTTTTAAAACAGCACCATCCATGAGCCGCCAAATTTTGAGTGTACCACCCTCATTGCCACTAGCTAAGGTCTGCCCATCTGGACTAAAAGCAACAGTTCTTACCCACTTTTGATCGGATAACTGATGAACTTGTACGCCAGTCTGCACATTCCAGATGCGGATGGTTGTGTCAGCACTACCACTGGCTAACCACTTTCCGTTGGGGCTGATGGCAACAGCTTCTACATCATCTGTATGGCCATCTAGAGTACGAAACAGTTGCCCCGTCTCTAAATTCCAGAGTTTAATACGGTTATCCCAACTGCCACTAGCAAGCAGCTTGCTATCTGGACTGATGGCAAGGCTTACCACTGCATCGCCGTGTCCTTTTAAAGTATAGAGTAAGGTGTTACTAGGCAGATCCCAAATTTTAATTTTTTTATCGTAACTGCCACTGGCGAGGAAGCGTCCATCAGGGCTGATTGCAAGAGCGTAAACCCAAGTTGAATTTCCTTGGACAGAACGTAAGGGTTGAGTGGTTGCAACAGATTTGGTCATTTTTTGACGATTCCAGCCGATCTTTACTACATCAGTCCTCTCTGTTCATACTCTTTTTTTGACGAAGGTATTGTTATCCAAAGGTTTATACTTGAGCATAAGCCATGCTGGGATAATCCATCATTTCCACCGCTCAGGCGAGAACGGATTGCAGTCGTGATGTGAGAAATTGATCGATATAGTTTGCGATCGCATCCCCATCCTCTTCCAGGGCAAAATGTCCGGTATCGAGTAGATGGAACTCAACATCTTTCAAGTCACGCTGGTAGGGATAAGCACCGTCAGCAGGAAATATGTAGTCGTTCTTGCCCCAAACAATCAGGGTAGGGGGTTGATACTGGCGAAAATACTCCTGCCATTGGGGATAGAGGGGTGGATTCGTACCATAGCTATACAGCAGTGCCAGTTGAATCTCACCGTTGCCGGGGCGATCGAGGAAATGTTGATCGATAGTCCAGGTATCGGGGCTGATCGCTTCTAAATTGCGAACACCGTTGGTATATTGCCACTTCGTTGCTTCTAAGCTGACAAGATATTTGAGCTTATCAGCATTCTCAGGCGATCGCTCTTGCCAGTATGCCTTCATTGGTTCCCAAAATTCGCGCAGACCTTCCTCGTAAGCATTGCCATTTTGAACAATCAGAGATTGCACGCGCTCTGGATATTTAGCTGCAATCCGATAGCCAATCGGTGCACCATAATCCATCACATAAAGGCTGTACTTTTTGAGAGCGATCGCAGCAATGAATTTCTCCACAATCTCAGCCAAGCGATCAAACGTGTAGTCAAATTCATTTACAGTTGGCATCGAACTGTTGCCATAGCCAGGGTAGTCAGGAGCAACGAGGTGGAATTTATCAGCGAGGGCAGGGATGAGATTGCGGAACATATGAGAGGAAGTTGGAAAGCCGTGCAATAGCAGAATCGTCGGATTATTACGAGAACCAGCTTCACGATAGAAAATGTCTAAACCATCAATCGAAACTGTGCGATATGTAGTCATGGGATTAGTCCTTGTAAGTGATAAAAGTGACATGATGGCGTTTTACGACAGGTTGATCTATCTCGCATCCTGACAAAAATCCCAAATTTTAACTCTGTGTTAGGCAATTCGCTTCGCCAGTAATCATAATGCTCAAAAGGATACACATATACGGCTTTGTCAACTCCGCCATGAACGGTGAGATCTGCTTGTCGATCGCCATCTAAATTGAGTTCACGCACCCCGTAACATTTTTACCAATGGCTTCCACCGCAGCATCCAGTTCGACTTGGCGACGACCTGTGATGTAGACATAGGCACCTTCAGCAACAAACTGTTTGGCAGTGGCAAGACCGATACCACTGTTGCCACCCGTGACAAGGGCGATTTTTCCTTCCAGTTTTTTCATTATGCGAATCCTCTGATTATTGAGTTTAAAGCGGTCAGTTGCTAATGGAGAGCGGAGTCAGGGGGAAGAAGGACCAGCCCGTATCGGGCAGCTAGGGCGATCGTCTTTTGAATATCTGCATCTGTGATCAGGGGTAGCGGTCAGGGCAGTCGCATCATGTCAATAAGAACAGCATATTCTCAATAGATGTAAAAATAATCTCATTAAGCCTTGTTTATTGACAAAATTTTGGCGTAGGCAAAGCCCGCCGCAGGCATCGCTTTGAGGCTTGGAAAATAAATCAAACGAGAAATGCTGAGTTTTTCGTTGCTTCTTAACCTTGGTTCTTCACGTCTACGTTAAAAAAGTTGACTTTGATAAAGAGTTTTAGCTTTAACCCAACCGTATTGGTTTACTGAACACGAACTAATCTCTAAGGAATATCTCCAGGTACACCCAGAGTTTCGTCGCCAATTTCGCTAGAGACGCGCATGAATAATGTCAGGTCAGCCTCCTCATTCTCGTTTAGCGTCCCTGTTGCTTCAACTAGGTGAGCAAAGGCACTGGGCGAAGCAACAACTAACCCGCGAGCTGGTTGATCGCTGAGTGCAGCAACGACATGGGGTATACCCATCGGAATGAAGGCACTTTCACCTGCGCCTAGCACAACCTTATTCTTACCAACCCAGACAGTGAACTCTCCTTCCAGCACATAAAGTTGTTCGGAATAACGCGTGTGGCGATGGGGTGGAGTCTGTGTGCCAGGAGGGAAATAACCTTCAATCAGATCATATTTACCATCGGTCGTAGTATGGTCGGCGACGATGGTGAGGCGAGAACCAAAAAGCCAGAACGATTGTGTCATAAAATAGATCCTTCTAATGAGTGAATTGTGTCATGAATGCTCAAGCTTGTGACTCAGATAAAGCAGGCGTTTATGCCGTCAATGTCGAACTGCTACCCCCCAAGACTTTGCCACGGGAACAAAACATTTTGCGGTAATTCAGGTAGCGTTCCGGCTCAGAAACGTAACCCCAATCCACTTCAGAGCCTATTAGGCTAAAGCATTGCGCCGGAATTTGAATTTCTGGTTTTGTAGCTGGGTTGCCCGCTTCGAGGAGTAACACGGTTGTGTCACTGTCTTCGGTTAGACGATTGGCAACCACACAACCAGCCGACCCTGCACCGATTACAATGTAGTCATAATTAGTCATAAAGTTCTTTTCCTCTGTTATCTACAATGGATAAATGGAGTCAAGAATGAACTGATTTAAAGAGCAATTGCTGAAATACTGTTAGTTATTCATTTACAACACCTGATCTGCTGAATTTAACTGCGTACTTCACTGGCGTGTTTGTCGAGCAACAGATGCAGTTGATAAAACGTATGTCCGCGCATCAACCAGTGATGTTTCTTGTAAAGGTGATAGAGAATGATTGTATCTGCCAAAATTTGATTGACTAAAACACAGCTTTCGCTGCGGGCACTGGGGTTGAGAACTATTGGCAAATCACGAAGAGTACCATACTGCTGAATTTCATATCCATGTTGATGCAGTAAGAGTTGACTGCGATCGACTTGAGTGATGCCTGTATTTTGAGTCGGCACGATCGGATCTCCTAGAGTCAATAATTAGGTCTGTTCTATTTGTATGTACCAAGAAACTGCTTCTCTTAGGATTGGGATTACTTCACAGCAGTACTTGCTGCTTCAATCACTTTGGCAACCTCTTTTGGATGAGAGATAAAAGGAACATGACTGGAGTTAACTTCGGTTGTCTTAGCTCCAATCCGTTTAGCCATAAATCGTTGAAGTTCAGGGTTGATGGCGCGTAGACGCGCAGCGGCTTGTCGTCAGACATCGCTTTGAGTCACCATAAACCAGGAAGGAATTGTTTTCCAAGCGATTTCATTCACTGATTGCTCAAACGCTGCGCTGGCGATCGGCTTTTGGGTTGCTGCCATCACTCGCGCCTCAGCCTTCGATACGTCTTGGGCAAAAAATTCGTGAAACTTCCCGCAATCGACATAGAGGAAGTTTGCAGCATCAGACACAATCGCCGTACTAATCGGAGGTGCTGCGTATCTTTTATTCAAATCACTCGTCTTTTCACCGACATCTGGTGCGAAAGCATTAACATAAACCAGAGCTTTCACCTGTGGATTGCCAGCCGCCGCACCCGTGATCACATTTCCACCATAGGAATGTCCGACCAAAACAACGGAACCTTTTTGATTATTAATCACCCGCTTCGTCGTTGCCACATCATCAGCAAGAGAAGTGAGCGGAATCTGCACAGCAGTCACTTTGTAGTCATCCTGCTCTAACAATGGAATAACGTGTTGCCATGATGTACCGTCAGCATAAGCCCCATGAACGAGAACGATCGCAGGTTTAGAGTTGGACGCTTGAGGCAATTCCCTGGAGGCGGCTGATGTTGGATGCATTGATATCCCAACGACAACACTTAATGCAAATAACCACAGCAACAATTTTTGAACTTTTTTCCATGTAAAAACCATCATGGCGATCGCCTCTGTATTCTTGCTAAATTGCTGAAATCTCTGATTCTTGTCGTCCGTATAGAAGTTATGAAATACTCCCCGCTGAAATACTTGTTGGGATAAGCATCAAAAACCTTAATCATTTGCAGCAACAATAGCTGCGATTATCTGCTCAACAGTCCAGCGAGCGATCAAGTAAATTGTTTTCTCCAAACTCCAGCTTCAATTGCTGTTGAGCAACTTTAATCAATCGATAGACGTTAGCACTTTGAAAACATTCATAATCTCCATACATGACGAATACTACAGCAGCATTCAGTACACCTTGAATGTCATCCTGGGTTGAAGGCGGAACCAATAGAGAACTATTATCATGGTCGTAAGTCATCTTTCGGTTTGTATTAAGCAAACTTAAGCCTCACAAACCAACTGCATTAACATCGCTATGGATTCAATATAGACAATTGACCCTCTCTTGTAGTCCACTCTGGGTTGACATTTTTATACAATCGAGTGATGGATGAACCTGTCCATCTCGCAGTGGAAGGTTGTCTCAAACTTTAGTTTGAGTCTAAAGCCAATTTAAACGTTAAAGTCGTCACTTACATAAGGCGTATCAGCCGTAAACGTTTTGCTTTCCCCACCAAAGTTAACATCGCTATAAAAAGTAACTTTCATCCCCGCAGGAATCTTCAGCGAACGGACAGTAATTATGTCATTATGAATCTGACCCCAGTGATATTTGCCAGGGTCTAATGTTTGAGCAAATCCCTGATATTCAGAGTCAGTGTAAATGATAACCTGATTGCTAGAGTCAAGATTCATCGTAAGTTGGTCGGCAGAAATAGAAAGAATATCTGTTCCTAGATATGACCAATATTCCTTTCCTTGTGTTCGGGCAATCCGCACTTGTGGATCTGTATTCGTTTCCACGAACGGAACATTCGCCGTCGCACTCCAAGCATTCATCTGCTATAAGATGCGCCCGGTATATGTTTGCACTGACATAGTTGATAATTGGCTCTTTTAAAGAATTAAGCTGTAAAAAAATCAGAAACGGGTACTAAGTACAAGATTTCACAAGTTTGTAGCGTTATTAAGCCAACACCATTGAAAGAGTTTTCCGACTCAGAATGTGGGTTTTTACACGGCTATAGGCTCAATACCGATCTAATCCTTATTTATTAGGAGCGCCACTTGAATGTTACCGCAGCTTTTTCAGGTACAGTATAGAATGGCACTAAGAAAAGCGCAAATGTATTATTTACAAGGGTTTCATCATTTGGGAAAAATGTAGACTAATGAAGCAGCGATCGCAAACTGAGAGTTGCAGATTATTCTGATTCCCGGTCTTAAAACTATTAGTTTTCTAAACCCCTTATCAGGCAACTATTTCAGCTTTTATTAGTGCCATTCGTCTGACGTACTGTTTCATCTGAGATTGAATCTATGATACCAACGTTCACTAAATAATCTGCTAATCAGGGCAAACGCATCTAAAGTATAAGAATCCTTTAATAGCAAGGGTTTCAGCGTTTTTAAATTTAGCCTATTTTTTCGTCAAGATCCTTATCCAGCAGGGGTTTCAGAAATGCCGTGCGTTCGCCCTGGATTTAACCAGTATTCAATCCGTGAGGAGTTGTACTGTTAAAAGAGCAGGTGGTTACTGGTTCTTATCGATGTTATACCAATTTAAAAAAAGAATGCGACAAATAGACCATTTATAGAGACGCGATGAATCGCGTCTTCACCCAAGGATGTGTTGCAATCATTAATTGAATTGGTATTAGTTCAAATACCCCAAGAACTACCAAAAGAAAAGTCAATATCTCAAATCAAATCAGTAGTCGGGATTGATGTTGGTGTGAATAAGCTTGTAGCTTTGTCAGATGGTAGTTTTGTCGAAAATATTA
>NZ_JAIVFX010000076.1 GCF_020829625.1 Nostoc sp. XA010 | reverse complement strand
AGCAGTGCAGCGCAGAATACATCGGGATGATGATGCTTCATCCAGCAGGAGGCGTAGGCGATCTTCGCGAACGACGCGGCATGGCTTTCAGGGAAGCCATAGCTGCCGAAACCCTCGATCTGCTTGAAGGTCCGCTCGGCGAAATCCTTGGGATAGCCGCGCTCGACCATGCCCCCGACGAGCTTGTCGTAGAAATGGCTGACGCCGCCGGTGAGCTTGAAGGTCGCCATCGCGCGGCGGAGCTGATCAGCCTCGGCGGGCGTAAAGCCGGCGCCGACGATCGCGACCTTCATCGCCTGTTCCTGGAACAGCGGAACGCCGAGCGTTTTCTCCAGCACCGCGCGTAGTTCAGGCTTGGGATATTCCGGCTTCTCCTTGCCTTCGCGGCGGCGGAGATAGGGATGGACCATGTCGCCCTGGATCGGCCCGGGGCGCACGATCGCGACCTCGATCACGAGATCGTAGAAACATTTGGGCTTGATCCGCGGCAGCATCGACATCTGCGCGCGGCTTTCGATCTGGAAGACGCCGAGCGTGTCGGCCTTCTGGATCATGCCGTAGACGGCGGGATCATCGTCCTGCAGGTCCGCCATGCCGACATCGACGCCTTTATGGTCGCGCAGCAGATTGAAGGCCCGGTTCATGCAGCCGAGCATGCCGAGCCCCAGCACATCGACCTTCATGAACTTGAGGACGTCGATATCGTCCTTGTCCCATTCGATGATCTGGCGATCTTCCATGCGCGCGGGCTCGATCGGCACGAGATCGTCGAGCCGCTCCTCGGTCAGCACGAAACCGCCGGGATGCTGCGAGAGGTGCCGCGGCGTGCCGATGAGTTGGCGGGCGAGGTCGAGCGTCAGGCGAAGGCGGTGGTCGTTGGCATTGAGATTGAGCTTCTCGATCTCTTCGTCGGATATGCCGTCGACCGACCAGCCCCAGACGAGGCCGGTCAGCATCTTGGTAAGATCGCGCGGGAGGCCGAGCGCCTTGCCGACTTCGGCGACGGCGCCGCGGGTGCGGTAGCGAGTAACGACAGCGGTCAGCGCGGAACGGTGACGGCCATAGGTCTCGTAAATCCACTGAATGATCTCTTCGCGGCGCTCATGCTCGAAATCGACGTCGATGTCGGGCGGCTCCTTGCGCTCGCCCGAGACGAAGCGCTCGAAGAGCAGTTCATGCCGGATTGGGTCGATCGAGGTGATGCCGAGCATATAGCAGACGCAGCTGTTCGCCGCCGATCCGCGGCCTTGGCAGAGGATGCCACGCCGCCGGCTTTCGGCGACGATCGCGTTGACGGTCAGGAAATAGGGCGCATAGCCGAGCTCGCCGATGAGTTTCAGCTCGTGGTCGATCTGCTGGCGATAGGGTGCGGGCATGCCGTGGGGGAACATCGCCGCCGCCCCTTCAGCGGTCAGCGCGGCGAGCGCTTCCTGCGCGGTGCGGCCCTCCATCACCTGCTCATAGGGATATTGATATTTGATCTCGCCGAGGTCGAAACGACAGGCATCGGCAATGTCGGCGCTTGCCTCGATCGCGTCGGGAAACAGGGCGAAGCGGCGCTCCATCTCCTGTGGGCTCTTGAGGCAGCGGTCCATGAACCGCTCGCGCCGGAAGCCGAGCGCATCGACCGTCACCTTCTCGCGGATCGCGGTGACGACATCCTGGAGCGGGCGGCGCTCGGGCGCATGATAGAGGATGTCGCCGGTGGCGACGCTGCGAACCTTCGCGGCTTTGGCGAAGTCGTCGAGCGCGCGCAGGCGCTGGGCATCTTCGGGGCGGCGGCGGAATGACAGCGCGAGATGCGCATCATCGCCGAAGACCTCGCGCAGTTCGGCGAGGTTCAGCCGTGCCGTATCGTCGGGCTCGTCCGGAATCAGGATCGCGACCTGTCCTTCGGCGTGCGCTGCGACGTCAGGCCAGTCGAGCCAGCAATTGCCCTTGCCGCCGCGCGCCTTGCCGAGACTGAGCAGGCGGGTCAGCCGCGACCATGCGGCACGATCCTTCGGGTAAATGAGAAGCGCGCGGCCGTCGCGAAGATCGAGGCGGGTGCCGGCTATCAAGCGGACGCCAGTTGCTTCCTGTCCACTGAGACCCCGCACCATGCCGGCAACGCTGCCGCGGTCGGTGAGGCCAAGCGCGCTGTGGCCCTGCAGCGCGGCGGCAGCGAACAGCTCTTCGGGCGTCGAGGCTCCGCGCAGGAACGAGAAATGGCTCGTCACCTGGAGTTCGACATACGTCATCAGCCGAATACGCCGTGCATGTACCAGCTCAAATCGCCGGTCTCGGCTTCGACGCCATCGCCGCGGCGGAAGATCCAGAAGCGCTCGCCGCTGTCCGCCTCGACTTTGAAATAGTCCCGGACCGCCCACATCTCGCGGCCGTTCTTCCACCATTCGCCGTGAATGCGCTCGGGGCCGTCGCCGCCGACGACGCGATAAGGCTTGCCGCGCCATGTGAAGCGCCGGGGTGGATGATCGGGCAGCAGCGCGACCACGCCGTGCAAATGCTCGGGACGGACGAGGAGGCGTGTCGGCCGCTTCCATTTGGGCCAGCCCTGCGGCTCGGCGAGCGGCCCGAGCGCGCGTACCGCGCGTTCGGGCACGTCGCTCTCGATTGCGGTCAGCCGGAACAGCGCGGCGTCGCCGACACGGCCGGATAGCTGGTCGACGAGCGGTGCGATGTCGGCTGGGCGGTCACCGGCGATCAAGTCGCTTGCGATCGTGGTGGCGCCGAGCGGTTCGACTTGCGGCGCGGCGAGTCGCATCGCCTCGATGCCGAGGCCGGGTTCGATCCGCTCGATACGGAGGGCGAACATGCGCTTGATATGCTTCGCGTCGCGCGTCGCGCGTGAGGCGCCGAGCGGAATGATCTGTTCGGCGGCGTCGACGCGGACGCATGCGAGCGCGGCGGCACGTAGGCCGAGCCCGCGCTGTTCGAGCATTTCCACCATATCGTCGACAAGATCGCCGATGACCTTGGCAATCGCTTCTGCGGTTGCGATCGGCTCGACAAGGCGGCGCTCGACGACCGGGATCTCGAACGGCACCAGCGGCTGGATCGGTTCGGGCGCCAGCCCGCGCGCCTGATCCAGGCGCTCGACGGTCTTGAGGCCGAGGCGGCGCGCGAGCGGTCCGCGCGGCATGGCATAAAGGTCGGCGATGCGTTCGATCCCGAAGCGCGCTGCGGTAACGAGTGCTTCGGGGCTGAGGCGGAGCGCGGCGAGCGGCAAGTCGGCGAGTCCCTGGGTTTCCGTGCCCGGCTCGAGGATCTTCACCCGATTGCCTGAATAGCGAGCCAGCGCGTGCGCGGCGCCCGGCGTACCGGCGATGGCGATATGCGCGGTGAAGCCGAGACGCTGGAGGAAGCCGATCGCGCGGCGACAAAAGCGCTGCTCCCCGCCGAACAAATGTGTGGTTCCGGTCAGGTCGAGCCAGAGGCCGTCGGCGCCTTCGGCCGCCGCGGTCGGAGTCCAATGGCGCACGGCATGATGCGCGAGGCGGTCGAGCCACGCCGCATCGGCGGACGGTTCGGCGTCGCCGACCTCGAGATCGGGAACGAGCGCGCGGGCGTGCGCCGCCGCCATGCCGATCGCGAGTCCCAGATCCTGCGCAAGCGGGCAAGCGGCGGTGACGATGTCGCGCTGTCCTTCGCGCGCGATGAGGATGCGGGGCTTAAGGCCCCATAGCGGTGGCAGAGCGGGCGGCGGCATGACCGCCGCACCGCCTTCGTCACCGCGCGCGGGGCGGAAGGGCGATGGGGCGGCTTCCGAGCGGCGGCCCATCTCGCGCATCGACGGGCGCTGATGCGCGGGCAAATCCTCTGTCGTACCGTCGCGTGCCCAGCGCGCGCCGGGCCGCCAGCCACCGCCGCGCGGGACCGAGCAGGCGCCGGGATTGTCGTCGACGGGCAGGGGCAAGGCGGTCGCCGGTGCGGCGCGGGCGCGGTCAGGCGGCAAATTTGGTCGCTCTATCCTGCGCAATCGCTCGATCGCGAGTTGCGGCAGGAAGAGCGAGGCGACCCTGGTCATCGCACGCCTCCAGTTCGAGGGAGAAGGGTGGGCCGCCGCGTTGCCGCACGAGCTCGACGGACCAGCGTCCGCGTCCGACGCCGGGTGTCGCTATCGGCGACGAGGGGATGCAGCCGATGCGCCAGCGCGTCATCGCGAGCGACGGCTCCGCCAGCGGGCAGCGATCCTGCCGTCTGTATCGTCTATAGAGCAGCATCGGGGTGCGGCCTTCCGACGCCGCGAGTTGCAGGCGGCGCGTCGCGGCCTGGTCGATGATCTTAGCCTCGGCGACGACGCAGGCGAGCGATCCGTCGCGCAGGCCATCTTCGGCGAGGGCGAGCACATCCTTGTCGTCCTTGCCCTGCGCATAGAAAATCCGGTCGGGGGCGAGTCCCGCCTGCTCCAGACCGGGGGCGTAAAGATCGAAGCGCGCCAGCGTCCACAGCGTGCTGAGGCCGGGCGCCGCGGCAAAGCGCGCGGCGATCCCCGCCGCGAACAGCGTCGCGGCGGCGTCGTCGCTCCAGCTCGGGCTGGCCCCGGCGATCTCGTGCATACCCGCGCCGTCGAGACCATGATCGGCGAGGCGATCGTCGATCGCGGCGATACCGAAGGGCAGGATCGGGCCACGCTCGCTGCGCACGCGCGCGACCGCCTCGCGAAGCGCGGCAAGCTCCACGGCGGACGGCCGGGAGACGGGCAAGGGCAGGGCAAATGTCATAGGGCATCGACTCAAATGTTCCCTATATGTTCCATTGAGTCGCGCGCGCCGTCAAGCGCGGTGCGCCAGACGGTTGTGGACTGTTCACGCCGGCGTCACCTTGGAGATTGTAAACGCAGGCGAATAAATGCCTATGACCGCTAACCTTCCCTGGGAAACGCTGGCGATCTACGCCGTTGGCGCGGCGCTGATCCTCGTCATCCTTTTCAAGATTCCCTATGTGGGGCGCGTTCTGCGGGCGCTCTTCTCCTTCGCCTTGCTCGCCTTCGGCATCTTTCTCGTCCTGCAGCAGGCGCCGTTCGATCCGAATCTGTCGCGCATCGCGGCAAGCCTCGGGCTCGACCGCCAGCAGGTCATGGGCAACGAGGTCCGCATTCCGATGGGGCGCGACGGGCATTTTTGGGCGGAGGTCGAGGTCAATGGGACGAAGCGCCGCATGCTGGTCGACAGCGGGGCGACGGTGACCGCATTGTCGCCCGCAACGGCATCGGCCGCCGGCGTCGAGGCGGACGCGACGCTCGTGCCATTGATCATGCGGACTGCCAACGGCACGGTGCGCGCCAATGCGGGCACAGTGGAAAAGCTCAAGATCGGTGACATCGAGGCGCGCAATCTCAAGGTCGTGATCTCGCCCGGGCTCGGCGATACCGACGTGCTCGGCATGAACTTCCTGTCCGAACTCGCCGCATGGCGCGTCGAGGGGCAAATATTGATCCTCGAACCGAAGAGCGAGACGCGCTGATCCGGGTCAGTTCGCACAGGCCCGATCGCATTCGCCAGACCAGGCAGAGAAATTGATTATCACGGATTAAGTCCGCCCGCTTTCGCGGAACAATCGCAACCGATCGGCGTTGCTCAGATCGTTCCCCGGCAGGGATGCTTGACCGGGATGAACGACGAAGGACCCCGGCGCGATGCGTGCGGGGTCCTTTCAATGTTGAACGAGCGTGGATCGGCGCGGCGCTTCGCGGTGCGAGCTACGCGGGCGTGCTGATGGCCGTGAGCGTCCGTTCGTCGCGCTCGCCGCCAAACCAGCGGTCGAGCGCGGCGCCGAACAGGGGCTTGCCGCTGGCGGCTTCGAACAGGGTCAGAGACGAACGCAGTTTCATCGCATCGACCGCGCCGAAGACAGGCACCGGGTCGTGCCCTGTCAGATCCTGAAGCGCCGAGACGCATTCAATGTAGCGCGCGCCGAGAAGCGGATGATCGAGATAGGCTTTGGCTTCGTCGATCGAGGCAATCGCGTAGCGCTGCGCCATGGCACTTCGTCCCAAGCCTTTGAGCTGTGGAAAGACGAACCACATCCAGTGACCGCGCTTGGCGCCGCGACATATCTCGGCGAGCGCGCGGGGGTAGATTTCCTCCTGCGCTTCGACGAAGCGCTGAAGCCTGTCCCCGCCCGTCATAGCGCGAGCGCGCCTTGGGCGGGCGGCTGGCCATAGACCTGCGTCGGTATGAGGCTGCCCTCGGGGAGCCACCCGAGAATCTCGCTCGCGGGCACGCGCGGATCGAGCCAATCGGCCCAGCTTGTCCGTGGCAACGGGATGATCTGGCGGTGGTGATAGGGCGCGATGTCGGGGCCGGCGTCCATCGTCAGCAGGCTGAACGCTTCGCCGACATGGGTGTCTCGCCAGATGCCCGCCATGCAGAACCAGCGATGGTCCTTCAGCGTGAACAGCCACTTGTCGAGGCGCTTCTGCGTCTTGTCGGTCGGGTCGGTGAACTCGTAAAATCCGTCGCACAGCACAAGGCAACGCTCGGTGCCGAGATCGCGGCGCTCGGAGCGGACATTGTAGACGGGCTTGCCGCCCTGGCCGGGCCAGCTCCAGCGCCGGTTGACGAGTTCGCCCATCGCGTCGCCGTCGCTGCTCTTGACGATCGGCGCCATGTCAGTGATGCGGACATCCTCGCGCGCGGGGACGTTCGGCGCGCCTTCGGGCATCTTGATCTTGATCTGGAGGTCATCGAAATCCTCGGCGATCGAGGCGATATCGACTTCCAGCCGGTAATCATTGCACATCCGCGGACAGTCCCTGACCCTTGCGACTCATTCGCGTTCCCATTATGTTCCACATATGAGCGCGGCGCCAACCCCTTTCGACCCCGAGTCCCCGGAAGGACGCCGTGCGCTCATAAGACGCAATCCCGAAGATGAAAGCGAGATCGAAATGGTCGAAGGGGTGTGGGGTTCCGATCCGCGCTTCTCCGATGGGATCAATTATCGCTTCGTCCGTTCGGAAGGCCGCGCCTTTCCCAAGCGCCGCTGCCTGATCCCCGCGTCCGAATTCCGGATGGGGACGGGCGATCATCGCTACCGCGTGACGCTCGACAGCGGCAATTTCTTCTACCTCGCGGCAATCTGGGATCCGCCGCTCGCTGACTGGCCCTTGTCCTATCGCATCCTGACGATCCCCGCAGGCGCCGACGTCATCCCCTATCAGTCGCGTCATGGCGTGATCGTCCAGCGCCGCGACGTGATGGGTTGGCTCGACGGAAGCATATCGAACGAGATCCTTTTCGAGGAACCGCCGCGCCACAGCTTCTTCGTCGAGCCGCTGCGCGCCCAGGCCGAGTTCGCGCTATGAGGTCCGGCGCGCGGGCGCTGCGCCCGGCGCCGCAGGTCGATCTGTTCGGATCGTCGCCTTTGCCCGGACTGGCCCATGCCGACGACATCTTGTCCGACGCCGAGGAGGCCTCGCTGATCGCGAAGATCGCGGCACTGGATTTGAAGCCGTTCCAGTTCCAGCAGTGGGAAGGCAAGAGGCTGACCCGCTCGTTCGGCTGGACCTATGATTTTCAGACCGGGCGCTTCGCCCCGTCGGACCCGATACCCGAATGGCTTATGCCGGTGCGCGAGCGGGCTGCCCGGTTCGCGGGGCTCGCACCGGCCGATCTCGTGCACGCACTGGTGATCGAATATGGCGTGGGCGCCGGCATCGGCTGGCACAAGGACCGGCCGGTGTTCGAGCATGTCCTGGGTATTTCGCTCGGCGCTGCGACCACAATGCGTTTCCGGAGGCGGATCGGCGCGAGCTTCGAGCGGGTCTCGGTGCCGCTCGCCGCGCGCTCGATTTATCATCTGGACGGCGAAGCCAGGACCGACTGGGAGCATAGCATCGCCGACATGCCCGAGCCGCGCTGGTCGCTGACCTTTCGAAGCCTGCGCTGAGCCAGGCTCGCGGCGCAAACCCTCGTTTTCTGTCCGCGACGCACGAACCGGTGATTTGAGGACGCATCAGCGAAATTTTTTTTAGTTCCGATCGGCGATCGACGCAAAACAGCACATGACAGCGCGAGCCTGTTGCTGCGCTGCAACATTCAGCCCCGATTACGTTACGGAACGCGCATTCTGAGTGGCGCTGAAAAGCCAATTCGCTATTGGCCGCCCCGCGACCCAGATGGAGAGCTTTCTCCATTGCTCCTTGCGGCGGCCCTTCGGGGTCGCCGTTTTTTCGCGAGGCAGGGGCTACCGCCTCTGAAGCCCGTCGGAATGACCGCGATCGATCCGTGGGCCTGTTGCACAATTGCAACAATATTTCACATTTATGAAATAAAAATGCGAAGATCGTTCCCGATTTTGGCCCGCCGCGCGTCCTTGGGACGTGCGCATGTGACGCACGACCATGGAGGACCATAATGAAAAAATTCGTTTCAGCCGCAGCTCTCGCCACCGCGCTTGTCGCATCGCCTGCGTTCGCGCAGGATGCCGGCTTCGCGG
Source organism: Nostoc sp. XA010 (assembly GCF_020829625.1). GTDB lineage: Bacteria > Cyanobacteriota > Cyanobacteriia > Cyanobacteriales > Nostocaceae > Nostoc. Next base: position 2,010 of record NZ_JAIVFX010000076.1, on the reverse strand, counting down.
GTCCGCGCGTCGAACTGCTCGCCGGTTATGACATCGTCGAAGGCGACGAAGGTCTCGTTTACGGTGTCGCCGCGGGCTACGACGTCGCGGTCGGCCAGGGCACGATCGGCATCGAAGCCGAAATCAATGACTCGACCGTTCGCGAAACCGCGACCGACTTCGACGTCGTCGGCGACGAGCTCACCATCGGCGCGGGCCGCGACATCTATGTCGGTGGCCGTCTCGGCTTCGCCGCCGGGCCGCGCACGCTCATCTATGCGAAGGCTGGCTATGTGAACGGCGCGATCGACGTCCGATACGACGATGGCACGACCGTCACCAAGGCGCGTCCGAAGGGCGACGGCTACCGCATCGGCGCCGGCATCGAGCAGCAGCTGAATATCCTTGGGCCGAAGAGCTATGCCCGTCTCGAGTATCGTTACTCGAACTACGGCAACATCGACTACGCCGGCACGAGCATCGCCGCGAACATCGACCGCCACCAGATCCTCGTCGGTCTGGGGCTGCGCTTCTAAGCGTTCCGCGAGTAAGCGTTCCGCGAGGTCCCTATCGCGGGATGGGCTGAAGGGCTCCCCGCCGCGCGCCTTGCTAGCGCGGCGGGGGCCTCACCGCACCGGACTGGCGCCCTGACCAGCGAATATGCGCTCTTCGAAAAGGACATCGGGATGTTCAAACGCCTGTTTCTCGACCATCCGAGAAGCGTCGACGAAAACTATCTCGAACATTTCGGTGTCGCGTCGTCGTTCGGCTTCGCGATGATCTACGGTGGACTGTGCGCGCTGGTTCACGCGGTCGTGCCCGGCTGGTGCATCACCACGGGCAGCGACACCATCCAGCGGCTCAATCGCATCATGGTCGAAAAGCGTCGCGCCAAGGCGCACGGGTTCACGCAGATGAATAGCGTCGACTGGGTGATTTGACGATCGGCTCTCAAGCACGGGCGCGGGGCCGATCAAGGAGTGAAGCGGAAGAGACCGCGCCCTATCTAGGGGAAGAGACATGTTTCAACCCGACATCGAGATCGAACATCATGACCGCCTTCTCCGGATCCGGAAGCTGCGCCAATCCGGGCTGAAATATCGCGAAATCGCCGCGGCGCTGGGCATCTCGGCCGCACGGCTCTCGCAGCTCCGCCCGCAGGTCGACCGGTTGCCGCATCTGGAACCCTTGACGCCGATGGCGGACGTGTCGCCCGAGACGGCGCTGGCCGTTTTGCCGCTGAGCCGCCGCACGCGGTCGATCCTCGCGGCATCTCCGTTCGAGACCGTCGCGGAGCTGATGGAGGCGCAGGGCAAACGGTTCGGGCAGGAGGCGCTGCCGCACTGCGATCCCCGGTCTTGGCGCGAAATCCGCACCTGTCTCGCGGTGCTCGACGCCAAAGGCATCGCTGTCCGCGACGCGGTCGCCGCCTGAGACTGGGTCAGATCAGTCGAACTGAACGGGGTTCCGCATGGGCGGGTCACTCTCGCCTTCGTTCGGGCTTTCGGTTGCGGGCGGACTATCGACGGTGCTTTCAGCTGGCATTTCGCTCAACTCCCAGGTGGCGGGCTCCGCCGCCAGCCCAATCGCGGGCGGATCGTTTTTCTCGACCTTGTCCGCGCATCCCGACAGCGCGATCAGAAACAGGATCGCCGCGGTTCTGACTGTCATGGCCATTCTCCCGCCTATCACTCCGACTGAAAGGGAATCCCTCGCTCCCGACATCGTTCCGGGGATTATGGTCAAGGACCGAAGCGCTTCGCATCCTCTTCGAAGGTCGTGATCATCGGCCGCAGAATTTCGAAATTCTCGTTGCCGCGCACGTGGGTGTAAATGCGCGACATTTGCTTATAGTGGGCGATGGCGCGCACCGCGCTCTCGGTGAAGACGACATGGCAGTCGCCGTCGCCATCGTCGCCCGCGACCATGAAGACATGCTTGTCGAGCGCGGGTCCGGCCGAGTCCGTGTCATTATCCACCCAGCATCCCCCTGTTTAGTGCCCCGTCCGGGCAATTCCCAAAAGCCATGCT
>NZ_JAIVFX010000075.1 GCF_020829625.1 Nostoc sp. XA010 | reverse complement strand
ATTGGGTGGACTTGTACGATAGCCTCAAAGAGAAAAAGTAAGTCCAATCATCTTGTTCGCGTAAACAATTCGCGAACACTATTTTCTTTGTTTTACCCTCTATTTCTCCTTAACCGAGCAGTATTGACAGCTGGTCAACCCACTCGTATGTTTAGGAGATGGACATGATGGAGTATGGAATTTAGTCAAAGAATTTGCGATCGCCAACCAAAGATGGGAAATTTTAGACTGGTTTCATCTTAAAGAAAATCTCTACAAAGTTGGTGGTCCGTCAAACGGCTCAAAAAAGCCGAAACCCTATTGTGGCAAGGGCAAGTGGAGGCAGCCCAGGCGTTGTTTGCCGATTGCAAGGGTAAGCAGGCGAAGAATTTCTGTACTTATCTTGAGCGACACCGCCTGAGAATTGTCAACTACAGCTATTGTCAAGCCGAGCAAATCTGTTCTGTGGGGTCAGGCGCGGTAGAATCTGCTATCAAACTTCTTGGCACTCGGATGAAAATCACTGGGGCACAGTGGAAAGCTAATAATGTTAATCAAGTGCTTTCTGTGCGTTGTGCTTACCTCAATGGAACGCTAGCTATTTGATTTTTTTGCCAAACTGGGATGCTCCCCAACAATTCGTCCTATTTTGAATGAAAAATTGATATTTAGATAGAGTTTAAAACTTCTTGCCTGTATCAAGAGCTACAAAATTAGATGCGCTTACCCTGCCTGGTTTATTTTTATTTTACTCATCAGCTTTAACTAAACTAACCATTAACTGAAAGGTTTTACGACTTACTCCGGTGAGTCGTTTAAATTTTTTTGAAGTCAGTTGTTTGGCTCTCCAAAATTTCACTGCTTATTATTGTCATAATCGTAAATTGTCAAACCCTCAATCATATTACAAAAGACTTTTGCAAGAGTTCTTGTCAACTTAGAGCCAGGGCGAATAGAACTCGCCGCTATATCCGGATTTCTCACAAAGGTTTAAACGATTAGCCCAAAACGCTTATGCCATTTAGACTTGAGATAAAATACCCCGTTCACATACTGCTGTGATTCATGCAGTGTCTAAAACGCTCAAAATCTAAGCCTCATAAAGGTTTGGTAATAGCGATCGCAAAGCTTGTGAGAAATCCGGGTATACAGGCTTAGTCCGCCTCCGCGGACTAAGGTCAATTAAGAGTTTGAAACCCACCGAGGTAAGTTTTATTTGTGTAGACGCGATTTATAACCGCCCGTTTTGCGTTAAGTTGACACCAAGATTCAGTGTTTAATTTCACCCGATAGACAAAATATTACAAAAAATTTGATGCTACATATACTGATTTTAAAAGGAGCAGTTCTAAAAATGTTGCTACTGTGGTTTATAAACCTGTTATATGCTGCTATATCTGATCAATGTTTGAGGGGTGGGTAACAATAACGTTGCCAAAATATTCTCTGTTAGAGTGGGAGTTATTTTACAAGTACTATTGAGACTATCTACTAATAACTGGTTGGCAGTGTAGTACTGTTTGAGTATTTCTTTGTGGTGCTCACTGAGCTGCCACTGATGACCAATATTGCGATACCGAACTATCACCAACCTCAATTCTTTAGCCCAAGTCTGACCATTAACATTCCACCATTCTTTTAACTTTTCTTTGCCTTGAACTGGAGTCGGTAATTGTTCTTTAAGTTTTTGCAAAGAATGCTGTAACTCAGGATTGTAAGCAAGAGTTCGGTCATCGGGGAGAGTAAAGCTTAAAGCCAAAACTCGATCCAAAGATGGCTCATAAGGCAGGGCAAGGCTTAACTGAAGCGCACACTGAAGAGCTATATCTAGAGCTAAATCAGGAGTAAGATTACTAGTGAGCCTGAGATCGATACCAAGGGAAAAAGCCAAGTCATTAGTCAAGTTCAGGTCGTCGAGAAGTTCTAGTGTCAAATAAAAGGCACGAATAGCTACTCTTTTATGGGTAGACTGAACTGAAAGGGACTTATGATTAACCCAGTTAAAGAACTTTTGCAATTGCTTATCAAAGGCGACAAGCTGATCAATATCTTGCTTCATGAATTGCAATAGACAAATGGGATCATCCAACATGCCAGCAGTTAGTAAAAAGATTTTGCGCCAACGTGGTTCAGTCAAATGGCTAACTAGCTCAATTAGTTTTTTTTCTAATATTTGTGGGTTGGCACTAGTAACAATATTTTTAGCTGTTAAATACTCCTGAAAAACTATATGCGAGAACGAGTAAATTCCCCGTGCCTGCTCTATTAATAATCCGTGTGTTTCAAGCAATTTCAGGACTACTTCACTCTTGAGTTGCAGTACTTCCGGCTCAGTTTGGTCTATGGGTAAGTTACAAAGGTAGTCTGTAATGTATTGCTGTACATTACTTTGTGTAAAAAAGTAATGACCTTGCTTAAAGGTAATAGCAGCAATTTGACTCAGCAGCCCAAACTTTTGAGGTAAAGACAAACGAAGATGAATTTCATTTCGTTTAATGTTCCTCACTTTATCCCAGCGATTGAGCAAAATGTCCAATCCTTGCTTGTAAAGTTCGACCTTTCTAACTGGAAAGTCTGAGCGGTCTTGGAACACACAACAAATCAGGTTAAGCAAAAGTGGCGTTACGACTAGCTCTCGAATTTGTTTATTCTCCAATAACTGTAATTTTTGCATGAACTGACAAGTTAAGGCTTGTCCTTTTTCTAAGGAATTATTGCTAACATTTATAAACCAGTTTTGGACAAAAGCCTCAATTTTGGAGGAGTCAAAATCAGCAATTTCAACATCGCTAAATTCCTCAAACCGATACTGTTGGGAACCAATCCGACATGTAATAATAAACTGGTTTTTGTAATACTTTTCCGCAAAAATCGCAATTTTACTGATTATTGTTTGGTTATCATCTTCTGGAATTTCATCTAAACCATCCAGCAGAACTAATATTTTGCCGTCAATTAATAATGTTTGGATTTCTAGGTCTGAAGCAGCGCAGTCGGTAAGTTCTTGACTAATATAGTTCAATAAACTGTACTTTCCTGTTTCTCTAGCATCCTCAGCAAAGTTCCTCAAACGAATAAAAATAGGTATCCGGTCTGATAGTAATTTGCCTTGATTGCATTGCATAGCAATATGCTTTAAAAATGTGGTTTTCCCAGACCCTGGTTTACCTAGTACCATTAGTTTGGGATAGGTGATAACTGCTTGTATTGCAGAGACTCGTTCTTGATAAAGTTGATTAAAATCAAAACAGTCGAACTCTTCTGGAATAGACTCTTGTAGATCGAGGATATCTAACCATCTTCGACTTGTAATATTATTCAGAATATTGGTGTCAACATAAATTTCTTCTAGTTGAATTGGTTGAGGGATATCTAACAACCGCGTAGTGGCACATTGGGATTGAATCTTATCACTTCGACGTGATCGCAACATTTGCACCAAGCTTTCGACATCTTGGCAGTTTTCCCATGTCTGGTTGTTTTCTGTCAGTAGCCTCTGATCGGGGAGTTGAGCAATGTCTTGCCAATCTAAACCGAGTTGAAAGCAAATCTCCATAAAGTTCTGACGCTCAATCGGCTTGCCTGTAAAAAATTTCCAGATTGACTGGCGAGTTTCAAGTCCTACCTCACTAGCTAAATACTCTTGCGTCCATTCCCTGACTTTGAAAGCCCTTTTTGCTTTCTCAATACCTACAGTAGATGCTTTCAACGAACGTCGTGCCATAGAACAGTTTTGAATCTCCAGTTATTAATTTAGGTGAAGTATTGAATAAATTAATGATTAACTATTAATTTACACTCCTGTTATATATTACTTTTGAGTTTTATAAACTTTTCTTTAATAGCTAAAAAATCCAATAGCTAAAACACTACTGTAGTTAGAGTAATTAATGTAGTAAGACTAATGTTTATCAAGATTAGTTTCTGAATAGCTTTTAAGAATAACTAATTTAGAACGGTGGTTTCTTCCCTCTTATGGCTTAATTTTTTATCAAAAAAGAATGGCTTTTAGCTTTTTACTATTAGATGTAATAAAAGTAGGAAAAGTAGGATAAGTAGGATAAATTAAAGCAAACTCAGATGATATAACTTATACGTCAAGTCATACATTTTCCTGAACGCGATCGCAAACACACTTATTACACACTGGTGTTTATATAAAGGATTGTGCTAGTACCACAACATAACGCACAATTAAAAACAGTCTTGTAAGCGGTTCTTCGTGCGAGGTATCTCGTTTTGAGGAAATGGTTTTGTAGTTAAGTTAACAAAGGTTTTTTACAAAACCAAGCTCTACCTATCAGGTTTGACATCTATGAAAATACTGGTAACTGGGACTGAAGGCTATATCGGTTCTTTATTAGCCCCAATCTTGATGCAACACGATCATGAGGTTATTGGAGTTGACACAGGATTCTACAAAGTTGGTTGGCTGTACAACGGTACCGAACTCACAGCCAAAACTCTTAATAAAGATATCCGTCATATCACAGTTGAAGATTTACAAGGTGTTGAGGCAGTCATTCATTTAGCTGAACTCTCCAACGATCCCGCCGGGCAGTTACGTCCTGATGTGACTTATGAAATTAACCATCAAGGCTCAGTTAAACTTGCTCAACTAGCCAAAATGGCCGGTGTGCGTCGCTTTGTCTATACGTCTTCGTGCAGTGTCTATGGCGTTGGTACTGATGAACACGTTACGGAGGAGTCTCCTGTCAACCCCCAAACGGCCTATGCTGAATGTAAAACCTTGGTAGAGCGAGATGTCAAGTTATTAGCTGACGATAGTTTCTCTCCTACCTTTTTGCGGAATGCCACCGCCTACGGCGCATCTCCCAGAATGCGCTTTGATATTGTGTTAAATAACCTGTCTGGGCTGGCATGGACGACTAAAGAAATCAAGATGACAAGCGACGGTACTCCTTGGCGACCGCTAGTTCATTTGTTAGACATCTGCAAAGCAATTGTATGTACCCTAGAAGCTCCGCGCGACATTATTCACAACCAAACTTTCAATGTGGGTGACACTGCTAGCAACTACAAAGTCAAAGAAATTGCCCAGATAGTAGCTGAAGTTTTTACTGGATGCCAACTTTCTTTTGGTGACACTAGTGCTGATAACCGCAGCTATCGGGTTTCTTTCGAGAAGATTAACACCAAACTACCGGGATTTAAGTGTGAGTGGAATGCAGTTAAAGGTACACAGCAATTGTTCGATGTGTTTACTGCTATCGATATGTCAGAATCCACTTTTTTATTTAAAGGGTTCACTCGTTTAAAGCAGCTGGAGTATTTGATTCGGACTCAGCAAATAGATCAAAATTTCTTCTGGAATAAGTCATGCTATTCACAGAAACTGCACTCAAAGGTGCATTCGTTATAGACATAGAACAACGCCAAGATACTCGTGGCTTCTTTGCTCGTACTTTTTGCGCTCAGGAATTTTTGGCTCACGGTTTAAAGCCAACAATTGCCCAATGCAATGTCGCTTTCAACCACAAAAAAGGGACTCTCCGGGGTATGCATTATCAAATTACTCCGGCAACCGAGGTAAAATTGGTTCGCTGTACTCATGGCGCTATCTATGATGTGATCATCGACTTGCGCCCTGAATCTCCTACATATAAGTTACATGTTGGTGTTGAGCTATCATCCGAGAACCGTAGAGCTTTATACGTGCCTGAAATGTTTGCTCATGGTTATCAAACGCTAACTGATGCTACTGAAGTTGTGTATCAGATGAGTGAATTCTATGCGCCAGATTACCAGTGTGGGCTGCCCTATAACGATCCAGCTTTTGGGATTCAATGGCCTTTACCTATAAGTGAAATTTCTGATAAAGATACAAGCTGGCCTTTGTTTGAATCTGTTTTAGACTCTACCCATGCCCAACCAGGTGTAAGGGTGTAAGGGTTCTCATCTACCTCTATCAAGTTTGCATATAACATGGGAATTAACAAATAAATGACTACGACAACTCTGCAATCCTCTGTACAAAATGATATAAGCGTAAATCGTTGTGGCTGTCGATTCTGTGGGACAACATTAGAGCATACCTTTGTGGATTTGGGAATGTCACCACTGTGTGAAAGTTACGTGGCAGCTGAACAGCTAAACCAAATGGAACCCTTTTATCCACTGCATGTCTATGTGTGCGATCGCTGTTTTTTAGTTCAACTTCAAGAATATGTCAGTCCGCAAAATATCTTCAGCCACTATGCCTACTTTTCGTCTTACTCTGATTCTTGGTTACAACATGCCAAAAATTATACCGAAAAAGTAATAACTCGCTTTGGACTTAATACCTCAAGCCAAGTAGTAGAAATAGCTAGTAATGATGGTTACTTATTGCAATACTTTGTATTAAAAGAAATACCTGCTCTGGGTATAGAACCAGCAGCTAATGTCGCTGAGCTAGCTATTACAAAAGGCATTCCTACAACTGTCAAGTTCTTTGGACAAAACACAGCAGATGAATTAGCTGCTAATGGCAAGCAAGCAGATTTATTAATAGGCAACAATGTCCTTGCTCATGTACCTGATATCAATGATTTTGTCGCAGGCTGTAAAATTTTACTTAAGCCTGAAGGTGTCATTACTATGGAGTTTCCCCATATAATGCGACTAATGGAGGGAAACCAATTTGATACTATCTATCACGAACACTTTTCTTACTTATCGTTACTCACAGTAGAGAAGATTTTTGCTGCTCACGATTTAACTATTTTTGATATAGAAGAACTGTCTACACATGGTGGATCTTTGAGAATTTATGCTTGCCATGTAGACGATAATTCTAAATCTATTAGTCAGGAGGTAAAGGAATTAAGAGAAATAGAAGAAGCAGCGGGGTTTCTCAACATAGAAAGTTATTTTTCTTTTGCTGAAAAGGTGAAAGAAACCAAGTTCCAGCTTTTGGAATTTTTAATTGCAGCTAAACGCCAAGGAAAATCAATTGTTGGTTACGGCGCTCCTGGAAAAGGTAACACTCTTTTGAACTATTGTGGAATTAGAGAAGATTTTCTTGATTACACTGTAGACCGAAATCCCTTCAAACAAGGTAAGTTTTTACCAGGTACTCATATCCCAATCTTTCATCCAAACAAAATTCAAGAAACTAAGCCAGATTACCTGTTGATTTTACCTTGGAATCTAAAAAATGAAGTAATGTCCCAGATGTCGTATGTACGTGATTGGGGTGGAAAATTTGTAGTACCGATTCCTGAAGTCAATGTCTATTCTTGAGCAAGAAAGCAATTGGAATTTAATCTGATTTATTAATAACAAAGGAAATTACGATGAAAGTAGTTTTATTTTGCGGTGGTTTAGGAACAAGATTAAGAGAATTGTCCACCAATATTCCTAAGCCAATGGTTCATATCGGCTACAGACCAATATTGTGGCATGTGATGAAATACTATGCTCACTATGGACACAAAGATTTTATTTTGTGCCTTGGTTATAAAGCAGATGTCATCAAAAATTATTTTCTCCATTATGATGAGTGTGTTTCCAATGATTTTACTTTACAGGAGGGAGGCAGAAAAATTAAACTCGTAAATAGTGACATTGAAGATTGGAATATTACTTTTGTTGATACAGGCTTGACTTCAAACATAGGTCAAAGGTTCAAGGCAGTTGAAAAATACTTAGAAGGAGAAGAGTCCTTTTTAGTCAATTATAGCGATGGCTTAACAGATTTACACCTACCTGACCTAATTGATGACTTTTATAGGCATAATAAAATAGCCAGTTTTCTGTGTGTAAAACCATCGCAAAGTTTCCATTTAGTTTCAACACAACAAAATGGGTTAGTAAATGATATCCAAAGTGTTCAGCAAGCTGGGATTATGATAAATGGCGGCTTCTTTGTGTTTAATAAAGACATTTTTAAATATATTGAAGCCGGAGAAGAATTGGTACTTGAACCATTTCAAAGACTAATTAGAAATAAACAATTAATAGCTTATAAATATAACGGCTTTTGGGCATGCATGGATACTTTCAAAGAGCAGCAGCAATTAGATGATATGTATTGTCAAGGTAACGCTCCTTGGGCAGTATGGAATCTTCTTAAAAAGGAGGAAAAATCTTTAGAATATAGCCGCATTAATCAGTTTACAAATGATTATACACCTGTGATTTTTGCTCAAGGATAACTAGCAATCTCTTTAACACAACAGTAGATATACTAAGTAAATATCTACTGTGATTAGCCTTTCTAATAAGTGGTTACAAAAAATATTCTATAAAGTTAAAAAATCAGCAATATGCTTAAAATCACTTTTGAAGAAGAAAAAAAAAATGATTATAAAGTTTTGTGTTTAGGAGCGCATTGTGATGATATAGAAATTGGTTGCGGAGGTACGATATTAAAATTAGTAGAAACTTACCCAAACATTATGTTTTATTGGGTTGTATTTAGTTCAAACTTACAAAGAGAAGAGGAAGCCTATAACAGCGCTAATAAATTTTTAAAAAATAAACATATAAAAAATATAGTAATAAAAAAATTTAAAGATGGATTTTTCCCTTTCATAGCAATTGAAATTAAATACTTTTTCGAGGAATTGAAACGAGAATACAGTCCTGATTTAATTTTTACTCATTATCGCCAGGATTTGCATCAAGATCATCGCTTAATTTCTGAATTTACTTGGAATACATTTAGAAATCACTTAATTTTAGAGTATGAAATACCTAAATATGATGGTGATTTAGGAAATCCTAATTTCTTTGTTAATTTAAATGAGGAAATTTGCCAAAATAAAATTCAATATATTATTGATAGCTTTCCGTCGCAAAATAATAAACAATGGTTTACAGAAGAAACCTTTCTATCAATTCTTAGGTTGCGAGGAGTTCAATCTAACTCACCTAATAAATATGCAGAAGCTTTTTATTGCCGCAAAATCGTTTTTTAGCTTGAATCTATTTCTTGGTTTAGAACTTGAGTAATAAATAAAAAAATTGCATACATATTAGTATTAAAATCTTCAATATAATATAACTACTTTTAATTTATTAAACATAGTTTGGTCCTGAATAAGTTTTTGCAACATAACCCATTTTATAAAGTAATCTAATAAAATGCATAAAAATACTGATATAAACAATAGTATTAATGTAAATGATATTAGCTGTCAGATGTATCAGTTAGTGTCAGATATGTATCCTATTTGTCGTAGTATTACTGGCGATGGCTTAAGAAAAACACTAAACATTATTAAGCAACATATTCCCTTAGATATTCATGATATTCCCACTGGCACTCAAGTATTTGATTGGACTATTCCCAAAGAATGGAATATTAGAGATGCCTTTATCAAAAACTCACAGGGTGAAAAGATTATAAATTTCCATCAATCTAATCTCCACATAGTTAATTACAGCATTAATATTCATGAAAAGATGCTATTAGAGGATTTAAAAGCACATCTTTATACACTGCACGATCAGCCTGATTGGATCCCTTATAGAACTTCTTACTACAAAGAAAACTGGGGTTTTTGTCTTAGTCATAATCAATTATTAGAACTAAAAGATGAAGAATATGAAGTTTGCATTGATTCTTCCTTAGAGAATGGTTGTTTAACTTACGGAGAGTATTACATTAGAGGGGAAAAAACGGATGAAATTATAATTTCGTGTCATACCTGCCACCCATCGCTTTGTAATGACAATCTCTCAGGTATAGCATTGGCAACCTTTTTAGCCAAACATCTTAGCGAAATTTCACCTTCTTACTCCTATCGCTTTCTCTTCATTCCTGGAACCATCGGTTCTATTACTTGGTTAGCTTTAAATGAAGCTAATGTTGACAAAATTAAACATGGTTTAGTTGTAACCTGTGTGGGTGATCCGGGCAAGTCTCATTACAAAAAAAGCCGTCGAGGTAATGCCGAAATTGATAAAGCTGTTACTCATGTATTGAAGAGTTCTGGTCAAGATTATGAAATTATGGAGTTCTCTCCCTATGGCTATGATGAACGGCAGTTTTGTTCACCAGGCTTTAATCTTCCTGTAGGGTGTTTTATGAGATCGCCTCATGGTACTTATCCGCAATATCATACATCTGCCGACAATTTGGAACTTGTACAACCTCAATATCTTGCTGATTCTTTATCAAAAATTTTGTCGGTTTTAGATATTATAGAAAATAATAAAAAATACTTAAATCAAAACCCTAAATGTGAACCGCAGTTAGGTAAACGAGGGTTATACAGTGCTATAGGTGGGCAAACTGATACAAAAAAGAGTGAAATGGCTATGTTGTGGGTTTTAAACTTATCTGATGGTAATCATACGCTATTAGAGATTTCGGAAGAATCAGGTATAGAGTTTGATGTGATTAATAAAACAGCAGATACATTGTTACAGTTCAATTTATTAAAGGAATGTTAATAATTCTAAAACGAAATTCGGGAATTCTTGAAATATTTTAGCTAAATAAGAGTTAAAAAATGATGAAATGAAATTCTAGACTTCGCTTATCAAAATTATGCAGCCATTAAGTAGAAATTCCAAAGTCCGGCTGCAATCAGCATGAAGCGATCATCTAAATCCTCAATACGATTCCTGTATAAAGCTGTAGCAGCATTGTATCTCTTGATACCTGCAATTGTGTGTTCACATTTAACGCGATCGCAACTTTTTTCTTGGTTGGACTGTTTTTGTTCTTCGCTCAGTTCTTTACCTCTGGGCTTTTTATCTGGAATTTTGATATTAACAAATTCTCTTTGTAAACCCTGAAAGCCTAAATCCACATGAATTGGAACTTCATCTGG
>NZ_JAIVFX010000074.1 GCF_020829625.1 Nostoc sp. XA010 | reverse complement strand
AACTGGAATCGATACCCAGCCATGAATTCCCAACCCTCCTGTTACCGCCAAGCCTGTCATCATCGGAATTAGGGAAATACCCTGCTCCTTCCAAAATGAAGGCGATTTCCAAGCTGCAAAGGGATCGATCTTGCTAGGTGAATCAGACGAAGCCTGCGGCAGTTGGATATCAGATCGGATTTTAACGCCAAAATTTGCGGTAATGAGAGTTTATCTTCATCAAAATTAACTACCAAACTACCCGTTTGTTCGTTTACGGCAACTTCCCTTACTTCTTCTATGGAGCGTAAATCTTGAGCTATGTTGTCTAATATCAAGTTAAGACTACTGTCAGTAGTACGCAGTCGCACGCGCCCGGTAGTTACATGAACTATTTGCAAGGCACCTGAAAGCTGTGACTGCGTAACTAAAGTGATCGCTTTAGGTGTAATATGTTTCGTTCTATTACTTTGTTGTGTAGAAATTGAGTCAGATGATATTTTACCCGATGCACTTAATTTTTCGTGATTACTGATAATTTTAGCCATTTACTCGATTACCAACATCTCAATTAAGTTAAAGACTAGGTTAACAATAGGTTAAATCTAACATGTAGTTATGGGGTTAAATCTATTTCTCTCGGATTATTTTCTATTAAAAGTTATTAAGATTTGCTGTATATATCCTTGTTTAATTAGATACGTCTAAAGTCAGTAAACCAAAAAGTTTTTTGCTGTAGTAGAGGGTTTTTCACCCTCCCTATCTACAGATAATTAAACATCTTGCTTTCTTGCTTCGATTATTGTTTTCCAACAGCAAAGTAGTTAAGCATGATCAAGTTACTAACCATATATTAATCAAGGACGGTTCAGCTTTTGGTAAATTAGAAGGCGTTGGCTTCTACCGTGCAATATAAAACTGCCCTAAACGAAAGCTAGAGCAGTTTTTGATACAAGTAAATTGTATAGGGGACAATTAATCTTGCCCCCAGTTTATCCATAGTAAGTACCGTTATATAATACTATTCACCTCAGGTTTCGTGCTTTACGCAAAAAACGAATAATCTTGAAGTTGCCATTACAAAGTTTAGAGGTCAGCATCAGTCAGCGCATCACAGACGGCAACTGTGATTTTGAGCTTCTTCCTTGGTAGGTCACAGAATATGGTTGCTGGTGATGGGGTCCTGGGTAAGCAAATCTGGGGATGGAGTTCGTAAGGTTTGAGAGAAAGTCGCACATAACGTAATCTATAAGCTTCTTGCAGTTAATCAAAGCCATAGAGGGAAAAGAAAACTATGTCTTCCAATCAGTTCAAGAATTCGATGAAAGTAGAAGTTGTCCCACCTAACCCAAAGTGGCCAGAGGACTTTGAGGCAGAGTCAAAGCAAATTGCATTGGTGATGGGAGAAAATATTATTTCGATTCACCATATTGGTAGTACTGCAATTTGGGGCATTTATGCTAAACCTGTGATTGATTTTTTGATCGAAGTCAAAGATATTCACAAAACTGATGAACAAAGTGCAGCAATGGTAGCGATAGGGTATGAAGACATGGGCGAATTTGGGCTAACTGGTCGGCGTTACTTCCGTAAGAACAGTTTACCTGGGATTAGAACTCACAATATTCACACATATAAAGTTGGTTCATCCGGAATTAGGCGACATTTAGCGTTTCGTGATTACATGATTGCTCATCCTGAAGCTGCTCAAAAATACAGCCTCTTAAAGCGCGAGTTAGCAAAAAAATATCCTCAGAATATTGAAGGGTATATGGATGGCAAAGATGAGTTTATCAAAGCGATGGAGAAAAAAGCCCTGGAGTGGCAAGCCCTAATTTGTTAAGAGTCAATGTACAGATGGAGGAAGTAGCGTAGGCGCAGCCCGTCGTAGACATCGCTCTTACGGGACGTAGCCCATCCCCTCTCCAATCGATTTTGTCTCTTATTGCCGAAAGCCCTGCTGATATAGGCTATTGGAGTGATGAGCAGCGTGTTGATGGGAAATCTGGCGCGAAGTCGCAGAAATTATAGGATTGCATTAATGGCTTTCATAACTAATTATTAGATATTGCCTTACCGCCAAAAATTACAATGCTTTCTTAGTTGCACATCCAAGGTATAGATGAGCCATCAAATCTGAAAAATTTTCAGGTGTGAACTGCTTTAGCTCTACATGGTCAAAATGCTGTTCTACCAATTTTTGAATATCTCGATTCAGGTGACATCCATCTGCTACGACTTTTTGAATAGGTGTCAAGCGATGCTGCCAAACCTGTACGCTAGGCTTATCACTCAACCCATGTTCCACGAAAAAGAACCTACCACCCGGTTTTAGTACTCGATAAACTTCTTGGAGTGCTTGCTGTACATTTGCAATACTGCACAAAGTCCAAGTGCTGACCACACTATCAAATGTATTGTCTGGCATCGGGAGATTTTCACTTGATAGCAGGAGTTGTTCAACTATGATACCAGAGTCACTAATCCGCTTGTTTGCCAAAGCATTCATCCCAGGATTCACGTCAACTGTAGTGATTTTGTGAATACTATAAGGATAGTAAGCCAAATTTAATCCAGTTCCAAAACCAATTTCCAGAACTTCTCCTGTTACATCAGCTAACAATGCCTGACGATATTTAGCTAAGTTTGGAAGTGACAAACTCCAGTCGAGAAGACGTGGAAAAATAACTCGCGAGTACAACCCCATAATTCTTAACCCTTGACAATTTAATTTTATGCTTAGTAGGGACGTTGAGCGAGGAAATCTGTAGAACAGTAGATTATTGTTGCTATTGCTTAGTTATGTTTTATCTCTAAACCTTGCCACAGATATCAACAGGCAATAGAACGGTAGGGTTTCCACATTTGTCCTAAATCTTCTACAGTCTTTTTATTAGGAAGCTCTGCTAAACTATAAATTCTGCGAATCCCTGCACGAATACCCAAGTCATCAACAGGTAGAACATCAAGCCGATGTAAGCGAAACATAAGCAGCATCTGCACTGTCCAACGCCCAACGCCTCTTATTGGTGTTAAAGCTTCGATAATTGATTCATCTTCCATTGCCATTGGGACTTTAAAAGCGTTGAGGATGTAGGAAAGTGCGAAAGTCTTAGATGATAGCAAGCATCTACCCTACATCCGGAGGGTTTGAGGCAATGATAATTCCTTCTCTGGAAACCTTTATATCACCAAATTAAATGAACTCTAGTAGTCAGAGATAGATTTATATTTAAATAGTAGCCCGACTCCAAGTTAAGTTAACTAAATCTAAAACGTAATCATCCGAGTTCTCTATATAATCTTCTGATTTTTCATTACCCATTACACACAATTTACCGCCAGTAATATAAATTTTATCTTGTTCTTTGTAGCAAGCTTTGTGATGACTAATCCATCCTGGTTTATTACCAGTTGTTTCTAATTTTTCTATTTTAAAGCTATGCCAATTTAATCTATAAACTGGAATTTCATTATAGATTCTTGCATCGGCATATCCTAAATTACCAATAATATATATGTATTTTCCAACTAATGTAGCTGAATGAAAATCAGTTGGCGGAAAAATATCTTTGGGATAACCAAAAATCTGAAAATTACCATCACCTTGATAAACTACAATATCGTTATATATACAAAAATCAGGATCGTAGTAGTCTTCATGCTCACCAGCAATTTCGACAATTCTGCCATCTGGTAATTCTGTAATTGTTCTGCCAAATCGATCATAGCACCATGCTTTATCTTGCCAATTCTCTCTATCGTTAAAAAGATTTTTGGCTGTATAAGCAGAACAACCCTCAGAAACCATCGCCTGCCAAAAGGGGATTTTCATCAATTCTGGATTAGCTTTACCAAAGCGCGGATGTTTGCCAGCAAAATATTGTTTTGGCGATAATTGTGATAATGAGAATTTGCTGTTGACAATGCCGGTCAGCGATCGCCGCATATCATCGTTAATATCGCTCACATCTTCGCCAGCTGCAATTAACATTCTAACAATTTCCTTGTTTGTAGCTATCTTGATGGCTTTGTCATCGCAATTATTGATTCTGCTAGGGTTTGCGCCAGCCTCTAGTAAAATTTTGACGCAATCAGTAGCACCATGCTCTGCTGCGATTATTAACGCAGTGTTACTAAAGTCATCAGTGGCTTCAATATCAAATCCCTCTGCAATTAGCCACTGTAGGACTTCGAGCCTATTATTTTCTATCGCATACATTAACGGTGTTTTTCCGCAGTTTCCCACATCGTTGGGATTTGCTCTTGCAGCTAGGAGTAATTTGGCTTTAGGTAGTTCACCCACCTGAATACTCAATAACCAAGGGGTTCTATGCCAACAATCACGCACATCTTGATCTGATCCTTGCTCCAGCAATAACAATACTTGCTCTAAGCTCCCAAAAACTATAGCGTGCATTAATTCTGTCCATCCCAGTTGCTCTGGGTTAGTACCCGCGTTCAATAATAATTTGACAGCATCAAATCTCCCAAGATGAGCAGCTACTTTGATTGCAGACTCACCATAGCTACTCATGCCATTGACAGCAGCACCTCTAGAAATGAGTAAATTCAAAGTTGGTATTAAGTTTTGATCTTGCAAAATATCTCGACCATGCATGGCATTGATTAAGACATCATATCCGTCTGGGCTTTGATAGTTAATATCCGCTCCAGCATCCAGAATCAGTTGGATTTTTTCTAGATTTCCTGACTGCACAGCCAACCCAAGTACGGTATTTTGAGATTTTTGTTGAACAGCATTCACATTAGCGCCATGTTCCAAGAGGAAGCGAATCATATCAACACCTGCATTGGCGCTACTAACCGCATACATTAATGGTGTTTGCTGGGAATACTCGTCTACGCGCTCAATATCAACCCCATTGGCTATTTTACGTGCGACTCCTGCAATATCTCCCTGCTGTGCATAAATATGAATTTTTTGCATAATTTTTCTGAGCTAACTTCTGAATTGGCGAAAAATTCTTGTGGCAACGCCTGCTTTTAACTTAGTCGATTTTAAGATAAGCTTTGTTGATTGAGAAGTCACATAGATTGCAAAAATACATCGTCATGAGTCAGGGTGTATATCCAGATAATTGGAAAGAAATTGCAACAGCGCTAAAAGCTGACTGCGATTGGCATTGTACTAAATGTGGTAAGGTCTGCTTACGTCCTGGGGAAAAACCTATTGATTGGACAAAATCTCAGCGCAAAGCTCATACACTTCAGGTACATCACTGGAATTGTGACCCTGGTGACAATCGGCTGGAGAACTTGGCTTGCCTGTGTAGTGGCTGTCACCTTTACTACCATCGATTTGGACGCGGGAATATTTCTCCGGGACAGTTGTCACTGTTTGCCCAAAAGAAAGTTAGCTAAAATTTAACCGATTGCAGATGTGAGCGCTCACGCTTTTTGAGCATTGTTAATTTTCATGTGTTGCTAGAAATTTATTCCTTTTTCCCTTTCTTAATAAAAGGTAGTGATGCTAGATTTCGATTACTTGCAATGGTTTGAGGTGATTATATGAACAAAGGGGAATTAGTAGATGCTGTAGCAGCCAAAGCCAACATCACAAAAAAGCAAGCTGATGAGGTGATTAGTGCTTTTTTAGAAGTCGTGACTGAGGCTGTAGCCAATGGGGAGAAGATAACGCTCGTTGGGTTTGGCTCATTTGAGCGGCGTGAGCGCTCCGAGCGTGAGGGGCGTAATCCCCAAACCAATGAGCCAATGACTATTCCAGCGACCAAAGTGCCTGCATTTTCTGCTGGGAAACAGTTTAAAGAAAAAGTAGCGCCATAGATTAATTGCTTTACCACTGGCAATCCAATCACTGCAAAGCCACAATCGATTAATTCAAGTATCGAATCGACTATGAAACTTTGGCTGCTTCTTAGGGAGTAACGTTACTACAATTCTGCTATTACTACCGTACCAACAAATCTGTTTCTGTTAAAATCAGAAGTTCAGCAATTTCAGTCTCAGTTACTGGCGGCAAATCACCACTACAAGGAACACAAGTTTTTTGTAGTAAAGCTTCCACTGTTTTTGCTCATTCACGAGTCACAATTTCAATTAAGTGTGCAGTAAGACATCGTTTATTATGAAACTGGGCTTAGTCATCTTCATCCATTAAGCGACAACGGCTTTGGGTCTTGCAAGCTTGTCGAGAAGAACGCTCTCGTACAATAGTCGCTAAATCTGGTCGTCCTGTTAGAAAAAGTCGCCAATCTGCCCAAATTCCATATAGGAAGTCGGCAATAGCACCGATAACTGGTAAGGAAGTTGCAGCATAGACCCAACCCATCCCCAGAATTTCGTAAATGCGATGGAAAACTTCAACATTTTTAACTAGCGTTCCGTTTGGCAACACAGCATGAATACGCCCCATTGCAGTTTCATAGTCAACACCGCCATCTGCTTGAGGATTGTAGTCATCAGCTGCAATATCTACAAACGCCACCAGCCCTCGACCCGCGTCCCGCTTTTTCAAAAAGTTAACCTCACGCACACACAAGGGACATTGGCCGTCATACAGCAGTTTGATTTTCCACGACGGCAGAGTGGATAAAGGCTGGTCTAGAGAGTTGTTACAACCGTAGGATTGGATTTGTGGTGAGGACATTTTGGGATCTTAACTAAGTTTATTTCCTTACATCAAGCGTAACGCCTCTGGAATTATAGGGTTTAGCACATTTGAGCGACGCGTAGCTTGCCGCCGTAGGCATCGCTACTAGCGTGAAGGGTAGTAATTCCAAAACCCAAGAGGTAATGACAATTCCAGCCACTAGAGTGCCTGCATTTTCTGCTTGTTACAGTTTAAAGAAAAAGTAGCGCCATAAAGCATAAGTAAGCCACCCTACCCAAAAGGCTGCCCCCAGCGCTCCCAGTTCTCCTTATTAAATAAACTGCGCCACTTCAAAATAAGATTTGACTCCAACTCTTGCCGTGCGGGTCGATCAACCGGAGCATCCCACCAAAATGCGGCGTTGACTGCTGGAGAGTAACCCATAGCGATAATGTAAATCCTGGTAGCTGGCGATGTAATCTTTGCAGGCGTGTATACCCTGCCATCGCTTGTTACTGCGGCACGTTTCGCCCACGTACAACACAACAGAAGCCGCCGAGTCTATGATGAAATACAGACAAGTTGACCCAGGACTATCAACTGGCATTCGATAAAACGACATTGGCACAAGCCGCAGCAAGAGTGGATCAATTTGGTCTGAGTCGCAGTGCTTAGGGGTAAGGTCAAATAATGCCGTCTGCTGTGGTGGTTTGTTCTCTCTCACCTTCTGCTGATATTCAAAAATCTGAGATTTCCACTTCAACAGCGCCTCAAGACTCATTACCAGTGTCTCTGCTGTGCGTGCTGGTGTGACGGTCAAATCAGAAAATAAATTTAGCTGCTTGGGTTCCAAGGTGATTAATGGGAATGTACAAACCAGTTGATTATCGCGCAGAACTGGATGGAGTCAAACCTGTTAGCAGCTTACTAGAGTGATCGCTGTGTTGATTTTGGGCATTTTAAAATAGCGTTTACTAAATACAGCTATGTTTAAAGGATTCGGTGGCCCAAAGAAAAAATCAGTGCTTGAGGACAATGAACTGACTACAGGCATTGTACAGCATCCAGTTACCAAACGTTGGCAGACTTGGATATCATTTACTGGTCATGATATCGGGTTCATTACTGGGCAAAAAAAGTTCTTAGGCGAGTCCATCGCATGGAGGAAAAGGTAAAGCGGTTAAATACTATTTGGATGGATGGTGGCTATCGGGGAGAAAACTTTATGCGGTGGGTTATGGATATGTTTCGTTGGATTGTGGAAATTGTCCTTAGAGGATGTTTTAAAAGGGTCTTTTGCTCTCATAGTTAGCACAGCGAAGTATCTTAGTAGATGGCTAAAACCTTAATTTTTCGTTGCACTTAACCCAGTACAGAACGGCAAAATTATACCTTTTGCGACTTTTAAAACATCCTCTTAAGCTCACCTTTCCCCCCGACTATTCAATTATCATTAATTAAAGGATAATGTCGCTTGTGGGATTTCCTGCTACCACGAATAGTGCTAGTGCTGGCGCTCCTTGGATCTGAATCTCGAAGTCGGCGTCAAAATCGAAATTGGTGTTACCTCGAAGAATACCTCCTACATACCTAATCTGACCAACTGCGGAGAATGCGGCGGTCTCAATGTAAGTGAAGGCTTGATCTCCATCTATAAAGGGGTTGGCATCAATGGTAGATAGATCAATTTGGTCACCTGCTAAGTTACCGTTTCCAACGAAGTCAGTGATAACATCTTGCAACAGACCAGGTTTACTCTCAGAAACTGAGTTGAAATCGAAAATATCGTTACCTGATCCTCCAGTCAGAAGATCAGTTCCACTATCGCCAATGAGGCGATCGTTGCCACTACTACCGTTAATGGTATCGTTGCCATTATTACCGGATAATTGGTTATTTTGGTTGTCGCCAACAATGGAGTCATTTGCATTTGTGCCGATGACATTATCAAAGTTGATTGCAGTAAATGACAATGTTCCCAAAACAGGAACGTTATTGGCAGCCAAACTTTGGGTTTGCAGGTTAACGGTGATAGATACCTCAGGCAAAGATTGGGATGTATCTATGGTATTGTTGGCAACATTTGCATTAGCAATAATCTTTTCTACTTTAAAGAGTTGGTCTTGCCCCAATCCTCCAGCTTTTTGAATGGTTCCGACACCTGACAAGGTAATGGTTTGGCCTAGTTGACTGTAGTCTACGGTATCAATGCCATCTCCACCATTGATGTTGTCGTTACCCTGACTGCCTTTGAATGTGTCATTGCCAGCACCCCCATTGAGGATATCATTGCCACTACCGCCATTAATAGTATTGTTGCTTTGGGCCAGAGATACAAAGACAGCATTCTCACCAAAACCAACGATATCAGCTCTACCATCTCCGTTGACATCAGCTAGCTGTCGTGGATATTTATCAAAGCTAATCCATCCTCCACCGTTGACATTAAATCCATCATTTGCCTGAAATTGAGAACCAAATTTTCCATTGGTTTGACCTAAAGATACAAAGACAGCATTCTCACCAAAACCAACGATATCAGCTCTACCATCTCCGTTGACATCAGCTACCTGTCGTGGATATTTATCAAAGCTAATCCATCCTCCACCGTTGACATTAAATCCATCATTTGCCTGAAATTGAGAGCCAAATGTTCCATTGCTTTGACCTAGAGATACAAAGACAGCATCCTCACCAAAACCAACGATATCAGCTCTACCATCTCCGTTGACATCAGCTAGCTGTCGTGGATATTTATCAAAGCTAGTCCATCCTCCACCGTTGACATTAAATCCATCATTTGCCTGAAATTGAGAACTAAATGTTCCATTGCTCATAAAATACTCCTGTAATACACGTCAATTACAAAGTAAATAGTTTCAAACATTGAATTTTTGAATTTCACACTTTCATCACACTTAGGACTCAGTGCGTAGGCGAAGCCCGCCGTAGGCATCGCTGCACCCGTTGCGTCACAATTTGGCTTCTCAAATTCTCTAATATCTTTTTTCCTTCCTTAGCATCATTCAAAGACGATATCTTTACCAGCATCACCCAGAAGGTAATCGTTTCCACCTCCTCCACTAATGAGGTCATCTCCATTGCGACCTGAGACTATATCACCGACATCTAAACTAGTTATGATGTCATTCCCATCAGCACCATTCAGTGTATCCGCATTAGGCGTGCCTATTATTATTTGAGTATCATCCTTATCTACACTATTAAATGTATCTGTTTCTAGTTCTTTTAGTATTTCTAATTGAGTATTCTCATTTGTAGAAAATACTGGTTTAATTATTCCTGCTTCTGAAGTATCGAATGTACTTGCTGTCGGATCTCTTAATTCTTTTAATTCTTGTTGTTCTATGCTAAGTGTTGCCATTTATTGACCTCATTTTGTTAAATAACCTTGATGACACAACTATTTTTGCTTAATTAAGACAGAGCTACTTTTGTCTAGCATTAATGTTGCAGAAAAGAGTGAGCATTTGAACTATCAAAAGCATTTTTAACTTCATAGAGTCGGTATGAACGTGTGTAACTCATGGTTGAACTATATGAAATAATACGAACATAGCTATACTCATATATCAGCTTCAGACTGTGAGTTTTACGCGAAGTATTAACTATTGTTACAATTGTTTACAGAACCTAGAAAATACTATATTAAAGAATTATTAGTTAGAAACACTGAAGTTCGCGCAACATTCTTAGGAAATATGTAAGGATTCAGGTCTAAAATTGCGGAAGTAAAGAAGGGCGAGACAGATAATTATTAGAGTCAGCCAGTAGAGATTGAGCAAAAAAATCAATGACATATCTACCTTGACGACGGCAAGTCTGCACCACCGTCAGTAAATTAGCAGTGTGTTGAAACCGCTCCATTGAACGGGAACCACCACTAACTTTACGTTTAGTAACAGCCAAACGAAGCGAGCGTTCGGCCTGTGTAGCGTTCGCTGTTCTCAAGACAGGATATGGCAATGTTAGGGGAAATGTGAGTGTTGAATTGCAGATGTTACACAAGTGCGATGGCGTAACCGCCCGCCGTAGGCGATCGCTTGCTGTTGCGTCTACAGCACAAAAGAGCAGCCCCAAGTTAACTAACAAGTTGGGTTATTAATCTAACGTTACTGGTTTTATTAGTTACTTTTAATTAGTTGTCTGGGCATCATAAGTATTATATGAACCTATCCCACTATTCTAAAAATCCCTACTTTTTTTCGTAACCCACATTCCGCACCCTAAACTGTCACAGAGAGAAATTACGGAGATAAAAAATCCAAATGAGCATAAAAACAAACATATTGAGTGAAAAAAGGCCTTTTAGAAACAGTAAATCACCAAAAATGGCATGAAAACCTATTCTCAATAAGGAGCAATAAGAATGAACACCACCCAGAGGAGTCAACAGATAAATAAATGAAGAGATTCAAGAAAAAAGCATAAATATACAGCAGATTCGGAGTTTATGAGGTACAGTAGCAGCAATTTGTAAACCAATTTTTGAGATGTTCAGGATTAATTAATTCAAGTGCTATTTTAATTAAACCATCGACTCCACATGTAGTCTT
>NZ_JAIVFX010000073.1:2053-11212 GCF_020829625.1 Nostoc sp. XA010 | reverse complement strand
TTTCTAAATGTAGTTAGAAAGGCTTTTTGTTTAGCTGATAAGATGGCTTAATATTTAGCGCTTAAGCCTTATAAGCCTTTACCAGCATTTATCAACAACAAATCCATAGATTCAACGCTTTTTCGTTCCTCACTTTGTCGCTGCCGGAAGGGCGGCGGTAAGCTTGGTCGTTATAGGCGTCACCGTGCCAATCCAGGAAAATAGTACGAATCGAAAATTTCTTGTGCCTGAAACGAGGATTTTTCGTTCAAACTTGATCAAAACTAGCAGCATAATCATAGTTTTTTCACCAAAATGATGGTAGAAATCACGTCTTGAAAAGCTTGCCCCATCTTGGTTTCAGGCAAGCGCGTACAAATTTCCCGTTTTGGCACGGTGATGCCTGTATGGAGAATTCCCATAAACAATCAATGGTCAAGATTGTGTTTTATCTACTCAACCAACAAATGTGCCAGCTAGAAGACATAAAAGTTAATGAAAAATCACTGGCTGAGTTGTTGCAAGAAACAAACCATGATTTAGAATCTGTGTTGGCTAATGAGTGATAATTTTGTGATTAGCAATCGTAGAACAGATGAATTGGCATAAATTCTCAGCGCTAAATAAACATTAAAATTCTAGAAGCTCTGCAATATTTAGAGTAAAATGCTTCCTATCCTCAGACAAAGCCAGCGCTCAAAGACTAAGGGATATCCGCAGACGGGAGCAACTACGAGTAAGTTTTGAGCGATGCCTGCGGCGGTAAACTACGCTCCACCATTTTTCTTAGAGGATGAAGGGCGTAGGCGCAGCCCGCCGTAGGCATCGCTCTATTACCAAAAAACCCAGTCGGGATGACTGGGCTTTTGATGGGGTTATATTCCCCAAGGGCTATTTATAGAAGTTATTTATAAGTCGTTGTTCTAATAAGAACTACACCCCCTAGATTGGGAATTCCAGAAAATTAGAATCTTCATTCGGCAGATCATTGAAACATGAGTATTTTGAACAGACTAATTGTGGTGCAGCAGTTATCTTCATAGCATCAATGAAATTCTCACACTGTTACGCATTCTTTGGGAACCTATGACACCTCAAGAATTTTTAGAAAATTTGGCAACAGCCGAAACAGACTCCGAAAAACTAGTGGTTTTTGCGCGATACCTGGATACAACTGCGCTCGACAATGCAACATCCCGAAAATGGAGAAGCATTTCTTACAGTGCCGAAATTCAGCTGGCGCTCAATAATCTTGCGTTTCATCTAGAGGCACTTGCCGAGGCAGGAAATTGATAAGTAATCCACAATCGTACTGGTAACGGATGTTTCGCACTTAACTCTTGTCTAAAACCCAAGGTTGATTTTGTTGGATCAACTGGTTAATGACTTCTGGCTTGATTGGACTGTAATAGCAGAATATGACAGCATTATGCAATGTTGCAGTTTCGCATGATTGCATATTGTCAGGAGCAACTACAACCATCTTTTGAGGTACAAACACCTCGTAACTAACCAGCTTCCATTCGTGCAGTGGGTTGTTTTTGTAACCAGCAGTCCACACTATCGGCTCAATCTCAGCAATTGCATCATTGACTCCGACACAAACCTCCATTCCACCCGTAAGTTCATATCCTGGTGCATTGAAGCTAGGAAAAGTCAGGATGGATGTCAAGAGTGTGTCACCTTTTAACTCATTGAACTGTTCTAATTCTTGCAAGTTCATCTGTTATCTCCAAAACTTGTTTGTTCTCCAGGGAAAATACACCAGTATCCACCACCAACAGCAATGTGATGTCTCTTGAGTGTTTTACCTAACTTTTTACCAATCTTGTAACAGTCGGTGACAGTATTAGCCCAGTGAGCATCTCCTAGTTTTGCTGCTTCTATTCCAGAAATAGCTGAACTCTGCAAAGGCTTCGCTGTACCAACCAATCTCTCAGAATTGTTAATCTCTCCATTTGCATCTGCTGCATAATGCTTTCCGTCCCCAGATTGCCAGACATAGTAAACAGTGCCACCTATAATAGCAACTCCAACAAGCACACATCCTACCCCAGCCGTGCCTGCACAAAAAGCGGCGGGTGCAAGTACCGCAGGATTCGCGTTAACTGGGCCTTTATATAAACTAGTCCCAGATAGAACAAGGCTTGTTGTTATGGCAATAACTTGACGAAAATTCATCTTTGACTTGGATTTAAATATATCTTATGTACTCTTGCATCCTATCAAATATGGGCAAATTTGTACCGTATTTGACCCAAATACGGGATAGAGTATTTGAATAAACCTTTTTTGTGCCAATTCTGGGGCAGATTTGGCACAATAGCAGCGCTTAGGTAGCAATATGGATGCAGTAGAGATATTTCCCAGAAAGGACGAAATGCCCAGAAAGGATGAAAGGTTAGCTATCCCCGGTTTGGGGGAATATTACAATGATGTGCTGACTGTGGACGCATGGGTAAACGGTCGTACTAAGGTTGTGCAAGCTCAATCCCTGCTATGTGCCAAGCTTCAGGAGCGGGATAAGTTAATCAAAGAGCGGGTGGAGTATCTAGCCAAAAAGCGGGGTATTACCTTTGATGAAATGTGGGAGCAAATTCTTAATAACACTGCTCAAAAAATAGTCCCTGGTGAGGGTGAAGGGCTAGAGTATAAGCCGGGGGATGAGGGCTAGTTCATGGAAGGGGAAAACTTTAGACCAGATTGGGAAGCGATCGCCCAGACTCTCAATTAACAATTTTCTTAGAGGATGCATGGCGATCGCTCTCATGTCCCTCATTTATCGCATCAATTCAAAGTTTCCTCTAAGAAAAAGAATCTCTTTGAGTATTTGCACTTTTGAGTACGCAAAAAACCAAAATTAGCCTCCACCTTCAAGGCATTGGTGCTGCGATGCTCATCCCCTAGAAGTGTGTAGTAGACAAATACATACTACAATTGTATTATTAAAATTAGTCTTGATTACAAATACTACAAAATTCGATGATACGCCAATTTTCCTCAACCATTAGTAGCGCAATGCATTGCCGACCCAGCAAGGGTTTAGGCAGAGTATTCGCGCTGCTTGCGTTTGAGGGAATGTATCTGTTCGACGGCGATAAATCTGCAAGTGAAGGTATTTTGGGAGTACTTGCCGGATGGCTGAATCTAGATCAACTTATCCAAAGCGGGAGGTGCAAATGTCTTACAGCACCAACATAGGGCAAAAAGTATCAACTACGTGACCCCCGCTCCTGAATCTCAGAGGCGGGGGTTATTTTTTGAGGAGTGGATTTAACGTATGCAAGCTCAACCACACATATTACAAAATTCGGTGGTGGTGTTCTCTAAGAACTACCTACCACTGGCACGTATCAACATCAAACGAGCAATCGTGCTGTTAGTCACAGGTCAGGCAGAATCGTTGAATTTTGGCACTACAAAGCAGTGGGAAGTCCGCTCACCCAGTGTTGTACTACAAGTTCCCGAACATATTCGCTTGACTGTTGGTAATCCCGAACGCCACTGGAAAGTACCACCTGTAAATCGGCGTGAGGTGTTAAAACGTGATAGCTACACCTGCCAATACTGCGGTAGCACCAAGCATTTAACACTTGACCATGTAATTCCCCGCTCGAAAGGTGGGCAGCACAGTTGGGACAACGTTGTAACTGCGTGTGAGAAGTGTAATTCAACTAAGAGCGAAGCGATCGCTTACCTCATGAAGCGGGAATGGTACTGAAAACCAAGCCCAAAGCTCCAATTCACCCAGCAGTTGCATTTGCCGAACAGTTTTGGAACGCACAACGCCTAAGTGATAACGAGTAATTTACTTCAAACCTAGTCAGAGAGGGCAATAAGCTCGATTACGTAACACTACCCTCTCAGTTCTTTTAAAAAGTTTGTAGTATGCCCTTGACATCTTATAATACATTATGTAGTATAAACGTAGTGAAGCACTACAGCCTCTCAAAAAGGCATAGCGCAAACACTTCTGAACCATGAAAACTAAATAATTGCCATCCAACGTGGGGGTGTAGCTTAGTCCGGTTTAAAGCAGTCGCCTGTCGAGCGAAAGAACGTGAGTTCAAATCTCATCATCCCCGTGTAGCCTTGTGGACAAATAGACAAGTCGCTTTGATTCTCAGTCAAGGAGAAGCGGGTGCAACTCCCGTCCAGGCTTTCAAGTGTGTCCGAGTAGCCAAGTGGGAAGGCGTTGGTCTGCAAAACTAATCATCGTGGGTTCAATCCCCACCTCGGACTCCAAACGTTGCAGTGTAACCTAACGGCAAGGTACTCGGCTCATAACCGAGGATATGTGGGTTCAACTCCCACCACTGCGACCAAATGCACAGATGGTGTAACGGCAACACCACAGTCTCCAAAACTGTTGTTCTGGGTTCAAGTCCTAGTCTGTGCGTTGATGGTGCAGAAGCGAAGTGGTCGAGCGACACGTCTTTCAAGCGTGTAATTAGCGGGTACCCTTCCCTCCGGGACGCTCCGCGAACGGGAACGCTTACGCGAACGAGTCTCGTCTGCACTGCCTCATGGGGTGACGAATGGTGATCGACAGCAACGAAACCAACAAACGGACGCTTGCTGGATAGGGGTTCGATTCCCCTTCACTCCATCCTTTGTGGATGTATTTCTACAAAGTGGACGTTGATTTGGGTCGGTATCCAAGTCCGGTTGAAGGAAGCCGTCTGTAAAACGGATGCCTATGTGCTTCGTAGGTACCCTTCGGGAAGCAAGCTACAAATCCTACCCGGCCCATTATGGAGAGATTGCTATTGGCAGGGCAAGCTGTTTGCTAAACAGTCGTGAGATTCATCATCTCACTGTGGGTTCAACTCCCTCTCTCTCCGCCTTATGAGAACGTGGTGTAACTGGATAACATCTCAGATTACGAAACTGAAGATTGAGAGTTCAAGTCTCTCCGTTCTCGCCTTATCCCCCGGTAGCTCAGTTGGTAGTAGCACCTGTTTGTTCGCGTAGCGTCTCCGATAGGAGAAGAACAGGAGGTCGTCAGTTCGATACTGACCTGGGGGACTGGCACATTGCCCTATAGCTCAATGGCAGAGCAACGCGCTGTTAACGCGGGGGTTGTAGGTTCAAGTCCTACTGGGGCAGCCATTTACTTTATTGCCGAGTGGACGACTTGGAAAGTCGCTGTGACTCTGAATCACGGAGATGTTGGTTCGACTCCAACCTCGGCAGCCAAATTTTAATGGGAAGTAGGCAAACAGGCAAAGCCGTCGCACTTTGAATGCGAAGTTTGAGGGTTCGATTCCTTCCTTCCCAGCCTATGTATACTCCTGTAGCCCAATTGGAAGAGGCGGCTGTCTCAAAAACAGTCTGTGTGTGGATTCAAATCCCATCAGGAGTACCAAATTATGCTGCTGTAACCCAAGTGGAAGAGGTGCCAAACTTAAAATTTGGAAGTTGCTGGTTCAAATCCAGTCAGGGGTATTGGTGAATATGCGGGGATGGAGCAACGGTGGGTCGTGGGGCTGCATAACCTGCTGATGTTCAGGTTATGCAGCCCCCGTCACCAAAATTAGTGCTGGTGTAGCTCAATTGGCAGAGCAACTGACTTGTAATCAGTAGATTGCAGGTTCAACTCCTGTCACCAGCTTCAATGCGATTGTGGTGTAATGGCAGCATTTGAGTCTTCCAAACTCACGGTACGAGTTCAAATCTCGTTGATCGCTCTTTTAGCCCTGTAACTCAGTTGGTAGAGTGTCTCTCTTACAAAGAGGAAGTCGCGGGTTCAATCCCTGCCGGGGCTACCAATTTATGGGAGTGTCGCCTAATGGATAAGGCAACCGTCTTCTAAACGGTTTTATGTAGGTTCAAATCCTGTCACTCCTGCCACATGGGGTCATAGCTCAATTGGCTAGAGCGTCCGCCTTGCAAGCGGGAGGTTAGGGGTTCAAATCCCCTTGATTCCACTGATGGTGTCTGAAGCCAAAGCGGTCGCGGCGCTGTTTGTGGAACCAGTCATTAGGGAGTTCAAGCCTCCTCAGACACCCCTTCAAGGAAGATGCCGCTAAATGGTCGGCAACCGGTCTTGAAAACCGGGGTACAGTCAACTGTAGGGGTTCGATTCCTCCATCTTCCGCTTTCCACCTGAAGCCGAAAAGTGAGGCGCTGTGCTGATAACACAGATTATTGAGGGGCAGTACCTCCCTGGTGGATTTTTTTGTGTAGACGTAGGCCGCCGCAGGTATCGCTCAGGCTTTCAACTAACAATTTTCTTAGAGGAAAGGCGATCCAGTATTGCACTGCGTAATTTACCGCCGTAGGCATCGCCTTATTCATAGACTTACATGGTCTATTTGTAAGATTTTGCTTTAATGATTGTATAGATAATTACTGGTTGAGCTTTGCCACTACATATTAAATTCTAAGTGGATATGGTTAAATACATACATCAAATAACTTGACATAAATTTTAGGCGTATGCGATTCAAGAATTGGTTTTTCCCTCTTGCCGGGGCAGCATTAGCCACTTTGACAATTGAGATGCCTTCAGCTCGTGCTGAACCAATTGCGATTATCAATCCTAGTTTTGAATTTCCTACCGTTTCTGATGGATCGTTCAACATTGCAAATGTAACTGGTTGGTCAGTAATTAATACTGGCAACCCTGGAATATTCAACCCTTCTTCTGCATCGTTTGGGTTTGCACCTGACGGAGTTCAAACACTCTACAGCAATGGTGGAACTGTATTTCAAACACTGGCAACGACCCTAGCTCCTAATACGGTATATACCTTGGGTGTATTCGTAGGACGAAGACTTGATTTCACACCATTTCCAGGGTTTATTGTTGAGTTGCGTGCTGGTGGCACTGTACTAGCCTCTGCCAATCAGACAAATATTCCACTCCCAACCCCTGGTCAATTTGAGAGGTTAACTCTTACCTACGTCAGTCCCCGTAGCATTGCTCCAGGGCAACTTCTGGAGATCCGTTTGAAATCAAATGGTGCACAGACCAACTTTGACTTCGTTACGTTAGACGCTCGTGCTTTTTCACCTCTTTGAAAGTCTGCGATGCCTACGGCGGCAAGCTACGCATCCATTGAGGTATCTGGCGGAATCCGCCAGATAAAGCGATCGCCTGTTAGTGAAATAGCAACTTCATTAGAGAAGCGATCGCTACTACAGCCCCGAATGGCACTAAGTTAAGCTGAAAAGTATGCAGACGTAAGGATTGCAGAGGAGGAGGGGGCAGGGGGGCAGAGGGGAATTTAAATAAAGTTACTCAAAAATAAAGTGACTTTAAAATTTAAAAAACATTCCCTATATAGCTTTTGTCACTAGCTACGCTGATAGTCCAGCAAATTAAGCCATAAAAAGTAGGCGATCACAGTCATTACAACCAGATCGCCTCATAAATACTTATTTACTTAAATACTGCATTACTGCATCAATTACTGCATTACTCTTCTACGTCCTTGAGCGCTTCATCCAGTAAAAGCCGCACAATCTCAACCTTTTTCCTACTTGTCTTGGCTGCCAACACAGATAACTTACGGTGCGTTGATTGAGGCAAATCAACAGTTAGTCTAACTGTTGGCTCTTTGGAAGGTTGTTGAAGTTCAGACATGAGATTAAACTTAGCTGGTTGCGGGGTGGATGTAGATATAGGTGATATAGGTAATACAGGTTGCTGCTCTAGTGTTGGCTGAGTATCGCTTTGAGTCTCTGAGTTTGCAGTTTCCTGGTTTGAGGAAGTACCCTCCGGGTTCACAGTCGCCTGTGGAGGGAAACCCTCCCGTAGCGCTGATTCACCATAAACAAACTCATGAGCTAGGGCATCATTGAGGGGCTTTCGCTTTTTAGTACTCATTTCAACATCCCCAGGATTTCTTTAAACAGTCGCTCATATTCCCGTGCTGATTCTGCTGCTTGACGGCCAGGTAAATCCCAAATTGTGGCAGCTTGACCAAAAGTATCTGCGATCGCTTGTTTTTGGTGAATCACAGTTTTTAGTACAGTTGCCTCTTTGGATTTAGATAGAAGTGCGATCGCTTCACCTAATAATTTTGTACCTTTAACAGCACGACTGATGAATATAGCGGCTTGGGGCGCACCACCTCGCACAGACTGAGCCTGTCTAATGAGTCGCACAGCATCACTCGCGGATTGCAAATCTAACCCTGTGGGTTGACAGGGAACTATAGCTAAATCGGCTCTAAATAATATTGCTCTGCTAGCCTCAGACAAACCTGCTGGGCCATCTACTATTAAATAGTCGCATTGCGCTGCTAATTCTGGAATTTGCTCTAAGAGTTCATCGGGTGATTGCAGTACAGTTGTGGGAATATTACTATCCTCCATCGACTTAAGCCAAATCGAGCTGCTACGTTGAGCGTCGGCATCTAGCAAATGGACTTTGTGACCCTTACGGGATAACCAGCACGCTACATGGACGGCAGACGTAGATTTTGAGCAGCCCCCTTTTTGATTGACAAGCGCAATTACTGTCATACTGCATTACTGCATTACTTAATTGATGCAGTAAGTATAACTTGAAAGCGTGTATTGAAGGATTTTTACAGATTGAGAATATAACCAAGACAAAAATTATTGACTTTCTCCCAGGCACGTAGCCATGCTGATCAAATATCAGGGCTTTTTGGATGTATAGCTTCATACATTATGAATAAATGTTACCAGATGCGTAATTGTGGGTAAATTCACTGGATATACAAAAACAGGGAAGAGCAGTACCCCGTCAACACTACTTGCAACTTCAAATGCCTAAAACCTAACCTCTTATTTAAGCGTTGTTTTGTTAATCGAGATTTGAAGTTGCAAGTAGTGTTGACGGGGTAGTGAAAAACTTCTCAACGAACTAATTGTAGGAGTAGAATCTGTGGCTAATATACTTGGAACGTCCAACAACGACAATCTCGTCGGTACCTCTGAAAATGATACCATCTCTGGTTTGAATGGGGATGATACCCTCAATGGCGGGTTAGGTGCAGATACCCTCATAGGTGGTGATGGTAACGACACTTACACCGTCGATAATGTAGGTGATCTAGTTACAGAAAACTTTAATGATGTCCTGGCTGGTGTAGATACAGTCAATTCCTCTGTGAGCTTCACCCTGGGATTTGGTCTAGAAAACCTGAATTTGACTGGCTCTGACAATATTGACGGTACAGGAAATAGCAATAACAACGTCAT
>NZ_JAIVFX010000073.1:0-1955 GCF_020829625.1 Nostoc sp. XA010 | reverse complement strand
GACACTTACACCGTCGATAATGTAGGTGATCTAGTCACAGAAAACTTTAATGATGTCCTGGCTGGTGTAGATACAGTCAATTCCTCTGTGAGCTTCACCCTGGGATTTGGTCTAGAAAACCTGAATTTGACTGGCTCTGACAATATTGACGGTACAGGAAATAGCAATAACAACGTCATCAATGGCAACAGTGGCATTAACGTTCTCTCTGGTGGTTTAGGTGCAGATACTCTCATAGGTGGTGATGGTAACGACACTTACACCGTCGATAATGTAGGTGATCTAGTCACAGAAAACTTTAATGATGTCCTGGCTGGTGTAGATACAGTCAATTCCTCTGTGAGCTTCACCCTGGGATTTGGTCTAGAAAACCTGAATTTGACTGGCTCTGACAATATTGACGGTACAGGAAATAGCAATAACAACGTCATCAATGGCAACAGTGGCATTAACGTTCTCTCTGGTGGTGTCGGAAATGATACCCTTGTTGGCGGCGCTGGCGCAGATAAGTTTGTGTTTAACAGCCTGTTTGAGGGTATTGATGTCATCCAAGACTTTAACTTTAGTGAGTCTGACAAAATTCAAATTTCTCAATTAGGATTTGGCTCTAGTTCTTTTAGTAATTTCTCCTACAACACTGCTAATGGGGATTTGTCCTTTAACGGTACTGTATTTGCCATCCTACCCAATCCACTTTCTACTTCTGGGTTCTTTGTTCCTAGTTTGGATATTGAGTTTATCGCCTAAAACTCATGGGCTATGGGTGCTGTTAGCGTACCACTCCGTGGAAGCAAGCTACGCGGAGCGTCTCGTTAGAGAAGCAGGACTTAATCCTGTGCTGAGTGACAATTACTAACCTCTAATCTTTGTCAGAAAAATAGCGACTGAGGACTGGGTTGTAAGGGTGTAGGGGTGTAAGGTTCAAGATATTTTCCGGAAATCATTGTGTAATTTATCACATGATTGTCTAACTAGAAAATCGGGAAAACTAACCAACCTTCCCCTACCCTTTTTCATCTAAGCTAATCGGCACTTAAGTTGCATAAAGGTAGGGCTGAAGCCCTTACTACAAGCGAATCATTCTGGAAAAATGAATGACGATTAGCTGATCATGGTGTACGCAGTTGGGCAAAGCTACTTCTGTCAATTTCCTAAAGTGATCACAGTATTCGGGGCTGAGGTCAGCGATCCTGACATTTGCCACCGTTTAACCCTCGAAAAGCTTGCCTGATAAAGCTTACAGTCAAAATTATTCCTTTTACCCGAATCCATTGGATTTGGCTGACTTGAGCATTTTTCTCTCACTAGAGACATAAAAGAGCGTTAATCATGACTTTCAGGCTTCGGTTCTGGATTGCGATCGCTGCCACTACCACCCATCGATAGGGCACTCAATGGTCAAGAGAAAGTTTATGTGCATTGTTGGGGAGGAATTGGTCGAACAGGAATAGTTGTTGGCTGTTACCTAGTAGGCATCACCGTGGTCGGGTAGCAGGACTATATCGCTATAATCCCGCCCCCTCAGAACCCAATACTGCTCGGTTAAGGGAAAATAGATAACGGAATAAATCATAATTTGTTCGCGTGTAATCTACGAGAACAAAAACAACTAAAAAGGTTGCTTGTACCTGAAGGCACTCTCGAAAAATTTAATTGTCAATTGCTGAGAATATTTTTAACTTGTTGAACTAGAAATTGAGGATGAGTAATTTATTTGTTGTATCGGACAAGTGGATGTGTTCAACTTGCCTTTCTGACAATTTGAAAGGATAGTAGTTGTCGAGGAGTGCCATTATTTCTATCCAAAGTATTCTCCGCTTCCCATCGGTGGTGATACTCAGTCGCTAGAAGCAAAGCCGGAAAAATCGAAATATCCATCAAATCGGTAATCAGACGATAAACTTTTTCTGTACCGTTCTCTTCAACAGTATATTCTATTACGCGGATAGGAATTC
>NZ_JAIVFX010000072.1 GCF_020829625.1 Nostoc sp. XA010 | reverse complement strand
AGTCAATACCAATATCATTTAAGTCAGCATCGGCAATGAAGATTTTACCGCCATAGTTAACAACGTTGAGTAGTAAGCGTTTAAAGTTTTTGATTATGGCTACGCGATCGCTCTGACAAGTAGTACTGCTTAACAGATGCCAAATTAGCTGCATGATTTCATCTAAAATCAACCAGCAACCTTTCCACTCATCAGGGTTAAATTTAGCTTGGCTCTTTGGATGTAAGCTATCAATTACTAACCCCATGCCGAAGTGTGAGCCTTGCTCAGTCTGCTTAAGTTCCGTAACGAAAGGTAATCCCAGTTTTTTTACAAGCTGTGTAGCCAACTGTACCCGATGGGTAATTACTAATACTCTCCTCTCACCAGCGCGAATTATCGGGTCAGTTAACCATTGGAGCGAGTGAGTTTTCCCCGTGTTCTTTGGCGATTTAAACCCAATTAGTTGCTTACCCGATGGAATAACCAACTCACCCAAGTAACGCTGATTTAAGCTCAAATCTGGAGTGTATGTGAGCCGTCTTAGTTGCTTGGTGTTCCACTCATCCAATTTCAGAGCATCACAGTAAATAGTATCAAGTTGCTCACGACCGCAAGCGGCTAGCGCATCATCGATGCCTTTCCCCAATCCTGGATGCCACCCCATTACTTTGATTTCACAACCACGCAAAGAAAAAAGCTTGGCAGTTTTAGCGATCGCACCATTCACGCTTCTAACTGTGGTGCGCTTCACATCGGCATCGAAACAGAAATAAATCCGCCTACCCGGTTGAGCAAATGCGGTTAACTGTGGGATAAGGTATGGTGCGCCGCTATTCTCGCCGTATTCATCCTTTGGTTGGCGACGGCCTCCCCATACCCCAGGTAAACCGATCGCAACGTAACCACAGCTGAGAATCGCGGCTGCTTTTTTAGCACCCTCACAGACAATAACGGGAATTTGGGTATTCTCTCTCACCCATCGCCAAAAATCACCATAGGGTAAACTTTGGTAATTTTCTGGTAAGGCCACATCATAGCGGCGGCTAATTAGTTGCCAAATCCGAACGGGAACCCGTAAAGCAAAAATTTCTGTATCAACTTTTGGGGGATGCTCATACTTAATTGCCTTGCTATCTCCATCTATTCTTGGCGTGTTGGGCTTGAGGCATCCCCAAAGGGAATCTTCCCCGGTGAGAATATTAACGCTACTACACCACCAAGCACCATCAGCCAAATGAGCATATCGCCGCATGTCCTGATCACGCAACCTCCCATCATTGCGGCGGCTGATTCTGTCAGAGTAGAGGAGATATTCAAAAGCTGTATTCCCTGACAGCGATTTGAAATTAAGCGCGGCTATTTCACTATCAATGGTGCTATCAGCCCATTCTTGCCAGTGGCTTGCCTCAAAGTCTTCTCTGACTGGCAAAGTATTAGCTGCGAACTGTTCCGCGCTCCCTCGATAATTATGCAGTGTTTGAAGATTGCTATCAAAGCGATCGCTTCCTGCCTCGTCATTTTTGGCGGAGAATCCTGCAAAAGCTTGATTGCCCTCTCCATTGCTGGGGTTAATTCTTGAAACTTCATGCAAAGTTCTTGGGGCATATCTCTGCTTCCCTCGCTTATTGATTTTTTTGAAAACCTGCCTAAACTTTTGATTTAGCGATTTTTGGGGTGAGGCCAGCTTGGTAAATCCTTTGTGATTCATGCTGCCACCTCCCCAGCTTGCCGATCGCTAACCTCACGTACCGAGTAGAGAGGGGAGTCACACCTACCACAGCGAATAAAACCAAGGTCATGTTCGTGGCGGATAATTCTTAACCCAGTTGTGTAACCACAGGCAAGACATGGAGAAGTTAATTGAGTTGTGCCTTGGCTGTAAGGTGCTTTCATACAACACCTCTTTGCAGACAAGCCAAGATGAAAATTGCTAAATCACCTGTAAATCCGCGCTTTTCTAAAGCTTCAATTACTTCAGTTAATCGATTGTCTTTAACTAGTAAAAAATATTGATGGATGGAACTTATCTTTGGTACAATGGCGCTATTACAACTTGGATTTGAATAGCGCCGTACTCTCGCAAGGTCGGCGTTTATCATGTCTGGCTGTTCTCGTAGTGGTGAACAGCCCTAGCTTTTAAATTTTGTATCTAACAAGTTAATCGGGGTAAGCTGGAAATAACGAAATTATTTTAGACTTGCTGGTTGGCAGAGTCTTTGGGTGAACCGTTTATCAGACGGTTATTTGTGCTTACTGTGTGGTGGATTAACCCGCGATCGCACTCAAAAAGCTTAGGACTGTGTGACTGGCATTTTTTTGTCTATATTTGTAAGTTTTCTGGATTCTTTGCGTCTTTTGCGTCTTGGTTTTATTGGGGTAAACGTCGATTTTGGTTTTTTGGTGTTTAGTTCTTCGATCATCAGTAAGAAGTTCGGCATATATGAGAATGAGTTTTAGTAAATCTTTTTTCTGCTTTGTCTTTATCAAAACATGGATTCAATAATTCCTACCAGCTAGATTAAAAATCTTGTATCCCTTACTGGGAAAGGGTTTTATGACCGATGTATCAAGAATTACTCTAATATCTACGTCCTCTATTCTCTTTTTTACCGCCTTCTAGCCTTCTAAATTCTGGATGTGACGCAATTATCTTTGTAGTGAGGCTTTGTCTTGCTGCTACTAGCGCGTTGTATT
Organism: Nostoc sp. XA010; assembly: GCF_020829625.1. Classification (GTDB taxonomy): domain Bacteria; phylum Cyanobacteriota; class Cyanobacteriia; order Cyanobacteriales; family Nostocaceae; genus Nostoc. Next base: position 9,018 of record NZ_JAIVFX010000072.1, on the reverse strand, counting down.
GTGTCCTAAAATCGTTATTTTTGTTTAGCTCAAAGTGGCAGATATTCACAAAATCATGAGTTGATGGTGATCTGTTGATATCAAAAGGATTCTCAAATGGGTCAAATGTGTTTAGTTGTCTATTCTGAGCCTGTATTGCTTTTCTAAAGTTTGTGGCTGTTGTAACTTTTGTTTCTTGATTTTTAGTTTCCTTTCTCATTATGAAGAAACATAACTTAAACTCTTTAAAAATTTCAAAAAAAACTAATGGAAGCGGCTTTGAAAAGTAGTCGGTAGAAAGCAATTTAATCGTTCTCCATAACTGTCCTAAGAGTTCAGCTTCAGACTTTACTAGTTCCTTAACTTCAGTAGAAAAATGCCGAGGCATTTTGAAATCAGGATATTTTTTATCAACATAATTTCGCATGAAATCACTTAGAACAAAACTTGTGTAATTTAAATAAGCTATGCCAATTTTGCTTTTAAAGTAACTATTGGTGTTTTCGTCAGACGGGTATATTAGCCAGCCGACTATATCTGATATTGTTAATTTTTGGGTGGCTAATTCGAGATGAATATGTCTTGGTAACAAAAGATATGGTGAAACTAGCATTGGTTGATAAAAGCTAAGTAGAAATAAGTTTGTATCATTTTAACCATAGTTATGAGTTTGTTTGTACTACTTAAGGGCTGCTAGCATTGCCACTTACCTTCAGAATTTAGGCGATCGCTTATCTCCATACGTATCCTCAAAAAAATCAAAAAACTCATCTTTGAGAGATGCGATCGCCTGTCTTCACAAGCCGCTCCCCCCCATTGCGATACTATCATTTAGTACATTTGTACTGGACAATCGCCTAACCTTGGGCGAAAATGTGACCACAATCCTTACACTTGCGACGGTTGCCGCCATGCCCTATATGGTTTAATGACTGGCATTTAGGACACTTTACAGCATTCTCTAGCATCTCGTAGCTGTACGTTCCGAAGTCGGGTAACTGTATGTAGTAGGGCTTACCATCGCCCAATACTAACCCAAAGCGATATGCTACAGAGTTTGTGCGCTCTAATCCCAGTTCGGTATTTTTAATACTGCAAAATTCTGTTAAGCGATCGCATTGTTGCTTAAGTCTGGTTTGTTCTTCCGTGGTGATCTGGTTGGAGTTGCTTATCGCGTCATAGGCATTATTGCCAATATGAAGGTTAACCGCGCTATTCCAATCACTGCGATCCATGCCAGGGTAATTTTTAGCGTTAGCGTTCTGTCCAATGAATATCGCGCCTAAATTTTGGTGCGAAACTTGCTTGATAATTGTTGAGATGAGTTTGCCTACTTCACTCTGGCTTTTCTTCTCTAGACTGGCAATTGTGCTGTCAATCTCATCAAAAATAGTGAGTTTGAATTGACTGCGATCGTTAGTTTTTGAGTTGACCATCGCCGCTAAGGATTCAATGCCCAATAAAGAATCTTCGTGAGAAGCGCCCACAGTGGGAATAGTCCAGAAATTCTTCACGCTGTCATCTTGTGGGTTGTACAGTTCGGCACTGCCACCACGACTTAACAAGATACATACAGCCAAGTTTTCAGCAGTGGGAGACTTCCCAGATTCACTACCGCCAGTTATCCTCACCCGTGACCATGACTTAACGGTGCTTGGGAACTTCTCAGCAGTTTTCCAAATTTTATTAATGTCAGCTTCTATGATTGCTTTAGCTGGTTTTCTTGCTAAATGTAACCATGCTGTTAATAATCCTTCTTCTGCATTCCATCCAAATTTAATAGGCGATAACGTATGACATAACTGTTGCAGCCGTTCACCCTCCGGTTCTAGTTCGGATGGTACAAGTATTCTATTATTGCGGTCGATGTGAAAACTCAGAGTAGATTGCCAGTGGTCGTAATCCGATTTAGCGCGGTCTAGGATGACTCCCTTACTCTCAAAATACCCAATTATGATATTACCTACTCTCAAATCTTGTCTGGTAGCTACAGACCATCTGAGAGGTTGATTCATCAATTCAATTTTCTCTGATAATTCCTGAATGCGGTGTACTAAATGCTTACCATTCTCCAATACTTCAGTAAATTCTGTACTGTACTTTTGTGTGGTGGAATTATTAGATGTAATCCACTCTTGCGCTATACCTTCAATCGCTAACTCTTTCTCAAGAATGAAAACTTTAGCTCTTTCGGATAACTCAGCAATGTGATTTTGATATTCAGAGAAGCTAACGCTATCCTCAGCAAGACTGTTGAGGTATTTAATAATTGTCGTGAGTGACTTAACTTTAATATCACTACACCTGCTAATAATGCGTTGTTGTATCCTCAGTCCTTCATCAATTAGGGATTGTAGGTTTTGCACTCCCTGATAAGCTTCTAACTCGCTCACAGCCCACGATTTGACCTTATCTATCTCGGCTTCTAAGTTCTCAAAGAAGTCTTTTAAGTCAGGGTAATTGTTGCTATATCCTGATATCATTCCTCCTAATTTAGACAGTTCATTTTTATATGTTTCTGTGACAATCTGATGTGCTGCACCAGTGCTGAAATTACTCATCTCACGGATTTTAGATTGTGCTAACGACTTCTCTAATTTCAATTCATGCTCTAAATCAGACACGCGACATTTTAGGGAATTATTACCCGATTGATGACGCTGTACATCATCTCTAACAAGCTCCAATTCCTTATCTAGCTTGATTTTTAGAGCATTGTATTCTCTGATGGTTTTGAGTTTTTCATTCTCTGAATGACGGCGTTGTTTATCTAGTACGTCTACAGTTTTTTGTAAATTCTCAATCTGTCTTTTATTTTCCTGACTGTCAAACTGAGAGAAAACAAAACCACCTATACCGATGCCAGTGGCAATAGTGCCAAAGAATTTCACATTATCATTAGGGCTAACAGCTACGGTAATTGCAGCAGATAACCCCAATACAAGAGAGATTGGGGTAAGATTACTCATTTTATTCTGCTGAATAACAGCCGTGTTCGTGATGGAATTTATTTAGATTGCAACTGAACGGGGTAGCCACTGCTGCTACAACTTCGATGCAATATCCTTTATTGATTTGTATGAGTTCAAGTTCGTGTTTGTGATTAATTACCCTAAACACCGAATTAGTTTCAAAACCTTTTAAACTCTTATCTTCTAACGGACGGATAATATTGACTACTCGCTCGGTATTTGGTTCAATCATTGGTTCCGATGATTGTGTGAAAAATCTCTTAAATAAGTTCATACAGGTACTCTCCCTTTGAGATAAGTCTGAATAATTTTCTGTGTTTCGGCTTGCAGTCGTTGAACTTCGGCGTTCTTCTTTTGCTCTTTCGCCTCAAAAAATAGCCGCATCAATTCAGTTTCATTTTGGTAAGCTTTGGTGGTTACTCGCGCTTGTATCAACTTCTCATCAGCTTGTAGTAACTTCTCTTGTGTAGTTGCCAAGTTGACATTAGCAATATCGAAATTGACAATTTCTTGCTGAGTTTTGATGCCTTCAGTAGCACCTTTGATAATGCTTTGTTCTGCCTTGTGATACTGTTGTCTGGTTTGCCCAACTTCTGAAACATATTTGAATCCAGCTTGTAGTAATTCTTGTGCCCTGCTAGCTCCGGCGTATGTTGCTAATCCATTTGTCAATTGTTCATCTGTAGCTTGCAGTTCAATTTGTGGATTCAACAAATCACTGGGTATCATCCCTGAAAAATCTTGAATTGGGAACGATACGCCGCCATAAACATCTGATTTATGAGTTAAAGCTGATGATTGGAACCCGTTTTGATAACCAGATGGTTTAATAGTTTGGGCAATATCCCCAATTGTTTTACCTACTTGTGAGGTAGTCTCTACAACCTTGCCAGCCACTTGAGAGACGTTACCCAGAGAAGCGATCGCCTCATCTGCAATACGTTTCGCCTTGGCTCCTATGGAGTTATCAGCCTGTTCTTTTACTCGCTTTGACCCTGTTAATCCGCCTTTTCTCGCTACCATAATTACCTACTAAATTTGTTCAAGTTTTGAGGTCAAAAAATCGCTCTTATACTTGTCAGCTTTGAGAATGCCTAACATCTCACTAAGCAAGTCAGATGATTTTTCAGAGGTGTTATCATCTGCTAGTTGCTTTTGTTCTTCCTCAAATTTCTTCCTGGCTTTGTTACGTTCATCCAGTTTTCGATAGATGTCATTCACTACTAAAGTGCGTTTTGTAGTGTCATAGGTTGATTGATAAGTTTGGAAGTCTCTTATCGCGGCTAGTTCGGCTGTTTCCTCAATAATTGAAGTTCTTACAGTGGCTTGCAGTTCGTCTATATCAGTAGCAGTAAGGTTTGTGGCGTTCGCTTTTAATTGTTCCGATAGCTCACCAGTTGGCTGTACCCTATCTAAACTAGAGTTGCTACCAGATAGCTGTAATACTTTTTTCTCTGGTTGATTTAGTTCAAAGTATCCATCCAAATAAACTTGTTTACTTGGTTCTAAAACTGAAGTTAGAACCCAATCAACTTTAGAATTATCTAGTTTTAAGGCTGCTATAACTTCACTGGCAACTAGATTATTTTTCTTGGCATAAGTACGAAGTTGCATAACTATTCACTTTCCTTTGTTGAGTATTTACGGGTTAAGATTTTTATCACTCTTTCTCTAGAAAAATTGCTTAATAAATCTGCAACTTCTCTTAAATACTCAACATGGCAAGACTCGATTCTCTTTCTATTCAAGTAACCTGAATCATCCACATAAACTTGTAAATCTGGTATGTACTGGGATGCAAATACAAGATATCTGGATAGAGTACGTAAGCTAATATTTAACTCTGTTGCCACTTCTTGACGGGTAAACTCTTTCTCGTAGAGAGAAAGCAAATCGTTGGTAATCAGAATGCTAGTCATGATGTAGTCAGATTTTGCCTATAAATAACAGGACAATAGCCAAGCCCTCTCAAGACATAGACTTGAGGTTAGCAAGTCTTTATCGAGTCCTAATCAGGACACTTTCAATCTAACTTAAAACGACCGCATAATTTACGACCGTTTATTTAAAGACCTTATATGTTATTCTCGGTCAACAATAGGGTAAAGTATTACTGCACAAAGGTTATGATGATATTTAACCGCTCGTTTAATATAAGTAAATCTAATAACCGTTTGTTTTATGACTGCTAAAGTAAACATTAAGGAATTAAGATTAGGTAAAAATCTTACACAAAGACAAGTTGCAGATTTATTGGGTGTTACAGAAAGTAATTACAGGAAATTAGAATCAAACAAAGTAAAATCAGTATCTTTGATTGCTATTTACAAACTTTGTAAAGCATTTTCATGTACACCCAATGATTTATTTGAACTGGTGGAAAACGAAGCTTCCTAGTCTTCTCTAGCGGGTCTAGTGGTTGCATCTACCCTCAAAATGCTGTAACCCTGGCTAATACGTTGGTGGGTGCTAGGTGGGTGAATTGTAAACAAGGTGGTTGCATCTACCCTTGAAACTCTGAAAGCCTTGCTATGGCTTAGGTGGATGGGTAAAGTGGGCAATTTAGCCACAGAAAAAGTAATTGACGAAGTAAGCAAAAATAAAGGGAGGTTGTTAGCCTCCCTTTGGGTTTTAGAACGGTGTGTTACCCGTCTCGCTCACTTTGGCGAGATATCCGCGCCAGTAATCGCCCTCAGTTGTTTTAGGTGGAAGTGAGATCGCCGCGTCGAATTCACCATCGCAGTAGTCGCTAGTAGCTTGGAATTGTTGAGGTTTAGCAATTGTGAGTAACATGAGAATACCTTTTATTTTTTAAGCGCGGGTTATCAGCCCGCTTTTTCTGTGGTTTCTTAAACCTGTTACAACTATAGCTAACTGGTTATATTATGTCAATAACAGATTAAATATTAACAAGTTATTGACATTTGTTAACTTGTTAGCTAAATTAGTAACAGCTTAAAAATAAAAGGGAGTCGGTCAGATGTCAAAAGCAGTTCAAGAGCAAGTAGATCAATTGTTTGAAGCTACCAAAGGTTTACAGAGCTTAGAAGAAATCAAGCCACACTGCGAAGCTTTTAACGAGTTTATTAACACCAAAACCAGCTACAGCATCAAAAGCTTAGGCACTGTCTTAAGTCGGGCTGGCTTCTACAAAAAATTTAAATCACTGCCACTAGAACAGGGTAAAAACGCTGAATCAGCACCCAAACATGATGCCCAAGGCAACATTACAGGAAACGAGTTAAAGCATTATGTCTTGCTGTTATGTGGTCTGGATAAGAAGGATTGGGAGGAGCGTAACGAAACTACACGGGTAAGCGATCGCCTGATGACTGCTGGTGAAGATGGCAATACAGGCATTGAGATTAACCCAGAGACATATTTAGAAGTAACTTCTAACTTGTTAGCCAGTGAACATCCTCACGAGTTAGCAGTGGGCTTGATAGCTGCTACGGGCCGCCGTCCTCATGAGATTTTAGCCAGAGGAAAATTTACCCCGATTGATGGTGAATCCTATCAAGCTAATTTTGAAGGTCAAGGCAAGAAACGCGGTGAGAAGCCAGTATTTAAAATTTCTACTTTATTCCCTGCTTCGTACATCATCGAGCGTTTAAATCATTTACGGAAAGAAGCATCTAGTAAATCACTTTTAAAAGAAGTCGCTAACGAATTTCCTACTGATGTAGCAGCCCAGAATAAGTCTATTGAAGATAAACGCGGTAATTCATTACGTCGGGTAGTTCAAGAATATTTCGGTGGCAAGGATAACAGAGAACCGCTTTTAAACTTCCGTCACAATCAAGAACAGAATGACTGTAAAGCTTTAAGGGCGGCTTGTGCCTGTCTTGTTACCGAGCGCGATTGTACAGGTTCACTAGGGGCGAAAATGTACTTTGCTGCTTGTTTTTTGGGTCATATTACCCCAGGTGAAAAAATCAGCGATAGCGATTTAAAACACATCACTACTACCCTTGGTTATTCAGACTATTACACTACGAAACCTGTAGGTTATCCAGATGCACCATCAAAAGAAAAACTTTCTAATGTTCGGGTTACTTCAAGAGATTTAGAAGCTATTCGCCACTTGCAAGAGAAGCTAGAATCACCCAACCAGCAATCAGTAATCAATCAGTTAATTGAATCATTTAACAGCCGGCTGGACACTGCAAAGCAATTACAGGCAGCACACCAAAAATTAGCCCAATTAGAAGCACAAGTTAAACAGTTACAGGAAACTAATAACCAGTTAGAGACAGCTAATAACCAATTACAACAGGAGAAAGCAGCAATGGAAACCACAGCACAGCAACCCCAAACAGTTACTCTGAATGTCACCGAGTTAGATTCTTGGCTAGAACAGAAAGTTATTGAAGTGGTGAACAAGATAACTCTTGGGGGAACTATCGCACCTGCTACGACTGCTACACCTGCTAAGGTTGCACCTGTCAAGGAAGAGATTGACTGGCAAGCCAAGACTGATGCTGAGGTGTGGGGGAGCAAAACGGCTGGAGCAGCTGTAGAAAAAATTCGTAGGTCTTATCAGGCAATCTGTTTGTATAACGATACTGTGGCGACTGGGGACAGCGATCGCCTTGCAATTACTAACCAAGCACTCAGAGATTTATCGGGCTGTAACGGGTTACTAGTACGCGATTGGATTGAGGCCCATAAGGATGAAGTAATCAGCCATAACGCGAAATTTGGTATGGAAAACAAGAAAGACCCCAGTAACCCTGCCAGCTATGCCAACAAGGGCAAGGACACAGATAAAATTCTGTTGCTGATAAATGAAGAATTTCTAAGTGGGGAAGGCTTTAAGGCAGGAAGAAATTAAAGCGGATCTGGGGCTGAATGCTTTACTCTAGAGGCTTTTTGTGTGATGTCGGGAAAACCCCATTTCCCGACATTCTCCCCAACTCATTACGTATCTTCAGAGTTTACTTATCAGAATTCTGCTTATGAGAATCATAGTTCTGATAAGTAAATCTGATAAGCAAATAAGCGGCTACTTGCCATATAGTAAGTTTGGCACAAACTCAGGATTTACTTAAATGACTCAAAGCAAAATTTCTACTTTAGAAGGCTACGTAACCTTATCTGATGCTGAAGCCGCAATAATTAGTGGAGGCGGAAAAAATCCTACAATCGTCAACGAACGTTTATCCCTTGTTCTAGTACCGCCTACAGGAGACTTCGGTGGCATCCAACAATATGATGGCGGAAGTGCCGGCTATGACGATAATGACTGATCTCTTAACTTTAAATTTTGTTTAAAACAACAGTCCGCCTCTAGTAATTGGAGGTGGACTAATGCATGATTTTATTCATCGATAGTAGATTACTCTTATTTTTGAACCGGAATAGAGTTTCACTGCCAGCAGTGGTCACAATATCGTGCTCTTTATCCACTGCGATCGCCAAATGAGAGTTACAGGATTCACCCAATTCATAAAATGCGATCGCACCTCCCCTCCCTCCCCTCTCCCCTCATCTCCAGAATGCCCCACTTAAATCACGAGTGGGGTTAATTTTGGGATTCTAGGGGTGTGTATGGTGTTGGCTGTGGGAAGTTACCCTTAAGTTGCTGTAGGGCATTGTGGGAGAGGTGGAGAGGTGCGATCGCCCAATCTCAAATGCCCAATGACCAATGACCAATGCTCAATGCCCAATGGTCATAAATAGATTGGAGGTTTTGGGGTTTTGGTAGTCACGTCTGGTAGTCACGATGATTTTGGTAGTCACGATGGTTAATATCTACTTATATAGAGGTCGTGACTACGGTATCAAGCTCTGATACAAAATGTGGATATCTTCAGTGGTGACTACCATTTTCTGTATAAAGCGTAGCAAGGTTAAAACAGTACAGTCATTGCCCTAGCCAGGATGGATTATAAAGTGGGGTTTTGGGGTTTTGGTAGCCACGTCTGGTAGTCACGATAATTTTGGTAGTCACGATGGTTAATATCTACTTATATAGAGGTCGTGACTACGGTATCAAGCTCTGATACAAAATGCAGATATTTTCAGTGGTGACTACCACATTTGTATAAAAATTGGCATCGATGAA
>NZ_JAIVFX010000071.1 GCF_020829625.1 Nostoc sp. XA010 | reverse complement strand
CCGAAGCCATACCCGTTTATTTACTTTTATCAAATAGAGTGAACTCTCTTAGACTAATTCCCCTAGTTTCTTCACTCATTGACATCTATTGGCTTTTAGTCTGCGATCGCCCCGTGATCGATTACGATGCAACATTGATAGAGTTGTGTGAATTATTTGCAGACAAGACTGGCAATTGGGTGGGTCAAAGTGCAATGTGTCGTGCCTTACAGAAATTAGGATTAAATCGGAAAAAAAAACAAAGCGGAGTACCCAAGCGGGCACAGAGAGAGTTCTAAATTTAAGATTAGATTATTGGGAAAAGGTCAAACATATAGAGCCAGAAAACTTAGTATTTTTGGATGAAACTGGGGTTCTACTTGGGTTAATGAGGACTCATGCGCGTTCACAAATGGGAACAAGAGCTTACTCTCTTAACCCCTTCTTAATTAGGCTCAAAAGTTACAGTAATTGGAGCAATTAGTATTAACAAAGTAGTTGTATTAATGACAATGAATGGTTCAATGGACGGCATTGCATTTTTGTTTTATTTGTTGAGAAGTTTTTAGTACCACATTTATGATCAGGAGCAGTGGTAGTAATGGATAATTTATCTGCACATAAACTAGATTCAATTGTGCCAATGATTGAAGCTGTAGGTGCGAAAGTTATTTGTTTATCCTCATACTCCCCCGATTTTAATCCAATTGAGCTATGGTGGTCACAACTTAAATCTTTTCTACGCAGTTTTGCTCCAACCACAACAGAAATGGTTGATAAGCTAATCTCAGTTGCACTCGAATTAATAAATCCTCAACATTTAAGAAACTGGTTTGCTAGTTGCTGCTACTGTACCTCATAACAGCCGTAGATGCTGTATTCCTGCTGAACGGCTAAATCCTGCTCGTTCATACAATATCAGACGAAAGGGCTAAACCCAAAAATCAGTTGATTCTCGTTTGCTGCTATGGCTGTCTTTGGAGCGCAGTTATCAAGAAAGGCAGAGGGCAGGAGGGAACAAGGGTCTAAAACCCCGCCGTCTACACGGCGCTTACAATTGGGCGGGGTCTGAATCCCCGCCCAATTGTTCCTTCTGCCTTCTGCCTTCTGCCCTCTGCCTCCTGCCTTCTTCAACAGAATTGCGACGTTATTTATCAAGCCCAGCGTGACTGTGGCGGCGATTGGGTTGGGTTTTACGGCTGGGGTATCTGGAAAATTGTTGGTTCAAAAAGGAGAATAAGTTAGTGCAGAAGTCTAAACCATCACTATGCTTCGAGGTGTACAAGCGCTGTGTCCCGAAATAACCCCAATGGTACAGGAGTTGGTCGGAGCAATTCAAGAAATTGTTGCAACTCCCGACCGACATTTGTCAAGCGATCACTGAAGACAAAAGGGATATATCTAATGTGTATACCTCCGTTGGCAACGTCTGCCGTAGGCATCGCACTTATACTAATATTTTCTCAATTTCTTTTAGGATCTCAGCTAAAAAAGGAGCATCTGATTTAACGATATTATCCTCACTACAATCATGTTTATGATGAGGAAAGGTAGTCAGATTTAATTTTCGGTGATGTTCAGTATTGTCATAGCGAAAAATTAGATTATTCTCTGAGTTCATATATTAATAACTATACATTTTTCTATCTGGGGATATTTTAACATAAACAAATTCCCTTAGATGCCGCAAGGAGTTATCTTTAAATTCGAGTTTGGCTCTGATAAATCCTTCATATATTCCTCTTTTTTCAGTTTTTACATGGAATAATTTAACTATTTCTGAGGATTTAACTAAAAGCTGAATTTTCTGAAAATAATCTTCAATCAACAAAATCAATCTCCTCTATCGACTCTTTTGTTTCTTGTAAATGTGCCAATATTCGAGCTTCTCCAATCCACTCATCAAAGTCAAAATTATGGGATAATTCATCATTATTAAACTGAGTAATAAATTCCTGAGTCGATAATTGATATTTGGTTTCAAATTCCTGAATCCGTTCTTCTGTTCTTTTGATTCCTGCTGTCACACTCTGTAATCTTTCTGACAAAGCACTTTGAATAATGCGTCTGAGGGAATCTGGATCTTTTGACCGGAGTTTGATTTCAGCCATTATTTCTCCTCTCTTGCTACTGTTGAATTAACAAAATAGTCCTTGAATGAGTAGTTGTTATTGTATATGGAAATGGAAAATAATCTGTGAGCAATAGTACTTTTTCGATTTCACAAGTTAGGCTATCACTTAAAAGAGTTATCAGTTAAAACCCAAGGACTTTACGACTTTACTGATAACTGTTTACTGTCCACTCTTAAAAGCCATCGCCCATCCAAAACGAATCTCTCAATAGAAACCTTGTACTATTATTTCTTACCTGCTTGCACACGCCCTTTTGTACCTTGTGTAACCTTCCCTTGTGACTCTGACTTGCTGGAATTGACCATTTGCATCAAGTGCTGATTTAGATAACTTTGTGCAGAGATATACAAACTTTCCCAAATCTCTTGATTACGGCTGATTTTTGTACCGACTGTATTCCCTGCTGTTTTCTCGGATACCAAATATTTGCGGAAATAGTTAGCCCACAGGTGTTGGAGGAAATCTTCAGCGAATTCGTCAAATGGCAGAATCCATTTATAGTCCTTAGAAAGAAATACGCGATAGGACGCAATTATCGGTAGTGCCAAATCGGTTGGCGCACCAAACCCGAATGAATACTTGCTGTCAGGCAACAATGTAGTTTTACATGTATCAATTGATGCTAAATCGTTGGAGCCTTTTCTTCTGGGGCTGCTGATATGTTCTTGGATTATTTCGTACAGTCTTTGCTCTATCCACAAGGCATGAGTTAGCAAAGGCAATAAAGCGGTTAACCGTTCCCTTTCTGCGTCTGTGATGTTACTTGGAAGACTCATCCCTGCTGGGTGTTTGGTTCGTTTATTGCCGTCGGCAAATATTGGCAAACCATTTGAAGACCAACGGGGTTGGTGACAACCTCGTTGAGTTTACTCACCACTCTCATCATCCGATGATCCATCGGATGATGAGAGTGGGGCTGTAATCGAGTCGGTTAAAGCCGCGTCTGTTGAATTGTACGCTACAGAGTGTGAAGCGATCGCTAATTCTGTTGAACTCTCCCAAACTGAACTCAAAGCGTTTTAGCAGTTAGTGAACCCAAAAAATTAAAAGTTGATTTGAGCAAAGGTTTCATAATCCACTGCCGCTATCTCCTAATATTCCTTGACAGCATAGGTCATATTCGTGCGTTCCCCCTGGTACTGCTCAAGGGCAGCGATCGCTACCTAAGAGACAATCAAATGGGAGCATGTCAACTTTGTATAGCAGAGGAAAAAAATGGTCAGTTTTGAGTAACTATCGTCTGAAGGGGTAATTGAGGGGGCTACAGCGATCGAGTTGTATTAACACCAAATCAAGCTGGCTCGAGTCACCCGAAAGCAATTCCGTCATAGACAAACTTGAAGGCAAAATGTCTTGGATTCCCTAATAACTTACTGTATCTTAGGATATCGTTCTTTGTGGAAAGCCAAATGATCCCTATAGATATGCAACGACTTGTCAAAAAAACCTCTAACCCAGTTCGCAAGAAAATAGAAGTAACCCCACCACCGACTGAATCCATTGAGATGCCTGAGAGCCAAAATATTCCTGAAACAATGATTAAATCAAACCCACCTGTGTACATTGAAGTATCAAAATCGGACTACATTTCTGAACACTATGGCCCCCTACGCTCCGTTGACAACTCTGGGTGGCAACCGTCTGATGTGTGGCGAGAGTTGAGGGTTGATGATTTCTGTGGGTAATTAATGCTCCTAGAAAATTTTCTAGCTTGCTTAAGCTTTCGTTAAGTTATAGAGTTAAATATAGTGCTTGAATGAAAGTCTATATCCAGAGTAGTTAGTCAATTTCACCTTTGGGTAAAGAGCAAATGAATATTAGATGCAATTGTATGAAGATAAGGTTTACTAAATTCAATTGGCAATACTTGCTGATTATACGCCTCTTGCAAGGCTCACTTCGATTGCGCTTTGCTTAACAATATTTACAAAAAATACAAGCTCGTTTCAAATATTTTAAAGTTCATATAGATGATTTATCAGTGAAGTTTTGGATTATAAGTAAATACCCAGGAGAAGATGTGCTAAAAATGTTTTTACGGCAAGTATGCTGTGGTTAACATCTATATATTTGTTAAGTATTGCACTTGGCATTTAAAGTCTAGATAATTCATTAAATTTGATCAATAGAGCAAGTCATGAACAAAAAATGGGCTGTCAAACGAATCACAATAAATCTTGCATCAGCTGAAAGCGAAAAACTTGAAAAATATTGTGCAAGTACAGGTAGACCTGCAACTGATGTGATTCGGGAGTTGATTCGCTCTCTCTCCATAACCGAGTTGTCAGCGTCTGAACAGACTACACCTACGCTAAAATATGATGTTCCCATTCTGAAATAATGGCAATTGAATAGCTTGTAACTGTTTGGCGTTATCAAGGTTAAGTAGGTGGGCGCTAAAAAATACAACTAGATTAAGAAATGTAAATTGCTTAAAAGCTTATATTCAAAGCGGTTCTATCGCTTTACATAAGTTTACATAGTTCGCTTTAATTGTGCCTACCTACTTAGACAAGGAAATTCCCAACAACCTAATACTACGATTCTCCAGATCAATCGACTCAAACAGTGTCTTGGCTATCTCAAAAATCGTAGAGAGCTTGCGGGGCGACAAAAAGGGCTAGGATGCAGATAGAATAAGCCTCATAGCCCTCTCTCCTCGCTGGTAGTACTTACGCGCTTCATAACTGGCTGCTGGAACCACGCCTCGTTGATTCGGGCTGCCACCGACTACTAACGGTTTGCCTCGGTAGCTAGGGTTATCCCTCTGCTCTACCGATGCGTAAAATGCATCCATATCTACGTGAATTATTTTCCTAGTTCTAGCGACAGATTCTTGTCCCAAGGGTAGCTCCACCACAAGCAGTCTCGCTTTTCACACCATTTTCAAGGAAGTAAATACAATATCAGTTTTATAGTTTATCAGTACTATCTAAGAGATAAAATTACCTGCTGTCGTTTTGAGCAACTGTCTCCTGAAGGGGTGTTTGAGGGGATACATAGTTTTTATGTCATCAAGCAAGGGAAGAAAGTTTTTTAAGTAGAAAAGAGCGTACCTGGAATTGCAACTATATTAAATATTAAACAGCTCTAACTTTATTAGTTCAAAAACATAAAAGAACACACATGACCACTAAAATAGATTTTCAAGGGGATATGGATAACGCAAGCGTTCCATTGAATCAAAACAAAGAAGAAGTATTTCAATGGACAAAGCAGTGGTATCCTGTAGCAGTTGTGGATTTTCTAGATCCATCTCGCCCACATGCAATACAGTTATTAGGAAAAGATTTAGTCTTGTGGCGAGACAGTTTGAGTAAATGGTCAATATTTGAAGATTGTTGCCCCCATCGACTAGCTCCTCTTTCAGAAGGGCGTGTTGAGTCTGATGGCACACTTTTATGTGCTTATCATGCTTGGCGTTTTGATTCGCAGGGAAACTGTGTGAGCATTCCACAGTCGAAAGATCAGCTGACATCCTCTAAACACTGCTCAAATTCAAAGTCATCTGCAATTAATTATCCAACACAAGAACGGCAGGGTTTATTGTGGGTTTGGGCTGAGTCTGGTTCGGAAGCACAGCTTGAAAGTCAATTGAGGACACCACGAATTATTCCAGAACTTGAAGAAAACTCCGACAGAGTAGTTCATCTATTTTGGAATATACGTGACCTACCCTATGGATGGGACTTTTTCATGGAGAATGTAGCTGACCCAGCCCATGTACCTGTTTCTCACCACGGTATAGTTGGTAATCGGTATAAAGATGCTAATTACTACGATATGCTTTGCATCAAGGAAATGTCTACTCAAGAAGGATTTTCTTTTGAAATTACACCGACTGCCCCCACAATTTCACAAGCGATTCACGACTTCCAACCACCTTGTCAGATGAGGATTGTTTCTACTTCCAAAGATGGTGGTAAGCTGATCCTGGCATTGTATGCTACCCCTACACGCCCAGGGTGGTGTCGTCATATTGGCTGTCAGGTCTTAGTTAAGAACGAGATGGGTAAGACACCTAAAGGATTAGGAGTCTTTGGGCTACCAATGCCAACTTGGCTAGGACATGTTTTGTCATCCTTGTTCTTACACCAAGACTTAGTATTTCTTCATTATCAACAGAAGATTCTAGCTAAACGCCAAAAGGGCCAATGGGTGAACGCAGTTTATACACCCAATCCTCAAGATAAAATGGTAATTACATTTCGCCAATGGTTGGAGAAAAAAGCTGGAGGTAGTATTCCTTGGGCTTCAGGGTGTAATACCGATCTTCCCTCTCTGGAATTGGACAAACAAAAGCTTTTTGACGTCTGGACAACTCATACCCAACATTGCAAAGTTTGCAAAGATGCTTTGAAAAATATTAAACGCCTACAGGTGTTAGCTTACGGGTTATCTATATTGTGCTTATGTGTTGCTGTAATTCTGGATGCTAGAGCCATAGCGTTAAAAGCTACATTAGCCTCTGCAAACCAAATGCCCGCATCACTTTTAAGGGTTTTTCCTCATACAGGATTCTGGTGGGCGCTTGGGGGTGCAACATTATTTGTACTTCTAGGATACTTGCTTAATAAATTTAGTCGCCTATTTTACGTTTACGAGTTTGAACACGCGCACAATGATTAATCTACTCAAGGTGAGTCCTAAGAAAATTTATTCAAAAGGCTCAGTTGGCTAGAGCGTCCAGCCAACTGAGCCTTCTGAATTCCAAACTTCCAAACCAAGTTGTACCTCGTTTGAGAGATGCCAATAGTTTCGCCTATTGCTGTGATTAGCAGATCAGTCCAGAAATATTTTACTCAATTAACCCCAAATGCCGATGGAATACTTCAACAGCATTCGCCACACCATCCTCAGCCCTGATTTTCTCACCTAACTCTTGGGCTTTTCTCTGCATCGCCTCATCATCCAGTACAACTTCAATCGCTGCCGCTAGAGTTTCTTCTGATACCTTGTAGTACGGTATCGGTTGTGGGCTGACTCCCAACCGAGTTAGCTTTTCACCCCAAACTGGCTGATCTGCAAAAAAGGGTACGGTAACTGATGGTATTCCCGCACCTAACACTGCCGCAGTTGTACTTGCTCCTCCGTGATGTACTACTGCTGGCACTTGGGGAAATAACCAATCATGAGGAACTTCCTTGATCATAAACACTCGTATTCTACCGAATCAGGAGTGGCTGTGGGCAACGGAGCGATCGCCAACACTCAAAGATGACCGCAGTTAACAAGCCCTACCTTACGATAAACACCAACAGTAAACACATTCGGGTTATAGCCAATTTTTGATTACTATCTTCGGGCATGGATGTAGTCTACAAAGTAAAACCTCGGACTTAACCACATTTTCAGCCAAGCATAACCTCCTAGACCTAGTAATGCTGTCATAACCAGGGGTAAACCCAACTTCATTTTTAATGCTTCGGGAAGGAGCGCAACAATACTAACAACAATTGCAAAGTAGATCAATAGACCTACCTGCAAACGTTGTACAACTTTCAATGCCCCCCGACAGCTACTACAATGCTGCGTATGCTGTTTGTAGCGATCCAAAACTTGTTCACGATTTTCATTGAGCTTTCTGGTTGTTGCAACACTGATTCTGGCTTCATTCCACGGTAGCTGTCCGTGACAATACTTATCAAACCAATTGCGATACTCAATCACTAACCTATCTGCACTTGTTGGTAGCTTATATGCTGTTTTCCAATCAGAGGATGATTGTTGCTGTTGGAGAAAGTATTCTTGCTGCTGTAGCAACACCATGTCTCCATCTAGAACTTGATTGCGGACACTCACATGGTTCCACCAACGGGGTATTAAACTATGCAATGTTTTGGCAAAGTTTCGGGGAAACTGCGCGACAATACGTGATTTACCCGGCTCTACTGGTAGACAATAGGTAACAAGTCCAACCTGCTTTTGGCCATCTCCAAACATGATGGCATACTCTAAACGACTTGGTGGTTCAAAAGTAATTGTGGTTTGAAAACGTCCAACTGTTGCTGCTTCAATTATATTTGCTGTTGATTGCAAAATTTTGATTGGTATAGGTTGTGCTAGAGTGCGATCGCCTTGCACACCGTGATGAGCAAAAGGAACATGACTTGGATCTGCCACATTTTCTACCAGAGTTTGCCAGTCATACTCTAAATCTCTCACAAAGGAAGACCAAACAAAGCCTTTGCTTGTATCTACTTGCGGCGATAATGGTAACGGTGTCTTAGCCGCTTGTTGGCTCGATTTTACATCTGGCCACACCCAAAGTAAATCCTGTTGCTGACGAGTTGGTAGTGCTACAGTACACAGATTTTCCTGATTCTTGCTAACAAGTTCTGGATTTTCCGCTTGGGGAATATGAGTACAAATTCCTTGCTCATCAAATTGCCAACCGTGATAGCTACACATTAAATTCCCCGTATTCTCATCAATGCGCCCCTCACTTAGGGGAGCAAGGCGGTGGGGACATTGATCTAAAAACACCCGGAAATCTGGGGATGATTTAGGTTTCCAGATAACTAAACGCAGTCCCAAAAGTGTCACAGGTGTTGGTTGGTTGGGATCTAAGTCTTCAACTGGCGAAACTGGATACCAATGCTGAAAAAAGTTGAATTGGGGTTCCATTTTATTATGGGAGCGTTAAATTAAGCTTACTCATATTTTTCTGCTATTCCTGTTCTGAATCAATAATTCGTGGGAAAAAATAACCATTTCCTCTTGCTGTGATAATGAATTCTGGGTCGTTGGGGTCGGATTCTACCTTTGTCCGCAATCGTGAAATATGCACATCTACCACACGGGTGTCTGTACTTATCTCTGGTACAAAGCCCCACAATTGCTGTAATATTTCACCCCTTGAAGAAATCTTTCCCGAATGATTCACGTAACTTCTCTAATAAGCTAAACTCCACACCTGTCAACCGAATGCGTTGCTCATTTTTGTGGACAAGCAGTCATGATGGAGAAGCGATCGCACCTGCGATAATCCTGTGGCTCTTATATGCAGCTAGCACGGCAATATTTTCATTTACTAGCACACTAGGCATAAATATTTGCGGTTGCTTTTCACATACCTCGTTTGCCGAGTGGCCAGCCCATGCTGTTTCCCATTCCATGAGCGCAGGTGCTTTATCTATCTTGAGCCAACGCACATCTGCAATCCTTTTATCTGCTTTTGGCAGCGATGCTGACCGATAGAGCCACTGCGCTTCAAATAATACTGCAAATCCTTCTTGTACAAGGTTAAGTGTGCAAAAGCTGTCCTTAACTCCCCAATTTCCGCTGATACCCGCCTCCAGAAGATTTTGAATCCATTGCAACTGGATTGCAGATGCCTCTGCTCTTACTAGCGTGACGACGTTTGGATAAAAGCGAGGTGTTTCATGTCGGTTGAGCCATAGTACATCCTTAAACTCTCCAGATAGCCCATGTACTCGACAAATCGTATCGCACCAAACGGCGTTGTTGCATACTACTGGTTTAATTCGCTCGTGGGCAAATTGAGATAATTCTGCTTTTTGAGTCATTAAATAGCTTGCTTCTAGAGAATGATGTATGGTAGGTTCCTACTTAGATTAGCTACGATAATTCTATCAATTTACCGTAGTTTTCCTCATAACTCAATCACCAAAATCAGGGAATTAATTAAAAGCTGAATACAGGTAAAAATAAATTTTTCCATGCAAATCCAAACTGTTGGTATTTTAAGTCCAGGTGACATGGGGCAGGTGATCGCATCCGTCCTCAATCAAAATGGATTAACAACTATTGCCGCCCTAGATGATCGCAGTGAACGAACTCGGCAATTAGCAGCCGCAGCCAATATCCAAGATGTGGGTTCCCTCACACAACTGGTAATTGAATCTGATGTGGTGTTATCAGTTTTAGTCCCCGCCGCCGCCGCAGAGGTAGCGAATCTTGTAGCTGAGGTGATAAGTAATGTGGGTAAACAGATTCTTTATGTTGATGGTAATGCGATCGCACCCCAAAAAGTAAAACGTATTGCCCAACTGATTGAATCATCTGGAGCAACTTTTGTAGATGCTTCCATCATTGGCCCACCTCCTAGAGTTCCCGGTCGCACGCGCATCTATGCGTCAGGAAAACAGGCCGATGAATTGCAACAATTGCAAAATTATGGATTGGATATCCGAGTGATTGGCGATGAAGTTGGTCAGGCTTCTGGATTGAAAATGTCTTACGCCGCCCTCACCAAAGGACTGACAGCGATTGGTGCAGAATTACTAATTGCTGCTCATCGTTTAGGTTTGGATGAGCAGCTATGGGAGGAAGTATCTAGTAGCCAACCAGAACTTGCTGCTATTCTCACCCGTTCCATTCCATCCATGACACCAAAAGCACATCGTTGGGTAGGAGAAATGGAAGAGATTGCCGAAACCTTTAAAGAAATAGGTCTGACTGAGTGGATTTTTTATGGAGCAGCCGATGTTTACCGCTTGGTGAAAGATACCTCTTTGGGTAAGGAGACACCAGAAGAGTGCGAGCGTGATCGCCCATTAAGAGACATCATTACTACTCTTTCCGACGAAGCAGCACCGAGTCTATTAGACGAAAATGGCTGATTTTAGGCCATATCTACGATGTTAAAACAAGGCAATTGATTGAAGTTCCTGAAGCTACTAAGCTTAGTCAAGCTGCGTAGACTCATCGTATACCATAAAAGTACTATTTAATGAAATAGCTATTTGTGTAAAAACCTCCCTTGCTGATGAAGTGTATTCACTCATTGCGATCGGATTTCCAGTATCACTACCGCTACAAATGCGGGGATCAATAGGAATTTGTCCCAACAAAGGCGCAAGTAATTCTGCGGCCAGTTGTTCGCCGCCACCACTGCCAAAAATCGGTGTGCGTGAACCACAATCACCGCAAATTAAATAACTCATATTTTCAATGATGCCAAGGACAGGAACACCCACTTGGCGAAACATATATATATTACGTCGTACATCTGCAACAGTACTGCTCCCTTGAGACTATTCTATCTCTTTGAATCTTCTGAATTGCCCGTTGCGCTTGAATGGAAACTTCTTTGTCAGGATCATCTAAGGCTTGTTGCAGTGGGTTAATAACATCAGGATGAGCTAAATTACCAAGTGCGATCGCTGCTTCATTAGTCTACATTTTTCCCAAATGATGAAACCCTTGTAAATAATACATTTGCGCTTTTCTTAGTGCCATTCGTTTAAACCCCTTGGTTAATTCTTGCCCCATCTCCCCCGAAAAAATCGCTCTCATGCTTAATCTGGAACCACAATATTTTCTAAACCCTTTTCTGCTGGTGGAAATTGTGGGTTCATTGCCTCTATAGTGTCTGCGATCGTTCGAGCTACTACTAAGTTACGATACCACTTATTGTTTGCAGGCACGACATACCAGGGAGCATGAGCAGTCGAGCAATTGTTAATCATGTCTTCAAATGCCGCTTGGTAGTCATCCCACAGTACCCGCTCTTTTAAGTCGTTGCTGGAAAACTTCCAATGCTTATCTGGGTCTTGTAACTGACTTTCCAAGCATCGCTTTTGTTCGTCTTTAGAAATGTGAAGGAAAAACTTGATAACAGCAATGTTATTGAGTGTCAGCATGTGCTCAAACTCATTGATTAATTGATTTCACCAGTAATTGCCAAAGAATAATTAGAACAATCGGCAAAATCCAAGGTTTTAGCTGCCGAAACCCTAGTTGATAAAATCGACTTTTTTTCATTTTGAAGCTCCTTCTGCGGTACGTTGTTGCTTAGGAAAATCTTGGTTGGCGACAATTTCACCAAAAGGACTTAATACTTGCTGTTGTGCTGTAGTAGGTAAATTCTGAAGTGGTAAGCGGGGGAAAAGTAATTCAGCTACTCGATAAGCTTCTTCTAAATGCGGATATCCCGAAAGGATGAAAGTTTCAATTCCCAGTTCGGCGTATTCCAACATCCGTGCAGTCACAGTATCGGCGTCTCCTACTAAGGCTGTACCTGCGCCACCTCGCACCAGCCCGACTCCTGCCCAGAGATTAGGACTGACTGGTTGAGTCGATGGGGAGTATTATCTCCCGCACCTCTCAGTTAAATCTGGGCGTGCGACTTTCACCGCACCCAGCTTCCGATGTTCTTAGCTTGCGCCTTTGCTCATGTGTTTGTAATCGTGAC
>NZ_JAIVFX010000070.1 GCF_020829625.1 Nostoc sp. XA010 | reverse complement strand
TTTTGGTGATTTACTGTTTCTAAAAGGCCTTTTTTCACTCAATATGTTTGTTTTTATGCTCATTTGGATTTTTTATCTCCGTAATTTCTCTCTGTGACAGTTTAGGGTGCGGAATGTGGGTTTCAGCTTTACACCAATTAATATGTTTCCATCCCTTGGTATTCAGTTGTTCTAAATCCAAATTAGGCTTTTGCATTGCTACTGTTACCTCTAGCTTTTCCACACTGCGGCTCACGTCAGCTTATCCCGGCAGTTACGCCATCCCTTTTAAGGCATTACCCGTTAATTCGGGTTAGGCATTTGCTTCTTGAGTCATCCTGCGCCTTCATGTCTTATGGCTGATGCCTACCTGTTACCAATTTCAGGAGAACATGAAGGGTTGTTTCGTTCCCAATATCCATAATTGAGTCTTTAGGGCGTGTCTGTCCACCGAGGTTTAGGGTGGTGCGCTATCACGGTCGCAAAATCCTGATAGTCCCTACCTTTGTCGGCTATTTCCGACCCAAGAGGTAGACCTAAGTCTACAAGCTTATATCCCTTGGTGGATTGGTAACGATGGTTCAGACGACACTTTGCTTTTTCTACCCATAGACTCTTACTTGCAGTAGGTGCTTTCAGCAATTGCCACCTATTCCTGCTTTCACCCCCGCTTTACACCTTTGATAATCAGTCTGGGATGTAGGGGCTACCAATTTGTATTGGTGGTTTGTGTGCTTTTAATCCCGCACCGGGATAGTAGGACTTGGTGTATTTTGGATTGGGTTATAATTCAAGCTGGATAGCTTTAAATTTTTTTTCCCTTTTATCTTCTAGCTTTCTTAGCTGATGGCTCGGCTAGATTTCCACACCTACATGGATAGTGAGTTGTCATTGATTGAGGATTAAAGTGTGAACTCTACCCCAACGGGTTACTCAATCAAAGCCAGTCATCCTCCTTATTCAGGTTTCGACTGAACGAATCGCACTGGCGTACCAACCTTCTTGATTGCACCCGACGAAGCCGACAAAACGCCCGTCTTGGTAGAGTTTGGTGCTGAATGAGAGCCAGTTAATTTCACCGTGGTACAGACCAAAAACAGTGCAGGCTTTTTTCAGTTCATTGCTTAATCGTTCGTTTCGTTCCCGTGGCGTTTCTGGTAGAGTCGCTTTTACTTGCGCCACTCTTGTAGCGAACCAGTCTCGGTCGAAGGCTAGTCGTCCGCCACCGACTAACTGCACCCATACGGTAATCCCGCCTTCGATCCAGATGGTACGGACTGATTCGGGTTGGACTTCGATAATTTCCCCAATGATGCGACGGTCACGAGATGTCAGGGGGTCTTGGATTGGGGCTACAGCTTCGGCTTGGGATTCGAGGTGGGTGTACAGTTCTGCTTGGGCGAGGGTTTGTGCATCACAAAGAGAACTAGGAATTGCTTGCTGTGTATGTTTTGTATAGGTCATAATGAGGATCTCCAATTATTTGGACAAAAAGCGATCGCTCGGTTTGCGAGACTAGAGGCGGTCGCTTTTTAATTTCGTCTTATGAATATAGTGTAATGCATTTGCACTGCAAAATCAAGACTTGCATTACAAAAGTTTTCAATATTTTCAAGTAGAGATATACTTCGATCAAATAAATGCACTGCAATACAATACATGGAGATTATGAAACTTGATGCTCAGGTAAGTTTTCGTACTAGCAGCGAAATCAAGGCAAAAATAGAAAGCCTAGCTAGAGAAGCTGGCAAGAAACCGTCACAAATAATTAATGAACTGTTGGTAAGGGCTTTAGAGGCATCAGAACAGCCTCAAAAGCATGATGAAGTACTCAGCTTAGAAACGATGCGTCAAACGCTTTTACTCGTGGAGCAACGGATGAGTAAATTAGAGCAAGAATTGGAGGGAAAATTCGCAGCCTGAGAGAAGAAAATGAATCTCTCAGGCAACAACACGATCTCGTCTTGCAAATAATGAAAGGAAGCCCGCCTCCGTCAACTGACAAGGCGGGTTGACTTTTATTAATCCAAAATGCATTATAAATGAATACAATGCATTATAATTCAAGTAACAAAAATCTTGCGTATCTTTTCACCAGGAGATGCTTATTAGCGTTGACATACTTCTTGGTGTGCTGGCGTTATAGCAAAATGCCTTATCAAATTTTGCTTTAGCATTCAGCATTACTTGGTGATTACTTAAAATTAATCCCCGCTAACAGCCTGGAAAACTTAGAGCGGGGATGCCCAAATGATCATCGGTTAAGACTATGGACACTCAAAGAATATCAAATTTTATTAAACTATGCACAGTAGTCAATTACGTCATTGACCACCAAATACCTCTGCTGTATAGATACAAAAGTGCTTTTCCTGTTGAAATAGAGGCAGAACAAGAAAAAATCTCTTATCAGCTAAATGTGCTTTTTAGCACCTCTCCTATCTATAAAAACAGGAGAGAAAAATGCTGACACTAGATAGAGAACAAACAACAGCACTCGATTACAGTGTTGTTAACACCAGCATTCAGGAAACCTTCACCGCTATCGACCGATTCGAGTGGCAAGCGGTAGATGAAATCCTCCAGATGCGGGAACAACAGCTTTACCTGCAAGCTGGCTATAAAAACTTTGAAGAATACTGCCAGCGTGAATTATACGCCTGGGGTGGATACCGACGAATCAACCAACTGCTAGGAGCCAAAAAGGTCATAGACACAGTTGGCGAGTTGGGAGGACACATCAAAAATGAGCGTCAGGCTCGTCCGTTACTTCGCTTAGTCAAGGAACCGGAAAAGCTTAAAGCTGCTGTAGCGATCGCTCTGAAAGATAACCCTGACCCAAGTGTTTCAGACTTTGCGGCTGCCGCCAAAAAAGTGGTTCCTCAACTTCCACGCAAAAAGCAATCTACTCAGGAACCAATGGTTCCTAAAATTCAAGAACCAGTGGTTCCTCAATCTGCTAAAGTCACGGTTTCACAACAGTCACACCCAAGGTATGGAGAAGAGGGAACAATTGTTGCAGACGCACCGAATCGCTGGCAGCAGATTGTCACTTTTGCTGATGGCGAGAGGTTGTTGATCAACAATGCTGATTTGACTGGTTTAAATGACGCAATTGTGTCTGAATCGAGTGGGCGAACTTACCCAAAAGAGTACACCGAAGCGATCGCTGCTATTGAAGAACGCCATAAACAGGAACTAGAGCGACTTTCCCAAGAATTGAGAATTGGGCTACAGTCAGAAGCCACAGCCAAAGCAGAAGAACAACTACAAGAACAAATCCAATCCTTGCAAAACCTGTACAAGCAGCAGAAAGAGCAAAATATTCAGTTGCAGCAGCGATTGGATGAGATGGAGGGGTTAAGAAAACTGGAGATTGAGAATCAGCAACTCCAGCAGCGGATTCAAGATTTGGAAAACGCGGTTGAACAACGTCCTTCTCTACGAGACGCTGCGCGAACGCAACAGTGGGGAAATACCATGACCCAGCAAGCGACCAAAGCTTTGAACAAACAAGTTAAACAAGCTCTAGAGAAAACGATTGATCTGCGATCGCTAGCCCAGGAACCCCCCAAGGAAAATGCCCAGGAATGCTTACGGTTGATGGGGATGGCTTTGAAGAATCTCGCCAGTGCCATGAACAATACCCAAGCCCTGGAAGCTGCGGCGATAATCTTGGGAAGTGAACCAACACCATCTGCGATCGCTTACCGAGCCGAGCAGTTGGAAATGTTGCCCCAGGCGGTTAGTGACATTCGGCGGGTGCTGTCAAAACCTGGATGTACGTGGCAGGACTATTGGGCAGTGGCGCAAGAGTATGAGGTAATCAAACAAGACTACTGGGCAGAATTGACTACCCAGGAAACAGATTTAATTACCGCACTCCAAAAAGCATCCTCTCAACCAGACACAATTGGCATCGGCTCTATTGTTGCCCATGCTGACCCCTACCGCACTTTGTATGTCGAGAGGGGTGAAGTGGTGCAGGACTTGGGCGAGGAACTGGTGGTTGCCTGGGATTGCTGGAAGGAGCAATCAAAAAAGGCTGATAGGTATTCCCGAGACGAGTTGCGATTCTGGCAACCTCAATAGGCTTCCAGTGTACTAGTAAATTTTTAGACAACCGAATACAAGTACCAAGCCCCGCATCACAGTGGGGGAAATTTCCGTGCGTCAACATAAACAGGAAATTGTAGAATGACCACAACTATTACAAGACCCAAAAAGGCTGCTGCTACAAAAGCACAGCCACCATATAAAAGGCTTCATGTGATTATTCCCATAGAAGATATGTTCTGGGCTTCGCAGCAAAAGCCATCAATTACGCAATTGTGGCAAGAATGCTGGACGGCTGACCCCTATGGTTCCCGGTGGATGCCTTTGTCCTCAGCTTTGGGATACAGTACTTTTATCTCTGCGAAGAAAATTCTCTCTGACAGTGGTCTGTTCATTTTCAAACCCGACAAGTCGATTCAGGATGGCCGGGAAACGGCTAGCTGGATGGTGAAAAATTTGCATGGTAGTCGGATGAAGGAGTTTTGGGAGAAAGTCAATGCTGAAAAACAAGAACCAGATGCTAAAAAACGAGAATCAAATGCTGGGGATTCAGAGAAAGATGCTGGCTCTAAAGAAATGGGTGCTTTGTATAAAGCGTCTATCTCTAGTCAAAGTCAGTCAGAGCAAGGATTTCAAGAAACCTCACGAACTGCTCAAGAACAGTTAACGAACTCAAATGATGAGTTCGTTAACTGTGTCTCTGACACGCTTACCGAAATTTCGCACTGTGAGGAGGCGGCGATGCCTTCGGCGGCAAGCTACGCTCCCTTGGGGGTCGCGTCGCCTCAGTCTGTCGAGGGCGTGTCAGAGAAGGAGGAAGAGTTACCTGCGGTAACGGACTGTACGACGCTGGCGCTTGTAGATGATGCACAGAGTCAATCTGCTTCGTTGTTGGCTGAAAATCAGAATTGTGGTGTTGAGCCGAGGAACTGTCATGAAGGCACTGATTCCGCCGCGCCCGTCGCTAAAAATGAAAAATCTCTAAATTCTGCGATGCCTGCGGCGGACGTAGCCATCGCTAATCAAACTCAGGAGCAGGTAGAACAGGGTAATCTCACTTCGTTGTTGGTTGAAAATTCACTTACGGATGTAGAAATCAAAGCAGTTAATGAAGGTACTTGTTCTGTCGTGTCTGTGCCAAATCCTGAAAAATGGTCGCATGAGGCGATAGTTGCGCGGTCAAATATGCGACCGGAACGTATGCAGAAACTCAAGGTTGCGGCGAATTCAGGGCAGAATCCAGGGTTTGATTTCTTGCAGGAATGCTGGAATGATGATCCAGCTTTGCAGATTGTGATCAAGAAATTACTGGCAAAGTTCTCACAGTGGAGTATCGTTTGTGTGGATGGGGAGTTGACGGGTAGCGTGAGCAGTAGTTTGAGAACTGTGTAAAGTAAAGTTTTGTAAATTATTCAAGTAGTTGCGAAAAACCGGAGTTTTCAGGTGAAAGCTTAGTAGCCTAGTTACTCGCTATTTAACAGCTAGTAACTTGATTTATGCTTAACTAAAGTTTGCTGCTATTAGTGGAGGCAAGGAATGTCAGGTTTGGGTTTTACTCATTGGGGTGCTTCAGTGGCTATTGCTGTCGGTGCCAGCTTTTGTACCATTGATTATGCAAGCGCTCAAATTACTCCAGATGGCACTTTACCTAATAACTCTAGCGTTACAAGAGAGGGTAACACCTTTAACATTACTGGAGGAACTCAAGCTGGCGGTAATTTGTTTCACAGTTTTGGTGAGTTTTCTGTGAATACTGGTGGCATTGCTTCTTTTAATAATGCTCTAGATATTCAAAATATTATTAGTCGAGTAACAGGTGGCTCAGTTTCTAATATTGATGGGATAATTCGCACGTTGGGTACAGCTAATCTGTTTCTAATTAATCCCAATGGTATTATTTTTGGTCAAAATGCTCAGTTAAATATTGGTGGTTCCTTTGTTGGAAGTACAGCGTCGGCAATCTCTTTTGGGAATCAAGGTTTTTTCAGCGCCTCCAATCCGGAGAGTTCTCCAGCCCTGTTAACGATCAATCCTTCAGCCTTGTTATTTAATCAAATTCAAACTGCATCTATCCAAAATAACTCAGTTGCTCCCTCCGGTTTTAATCCATCTTTTGAGTTTATAGCAAGTGGTTTACGCGTACCAGATGGTAAGAGTTTGCTATTGGTAGGCGGCGATATCAACATGGATGGTGGAGGTTTGTATGCTTTTGGTGGGCGAGTTGATTTAGGTGGGTTAAAAGGTGCAGGAACTATTGAGTTAAATTCGTATGGCAATAATTTAAGTTTGAGTTTTCCTAATAGTATAGAAAAAAGTGATGTTTACCTAAGTAATAATGCTTTTGTATCTGTGGCTGCTAGTAATGGTGGTGCTATCGCAGTTAATACCCGAAACTTAGAGATTACAGGAGAAAGTGGACTGTTTGCAGGCATAGAAACTGGGCTGGGTTCTGAAAATAGTAAAGCAGGAAATGTTGAGATTAATGCAACAGGATTAATTAATCTTAATAACACCAGTTATATTGCTAATCAGGTGTTATTAGGAGCAAGGGGAGAGGCAGGCAACATCAATATTAATGCTAATACCTTGCTAGTCAAAGATGGGGCACAAGTGAATGCTAGTACTTATGGTGAGGGCAAGGGAGGAAATTTAACCGTTGATGCCCAAGACGTACAAATCATTGGTATAAATGCTAATAATCGGTTTCGCAGCGGATTGGTTGCTGATGTACAGCCCAACTCAACAGGGAATGCAGGTGATTTAACTATTAAAACTAATACCTTGCTAGTCAAAGATGGGGCAGGTGTAAGTGCTAGTACACTTGGTGAGGGCAAGGGAGGAAATTTAACCGTTGATGCCCAAAACGTACAAATCATTGGTACAAGTACTGATCGTAACTTAAGCAGTGGTTTGTTTGCTAACACAGAGCGAAACTCAACAGGGAATGCAGGTGATTTAACTATTAAAACTACTACTTTGCTACTCAAAGATGGGGCAGGTGTAAGTGCTAGTACACTTGGTGAGGGCAAGGGAGGAAATTTAACCGTTGATGCCCAAAACGTACAAATCATTGGTACAAGTGTTGATAGCCAGTCTAGCAGTGGCTTGTTTGCTTCCACAAGGTCATACTCAACAGGGAACGCGGGTGATTTGACTATTAAAACTAATACTTTGCTACTCAAAGATGGGGCACAGGTGAGTACTGCTACACTACTTGGCGCAGGCAAAGGAGGAAATTTAACCGTTGATGCTCAAGATGTGCAAATTATTGGTACAAGTGTTGATGGTCGGCGTAGCAGCGGCTTGTTTGCCTCCACAGAGCCAAACTCAACAGGGGATGCAGGTAATTTAACTATTAAAACTAATACTTTATTAGTCCAAGATGGAGCAGAGGTAAATGTTAATACATTTGGTGTAGGCAAAGGAGGAAATTTAATCGTTGATGCTCAAGACGTGCAAATTATTGGTACAAGTGTTGGTGGCCGACGTGCCAGTGGTTTGTTTGCTTCTGCACAACCAGGCTCAACAGGAAATGCAGGTGATTTAACTATTAAAACTAATACTTTGCTAGTCAAAGATGGGGCACAGGTAAATGCTAGTACTTCTGGTGCGGGCAAAGGTGGAAATTTAAGCGTTGATGCCCAAAACGTACAAATCATTGGTACAAGTGCTTACGGTCTGTTTTTCGGTGATCTGTTTATCAGTGGTTTGGCTGCTGGTACACAATCAGACTCAACAGGGGATGCGGGTAATTTGACTATTAAAACTAATACCTTACTAGTGCAAGATGGGGCACAGGTAAGTACTAGTATACTTGGTGAGGGGAAGGGAGGAAATTTGACTGTTGATGCCCAAGATGTACAAATCATTGGTACAAGTGCTGATGGTAACTTAAGCAGCCGATTGGTTGCTAACACAGAGCGGAACTCAACAGGGAATGCAGGTGATTTAACTATTAAAACTAATACCTTGCTAGTCAAAGATGGGGCAGGTGTAAGTGCTAGTACACTTGGTGAGGGGAAGGGAGGAAATTTGACTGTTGATGCCCAAGATGTACAAATCATTGGTACAAGTGCTAATAATCGGTTTCGTAGCCGATTGGTTGCTAACACAGAGCGAAACTCAACAGGGAATGCAGGTGATTTAACTATTAAAACTAATACCTTGCTAGTCAAAGATAGGGCAGTTGTAAGTGCTAGTACATTTGGTGCAGGCAAAGGTGGAAATTTAAGCGTTGATGCCCAAGACGTACAAATCATTGGTACAAGTGCTGATGGTAACTTAAGTAGCGGCTTGTTTGCTTCTGCACAACCAGGCTCAACAGAGAATGGAGGTGATTTGACTATTAAAACTAATACTTTGCTGCTCAAAGATGGGGGAGGTGTAAGTGCTAGTACATTTGGTGCGGGCAAAGGTGGAAATTTAAGCGTTGATGCCCAAGACGTACAAATTATTGGTACAACTGCTGATGGTCTCTTTTCCAGTGGTTTGTTTGCTGACGCACAGCCCAAATCAACAGGGGATGCAGGTAATTTGACTATTAAAACTAATACTTTATTAGTCCAAGATGGAGCACAGGTAAATGTTAATACATTTGGTGTAGGCAAAGGTGGAAATTTAAGCGTTGATGCTCAAGACGTGCAAATTATTGGTACAAGTGCTGATGGACTGTTTACCAGCGGTTTGTTTGCTTCTGCACGACCAGGCTCAACAGGGAATGCAGGTGATTTAATTATTAGAACTAATACCCTATTAGTGGAAGATAAGGCACAGGTGAATGCTAGTACAGTTGGTGCGGGCAAGGGTGGAAATTTGGCTATTAAAACTAATACCTTACTAGTGCAAGATGGGGCACAGGTAAGTGCTGCTACATTTGGTGCAGGCAAAGGAGGAAATTTGACTGTTGATGCCCAAGATGTGCAAATCATTGGTACAAGTGCCGATAATCAGGTTGCTAGTCATTTATTCGCTGACGCACAGCCCAATTCAACAGGAGATGCGGGAAATTTGACTATTAAAACTAATACCTTGTTAGTGCGAAATGGGGCACAGGTGAGTTCTGCTACATTTGGTGTAGGCAAGGGAGGAAATTTGACTGTTGATGCCCAAGACGTGCAAATAATTGGTATAAGTGCCGATAATCAGGTTTCTAGCCATTTATTTGCTGACGCACAGCCCAACTCAACAGGGGATGCGGGCGATTTGGCTATTAAAACTAATACCTTGTTAGTGCGAGATGGGGCACAGGTGAGTTCTGCTACATTTGGTGTAGGCAAGGGAGGAAATTTGACTGTTGATGCCCAAAACGTGCAAATAATTGGTATAAGTGCCGATAATCGGATTTCTAGCAGTTTATTCGCTGACGCACAGCCCAACTCAACAGGGGATGGCGGTGATTTGACTATTAAAACTAATACCTTGTTAGTGCGAGATGGGGCACGGATAGGTGTTAGTACTGCTGGTGCAGGCAAGGGAGGAAATTTGAGTGTTGATGCTCAAGATGTGCAAATAATTGGTACAAGCGCTGATGGTCTGGTTGCCAGTGGTTTGGCTGCTGACGCACAGTCCATATCAACAGGGGATGCGGGTGATTTGACTATTAAAACTAATACTTTATTAGTGCAAGATGAAGCTGCAATAACTGTGGAGAGTTTGGGAACAGGAACCGCAGGCAACATGACATTAAATGCCTCCTCTATCCGTTTAGACAACAACGCCTTACTTAGCGGTAACACACAAAGTGCTAAAGTTGACCCGGATAGGGAGCAAGCGACAATTAACATTAACTCAAAAATTCTGATAATGAGCCGCAATAGCAACATTTTTACCAACGCAACAGGAGAAAACGTCATCGGCGGCAACATCAATATTGACACCGATTTCCTGATTGGTTTTAAAAATAGCGACATCAGCGCCAACTCGACAAACTTTCGTGGCGGAAACGTGCGAATTAATGCCCAAGGTATCTTTGGTATACAGTTCCGAGACGTGGCATCTGATACAACAAGTGACATTACTGCTACTGGAGCAAACCCTGAGTTTAGTGGTTCTGTAGAACTAAACACACCTGACGTTGACCCCAACAGTGGCTTAGTTGAGCTACCCACGGTAGCCGTAGACACTCAGATAGCGCAGGGCTGTTACAGTCCAGGTTATGCTCAGAACAGCTTTATCATCACTGGACGCGGTGGTTTACCTCCTAACCCCAGAGAAGCTTTTAGTAGCAATACAGTTCGACCAGAGTGGGCAACTCTGGGCCCAAGCAATGATATTAACTCTCAGCAAACTATTAAAGAAAAGCCCCCTATCCCCACAACACCAGCACCGATTATCGAAGCTACTGGATGGGGAACTAATACTAAAGGTGAGATAGTACTTACAGCCAACGCATCTAATGGCACTCCCCACAAAAACTGGCAGCAGTCACCAGTTACTTGTAGCTCTGCAAAATCTGCTTCCAATTAATTTGGGAAATAAATATGTTGTCAAGTAGATTTTGGCGAAAAGCCCAGCGCAGAGTTAAACAGTTGCAGACAATAGTGCAACGCAATGTAATGACATGGGGAATCATACTAATTTGTTATTCATAATGAATATCATGTTCGGATAATTAGTTATGATTCCCACAATCATTGCACCTTACCCCTTAATCTCTTAAGGGCTTGGTTGCCACCCCCACCTCTGATCAGAGGGTTTACCAGAACCAGGACTAAATCCAGATAGTTCACAATCATAAAGTTGCAATATCTTATTATTAGCTGTGGCAGCATCTCCTCCTACATCAATGCATCTGTTGGATAATCCATTTCTGAGAAATCCTGCACCAATGTATTCCCACCTTTGGTCTGTAGCTACCCCAGGACTACTAAATCCAGATGTTTCGCATTCATTAAGTTGCAATAGCAAAAAATTAGTTGTGCCAGGTTTTCCTACGACATCAATACATTTGTTGGATAATTTATTTCTGATGAATCCCCCACGGATAAATTCCCATTTCTGATCTGTAATTCCACCAGAACTATTAAATCCAGATATTTCGCATTCATTAAGTACCAACTGCGTACCATTAACTACGCCAGAACCAGTATTTCCAGCTACATCAAGGCACTTCTTTGACAGTTCGTTTACTATAAACATTCCCCCTGCAACTTGTGCAATAGCATTTTGATTTTCTAAAATGGAAGTTGCTCCCCATAACACCGACCCGACAAAGCCAACTGCGATCGCTGTGCGCTTTCTAAACTTAGGTTTCACTAGTTTTTTCTCCTTGAGCGTTAAATTGGTTTTGTTTGGCAATGCTTTTGCTCTGGCAGATAAACTCATGCAGTACGCAACTTTTACTCAAAATTACCCCATCAACCCTTAACCCTTATGTAGAATGGGGGAAATTACAGCAGATTCAAGTTGATGAGGTACAAAAATAACCCACACGGGTACTCACGCACCCTCCCCGATGTATTCATGAGAGCTGTGAGAGGTGTACTTGATTTACCTGCAAAGTGCTGTAAAAGCTTATCTTATGCAAGAAGAAAAGTGCTGTAAAAGCTTATCTTATGCAAGAAAAAAAGAATTGAAATTAGGTCAGAATATTAAGTTGCACATTGCCTTCTTTATAAAAGACAATTGCCTACTGGACAAACAGAGTTAGCATTTGGGAAAGCGGTTCAGTTAGTAGAACAGGGCAAACGCATCTAAAGTATAAGAATCCTTTAATAGCAAGGGTTTCAACGTTTTTAAATTTAGCCTATTTTTTCGTCAAGATCCTTATCCAGCAGGGGTTTCAGAAATGCCGTGCGTTCGCCCTGGTTAGTAGAACCGATTGCAATTTATCTGAGAAAATGAATAAATTCGAGGTTAGAGTTTTAGAGCGTAGTTTTCTTCCTGAAATTTTTAATCATTGTGATCCTTGTGTTAGACGAATCGTCCTTTTAAGTTTTTCCCTCTACTGTGTTATCAACTCAAAAATCATAATTTTCGCAGCAACTTCAAATTATTACAAAACTTCATTATTGAATGAGCCTCGCTTTGCAAGGAAGTTATCTTGCACGAGTGCTAGGATAATCATTCTGCGAGAGCAAACTGTCATTAAGAAACTGTTGGCGAAATTTCGCAATCGGATTTGCGGTTGTGGATGAGGGGTTAGTTAAGTAGCAGAGGTAGCGATCGCAATATGATCCCGTCAGCAGCAATCAGTTAATGCAGATATTTAACTAAATAAAATTTTACACGGCGGCAATGTCTGAGCTATTGGTTCGCTCACTTGCTCAGGCATTACCAGGGGAGCGATGGCTTGCAATACTGCTCGGTTAAGGGAAAATAGATAACGGAATAAATCATAATTTGTTCGCGTGTAATCTACGAGAACAAAAACAACTAAAAAGGTTGCTTGTACCTGAAGGCACTCTCGAAAAATTTAATTG